>NZ_JBYTDZ010000003.1:0-474891 GCF_058791855.1 Bacillus sp. EB106-04-04-XG123 | reverse complement strand
GTACCAATAAACGAAATCTTCTCACGTCCAACAATTAAAGAATTATCAGAATACGTTCAAAAGACAGACGAAAAGACATATCTTCCAACGATTGAACGTGTGGAACGTAAGAAATATTATCCTAGCTCATCTCATCAAAGAAGCACTTAAAAAAGAATTAATTGGTTGAAGCCAAAAACAATTTATTGAGAGGAAATAATATGAAAAAGAAAGTTAATGAAATTGAGAGAACACAAAAACCATCACTTTTAAAAATGATTACAAATCCAACTGTACAATTAAATGAAATAAGAAAAAGACCTACTGTCTGGTGGCCTTTGAATATAATAATTATCTTGAATCTTGTATCTTTATATTTTCGAATTTCATATTCAGATAATAAAACTAAAGAGATAGAAGAACTAATACCTTTTATGGTATTAGTTCTTGCTGGATTAATTATTTTTATTTTCATAGCACCAGCTATTATGTATTTCATATCTAAAATTTTTAAGGGACAGAGTAATTATCACCAAATGCTATCGATGTTTATATATATAAGCTTAATAGGCGTTATAGGCGATATTGTTAACACTATTATCATAATAGTTTTTCAAACTAGTCCATATATGCAAATAACCTCTTTAAGTAGTTTTATTAACTCATCCCCTCCAATAGAAAATCTACTTAAAAAAATAGAGTTATTCACCATATGGTCATTTGTACTGTTTGCAATAGGTTTTCAACAAGTATCAGGTCTTTCAAAGAAAGCTTCTTGGATATCCTCCTTACTTTTATTTGCAATTTTTACTTTGTTTGAGTGGATGTTAAGTTCTCAATAAATAGAGTAAAAAAATTTAACGTTAATCAATTATTACAGGAGAGGAGTTTGGAAGATATGAATAACAAAAACACAGAGAATCATAGTCAAGAAGAGAGAGCTGATTCTGTTCAAATTATCCAAGAAGAAATAATGCCACTTTCATATGCTCAACAGCGCATTTGGTTTCTGGATCAACTAGTTCCTAACAGTTCATTATATAATCTTCCACTTTTATTAAATATAAAAGGCGAACTTTGCATTGATCTATGGGAGAACAGTTTAATTAGTATCATTAAACAACACGAGATATTAAGGACAACTTTTAAAGAAGTGAATGGTGAGATATGTCAAGTTATTAGTGATAGTGTAAATTGGAATATGGATTTTAAGGATTTAAGTTGTTTCAATAATAAAGAAGATGAAGTAAAAAGTCTAATTAATAAAAAATTTAATAAACCATTTGATTTAACAAAAGGTCCACTAATTCGTGCAACATTAATTCAAAAAGAGAAAAATAATTATGTTTTTCTCTTGAATATGCATCATATTATTTCCGACGGATGGTCACTTAATATTATCATGCAAAAATTAAAGCAGAATTATTTAACTTTAAAAAAAGGAAAACAATTAAAACTTCCTCACCTCTCTATACAGTATGCAGATTACGCAGTCTGGCAACATAAATATCTAAATGAGAAGATGTTTGAAAAGAAAATTACTTATTGGAAGAATAAATTAAGGGGGATTAAACCATTAATTTCACTACCTATAGATCATTCAAGACCAGCGATACAAACATATAGAGGAGGGATGCATACAATTAATTTGCCCGTTAATTTGATGAACAAATTAAATGAAATCAGCAAAAAAGAAGGAGTCACGTTATTTATGACTTTATTAACTGGTTTCAAATTACTGTTGTTTCGTTATACAGGCCAAGAAGATATAGTAATCGGAAGTCCAGTTGCAGGACGAGAGATACCTGAAACTGAAGAACTAATAGGGTGTTTTATTAATACCCTGGTTTTTCGTACAAATGTGTCAGGGGAGCTTACATTTAAACAACTATTAAATCGTGTAAACAAAACTTCTCTTGAAGCATTTTCAAATCGAGAGATCCCGTTTGAGAAGCTAGTTGAAAAATTGCAAATAAAAAGAAGCTTAAGCCACTCGCCTCTAATCCAAGTTATGTTTACTTTGCAAAATATTCAACTTGATTATCTCTCAATGGATGATATAAGAATTGAGCCTCTGGATATTGAAGTCAATTCGTCTATGTCAAAGTTTGATTTGAGTCTAACAATGAGTGAATCAAAAAAAGGGCTTATTTGTACATTCGAGTATAATAAAGATTTATTTGAGAAAAGTACCATTATTCAAATGATGAAACATTTTGAAAACATTTTAAATGAAATCGTAAATTCGATAGAAGTTCCAATAAACAGTATATCTCTAGTTCAAAAAGATCTGGTGCAGAAAAATGATATCTATAATAAATGTGATTTATCTAGTTCAGCTAATCAATCATTTTTAAAGTTATTCACAGATCAAGCAAATTCATTTCCTAAACAAATTGCAATTTCATCTGATAACCAATCAATAACGTATAAAGATTTAAATGAAAATTCAAGCAAATTTGCTAATTATTTGAAAAAATATGGCGTGGGTTCAGAAGATATTATAGGAGTATGTGTTGAAAGATCGATTAACATGGTAATTTGTATTCTAGGAATCCTTAAAGCTGGAGGTTGCTTTGTTCCAATAGATCCATCATTTCCAAAAGAAAGAATAAGATATATTATAGAAGATTCAAGGACATCCTTAATAATAACCAATAAACAGTTTAGTGAAAATTTTGCATTTGATAATAGTAAAATTATTTATCTAGATGAAGAATCTGACTTAATCAAAAATGAAAATAAAGAAGCATCAATTAATTTAATTAATGAAAACCAATTAGCCTATGTGATATATACTTCAGGATCTACTGGAAATCCTAAAGGGGTTATGGTGGAACATAAATCATTAAATAACTTTATTAATGCAGTGTCACAAGTTGTCAACTTTAAAAGAAATAAACCTATTTTAGCAGTAACAACAATATCCTTTGATATTTTTATGTTAGAGATATTATTACCTTTAACTATAGGTCAGCATATAATTTTAGCAAGTGAAAAAGAACTTTCTGATGCAGAATCATTAACAAATCTTATAAAAAAATATGATGTAAAAATGATGCAAACTACTCCTTCTCGATATAGGTTATTCTTACAAAATAAATCTTTAGCTTCTAGTTTAATGAATCTTTCGGAAATAATGGTGGGAGGAGAAGCTCTAACTAAAGAGTTATTGGAAGGATTGCGAAGCAACTCAAACGCTCAAATTTTCAATATGTATGGACCGACTGAAACTACAATTTGGTCAGCGATTAAAGATGTTACCCACGGTAATATTTCTATAGGAAAGCCAATCTCAAATACTCAAATGTATATTTTAGATTCTTCCCTACAATTACAGCCAATAGGTGTAGTCGGTGATTTATTTATATCTGGCGACGGTGTAGCTCGAGGTTATTTAAACAAACCAGAATTAACAAAACAGCGATTTTTTAAAGACCATTTTAAAAATAAGGATTTGATGTATAAAACGGGTGATTTGGCTAAGCTCCTTCCAAATGGGGAAATTCAATTTATTGGAAGGGAGGATGACCAAGTTAAGGTTCGTGGATATCGTATTGAATTAGGAGAAATTGAAGCAGCTATCAGAAAAAATGAATCGATTGAGGAGATAATCATTTTAACAAATGAAGACCATCAAGAGGAAGATATTTTAATAGGTTATTATATTGAAAAGAAAGGTAGCAATATTTCCTCAATAGAACTTAAAGATTATGTTTCGAAATTTTTGCCTAATTATATGGTACCTTCCTATTTAATTAAATTAGATTCTATCCCAATCACCCCGAATGGGAAATTGAATAAAAAAGCATTGCCTCTTCCTAGAGAAATAGAAAAAACATTCATAAACGGTTATACACCACCGAGAAATAATAAAGAAAAAGTAATACTACACCATTGGAAAGATGTTTTGGGCGAAAATAAGATATCTATTTATGATGACTTCTTCGAGATTGGTGGACATTCACTGAGTGCAAATAAACTTATTTTTAAATTGCGTGAAGAGTTTAACATCCATATTCCACTCCGCATTTTATTTGAGTATCCTACAATAGCAGGTATGGCAGAAAATATTGAAAGCTTAAATGTAATTGGTGAGGAAGAGTTTGAAAAACATCAATTAGAGTATCTATTGAATGAAGTCTCATTAGATTCATCTATACAACCAACTGAGCCATTTGAAAATAAAGATACTTCTTACATAGATAATGTTTTTTTAACAGGTGCAACCGGTTTCTTAGGTGCTTTTTTGTTACGTGATCTACTAAAGATGAGTTCTGCAAAAATTTATTGTTTAGTGCGCGCCAATTCAACAGAGTCAGGTTTTTTGCGTATTCAAAATGCATTAAAGAAGTATGAAATTTGGAATGAAAAATTTAAAGATCGTATTATTCCAATTGTAGGTGATTTATCAAGGCCATTATTAGGGCTAACGGAAGAAAAATTTCTCAAATTGGCAAGTGATATTAGTGTTATTTACCATAATGGAGCGCTTGTTAATTTTATTTATCCGTACGATGCTTTAAAGAAATCAAATGTTTTAGGTACGGAAGAAATTCTAAGGCTCGCCTGTCTTAAAAAAATTAAACCAGTTCATTTTATCTCGACAATATATGTTTTTTCTAATTCTGAAGAAGGTAGCACAGAATTTATAAATGAAGAACATATGCCAACCCCTGAGCATCTAGGGGGATCTATTGGGTACACAGAGAGTAAGTGGGTTGCAGAAAATATAATTCAAATTGCACGCAAACGTGGCATACCTGTATCAATTTATCGCTGTGGTCGCTTAACAGGAGATCTGCAAACAGGTGCATGTCAAAAAAATGATCTGATATGGAGAATTATTGCAGGCTGTATTGAGATGAAGATGGCACCCACAGAGTTAGGGAAATTGAATTTAGTGCCAGTGAATTATGCAAGTAAATCGATTGTAAAAATATCTATATCTGAAGAAATGGGTGGTAATTTCCATATATATAATTCGGAATCGCTTGATTTTGATGATGTTATTACAGTTATAGAAAAAGAAGGATTTAAATTAAAAAGAAAGAGTATGAAAAAATGGTTGGATACGGTCAATAAAGAAAAAGAAGGATCTATTGAAGCACTCAGCAGTTTTTTAATGGATTCAAAATCAGATAAAGGTTCTATAATTTTCGATAGTAATCAGACAAATGAAATCCTTCAAAAAATTTCTATGGATTTGCCTAAAGTAGATGTTTATATTTTCAGAAGAATTTTGGGTTATTTCATAAGAAATAATTATTTTACAGATATTCCATCAAATGAGAATAAAACAATCAATAGGTGACAATGTTTCAACATTTGAGGTAAAGAAAAAGCCAACATTTCTTCTTTTCTAGAAGCTCTATTTTAAAAAAGTGATACAATATGAATTTCATGTTTGATATGACCTTTCCTTGCCTAGAAGGAAAGGTTTTTTTCGTCTAAAAGGCATACAGTATCTTGACATAAGTGAAGAGATGTAACTATAATAGTTACATCTTTGAAGAAAAAGTGCAGCACGGAAGGAAGATGAACATGAAAGTACAAATTTGGTCAGATATCGCCTGTCCTTTTTGTTATATAGGAAAAAAACAGCTGGAAACAGCGCTAGAACAATTTCCAGAGAAGGAACAGGTAGAGATAGAGTTTAAAAGCTTTGAGCTTGATCCGCACGCACCTGTTGATGTCGATCATGACGTTCACGATATGCTCGTCAAAAAATATGGCATGAGCCGCAGCCAGGCCATGGCGATGAATGAGCAGGTGAAGCAGGCCGGTAAAGAGAAAGGAATCGATTTTCAATTCGATCCGCTCGTGTTGACAAACACCTTTGATGCCCACCGATTGGCGCAATATGCTGGTCAAAAGGGGAAAGGTGATTTCGTCATGGGAGAGCTGTTTCAAGCGTATTTTACAGACGGAAAGCATGTTGGTGACCGTCAAACTCTTTTAGACATTGCAGAAAAAGCAGGTCTTGACTTAAAGGAAGTAGAGCAAGCTCTTGACAGCGAGGAATTTGCAGATCATGTACGAGAAGATGAAAAAGAAGCGAGACAGCTTGGTATTAATGCCGTACCATTTTTCTTAATCAATAACAAATATTCAGTGGCAGGTGCACAGTCAGCAGATACGTTCCTGCGCGCACTTGAAACAGCTTGGACAGAGGAAGCAGCTCAAGCAGAGAAAGCTGCTGACAATGCGTTTGAAGCAGCATGTGCAGATGGCGTATGTGCGGTGCCTTCCCCTAAAGAAGAGGCGTAATAGATATGTTCCCTATCTTTTTATAAGATGGGGATTTTTTATTGATTCATGATGAATGAGGGGAAACACATGTCTTTCATTTCAGGGAGCCGAACCATTCACGCCTTATGCTGGAATCTAAAATAAAATGAGCCACCTGCGGCAAGGGCTCATTTTATTCGTTTGATCGTTTCACCTGGAACCAATTCAGGCTCGTAAAACGTTTGATCAGGGAGATTCTTTTTCCCTTGTACTTTTTTAATCATCCAGTCTGCTGCATCACGGCCCATTTGCTCCTGTGGATGGGTCAGTGTTGTCAGCTTCACATGGGCATTTTTCTGGGCAATATACGAATTATCCTGTCCAATAATCGAGAGATCATCTGGAATGGACAGCCCGATTTCGCTGCATACGCTGGCGACTTCTAATCCCACCTCATCGTTATAGCAAACAAGGGCGGTCAGTTCATGTCTGTGCGCCATCAGAAATGTGTGAATTTGCTCCCCCAAATGCTGCTTCGATTCTGTATCGAAAAAGAGCACATGCTCAGGCAGGAAATTAAGCTTCGCTTCACCTAGCGCTTGAATATAGCCCTTCATCCGATATTTCCCCTGTAAATCATCTGTTTTTGAAATAAGTCCAATTTGCTGATGGCCCGAGGTGATCAGCTCTTTTGTGGCTAAATAGCTGGACTTCACATCATCTAAACAGAGAAAAGGAACCTCTAGCTGCTCATAATAGGCATTGATCATAATGAGCGGTACATCCTGTTCTTTAAAGGATAAGTAGTACGAAATGTTTGGATTATATAAATTGCTTTTCGTCGGCTCGACAATAAGTCCGTCCACCCCAAAAGACAGCATCATTTCCAGTGCTTTTTTCTCCTGCTCAACATCGTTATTTGTGCTTGCCAGTAACAAGGAATAGTTCTCTTCGTTTAATCGGCTTTCAATGCCTCGAATGATAGAAGGGAAAATGTAATCGGATATGTATGTTGTAATGACCCCAATCGTTTTCATATGTGCATGTCCCGCAGGTTTTGTTTGATATTGATTGGTCACAAATGTGCCTGAACCTTTTTCGCTGCGCAAAAATCCTTCGCTGGACAATTCCAAAATGGCTTTTCGAACTGTATGTCTGCTTACTTGATACATGTCTTGCAGGCTTGATTCGGTTGGAATGCGCTCCCCGATCCGATAATCCCCTGTGAGTATTTTGCTTTTTATATCATCAATAATGATCTGGTACTTCTTTTTCATCGTTTCACTTCTTTCTCAGTTGATCATCTACTCGGATTGAGAAGAAATTGTATGGACATATTTTAACATGGTTGTCGAATCAAAAACAGGCGCTTTCCTTTTCTGTCATGACCCCTCCAGAAAAAATGCAGGTTTTTGTCACATTGTGTATGTACAACTATATTTATTATTGACATATGTACGTACAAATATTATATTGTGATTGTACCAGAGAATCAATGAATCTAGAAAAACAAAATTGAAACCGCTATCAAAATGGGGGTGAACGTAGATTGAATCATAAAGAGACGGCCAAAGCCTTGAAAGAAGGACGGACATCTTTAGGCATTGAATTTGGTTCAACACGAATTAAAGCGATTTTAATAGATGAGGAATTTCAGCCAATTGCACAAGGTGCATATGAATGGGAAAGTTTTCTCCAGGATGGCATTTGGACGTACAACTTAATTGATATCATTACAGGTCTGCAAGTGGCCTATCGAGAGATGAAAGAACAGGCCGAGCAAAAGTATGGTGTGACCATTCAAACCATTGGCTCAATCGGGGTATCAGCGATGATGCATGGTTATGTGGCATGTGATCATACAGGAGAGGTTCTCGTTCCGTTCCGAACATGGCGAAATGCAACGACCATCGAGGCGAGTCAAAAGCTGACAGATGTATTTCAATTTCATATTCCAGAAAGATGGAGTATTGCTCATTTGTATCAAGCGGTATTAGAAGAGGAAAAACACCTATCCCGATTAGAATATATGACCACTTTGTCTGGATATATTCACTGGCTGTTAACCGGAAAGCAGGCCATTGGTATTGGCGATGCATCAGGGATGTTTCCAATTGATGACGAAACGAAGGACTACAATGAAGAAATGATCCAGCAATTTGAAGCATTGATTGCAGAAAAAGGCTACCCGTGGAAGCTTCGCCACCTTTTGCCGCGTGTCTATTTAGCAGGCGAAGAGGCTGGCGTGTTAACTACAGCAGGAGCTGCCATTTTGGATCAAGGAAAACATTTGCAGCCAGGCATTCCATTTTGCCCGCCGGAAGGTGACGCTGGAACGGGAATGGTGGCGACAAACAGTGTAGAAAGACGGACTGGGAATATTTCTGTTGGGACATCTGTTTTTGCCATGATTGTGCTAGAGCAGGATCTAAAAGGTGTCTATCCAGAAGTGGATCTTGTCACGACGCCGGATGGACTGCCAGTTGCCATGGTTCATGCGAATAACTGTACAAGTGACCTAAACGCTTGGATGAATATATTCAGAGAGGCATTTGAAGCACTAGGCATGCAAGTGGAGTCAGAAAGGTTATACGAGTCCCTATTGCAGCAAGCTTTAGAAGCAGATCGAGAGGGCGGCGGACTCTTAAGCTATGGCTATTACTCTGGTGAAAATATTACGAGACTGCCAGAAGGAAGACCTCTTTTTGTCAGGTCTCCTGAAAGCCGCTTTAACCTCGCTAATTTCATGCGCACCCATTTGTTCTCCGCTTTTGGTGCTATGAAAATAGGCATGGACCGGTTAAAGGAACAGGAGCATGTAGTGATTGACCGCTTACTAGGACATGGGGGATTATTTAAAACACCGCTCGTTGGACAAAAAATGGTTGCCGCAGCGCTGAATACACCTGTATCAGTCGTTTCAACAGCGGGAGAAGGCGGTGCGTTTGGGATGGCGGTCCTTGCTTCATATATGGTCCATCATCATCAGCAAACATTGGCTGAATTTCTTACCCACCGGGTATTTGCCCATACATCAGAAGAGCCCATGGAGCCCGATCCACTCGATGTCAAAGGCTTTGACGAATTTTTAAAGCGCTATCAAAAGGGGCTTCCGATTGAAGAGGCGGCAGTAGCGCATCTGATGCAAAAGAAAGGAGTGACGACGGTATGCTAGATCGCTTAAAAGAAGAAGTGTATCAAGCAAATTTAGATTTGCCAAAATACGGACTTGTGAAATTTACATGGGGCAATGTCAGTGCATGTGATCGTGACAGTGGTTTGTTTGTGATTAAGCCGAGCGGCATAGCGTATGACCAACTATCAGCAAAAGATATGGTCGTGGTGAACTTTGACGGTGAAGTGGTGGAAGGAGAATTCAGTCCTTCGTCAGATACAGCTACACATGCGGTTCTTTACAAACACTTTGAGGAAATAGGGGGCATTTCACATAGCCATTCTATGTGGGCAACCGTTTGGGCGCAGGCAGGTCTTGATTTACCAGCAATGGGCACAACACATGCCGATACATTTTACGGCGCCGTTCCGTGCGCTCGTTTTCTGACAGAAGAAGAAGTCAATCGCGGTTATGAGGTAGAGACCGGCCGGCTGATCATCGAAACGTTTGAGAAAAGAAACCTAGATGTCATGGCGGTGCCGGGTGTATTGCTTCAAGGGCATGGTCCGTTTACATGGGGGAAGGATGCAAAAAGTGCGGTCACAAACAGTGTGATTTTAGATGAAGTTGCCAAAATGAACCTTTTTGCCAAGCAATTGAACGAATTTGCGGAGCCATTGCCGCAGCGAATTTTAGATAAACATTACTTAAGAAAACATGGAAAGCATGCGTATTACGGACAAAAACCTTCAAGATAAAGAAAAGAGGGATATCAATGTTAACAAGTCAGAAAAAAGAATTTTGGTTTATCGTTGGGTCACAGCATTTATATGGTGATGAAGCACTGCAAAAAGTAAAAGCAAATGCACAAAAGATGACAGATGCCTTAAATGAGAGCGGTTTACTTCCTTATCCAGTGATTTTGCAGGAGCTGGCTGTCAGCGCCGATCAAATCACAAAGCTAATGAAAGAGGTCAATTATCGCGATGAAGTCATTGGCGTGATGACGTGGATGCATACATTTTCTCCAGCGAAAATGTGGATACGCGGGACCAATCTTTTGCAAAAACCTCTTTTGCATCTTGTCACACAATATTATGAAAAGATCCCGTGGGACACGATCAACATGGACTATATGAATCTTCATCAATCCGCACATGGAGATAGAGAATATGGCTATATCAATGCACGTTTAAATAAACAAAACCAAATTGTGACCGGTCATTGGTCTAAGCCGGATGTGCAGCAGCAAATTGCTGATTGGATGGACGTTGCGGCTGCCTATCATGAGAGCTTTCACATCAAAGTAGCCCGGTTTGGTGACAACATGCGGCATGTGGCCGTGACAGAAGGCGATAAAATCGAAGCGCAGATTCAATTAGGATGGACCGTTGATTACTTTGGAATAGGCGACCTTGTCGAATATGTAAATGCAGTAGCGGAAGAAGAGGTAGATGCATTATTTGCTGAGTATTTAACGCAATATGATGTGAATTATGGAACGTATTCAGTTGAAGAATGGGAAAAAAGTGTCAAGGTGCAGGCGCGATATGAAATCGCCATCAAACGTTTCTTAGATGAAGGCGGCTATCATGCCTTTACAACAAACTTTGAAGATTTACATGGGATGAAGCAGCTGCCTGGACTTGCGGTACAGCGGCTGATGGCAAAGGGATACGGCTTTGCTGGGGAAGGCGATTGGAAAACGGCTGCACTATCCCGCTTATTAAAGGTGATGAGCCATCATCAATCCACTGGTTTTATGGAGGACTACACATATGAAATGACGTCTGGACATGAAGCGGTGCTGCAATCTCATATGCTGGAAGTAGATCCAGCGCTCGCACATACAAAACCCGTCATAGTCGTGTCTCCACTTGGCATTGGAAACCGGGAAGATCCAGCACGTCTTGTATTTGATGGAAAAGCAGGCGAAGGTGTTGTTGTTTCCATAGCGGATTTTGGAACACATTTCAAATGGCTGATACAAGAAGTCGAAGCCTTTGAGCCGGAGGAAGCGGCACCTCATTTACCAGTTGCGCGTGTATTGTGGAAAATCAAACCGAATTTTCAGGATGGCGTCAAAGCATGGATTAAGCAAGGGGGAGGCCATCATACAGTCGTGTCTCTCAATTTAACGGTCGATCAAATTGTTCAGTTTACAAAGCTTGTCAATGCAGAATATGTGGTTTTATAGAAGAAGGATGAAAGGTCTTCTACTGTTTACAGTGGAAGCACAGGGAGAAATGAAAGCGGTTAATTAAGTGAGGGGGTCATCCACTTGGAGAAAAAAGTGTCAAGCAAATTTATCTTCTTTTTCGGGTCCTTTGCAGGCATCTTATTTGGGTATGATATTGGTATTATTGCAGGGGCAGAAGGACATATTCAGGAAGAATTTCAGCTCAGCCCATTATGGCTTGGAATTGTTGTCTCTTCATTAATGGGCGGGGCCATCATTGGCTCCATCTTAAGCGGTCTCTTAGGGGATAAATTTGGCCGCAGAAAACTCATTTTGGTCTCATCCGTTATCTTTTTTATCGGGGCTATCGGATCAGCTGTCGCACCAGAAGAGATTTCACTCACCATCGCTCGTATCTTTTTAGGGACAGCAGTAGGAACAGCCTCATCATTGGTTCCGGCTTACATGTCTGAAATCGCTCCTGCTAAAATCCGCGGGAAATTATCTGGACTCAATCAGCTCATGATTGTAACTGGACTCTTGCTCAGCTATATTGTCGCGTTTGTGTTTGAACCCATCCCAGACAGCTGGCGCTGGATGCTGGGAAGTGCTGCTTTATTTGCGATTGTGCTTTATATTGGCATGCTGAAGCTTCCTGAATCTCCGAGATATTTGATTAAACACGGAATGGCTCATAAAGCACGAGAGGTATTAGGATCACTGCGTTCTTCTCGTGAAGAAATCGAATCAGAAATGCAGGAAATCTTAGAAGTCGCCAAAGAAGAACGCTCGGGTATTCGTGAATTGTTTCAAAAGAAATTCAGAATGGCTCTTTTCATTGGGGTTGGAATGGCGACCCTTCAACAAATTCAAGGCGCGAACTCCATTGTCTATTATGCAACGAGTATCGCTCGGAATGTAGGCCTTGCGCCGCAGGTTGCCGCAGGTTTTACAGTCATTGTCGGTGTCATTTTTGTCGTCACGACCGTAATCTTTTTACAATTTGTTGACCGCTTCGATCGCCGAACGATTCTCACCGTAGGGGGATCGGGCATGGCTCTTTCTTTCTTTGCACCAGCCGCATTAGGTGCACTTGGCGTCAGTGAAGGAATTTTAAACTGGGTGACATTGATTTCACTTTGCTGCTTTATTTTGTGCTATGCCTTCTCGTGGGCACCGATCACTTGGATCATCATTGGCGAAATCTTCCCGTTATCTGTCAGAGGCATCGGAGCAGGTATCTCTTCTGCCTTTAACTGGACCGGATCGTTAGCAGTTGGACTCGTTTTCCCTATCCTGGCAGATCAATTCAGCTTTGGGGTTATTTTCTCCTCATTTGGCGTCATCTGCTTAATCGGATTATTATTCACCCGATTTGTGCTAGTCGAAACAAAGGGAAGAAGCTTAGAGCAAATCGAAACCGATATGGCTGCACGTGTATAAATTTAAGAAAACCATCTATCCACATGGGATAGATGGTTTTTTTACTCAAGCGTCTGTTTAAGCTCATCTGGCAGTAAATCAATTAATTGATCATAGGAAGACAAATCCAGCACTTCAATCAGCGCATAATATTTCGCGTAAATTTCACTCAGCTGATCAGGATGATTGGTTTGATATTGATTCAGATGTAATTGAGTTAGTTCTAGTGCAATGTCTAGCTTGTTTCGTTCGAATGGCTGTGCCGTGTTAATCATATCGTGCACCTCTTATTTGATGATGTGTAGAGAAAATACAGTGAATAAAAAGAGCTTATGTGTTGTTTTCATGGGTGTCCTATCTTCTCAATATATCATTTGTATAATATGTTAAAATTGCCCTTTTGTAAAGAAAGAGAAAACTAGATCGATAGTTGATTTTTCTAAAAATAGACATGCATCTAATCACGAAAGGTAACTCTAACATACGATAGAGTGTAAGTGAAAGACAACTTGAAGGGGTGTTAAGATGAGCCGAAATCGATTAGATGATTTCTTCTTTGGACCTCGCCGAGAAGAAACGGTTGTTTTCCCCACACGTCAAATTGTCAACACAAGAACGAATGAACAAACGATCAGAAAAATTCATCCAACGCATATCACAAACGTCAATAAAAACATTAAAAGAATAGAAAACTACTATCCGGTCACTGAATCGACTCACAACGAGTATATTGTAGAAGAATACGATTGCGGCAGTGATATCAAAAATCCTTGCTGCCGTCCGGTGAAGCGCTGTAAGTGGTAGTGAAGGGGCATCCTTTTATAGGATGCCTTTTTATATTCAGGAATAAAATTTTGATCCAAAGTTCTTTTCAAGATAAAATTGGAAGTATCCATCATTCTTTTGGAGGTGATTTTCTGAATATTCGATTGTTAACAACAGATGATGCTGAAGAATATACAGCACTCAGACTAGAAGCACTGCGAGTAAATCCAGAGGGTTTTGCGTTAAGCTATGAGGAAGAGCAATTCAATACAAAGGACAAATATAAAGCGCGTTTTGCTTCGGCGCAATCTATGTGGACATTTGGCGCTTTTCATCAAGGACAGCTTGTGGGGGCAGTCACGCTCATCCAAGAAACCTTGCAGAAGTTAAAGCACCGAGCGAATCTGACTGCGATGTATGTAACAGCTGATGCCCGCGGAATGGGAGCAGGCAAGACCTTGATGACGAAAGCTCTTTCCTTCGCGCAAGAACAGCACGACATCGAGCAAGTGTATTTATCAGTGGTGACAACTAATCATTCAGCAAAGCGCCTCTATCGCTCCGTTGGATTTGAGTCGTACGCTGTCGAAGAAAAAGCGTTAAAATGGGCTGATACATATGCAGATGAGGAAAAAATGGTTTTATTTTTATCATAGACTGGAGGAGATAGAAGTGAATCAACTGGCCATGCGCATTACGTTAGCCGCAGGACCCAATAGTGAGCTGGAATCTTTTGCACTGCGTGCAGCACTTGAAAACTTCGGCGCGAAAGTTGATATGCATTGGATCGGAAGGCCAAATGACCTTATTCATGTGTTATCTGGTAGAAATAGAGGAGAAATAGATTACCTTCTTTTATCGTTTCATGGTGAAGAAGGAGCATTTATCATGCCTGAATTAGGGGAAGATGTATACGAAGATGAAGAGCCTAGGGATACTGCTTTTGGAGCGGATGAAATCAAGCGGTATGCTTCCTTAGAAGGAGTTCATGTTATCTCTACAGGCTGCACACTAGGAGAGAAAAATCTAGCAGATGCTTTTTTAGAGGCAGGAGCTACATCTTATTCGGCGCCGGACGATTACATAGATGGGAATGCCGCATTTATCTTTGTGCTGACCATGATGTACGAGCTCATGAACAATACAAAGACAGTCAGAGCGGCATTTGATCGAGCGCGTTCCATTGATGAGGAAACGAAATTATTTCAACTATATATGCAAAAGTAATCAAAGGACTGAGAAATCAGTCCTTTTTATTCCTCTCTAAAAATGTGTCGAAAATGTGACAATTGTGTGATTTGCAAACTAAAAAGGGGGCATGCAAAGTCTATCCTACAAACACACGTCATTCAGGCATGACGGCATCACGAGAGGAGAATTTTTGTGTCAATTAAATGGAAAGTCAGTCTCGTCCTATGCGGACTTGCGATGATCATAGGAATCGCCGCGTTTTATCATAATCAGCAGGCAAGCGGGACAGAGAAGAAGAAGGTAGCACCAGATGCGAGCTATAAAGAAGTTGAAATTGTGACCCTCGTGAATGACGGGAGATACTTGAGATATGCTGTGAACTATCCTGTGTTTCATCAAAAAAAGCTAGATCAAGAGATGAAAAGATTTGCAGAAACAGCGCTCGATAAATTCAAAACATCATTTAGTGAAGCAAGTGATGTCGATGAAGATCATCGATACGAATTAAACATAGATTACGAGATTACTCATTATGCCAAACAAACTACTGCAATCAAATTCAATACATATGAATTGAAAGGCGGAGTAAAAGGCACACATGACACGAAGATATTCAATTTTGATTTCAAGAAACAGCATTTTTTATCGATAGATGATCTATTTTTATCAAAGAAAGAAAGTCTGAAAAAACTGTCTCAAATGACATTTGAGGAGTTAAAAAAAGATCGCTCTCTTGCTGAAAACAAGCATTTGCTTAAACAAGGAACATCTCCTGAGGCAGAGCATTATCAGTATTTTGCCATCAAAGATCGTTTTATTGAATTCTACTTCCCAGCGGGGCAAATTGCACCAGACAAGAAAGGCCCTCAAGTGCTGGCGATTAAGAAAACACTGCTTAAAGGAATGTTAAAGCCAGAATACATCAATAAAGAAAAGAACAAAAACGAGAAAAAAGAACCGATCGCAAAAAGAAAGATTGTAAAACTGCCTAAAAAGCGAATATTTAACCCACATCAAAAAGCCATTGCCCTTACATTTGATGATGGACCAAATCCATCAACGACTTCAAAGATCTTAACTGCTTTAAAAGAAAACAAAGGACACGCGACATTTTTTGTATTAGGAAGCAGGGTTCAATATTATCCTGATATGCTAGGTGAAATCAGAAAAGGTGGAAATGAAATCGGAAATCATTCCTATAATCACCCTTTACTCACAAGACTGCCATTAAAACAAGCCATCAAACAAGTAGAAGATACGCAGCAAATCATTGAAAAAGCAGGCGGATTCACACCGACTCACTTTAGACCGCCATATGGTGGAACAAACGGGCAGATCAACGCGGCTGTCAACATGAAAGTTACGCTTTGGGACGTTGATCCTGAAGACTGGAAATATCGCAACAGCCAATACGTCGCAAACTACATTCTTTCACATGCGTCTAGCGGAGAAACCGTCTTAATGCACGACATCTATGACACCTCTGCCAACGCAGCTGTCACGATCATCAAGGAATTGACGAAGCAAGGATATCAGTTACTAACAGTATCGGAGCTTGAGCAGTGGAAGGAAGCACGGGCGAAAAAGGTGAATTGAAGGATTCGCATCTTTTTTAAAGCATATTATGAAGATAAAGGGAAAATATGTTAAAGTGATTATAGAAAGGGAGGGCTTCGAATGGTGTTGATGAGGTTGATCAGCATATATATGCTGACAGCGTTTAGTTTGGGATTTGTTATAAACTATGTACCTGGTTTGATGCTGCCCATCTATATTCTTGCGATGATTGGGCTCATTTTATGTCTCGGTCATATTGCGCTCCATTATATTCGACGAATTAGACATATGTTGTTTGAGGAAAAACGGTAAGATTTCCCCTATGGAAAAAACCTCCTGCTAGTTGCGTGAGGTTTTATTTTTTTATGTTCTAACAGTTGGATGATTTTCTCGTTTGATGCTTTGATTTGTCTAAAAAGAGAAACGATATTCCCTGTAAATCCTATGAGGACAATAAGTAAAATAATGATCATCCACAAGCTATGACCTCCAATCGATATGAAGAATACGGTACAATAAGAATGTATAAAATGAACAGTTCGTGCCATTTATTCGACAATTGGTGTGAATGGATTGTTAAGGGGGATTCATTTGAAACGAGTAGACGTGGTTTCAGCTATTATTTATGACGAGGAAGAAAATATATTAACGGTCAAGAATGTAAAGGGATATTGGGAACTTCCGGGCGGTGCTGTGGAAAAAGGTGAACACCTGCAGCAAGCTGTCATCCGTGAAGTGAAAGAAGAGACAGGGTATGTTGTCAAAGTAAATGAACTTCATTCGGTTCGTGAAGCATTCTTTCAAGATAAAAAGCATCATGCGCTGATCATTACGTTCTTTGCGGAAATGATCGGGGGAGAGATGAACATTCTAGATCCGGATCAGGATATTGAAGAAGTAAAATGGGTCAGCACTCAAACCTTTCAAAAGCTAAACCCAAAGCTATTTCACATGCTAAAATTAAACCAACAAACACAAGCCTTTTATGATTTTGAGGGAAATAGAACAATTGGTTAAATCCAAATTGATATAGGCATAAAGGAGCGATATGGATGTTTTTATACTACGGCCCCACAGGAGCTCCAGTAGAAAATCCGGGAGAAGAATTCATGAAAAAGATCTTCTTCCAGGAGGGTGAAGAGTATTGGAAACAAGGTAACGGAGAATCTTCCATTGAGATAGAGGAAGATGGGGAATGCGAAAGTCTAGTTTTCTTTTATACTGAACCGTATGGATTCTTTATCATCAGATATCCAGATTTTTTAGTCCCTTTTCAAAAGGTAGAAAAGATCGAAACGATCGAGCATTTGGTCGCTGGATCACCATTGTATGTGCCATTGTGCAGCTATGTCGACCGCAATCAGGCGTATCAAATCATTCAACAGTTTTTGACGACAAAAAAAGTCCCTGACTTTGTTGATTGGGTTGAGTTGAGGAATATTGATTTTCAGCATAATGTGAAAAGTTAGGGGAGTAAGGTGAAAGTGTGTATAAATGAAAGAATACATAGTTTAGATGAGAGTATGCATTTACATGTAGGATATGATGAACAAGGTTATGATTATGAAGGCGTCTTTTTTAAGAGTTTAGAAACAGGAAGATGGTTATTGTTTTTTGATCAGAAAAGTTACGAGTTGAATCTCTTAAAGAGTTATGTGGAATACGACCATTTAGGCTTATTCATTGGGGAATATCCAATTGAAGATGATCAAATTGAAGAGGAAGGTCAGCGATTATTTGAGCACTTTTTAAAAGGAAACAACATAGTGGGATAAATGAATGGATCTTTAACTGACCTTACTTTTCATAAGCATGTACTGATTTTAACTTTCTACCGATAAAATTAGCAGATACAGGTGTTAATTCTTTTTCTCTTGCCCAAACAGAAAGTTGACCAATATGGTGAATTTCGTGGGTAATTATATGATGTAATATTTCATTTTTAGTGTATTCATCTTCATCCCAAGGAACTGATACCATTCGATCTTGTTTTTCATCTAAATGAGATTTTAAAAATTCGACTATTTCATATCGTAAAGTAGTTGAGAGCGTTTTTACTTTCGCCATAGTCTTGTAATCATCAAAATCTAATACCACGTCTTCTTTACCCTGAATACCACGAATCCAACTATATTCAACATCCATAATGTGAAAAAGAGTGTATAAAATACTCCCTACTCCACCTATGCGGTCTTGTAGCAACTCTTCTGTTGTTAGTTGATTACACCAATTAATCCATTCGTCTCTCACCTGCCAGTTGTACTCAAAAAACTTATTCATTATCATCACTCCAAAGTTAAATTGTTTGTTTAATTACTGCTATCTCTTAAAGATATTCTTGTTGAATTAAACGACACAATGTACATGATCTGGTGTCAGTTTAGAACCAATCATACTTTCAACCTTGTTTTCATAACATAGCCCTTGGAAACTGTTGCGTTTATAGCGTCTCTTGCAGCACTTTTTGGTAAGTTGTAGTTTATCTACGATTACTAACCCCGAATATTTGTTCTTATATTGATTATACTAAGCTTTCTGACAGGTATCAAATAACAACATTTAAAATTGATTAGCAAGAATACATGAAGCATTATATTTTATTTTTTCGTATTTAAATTTTTTAAGCATAAATGCAGAATACAATATTTATATGCAAATCGCTTTGCCATCATTTCCTGTAGCTCTCTAAATAGTGGGGCATGATGAATTGATTTCCTTCATGTCTTAGTTCATGACCATGACCAAAATCTTGCTATTTTGTTCTTGAAGGCTAAGATGGTGAAATGAAATGCAGCGAGACAGTAGCTTAGTGCCGAAATAAAAAACAGACCCAACAAGGTCTGTTTTTTTAGAAGTTGGAAAGAGTTCATTTTCACTTCCCCTTCTCCCGTTTCCGCTTCTCCTTCTCCGCCCGGTAAAACTCATGAAACATCTTCATCAGCGCGCGCTTCTCAATCCGTGACACATAGCTCCGTGATATCCCGAGCTCTTTGGCTATTTCCCGTTGCGTTTTTTCTTTCTTTAAATCAAGGCCGAACCTGCCGACAATGACTTCTTTTTCTCGGCCGTCGAGGATGTCGATATACTCCTTTACTTTTTCAAGCTCCATGTTGAGCTGAATGGTATCGATCACATCTTCATTTTCGGATTTTAAGACATCGATTAATGAAATTTCATTGCCTTCTTTATCCTGACCGATGGGGTCATGCAAGGAGACGTCTTTTTTCGTTTTTTTGAGCGCGCGTAAATGCATGAGAATTTCATTTTCAATACACCGCGCCGCATACGTTGCCAGCTTTGTTCCTTTTCCAGAGGAATAGCTTTCGATGGCTTTAATGAGTCCGATCGTCCCGATGGAGATGAGGTCTTCAGCGTCTTCCCCGGTATTTTCAAATTTCTTTACAATATGAGCGACGAGCCGAAGGTTATGTTCAATCAGCATGTTTCTTGCGTGTTCATCGCCCTGTGCCATGAGGGCTAAGTATTTTTTTTCATCATCTCCCGAAAGGGGCTGTGGAAAGGCATTGTTTTTGACATAGGACACTAAAAACACCAATTCTTTGACCATCAATCCCATCGCTGTAAATACTCCTGCCACGATTTTCACCTCCACCATGTTTAGGCTGCTGCCTATATCCTCAAATGTATGTGAAGGAGGGATTGTCTGTGTCTGTACGATGAAAAAATCATCTTTTTCAAAAAAATCGTGCTTCTGTTCGTCTCTTTTTTATGTTTGCGGTTTCTTTTCGGTGCTTGGCGGTCAAGAAGCGTGCTAAAATATGTAATATTAGACTGAAAAGGAAGGGGTCATTTCGGAACATGGGGAAGGTTCTATCTTCACATGTAGGTATGAAAATTAATGAATGGTATCGAATGATACGGCAGTTCAGTGTTCCAGATGCGGAAATCTTGAAAGCGGAAGTTGAAGCGGAAATTGAACAGATGGAAGAGGACCAGCATTTACTGATTTATTATCAGCTCATGTGTTTTCGGCACCAAATCATGCTTGACTATATACACCCTTCAAAATACCAACCTTTCTCAGTATCTAATCTAGTCGATAAAATCGAAAATTCCAATCATGAGTTATCTGATATGCTGCATTATTACCATGCATTTTTTCGTGGCATGCATGAATTTAGTCAAAAAGAATATTTAGAAGCCGTCAAATATTATCGAGTGGCAGAAAAGCAGCTGTCCATGGTATTCGATGATATTGAGCAGGCAGAGTTTCATTTTAAAGTGGCAGAAGCCTACTATATCATGAAACAAACACATGTCTCCATGCACCATATTTTAAAGGCGCTGGAAATATACGATCAGCATGATGCGTATACCATTCGCATCATTCAATGTCTCTTTGTCATTTCAGGAAATTATCAAGATTTAAAACGAAAAGACCGGGCACTGCCTCATTTAAAAAAGGCAAAACAGCTCGCATCTCAAATTGATCACCCGCGCATATACAGTTCAGCGCTCTATAATTTAGGAAAATGTTATGGCGAGCTTGGCTATAGAGAGGAAGCGGAACGATATTTAACGGAATCCGCTGATCTTGCCCGCAAAGAGCTGCTTCCAACGCTTCCACATACGCTCTATACGCTGGCGAAGCTGCTTTTTAGACAGAATGAACAGGCGGATGCGCTGCGCATATTAGAAGCTGGGAAATTGGCTGCAAAGAAGCATGAAGACCAGCTGTTCTGTCATATGTTTGAGTATCTGGATGCTTTATATGTTCAGGAAATCAATGAAGACCAACTGCAAAAAACCATTGATTATTTGGAAAAACTTAGCCTATACTCTTATATAGAGGATATCTCACTAGAAATTGCGACAGCCTTAGAAGCCTCTCAACAATACAAAAAGTCCAACCAGTATTATCAGAAATTATTATGGGCTCAAAATCAAATCCAAGAAGGAGAGTGTCTGTATGAATTCTAAGCAACGTTCGACAGTTGAAGAGAGAAACCAAACGTGAAACACAAAGAGCGGGCCAGTATGGCCGGCTTTTTTTATGTGAAAAAGATGTCGATATCCTCATGAGGTTTGCATGAATTGATGAGAAAGCGGGCAATTTAATTGGTAATGATGTTCGGTGGAGGAGGCGGTCGAATGAAAGGGCTGCATATCTTAATGTGTATATGGCTGCTATGTGCTTTTGTTCCTAATAAAGTAGAGGCACGTACATTAAAACGAGTCGATCTTGAAAAAACGGGACGTGCCTTTTGGGACATGAGAGCGGAACGGAAAAAGATTGCAATCACCTTTGATGATGGACCTCACCCAGTGTATACAAATCAAATATTGGATGTGCTGAAGGAGCATCAAGTGAATGCGAGCTTTTTTGTGATAGGGAGCCGAATCCATGCATATCCGATGATCGCAGAACGGATTGTGGACGAAGGGAATGAACTCGGCAATCATACGATGAATCATACGTATTTTGACCTGTTGTCGTCAAAGGAGATCAAGCGGGAATTAAAAGAATCAGCGGCTCATATCGCTTCACTCCAGCCTGGCGGTCCCTTATTATTTCGCCCTCCTGGTGGACGCTTAACAATGAAATCATTCCGCATTCTGTCAAAGCAAGGGTACGATGTGGTCATGTGGTCCTTTACGCAAGATCCGAAGGACTGGTCAAGACCAGGCGCACATAAAATTGCAAGCCGAATTATTGATCATATTCAAGGCGGCGATATCATCCTTTTACATGATGGCGGGGGAAATCGCAAGCAAACGGTAGAAGCATTAAAGCAGGTGATTCCTGAATTAAAGAAGAGAGGCTATGAATTTGTAAAAGTAAGTGAGCTGCTTCACCATGACAAAGCATATATGCCAGTTCAACTGCAATAGTAATTATTCGTCAAAAACAGTCATTCATTGAAACAAAAAGTCTTGTCGTTTACTATATGAAGAGGGCTTTTGGAGGTGAATGTTGTGAAGAAGTATGTTTTCCTTTTTATCCTATTATGTGTTGCTGCTGGGTGCTCAAAGCCAGTACAAGAAAGCGTCATTGCATTTGGTGACAGTAATACAAGAGGATCAAACTGGGACTTTCGAGATTATCCAACATCTGAAAAATGGGTGAATCTCATGAAAAACGTCGAGCGCGGCCAAATTCAAGTGAAGAATGCAGGCATTGGCGGGCAGACGACTGAAGACGCGAAACTGCGCTTTAAGCAGGATATTTTAAAACAGAAACCAACTTACGTTCTCATCATGTTCGGTACGAATGATGCGGCGATTTTAGACGGGAAACATCCTCGAGTGACGAAAAAAAGGTTTAAAGAAAATTTATCCTACTTCATTTCTGAAAGTAGAAAAGAAGGCATTACCCCGATTCTCATGACCTGTGTGCCTGTTGTAGAAGGCGGGAAAAAGGGCTTGTATTATTACTCTAGATATAAGTCATCTTATTTTGCCGGGAGAGGCGGGGCAAGAGCTTGGCAAAACTCTTATAATGACATCACGAGAGAAGTAGCGAAGGATGAGCAGGTGCCGCTTGTCGACAACTGGAAAGCTTTCATCCGAGAAGCTGGTGAAGATAGTGATCATGCCCTGATTCAGTCAGGCTTGATCGACCCTTCTGGCAATCATATGACACCAAAAGGGGCGAGAATTATTTATAACGAAATCAAAGAGCGTGATGTCATCAAACATTTTTAAATGATGGCCATCTGCCTAAACAAGACCATCCATCCAGCATAGTCTAACAGTATATCTTCCTAGAAGGAGGTAACTGATATGTGGGGATGCCCTTATCCTTACCCTGCGTGTTCGCCTTATCCAGCACAAGGAGCAGGAATCGGTTACGCTTTTCTTGTTGTGTTCCTTGTGGTCATTTTAGTCGTAGGCGGAGGGTTATGGTTTTGGAATGAACAGCCTTGCAATTAAGACACCTCTTCTTTCATCAGAAGGGGTGTTTTTTACGGAAAATAGTAGTAAGCCTATAGCGCAAGTGATATAATATCAGTCACCTGAGTTTAAAAAAGGAGAGTGCTCGGGAGGCATGGTTCCTGTGATATGGAATTAAGAGGAAACAGAGAGCATATGCCCGAGCGAACGTCTTTTCATTTCTGTCTCAATTAATTCAATGAAGTCGCGATTTAAGTTCATTTCATTTGCTTTATAATACGATTCTATAAGTAAATCATCTGACAGCTTTTTCATACTAGAAACCCATATGATGGGAAAAACACCTCCCCTGAAAAAGTTGGCATAAAATTTGAGGAAAAGACATATCATCATAGGTTGATCGACTGTCTTTGAAGTACCTTTAATCTACCATGAATGGGAAACAAGAACAATCGTTCTGTTATCCACATGGTTAAGTGGATAACTTGTGGGTAGAGTGTTTATAATTGAATGAAAGCGTGATGAAATATAGGTGGATAATGTGTGTAAAATTATCCACACCTGTTGAAGGTCCTCATCATATGTCGAAAACTTTTTCATTGTATTCGATAGACAGACAAATTGTGATTTGATTCGACACAATCGCTGAAAACCAATGGAAGAAAGGGTGCAAATTGTGCTAAAGAAGTATTTCTTACCGGATGAATTTGTGAAAAGTATTTTCCACATTTCACCGCAAAAATTAAAAGAACGAAATGTAAAAGGAATTATTACTGATCTAGATAACACACTAGTAGAATGGGACCGTCCAAGTGCGACACCGCGCTTAATTGAGTGGTTTCAAGAAATGAAAGATCACGGGATACAAGTGACGATTGTATCGAACAATAATGAAAAAAGGGTCAAGCTTTTTTCTGAACCGGTTCATATCCCGTTTATCTATAAAGCGAGAAAGCCTATGGGAAGAGCCTTTAATAAGGCAGTCGCTGATATGCAGTTGAAAAAAGAAGATGTGGTTGTCATTGGGGATCAGCTCATGACAGATGTTCTTGGCGGGAATCGTCATGGCTTCCATACGATTTTGGTCGTTCCTGTTGCTGCCTCGGACGGATTTTTCACAAAGTTTAACAGGCAGATTGAACGCAGAATTTTAGGAGCCTTAAAGCGTAAGGGCCACATTCAGTGGGAGGAAGAGTAATAATGGAAAAGGTTGTTTGTATTGGCTGCGGTGTAGCCATTCAGACGGAAGATAAAGATCAATTAGGATATGCGCCGGCAGCATCTCTATTGAAAGAAGATGTGATCTGTCAGCGCTGTTTTAGGTTAAAGAACTACAATGAGATTCAAGATGTTTCTTTAACAGAAGACGACTTTTTAAATATATTGCACAGTATTGGAGAGACAGATTCTCTCATTGTGAAGGTCGTTGATATTTTTGACTTTAACGGAAGCTGGATCAATGGGCTGAGCCGTATTGTTGGCGGTAATCCGATTTTACTTGTCGGTAACAAAGTGGATATTTTACCGAAATCCGTGAAAAAAGATCGTCTGATTCATTGGATGAAACGGGAAGCAAAGGAAAACGGATTAAACCCTATTGATGTTTTCTTAATTAGTGCAAGCAGAGGCCAGGGCGTACCTGAGGTGATGGAAGCGATTGATCATTACCGCGAGGGAAGAAATGTCTATGTTGTCGGCTGTACGAATGTTGGGAAATCAACATTTATCAATCGAATCATCAAAGAAGTATCTGGAGAAGAGAATGTCATTACTACCTCCCAATATCCAGGTACTACACTTGATGCGATTGAAATTCCGCTTGATGACGGGTCTGCTTTATTCGATACGCCGGGCATCATCAACCGACATCAAATGGCACACTATGTCAGTAAAAATGACTTGAAGATTTTAACGCCGAAAAAAGAATTGAAACCGAGAACGTTCCAATTAAATGAAGCACAAACGCTTTATTTTGGCGGACTGGCTCGATTTGATTACGTAAAAGGCGGCAGAACGTCATTTGTCTGCTATATGCCAAATGAGCTGAACATTCACCGTACAAAGCTGGAGAACGCAGATGATTTATATGAAAAACATGCAGGAGAACTGCTGTCACCGCCATCAAAAGAGGGTATGGAAGATTTCCCGCCGCTCGTTCCACATACCTTTACCATTGATCAGCCAAAAATGGACATCGTCTTTTCAGGTTTAGGCTGGGTCACTGCAAATGATGCGGACAAACAAATCAAAGTTTATGCGCCAAAAGGCGTACATGTGTTTATGAGACGTTCGTTAATTTAAATGTTCAAAGGGGGAGAGACCTTGAAACCTTTATACGGAGTAATCGGAAACCCTGTTGGCCACTCAATGTCTCCGGATATTCATAATGCAGCACTAAAGGATGCTGGAATAGATGGACATTATCATGGCTTTCAAGTAGAAAATGATGACCTGAAAGATGCGATTAGCGGCATGAAAGCGTTAGGAATCAGCGGCATTAATGTTACTGTTCCGCACAAGGTAGAAATCATGAAGTACCTTGACAAAATTGATGTAACAGCTGAACGCCTCGGTGCCGTCAATACGGTGCGGCTCGAAGGAGATCAGCTCGTTGGGTACAATACAGATGGAGAAGGCTTTCTTCATTCATTGCTTGAAGCCCTGGATCAGCCGTTATCAGAGCTGTCATTTCTCTTGATTGGTGCTGGCGGAGCGGCAAGAGCGATTTATACGACAATTGCTCAGTATGCACCGAAGAGCTTTGATATTACGAACCGCACCATTGAAAAAGCTGAAGCTTTAATTGAAAGTGCAGAGGTGAAAATCACATCTCATGCAATCACATTAAATACAGCAGAAGAGCAACTTGGGGAATATGATGTCATCATCCATACGACCTCGATCGGCATGTATCCGAATGTTGAAGAAACCCCGATTTCTTTAGCGAACGCAAAAAAAACAGCGGTCGTTTGTGATATTGTGTATAATCCAATAGAAACAAAACTGCTTAGTGAAGCAGCAGGTTTAGGCTTGAAAACAGTAGATGGGGTTGGCATGTTTGTTGGACAAGCAGTAAGAGCCTTTGAACTGTGGACAGGCATTACGCCTGACGCCGGAAAAATGAAGTCAATTGTCATAGAGAAATTAGGAGGAACACCATGTTAAAAGGTAAGCAGAAACGTTTTTTACGTGCACAAGCACATCATTTATCACCTATTTTTCAAGTTGGAAAAGGCGGGGTAAATGACAATATGGTCAAGCAAATTTCCGAGGCGCTTGAAGCAAGAGAACTGTTAAAGGTCAGCGTATTGCAAAATTGCGATGAGGACAAAACAGAAGTTGCGAAAGCACTTGTAAAAGGTGCAAAGGCTGAACTCGTTCAAACGATCGGAAATGTGATTGTCCTTTACAAAGAATCTAAGGAAAATAAACAAATTAAGCTGCCGTAAAGGTGGATGCGATATGAAAAAAATAGGGTTGTTCGGCGGTACGTTTGATCCTCCCCATAATGGGCATTTGCTGATGGCAAGTGAGGTGCGGATTCAAGTTGGGCTTGATGAAATTTGGTTTATCCCAAACCATATGCCTCCTCATAAAACAGGACGGAAACGAGCAGATAGTCATCACCGGATAAACATGGTGGAGGCGGCGATTCAGTCAAATCCGTATTTTCAGCTCGAGCTCATTGAAATGGAGCGGGAGGGTCCGTCTTATACGGTAGATACTGTCAATCTGTTAAAGAAGCGTCATCCAGAAGATCAGTTCTTTTTTATGATAGGAGCGGACATGGTCGAGTATTTGCCAAAATGGCATCGGATCGATGACTTGCTTCAAATGATCACCTTTATTGGGATGAAAAGACCGGGTTACGTTGGAAGTACGGCATATCCTCTTTTATTTGCAGATGTTCCAGCTTTTGATGTATCATCGACATTGATTAGGCAGCGAATAGAGCAGGGGAAACCTGTTGATTATTTGATTCCGAAAGCTGTTGAGCGTTATATAAAGGAGCATCATTTATATGAATCGTGAAGAAGCATTGAACTGTGTCAAAGAGCAGTTAACAGAGCATAGATATACACATACACTTGGAGTCATGGAAACAGCCATTTCATTAGCGGAACGGTTCGGTGCTGATGTGAAAAAAGCAGAGATCGCCGCTATTTTTCATGATTATGCGAAATTTAGACCAAAGGAAGAAATGAAGGGGATTATCGAGCAAGAGAAGATGAACCCTTTATTGCTTGAATATTCGCCCGAGCTTTGGCACGCCCCGGTTGGTGCCTATTTGGTCAAAAAAGAAGCTGGAATTGATGATCACGATGTGTTAACAGCCATTGAATTTCATACTTCCGGCAGACCAGACATGACTTTACTTGAAAAAGTCATTTATGTCGCAGATTATATAGAACCAGGACGACATTTCCCTGGTGTCGAAGAAGTAAGGGAGTTAGCAGAACATGATCTAGATCGTGCACTGATCCAATCATTAAAAAACACCATCAGTTTTCTAATGAAAAAGAATCAGCCAGTCTTTCCAGATACGCTTGCTACTTACAACTCGCTTGTGCATAAGAACAACTAAGGAGGAATTTTGGATGGATTCATCATCAATTTTAAACGTCGCAGCAGGAGCATGCGATGATAAACGGGCTGAGGATATTATTGCCCTTAATATGCAAGGAATCTCACTTGTTGCAGATTATTTTCTCATTTGTCACGGGAATTCTGATAAACAAGTGCAAGCCATTGCAAGAGAAGTAAAACATCTTGCAGAGGAAAGTGGAATTGAAGTAAAGAAGATGGAAGGCTTTGATGAAGCAAGATGGGTATTGATTGACCTAGGAGATGTCATTGCCCATGTGTTCCACAAAGAAGAAAGAGGATATTACAATCTAGAAAAGCTTTGGGGAGATGCGCCGAGAGAAACGCTTTCACTTGGCATTAACTCATGATTTATCAAGGGTTTGCAGGTGTGTATGACGAGCTCATGACACATGCACCTTATGATGAATGGGTTCAATGGATCCAGCAGTATATGAAGCCGAATGCTGCCATCATCGATGTAGGCTGTGGAACTGGAGAGATTTCTCTTCGGTTAGCTGAAAAGGGCCACAAGGTCACAGGAATTGACCTCAGTGAAGAAATGCTGGCATTCGCGCAGCAAAAAGCCCAGGCGAAAAAGCAGTCGATTCAATTTCTACATCAAGATATGAGAGAGGTTACGGGCTTTGAGCAAGCCTTCCAGGCAGCAGTTATTTGCTGTGATTCCTTGAATTACTTAAAAAACGAAAATGACGTCAAAAAAACCTTTAAAAACATGTTTCAGCTTTTAGAGGAAGATGGGGTTTTACTTTTTGATGTTCATACGCCTTATAAAATGGAAGAGGTATTCCCGGGATCGACTTTTGCAGATCAAGATGAAGAGATTAGCTATATTTGGCAGAGCGATAAAGGGGATGACATGTATTCGGTCATTCATGATTTAAGCTTTTTTGTAAAAGATGGAGACATGTATCAGCGTTATGATGAGACGCATGAACAGCGCACATTTCCATTTGAAACATATGCAGCGTTCCTTAAGTCCGCTGGTTTTGAACAAATAGAAGTGACCGCTGATTTTACAAATGAAGCCCCCGGTGAATTTGCCGAAAGATATTTCATCTCAGCTAAGAAACCAAAAACCATCGTTTAATAGAACGATGGTTTTTTAAAACCCTTTTTTCGCTTGTTGCAAAGATGATTAATTTCTGCGATCATCAGTGAACACACTTGGTGGATATTGATGCGCAACTGCTTCAAGATCTTCATCGAATTTTTCATGAGTGTTTTGAAAGAGGCGGTGAAACATATCTTGCACACCTGCTTCAAGTGCTTTAATGCCTTCACCAGTGACCCCGCCTTTCACACATACTTTGGCTTGCAGTGTCGGAAGGGTATAGACTCTTTTTTCAATCAAACGGCCAAGTCCAACCAGCATATCTTCTGCTAAGGTGGTGGCTTCTTCTTTAGAAATATCCGTTTCTTCTACGGCCGCTTCAATCATCTTCTGAACGAGAAAACTGATAAAAGCAGGACCGCAGCTGACAATATCGGAAGCAGCTCTTGTAATCGAATGATGGATCTCAATTGGTGTTGAAATGCACGAAGCTAACTGTCTTAACGCTGTTTTCGTCGCGGCATTGCAGGATGAACCAAAAGTTAAAAGTGATGCGCCTGATAAAGCGCGGTTTGTAATGCTTGGAATTAGCCTGGCTGTTTGACAAGGAACGATATCCTGAAGCTGTTCAGGATGAACCGGACTTGTAATGATGACAATGGTTTGCTGCTCCGTTAAAAGAGGATTCAGCTCTTTTAAAAGTGGATAAATATCAAGTGGTTTGACACAAACAAAAATGAAATCTTTATTCGTGACAGCCCCTGAAAGCTGCTTCGTTACTTCAAGCTCTGGATGGTTCTTTTTTATATTGAACGCTTTTTCAATGGTTCGGTTTGTAATGGTGATCGATGAGGGATTGACTGCCTTTGATTCAATAAATGCCTCAGTAAGTATGGTACCCATGTTTCCTGTACCGATTAACCCTATATTCAAACGTTCTCCCTCCTTAGACGCATAGGATCTGTTATCTTCTAAACAGTATGTCGAGCAGTAAAAAAATATGATTGAAAGAAGCGTGAGTAAGTGAAACGACTCATTCCGATAAAAAAATACAGTCTTTATATTGCAGCTGGGCTCATGGTTGTGATGATCATCGGTCTCTTCTTTTTCATTGGAAAAGGGGAGGGCAGCAGAGAACCAAATGTATTGAAGGGAGATAAAGACATACAAGTCACATTAGAAGACAAACAAGAAAAGACAGAAAAAGAGCCATCGACGATTTTTGTAGAAGTCAAAGGAGCTGTAAGAAAGCCAGGTGTTTATACGTTTCAATCTGATGCTCGGGTAGAAGAAGCGATTCGAAGGGCAGGAGGCTTTACTAGCAAAGCAGACTCGATTGAAATCAACCAAGCAGCAAAATTAGAGGATAGTATGATGATTTATGTTCGGAAGCAGGGGGAAGCGGAAAGAGAGACGCAAACAGCATCAGATGACGCATCAACGGACGTTGAAAAGAGTGAGGGGGTAAATGTCAATCAGGCCAATGCAGCCGAATTGCAAACCATTAACGGCATAGGACCAGCTAAAGCCGAAGCTATTATTACCTATAGAGAGGAACACGGAGATTTTCAACAAATTGAAGACTTGCGGAACATTTCAGGTTTTGGGGAAAAGACGATTGAACGGCTGAAAAGTCAATTGACCGTGAAGTAGAATTGACGGTATAGAAGAAAGGCATGTACACTTAATATCAACCATCATTCTGGAGGGATCAGCTCGTGGAAAGAATTTCATGGAATCAATATTTTATGGCACAAAGCCATTTGCTTGCTTTACGAAGCACCTGTGAGCGGTTAGCTGTTGGGGCGACCATCGTAAGGGACAAGCGCATCATTGCAGGGGGGTATAATGGCTCCATTGCCGGTGATGTTCATTGTGCGGATGTAGGGTGCTATGTCATTGATCATCACTGTGTTCGCACCATCCATGCGGAAATGAATGCTATTTTACAATGTGCCAAATTTGGAGCACCTACAGCTGATGCTGAAATATATGTCACACATTTTCCTTGTTTACAGTGCTGTAAAGCCATCATTCAAGCGGGTATACGGACAGTGTACTATGCAAAGGATTATAAAAATCATCCATATGCCGTTGATTTATTCGAGCAGGCGGGTGTTCAAACGGAGCAAGTTGAATTAGAAGAAATGATCATCGACTTAAAAAATCAAGAAAAATTGGCCTTTGTTGCAGATTTAATTGGGAAGCTGAGTGAATCAGGACTTAGCGAAACAGAAATTCGCGATATGCATGAGAAGGCGAATCAATTATTTACTTCCTATGTTTAAATATTTGCCGTTTGGGGCAATTTCAGCAGCTGTTGGAATTGCTCTGGCTGCATATCATCTTCATATATATTTCCTTCTCTTTCTTCTCATCATATTACTTCTCAGCCTACTGAAAAAAATGCCTCAGCTCTTTTTAATGGCCAGCCTATGCGGGGCTGTCTATATACTTATTTTTATGGTTCATGAGTCTCTTGAAACGGAGCTACCCGTACAAGAAAAATTCCTATCTGATTCCGTTGTGATTGAAAGCATTCCGAAAACAGATGGCAATCGTTTTTCAGCGACTGTATCGACAGACCATGAACGACTAGCCACTTTTTATACAATTCAAACAGAGCGTGAAAAAGAGGCATTAAAAGAGGTAGAACCTGGTATGAGCTGTCACATGACAGGTGATGTTCGCCCAGCAAAACACGCCACCATTCCTAACGGGTTTCAATACGATCAATTTTTAAAAACAAAAGGCATTGACGCTATTTTTCTGCCGCAGTCGATCAAAAACTGTACAAAAAAAGGCGGTTCTTCCTACTATCTTCAAGCGATGAGGCAAAAGGGTTTGACATTTTTAGAGGACCATGTGCCAAAACACTCTGTTGGCATTGTACAGGCACTTATTTTTGGCGATCGTGAGTTGATAGAACCTGACACATTAAGAGATTATCAAATGCTCGGCATTATTCATTTACTAGCGATCTCAGGACTGCATGTGCAAGCGCTTCTTGCATGTTTATTTTGGTGTCTCCTTCGTGTGGGTGTGACAAGAGAGACAGCACGTATTCTTCTATTATGCTTTCTTCCTGTTTATGCTTGTTTGACAGGTGCTGCACCATCTGTTTTAAGAGCTTGTCTCATGGCAGGAATCTATTTAGTGATGACTAGTCTGCCAAAAGAATTGAAACAGCCTTCTGCTGTGGTATTAAGTGCAACGTTTTTACTCTTATTAGCGATTCATCCTCTTTATTTATTTGATATCGGATTTCAGCTTTCCTTCGTGGTGACGTTTTTTATTTTGTTATCGACGAGGATTTTATCAAAACCAAAAAGTTCGGTCATGCAATTATTCCTGATTTCCTTTATTGCACAGCTTGCTTCGCTCCCTGTTCTTTTATATCATTTTCATCAATTCTCTTTACTGAGCGTTCCTTTGAACATGATATTTGTTCCTTTTTTTACGACGATCGTCATGCCATTATCCTTACTCTTTTTTCTTTTGACGATCGTTTATCTTCCGCTTGGACAAACATTGTTTCAACTGCTTGATTCGGTGATCCAGCTTAGTCATCAATTGTCAGCCTATATGGCTGATTTTGATGGATTCAACTTGATTTTTATGAAGTCAACTTGGTGGCATATTGTTCTTGAGGTGAGTGCCTTAATTGTTCTGTTAGTTGTGATGGAGTGCAAAACGTCTGTGAAGTCCTATGCTGTGCCGCTCCTTTTTCTCATTGGTGTCTTGAGTGTTCACTATTTCACCCCGAATTTTTTCGAAAAAGGGGAAGTGACGATGCTGGATGTAGGACAGGGGGATAGTTTGTTTATTCAGCTGCCCTATCGAAAGGGGCACCTGCTTGTGGACACGGGAGGCAGACTTTCTTTTGAAGAAGAACCGTGGAAAAAAAGACGAAAAGTGTCTACGATCGGTGATCAAACGCTGATCCCGTTTTTGCATTCTAAAGGAATAGCGAAACTTGATGTCCTTATTCTGACGCATGCGGATCAAGACCATATGGGAGAAGCAGTTCGTTTAATCAAGGGAAATAAAGTAAAGCGGCTGGCCATTCCAAAAGGCTTTGCACGGAGTCCAGAGGATGCGGAGCTGTTAAAAGAAGCAGCTGATCAAGGGATCATGATTGATGAATTAGAGAGAGGAGATCAGCTTCAGATTGGAGAGCAAATATTTGACGTTCTTCATCCGTCTCGTGATCGAGTGACAACTAAGAATAATGATTCACTCGTTTTGACATGTACTCTAGGCGGGAAGCGGTTTATGCTCACTGGAGATCTTGAACAAGAAGGGGAGCGAGACATTATAGAAGCCTTTCCTCATCTGCGGGCAGATATCTTAAAGGTTGGACATCACGGGAGTAAAGGGTCGACAAGCGAAGAATGGCTTCAGCATCTCAAGCCCTCACATGCACTCATTTCAGCAGGTGAACGCAATCGTTATCAGCATCCACATCAGGAAGTTTTGAAAAAATTAAAGGATCAGCAAATGAAGGTGTATCGTACAGATACCGACGGGAGTGTGACGTATGAATTTCTCGATGAGGAAGGAACGTTTTACACTCACCCTCCATATGATATCTTACAAACTCAATAAAAAAACTGCCAAAACGGCAGTCGTGTAACCTTCATGAAGTTAAGATCCAACGAGGTGTATAATAGTTGCCAAAATAAACATTGAGGCGAAAAATCCGAATGTGACGATAAAACCAACGGCTGAGTCGGTCACATCATTCCGCTTGCTTTGAACATTTTTTTCAAATTCATTCATTTTCATCCCTCCTGGCTAATTTTAGTATACTTGAACTCATTTGGAATTGCTAGAAGGTAAAGTAACCGTTTTCCATTTTCATGATCATTTTATGAATATCGTCTGACAGCAGGCTGACCCGGGAGCTTGCGCCGGACGTTTACTATAAATGAGGAGGCGGCACTTTCAGCTTCCTCTTTACTAATGTCTTCACACACTTTAGGATAGAGGAGGAAGTGAAAGAGAGGGATTCAATTGATGGTCTTTGATGTATGGAACAATTTAAAACGAGGGGATATCCATCCCGTTTATTGCTTATATGGGAAAGAAACATATTTACTGCAAGAAACCGCCGCTAAATTGAGACAAGCTGTAGTAGACGAGGAAACGAAAGATTTTAATTACTCCATCTTCGATATGGAAGAGGTGCCGCTTGAACAGGCTGTGACGGATGCAGAAACATTTCCGTTTATGGGAGAACGACGTCTCGTCGTGATCAAGAATCCTTATTTTCTTACAGCTGAGAAGAAAAAGGAAAAGATCGAGCATGAGCTTTCTGTATTAGAAGCTTATTTAGAAAAGCCAGCGCCCTATACCATTCTCGTGTTATTAGCACCGTATGAAAAGCTGGATGAGCGTAAAAAAATCACCAAATTGCTAAAAAAGAAAGCTGCTGTTGTTGAGGCGAAAGAATTAAACCCAAAAGAAACAACTGATTTCACCATCACACTGGTGAAGACAGAAGGAAAGATGATTACATCTGAAGCGGCTGAGCAGCTTGTGATGTTATGCGGCGGAAGTCTATCCTCTCTATTCCAAGAGGTTCGGAAGCTAAGTACATATATTGGAGAGCGGGAAGAAATTGAGTTAGCAGATGTCAATCAGCTCGTTGCAAGAAGCTTGGAGCAAAATATTTTCGAGCTGATTAATCAAATCGTAAACAGACGCCGCTCTGAGGCCATGCAGATGTTTTATGACCTCTTGAAGCAAAATGAGGAACCCATTAAAATATTAGCACTTATTTCAACTCAATTTCGATTGATTTTGCAGACGAAGTATTTCGCTCAGCAAGGATATGGACAAAAACAAATTGCTTCAAATCTAAAAGTCCACCCATTCCGGGTCAAACTTGCCATGGATCAGGCAAGACTGTTTTCAGAAGAAGAGCTCAAGCAGATCGTCAAAGAGCTTTCAACGATTGATTATGAAATGAAAACGGGTAAAAAGGACAAGCAGCTGCTGTTAGAATTGTTCCTGCTTCGATTGTTAGGCGCTTGAACATAAAAAAACGACCTTCTAAAAAGAGGGTCGTTTTTGTTTAGATGTATAATTGCCAGTCTGTCCTTAGGCTCGGCCGGTCAGGACGGACGTACAGTTAAACAGGTGCCTCATTACTGAGGCGTTGCAAGCATTATGCAGAAAGTCCGTTTACTTGTTTAGCAAGTCTTGATTTGTAACGCGCAGCTGCGTTTTTGTGTACAAGACCAGTTTTAACGGCTTTGTCAATGCGTTTTGCAGCAGAAGCAAGAGCAGCTTTTGCTTGCTCAGCATCGTTGTTAGCTACAGAAACTTCAACTTGTTTAATCGCAGTACGCATCGCAGACTTGATTGTTACGTTATGTGCACGGCGTTCGTTATTCGTTTTTGTACGTTTGATCGCTGATTTAATATTTGGCATGTGTTTCACCTCCTAAGATACAACCTAAACACAATTGTCTTAAGGTTAAATCTTCACAATAGAACAAATTGTATTCTATCAAACACACCTTTAGAATGCAATATAAATGTAAAGTATTTTTCATTGATGACGTGCTCGAATGTTTCTTTCAAGAGATGGAAAGACTACTGTTAATTACTTGGTGGAAGGAGTCTTTTTATGGAGAAACAGAAGCTCGATTTAAGCGTTTATCAAATCCGGACAGACCTCGCTGTTGAAACAAAAGAGATACTAGAACAAGAGAACGATCCGAATGTCGTCAAAAAGGACGGGATCCAAGGGATCGTCGAAAAGGAAAAAGATGAGCAAGGCATCCGTATCCGTACTGTAGAAATCACGAAAGAAGGGGAGGAGCTGACTGGCAAAAAGGCAGGGACCTACTTGACGTTTGAAGCGCAAGGCATTCGGGAGAAAGACTCTGAAATGCAAGAAAAAGTCGTCCAAGTCTTTGCCCGTCATTTTGCTCAGTTTTTAAAAGACAGAGGCATTCAGGCAGATGCGAGCTGCCTTGTAGTAGGACTGGGAAACTGGAATGTCACGCCAGATGCACTAGGTCCTCTCACAGTCGAAAACCTGCTTGTGACCCGTCATCTCTTTGAATTACAGCCGGAAAATGTTCAAGAAGGCTATCGCCCAGTTTCCTCTTTGTCGCCAGGTGTGATGGGACTGACCGGTATTGAAACAAGTGACATTATCCAAGGTGTGATTGAGCGGTCTAAGCCTGATTTTGTCATTGCTGTCGACGCCCTTGCTGCTCGTGCGGTGGAACGAGTGAATACAACCATTCAAATTTCTGATACAGGTATCCATCCCGGTTCTGGTGTAGGGAATAAGCGAAAAGAATTAAGTGAAGAAACATTAGGTATCCCAGTGATTGCAATTGGCGTTCCGACAGTGGTGGATGCAGTAACGATTGCTAGTGACACAATTGATTATGTCTTAAAGCATTTTGGTAGAGAACTAAAAGATGATAGACCATCCCGCTCTCTTGTGCCGGCTGGTTTGACATTCGGGAAGAAAAAAGTGCTTAACGAAGAAGACTTGCCAGATGAGGAAACACGTCAATCATTCTTAGGCATCGTAGGAACCCTTCCAGAAGAAGAGAAAAGGCAGCTAATCCATGAAGTGCTTGCGCCGCTCGGACAAAATTTAATGGTCACGCCTAAAGAAGTCGATACATTCATTGATGATATGGCAAACGTACTTGCCAACGGATTAAACACAGCGCTTCATCAAAAAATCACTCAAGATAACAAGGGTTCATATAATCATTAATCGGTTCTACTTTCTCTAGCTCGCTCATAGTGTAATTACTAGAAAGCGTGCTGGAGGGAGTAAATCATGAAAAAAAGACCCCGCCGTCCTCGACAGTTGGTCGTTGCGATTAATGGAACGAAAGTAGTCAAAAGTATTTTCTTATTTATTGCCGCTCTTGTTGTGGTGTTTGTGATGTCAGGGGCTTTAACATCTTTAAAACCTGAGCTGAGGCCGCAAGCCTCGTTATATGGTGTAGCAGATGAGCTCTCTGGCGCATTTTTTGCCACATTAATGGGCATGGAAAACCAATATTTCGCCTCAGCAGTTCCAGAAGCTCAAAAAGGATTTCATTTCTCTGGGCTGTCACTGAAGCTTGCAACCAGTATTAATTTAGAAGACCCGCGCAGTTTTCTAGGAAGAGAACTTCCAGGCTTTGAACATTTTGATACAAAAATCATCTTAGCGGGTGAAGGCACAGACTATACCAACATGCCAATGGAATCGCCGCCTCCGAGTGAAGTGATCCAAGATGAAAAAGAAGCAAATTTAGCTGAACTGGACAAGCTGGATGAAGATGGGCCGAAAAAGCCTGCCAAAGAACCGGACCGGTCAACAGGAAAACGAAAAGCTGTGTACATTTATCACACACATAATACGGAATCATATTTACCATTTTTAAAAGGAGAAACGAACCCAAATAATGCACGGCACTCAAAAGTGAATGTTACCCTTGTCGGCGACATGTTTGGAAAGGCGCTTGATCAGCAAGGAATCGGCAATACAGTCGACAAAACGGAAATTGAAAAAAGACTCGTGAAAAAAGGATTAAAGTATCCGCAGTCTTATAATGAATCAAGATTGGTCGTGAAAGAAGCCTTAGCGAAAAATGATGACCTCGATTATTTAATTGATATTCACCGGGACTCAAGAAGAAAGAAAGATACGACTGTCGAAATCAAAGGGAAGAAATATGCGAGAATTGCGTTTGTTGTTGGGAAGAAGAATCAAAGCTATGAGAAAAACTTAAAGCTTGCGACAGAGTTCCACCATTTGATGGAGAAAAAATATAAAGGTCTTAGTGTCGGCGTGTTTGCCAAAGGAGAAATTGGCGATAATGGAATCTATAATCAAGATTTATCTGACAAAGCCCTTCTTTTAGAATTTGGCGGAGTAGATAATAATATGGAAGAATTAAGAAATGCATCCAATGCAGCAGCTGATGTATTCAGCGACATTTTCTGGGACGCGGAAAAGGTGGACGGCAAAGCAAAGGATGAGAAAAAACGCTCTTAAGGTGGTGACGGGTATGGGCTCATTTATTGGAAAAACCATTATTTTAGGATTGGTCTTGCTGTTTGGTGTCTTTTTAGGAATGCAGCAAGCGAATAATGGCATGCTGCAAATGAAGGGCTACCATGATCCGCAATTAAAAGGAGCTTTCTCCATTCAAATGAACGACGATGAAGAAAAGGAAGCTTCTATCTTAGGAACGGCTGTTACAGAAAAGGATCTTGCCGAAAAACAAAAGCAGCTCGAGGAAATAGAAGGCTTTAATGCCTTTTCCAAAGCAGGAAAAGCCCTGTCTGATGGTATGACAAATGCAGCCCGTTCTCTTTATGATTGGGTGAATGGGAAATAAACGAATTTCATGAGATATCACCCTTTTAATCAAAGCCGCTGACCGATAAGCGGCTTTTCTTGATTTCGATTGAATCTTTACAGCCCTATTGATATAATCTAACCTAGCGCAACCCGCGTTTTATAGTAGGAGTGATAGATTGTGACAGATAAAGAAAAACGATTAGAACGGCAATCAAGAATTCGAAATTTCTCCATTATCGCCCATATTGACCATGGGAAATCCACATTGGCGGACCGTATTTTGGAAAAAACAGCGGCGATTACTCAACGGGAAATGAAAGAACAATTACTTGATTCCATGGATTTAGAGCGTGAACGCGGCATAACGATTAAACTAAACTCTGTCCAGCTGAAGTATAAGGCGAAGGATGGAGAAGAATATATCATGCACCTGATTGATACACCAGGGCATGTCGACTTCACCTATGAGGTATCTCGAAGCCTAGCTGCCTGTGAGGGTGCGATTCTCGTAGTAGATGCAGCACAAGGAATTGAAGCACAGACACTTGCGAACGTTTATTTAGCTCTTGATAACAACTTAGAAATTCTTCCGATTATCAATAAAATCGATCTGCCGAGTGCAGAGCCTGAGCGTGTAAGAGAAGAAATTGAAGATGTCATCGGGTTGGATGCGTCTGAAGCTGTTCTCACCTCTGCTAAGGCGGGTATTGGAATCGAGGATATTTTAGAACAAATCGTTGAAAAGGTGCCGGCACCTGCTGGAGATCCAGAAGCACCACTTCAAGCCCTTATTTTTGATTCTCTTTACGATGCGTATCGCGGCGTTATTGCGTACATACGAATTGTTGAAGGAACCGTCAGACCTGGTCAGAAAATTAAAATGATGGCGACGGGGAAAGAATTTGAAGTCCTTGAAGTCGGCGTATTCACACCAAAAGCCATGCCAACAGACGAACTAACTGTTGGGGATGTTGGCTACTTAACAGCTGCGATTAAAAATGTCGGTGATACACGTGTAGGGGATACGATCACAAGTGCGGAAAACCCTGCGAAAGAAGCGCTGCCAGGATACAGAAAGCTAAACCCAATGGTATACTGCGGACTTTATCCGATTGATACAGCGAAATACAATGACTTACGTGAAGCGTTAGAAAAGCTTGAATTAAATGATTCTTCACTTCAATATGAGGCAGAGACATCCCAAGCACTTGGCTTCGGTTTCCGCTGCGGCTTCCTTGGAATGCTTCATATGGAAATCATCCAAGAACGGATTGAACGTGAATTTAAAATTGATCTGATTACGACAGCGCCAAGTGTTATTTATGATGTATATATGACAGATGGAGAAAAAATCGTCGTAGATAACCCGTCCAATCTGCCTGATCCGCAAAAGATTGAGCGAATTGAAGAACCATATGTAAAAGCAACAATGATGGTGCCGAACGATTATGTAGGCTCTGTGATGGAGCTTTGCCAAGGAAAGCGCGGAAATTTCATTGATATGCAGTATCTTGATGCGAACCGCGTGAGCATTGTGTACGAAATTCCTTTGGCAGAGATCGTATATGAATTCTTTGATCAGCTAAAGTCCAACACAAAAGGCTATGCGTCCTTTGATTATGAGCTGATTGGCTATCGTCCATCGACATTAGTGAAGATGGATATCATGCTGAATGGCGAAAAAATCGATGCCCTTTCCTTTATTGTTCACCGCGATTATGCATATGAACGAGGCAAGATCATCGTAGAAAAGCTAAAAGAACTGATTCCACGCCAGCACTTTGAAGTGCCAGTTCAAGCGGCAATCGGTCAAAAAATTGTTGCACGTTCCACCATTAAAGCGATGCGTAAAAACGTGCTTGCCAAATGTTATGGTGGAGACATTTCCCGGAAAAGAAAGCTTCTTGAGAAGCAAAAAGAAGGGAAAAAGCGCATGAAGCAAGTGGGCTCTGTTGAAGTCCCGCAAGAAGCATTTATGGCCGTGCTGAAGATGGATGACAGCACACCGAAAAAATAACACCTCAAGGCTGCTTGCTTTACAATGTCCGCCTTGACGTTTATAGTCGATAACAAACAAAGGCGCCGCAGCGATAAACTGCGGCTCTTTACCTGTAAAGAAGGTGTCATCAAATGAAAGCAGCATACATTCACATTCCATTTTGTGAGCACATTTGCCACTATTGTGATTTCAATAAATTTTTCATTAAAACGCAGCCAGTCGATGAATACTTAGCGGCTCTTGAAAAAGAGATGCAGCATACAATCGAACAAAAGGGCGAGCAGGAACTCAAGACGATTTTTATTGGCGGGGGAACCCCGACATCACTGACTGTCAGCCAGCTAGACAAGCTCATGAACAGCATTCACCGTGTATTAAAGCCGACAAAAAACCTGATTGAATTTGCAGTGGAAGCGAACCCAGATGAATTATCACTCGAGAAGCTGCATGTGTTAAAAGAAGCCGGTGTCAATCGGCTGAGTTTTGGTGTTCAAACTTTTGAAGACGATTTGCTCAAAAAAATCGGACGAGTTCATCAAAAAAAGGATGTCCTTACGTCCTTTGAGCGAGCTCGAGCGGTTGGATTTGACAATATTAGCCTCGATCTCATGTTTGGCTTGCCGCATCAAGAAAAGCATCATGTGATGAATTCACTTGAGACGGCTTTCTCGCTGGGGGCAGAGCATTATTCGGTTTACTCACTCATCGTCGAGCCGAAAACCGTTTTTTACAACTTAATGCAAAAGGGAAAACTTCATTTACCGCCGCAAGAACGTGAGGCTGAAATGTATGAGCTTGTGATGGATGAAATGGAGCGCCATGGATTAAAGCAGTACGAAATTAGCAATTACGCCAAACCTGGCTTTGAAAGCCAGCATAACCTGACCTATTGGAGCAATGAAGATTACTTCGGTTTTGGTGCAGGCGCACACGGGTATGTAGATGGCGTCCGAAATGTGAACGCAGGGCCGGTGAAACATTATTTGGAGCTGATTGACCAAACAGGGTTCCCGTATAAGGAAACACATCAGGTCACAAAAGCAGAGCAAATTGAAGAAGAAATGTTTTTAGGTCTTCGAAAGATCGAAGGAGTGAAAAGTGCTGATTTCCAAGCAAAATATGGTACTGCACCAGAAGCACTTTTTCCCACTGTTCTTGAAGAATTAGAAGAAAAAGGCCTCATTGTAAAAGATGACATTGGGATCCGTTTAACAAGAAAAGGAAAATTGTTAGGGAATGAAGTATTTCAAGCGTTTCTCGGTGAGTTATAATTGACATTTTAATTTGAGTTTGGTAATTTTGTTTATACAATTAGCACTCGTTGAAAGAGAGTGCTAACAGGGGTGATGATGATGTTAACAAATCGTCAGCTTTTGATTCTGCAAGTCATCATTAATGACTTTATTCGTTCGGCGCAGCCAGTTGGATCAAGGACTCTTTCTAAAAAAGAAGACATTACATTCAGCTCTGCGACGATTAGAAACGAAATGGCTGATTTGGAGGAACTTGGTTTTATTGAAAAGACCCATTCTTCATCAGGAAGAATTCCTTCCGAAAAAGGATATCGTTATTATGTAGATCATTTGCTCTCTCCGCGAAAACTGTCGTCTAAAGAGCTTGTGCTCATCCAGTCGGCCTTTCAGGAGAAAATTTTTGAGCTGGAAAAGACGGTTCAAAAATCGGCGGAAATTTTATCAGATCTCACAAACTATACATCGATTGTGCTTGGTCCAAAGCTAAGTGAAAATCGATTAAAGCAAATTCAGCTTGTCCCTGTTCAGCCGAACAAAGCAGTGGCAATCATGATTACAGACAGCGGACATGTTGAAAACAAAACCATTACCTTCTCTGAGCATCTCGATGTCTCCGATATTGAGAAGCTGATGAATATTTTAAACAGCCGCCTAGCCGGAGTCCCGATGGATCAGCTGAAGGACAGAATGTATAAAGAAGTTGTGATGCTTCTTCGCACGCATTTAAAAGATTATGATCATATTTTAGATGCGCTCGGCAATACATTTACATCGACTCAAAATGAATCAAAACTTTTCTTTGGCGGGAAGATTAATATGTTGAATCAGCCAGAGTTTCATGACATTGACCGCATTCGTTCACTCATGATGCTTATTGAGCAAAAGAATGATGTCATGCAGCTGTTTCATCCAAATCAGCAAGGAATCACCATTAAAATCGGTTCAGAAAACAATTTGGAAGCGATGGAGAACTGTAGCTTAATCACAGCCACTTATTCGATTGATCAAAAATCACTCGGCTCCATTGCTGTCATCGGTCCAACCCGTATGGATTATGGCAGGGTTGTCAGTCTCTTGCATCATGTATCAAAAGACTTGTCAAACGCACTTTCCAATTTGTATGATGAGTAGGGTGATAAAAGATAGGGGCATAGCCCCTTCGTATTTTTGAATCTTTTGAGGGAGGTGAACACAATGTCAGAAGAAAAACAGACACCTGAGCAAGAAGCAGAGGTTGAAGCACAAGAAGAAGCAGTTCAAGCAGATAATGAGGAAGTAACACATGATGAACAGTCTGCCTTCCAAGAAAAAATCGATGAATTGCAACAGCTTCTAGATGAAAAAGAAAACAAAATTCTGCGTGTTCAAGCAGATTTTGAAAACTATAAACGCCGTGCTCGAACTGAAGTGGAGACCGTGCAAAAATATCGTTCTCAACATGTTGTCAGTGATCTTCTCCCAGCTCTCGATAACTTTGAAAGAGCGCTTGGAATTGATCCAGACAATGAGCAGACGAAAAGTTTGTTAGAAGGAATGCAAATGGTTTACCGCCAGCTGGTAGAAGCGTTGAAAAATGAAGGCGTTGAACCAATTGAAGCTGTCGGCAAAGAGTTCGATCCAAACCTTCATCAAGCCGTCATGCAAGTTGAAGATGAAAATTATGATTCAAATATCGTTGTAGAAGAATTGCAAAAGGGCTATAAACTCAAAGATCGAGTTATTCGTCCATCAATGGTAAAAGTAAATCAATAACTACATAATGGGAGGTCATCGAATATGAGTAAAATCATTGGGATTGACTTAGGAACAACAAACTCATGTGTTGCAGTACTTGAAGGCGGCGAGCCAAAAGTCATTGCAAACGCTGAAGGAGCACGTACAACACCATCTGTTGTCGCTTTTAAAAACGGAGAGCGCCAAGTGGGTGAAGTAGCAAAACGTCAATCAATTACAAACCCAAACACAATCATGTCTGTTAAAAGACATATGGGTACAGATTATAAAGTAGAAGTTGAAGGCAAGAACTATACACCGCAGGAAATCTCTGCAATCATTCTTCAACACCTTAAATCTTACGCTGAAGGCTATCTTGGCGAAGAAGTAACAAAAGCAGTTATCACTGTTCCTGCTTACTTCAACGATGCAGAACGTCAAGCAACAAAAGATGCTGGTAAAATTGCCGGTCTTGAAGTAGAACGTATCATCAACGAACCAACAGCAGCTGCACTTGCGTATGGTTTAGATAAAACAGATGAAGATCAAACGATCCTTGTATACGACCTTGGCGGCGGTACATTTGACGTGTCAGTTCTTGAACTTGGAGACGGCGTCTTTGAAGTGCGCTCAACTGCTGGGGACAACCGTCTAGGTGGAGACGATTTTGACCAAGTCATCATTGATCACCTAGTGGCAGAATTCAAAAAAGAAAATGGCATTGATCTTTCTAAAGATAAAATGGCGCTTCAGCGTTTAAAAGATGCTGCTGAAAAAGCGAAAAAAGATCTTTCAGGTGTATCTTCTACACAAATTTCACTGCCATTTATCACAGCTGGAGAAGCAGGACCTCTTCACCTTGAATTAACGTTAACGCGTGCTAAATTCGAAGAGCTTTCTGCAGATCTTGTAGAGCGTACAATGACACCAGTACGTCAATCACTAAAAGATGCTGGTTTATCTGCTAGCGAGATTGATAAAGTCATCCTTGTAGGTGGATCAACTCGTATTCCTGCAGTACAAGAAGCAATCAAAAAAGAAACAGGCAAAGAGCCTCATAAAGGTGTAAACCCTGATGAAGTTGTTGCACTTGGTGCAGCGATCCAAGGTGGAGTGATCACAGGAGATGTCAAAGACGTTGTTCTTCTCGACGTAACACCACTTTCTTTAGGAATTGAAACAATGGGCGGCGTGTTCACGAAGCTGATTGAACGTAATACAACAATTCCAACAAGTAAATCTCAAGTATTCTCAACGGCTGCTGACAACCAAACAGCTGTAGATATCCATGTCTTGCAAGGTGAGCGCCCAATGGCTGCAGATAACAAAACATTAGGCCGCTTCCAATTGACTGATATCCCGCCAGCACCACGCGGCGTACCACAAATTGAAGTATCATTTGATATCGATAAAAACGGTATTGTCAACGTACGTGCGAAAGATATGGGTACAGGCAAAGAGCAAAACATCACAATCAAATCTTCTTCAGGTCTTTCTGATGATGAGATCGAAAAAATGGTTAAAGAAGCAGAAGAAAATGCTGAAGCAGATGCGAAGAAAAAAGAAGAAATCGAAGTGCGCAACGAAGCAGATCAATTAGTGTTTACAACTGAAAAAACATTAAAAGATCTAGAAGGCAAAATCGATGAAGAGCAAGTGAAAAAAGCAAACGACGCGAAAGATGCACTAAAAGCTGCGATCGAAAAAGGCGAGTTTGAAGACATCAAAGCGAAAAAAGATGAGCTGCAAACAATCGTTCAAGAATTAACGACAAAGCTCTATGAAGAAGCTGCAAAACAAGCACAAGCTCAGCAAGAAGGCGCTGAAGGTGCTCAAAAAGCAGATGACAATGTAGTGGATGCAGAATACGAAGAAGTAAACGACGATCAAGAGAAAAAATAATCACCTTTACTTTTGAAAAAGACTGCTGAAACGTACTCGTCAGAAAGTCAAAGTCAGGATCTCTTGGCTTTGACTTTTTTTCTTTTCAACGATGAAAGGAATTGAAAAAAGTTAAATCAAAATGATACAATCGTATTTATGTGAGAAAATCGGGAGTGTGAAGAGATGAGTAAGCGTGATTACTATGAAGTGCTTGGCGTAAGTAAGAGCGCCTCAAAGGACGAAATCAAAAAGGCATACCGCAAGCTTTCAAAAAAGTATCACCCTGATATTAATAAAGAAGCTGGCTCAGATGAGAAATTCAAAGAAGTAAAAGAAGCCTATGAAACCCTTTCTGATGATCAAAAGCGTTCGCATTATGACCAGTTCGGTCATACCGATCCAAACCAAGGCTTTGGCGGTGGCGGTTTTGGTGGAGGAGGAGACTTTGGCGGCTTCGGCGGCTTTGATGACATCTTCTCTAGTATTTTTGGCGGCGGAGCGAGAAGAAGAGATCCAAATGCACCACGCCAAGGAGCGGACCTGCAATATACAATGACGCTTTCATTCGAAGAAGCGGCATTTGGAAAAGAAGCAACCATTGAAATCCCTCGTGAAGAATCTTGTGAAACATGTCATGGATCAGGTGCAAAGCCTGGTACGCAGGCGAAAACCTGTTCACATTGCGGAGGATCTGGTCAATTAAATGTTGAGCAATCCACTCCGTTTGGTAAAGTGGTCAACCGCAGAGTATGTAACTACTGCAGCGGAACAGGGAAACAAATTGATCATAAATGTTCAACATGCGGCGGATCTGGCAAAGTGCGTAAGCGTAAGAAAATTAACGTGACGATCCCTGCAGGTGTTGATGATGGTCAGCAGCTCAGAGTATCTGGTCAAGGTGAACCAGGTGTAAATGGAGGACCTCCAGGCGATCTATTCGTTGTATTCCATGTGCGTGCGCATGAATTCTTCGAACGTGATGGAGATGACATTTACTGCGAGATGCCGCTCACCTTTGCCCAAGCTGCATTAGGTGACGAAATTGAAGTGCCGACATTACACGGAAAAGTAAAATTAAAAGTTCCTGCTGGCACTCAAACTGGCACGAAGTTTAGACTTAAAGGAAAAGGTGTGAAAAATGTACGCGGCTACGGCCAAGGCGATCAGCATATTGTTGTACGTGTCGTCACACCGACAAATTTAACAGACAATCAAAAAGATATCATTAGAAAATTTGCTGAAGTGAGCGGAAATAAACCGGACGAACAAGAAATGAGCTTTTTCGATAAGGTAAAACGCGCATTTAAAGGCGAGTAAGACGGATAAGGAGTTGGTAGTATTGAAGTGGTCAGAAATTAGCGTCCATACAACAAATGAAGCGGTGGAACCGATCACCAATATTTTGCATGAAGCAGGTGCAAGTGGTGTCGTGATTGAGGACCCGCTTGATTTAGTCAAGGAACGTGAAAATGTATACGGTGAGATCTACCAGCTCGATCCGAATGACTATCCGGATGAAGGTGTCATTGTCAAAGCCTATCTTCCAATGAACAGCTTTTTGATGGAAACGGTAGATGAGATCAAAGAAGCCATCAACAATCTTCTTCTATACGATATTGACCTTGGACGCAATACACTGTCAATTTGTGAAGTAAATGAAGAAGAATGGGCCACCGCATGGAAGAAATACTATCATCCTGTGAAAATTTCTGAAAAATTCACCATCGTTCCAACGTGGGAAGAATATACACCGGTTCATTCTGATGAACTGATTATTGAAATGGACCCTGGAATGGCATTTGGAACAGGTACGCATCCCACAACCGTCCTTTGTATTCAGGCGCTTGAGCGCTATGTAAAGGAAAACGATACGGTGATTGATGTTGGAACAGGCTCTGGAATTTTAAGTGTGGCAGCAGCAATGCTTGGTGCAAAGGACATTCAAGCCTTTGATCTCGACACCGTTGCGGTAGAAAGTGCGAAGCAAAACATCGAACTAAATGGTGTAAGTGACCAAGTGACGGTTAAACAAAACAACTTGCTTGATGGGATTTCAGGTGAGCGTGATGTGATTGTCGCCAACATTCTGGCAGAAGTGATTTTGCGCTTTACAGATCAAGCCTATGACCTATTGAAGAAAGATGGCTATTTCATTACATCAGGCATCATTGGACAAAAGAAATTACAAGTCAAAACAGCATTAGAAGAAGCAGGTTTTGATATTGTTGAAGTGCTGTCAATGGAAGATTGGGTCAGCATTATAGCGAAAAAATAAAGCGAGTAGGTGTCAGGACACGTATGCAACGATATTTTATCGACCTCACGAAAGAAGAAGTGACTGCAAAGGGAGCCATCGTCATAAAAGGTGAAGATGTACACCATCTTTCCAATGTCATGCGGATGAAAGCAGGGCAGGAAATCCTTTGTTTAACGACAGACGGCTTTGAAGCGCTCAGTAAAATTGATACAATAACAAAGGAAGAAGTGATTTGTCACCTTGAAAGCTGGACAAATCAAGACAGAGAACTTCCAATTCGGGTGACGATCGCAAGCGGTCTTCCAAAAGGAGATAAGCTTGAGCTCATTATCCAAAAAGGCACAGAGCTTGGCGCAAGTGCTTTTATCCCATTTCAAGCGGCTCGTTCTATTACAAAGCTTGACCAAAAAAAGTCACATAAAAAACGAGAGCGCTGGGAGAAAATCGCGAAAGAAGCAGCAGAGCAGTCCTACCGGAATATCATTCCGCGTGTTTATTCGGTATCAACGTTTAAAGAGCTGACGCAATTAGCTGGTGAATTCGATAAATGTGTCGTTGCATACGAAGAATCATCGAAAGAAGGAGAGCAAAGCCGCTTTCAAACTGTGCTTCAACAGATGAAAAGCGGACAAACCTTGCTAGTGGTTTTTGGCCCTGAAGGCGGTTTGGCAGAAAAGGAGATTGAAGAGCTTGAAACGCTTGGTGCAGTCATTTGCGGGCTCGGACCACGCATTTTAAGAACGGAAACCGCTCCTTTATACGCGCTTTCCGCTATATCTTATCAAACAGAGTTATTAAGAGGTGAATCATGATGGGAACAGTAGCGTTCCATACACTTGGCTGTAAGGTCAACCACTATGAAACAGAGGCGATCTGGCAGCTGTTTAAAGAAGCTGGCTATGAAAGAAAAGAGTATGAATCAAAAGCAGACGTATATGTCATTAATACATGTACGGTCACGAATACAGGCGATAAGAAAAGCCGCCAAGTCATTAGAAGAGCCATTCGTCATAACCCGGATGGTGTCATTTGTGTAACCGGCTGCTATGCGCAAACATCTCCAGCAGAAATCATGGCGATTCCTGGTGTTGATATTGTGGTTGGAACACAGGACAGACATAAATTACTAGGTTATATAGAAGAATACCGCAGAGAAAGACAGCCGATCAACGGGGTTGGCAATATCATGAAAGCACGTGTGTTTGAAGAACTTGATGTTCCTGCTTTTACAGACAGAACGCGCGCTTCATTAAAAATCCAAGAAGGCTGTAACAACTTCTGTACATTCTGCATTATTCCTTGGGCACGCGGCCTTCTTCGTTCTCGCGATCCAGAAGAAGTCATCAATCAAGCGCAGCAGCTTGTTGATGCAGGCTATAAAGAAATTGTGCTTACAGGTATTCACACAGGCGGATACGGAGAAGACTTAAAGGATTATAACTTTGCGAAGCTTCTGAGAGAATTAGATGAACGTGTTATTGGCTTAAAACGAATCCGTATTTCATCTATTGAAGCTAGTCAAATTACAGATGAAGTGATTGAAGTGCTTGATCAATCAGATAAAATTGTCAGACACTTACACATCCCGCTTCAATCTGGCTCAAATACTGTGCTAAAAAGAATGCGCCGTAAATATACGATGGAATTCTTTGCAGAGCGTTTAACAAAGCTGAAAAAAGCATTGCCAGGACTTGCTGTCACCTCTGATGTAATCGTAGGATTCCCTGGGGAAACAGAAGAAGAGTTCTTGGAAACATACAATTTTGTCAAAGACCATCAATTCTCTGAGCTGCACGTCTTCCCTTACAGCAAACGTACAGGTACACCGGCTGCAAGAATGGAAGATCAAGTGGATGAAAATGTGAAAAACGAACGTGTTCACCGTTTGATCGCTCTTTCTGACCAGCTTGCGAAAGAGTATGCATCAGCATATGAAGGTGATGTGCTAGAAATTATTCCGGAAGAATCCTTCAAAGAACAAGAAGGAAACCACAATCTTTATGTTGGTTATACCGATAACTATATGAAGGTTGTATTCGAAGGGACAGAGGACATGATCGGCCGATTGGTCAAAGTGAAAATTACGAAAGCGGGTTATCCTTATAACGAAGGACAATTCGTTCGTATCAGCGATGATGTGCAGCCAGACAAAGTGAGAATGACCTCATAATAGATAAAAAACCGGCAGCCAAAAGGGCAAGCCGGTTTCTTTTATTTTGTCTGACTCGGCATGAGACACAAGATCAATGCGTGAAAAGGGCGTATGAACGGGAAGAAGAGGAGAGAGCTTGCCACATTAAACAGCAGGCTGAAATGCGCAATCTGCTGGGCGGGTGAGCTTGCGAGAAGGGCGACAACCTCTGTAATCAGAGCGAGAAACGGAAGGCATAAAAGAACACCGAGCACATTAAACACGACGTGTGCATAAGCCGTTTGACGTGCTGCGTAGCCGCCAGATATCGCAGCCATCACAGCCGTAATACATGTCCCAATATTGGACCCCAACACAAAGCTGATGCCTTCCTGAAGTGCCACAGTTCCCTCATTCATAAATCCCATTAAAATACCGATACAGACGGAGCTCGAATGAACAATCGCTGTGAAAATGGTACCCGAAAGCAGCGCTGTCCAGTCTGAATGCTGCATCATTTCAAGAAAGCGCAATGTCTCAGGCTGGCTTGTCATCATCCCTGCAATTTTTGAAAAGCCTTGAATGCAAAAAAAGATCATTCCGAGCCCAAATAAACTTTTTCCTGCATGTTTAAAAGATGTCCTGCCAAAAAGGATGCATGCAAGACCGGCTATGATCAAAACCCACATGAACACGTCCATTTTAATGGCGATAAATTCTGTCGTAAACGTGGAGCCAATATTGGTTCCAAGAATCATAGGGATTGATTTTTTAAAAGAGAGAATGCCTGTACTGACAAAGCCAATGACGATGACCATAAATGCCGAACTGCTTTGTAGAACCCCTGTAAACACAATGCTGACCAAGAATGCTTTGACCGGGTGATCTGTAAAGAGAAGAAGTGATTTCTCAATACGAGACGACGCAAGCGCCATTAATCCTTTTCTCAGCAAACCCATTGACCATAAAAAAATGAAAATAAGTGCACAAAAATAAATGATCGCCATCATAGAAAAGTCCTCCTCTTACCAATGAATATATGGACTTGTCTACCTGCTCATGACGAAAATATATTTCCAAATCACTTAGTTGACCTCACACAAGGCTTATATTATAATGTCTAGGTACATGTTTTGCATGTATATCTTTTTTTAATGCAGTCGATTGGTGTATTCGGAGGGAGGGAAAGAGAATGTCAAAAACGGTCGTTAGAAAAAACGAATCGCTTGAAGATGCTCTTCGTCGCTTTAAACGCAGTGTATCCAAAACTGGAACATTGCAAGAAGCAAGAAAGCGTGAATTTTATGAAAAGCCTAGCGTAAAGCGCAAGAAAAAGTCTGAAGCTGCTAGAAAACGTAAATTCTAAAGAGGGTGGATTTTATGAGTCTTCTTGAGCAATTAAATTCTGATATGAAGCATATGATGAAAAACCGTGAGAAAGACAAGCTTGTTGTCATTCGTATGGTAAAGGCTTCGCTGCAAAATGAAGCAATTAAGCTTAAGAAAGACAGTTTGACCGGCGATGAGGAACTAACCGTCCTTTCCCGCGAGATTAAGCAACGTAAAGACTCCCTCCATGAATTTTCGAAAGCTAATCGCTTAGATTTAGTAGATAAAGTTCAAAAAGAGATTGACATATTAGACGTTTATTTACCTGAACAGCTTTCTGAAGAAGAACTGCAAACGATCGTGAAAGAAACGATTGCTGAAACAGGTGCTTCCTCAAAGGCTGACATGGGTAAAGTGATGAGCGCTATTATGCCAAAAGTAAAAGGTAAAGCTGATGGAGCTGTCATTAACAGACTTGTCAGCGAGCAGCTGTCTCAATAAAAAAGTATCCTTCTATTGTTAGAAGGGTACTTTTTTTATGCCCTCATGATTCTGTCATATAAAAATGAAACCTATGATACATTTGTAACGTATGTAAAGGAACAGTAAAATGGAAGAAAGAGAGGAGGGATCACCAAATAGATGAAAAAAATAAAAATTTCTATTGCTCTCTTCAGTTGTTTTATAATATGCTTGTTATTAGGGGTTCAATTGACCGCGAAATCAGCAGATCAGAAAGTTCATGTTATCCCAATTGAAGATACAGTAGAAAAAGGACTTTCTAAATTCATTGAACGTTCGTTTGAGCAGGCAAAGGCGGAGCGGGCGAAGCATATTATTCTCGACATCAATACACCGGGTGGTGCAGTCGATGCAGCGCTTGAGATCGCAGATACTATTCGTGCTTCCGATATCCCAGTGACAGCGTTTGTCAAGCATAGAGCGCTTTCAGCCGGGGCCTTCATCGCGCTAAATGCCGATCAAATTTATATGACCCCGAATGGAAAGATGGGGGCTGCTGCGATCATTGATGGAGAAGGCAATGCTGCCGATCAAAAATCTGAATCTCTATGGCTTGCTGAAATGAGTGATGCTGCCGAAAAGCAGGGGCGTGATCCAAAGTATGCTCTTGCCATGGCGGATGTAGATATAGACGCAAAAGAAGCCGGTGCACCAAAAGGGGAATTGCTCACCTTTAACACAGACCGGGCGCTTCAATTCGGGTATGCAGAAGGTGAAGCAAAAAATATGGATGACTTGCTTCAGAAGCTGAAATTAACAGACGCTTCTGTTCAATACGATGAAGTGAGCTTTGCTGAAAAGGTTGCGCGTTTTCTTACGCACCCAATTGTCATTCCGATCCTTTTATCCATTGCAAGTTTAGGGTTAATTGTTGAGCTCTATTCTCCTGGCTTTGGGGTACCAGGCACCATGGGAGTGACAGCGCTTCTTCTATTCTTTTATGGTCATCTCGTGGCAGGTTTTGCAGGATATGAGACGTTGTTCCTGTTTTTAGCAGGGATTGCACTCATCATTCTGGAATTGTTTTTGCCAGGGGGAATCGTAGGTGTCATTGGACTGATCTGTGTCGTTGTCAGCTTATTTTTAGCAGCTGGAAGCTTTACAGAAATGGCGATTTCCATCTTGATTGCCACTGCTGTTTCAATCATAGCAGTTATTTTATTGACAAAGGTGTTGGGGAAACGTATGAAATTTTTTAAAAAGTTCATTTTAACCGATTCAACCAATAAGGAAAGCGGTTATGTCTCAAATGAAACAAGAGAAGATCTTGTTGGACAAATCGCAGTGACAGCAACCGCACTTCGTCCATCTGGTACGATCGTATTCGGAGATGAGCGTATTGATGTTGTGTCAGAAGGTGCATTTATCGATAAGGATGAACAAGTAAAAATTGTGAAAGCGGAAGGCTCACGCATTGTCGTGAGGAAAGTATAGATATACTGATTTTAGAGGAGGAATAAAATGGATCCATCTACTTTACTATTATTTGTGATTATCGCAGCAGGTTTGATTGTTCTTTCGATCTTTTTCACCTTTGTACCGGTGATGCTGTGGATTTCTGCCCTAGCGGCTGGCGTAAAAGTGAGCATTTTTACACTTGTAGGAATGAGACTGCGCCGAGTCATTCCAAACCGAGTGGTCAACCCGCTCATCAAAGCACATAAAGCGGGTCTTGATGTGACGATTAACCAGCTGGAGAGCCACTATCTTGCAGGTGGTAACGTGGACAGAGTTGTGAACGCATTAATTGCAGCTCAACGCGCGAATATCGAATTGAACTTTGCTCGCTGTGCAGCCATCGACCTAGCAGGACGTGATGTACTAGAAGCAGTTCAAATGAGTGTAAACCCTAAAGTCATTGAAACACCATTTATCTCTGGTGTTGCGATGGACGGGATTGAAGTCAAAGCAAAAGCACGTATTACAGTTCGTGCAAACATCGACCGTCTTGTCGGTGGTGCAGGGGAAGAAACAATTATTGCCCGTGTAGGTGAAGGGATTGTCTCCACAATCGGTTCATCAGATAATCATAAAAAGGTTCTTGAGAATCCTGATATGATTTCTCAAACGGTTCTTGGTAAAGGATTAGATTCAGGTACTGCATTTGAAATTCTCTCGATTGATATCGCAGATGTGGATATCGGTAAAAACATCGGGGCGATTCTGCAAACAGACCAAGCAGAAGCAGACAAAAACATTGCACAGGCGAAAGCAGAAGAACGCCGCGCAATGGCTGTTGCACAAGAGCAAGAGATGCGTGCGAAAGTTGAAGAAATGCGCGCGAAAGTAGTAGAAGCAGAGGCTGAAGTACCACTTGCAATGGCTGAAGCATTACGTGAAGGCAATATTGGTGTCATGGACTACATGAACATTAAAAATATCGATGCTGATACGGATATGAGAGATTCATTTGGTAAAATGACAAAAGGTCCATCTGATAATGAAAACAAATAAGCATCCTCTCACGCTTTAAGGAGGGAGCCCATTGGACATTCTATTTGAAAATCCGCTACTAATTGCGATTATCATCGGTATCATCTCTGCCGTCTTTGGGAAAATCGGCAAACAAGAGGAGAACGAAGAGAAGAATCAGCAAAAGAAGCCCGCTCCTCAGCGTAAGCCGGTGGCCCAAAAACAAACAAAGCAAACAAGTCCAGATCCAGTCGTGACGGATCAGCTGGACGATTTCGGTGATGTACATGATCATGGCGGGATGAAGAAAAAAACTTCTCAGTCCTTACAAGATCGCTATACGGCTACACTTGCCGAAATGGAAGAAAGAAAAAACGAGTTGAACAAAGAGTTTCAATCGCTTGAAAGAGAGCTGACAAGGCCAAAGGCTGCATCTGCTGAAGTGAGGCCAAAAATCATTGAGAAGCTGAACCAAGATACAATTGTTCAAGGAATGATCCTTGGAGAAGTATTTGGAGAGCCGCGCGCGAAAAAGCCGCACAGAACGATGAAACGGCCATATAAAAGATAAAGAAGAAAGTCCCCTTCAAAAAAGGGGGCTTTTTTTGTCTGATAACGATTTTTCATAAAGAAAATGCTGAAACGGCTCTTTTACGGGATTCATTAGCATGATATGAACCCCTGAGGAATAGGATGATATAGAGGCTTTCTCATCAGTCTCACCATCTTTCAGTTTGATCTCATACACATGAGGTGGGAAGGGGTTCTTATTGAATGGGAAAAAGAAAAAATCGACTTAAAGCATGGCTGACAAGAACACTTGAAATCCCTCCAGACGTGATGATGGATCTTCCCCGTATTACGATGGTTGGCAGACTCCACATTTACATAGAGAACCATAAAGGGCTTCTGCTTTTCAGTGATCAAGAGGTAAGGCTGATGCTCAAACAGGGACAATGCATTATTTCAGGGAAAGATTTTGTGATTAAAACGATTTTGCCAGAAGAGATTTTATTGGAAGGGAAAATCGATGAGGTCCGTTATATTGATTCTTAACTGACGGAGGGGAGAAGCGTGAAGAATAAATGGTTCGGCTATTTTATTGGCAGAGTGGAAGTGGAGATCAAAGGAAATGGCATTGAGCGGCTCATCAATGAGTGCACGAGGCAGGGGATCACAATGTTTCAAGTGAGCCGCCGTCAAGACAGCGTGCGCTTATTTATTCGCCTATCAGATGTACATGCCTTCAGAAAGGTACGCAGACATCATGATGTGACATGTTCATTTCATCAAAAGAAGGGCTTTCCGTTTCTACTCCTTTGGTCAAGGAAGAATATCGGATTTACCCTTGGGATTGTATGCTTTCTAGTGACGATATTGGCTCTTTCAAACATGGTATGGAAAATTGATATTAAAGGAGCCAATCCAGAAACTGAACATCAAATGAGAAAGCATTTAGACGACATTGGGGTGCAAAAAGGACGTTTTCAGTTTCTAATGGGAACACCTGAAAAAATTCAAAAATCCCTGACAACCAATATTCAAAGCATCACATGGGTCGGCGTTGAACTAAACGGCACAACCTTTCAAATGAAAGTTGTGGAAAAAAATGAACCCGAAAAAGAAAAATACACGAGTCCTCAGCATATCGTCGCCAAGAAAAAGGCTGTCATCACGAGAATGTATGTAGAAAAAGGGGAGCCGCTCGCCGCGGTTGATGAACATGTAAAGAAAGGACAGATGCTTGTCTCTGGACTCATTGGCAGCGAAGATCAGCAGAAAACGGTAGGAGCCAAAGCGAAAATCTATGGTGAAACGTGGTATCGTTCTGAAGTTTCTGTCCCTCTTCGAACATCTTTTGACGTCTTTACGGGTAAAATGAAGACAAAGCACAAGCTCTCCGCATTTGGAGGCTCACTGCCATTTTGGGGCTTTTCTTTTAAAAAGGATGATTTTAAGCAGCCAAAAACAGAAACAGAAGTTCATCCGCTTCATTTCTTAAACATGCAGCTCCCATTCTCTTATGAAAAGGAAATCACACGCGAAAGTGAGAAAATAAATCGAGAATACACAAATAAAGAAGCGGTTCAAGCAGGGATTAAAATGGGTAAAAAAGAATTAGAAGAGAAGCTAGGTCAAACAGGAGAGGTGAAAAGTGAAAAAGTTTTGCACGAGACAACAGGGAATGGTAAAGTTAAGTTAATCATCCTTTACCAAGTAATAGAAGATATTGTTCAACCAACACCTATTGTTCAGGGAGACTAGAGAATGACAGAACATTTACTTGAGATTCAACAAAAATTGGATAGTCCAAACGAAGCGATTGCTTTATTTGGCAATCAAGATGCTTATCTGAAACTAATGGAAAACGAGCTGAACGTCTCCATTATTACGCGTGGAGAAAAAGTGTATGTTTCTGGTGAGGAAGCATCAAGAGATACAGTAAGCCGTTTGATCACATCTCTTTTACATCTCATCCGTAAAGGAATTGAGATATCTGAACGGGATGTCGTCTATGCCATTAAAATGGCGCAAAAAAACAAGCTGAATTATTTTGAAAATATGTATGAAGATGAAATTACGAAAAATGCCAAAGGAAAATCGATCAGGGTGAAAACAATCGGCCAGCGGGAATATGCTGCGGCGATGAAAAAAGATGACCTGGTCTTTGGAATTGGACCAGCTGGTACAGGGAAGACGTATTTGGCAGTCGTCAATGCGGTACATTCACTGAAAAATGGACATGTGAAACGGATTATCCTGACAAGACCAGCTGTTGAAGCAGGAGAGAGTCTTGGCTTTTTACCAGGCGATCTAAAGGAAAAGGTAGATCCTTATTTAAGACCACTATATGATGCCTTGCATGATGTGCTTGGCAGTGATCATACGGAACGTTTAATCGAGCGCGGCGTGATTGAAATAGCGCCCCTTGCCTATATGAGAGGCAGGACGCTTGATGATGCATTTGTTATTTTAGATGAAGCGCAGAATACAACACCTGCCCAAATGAAAATGTTTTTGACGAGACTTGGCTTTGGTTCTAAAATGGTCATTACAGGAGATATTACACAGATTGATCTGCCAAAGGGCATGCAGTCAGGTCTTGCGGCTGCAAAGGACATGCTTGCAGATATCAAGGGCATCTCATTTATTGAATTAGACCAGACAGATGTGGTCAGACACCCGCTTGTGGCGAAGATCATTGGCGCATACGAAAAGCAAAAATGAACTGAGTGACCCGATCGTCTTCATCGGGTCATTTTGTTTCGATCGTGGTTTAAAGTAAAAAAGGAGGTACTTTCCTTGAGAAAGAATCAAAAAGGCAGTAAGCGCAAAAGACTGCTGTCTAAAAAAGAACCTCAGAAAATGGAGCGCTCACGTTATTTAAATGTTTTGCTGTACGCTGCTTTAGCAGCCATTTTATTCGTGGTGCTCTTCTTCCATGTAAAGCCTGAATCGCTCGACTTAGATTTATTTTCTGTGAGCGAACAGACCATCTATTCTCCGTCAACTGTTGATGATCAAGAAGCAACAGAAGAAAAGAAACAAGAAGCAACAGATCAAGTAGAAGATCAATATACGCTCAAAAAAGCGTATTCTGATAATCGTGTAGACCTCATCTCATCCCTCTTTGAAGCCATTAAAGAAGAGAAGAAAGCAGCTGATGATAAAGAGAAAGCGCCATCAGATCAAGAAATGGTCAAGCGTGTCAAAGAAAAGCTCACAACAGATATGCAGGAAGCTGTTTCGGATCAATCCATCAAAGCACTGCTTCAGGCAAGTGATGAGAATCTCTCATTTACTAAAGATTCCATCATCACAGTGGTGAATTCACTGATGAGTAAAGAAATCACAGCAGCGAAATTACAAGATGAGAAAAAACAAGTCAAAACAGAGCTTGAAAACAATTCGATTCCATCAAAATACTTAAATGCAGCGAAAGAAATCGGTGAATTTGCGATCATCCCAAACTATGTATTTGACCCAGTGGCAACAGAGAAGAAAAGACAGGAAGCGGCTGATAATATTCAGCCAGTGCAAATTAAGCAAGGGCAAATCTTAGTTGAAGAAGGAGAGCTCATCGACCGGGAAGTTTATCGCAAATTAGAACTCACGGGTCTATTAAACAGCTCAAATTTATTTAAGCCTATAAGTGGTCTTTTCATATTAATTGGCCTGTTCTTAGCAGCGATTATTCATTCCCTTGAATCGAGAAAAAAGTCGCTTGTCCATAAGAATAAGTCATTACTGCTCTACTCGCTTATTTTTACGATTATTTTAATTATTATGGAAGTGTTCAGTCTCTTCCAGGAAACGAAATATACAACGATAGGCTATGTTGTGCCAGTGGCACTTGGCACGATGCTGATCAAACTGCTCATTAATGAGCGGTTAGCAATCTTCTCCGGTCTTGTATTTGCTCTTTGCGGCAGTATGATGTTTAATCAAGGAGTAACCGGCGTCTTTAACTATGTGATCTGCGCCTATTATCTGATGAGCGGGATGGCGGGTATTTTATTTTTAAGAAAACATAATGCAAGATCAAAAATATTGCAGGCGGGGCTTTTGGTGGCGCTGGTGAATGTACTTGTGGTTTTATCCATTACACTGATCCAAAACTCTTCACCATCAGGGCTTGAAATCGGTGTGAACCTCATAATGGCGATAGTGTCAGGGTTTGCATCATCTATCTTGGTCATTGGGTTAATGCCTGTTTTTGAGAGCATGTTTGGCATTCTTTCCACAATGAAGCTGATTGAATTATCTAACCCAAATCATCCGCTGCTCAAAAAGATTTTAACCGAGACACCAGGTACATATCATCATAGTGTCATGGTGGCGAATTTAGCGGATGCTGCATGTGAAGCAGTCGGTGCAAACGGTCTTTTAGCAAGGGTCGGCGCTTATTATCATGACATTGGAAAAACGAAAAGACCGCAATACTTTATCGAAAACCAAATGAACATTGATAATCCGCATGACAAGCTTTCTCCTCAGCTGAGTAAAAATATTATTATTGCCCATACGACAGATGGGGCTGATATGCTGAGAGAAAAGAAGTTTCCTGAAGAGCTTGTTGACATTGCAGAACAGCATCACGGAAAGTCTCTTTTAAAGTTCTTTTACTATAAGGCAAAAGAGCGTGATGATCAGGTGACAGAAGAAGAATTCCGTTACCCTGGTCCAAAGCCGCAATCAAAAGAAGCAGCGATTATTTCTGTGGCTGACAGCGTTGAAGCGGCGGTTCGTTCCATGCATAATCCAAATCCAGAGCGGATTGAAAAGCTTGTCAAAGGCATTATTTCAGATAAAATGCAGGACGGGCAATTTAGTGAATGTGACCTGACATTTAAAGAATTAAATATTATTAGCCAAACGATTTGTACAACATTAAAGGGGATTTTTCATTCTCGGATTGAATATCCAGATGCCCCGAAGCAGAAGGTGAAGTAAATGACATTGTTAATCGATTTAATAGATGAAACAGGACAAGTATCAAAAGAGCAGCTTGAAGAAGTGGAAAAGCTTCTTCAGTTTGCTGCAGACGAACTTGAGGTCAAGGATCAAGCGGAAGTATCAGTGACGATTGTTTCGAATGAAGAAATTCATCAAATCAATAAAGAATACCGCGGAAAAGACGCACCAACGGATGTGATCTCCTTTGCACTTGAAGAAGAAGGAGAAGGGGAGATTGAAATCATTGGAGCGGATGATATCCCGCCTGTACTTGGTGACATTATCATTAGTGTGGATCGAACGAAAGAGCAGGCGGAGGAATATGGACATTCCTTTATGAGAGAGCTTGGATTCTTAACGATTCATGGCTTCCTTCATTTGCTCGGGTATGATCATATGACAGAGGAAGATGAAAAAGAAATGTTCGCCAAACAGACAAAAATCTTGGATGATTATGGCCTTTCGAGATCATCGTAAGAAAAGAAGGCCGCTCGCCCGTTTTTTTCGGAGTTTTTATTATGCATTTAGAGGAATATGGCGAACTTTCTTGAATGAACGGAATTTTCGATTTCACACAGTCGCAGCCATCATCGTGGTGATCTGCGGCTTTTGGTTCCGCATTGAACCATTTGAATGGCTGATCGTTCTTCTTCTATGCGGGGGGATGTTTGCGCTTGAACTTGTCAATACAGCCATTGAACATACAGTGGATCTGATGACAGAAGAAAGACACCCGCTTGCAGAGAGAGCGAAGGACGCTGCGGCAGGCGCTGTTTGCGTTTACGCCGCGATTTCGGTTATGATTGGGTTGATCATCTTCTTACCGAAGATCATGCAATAGAACAATATTACTATTTATTAACATTTTTAGAAATGGGCGTGAAAATGTCACGTGAATTATGTAAAATATAAATGTGACAGTGGTACCATTTCTTCTGAAAGTGGGAACTAGGAATGAACAAACAAGAGTTGATTTCAGAAGCAATCAAAGCAAGAGATTTTGCATATGTACCCTATTCTAAATTCAAAGTCGGTGCAGCGTTACTGTCGAATGATGGAAAAGTGTATGGCGGCTGCAACATTGAAAATGCAGCATATGGTATGTGTAATTGTGCGGAAAGAACAGCACTTTTTAAAGCCTATTCAGAAGGCATTACATCTTTTCAAATGTTAGCAGTGGTGGCTGATACAGACCGTCCTGTTTCGCCGTGCGGCGCATGCAGACAGGTCATTTCAGAGCTATGTGCACCTGACATGCCAGTGATTCTAACGAACTTAAAAGGACATATATACGAAACAACAGTAAACGAACTATTGCCAGGAGCATTTTCACCGGAGGATTTAAATGACTAACGAAAGCTTCAAATCAGGATTTGTATCAATTATTGGAAGACCAAATGTAGGGAAATCAACCTTTCTTAATCGTGTTATTGGACAAAAGATCGCCATCATGAGCGATAAGCCCCAAACGACGCGAAACAAAGTGCAAGGTGTCCTGACAACGAACACATCACAAACGATCTTTATCGATACACCGGGGATTCATAAACCTAAGCATAAGCTTGGTGATTTTATGATGAGGGTGGCTCAAAATACACTGAAGGAAGTCGACCTGATCTTATTTATGATCAACGCACAGGAAGGCTATGGCAAAGGTGATGAATTCATCATTGAACGACTAAAGCAAACATCTACACCGGTGTTCCTTGTCGTGAATAAAATTGACCAAATTCATCCAGATGAACTGTTCCTTTTAATTGATGAATACCGCACACGTTATCCATTCAAGGAAATTGTGCCAATTTCAGCTCTTGAAGGAAACAATATCGACACGCTTCTTCAGCAGATTGAAGGTTATCTTCCAGAGGGCCCTCAATTTTATCCGGCAGATCAAGTAACAGATCATCCAGAACGGTTTATTATTTCTGAATTAATTCGTGAAAAAGTGCTGCATTTAACGAGAGAAGAGATTCCGCACAGTATTGCGGTTGCGATTGAATCAATTAAGCCAGATGAAAATGGCAAGATCCATGTCGCGGCAACCATTGTCGTAGAACGTGATTCGCAAAAAGGGATCGTCATTGGTAAACGAGGCAGCTTGTTAAAAGAAGTGGGACAAAAAGCGCGCAGAGATATTGAAGCACTTCTAGGCTCAAAAGTGTATTTAGAGCTTTGGGTCAAAGTTCAGAAGGACTGGCGTAATAAATCCACTCACCTTCGTGACTTCGGATTTAGAGAAGACGAATATTAAAAAATCGCTGCATTTGTCAGTAAATCTGACAATGGTGCGGTTCGATTAGTAAAAATTGTTTATCATGAAATGGAGGTAGCCTGGTCAAGATAAAATTAATATGTTGGATGTAGCGTTGCTGCTTCTAATAAAGAAAGGTGGGGTTTTTATGTTGAATTTTACATGGAACGTATTTTCACAAACAGGAAGCGTTGACACGTATCTGCTTTTCAAAGAGTTAGAAAAGGAGAACCTGGAAAGACCCGATGTACTTGAAGAAGAAATAGCACGATTTGATTTTCCAATTTTATAATTCTTGACCCCCTCCAGCGCTCGGAGTGTAGACAAATGCTCATTAAAAGTGAAGGAATCGTCCTTAGAACAACAGATTATGGCGAAACAAACAAAATTGTCACGCTGCTCACTAGAGAACATGGAAAAATTGGCGTGATGGCAAGAGGCGCAAAAAAATCAAACAGCCGCCTGTCAGCCATAAGCCAGCCGTTTTTATACGGCACCTTTCTTATCCAATCATCAACAGGACTTGGAACGCTCCAGCAAGGCGAAATGATTGAAAGTATGCGGGCCATTCGGGAAGATTTATTTCTGACCGCATATGCCGCATATATGACGGAATTGATTGATAAAGGGACAGAAGAAAAAAAGCCAAACCCTTATTTGTTTGAGCTTCTGCTTCAATCTCTGCGTCATCTCAACGAAGGCACAGATGCTGATATTATTTTATTTATCGTAGAGGTTAAAATGTTATCAGTGATGGGGATGAAGCCTGAACTTGATCAATGTGTTCACTGTGGTCAAAAAGAAGGGCAGTTCCATTTCTCGATAAGAGATAACGGCTTTATTTGTCAAAATTGTTTTTCGAAAGATCCATATAAACTGCCCTTATCCCCCGCAGCTGCAAGGCTGCTCCGTTTGTTTCATTATTTTGATTTATCAAGGCTTGGTCAGGTTGATGTGAAGCCTCAGACGAAACAAGAAATTCGTCAAGTGCTTGATCACTACTATGACGAATATTCCGGCCTCTATTTAAAATCAAAAAAATTCATGAATCAGATGGAATCCATGAAAAAGCTAATGGGTGACGAAAACAAAAGTTGACATCTCCCATGACTTTTTGTAAGATCATCTAAGATAAAATATGTTGCATTGACAGAAAGAAGTACTTACGTAAAATCCATAAAAAGCGACCTTAGGGCGGTGTGAGCTAAGGATGGAGGCGTAACGAAAGGCATTCTTGAGCAGCGTAAAACAAAGCGGCTGGATGCTACGACACCAGCAAATAGGGTGGAACCGCGGGAAAAACTCTCGTCCCTATGTTTGCAAAGAACCTTGCGAGCATAGAGACGGGAGTTTTTGTGTTCTCTTACAAGGTTCTAATCCCACCCGCCATACATAGCGGTTGGTGTAGAAAAGATGGAGGTGCGATCATTGAATATTCAAGACATGATTTTGACGCTGCAAAAGCATTGGTCAAATGAAGGCTGCGTATTAATGCAGGCTTATGACACAGAAAAAGGTGCCGGAACGATGAGTCCATACACGTTCCTCAGAAGCATCGGCCCAGAGCCATGGAAGGTAGCATATGTAGAGCCTTCAAGACGCCCAGCTGATGGCAGATATGGAGAAAACCCAAATAGATTGTATCAGCATCATCAATTTCAAGTGATCATTAAGCCATCACCTGACAATATTCAAGAACTATATCTTGAATCATTGAAAGCACTTGGCATTGACCCGCTGAAACATGACATTCGTTTTGTGGAAGATAACTGGGAAAATCCATCTCTTGGCTGTGCAGGACTTGGCTGGGAAGTATGGCTTGATGGGATGGAAATTACGCAATTCACGTATTTCCAACAAGTCGGCGGATTAGAATGTAAGCCCGTTTCTGTTGAAATCACATACGGTATTGAACGTCTTGCTTCTTACATCCAGGACAAAGAAAATGTCTTCGATCTTGAATGGACAGACGGATTTACGGTCAGAGATTTATTCTTAATGGCTGAATATGAGCACTCTGTTTATACATTTGAAACATCTAATACTGACATGCTGTTCGAGCTATTTACAACCTATGAGAAAGAAGCACACAGTCAAATGGACAAAGGACTTGTTCACCCGGCATACGATTATGTCCTCAAATGCTCTCATACGTTTAACCTGCTCGATGCAAAGGGCGCTATTTCTGTGACTGAGCGGACTGGTTATATCGGAAGAGTGCGTCAGTTAGCAAGAAAAGTAGCCAAAACCTATTATGAAGAACGCGAAAAATTGGGATTCCCTATGCTAAAAGAGGAGGCGGCTTCTCATGAATAAACAAGATGTATTACTTGAAATCGGCTTAGAAGAGATGCCGGCTCGTTTCATGCCAGAAAGCACAAAACAGCTAGGTGAGAAAGTAAAAGCATGGTTTGAAACGCAAAATATTTCATTCGAAGAGACTGCTTTATTCAACTCACCAAGACGTCTTGCTGTACTTGTGAAAGGTGTTGCAGAAAAACAAGAAGACATCAAAGAAGAAGCAAAAGGTCCAGCTAAAAAGATTGCCCAAGATGCTGAAGGCAATTGGACAAAAGCTGCTGAAGGCTTCGCCCGGGGCCAAGGTGCTTCAACAGATGATCTCTATTTCAAAGAGATCAAAGGAGTGGATTATGTCCATGTCCAAAAGTTTCAAGAAGGGAAGCAAGTCAAAGACCTTCTCCCAGCGTTAGGTGAGATCGCTGCTTCATTAAGCTTTCCAAAGAACATGAGATGGGGAAGCGAAGATTTACGCTATATCCGTCCGATTAAATGGATTGTTTGTTTATTTGGACAAGAGATTGTACCTGTTGAAATTGCCGGGGTGAAAAGCGGCCGTGAAACAAGAGGACATCGTTTCCTTGGTACGACAGCCAGCATTGACTCACCTGCTTCTTATGAACAAACTCTGCGCGATCAATTTGTGATTGCAGACTCAGATAAAAGAAAACAATTAATTACTGAACAGCTAAATGCACTATCTTCAGAAAAAGGCTGGGTCATTCCTGTTGATCCTGAACTTCTAGAAGAAGTGAACGATCTTGTAGAATATCCAACTGTGCTGTCTGGTTCCTTTGAAGAGGAGTTTCTTGCATTGCCGGAAGAAGTATTGGTGACAACAATGAAAGAGCATCAACGCTACTTCCCTGTGAAAAATGAGCAAGGAGAATTATTGCCGCATTTTATTACAGTCAGAAATGGAAACAGTGAGGCGCTGGAAAATGTCGCAAGAGGGAACGAAAAAGTACTTCGCGCACGTTTATCGGATGCTGCATTCTTCTATAAAGAAGACGAAAAACTAGTGATTGAAGACAATATTAAAAAGCTTGATAAAGTGGTATTCCATGAGAAACTTGGAACAATCGGCGACAAGCTGAAGAGAGTGACAGACATTGCAACCCGTCTAGCGGCGCATGTCGGAGCAGATGACGAAACAACTAAACGTGTGGCTAGAGCCGCAAGTATTTCGAAGTTTGACCTTGTGACTCAAATGGTCTATGAATTCCCTGAATTACAAGGAATCATGGGTGAGAAATATGCAAGAGCTCTTGGTGAACATGAAGAAGTGGCAAGAAGCATTAACGAGCATTATATGCCGCGCTTTGCTGGAGACGAGGCGCCGTCTACTTTGATTGGTGCGATTGTGGCAGTAGCAGATAAGCTCGACTCTATTTGTTCATTCTTCTCAATCGATGTGATCCCTACAGGTTCTCAAGATCCTTATGGACTTAGAAGACAAGCGAGTGGTATCGTTCAAATCCTGCTCGACCGTCATTGGAATATTTCATTTAAAGAGCTGTTAGCACTTGCTCAAGTAAAGACAGAACATGAAGCTGCTCTAATTGAATTTTTAACGCATCGTTTAAAATATGTTCTTCAAGCAGAGCATATCCGCCATGATGTTGTTGATGCAGTGCTTGATGTTGAAAATATTGAGCCATATGCAGTCGTCAAAAAAGCAGCTGTTCTTGAAGAGAGTGTAAAACAAGAAAGCTTCAAAGAAACGGCTGAAGCATTGGGACGTGTCATTTCAATCAGTAAAAAAGGCGAAGACACAGAGATTCAGCCTGAACTGTTTGAAAATGAACATGAGCAAAAGCTGTTTGAGGCGTATCAGCAAGTAGAGAAAGCTGTCAAGGACCATGTAGCAGCAGGACAATACAGCTTGGCACTTGAGGCGCTGGATACGTTAAAAACACCGATCGTTCATTATTTCGATCACACAATGGTTCATGCGGATGATGAAAAACTGAAGCGAAATCGTTTGGCACAGATGGTCAAACTGGCCAAAGTGATTCAATCATTTGCGAATATGAACAATTTAATTGTAAAATAAATACCTAAGAACGGTTGCCTTTTCCGAAGGGCAATCGTTTTTTACTCATTTAATTCACGGTTTTTGAGTGGATTTTTGTTTCATTCGGACAAAGATGCGCTATAATATGATGAGTTATGAAAATGATATACATAAAATAAAGATTTCGCTCTCTCTATTTAAAGGTGGTGAGTACAATCGAGTTAAATAAACGGCAAGAGCAGATTTTACAGATTGTCAAAGAGAATGGTCCGATCACTGGAGAGCATATCGCCGATCGGCTGAACTTAACAAGGGCGACCCTCAGACCGGATTTAGCCATTTTAACAATGTCAGGCTTTTTAGAAGCAAGACCAAGGGTCGGCTACTTTTTCACAGGAAAAACAGGCACGCAGCTTCTCGCAGATAAGCTGAAAAAACTTCAAGTGAAAGACTTTCAATCCATTCCAGTGGTGATACATGAGAATGTTTCGGTTTATGATGCGATTTGTACGATGTTTTTAGAGGATGTGGGCACATTATTCGTTGTGGATGATCACTCTATTTTAACAGGCGTGTTATCAAGAAAAGACCTCCTTCGCGCAAGTATAGGGAAACAGGAGCTTCCATCTATCCCTGTCCATATTATTATGACAAGAATGCCGAACATCACCGTTTGCCGCAAAGAAGATTTCATTATGGATGTGGCGAAGCACTTGATTGAAAAGCAAATAGATGCACTTCCTGTGATAAAAGATACGGAAAAAGGCTTTGAAGTGGTCGGAAGAATCACGAAAACAAACATGACGAAAATACTTGTCAGCTTATCGGAGAACGAAATAATCTAATGACAGAAGACTGCGAGGGGATGTTATGAGTAATCGCGTAATTTTTGTGGTATCAGATTCAGTAGGAGAAACGGCAGAGCTCGTGGTCAAAGCGGCACTTAGCCAATTTGATGGCGGCTCATCAGACCATTCAAATATTAGAAGAATCCCGTATGTAGAGGATGTTGGTACGATTAAAGAAGTCATTTCACTGGCGAAAGCAGATAATGGGATCGTCTGCTTTACTCTTGTTGTGCCAGAAATGCGCCAATTCTTAATCGAGGAAGCAGAAGCAAACGGTGTTGTTTATTATGACATCATCGGTCCACTCATTGATAAAATGGAGACGGCATATGGAAATGAAGCGAAACATGAGCCGGGTCGTGTACGTCAATTAGATGAGGACTATTTTAAAAAGGTAGAAGCCATCGAGTTCGCTGTGAAATACGATGACGGCAGAGACCCAAGAGGTATTCTAAAGGCTGATATTGTGCTTATTGGTGTATCACGCACGTCTAAGACACCATTATCTCAATATTTGGCGCATAAACGGCTGAAGGTAGCGAACGTACCAATTGTACCTGAAGTTGATCCGCCAGAAGAGCTATTTTCAGTTGATCCGAAGAAATGTATCGGTTTGAAAATTAGTCCAGACAAATTAAATCATATTCGCAAAGAGCGTTTAAAATCTCTTGGTTTAAATGATCGCGCTATTTATGCGAACATTGAGCGGATTAAAGAGGAACTAGAGTATTTTGAAAAAGTGGTTGACCGCATTAACTGTCAAGTTGTTGATGTATCGAATAAAGCAGTTGAGGAAACGGCAAATGTCATTCATCAAATGCTGACCAAAAGAGGTTCCGAATAAACTCAGGATGCTCCTCCTGGGTTTTTCCTATGGTGGGAAACGGGTAAACAAAAACAATAGCATATTTGCTGCATTTGTATTATAATAAAAAATTGTGATAAAATGATTGATTTTAGGTTTAAGTTAAGTCAAGAACGAATAAACTAATATTGGCAGAAGTCAAGTGATTCTGAACATAACTTTTCGACAAAATGAGTTTTACTGTTGATTGCTTTATGGGGGAAAAGTATGGTCTTTTTGCTTCTCTAAAGCAGGAATAAGGTGGAGGGATGGAGAATTAGTCACCTGAATGAACGTAAAAAAGAGAGGACGATTTATGTCGATGCAGATGCTTGTCCTGTAAAAGACGAAATCCTTTCTGTCGCATCTCAATTTCAAGTACCAGTGACATTCATTGCTTCATATGAGCATTTTCAAACCAAAAGATCTCCACTTGAAGATTGGCGGTTTGTAGATACACATAAGGAAGCAGCGGACTTAGTCATTGCCAACTCAGCTGCCGCACATGATATTGTCGTCACCCAAGACATTGGTCTTGCCTCCTTACTGCTTCCGAGACAGGTCATTGTTCTGTCTGAAAGAGGACGAATGTACACAAACGAAACAATTGATTTTGATTTGGAACGCAGGCATGTTTCCAGCAAACAGCGAAGAAAAGGTGTATACGGAAAAGGTCCCAAAAAGCTTTTAGAAGAGGATAAGAAGCGATTTATGGCGCAACTACAAAAAATCCTGTCGAATCATGAAGGATTTTTAAATTAAAAGGCGAATAATGTACGACGGAGTGTTATTAGGATGAGCAAACGTATACCAGATGAACTTTTGGAGCAGATCCAAAAAAACGCAGACATTGTCGAAGTGATTGGAGAATACGTACAGCTTAGAAAGCAAGGTCGAAATTACTTCGGTCTTTGTCCATTCCATGGTGAAAATACTCCTTCATTCTCTGTTTCAGCAGATAAGCAAATCTTCCATTGTTTTGGCTGTGGTGCAGGAGGCAATGTGTTTTCGTTCCTCAGACAAATGGAAGGCTACTCATTTATTGAAGCCGTTTCACATGTGGCTGATAAGTACCATATTGATCTGCCTGATCAGGTGGCGAATGCTCAGATGAGTTCCTCTCAGCAAGAGGACACAGCAGATCATAAAATGATTGAGGCCCATGAGCTTCTTAAGAAATTTTACCACCATTTGCTGGTAAATACAAAGGAAGGTCAAAACGCACTCGATTATTTACGGTCCAGAGGCTTTACGGATGAAACAATTGCCAAGTTTGAGATCGGGTATGCTCTTGATTCTTGGGATTTCGTGACCAAGTTTTTAGAAAAACGAGGATTTGATCCTGTGATGATGGAGAAGGCTGGTCTTTTGATTCAACGTGAAAACGGCACAGGCTTTTTTGACCGCTTTAGAGATCGTGTCATGTTTCCCATTCATGATCATCATGGAACGGTCATCGCTTTTTCCGGAAGATCGCTTGGTGATCAGCAGCCTAAATATATGAATAGTCCTGAAACGCCGCTTTTTCATAAAAGTAAGCTGCTTTATCACTTTCATGACGCACGTATGCATATTCGCAAACGCGAACGCGCAGTTCTTTTTGAAGGGTTTGCAGACGTCATCTCAGCTGTTACATCAGGTGTCGGTGAAAGTGTTGCAACAATGGGTACGTCTCTTACAGAAGAGCACGTAAAGCTTCTCAGGCGGAACGTAGAAGAGATCATCCTTTGCTATGACTCTGATACGGCCGGATACGAAGCGACCATGAAAGCATCAGATTTGCTTGGAAAAAGAGGATGTAAAGTTCGCGTTGCCATGATACCAGATGGACTTGATCCAGATGACTACATTCGTAAATATGGCGGCGAGAAATTTAGGAATGACATCATAGATGCAAGTGTGACATTAATGACGTTTAAGATGAATTTTTTCCGAAGAGGAAAAAACTTATCAGACGAAGGAGACCGTCTTACTTATATGAAGCAGGTTCTCCGAGAAATCAGCCGGTTAAACGGCTCTTTGGAGCAAGAGATTTACATGAAACAGCTTGCTGGGGAGTTTTCGATCTCACTTGATTCATTAAAAGAACAACTGGAGCTGTTTGAAAAGCAGCAGCGGCAAGAAACCAAAAGCACGCAGGAAGAAAACGGGCTTGAAAAACGGCGTGCACATCTGTCAACACAAGTGAGAAGAAAGCGTCTGCGGCCGGCATATGAAAATGCAGAACGAATGCTGCTTGCTCATATGTTAAAAAGCGATGACGTGATCCGCAAAGTACTTGACAGAATCGGGATTGAATTTAATATAGATTCGCACAGGGCGCTGGCAACGTACATTTATGCCTTGTATGAAGAAGGCAAAGAACCAACGCCGCAGCATCTGATGAACCGGATAGAAGATGATGTCATGAATCAGCTGCTGACGGATATATTGATGATTCAAGTCGGAGACGAACTAAGTGAAGCTGAATTAAGTGATTATGTAAAAAAAGTGTTGAATCATCGGAATTTGTCAATGATAAAGGAAAAAGAACTAGAACGTGCAGAAGCGGAGAGGCAAAAAGATTTCTTCAAAGCGGCAACACTTGCAAAAGAAATTATTCAGTTGAACCGTTCGCTGAAGTAATACGTCTATTATTAATGACAGGACTTACGGCTGGCAATGAATCCTTTATGGGAGGAGCATAAGACCGCAAGCATCTTGCCTTCATCATTATTTATTTTATTCCTATTTGCTTCGTCTTCTGTTTGACAGAGAGAGAAAAGCAGGGCGGAAGCAAATCGCAAGTTACTTTAGAATTCGTTGCAAGCTTTGGAAGGAGGGATCCATAATGGCTGATAAACAAGCCCACGAAACCGAAACTGAATTAACCTTTGAACAGGTGAGAGATAAGCTCACTGAAACGGGTAAAAAACGGGGCGTTTTAACATACGAAGAAATTGCAGAGCGTATGTCTAGCTTTGAAATTGAATCAGACCAAATGGATGAATACTATGAATACTTAGGCGAACAGGGTGTAGAGCTCATTAGTGAAAACGAAGAGACAGAAGACCCAAATGTTCAGCAGCTGGCTAAAGCGGAAGAAGAATTTGACCTGAATGATTTAAGCGTACCACCAGGTGTCAAAATCAATGACCCTGTTCGTATGTACTTAAAAGAAATCGGACGCGTCAATTTGTTATCTGCTAAAGAAGAAATTACGTATGCTCAAAAGATCGAAGAGGGCGATGAGGAATCAAAAAGAAGATTAGCGGAAGCGAACCTTCGTCTCGTTGTCAGCATTGCGAAACGCTATGTCGGTCGTGGTATGCTGTTCCTTGACTTGATTCAAGAAGGAAACATGGGTCTGATGAAGGCGGTTGAGAAGTTTGATTACCGCAAAGGATATAAATTCTCAACATATGCGACTTGGTGGATTAGACAGGCGATCACACGTGCGATTGCCGATCAGGCGAGAACAATCCGGATCCCGGTTCATATGGTGGAAACCATTAATAAATTGATCCGTGTTCAAAGACAGCTTCTGCAAGACTTAGGCAGAGAACCAACGCCTGAAGAAATTGCTGAAGACATGGATTTAACTCCAGAAAAGGTAAGAGAGATTCTTAAAATTGCGCAAGAGCCTGTATCTTTAGAAACACCTATTGGTGAAGAAGATGACTCGCATCTTGGTGATTTTATCGAAGACCAAGAGGCGACATCTCCATCTGACCACGCTGCGTACGAACTCTTAAAAGAGCAGCTTGAAGATGTATTAGACACGCTGACGGACCGTGAAGAAAATGTGCTGAGACTACGTTTCGGACTAGACGACGGAAGAACACGCACGTTAGAAGAGGTTGGTAAGGTGTTCGGCGTAACAAGAGAGCGTATCCGACAAATTGAAGCGAAAGCTCTTCGTAAATTAAGACACCCAAGCAGAAGTAAACGATTAAAAGACTTCTTAGAGTAGAAACCGGACGGATCTTGAAAGAGATCCGTTCTTTCTTATCAAAAATGAAAACGCTTTTTTCAATCTGATTATATTTTACTGAATAACAAATGAATTTGCAACGTTCTTAGAGAAAAGATGTATAAAAAATACATCTAAATGTGCTGAAGGCTTCGTTTCTCATCTTGAATCATTTTTGTCTAATCTGTGAACTTGACCAAAGTTTTGTATCATAATTCGTTTACTTTTTGTAAAATTAAAGTAGAATTAGAATTGTTTGCATAGTCTCAAAGGGGTTTTCACAAAGGGGAGGATGAAAGAAATGAAACGGAATCCACTTATACCATTTTTATTGATTGCCATTTTAGGTATTGGACTCACTTTTTTCTTATCAATGAAGGGGCTGAAAGATGAAGAAAAAATTGCCTCAGGGGGCAAAGAGCAAAAGCAAGAAGAGACAGCAAATGCGACGCCGGAAGAATTGTATAAACAGAACTGTCTAAGCTGTCACGGGGAAAACTATGAAGGCGGAGCAGGTCCTGCTTTAAAAGGTGTTGGAGACAAGCTTGAAGTAGCTGACATCAAGAAGAAAATTCAAGAAGGCGGCAACGGGATGCCAGGCGGGCTGATTCCGAATGAAAAGCTCGATGAAATGGCGGAATGGGTATCTAAAATTAAATAACCGTACACAAAAAGCTCTTTTTCAAAAGAAGAGCTTTTTTCATTTGAAAACGACTTTTAAAAAGTCCATAATTTATATAAGATAGACAAGTATGAACATTAAAGAAAAGTAGTGATACGTATGAATGAAATGAATTTATCCAAACGATTAAAAAAAGTCGCAGACTTTTTACCAGATGAGGCAGTCTTCGCTGATATCGGCTCAGACCATGCCTATTTGCCATGCTATGCGATCCTGCATCAAAAAGCAGTGAAAGCCATTGCTGGTGAAATTACCGATGGACCGCTCCAATCGGCGCAGCAGCAAGTACATAGACTTGAATTAGATGAACAAATATCGGTCAGAAAAGGAAATGGCCTTGAAGTCATTGAAAAAGGCGAAGTGAATGCAGTGACGATTGCAGGTATGGGCGGGGCACTCATCGCAAGCATTCTAAATGATGGAAGGCATAAGCTCGCAGGCCATGAGCGGCTCATTCTTCAGCCGAATATCCATGCCCACCATATTCGTTTATGGCTTTATCAAGAGGGGTATGAATTGATGGATGAAGTCATTTTAGAAGAGGACGGCAAAATATACGAAATCATCATCGCAGAAAAAGGCGATAAAGATAAAGCTTATGAAGGAATGTCACTTGAAGCAGGCATGCTCGTTGGTCCGTTTCTTGCGAAAGAGCAAAATGATGTCTTCCAGCGCAAGTGGATGCAAGAGCTTCAGCATATGGAGAAGATAGAAAGTCAAATTCAGCAGGCAGCACGGACAGAAGAAAACAAAGAGCGCCTTGAAGAGCTGAATGCGAAAATAAAGACGTTAAAGGAGGTTTTGACTGTTGGCTAAAACAGTAAACGGGCATGAAATCATCCAATTGTTTGAACAATTTTCACCAAAGGCATATGCCATGGAAGCTGATAAAATTGGTCTCCAGATTGGAACATTAAATAAAAAAATAAGTAATGTGATGATCACCCTAGATGTATTAGAGAATGTAGTAGATGAGGCGATCGAGCGAAAAGTGGATCTCATTATTGCGCACCATCCGCCGATTTTTCGTCCATTAAAACATGTAGCGACAGATCAGCCAGCTGGACGGATCATTGAAAAATGCATCAAACATGATATTGCGGTATATGTGGCACATACGAATTTAGACGTAGCTGATGGCGGAGTCAATGACTTGCTTGCTGAGGCTTTAGAGCTTGAGGACACAAGTGTGTTAGTGCCGACATACGAGGATCCAATCAAACAGCTTGCTTTGTATGTCCCTGAAGAGTTTGAAGAGGCCATCCGGACAGCTTTAGGAAATGCGGGCGCAGGACATATCGGCAACTACAGCCATTGTGCGTTTTCAAATGAAGGGACAGGCAGCTTTTTGCCATCAGAAGAAGCTAAGCCGTTTATTGGGGAGTCGGGTCAATTAGAATTTGTGAAAGAAGTGCGGATTGAAACCATTTTCCCAGCAAGTATAGAAAAACAAGTGATTCGCGACATGATCAAAGCACATCCTTATGAAGAAGTCGCCTATAGTGTACACACGACAGATCTTCCTCCTATTCAAAAAGGCCTTGGCCGTATTGGAGAGCTAAATGAGCCTATGACACTTAGAGATTTCACACAATTTGTGAAAACGAAGCTAGATGTGAATGGTGCTCGTTTTGTAGGAGATCAAGACGCTGTAGTGAAAAAAGTGGCGGTGCTTGGCGGAGACGGAAATAAATACATCCATCAAGCGAAAAGAATGGGTGCAGATGTGTATGTGACAGGAGACCTTTATTTCCATGTTGCGCATGATGCCATGATGCTTGGGCTGAACGTAGTGGACCCAGGGCATTATGCTGAAAAGATTATGAAAGAGGGCGTAAAGGCGAAGCTTCAATCGCTATGTGCAGATAAAAAGTATGACGTACAGCTCTTTGTTTCTGAATCAAACACAAACCCATTTCAATTTATGTAAACAAAAAACGTCAGAGCATATCCGCTCTGACGTTTTCTTATTTCTTTGTTTTGACGCGAGGTAAAATTTTAGAAAGAGGAACGGTCCGTTCAATCTTCCAAGTCGTTTCATCATCCGGTTCATAGTTTTCTAAGAAACGAATGACTTCCTTTGTAATAGGTGTTGGTGTTGAAGCACCAGCAGTAACAGCAACGGTTTTGACGCCCTGCAGCCATTCCAGCTTGAGTTCACTTAAATCGCCAATACGGTAAGCCTGCGTTCCGGCTATCTCCATTGACACTTGTGCGAGACGGTTGGAGTTATTACTTTTTGGATCGCCGACAACAATGGTTAAATCGGCTTGACCAGCTTGCTGCGAGACAGCTTCCTGACGCACCTGTGTCGCAAGGCAAATTTCTTGATGATACTCGACGTGAGGGTATTTCTCTTTAATCAGCTCCATCAGATCGTGGACATCCCATTGAGACATCGTCGTTTGGTTCGTGATGAGAAGTTTTTCTGATGTTAAATCGAGCGCCTCAATATCGGCTTCTGTTTCGACAAGATGTACCTTGTCAGGGGCTACTCCGACAGCTCCTTCTGGCTCAGGATGACCTTTTTTCCCAATATAAATAATGTCATAGCCATCGGCTGTTTTCTCTGAAATGAGTTCGTGGGTTTTCGTGACATCAGGACAGGTCGCATCAATGGCGACAAGGCCCTTTTCTTCTGCGATTTGACGAACCTCAGGAGAAACGCCGTGAGCCGTGAAAATGACTGTTCCGCTTTCTACCTGCTTTAAAATGTCTAAGCGGTTTGGTCCGTCCAGTGTGTAGATTCCATCTTCCTCGAAGGCATCAGTGACATGTTTGTTGTGCACAATCATACCTAATATATAAATGGGGCGTGGCAAATTCTTATCAAGTGCGGCATTTTTAGCAATGACCATTGCATCCACAACGCCATAGCAATAGCCACGCGGCGATATTTTAATTACATTCATTTATTCGTCCTCCTGTAGGGAAGTGCTGCTAGAGAAGAACAATATAAAAAGCCGTAAAAAACGGCTTTTTATCATTCTCTTGCTTCCATTATAGCCAAAGTAAGCGTATATATCAAAGATTGTTATACGCAGTGAACACTTCGCCGTTAAAAGATCACTAGACATATAGTTTTGGAACAGAGCTGCCAGATCTTTTTTTCGGTTTTGCTTCAGAAGCAGGTGATGTGTGTGGTGCTGCTTTTTTGACAAGGATGTCTTCGGGTTCAACATTTTCTTCTATTTCATCAGGTTGTGCTTCTTCCTCGGGCACTTCTGTTTCCGCGCTGGTCTCCGTTGATTCTGCATCATCGTCATTTGCATTTGCTTCATCATCGTCCGCACTGCCAAGCTGGCTGTACAGTTTAATCATTGCAGGTAAGTTTCTCACTAAAGGACCGTATTGCTGAATCATTGGCGTAAATTGCTGCGCCATCCCGAGCACTTTTTGAACATTTCCTAACATGCTTGAGAGAGTCGCAGGATTCGTGAAGCTCTGGATTCCTTGTAATCCCGCACCACCTCCAGAGACTCCAGCTCCTCCTGCGCCAGGAAGAAATTTAGAGAGCATGCCTTTAATTCCTGCTCCGCCGCCTAGTGCACGGCTCTCACCTCCTGGAATTCCGCCCATCCCGGGTAAACCGCCTCCCTGTACAGACGGGGAGCGAGGCATCATTTGCTGAAATGGATTGCCTTGCCCTTGAAAAGGCTGTTGGATAGGAGGCTGCTGCCCTCTTTGAAACATTCGGGGCTGTCCGCCATTTCCAAGGTGCCGGCGTGAGGGGCGGCGCGGCTGAAAATCGCCCATAGGCCTTTGCCCTAACATACTTGTACCTCCCTTACTGCATTCTCTTTCTCTTCATAGGTTATGCAAGGAAGCATCAATTGGTTTCCTGTAGGAAAAGCGGACATGGTTTTTTTACTGAAAATCAGCTATAATGAGGAGATGAGCAAAAAGGCATTGCCTTAAGGAGTGAAAACATGAAAGAAACAAAATTTACGACATATGAATTAAAGCCTTTTATTATAGATGCTATTCATGAACTAGGCTTTTATGAGCCGACTGATATTCAAAAAAGAATCATCCCTGCTGTTTTAAAAGGAGAAAGCGTGATTGGCCAGTCACAAACAGGAACAGGAAAAACTCATGCGTACTTACTGCCGCTGATTCATTCAATTGATCCAAGCAAAGAGCAGGTACAAGTCGTGATTACTGCGCCTACAAGAGAATTAGCCAATCAAATTTTCAAAGAAGCTCAAACGATTTTAAAGAATGCTTCTCCAGAAGAAGAGATCAAAGCGAAGCTTTACATTGGCGGAACGGACAAGCAGAAATCAATTCAAAAGCTAAAAAACCAGCCGCATTTGGTGGTCGGCACACCTGGACGTATTGCTGACCTCATTCATGAGCAGGCGCTGAATGTTTACAAAGCGACCTCTCTTGTCATTGATGAAGCGGATTTAATGCTGGATATGGGATTTTTAGAAGATGTGGACCGTATTGGTGCACAAATGCCAGAACAGCTGCAAATGCTTGTGTTCTCTGCAACCATCCCAGAAAAACTAAAGCCTTTCCTGAAAAAATATATGGACAATCCAAAGTATGCGCATGTTGAACCAAGACGGATTACAGCTGAAAACATTCAGCATATTTTAGTTCCATCTAAACAGCGTGATAAATTAAAATTGCTCCATGAAATGGTGACGAATGTACAGCCATATTTAGGGATCATTTTTGCCAATACAAAAACAACTGTTGATGAAATCGCATCGTTCCTACAAGAAAAAGGAATGAAAATCGGTGTGCTTCATGGCGGATTAACGCCGCGCGAACGTAAAAAAGTCATGAAACAAATTGAAGATTTGGAGTTCACTTATATTGTGGCATCTGATCTTGCAGCTCGCGGAATTGACATTAAAGGCGTCAGCCACGTGATTAACTATGAACTTCCATCTGATCTTGATTTTTATGTGCACCGCGTTGGAAGAACAGCTCGTGCTGGTTCATCTGGAATTGCTATGACCATTTATGAACTGGCTGATGAGGATGCACTCATTCAAATTGAGAAAATGGGCGTTGTGTTTGAAAACAAAACCATTGTTCATGGCGAATGGCGAGATGCCGATGACCGTCTGAAGCGTCAAAGACGTAAAAAAGCACCAAATGAAATTGAAGAAAAAGCAAAACGTCTTGTGAGAAAACCGAAAGCCGTCAAACCTGGATATAAAAAGAAAATGACACGTGAGATGGATAAAATCAAAAGACAGGAACGTAGAAAGTCAAAGCGTAATGGAAAGTAGGGGGAAACATTGTTAAAGATTGGTTCACATGTATCCATGAGCGGAAAACATATGCTTCTTGCAGCGAGTGAGGAAGCTGCCTCTTATGGTTCGAATACGTTTATGATTTATACAGGTGCACCGCAAAATACGCGCCGCAAAAAAATCGAGGACCTCAATATTGAAGCTGGACAAGCGCATATGAAAGAGCACGGCATGACAGATATAGTCGTCCATGCTCCGTATATTATCAATATTGGAAACACGGTGAATCCCGCGACATTTGAGCTTGGCGTAGACTTCCTGCGCTCTGAGATCGAGCGTACGGAAGCGCTAGGTGCAAGGCAAATTGTTCTTCACCCAGGTGCGCATGTTGGAGCAGGGGCAGAAGCAGGGATTCAAAAAATCATTGAAGGCTTAAACGAAGTCATTGTGAAAGGTCAAGAAGTTCAAATTGCACTTGAAACAATGGCAGGAAAAGGCTCAGAGTGCGGAAGAAGCTTTGAAGAGCTTGCCCAAATTATCGATGGAGTGACACATAACGAAGCTCTTTCTGTCTGCTTTGATACGTGTCACACGCACGATGCTGGTTACCCGATTGTGAGCGACTTTGATGGTGTGTTAGAAGAATTTGACCGAATTGTCGGCATTGACCGAATCAAAGTTCTTCATATTAATGACAGTAAAAACGTACAAGGCGCAAGAAAAGACCGACATGAAAATATCGGTTTTGGTGAAATTGGTTTCGATGCACTGAGCTATATTGTGCATCATCCCCAGCTTCAAGATGTGCCGAAAATTCTAGAAACGCCTTATGTAGGTGAAGATAAAAAGAACAAAAAACCACCTTACAAATTCGAAATTGCGATGCTGAAAGAAAAGCAATTTGATGAAGGCTTACTAGATAAAATTACGGGTCAATAAAAAAGGATGCAACATGATGAGGTGCCGCTAAATGCGGCCCTTTTTTGCTTAACTTGTAAACTGGTTAAACAAATCATTCACAGTCTGTGCTGTCTGTTTAGAAGTAATCGCTTCCACTTGCTTAAGAAGCCGGTTACGCTCTGAATCATTAAAAATATTGATGTTTTTCCCGTTCATGAGTTTGGCAACCTCAGCTGCTTGATGTGACGTTAAACTGACGCCATACTGTTTCGCATACCTTAACAGATCATTTGCTGTGATCTGATTGAGCCGCTGCAGGACAATTTTTTGGATTAAAATCAATTCCATTCCTCCCCTCTGTAACAATGTATGGGCGAAAACGGAAAATGTGCAAAAAATTTTATTTTATTCTGTGAAATGATAAAATAGTAAAGTGAATAAAATGTTCATTGAAAATTTAACATGTGTAGAAGGGAGAACGTATGGCAAATAGTAAACAGCATAGAAAGGAATCAGTGCCTCATTTTATTTTGAGAATTTTCCTGATTCTAGTAGGGGCTGCATGTGCAGCAGTCAGCATTGAATTATTTTTAGTGCCAAACAATATTATTGATGGGGGCATCATCGGCATTTCGCTTATTTTGGATTATCTCTTTACAGATAACCCGTTTATTAATTTTGCGACGATTGTTGTCATTTTAAATATTCCATTTATGATATCAGGATACAAGCATATTGGAAAAACCTTTCTGGTTTCCACTGTGATTGGGATTGTCAGCTTAGCCGTGATTGAATCTTCACTTCATCATGTGGAGGCATTTACAACACAGCCGATCTTAGCCACTGTATTTGGCGGGCTATTACTTGGATTTGGTGTTGGACTTGTCATCCGTAATGGAGGCTCAATGGATGGAACAGAGATTTTAGGAATTCTTTTGACGAAAAAAATCCCTTTCTCCGTCGGTGAGTTTGTTATGATCGTCAATGTGTTCATTTTTATATGGGCGGGCTTTGTTTTCGGACCAGAGCAGGCTATGTATTCTGTCATGACATATTATTTGGCAATGAAAACAATTGATGCTGTCATTCAAGGGCTTGATGAAACAAAAGCTGTCATTATCGTATCAGATCATTATGATGAAATTTCAGATGCAATTCTGCATCGACTCGGCAGGGGAACGACAAAGCTGAGAGGAAAAGGCGGCTATACAGATGAAGAAAAAGATGTCATCTACGCCGTTGTCACAAGGCTTGAAATTACAAAGCTGAAATCCATCGTATTTGAAATTGATGACCAAGCATTTATCACGATTATGGATACGCATGAAACAAAAGGCGGTAAGTTCAAAACAGCCATTCATTAGCTTTTATTTTACTTTTTTATCTTTCTTTTATATAATGAAATGTATGTATGGACAGAGAAAATGGCAAAAGCCATTTTCTTTTTGTTGTATAAATCGTAATCATTCTTTTTATATTGATTAAAGGTGGAAAGATTCATGGCAAAGCCAATTATTGAAATGAAGGACATTTCGTACTCATATGGACAGCGAAATGTCATTGATCACATTCATTTAACAGTAGAGGAAGGAAACTTTCTAGCACTTGTTGGACCGAATGGTTCTGGTAAAACAACCTTATTAAAATGCCTGCTCGGACTTATTAAACCGCAGCAAGGTGAATTAAAGCTATTTGGCACGCCTGTTTCAAAATTTAGAGACTGGGATCAAATTGGATTTGTTTCTCAAAAGGCGAATAGCTTCAATACGGGTTTCCCTGCTTCTGTATATGAGGTTGTCGCAAGCGGATTGACCGCGAAAATTGGTTTGTTTAAACGAATGAGCAAGCAGGATAAATGGCAAGTGGAAGATGCCATTCGCTCAGTTGGTATACAAGATTTAAAGCATCAAAACATCGGGGAGCTATCTGGCGGTCAGCAGCAGCGCGCATTTATTGCCCGTGCGCTTGTCAGTCAGCCAAAGCTGCTCATTTTGGATGAGCCCACAGTTGGGGTAGACCAGCGGACAGTAGAAGGCTTTTATCAGCTGCTCGAAACATTGAACAAAGAAAAAGGAATGTCTTTAATTCTCGTCACACACGACGTTGGCACCGTTTCTGATAAAGTCACCCATGTGGCTTGTTTAAATCAGACACTGCATTTCCACGGGGATGCAGAAGCATTTGATTCAATGGATGATCAGGCGCTATCCCAATTTTACGGGCATGACATTCAAGTGATTCATCACGACCATCACCATCATGGGGGACATGAATAATGCTATTTCCATTTTTTCATTATGAATTTTTACAAAATGCGTTTATCGCAGGGTTACTGATTGGTTTTATTGCGCCCTTACTTGGTGTATTTATTGTCGTCAGAAGGCTCTCGCTTATTGCAGATGCCCTCAGTCACGTATCACTTGCCGGTATTGCCGCAAGTCTATTTCTTGATAAAAAGTTTGGCCTTTTGACAGGGGTAAGCCCGCTGTACTTAGGGATGGCTTTTTCTGTTGCTGGTTCATTGTTTATTGAACGCCTGCGCTCCGTGTATAAACATTATCAGGAACTTGCCATTCCCATTATTTTATCAGGGGGAATTGGGATCTCCGTCATCTTCATTTCACTAGCGAATGGCTTTAATACAGATTTGTTTAGTTATTTATTCGGAAGTGTCAGTGCTGTGTCAAGACTCGATCTTTGGATTATTGTAGGGATCTCACTCGTTGTTGTGTTAGTTGTTGTGCTTTTATATAAAGAATTATTTTTGCTTTCTTTTGATGAAGAGCATGCAAAGGCTTCTGGTATTTCAGCAAAATGGATTCATTTTATTTTTATCTTAGTCGTTGCACTTGTCATTGCGGCATCGATGCGTATCGTTGGTACCCTGCTTGTGTCGGCGCTCATGACGCTTCCTGTTGCGGCAAGTATCCGCATTGCCAAAGGATTTAAACAGGCGATTTTCCTTTCGATCTTGTTTGGTGAATTGTCGGTATTAGCCGGATTGATTTTAAGCTATTATCTTGATTTAGCGCCAGGCGGAACCATTGTAATGCTGTCTATTTTGATTTTAATCGGGTGTATTAGTATTGGGAAATTCAGAAGGGGGAATCAACATGAACGTACAAGAAGCGCTTGATTTATTAAAGGAAAAAGGCTACAAATATACAAGCAAACGTGAAGATATGCTTCAATTGTTTTCTGATTCTGATAAATACTTGACCGCTAAAAATGTGCTGACGGCACTAAGTGAAGATTACCCGGGTCTTAGCTTTGATACAATATATCGAAACTTGTCACTATATGAAGACCTTGGAATATTGGAAACAACGGAATTGTCAGGGGAGAAACTATTCCGTTTCAAATGTTCATTTTCCCATCATCACCATCACTTTATTTGTCTTACATGCGGGAAAACAAAAGAAATCGATGCCTGTCCTATGGACAAGCTTGACGCCGATTTAGAGGATTATCATATTAGCGGACATAAATTTGAAATATACGGAACGTGTCCTTCCTGCGAACCGAAGGAAGTTCACTCGTGAAAAAAAGCCAGCCATGGAGCTGGCTTTTTTGTTTTGTCTTTTGAAAACGTTTTACAATGGGTGGCTGTTTCATTAAAATGAGATCAAGGTAATACAACGTGCAATTTGAGTCTTTTGGAGTAAAGGGAGGGGTCAAAAGTGGCATATTACGTCGTGTTTGATGTAGGCGGGACGAGAACGAAACATGGATTAATGGATCAGGATGGAAAGCTAATCACTAGCGGTGACTATCAGACGAACTGCCGGCAGCTCGAACCGTTTTTAGAAGTAATGGCGAATGTGGTCAGGGAATATCAAAGGATGCAGGATGTCAGGGGTATCGCCATCAGTCTTCCGGGCTTTGTGGACAGTGAATCAGGTTATACAGAATTTGCAGGCGCCATCATCGCCTTAAATGGTCAAAATGTAAAAACACTTTTAGAAGAGAAAACATCTCTTCGTGTAGAAGTGGAAAATGATGCGAACTGTGCAGCTCTCGCAGAAAAATATAGCGGCCATGCGAAAGAGTGTGACAGCTTTATTTGTATGACGCTTGGCACAGGTGTTGGTGGTGGTATTTTCGCTGGTGGTCAGCTTGTGCGCGGGGCTTCCTTTCGCGGCGGTGAATTTGGCATGATGCTGACAGAAACAGACAATGGACAATTTACAACACTCAACAGCAGCGCTTCAACGGCTGGACTCATTCGCAGCTATAAAGAAAAGCAAGGAATTCCGCAAAGTACACAAATAGACGGACAAGACATTTTTGAAAAGGCGAAGCACGATCCGTCCATTGAAAAACTGGTGGATCAGTGGTACAAGCGAATCGCCATTGGCATTTACAATGTAGCAACCGTCCTCAATCCAGAGAAAATTCTCATTGGCGGCGGCGTGAGCGCAAGACCAGATTTACTATCAAGTATTGAGAAACACCTACATACACTGCCTGCGTGGAAGAACATTCAGGTGAAGCTGGAAACGTGTTATTACTTGAATCAGGCAGGCATGAAGGGAGCGCTGTACCATTTCCTCATGAAAGAAGGGCAGCTTGCTCCATCGAAAAAGCCGATACATTAAATGTATCGGCTTTTCTACCTTAATAAGCAGCTTGCAGACGCTGTTCATATTGTTTGATCCATTGAGACGCTTCCTGCCAGTTGTTTACGCGAATAATTCTGTCGTCAATTGGCATCTGGTTATAAGGAGAGTTAAAAAGTATAACCGGGATGTCTGCCTCTTTTGCAATCATTGTGGCATTGCCGTGATGGTCTTCAAAAAATACATCAATCTTGTGCTTTTGAACGGCTTCCAGCTTATGATGACCGCCAACCAGCTCAATGTCATCATAATGCACGTCATGTTCTTGAAACCACTTGTAGGTGATATCTGAATGCTGCTGCCTTCTTGCTGTAATATAAATCAATTTGTGCTGCTGCTTCATTTGGTCGAGGATTTCTTTAGCACCCTCAGCAGGCTTTGCCTGTTTATAAATAAGAGGCTCATGCTCATTCATCCAGCCCCAAAATTCTTCTTGAGAAATCTTTAAAAGCTTCGTCAAATCATATTCTGTCATATCATCTAGTGTCATGGCACATTGGAACGACTCGTTTAAATAGGGAACAAAGGTGTCCTGTGCCGTCACTGTACCATCAATATCAATTCCTAAACGTAACATGCCCACACTCCTCATTTTTATACTCTTAAAGTGTAACATAATCATTTCACAATTCCAGCAAGTTTTAGCAAACATGAAACAGACATTTTTGCTCATACTAAAAAAGCTCCTTTCTATTAACCAAAAGGGGGAATTGATCATGGAAAGAGACGAGGATTTCAGAAGAAATGATCGTGAAATCGACACACACTTTAGTAATGATGATGGCTATTTAGAGGAAACAGCTGCTGAAATTGCAGAGCCATATCAAGCTTCAAGAGATCGAGAAGATAGACGAGGACGTGACCAAGCAGGTGACGATTCAGGCAGTAAAGGGATAGGCTATACAGCACTCGCGATTGCGATTATCTCATTATTTGTCTTGCCGGTGCTATTAGGGGTAGCGGCAATCGTCGTTGGTTATATTGCAAGAAGAAAAGGAGCACATGCGCTTGGCGCGTGGTCAATCGGGATCGGAATTGTTTCCGTCATCCTAGGCATATTTATCACCCCGTTCTTTTAACAAGAACAGAAAAACGCCTGACAATGACGTCAGGCGTTTTTTGTTATGCATTCGCTTGTTTTTCTTTTTCAGCTTCCATTTTCGCATAATGTTCTTCAGCGATTTTATCGATTTCTTTTTTCAGTTCTTCGACCATTGTTTCTTCAGGTACTTTACGAACAATTTCACCTTTACGGAACAATAATCCTTCGCCTCTAGCACCTGCGATGCCGATATCTGCTTCACGCGCTTCACCTGGACCATTTACAGCGCAGCCGAGGACTGCTACTTTAATCGGAGCTTTGATTTTAGAAATATATTCTTCGACTTCATTTGCAATGCTGATAAGGTCAATTTCAATTCGTCCACAAGTTGGGCAGGAGATCAGAGTTGCTGCATTTGATGCAAGACCAAATGATTTCAACAATTCACGTGCTACTTTTACTTCTTCAACTGGGTCAGCACTTAATGAGATACGGAGTGTGTTCCCAATCCCCATATTCAAAATAGCGCCAAGTCCAGCTGCACTTTTGACTGTACCTGCAAATAACGTACCTGATTCTGTAATCCCAAGATGAAGAGGATAATCAAAGGCTTTAGCCGCTTTTTCGTATGCCTCAATTGCAAGGTTTACATCAGATGCTTTCATACTGACGATGATGTCATGAAAGTCTAGGTCTTCTAGAATTTTAATGTGATGCAGTGCACTTTCGACCATACCATCTGCAGTTGGGTAGCCGTATTTATCAAGAATCTTTTTCTCTAATGAACCAGCGTTTACCCCAATACGAATTGGAATGCCTTTTTCTTTTGCTGCTTTGACAACAGCTTCGACTTTTTCTCTTCTTCCGATGTTTCCTGGATTGATTCGGATTTTGTCTGCGCCTGCTTCAATCGCTTTCAGTGCAAGCTTGTAGTCAAAATGAATATCCACAACAAGCGGGATGTTAATTTGTTTTTTAATGTCCGCAATTGCATTTGCTGCACGCTCATCTGGACATGCGACACGCACGATTTGACAGCCTGCCTCTTCTAAACGTTTAATTTCAGCGACTGTCGCTTCGACATCATGTGTTTTGGTTGTTGCCATACTTTGAATGACAACTTCATTATTTCCACCTATAGTTAAAGGTCCCACTTTGACGGGACGCGTTTTAGTACGATGTGTGACTTCACTCACTTGTCAATCGCTCCTTAGTGTACAAGCAATTCTTTGCCGTGTACGTCGTGTTTTACAGTTCATATTGTAACAGTCTCTTCGTATGAATGACAAGGAATTAACGTTTTATCTCTTATAGACAGGAAACTTATATGTGCTGCCTGCTCTGATTTCGTTCGCTTTCACACCTTGATTCAGCTCCTCGAAATCTTTAATGATATCATCAAGAGGCTTGCTTGTATGTACGATGGAGAGGACCGTTTCACCTTGTTTTACCGTGACGTTCTTATATGTCTTTTTCTCAGCTGTTTGAAGGGTACTTGCTGGAACGGCTGGGTTTTCCTCAACAGGAATGGTTCCATTTTTTAAATCAAAAAAGATAATAAAGAGGACAAACAAACTGATTAGTAAAAAAAGAATTCGCCGCATTTTACTCACCGCTTTTAAGAGTTTACTTCAGTCTATGCATGTCCTGAAATGATAGAACCAAAAAGAGGAGAAAAGCTGGAAAGGATGGTTCTAGTTAGTTCTAGTATGTCTTGTAATAAAACTGCTTGGGTCGTTGGTGTAAATAGGAGAGCAATCTCATATGACGATTATGATAAAATAAGAAAGGGGGGAGATTTTATGAAGAAAGTTAGTCAGCATATATATGTGAGAACACTAACAGAAAATGATGCAGAATCACTGTTAACATTAGAGCTTGAAAATCGCTCATATTTTCAGGAATTTACACCTTTGATCAAGGATGATTTCTTCACGTTACCTCGTCAAATTGAACGAATTCAGCGGAGTAGGCAAAGAAGAGAACAAGATGAATCATACATGCATGGTATCTTCTTAAATGAAACAGGTGCCTTAATTGGGACGATCTCTTTAAGTTCTGTCGTAAGAGGTCCGATAGAAGGAGCTTGGCTCGGGTATGTACTCGATCAAAGACAGGGCGGAAAAGGATATATGACAGAAGCCATTCGTTTAATCATTGACTATGCCTTTTATGAGTTAAATCTCCACCGGATTGAGGCTGGAGTAAAGCCGAGTAACAAGGGTTCTATTCGTGTACTTGAAAAGACAGGTTTTGAAAATGAGGGACTAAATCGTAAAAAAGTAAAGATTAATGGAGTGTGGGAGGATCATTATTTATTTGCGATCATCCATCCAGATGAGTCCTAGCGCATGAACATACATAAAAAGCTCCTCCGAGACGGGGGAGCTTTCATTGTGTAGACAAATCCTTGTTGGATGGATCAATTGCTTTTTTTTGCCGGTATTTCTTTTACCACAAGATATAAAAAGATAAAGTTAATGACCCAATTTAATAAAAATGAGTTTGCTACAGGCGTGTTTAATGCACTCATGATCGCGAAAAAGACCGTTGTTAATGTGAGTGAATAAGCGGAGAGCTTCCAAAGCATTTGGAAAGACAGCTCTTTTTGCTGCATTCGTTTAATAAATGTACCAAGCATTGCAAGGAATGTTGCGCTAATAAACATGAGCGCCGCAGTTGATAAATATAGCAGTACACAGATGACAGGGATAATAATCGCTTGGTTCTGATTTGTGACGCGAGCAAGTTCGTCTTTTGTCAGCGTTCCGCCAAGGAGCTGGTATGGAATATCTGTCATTTGCCCATCAATCGCAATCACTGCTTTTTCCTTTAATATAGCGATGGCTGTTTGCTTTGATTCAAGCTCACTTGCTTTTATTTTTTCAGCAGGATCAAAGATGATCGTAATGCCGTTTTCTTCTTTTTCTATTGGTGCACTTTGATCCGCTTGAAGCTTTCCTTTTTCAATTGAAAATTCGGGTAAATCTTTTTTGATCACGTGCTGAAATCCTGACATCGCATTCGAGATCTCTTGGCTCATATGATATCCCTGAGGAACTGCTGCGATAATTGAGAGGATAAAAATGAATAAAATCGCTTTACCGATTCCTGTAAATCTTGCTTTGGCAATATCTTTTGGTGAATAAATTCCTTTTAACAATAGATTAAATACGTTCAATACCCATTCACTTCCTACATTCTTTTCTATTTCTCATATTGTATCAATGTCTATCCATCAAGCACAAGTATGGCCCTCATCACTGGTTAAGATAGAAGGAATGAGGCATAATGTATACAGCATATAAAAAGGAGGCGGCAGGGTCTTGGACGTGCTTTATTGGATACTGATTGGCTGTGCATTTATCATTGCGTTTGTTGGACTGGTTTATCCAATTATTCCGAGTGTGGTCTTTATGGTACTCGGATTTATTCTATATGGTTTCTTCTTTAGCTTCGAGCCGCTTACACTGACGTTCTGGCTCATTCAAGCGATGTTTACCGCGGTATTATTTGCGGCCGATTATGTCTCAAACCTTATTGGGGTCAAGCGCTTTGGCGGCAGCAAGGCAGCTATATGGGGAAGCACCATTGGGTTATTAGCTGGTCCTTTTGTGATCCCCATTGCAGGAATTATTATTGGTCCATTTCTCGGGAGTGTCATTGCAGAGCTCCTTGTTCATCAAAAAGATTTGAAAACGAGTGTGAAAGTCGGATTAGGCTCATTAATTGGATTTGTATCAGGTGTTTTTGCAAAAGGATTGATTCAAGCGCTGATGCTAGGCATCTTTTTATTTTATGTCCTTCGCTAAGTTGAAAAAGGGTGTTTAAAACTTTTTCTAAAGGGCTAAATACAAAATAAACACTGAAATGTTTCAGAACATGAGCAATAACGTTGAAACAAGCTGTTTCTTTTGATACTCTTTGAGTAGGGTGAATTGCTGACTTACAAAGGAAGCATTTCAGTACATACATTTTAAGGAGGAAATTAACCATGGCTTTTAAACTTCCAGAATTACCATATGCTTACGATGCATTAGAACCACATATCGACAAGGAAACAATGACGATTCACCACACAAAACACCACAACACATATGTAACTAACTTAAACAAAGCAATCGAAGGTGTATCAGCTCTTGAAGATCAATCAATTGAAGAGCTAGTGGCTAACTTAAACTCAGTGCCTGAAAACATTCGTACAGCTGTACGTAACAATGGCGGAGGACATGCGAACCACTCATTATTCTGGACGCTTCTTTCACCAAACGGTGGCGGCGCACCAACTGGTGAACTTGCAGATGCAATCGAAAAAGAATTAGGCGGATTTGAAAAATTCAAATCTGATTTCGCTGCAGCAGCTGCAGGACGCTTTGGTTCTGGTTGGGCATGGCTTGTTGTGAACAACGGAAAACTTGAAATCACAAGCACGCCAAACCAAGATTCTCCTTTAACTGAAGGAAAAACGCCAATTCTAGGACTAGACGTTTGGGAGCATGCTTACTACCTAAACTACCAAAACCGTCGTCCTGATTACATTTCAGCATTCTGGAATGTTGTGAACTGGGATGAAGTAGCTCGCCTTTACAGCGAAGCAAAATAAATGATTTGATTCTAAAAGACCTGCTTTCAAGAGAAGCAGGTCTTTTTATATTTTCCCTCCTTTTTTTACATATCTGCCTTTTGATGAGACAGACTATTGTGTAGAAAAGGAGAATGAATGGTATGAGCAGATTAAAGAAAATGTTCGGGGACATGGATGTTACAAGAGATTTATTGCTCCTCCTCACGATTGGCGGGTTATACGCACTTGCCATTGCGCTTTCAAATACGTTTGTAAATGTGTACTTATGGAAACAGTCTGGGAAATTCACGGATCTTGCGATTTATAACTTGGCCATTGTGGTGCTTCAGCCCATTACGTTTTTATTCGCTGGCCGGCTCGCTAAAAAAATAGACCGGGCGTTTGTCCTTCGGTTCGGTGTCATCTTTTTAGCCGCTTTTTATTTGATTGTTTTAATGGCAGGAGAACAAGCGGCCGCACGGCTTGTTTTATTGGGAAGTGTCCTTGGGATCGGCTATGGTTTTTACTGGCTTGCTTTTAACGTACTCACCTTTGAGATCACCGAGCCTGAAACAAGAGACTTCTTTAATGGGTTTCTCGGGGTGCTTTCCTCAACTGCCGGCATGATTGGTCCTCTCATTGCGGGGATTGTCATTTCTCAGTTAACGGATGATACAGGCTACACAGTCATTTTCACGTTATCGCTTTTTTTGTTTTCATTAGCGGTTGTGATGAGCTTTTTCCTCAAAAGAAGGCAGTCAAAAGGCAAATTTATCATCAAACAAATTTGGAAAGAACGCCATGCAGACGAGAATTGGCGTAGGATTACATCAGCTCACTTTTTTCAAGGGCTTCGTGAAGGGGTCTTTGTCTTCTTAATCAGTGTCTTCGTGTTTATTGCAACAAACAGTGAGCTTGCTCTCGGGACGTTTGGTTTAGTGAATTCAGGTGTTGCGTTTTTTGCTTATTTCTTCGCTACGCGTTTGATTAAGAAAAAGTGGCGGAAGAAGGCGATTATGCTTGGCGGGCTGATTTTATACGGCGCCCTGTTTTTAATCGTTTTCCACTTGTCCTATGTTTCACTTCTGATGTATGCGGTAGCCATTGCGATAGGATATCCGCTCCTGCTTGTTCCTTATGTATCCTTAACATATGATGTCATCGGCCATGCAAGGTATGCCAGAAAGGCCAGAATTGAATATATTGTGGTCAGAGAGCTATTTTTAAATGCCGGCCGTATTAGTTCGATTATTTTGTTCCTGTTGTCTGTCACCTTACTAGGTGATGAGCTCGGAATCCCAGCATCTCTTGTTGTGCTCGGGGCGGGACATACCCTCATTTATTATTTTGTAAAAGATATTCATTTAAAAGAAAAAACAGCTGATATGAAAGAGGCGGACGGTCAAAAGCCAGTTTCTCACACGAACCTTATTAAGGGAGAAAGGTAAAATTTCTTACCAATGGAACATCAAATTTCTAGATAAATGATAAAAAAACCGCTAAAATGATGATGGCACCTTTTAAACACAAAAAGGGGTGCCATTTCTTTCTTGATAGAAAAGGTGATGTGATGAGAAACAAGAAAAACAAAAAAGACGCGAAGGAAGGGCGCAAAACACTTCCGATCCGGCTGAATTTATTATTTTTAGCTGCGTTTATTATTTTTACCGGCGTTGTCGTTAGACTCGGGTTTGTGCAAATTGTCAATGGAGAAGATTATAAAAAGCAGGCAGAGAAACAAGAAGATGTGAATGTCAGCTCATCTGCTCCGCGGGGAAAAATTTACGATCGAAACTACAATACGATTGTCAGCAATAAAGCGCTAAATGCCATTACATATACGAGAACCTCGACGACTTCACAAGAAGAGCGGCTCAAAGTGGCATCAAAATTAGCGGATATGATTCATGTGAGTACGAAAAAAATCACAGATCGTGACAAAAAAGATTTCTGGATCTTAACGCATCCGAATGAAGCGAAAAAGCTTGTTCAAAAGGAATCAGAATTAAAGGATGACGATAAGGTCTCTGATGATAAACTATATGAGCTTCAGCTAAAACGCATCACAGACAAGGAATTAAATCAACTGACGAAAAAAGATTTACAAGTGCTTGCTATTAAAAGGCAGATGGATGCAGGCTATGCACTGACGCCTCAATTTATTAAAAATGAAGATGTAAAGCCAAGTGAAATTGCTTACGTCTCTGAGCATTTGGACGAGCTGCCAGGTGTTGATGTGACGACAGACTGGTCACGTAGCTATCCGTATAAAGGACTGCTCCGCAGTATGCTTGGCAGTGTGTCTTCGAGTGATGAAGGTCTTCCGCAGTCACTTCTTGAGCATTATCTATCACTCGGCTACAGCCGAAATGACCGTGTAGGAAAAAGCTATCTTGAATATCAATATGAAGATGTCCTGCAGGGCCAAAAGGAAAAAGAACAGAGTACAACTGATAAACAGGGCAATGTCACAAGCTCTAAAGTGTTAACAGAAGGTAAAAGCGGGAAAGACCTTGTGCTGACAATTGACATTCAGCTGCAAAAAGCGGTTGAAAAAATTATTGAAAAGAACTTGAGAAGTGCGAAACAAAGAGGGGGAACTGAGCTTCTTGATCGCGCATTTGTTGTCATGATGGACCCGAGAAATGGAGAGGTTCTCTCTGTTGCGGGTAAGCAGATTTCAAACAAAAACGGAAAATACAAGTTCGATGACTACTCATTAGGAACGATGACATCCTCATATGCGATGGGATCAGCTGTAAAAGGGGCAACGGTACTGACCGGATATAAAACAGGCGCTATTCATATTGGAAGTACCCAGTATGATGAACCTCTCTATATCGCTCAGTCACCGCCAAAGAAATCCTATCAAAATATGGGACTCATTAATGATTTAACAGCACTAGAGCGTTCATCTAACGTGTATATGTTCAAAACAGCGATCGCCATTGGGAAAAGCGAATATCGTAAGAATCAGCCGCTCCCAATTGATCCGAAAGCATTTGATACGTTCCGCTACAATTTCAGTAAATTTGGCCTTGGCGTCAAAACTGGTATTGACCTGCCAAACGAGGCAACGGGCTACAGAGGAACGTCTACACAATCGGGTCTCTTACTTGACTATGCGATTGGACAGTATGATACGTTTACACCGCTGCAAATGGCGCAATACGTTTCAACCATTGCAAATGGCGGGTATCGTTTACGTCCGCAGCTTGTCAAAGAAGTGAGAGAGCCAGATCCGCAGCGCGGCATTGGAGCTGTGACAGAATCCGTCAAACCGGATGTATTGAATAAGCTAGACATGACAAGTGATGAAATCAAGCGTGTCCAGCAAGGCTTCAAGCTTGTGATGCAGAACCCAAGAGGGACAGCCTATTCAAACTTTGGCAACAAAAAGTATAATCCAGCTGGCAAAACAGGAACCGCTCAATCATTTTATGACGGTCCAATTAAAAGCAAGCGCGGTACACCGACGTATAACACAACTCTTGTAGCATACGCGCCTGCTGATAATCCAGAAGTGGCTATTTCCGTTGTCGTCCCGTGGGTGTATCAAGACTACAACCAGCGCTATCCAATTACAAATGATATTGGTGAACAAGTATTAGACAAGTACTTTGAACTGAAATCAAAACAGGAAAGCAATGATACACAGGCGAAAAACAAAAACAAAATTGAAAATGAAGCAGAAACAAATAACTAGACCTTTCATAGGTAAAAACGCTCACTTTTTGTGGGCGTTTTTTTACGTTTTCTTCAAAAATCCCGATATAAATTGACAAAATTCATAAAAAACGCCGCAATTTCTCTACAAAACTTCGACATTTACAAAACCTTAACATTCCATTTAAACGAAATTAATAAAGAACCTTTAATGTATTACTCGTAGGACAAATTATTCAGGGGGTATTCTTGAAATGAAAAAGAACAAATTATGGCTGCTTACTTTCCTTACTATCGCATTGTTAGCATTCGTCACAGCATGCGGAAACAGCAGCTCAAGCGGAGATTCAAAAGACAGTAAAGGAAATGCTTCAAACAAAGATGAGGCATCAGGTTCCATTACCATCTCAGGATCATCTGCGATGCAGCCTTTAGTTCTTGCGGCAGCAGAAAAATTCATGGATAAACATCCAAAAGCCGATATTCAAGTACAAGCCGGCGGTTCAGGAACAGGACTTTCTCAAGTTTCAGAAGGATCTGTACAAATTGGTAACTCAGATGTATTCGCTGAAGAGAAAGACGGAATCGACGCAAAAGCTTTAAAAGACCACAAAGTAGCAGTTGTTGGAATGGCCGCAGCTGTAAACCCTGAAGTGGGTGTCAAAGACATCACAAAGGACGAATTGAAAAAAATCTTCACTGGTAAAATCAAAAACTGGAAAGAGCTTGGCGGGAAAGACCAAAAAATCACACTTGTAAACAGACCTGATTCTTCAGGAACTCGTGCAACATTTGTGAAATATGCACTTGATGGTGCAACACCTGCAGAAGGAATCACAGAAGATTCTTCAAACACAGTGAAAAAACTGATTGCAGAAACACCAGGTGCGATTGGATACCTAGCATTCTCTTATTTAACAGATGACAAAATTACACCGCTTAGCATTGATGGTGTGAAACCAGAAGAAAGCAATGTAGAAAGCGGTAAATATACAATTTGGGCATACGAGCACTCTTATACAAAAGGTGAGCCGGAAGGTCTAGCAAAACAATTCTTAGATTACCTTATGAGTGACGAAGTACAAAAAGAAATCGTTAAAGACCAAGGCTACATCTCAGTCTCTAATATGAAAGTAGAAAGAGACGCAACAGGCAAACAATCAGATAAGTAAGAGGTCTTGAATTGCTGATGAAGGAAAAGTGGAGCATTTCACTTTTCCTTTTATGACATTCATAGGAGTGTAGAAAAAGATGAAGCAGATAGAACATACAGAAGCGATCGATCGGCTGATCAGCTCGAAGAAAAATAGGCAAATGGATGAAGTAAGAGGAAGTATTTTGGTGAGATTCTGCGCATTCTTAATGATTGCAGTATCCATCGCCATCACCATCTTCCTTGGCATTAAGGGTTTACAATCTTTCATCGTAAATGGTGTAAGCCCAATTGAGTTCTTAACCAGTATCAATTGGAACCCCACAGCAGAAAACCCGGAGTACGGCGCATTTCCTTTTATCTTTGGATCGATCGCCGTCACACTTCTATCGGCACTCATTGCAGCGCCGCTAGGCATCGCAGGAGCGATCTTTATGACAGAAATTGCACCTGCATGGGGCCGGAAAATTCTCCAGCCAGTCATTGAATTGCTTGTAGGGATTCCATCCGTTGTTTACGGATTCATAGGTCTTACAGTATTGGTGCCGTTTATCGGACATTTCAAGTCAAGCGGCTCAGGGCATAGCGTGTTAGCAGGAACGATTGTCCTGTCTATTATGATTCTGCCAACCGTTACATCTATTGCAACTGATGCAATGGCTTCCCTTCCAAAAAGCTTGCGTGAGGGATCGTATGCACTTGGCGCAACAAGGTGGCAAACGATTAGACGTGTGCTTGTACCAGCAGCTCTTCCAACATTAATGACAGCGGTCGTTCTTGGGATGGCGAGAGCATTTGGAGAAGCCCTTGCCGTTCAAATGGTCATTGGAAACACACGTAATTTACCAGAGAGCATTATGGATACAGCTGGTACATTAACAACCATTATTACGTTAAACATGGGTCACACAACGTATGGAAGTGTTGAAAACAATACACTTTGGTCAATGGGGCTTGTCCTTCTAGTTGTATCGTTTATGTTCATACTCATTATCAGATACTTGTCGTCTAGGAGGAAGATTTAATGAATAGCAAAATGACCGATCGTTTTGCCACGATTGTTTTTGGATTATGTGCCGCCATTATTACGGCGATCCTAGTTGGTTTGTTTTCTTATATCATTTTCAACGGTGCAAAAGAATTAAACTTTGACTTTTTGACAACCCGCTCAAGTGCAATTGGCTCTGGCGGCGGCATCAGGGATCAGCTGTTTAACTCGTTTTACATTTTGTTTATTACAATGCTGATCACAGTACCACTTGGTGTCGGCGGCGGAGTGTACATGGCTGAATATGCGCCTCAAAACAAAGTCACTGATTTTATTCGTACATGTATTGAAGTGCTGTCTTCACTTCCTTCCATTGTCATTGGTATGTTTGGTTTACTTATGTTTGTCAATTTAACAGGCTGGGGCTATACAATCATCGGAGGAGCTCTTGCGCTCACGGTGTTTAACCTGCCAGTGATGGTCAGGGTGACAGAAGACGCGCTTCGCTCTGTACCGAAGGATCAAAAGGAAGCATCACTAGCGCTCGGTGTAACGAAATGGCATACAGTGAAGACGGTCCTGATTCCAGGTGCGATTCCTTCTATTATTACCGGTGCGATTTTAGCATCAGGAAGAGTTTTCGGGGAGGCAGCAGCGCTTCTTTTCACAGCAGGCCTCACCACACCGCGTCTTGATTTTACAAACTGGAGTCCATTTTCTGATACGTCACCGCTGAATATTTTTAGACCGGCAGAAACATTAGCCGTTCATATATGGAACGTCAATACACAAGGAATCATTCCAGATGCAGAGGCCATTGCAAATGGTGCATCAGCCGTACTTGTGCTTTCAGTTTTAGTATTCAACTTAGCAGCTAGATGGCTTGGTTCATTTATTCATAAGAAGCTTACGTCAAAATAATGTGAGAAAGGTGTGAAGGGGATATGGTTCAAATGCTAGCAGAAAAAAAAGAGATTGCAGCAAAAAAGGCTCCACTTCAAGCAGAACAGATTTTACAGGTACAGGATTTAAGCATTTATTATGGGGAAAAAAGAGCGGTCAATCACATTTCATTTGAAATTGAGAAGAACGCAATTACCGCATTAATCGGCCCATCTGGCTGCGGGAAATCAACCTTTTTACGCAGCATTAACCGTATGAACGACTTGATCCCAGGTGCGAGAAGTGAAGGGGCGATCATGTACGAAGGGCTCAATATTTTGGATGACCGCATTAATGTGGTGAATTTACGAAGAGAAATCGGCATGGTTTTCCAAAAACCAAACCCATTTCCTAAATCGATCTACAATAACATTACCCATGCATTAAAGTATGCGGGAGAAAAAAGAAAATCAGTGCTTGATGATGCGGTAGAGGAAAGCTTAACAAAAGCGGCGCTTTGGGATGAGGTCAAAGATCGTCTGCACCGCTCAGCTTTGTCATTATCCGGCGGTCAGCAGCAGCGCCTTTGTATTGCCCGTACTCTTGCGATGAAGCCTAGCGTTCTTTTATTAGATGAACCTGCTTCTGCCCTAGACCCGATCTCAAATGCAAAAATTGAAGAGTTATTATCAGATTTGAAAAATGATTATTCGATCGTCATTGTGACTCACAACATGCAGCAAGCGTTACGTGTATCTGATCATACGGCCTTTTTCCTAAACGGTGATCTAGTAGAATATGATGCCACTGAACGTATCTTTACACGTCCTGCGCAGCAAAAAACAGAAGACTATATCAATGGTCGATTTGGATAAGGCGGGTGGATTTTGATGAATGCAGTAGCAACTGAAACAGCCAAAAAAGAAGTGTTTCGTGTGAATGATATGAACCTTTGGTACGGACAGCATCACGCACTCAAGCATATTGATTTAGACATAAGAGAGCATGAAGTCACAGCAATTATCGGTCCTTCCGGCTGCGGAAAGTCAACGTTTATCAAGACCTTAAATCTCATGGTCAAAACAGTGCCAGGTGTGAAAATCACCGGGGATATGATGTATAACGGTGACAATATTTTAAAAGGCCGTGTCGATCTAGTGGAACTGCGTAAAAACGTCGGGATGGTCTTTCAAAAAGGGAACCCATTCCCTCAATCTATCTTTGATAATGTCGTCTACGGGCCAAGAATTCACGGGGTGAAGAGCAAGCAGCAATTGAAAGAAATCGCTGAAAAAGCGCTTCGTGATGTTGCCCTTTGGGATGAAGTGAAGGATCGATTAAGTGCGCCTGCATTAGGTCTTTCCGGCGGTCAGCAGCAGCGTCTTTGTATCGCAAGAGCTATTGCCACAAGCCCAGACATCTTATTAATGGATGAACCAACATCAGCGCTTGATCCTGTCTCAACATTAAAGATTGAAGAACTGATTATGAAATTAAAAGAGAAATACACGATTGCCATTGTGACGCATAACATGCAGCAAGCGGCCAGGGTATCAGATAGAACAGCCTTCTTCTTAATGGGGGAGCTTGTTGAGATCAATGATACGAATGTGATGTTCTCGGAGCCAAATGATCAAAGAACAAATGATTATATATCTGGTCGATTTGGATAATAAAAACCCCTGGAGGTCAGCGCGCCGCCAGGGGTTTTTGTTGTTATTTTGTTAAGGCTTTGACGATTTGTTTGAACGTCATCCCTGTTTTTAAATTGAACTTGCCTGCACGAATTTCTTTATGATAGCCGGCGTCAATCACGTAATCATTAAAATCTTTAGACGAGTTGATGATTCCGTCCTTTTCAAGCATGTCTGAAACATCACTTGTGCTCATCCCGTTTTTAATAACGAATTTGACCGATTTGCCTTTAGGCTTGTCTGATGTTTCTTTATCATTTTTAGAATCGCCGTCTTCATTTGCTTTCAGTGCTTTTTCTTTATAATCAAGAAGCTGCTGATATGTTTCACGGCTGACGGAGACTTCTTTTTTAGAGTCTAAATAGTTTTTCACGTCAGTGTCTGTTACTTTCGCTGCGAGCGTTTCTTTTGTGGTGGTATCAGCCGTCGCTTCATCTTTTCCAGTGAGGAAAAAAACGATTGCCAGAACACCAGTTGCAAGAATCATACCTGCCGCAAACGTTTGGATGCTTTTTTTCGTCATACAAGCACCTTCTCGTTGTCTTTAATGATCATGTTGACTTCATCTACAGATACATGCTCAGCGCGCGCAATGGCCTCAGGAGACATGCCATTTTGATGCTTTGAAATGATTTGTCTTGCGATAGATGGATCAATTTCTGAATGTTTGCGGACGACGATGTTTGTTTCAAGCAATTCTTCTTCAAGAACCTTCATTTTCTTTTTCAGTTTATAGATTTCTTGCATTGCAGATAGTTGAAGTGTTTCAAGTTCCTGCTCGACTTCTTTAATCGGTTCTCTTTGAAAATATGAGAATGCGATCAGTACGATACTGACAACAAGCAATCCGATAATTGCAATTTCCATGTTTCATCACCTTTTATTCATATTTTAATGCTGAAAGCCATAAAAGGCTTTCATGATTGTTTCAGACAGTTTTTGACCCTTCTTTTTTATACCATAAAAAAGCTAGTTTCAAAAGGAATTGCTGAAAAAATCACCTTTTTTTCATCTTTTTTCTTTTTATATGAAAAACGAGTATGAAAATTTTGCTCGCTGTCAAAATAAAAGAGGGTTTCTCATGTATACAGTACGACAAAGATTGACGTTTTATAGGGGAGCATGCCATTTTTCATGAAATGACCGTGCGATATAAATCAGAACGCAGACGGATTGCACTGAAATTGAAATTGGTGAAAAAACATTCTAGCATTCCTAAGCTAGAAGTGGTATTATAGTTAGGTCTGAATGTGAATTGATTTTAGTTTGGAGGGAAAAACATGCGCGTAAATATTACTCTAGCTTGCACTGAATGCGGTGAGCGTAACTATATTACTAAAAAGAATAAGCGAAACAATCCAGATCGCGTTGAATTCAAAAAGTATTGCTCACGTGATAAAAAACAAACTTTACATCGTGAAACAAAGTAAGCAGCAGGGAATTTTCCTGCTGTTTTTTTATGATGGGAGATGATCTGTGTGAAAAAGGAACTCCGCCTTCAAACATTAGCCAAGCTGGATCAGATGAGTGCTGAGGAATTCGAGCGAAGCACCGCTTTACTTCATGAGCACTTGTTTCAGCTGCCAGCATGGAAAGAAGCAAATACGATTGCACTCACCATGTCTAGAGGAAAAGAGATACCGACAATGCCTCTCATTGAAAAAGCATGGCAGGAGGGGAAAACAGTATGTGTACCCACCTGTTTTCCGGAAACAAAAGAGATGACGTTTTATGAATATACACCGGAAACGAAGATGATATCCCGCTACTTTGGGCTATTGGAGCCCGACCCTATGGCGTCGGCCGCTGCATCTAAAAAATCAATCGATTTGATCATTGTGCCTGGGGTGTGCTTTGATCGACAAGGCTACCGTATCGGATATGGGGGCGGCTATTATGACCGCTACTTAGCTGATTATCACGGTGAAACCCTTGCCCTTTGTTTGACTGTTCAGCAAACCGAGCAGATTCCGGCTGAAACGCACGACATCCCGGTCTCCATCATGGTCAGTGAGAAAGGTACCATATATCCAAAATAAAGTCCGCTGCTTATACGTATGAAGGGGCTTTTTGTGTTGAGCGAAGGCTTGTTTGTGATCAAAAGTCACATGAACGATAGCGATCAACATTCTTCATTAAAAAGCATTTTAGCTGACGGGGGGATATGTTTTGAAAAAATTTCGTGGAAAGAAAAGATACTTCCGTAATATGTGGGAGGAAGTGAATACTCATCAATTAACGCTCGACCACGATTCGTGGTTCTCTTTTTCGCATACGCACCTTGATTTTTTTGGAGTCGGGGAAAATAGCTTAAAAATAAGAAGAGAGCATATTAAAGCTCATATCGCTTTATATCATAGGCTGCTAAAACAGCTTGAAGGCTTTGAAAAGCCATACCAAACTTGGATATGTATTCACGAACATGACCCTGGTTTAGACGCTGTATATGTTCATACACCAAATCCATACGACAGTTACTTCCCGCACAAGGTGGAGGGGTTAGAGCGGAATTGTAAGCTGCCTCATACTTTCAAGGATTTAATCGACCTTCATCAATTTGACGTTTCTTATGATCAATCAGAGTGCGGAGAGGTTTATTATATTCAATCAAAAGAACAAGGGATTAGATTGTGAAGACCTGCTTTTAGGCGATAAAAATGTTGGTTCATGCATAAACAAATCCTATTTAAGCCACGATACGAACATAGGAGGGAATATGATGAATAAAATGATTTGGAGCATTGTGTTCACACTGTTTGCATTCGTTCTCGTGCAAAATCGTTATCGGCTCATGAATTTGATTTTAGGCCAAAATCAAGTACGTCACTTTTTGATTAAATGGCTGATGAAAATCCCATATTTTCGGACGAAATTTATTCGCCAAGCATTCTAATCCCGCAAATGCCGGGATTTTTTTGTTTTGAAATGCGGATCAGAACGATTCTTGCTATAATAATGTAAAAAATGGAGCGCGAATGTATGAATGTCATAGATAGTCTATTTTGGCGAGTTGTTGATGAACTAAGACAAAAAGGATATGAGATGATTCAAAGTCCGTATCCAGAAGATGAAATATTTTTTGAAGCGCCACGAAACTCAGGCTATGATCTCATCCGTCTATATAGAAAAGATGTGAATTTCAGACAGGAGATCGTTCGAGATATCGAGGAGCAAACATATCGGATCAATCAGCTGAGAGAAGCTATGCGTAAACGATCGCTTCATCTCTTGCAGCTGCAATTTACAACTGATGTTCCAGTAGATGATTGGGAAGACCTAAACGGTGAGCCGCAAAAAGAGAATAAGGTGACAGTTACTCCTGTGTTACTCAATGCAGACACGCTTCAAAACGATGTAAACGAACTGCAAAAATGGCTGAATACATCTCTTGCAGTTGATGTAGAAGAAGCGAAGAGAGACACAGCTGAGGATGCAATGCAGCTTAAAAGGAACGTGCTCCAGGCATTTGATGATCAGGAAAAACAGCGTGAACGAGAACGGGCCGTGTTTCAAAATGGCAGACCCATTTTTACCTACTTGCTGATCGCTGTCCAAGTGGTGATGTTTCTTTTACTTGAGCTCTCTGGTGGAAGTACCAATACGGCAACTTTAACTGCATTTGGTGCTAAAAATAATGTGCTGATTTTAGAGGGTGAATGGTGGCGCCTGATAACACCAATGTTTTTACATATTGGCTTGACGCACTTACTCTTTAATACTTTTGCTCTTTGGTCCGTTGGAGCGGCTGTTGAGAGAATTTATGGATCAGGAAGATTTTTGCTCATCTATTTGATTTCCGGCATTTTTGGCTCCATAGCGAGCTTTGTGTTTAATACGGCAATTGCAGCCGGTGCATCAGGCGCGATTTTTGGCTGTTTAGGGGCACTGTTATATTTAGCTATCTCAAACCGAAAGCTTTTCTTTCGGACGATGGGGACAAATATTATTGTCATTATTCTCATTAACTTAGGAATAGGCTTCACTGTATCAGGTATTGATAATGCAGGGCATCTTGGCGGCTTGGTTGGCGGCTTTTTCACGGCATTAGCTGTCCGTCTGCCTAAACAGACGCAGCCTGTCAAAATGCTTCTTGCAACTGCTGTTTTGCTCTTGATTGGCGGTCTTGGATTGTATACAGGGTTTCATTCAGATAATCAAAAGGAAGCAGCGGCAACAAGTGAGGCAGCGAGTTTATTTGATGAGAAAAAGTATAGCGAAGCAAGTGAACGACTAGAGGAATATGTACACGAAAAAGATGCATCAGCTGAGGCACTTCATATTTATGCACTATCGGAAGCGCAGCAGGGCCACCTTGATAAGGCCATTCAATTTTTACAAAAGTCGCTCGAAAAAGATCCAGATGAACCAAATAAACTGTATCATTTATCGTTGTTATTCGTAGAAAAAGGAGAGACAACGAAAGCAGAAGAACTATTAGAGAAAGCATTAAAACAGGATCCTCAAAATGATCAATTTTTAAAGCTGAAACAATATATCGAAAATAGTCAAACACGTTGAATGACTTGACTGAAAGCGCATTTATGAATACGCTTATCCTATCTGTTGATGAGAAGAAATGGTGGAAACAATGAAAACGTTATATGATGTACAACAGCTGCTTATGAGATTTGGAAATTATGTGTATTTCGGAGATCGTGAAGTAGAATTAGAATTTATGGCAGACGAATTGAAGGAAATGTATACATCGGGCATCATTGACCGGACTGAATGGTCAAACGCAATGACGATTCTTCAAATGGAGTTAGCCAAACTAAATCGAAAAACAATGTGAAGGTGGAGGACATATGACAGGGGATTGGTTTGTAGGTATTGATCTTGGCGGTACGACAATTAAGCTTGCGTTCATTAATCTATATGGTGAAATTCAGCATAAGTGGGAGATTCCTACGGATAAATCCGGGCAGACGATCACAGTCGATATTGCCAAATCAATTGACCATAAACTGGTTGAGATCAGTATGCCAAAATCAGCACTTATTGGGATCGGAATGGGTGCACCTGGACCTGTAGATAAAGTATCTGGCATCGTCTATAAAACAACGAATCTGGGCTGGACAAACTATCCGTTGAAAGATCACCTAGAGGCAGAGACAGGACTTCCATCTGTCATTGAAAATGATGCGAATATTGCTGCACTCGGTGAAATGTGGAAGGGTGCAGGAGATGGCGCAAAAAATATTCTGATGGTCACACTTGGAACAGGGGTTGGCGGCGGCATCATCGTTAACGGTGAAGTTGTTCAAGGGGAGACAGGTGCTGGCGGAGAAATTGGTCATATTTGTGCCGTTCCATTTCAAGGAGCACCGTGTAACTGCGGAAGAACAGGCTGTATTGAAACGATCGCATCTGCGACTGGCATCGTCCGGATTGCAAAGGGTAAATTAGAAACCGAGCAGCATACATCTTCACTTGGCAAGCTCGCTTCGCTATCAGCAAAGAATGTATTTGAAGCGGCAGAAAACGGAGATGATCTTGCAATGCGTGTCGTAGAAGAAGTGACGTCACATCTTGGACTTGTCCTTGCGAATCTTGCTAGTGCTTTAAACCCAACGAAAATTGTGATTGGCGGCGGTGTTTCAAAAGCAGGTGAGCTTCTTCGCAGTAAAGTAGAACGCGTTGTGAAACAACATGCGTTCCCGCCTTGCGCAGACGATGTCGAAGTGGTGATTGCATCTCTCGGAAACGATGCGGGTGTCATCGGCGGTGCATGGATGGCAAAAACCAAATGGCTGTCTTGAACTAAAAAGTCATAATGATGTCATTTTTATTAAAAAAAGCGATAGATTGGCATGAAATTGGATGTTTAGCATATTCATAAGTTTGTCATGAGGAAAAAGACATTGATTTTCCATCATATACAGGATAAGATATACTTTAGTTATTTTTCTAGAAGCACCAATAATTAGGGTATATCCTGAGCCTAGGTGCGCGTTTAGCATAAGGAGGTTACAATGCGAAAGAAAAGATTAAAGGCGATTTCATTTTTACTGATTGCGACATTGCTGATGTGGGTCAAAACCTATGTTATCTATAAATCTAGCTTCAATATTAAAATTGAAAATTTCATGCAGGAGTTTATCCTGTTTATTAATCCGCTTAGCTTTCTCTTGTTTATCTTTGGTATCGGTTTATTTTTCAAAGAGAAAAATCGAAATCGATATATCATCGTGACAAGCTTTATCCTGACATTCATTTTGTTAGCCAACATTGTGTTTTATCGATTCTATAGTGACTTTCTAACCATCCCCGTCCTATTTCAAACAAACAATATGGGTGACCTCGGGTCAAGTATTACCTCTTTAATTGAACCAGTCGATTTACTGATGTTCGTTGATATCATCATTTTAATTTGGCTCTATAAAAAACAGCCTTCCTTTAGAACAGATGTCACAGTTTCACGAAAAGAACGAGCAGCATATTACTTATTTGTGGCAGCTACATTTTTCTTTAACCTTGGTTTAGCTGAAACAGAAAGACCAGAACTGCTTACTCGCTCATTTGACCGTGAGATGCTGGTGAAAAATATCAGCTTATATAACTTCCATATTTATGATGGGGTATTGCAATCGAAGCAGTCTGCTCAACGAGCTCTTGCTGACAGTAATAGCTTAACTGAAATTGAAAACTATGTAAGCGCAAATCAAACGGACCGTAATGAAAAGACATTTGGTCAAGCAAAAGGACGAAATGTCATTCTTGTATCACTTGAGTCTACACAAAGTTTCGTGATCAATGAAAAATTAAACGGGAAAGAAATTACTCCGTTTTTAAACAAATTGATCAAGAAGAGCTATAACTTTACTAATTTTTATCACCAAACAGGTCAAGGGAAAACATCTGACTCAGAGTTTATTGTAGATAATTCTCTTTATCCACTTGGAAGAGGGGCTGTGTTCTTCACAAATCCAAGTAATGAGTTTACAGCGACACCTGAGCTGTTAAAGGATGAAGGCTACCACTCTTCTGTTATTCATGCGAATAACAAAAGCTTCTGGAACCGTGACCTTATCTACGATAGCTTTGGCTACGATAAGTTCTTTGATATTAAATCATTTGATGTGAATGAAGAAAACTCAGTTGGCTGGGGACTGAAAGATGGTCCGTTTTTTGAGCAGTCCGCTGAATTAATGAAATCGATCCCGCAGCCTTTCTATACGAGATTGATTACATTAACGAACCATTTCCCTTTTGATTTAGATGAAGAAGATAAGCTCATTGATGAATATGATTCAAAGAGCAAAACGCTGAACAAGTACTTCCCTACAGTGCGTTATCAAGATGAAGCCCTTAAGCTTTTCTTTAAAAAGATGAAGGAAGCTGGGTTATACGATAACTCCATTTTCGTTTTATATGGGGATCACTACGGAATTTCTGAAAACCATAACGAAGCCATGGGACAATTTTTAAATAAAGAGATTACGCCATTTGAAGAAGTACAGCTTCAAAAAGTCCCGTTTGTTGTACACATTCCAGGGGTAACGGATCAACATCCAAAAGAAATTGATACGGTAGGCGGTCAGGTCGATATCCGTCCAACTGTACTCAATCTTCTAGGCATTGATACAAGTAAACAAATTCAATTTGGTCATGACCTTTTATCGAAAGATACGAATGACTTTACAGTACTCCGTGATGGAAGCTTTATTACGAAGGACAGCATTTTTACAGATGGTGTTTGCTACAATAAAGAGACAGGCGAGCCATCAGAAGATAAAAATGTGTGTCAGTCTTATGAAGAGAAGGCGAAGCAGGAGCTTCAATTCTCTGATCAAATCATCTACGGAGATCTCCTTAGATTTTATGATCGAAACAGCCCGGACCATTCACCATCCAAAAAAGAAGGTGAAACGGAGCTGAAAAAGGCATCCTAATAGATGAAAAAACCTCTGCTATTTTTAGAAGCAGAGGTTTTCTTTTTTTGCCTGACGGTTCATATAGTATGAGAGGAGGGATGTAAATGAAGACAACGTCGTTTGGAAAAATTGAATGGCAGCTGGATGAAGCGGAGAGGGATGCTGTGGCAAAGCAGCTTGGTATTGGCAAAGCTGCTTTTCATTTATCTAATCAAACAAGCACTGATGACCTTCTTTTACCGGGATATAGACTTCCAGAAGGAGTCCATGTATTTGATTCCATCGGTGATGTGCAGAGATTTATTGCGCCTTACAGACTGCAGAAATCCGATGATTGGATCAATGGAATATTTGAATATGATAGCGCTCAATTAGAAGAAGAGCTGAGCCGCTTGAAAGCCGTATTTCCTTTTCTTCATATCAGCGTCATTGGCCATTCAGTGCTTGATACACCTATTTATGAAATCCGAACAGAGCCTGTTCAGCATTTACATTCTATTCATCTCAATGCCTCATTTCATGCAAATGAATGGATCACGACGTCTGTTTTATTAAAATGGTTGAAATCGCTTTGCTTAGCAGCGTCTGACCCTGTGCAGGCAAGACATTATGAAGCGGTTCATATTCTGCAGACCACCGCTTTATCCATCGTGCCAATGGTCAATCCAGATGGAGTGAATTTGGTTCGTAATGGACCGGAGTCACTAGGTCTTCATCGTGAAGAATTCACACTGCTAAATGGTGGATATTCCGATTACCGGGAATGGAAAGCAAATATTCGAGGGGTGGATTTAAACAATCAATTCCCTGCTTATTGGGAGATCGAGTACTATCGTCATCAGTCGAAGGCACCGTCCTACCGGGATTATCCTGGGCGCGAGCCATTAACAGAACCAGAAGCGAAAGCGATGGCAAATCTTGCGCTGCGAAAACGATTTGACCGGCTGATTGCCCTTCATACACAAGGAGAAGAGATTTATTGGGGTTTTCTTGGCCATGAGCCAGCCATCTCAAAAGAAATGGTCAAACGATTCGAACAAGTGAGCGGCTACAAACCGATCCAATATCTCGACAGCTATGCAGGCTATCGCGATTGGTTTATTTATCAATTTCATAATGAGGGCTATACAGTTGAGCTTGGTCTAGGGAAAAATCCTCTTTCCATGGATCAATTTGATTCGATTTATGAAAAAACAAAGCGGCTTTTGTGGGAAGCGTGTAAGTGTTAAAAGCACCTGTCTGGTGCTTTTTCATATTGGAGCAACAATAAATTGCTTATGGTCAATAAAAACAATGTTGAAGTAATTGACGAAGGCTTTCTTGTAAGCTATTGTGAAAGATATGGATGTAAAAAAAAGGATATGATTTAGGGAGATGTCGACTATTGAGTGCTCAAAGCCTGTGGAAAAGAAATTTTACTTATCTATTTGTTTCTAAAATGTGCAAAATTACAGCTGATAGTTTATCTTTCAACACCATCTTATGGCTTTTGGTACTAGGAGGGAAAGGAGCAATAGGGACAGCTTTTTTTATTGCGGTCAGCTTTGTCCCTCAAGCGATTGTTGGACCATTTATTACGCCCATGATGAAGCCGCATCAATTGAAATTTTGGATGTGCTTTGCTGATTTAACACGAGGAGCGATTATCCTTGTGATCGTGGTTAGTTACTTTTATGGTTTCACACCATTAGTCCTCATCATTGGCTGCATGCTGCTTCATTCGGCGACAGGAGGCTCCTACGAACCGGCATCTGTATCGATTATTCCAAAGCTTGTCCATGAGGATCTCATACAAAAAGCGAATGCAACCATCCAATCAGCAAGTCATGTCGTAAGACTTGTGACGGTAACGATTTGTGGTGTCATGATTGCATTTGTAGGCGTAGGCTATACAATGCTTGTGATCATTCCTCTTTATCTTTTGTCCGCTTTATTGGTGTTCATGATTTCATATCAAACAGAAGCCATCATCGATAAAGCCAAAAAAGGATTATCTTATGGCAAAAGATTAATTCGAGGTTTTTCACTTGTTAGAAGCCATCATATTTTGTTTCCGTTAGCCATTTTTTGTGTCTGCTCAAACTTTGCTGCGGCACCATGGGAAGCATTGTCTGTTATTTATTTAACTGAAGACTTACATAGTGGACCGGTCGTCTATTCATTCATCAAAGTCACAACCGCACTAGGCGCCTTTTTGATGGGGTTTGTTTTGACAAAGATAAAAGTGAATCGGTATGGATTGCTCTTTATAGGTGCTGGGATTGTTGATGGAATCGCCTTCTTCATCACAGGTATGAACGCATTGTTACCACTTGTGTTTATATCAGCTTTTGCTTTAGGAGCAGCCATTAGTGCAGTTAACGTACCCGAACATACGATGATTCAATTGTCAGTAAAGGCAGAGGATCAGCCGCAAGTGTACGCGATTATCAACATGATTTCCTTCTTGATGATTCCTTTAGGCGCCCTCATTGGCGGTTATATGGCAACACTGTTTGGGTCTGGGTATGTCATTGCGGCTGGCGGCATCATTGAAGCTGTTTCAGGTATATGCCTGCTTTTGTTTACAAAGATCGGAAAGGTAGAGAGGGCGGATTTGACGATAGAACGAGACAAACCTGCCGTAAACGCAACGTGAGCATGGCATGATTGATTGAAGATAGGTTACAATGAGGACGAGAAAACATGAGAATTTGATTGAAAGGGGAAAAACGATGGCTATAGCAGACGTCACCATCATTCCGATAGGTACTGAAACACCAAGTGTCAGTGCTTACGTAGCAGATGTACAAAGAATTTTAGAAGGCTTTCAACAAGAAGGGAAAATCAAATATCAATTAACACCGATGAATACGTTAATTGAAGGCGAATTATCCATTTTATTTGAGGTCATTCAGCGCATTCATGAAGCCCCTTTTGAAAAGGGATTGCACCGAGTAGCGACCAATATTCGCATCGATGACAGGCGGGATCAAACCACAACGCTTACAAGCAAATTAGAAAGCGTGAATAAGCATTTAAATCAATAAAAAAGCCTGCTATAAGCAGGCTTTCAGCGTGTAGACAAACCCTCGCATTCGGTGTCAGGTCTGCGCTCCGGTGCTCACGAATGTCAAATTCGCTCCGCTCCGGTGCTCGTCCTTCCTAGACTGCAAAGGTTTTCTATCACGCTGAAAAGAAGACAAAGGGCTAAAATCAAGATCATTTTAGCCCTTTGTCAACAATCTGAAGCCTGCTATATGCAGGCTTTTAATGTGCAGTTGGATAACCGCTATAGATGATGGTCATGACAGTGAACCATCCAAAAACCAAAAATGTAGCGCCAGCAAAAGCGATGGCAAGTACGTTCACTTTTTTTAGTGAGCGATAGATACCGAGCGCAGCTAAAATCGTGACTAGACCAAAAATAATGACGAGCATCATGTGAAAGTCCCCCTTTGTCATCAATCCCCTTGATTTCCTTTCTTTTCATTTTAACCGTTTTCATAAAGCTTGTCGAGTAGATTCCAGTTGACGATTGTTTGAATTTTTATTGAAAAGCCTTCATAATAAAAAAGAATGATTAAAGTAGGTGATGAAAATGAATTGGAGAAGAATGCCACTAGGCTATGTACAAGCGAACGCATATATTTGGAAAAACGAGCAGGGAGAATGCTTAATTTTTGATCCAGGCGGCGAAGCGCAAAAGCTGATTTCCTATGTAAAAGAAAAACAGCTCAAACCGCTTGCTGTCTTATTGACACATGCTCATTTTGATCATATTGGTGCGGCAGATGAGGTACGCGAAGAGTGGGGAGTGCCGCTGTATGTACACGAAAATGAAAAAGAATGGCTCACGAACGCTGAATTAAACGGTTCAGCTCGATTGATTGGAAATGGAATTACGGTCAATGAAGCTGAAAAATTGATTACGACAGAAGGAACGCTTCAAATTGGGTCGTTTACATTAGAAATGTTCCATACACCCGGGCATTCACCTGGCAGTGTGTCTTACTATTCGGCGGAAGAGGGCTTTGTTATTTCTGGTGACACGCTATTTGAAGGCGGCATTGGGAGAACAGATTTAATAGGCGGCAGTCAGGAAGTGCTGCTTCAATCAATCCATCATAAATTATTGTCATTGCCAGAATCAACTCTTGTTTTAAGCGGGCATGGCGGGGAAACCACTGTGCTGACAGAGCAGGAGCAAAATCCGTTTATTAATGGTTTTTCTCTTTAATTGCAGGCATGAAAAAAGCATCTCTTTAGAAGAGATGCTTTTTTCAATTAATGTCCGGTACCGGGAACCATGATGAAAATCGAATAATATGTAAATCCGGCAAAGAAAATCGTCAAGTACGCTCCGAAAATGTAAATATACATTCTTTCGGATAAATTCAAGTAGGATAAAAATACAAAAAGAACGGTTTGACCGAAGAACAGCAGCGATGCATCTTTCATATGTCCTAAATAGAACATGACAGCAAAAATACCCGTCCAAAAGCCAAGCACGCGGAACATGCGATTCATTTCTTTCCCTCCCCTTAAAAAACCCCTTTGATTCATATTATAGCTGATCACCACTTGTTATGTAAACATTTACATTTTTGACAACGTGTGAACAATTTATTTTGAATGTAGAAAAAATTTTTTTGAAAAAATGATGAAAAAGTGTTTATGTCGAAAAACATGAGGGTACTTACTCCATAAGAGAAAAGGTTAACGACCTAAGGAGGAAGACTAATGAGTGACATTACTTTTTATTCATACCCGAGCTGCACGTCTTGCCGCAAAACAAAACATTGGTTAAAGGCGAATCAAATTGATTTTAAAGAGCGTCACCTTTTCAGAGAAACGCCAACTCTAGATGAATTAAAAAAGATTCTTTCTTTAACAACAGAAGGAATGGATGAAATTTTAGCCACACGAAGTCAAGCTTTTAAAAGCTTAAATTTAAATATTAATGACTTAAAAGTAAACGAGGTTTTGCAGCTTCTCATTGAAAAACCAAAACTGCTCCGAAGACCAATCATCATTGATGGAAATAAATTAGTAGTTGGTTATAATCCAGGAGAACTCATGAAAATATCAAAAAAGAAAGCGATTCATCAATCAGTTTCCTAATAAAAAACGAAGATCAGCTGAAACATGCTTCAGCCGTCTTCGTTTTTGTGCTGAACTGGGCTAGCTGGGTTCGAACCAACGATCACGGAGTCAAAGTCCATTGCCTTACCACTTGGCTATAGCCCAATATCAAACGTGTAATGATATTGTTCACCATCTACGGTCATTTATACATAAAAATTGTATGTCACGAGTTTTAAGTGCAAAAGGAGCGAAAGAAGTAAATGAGAAATGAAAAATCAAAGCAATTATACGAATTTATCCTAAAAGAAGCCCCTGTCATGACCGAAGAATGGCTAAAGACAAGAACAGAAGAAGGCTCATTATATTCTACACATGCTTCAGAGGAAACGGAAAAGAAGCTGAAGGAACAGAACACAGCGTTTATTCAAACCATTGCAGCAACACTGGTGACACTGTCAGACAAAGTAGAAAACCATTTGAAAAAGTGGTCTGTTGATATTGCTCGTGATCGAGCAGTGCACGAGGTGCCGTTATATGAAATCATTGGACAATTTAAGATCTTCCGCCACATTTTCTGTTCGAGAATTGAGACATTCACCCAAGAAACAGAGCTTGAAGTGACGCTGCAAGACGTGTGTCAGTGGAATCAGCATTTTCACGCCACATTTGATGATATGATTGAGCGTTTATCAGAAGAATATGACCGCGTCACACTCAGTCAGCTCAATGCACAAAGAGAGATGATTCAAGAACTGAGTGCCCCTGTTATTCCAGTATCAAAGGAAATCGGGATTTTGCCATTGATCGGAGAAATCGATACGTACCGGGCTAAAATCATTTTGGAATCCGTGCTAGAACAGGCTTCAAGACTGCGTCTAACGCACTTATTTATTGATATATCTGGCGTTCCTGTTGTTGATACGATGGTTGCTTATCAGCTGTTTAAAGTGGTCGATAGTGCGAAGCTATTAGGAATTGAGACGATTATATCAGGCATTCGCCCAGAGATCGCTCAAACTGTAGTGAAACTCGGCATTGATTTCTCAAAAGTAAATACAGAACACAGCCTTGCAAAAGCTTTAGAAAAAAGAGGATTTCGCATTTTTGAAGAGCAGCAGCAAGAAGCCACATCATGACGAAGAAACCTGCACTTGTAAAAGTCAGGTTTTTTTATATGCTCTTTTCTAAAAAATGATGTGATGCATCTTGAGTTGAGGGTTTTCATGCTTTATTAGTCATGAAAATCATAAAATGCTCTTTTGTCATTCAGGTTCCTCCATTCTAGAATGTGATCAATGAAAGGAGTGATCCACTTGTATGGGATTGAATATTTAAGGCAAGAGCTGCTAGAAGAAGCATGCCGCATGAGAGCATCTGATCTGCACATTGTCCCAAAAGAAAAGGAAGCGATGGTATCTTTCCGCGTAGACTCAGATTTAATCCAGCAGCGAACCATTGATAAAAAAACCGGTGAGCGGCTCATTGCTCATTTTAAATTTTTATCTTCTATGGATATCGGGGAAAAAAGGAGACCGCAAAATGGGTCATTAGCTGTGGTGCTAAGAAGCGGCCAGGTGTTTATTCGAATGTCTACCTTACCAACTGTAAATGATGAGAGTTTAGTGATTAGAATATTGCCGCAGGATCATGTTCCGAAAATAAAACACCTGTCACTATTTCCGAAAGCTTCAGCCAGGTTATTGTCATTTTTGAAGCATTCGCATGGGCTTATTTTATTTACCGGTCCAACCAATTCGGGGAAAACAACAACCCTCTATTCACTGATCCAGTTTGCAAAAAAGAATTTCAACCGAAATATTATTACGCTTGAAGATCCTGTGGAAACAAGAAATGAAGAAGTGTTACAGGTTCAAGTAAATGAAAAAGCCGGCATCACATATGCCGCAGGATTACGCGCTATTTTAAGACATGATCCAGATATGATTGTGCTAGGAGAAATAAGAGATGCTGAAACGGCCAGAACGGCGATTAGAGCAGCACTGACAGGCCATTTAGTATTGAGTACGCTCCATGCAAAAAATGCAAAAGGAGCCCTTTATCGTATGCTTGAATTTGGTGTCACGATGAATGAACTTGAGCAAACGATGGTTGCGATTGCTGCCCAGCGATTAATCGAGCTCACCTGTCCTTTTTGCGGAGAAACATGTCAGCTTTACTGTAAATTAAATCGACCGATCAGACGAACAAATGTATTTGAACTGCTATTCGGAAAAGAGCTTGGTGAGTGTATCAAGGAGGCTAAAGGAGAATATGCTCACTCGTCATATGAAACACTGCAAAGATTAATTCGTAAAGGAGTGGCACTCGGCTATTTATCAAAAAACACTTACCATCGCTGGGTTTATGAAGAAGCGAGCCTCTAAAGTATGGTCTAAAAAGGACCAAGCTGAATGCCTATCAAAACTGTCTCAATTAATTCAGGCTGGATATACATTGATTGAGGCATTAGTGATGGTGAATATCCAGTTATCAAAACAACAGCGGCAGCAATTAAAACTAGGTATTCAGTGGCTGCACGAAGGCGAGCCTTTTTATGTGGTGCTCGAGCGACTCCATTTTCAGCGGGAAGTCATCGCCATACTATGTTTTTCTGAGAAGCATGGCAGTCTAGCCCGTGCTTTAGAACAAAGCGCCCGTTTTTTAGAGAAAAAAGTCAAGCAGTTAGACACGTTTAAACGCATGTTGCGTTACCCGCTCTTCCTCATCTTCACGGTTTTGGTCGTGCTGATACTCGTTCAGAATATGATCATTCCTCAATTTTCTGTTTTGTACTCATCGATGGATACCCGCATGTCTTGGCTGATTCAAGGAATGTTTGGAATGTTTCAATTCCTTCATGCTTTTCTGCTCATCACCAGTTGTCTGTGTATTTGTCTTACCGGCTATTATGCTTTGTTTTTTAGGAAAAAGTCGACGCTTGAGAAATTGAGGGTGATGAGTAAGCTGCCTTTTTTATATAAAGGGATGCAGCTGATGCATACATACCTTTTTTCTCTTCAGCTAAGCGGACTGCTTCAGGCTGGATTATCGATGTACGAGGGTTTGCAAGCTTTTAAACAGCAAAGCTACTTACCTTTTCTTCAAGAAATAGGTGAACAAATGATGGATGAGTTAAGAAAAGGAGAAAGCATGGCACATCAAGTAAGTGAGAGTCCTTTTTTCGAAAAACATTTTGCAGCCATCATCAAACATGGTGAAGCAAGCGGGATGCTAGCAAGAGAAATGTACACGTACAGCCAATTTCTATTAGAGAATGCAGAGCTGAAAATTGAAAAATGGATGTCTTGGCTGCAGCCGGTGATCTATGGTGTGACGGCACTTCTTATACTCATCGTATATTTATCTATTCTTTTACCAATGTATCAACTAATGGAGCAAGTGTAAGAAGGAGGACAAAGACATGAATGATAAAGGGTTTACCCTGTTAGAAATGTTAATTGTCATGCTCGTGATATCCATTCTTTTACTCATTACCATACCGAATATCACACGTCATCACCAAGCAATTCAAGCAAAGGGCTGTGAAGGGCTCAAATCAATGGTCAGCACACAAGTGATGGCGTATGAATTGGAGCATGATGGGAAGACGCCATCTTTAGCTGAGTTAGAAAAAGAAGGTTATGTTAAAAAGGGATTAACCTGTCCTAATGGAAAGGCGATTGTCATTCAAAACGGCAACGTGAAGCATGAATAAATTACTTTTACATGAGAAGGGTTTTACCCTCATAGAGCAGCTAATGATCTTACTAGTTCTATCGATTCTATTGTCGATCATAGGAATGAAAATCCCAAATTTAATAGTAAGCGCTGAAGCCAAAAGACAAGTAAACCTCATGAAACAAGATCTTCAATTGGCATCATATACTGCATTTATCAAAAAAACACGTGTGCATGTTGAGATCCAACCGCCGCATGTATCTTATCAGGTAATAGATCAAAAGAGTAACGAAGTCATTGCTTCTTATCAGCATAAAAAGGGCAGCATCAAGACTTCTACATTCTCGCAAGGTATCTATTTTAATGAAAACGGACATCCAAGCAGCGGTGGATCTCTCATTGTCGAATTTGGCAGTCAAACGTATAAACTCACGATTTATTTAGGAAGCGGGCGAATCCATGTTCAAAAGCAATAGAGGGTTTAGTACGATTGAAACGCTGTTTGCTTGTCATATCTTCCTATTTGCATCCGTTGTGATTATGCCGGCCTATGAAAAAATCATGATGGGGAAAAAGGAAGTAAGAGCCAAACTCGATGCTTACCAAATCTTGCATGAACAGATGAATGAAGCGTTCATAGAAGGTAAAAAATCTTCTGTCAAAAAGAAGCGAGGCGACAACACATATGTATTCAATTGGAGTAAAGAGAAGGGATGTGTATCATACAAATTGCAAAAAAAGCAGACGATATGCTTTGCGGAACGGTGAACAAGGTTTTACCCTTGTCCAGGCTTTGTGGCAATTGCAGCTATTTTTGTTCCTCTCTTTTGGCTGTGTACTGATCTTTTCAACAGCTGAGAAAGCCCTTCCTTTTGAAGAGATTAACCGATTTTCACAAATGGAGTGGAAACAAACTGTCCTGCAATTAGATGAGGAATTAAGCCGTGCAACGGCAGTTCGATCGGTGCAAGGAGGTAATGCGTTAGAGTATGTATCTGATCAAGGGCGAGTGGTAACGATTGAGCCATATCAAGAGATGCTTCGAAAACGTACGGATCAAGCTGGACATCTTCCTTTATTGCACAAGGTGAAACAATTTCAGGTGAGAACGAGTCAGCATAGAGCCATCCTGAAAGTCACAGATGGATCTGGTAAGGTTCATGAAGCCGTTTTTTTCACATATAAAGGGGTGGTTCTTAAATCGTGAAAAGAGAGGAAGGGTTTATCTATCCGCATGTGCTTGCTGTGATCCTATTTTTTCTCTTGATCCTAGGAGCGATAACGATGGGCTTTCAAAAAGAGCTGAGAAGTGCAGAGCTCACGATTTCTTTTTATAAAAAACAGCAGCTTTTTAGGGTGGGTGTGAGTGAAGCTGCCAGCTCAGTAAAACGCATTTGTGAAAAGCAGAAGATCTATATTGATACAGAAGAAGGGCATGTGACACTGAAGCAGATGAAATGCGATCAACAGAAAAAACGTGTCCTCGCTTTGGTGAGGGTGAAAACAAAGGATGGCTTATCCGATGAGCGGGAGCTGATGCTGGATTGGAAGACCGGTGAAATCATGAGATGGGCAAACCCTGATTAGCCAGTGTATAAAATCATCCTCTTTCTGGTAACACTTGAAGGAAGAAGAGGTGAATTTGCTTGAAAACAAATGACTATGTAAAATATATGACGCAGGAAATCATTAAATATATGAATACACCACGAGACGAACGGAAGGAACACAAACAAGAAAAAATGGAAACAAAACCGCCGTTTTCACAGCGATTATTTGGGGTTCTGCCGTTTGGCTTCTCCATGATGCTTAAAAAACGTCAGCGACAACGACGAAAGTAAAAAGCCGCCAGCAGGCGGTTTTTTTATGCCATTTTAGTTGTATTCCTCCACAACAATCACTTTATTCACCTTATTTGAGTAAGGATTATAGGAAATGGTGACAAACACCCCAAATTCCTTTGTATGGTCTTTTAACGTAATATGATACTGTTTTACAGATTCCTTATCGCGGTGGCGGTCCCATACTTTTTGTTTAAATAAGACTTGCGTTAGCGGGTATCTTTTTTTAGCTTCTTTGACTGCTCGCATTTCCCATTGGTCTGTGGCGGCAGTCAAACCTCTCGCATCCACAGGTTTGACGTCTAGCATCATAGGACTCAGCAGTAAACTGAGCATGATTATGATTTTTCCATATTTCACTTAACATCACCTCACCTCTTCATATCCTGACCAAATCCTACATTTTTATGTAAGTTTTAAGAAGTACAAATGTCACACAAAAAAATATTGAATATGGCGAAAGAATGAGAAAATGGAAGAATTTTCTCGCAATTGTTCTTGTTTAAGAACAAAATGAACTAATTTGACGTTTTGGGTTTTATAGGTATTTCCTTATACTGTATATAATCGTTCTTTTTAAAGAACAACCGTTCAAGGAGTTGAAGGGATTAATGAAACAGTCGCTCTTTGTCCTTTTTTGTGCCATTTGTTTGATGTTGACATCTTTCCTCATGACACCAACGAATGCCTCTTTTAACGATGTCGAGCACAAAAATTTTGTTATGAAAACATGTGAAAACTTTGAACAGACAGATCAGCATTGTCAGCCTAAAAAATGGGATCAAAGTCAATTGGAGCTTGTGGATCAAACGATGATCGAAGGAACAGTCTGCGCACCTCAAAGGCTGAGCATGACACTAAAAAATAGTGGACAGCCTATTGCGTACTCTGAATGGAAGTGGGAATTACATAAAGTGGGAAATGGTCAGGAGCCATTACAAGATGGTCATATTCTTGAAAAGGGCTCCATAAAGTCCCTATTGTCGCAAGAAACAGCGACTGTCACGACAGATAAAGCAAAAACAAATGGAATCTATGCATTTAAAATCTTTTATCCTAAAGGATTTGGCGCATCTGATCAGGCGTACTTTTGGTCTAAACAGATGGTGCTCTCAAAGTGTCAAGAAAAGGCGTCCTAAATGGAGCTGTCTTTTAAATCGAGAAATGATAGGCGAAGGGGAGAAGGGATCATGAAAAAATGGATGAAGATGTCTGGGAGTATTCTTTATGTGGTGGTGTTCACGGTGATGATAGCCTCAATTATTGTCGTGTTGTCATCAAGAACAACAGGAGGAGAACCTCAGATTTTCGGTTATCAATTGAAGCAAGTATTATCAGGTTCGATGGAACCAGAATTTTCAGCTGGGTCACTGATTGTTGTAAAGCAGGTCGCCTCACCTGAGACGCTCAAAAAAGGAGATATTATTACGTTCCAAACAAAGCAGGATCAGTCCTTTGTGACCCACCGAATTGTTGGGGTGAAGGGAAAGGATGCAAATAAAGCGTTTGAGACGAAGGGTGACAATAATATGTATCAGGACGGCACGCTGGTAAAAGCGGATCAGGTGACTGCGCAGTATATGGGAGTGAACATTCCTTATGCAGGAAAGCTTCTTTCGTATGCAGGGACATCAGCTGGAACTGCTTTGCTCCTTATTATACCGGGTGTCATGCTGCTTGTTTATTCAACCATTCATTTTGTGGGCGCAGCGAAACACCGTAGACACACGGCTGATGTACATATGTCAGAGGAACAAGCTTAAATCGTTTGTAACCTAATCAGGTTTCAATAAAACAAAATATTAGGGGGTTTATTATTCATGGCAATGAAGAAATCAATTCGTTTAGGTGTATTATCAGGGGCTTTAGGTCTTGCATTAATCGGCGGGGGAACATGGGCGGCGTTTAATGATTTTGAAAAGGCAAATGCGGTCTACTCGACAGGAGAGCTGGATTTATCTGCTAAAGAGAACTCCGGCGCCATCAACCTTTCGAACTTAAAACCTGGTGATCGGATCAAGAAAGAATTTCATTTTGATAATAAGGGATCACTAGCGATAAACCAAGTGCTGATGAGTCTTGATTATAGCCAGTTTACAGATGGATCTTCCGCGAAGAATGGCGGTAAGAATACAGCTGAAGAATTTCTCAGTCAGTTTCAGGTGAGTGTTCTGACGGTTGGAGCCGAAGGTGGAAATGGTTATCCGAAAAACATTATTTTAGACCATGCAAACCTGCTTGACTTGCATCAATTAACGTCAAAACAGGATCAGACCGCATTTGAAAAGCTTCGTCATGCCGTCGATGAGAAGTTTTTACATGAAAGTGGGAAAATTAATGTAGCAACTGTTGATGGAACAGTGGCTCCAGAGTATGACGGCATTCCAAAGAATCCGTTTGATTACGATAAAGTGGAAATGACCATTGAATTTATCAATGACCAGACGAAGGATAAAGCTGGTCACTATATCCAAAATAAATACCAAGGCGATGCGATTCAAATTGATCTTTCCTTCGAAGCGACTCAGTGGAATGGTTTAACGATCAATCCAAAAAAGCATACGGATGAAAAAGGCTACGTGAAAGAAAACGAAAAAGCACACAGCGAAGATAAAAAATAAAGCCAGTCTTTAGGCTGATATCAAGATCTGCATAGCAATTGGAGGAGTATGCGCTAAAACGTGCGCTTTACTCCTCTTCTTGCTTTTTTCTCCAGATTTGATAATCTAAAAATTCACGAAATTGCTTTTTCGAAACCCCTGATGTCATTGCATCTCGAACTAGTTTTTCCCATTCACTATCTAATTGACCATCGTATTCGGTTTCATCTTTTTCGTTTAAAAGTGTATGAACCGAGACGTCCAGAACAGCGGAGACTTTTTCAAGAAATTGAATGGAGGGGTTTGTTTGCAAGTTTCTTTCTATTGAGCTTAAATAAGACTTCGCTACCCCAGCCTTTTCGGCCAGTTCTGATAGTGAGTAGCCTTTTTCATTGCGGTATTGTTTAATACGCTGGCCAATCAATGTCATCACCTTCCTTTCGATATTATAGCACATTCAGAAAGGTTTGATAGAATGACTTCTTACCAGAGGGGGAGACTCAGAGGACTTTTCATTTGATTTGAGGAAATGACGGACTTCTTCAACTGTTAGTCCTGCCTTGCGAGCTTCACGTAATAATTGAACCCATTCACTGTCTAATTTGTTCGTTTTCTTTTCCATACAAATACCCTCCTAAAATACTGAATCATGTATTTCAGGCACTTAACGCATGAAATGGAAAGACATAGGTGGTAAGACCTCATAGTTTGCTTGCGTCATGTTTCCGCCCAATACAAACAGACAAACTTAGCTTTAGACTGATCGAAAATTGTAAGTCACATAAAAGGGGAGGGGACTATGGGTCAACCTCCTCTTTTTTGCTGTAAGTAAAAAAGTCCGCCATTTTCAATCGTAAGACTGATTTTTGGTTCGTATAAAGTTTTGAGTGCTTGCCTTTCTATTTCATATTCTACAGATGTGTCTGAAGTCCCTTCATAAAATTGGTTTAAAAGTTCGGAGTCTTCTTTCCATTTTTGAACGGCTCGCACTGCCCAGTCGTCGGGCTCCTCATGGGCATAACGTTCCATAAGGCTGTAGAGCCGTTTGATTCCGCTTTCTGGCTTAATCATTGTACTCATCGTAAAACAATAATCGGGAATTTGAGATGACAGCTCGCGAGCTTCCAGCTTTTCTTGAAATTGTTCAATGACTTCTCCGCGTATAAGATGGAGTCCTAATGATAAAAGCTTATCCTTCTTCCGGTCTGCAAGGTAAGAAATTTTTACATTGAGACCAAGCCATGGCTCAAGTGCGATCTGATTGTTCGTGAGCGGGCTGACTCGTTCATAAAGCCGGATAAAACGGCCCTGTTGTTTGACCGCCTCAAATATTTGAAATAACCGGGGGGAGCCGAAATGGATGAATTCACCACTGACCGTATCACCCGCTTTTTTTTGATCTGTGATGAAAGTCAATTGCCGCGGTTCAGGTACACCGCCAGTTTTTTCAAGCCAGTGCCAATAAAAAGGACGGTTCATAATCAATTTATCCATTTCGATTGTCAGCTGTACGGTCATATGTCCTGCACTTTCTTCTAATATGCTGCATTGATTCGCCTTGAAAAAACGGAGAAGAAAGGTGTGAATGTCATGCTGCTCCATTGATCAACTCTCCTTTATGAGCCCTGCTGTCTCTTTTCTAAAAGTGGTGTTTGTGCTTCAGTTAAATAAGAAGCAAATTGGGTTAATTTCTTTTTCATGTCTCCATCAGATTCATGCTGGAAGAGAATTTGATGCAACTCTGTTTCGACTTCTTCAATATCAATTCTCGTTAAAATATCATCTAAATCGCCTATGACGTTTTCGAACAGCTGAATTTTTTCATATAAAAGCTTTAAAATATGCTCTTCAACTGTTCCGTTTGTTGCCATATTGTAAATGTGGACATCTCGTTCTTGGCCAAGGCGGTGGATACGTCCGATTCTCTGTTCTAAACGCATCGGGTTCCACGGGAGGTCGTAGTTAATGATTTGATTACAAAACTGAAGGTTGATCCCTTCGCCGCCAGCTTCTGTAGCAATTAACACTTGCGCCCGTTCTCTAAATAAATCTTTCATCCAATCTTTTTTACCCCGCTTAAAGCCGCCACGAAATGGCACGGAGCTAATGCCATTTTGCTGTAGAAACCATTGTAAATAAATTTGTGTTGCGCGGTATTCGGTGAAAATAATGACTTTTTCATTTAACTGTTGAATGAGTTTGACCACTTCAAGCGCCTTTGAGTTTTGCTCCACTTGATTGATTTTCTCCATGATTTGCGCTATAGCAGAAGAGCCGAGAATATGCTTTTCTTCTTCCTGCATTTTTTTAATCGTCATATAAACTGCCTCACGGCTTGAACAGCATTCTCGTTCCAAGGTCATAATGGAAAACATATGCTTTGTATAAGACGGATTCTCTTTCAGCTTGCAGATTTCATCATACAATGCTTGTTCTGTCGGAGAAAAATCAATGGAAATCGTTTTGACATGCCGTTTTGTCCACTCGATGCCTGTGTCTTGTCTTCGGTTTCGAATCATCACTTTATTGACGAGCTGTTTTAATCGGTCATGGTCTTCAAGCTGCAAGTCCTTTTTGGCAAAGATATCTTTAAATTGATGTTCATTTCCTAGGTGGCCCGGCTTCAGAAGGGAAACGAGATTAAATATTTCTCCGATCCGGTTTTGAATAGGTGTCGCTGTCAGCAGCAGACAGAACTTCTTATTCAGGTTTCTCACAAATTCATAGTTTTTCGTTTTATTGTTTTTCAGTTTGTGTGCTTCATCGATAATGACCATATCGTAGGCAATCGATAAAATCGTGTCTCGATGCGGCTGTCTTTTGGCTGTGTCAATGGAAGAAACGACTACGTCGCACTGCTCCCACACATAGCTCTTTTTTTGTTCAACAGCATCAATATAAAATTTCGTCCGCAGCTCCTGTACCCACTGAGATACAAGGGAGGCGGGGACGAGAATAAGAATTTTTTTGGCAAGTCCACGAATCATGTATTCTTTGATAATGAGTCCTGCTTCCACGGTTTTTCCCAGTCCCACTTCATCTGCTAGAATGGCTTTCCCATTCATTTCTTCTACGACTCTTCTGGCTACTTCGAGCTGGTGCTGTAAAGGTGTGAATGCAGGCAGGTGCGCAGGAGCTTGCAGCCCCTCGAATGAATCAATGGCTGTGACTTTTTGAACCTGCGTCGCTAATCGATACATATCCCAGTTCGCCCAGGGGCCGTCTGATGAAAGCCGCTGCTGAAATTCATTTGCCCATTCCTGATCAAAAATCGTTTGAATATTCAATGTGGTCGCCTGCCTTTCTAGTAGGGTCTGATAAATTGTTCTGTTTTTAAACGCTTCATTTTTTAAGAGGTCTCTAAAAGACTAGATATATGAATAAAAGCGAACGATATCGAAAGGTTATTTTAAAAATGTTAATGATTTTTCTGTTGCTCTCCATCCATTTCTAATGGTAGGATGTTGATAAGTGATCTAGAAAATAAGCCACCCATTTTGATAGTATGTCCAATAAATGTGAAAAATATGAGCGGATGATGGTATGGGGAGAGACTTGGCGGTTATTTTGCACTGGCAGGCGCCGAAGGAGCAAGCTGAATGATTCAGTGAATCTCTCAGGCAAAAGTACTCTTACCGGACGCAACTCTGGAGAGTGTTTGCTGATCGTTTTAGCAAACCACCAAAGGGGAAAACGCACAATGATGTTGTGCTGTAAACTTTCAGGTGCAAGGACAGAGACCTCTTTTTGATAAAAGGGAGCGCTCTGTCCTTTTTTGCTGTGATTTTTTTCTGAAAATTCAGCTTGCATTTGCACTAAAAAAAGGGGGAAACGATTGATGTTGAAACGAACACCGCTTTTTCATGCGTATGAAACGTTTGGCGCAAAAACCATTGACTTCGGGGGCTGGGAATTACCTGTCCAATTTTCTTCCATTAAAGAAGAACATGAAGCTGTTCGAACAAAAGCAGGGCTTTTTGATGTGTCTCACATGGGTGAGGTGGACGTCAAAGGTCAAGATGCCCTTCCTTTTTTACAAAGGTTATTAACCAATGATGTGTCTAAGCTGACAGACGGTAAGGCACTATATACAGCCATGTGTTATGAAGATGGCGGAACGGTAGATGACCTGCTCGTCTACCAAAAAGAAAAGAACCACTATTTACTTGTCATCAACGCATCAAATATCGATAAAGACGTGGATTGGCTTTTGAAGCACCAAGAGAAGGATGACGTATTGATCAAAAATATATCTGATCAAACCGCCTTGCTAGCGCTTCAAGGACCTCTTGCTGCTGACATCATCAAAGAGGTGGCGGATGAAGAGGTGACATCGCTTAAACCTTTTACGTTTTTATCAAAAGCTGAGGTCGCAAATAAAGAAGTGCTCGTTTCTAGAACAGGTTACACAGGGGAAGATGGCTTTGAAATCTACTGCCAGTCAGAAGATGCGGTCGACCTTTGGTCCGCTTTATTAGAAGCGGGGCAGCCAAAAGGATTAATACCGTGCGGACTCGGTGCACGTGATACCTTGAGATTTGAAGCAAGGCTTCCGCTTTATGGCCAGGAGCTGACAAAGGATATTTCTCCATTAGAAGGCGGAATTGGTTTTGCTGTCAAAACGGATAAAGAAGCTGATTTTATCGGAAAAGCAGCACTTAAAAAACAAAAAGAAGAGGGACTGAAGCGAAAGCTTGTCGGCATTGAAATGATTGAAAAAGGGATTCCGCGTACAGATTATCCAGTCTTTTCAGGAGAAAAGCAGGTTGGGTTTGTCACAACGGGCACTCAATCCCCAACATTAAAGAAAAATGTCGGGCTTGCTTTGATCGAAACCTCAGAAGCGGAGCTTGGGGCAGAGGTGGAAGTACAAGTTCGCAAAAAACGTCTAAAAGCCAAAATCGTCACAACACCATTTTATAAAAGAACCAAATAACGAGGGGGAATAGAGGATGAAGCACAGATATTTGCCGCAAACAGAGCAAGATCAGAAAGAAATGCTGGATGTCATCGGCGTTCAGTCGATTGATGAGCTTTTTTCAGATATCCCAGAGAAGGTGAGATTCAAAGGAGCATACAACATCAAAGAAGCCGCATCTGAAACAGCGCTTGTCAGGGAATTATCCCGGCTAGCTGCAAAGAATAAGGATACAGTTTCCTATGCATCGTTTCTTGGTGCTGGTGTATATGATCATTACCAGCCTGTCATTGTCGATCATGTTATCTCACGCTCTGAATTTTATACAGCGTATACACCTTATCAGCCGGAGATTTCGCAAGGTGAATTGCAAGCGATCTTTGAATTTCAAACAATGATTGCTGAGCTGACTGGTATGGATCTAGCCAATTCCTCAATGTATGATGGCGGGACGGCACTAGCAGAAGCGGCAATGCTTGCTGCGGGACACACAAAGAAGAAAAAAGTGGTGGTTTCTGAAACGGTTCACCCTGAATCAAGAGCGGTGCTGAAAACATACGCCAAAGGACAAAACATTGAAGTTGTTGAAGTGCCTGCGAAAAAAGGGCAGACAGATTTAGCTGCACTGGAAAAGGCCGTCTGCGATGATACAGCAGCAGTTCTCGTGCAATATCCAAACTTTTTTGGTGTCGTCGAGCCGTTAAAAGACATTGAACCCATTGCACATAAAGGAAAAAGCCTGTTCATTGTCTCTAGCAATCCCCTCGCACTCGGGCTATTGACGCCGCCTGGTAAACTTGGGGCAGACATTGTCGTTGGTGATGCGCAGCCGTTCGGTATCCCGGCGGCATTTGGCGGACCTCACTGCGGATATTTTGCTGTGACGAAAAAGTTGATGAGAAAAGTGCCAGGTCGTTTAGTCGGGCAGACAGAAGATGAAAATGGTGTTCGTGGATTTGTCCTGACTCTTCAAGCGCGTGAGCAGCACATTCGAAGAGATAAAGCGACGTCAAATATTTGCTCGAACCAAGCATTAAATGCGCTAGCTGCTTCTGTTGCCATGACGGCACTAGGGAAAACAGGCATAAAAGACATCGCCTATCAAAACGTGCAAAAAGCCCATTATGCCAAGACGCAGGCAGAAAAATATGGACTGCAGGCGGATGTAGAAGGGGCTCATTTTAATGAATTTGTGATCAAGTTACAGGAGCCTGTGAAAGAAGCCAATAAACGATTGCTTGAAAAAGGAATCATCGGCGGCTACGACTTAGGGCTAGACTACCCAGAGCTTGAGCAGCACATGCTTGTAGCCGTGACAGAGCTGAGAACAAAAGAAGAAATTGATACGTTTATCAAGGAATTGGGGGATCGCCATGAATAAACAAGATCAGCCGCTTATTTTTGAATTATCTAAAGAAGGAAGAATTGGGTACAGCCTGCCTGATTTAGATGTACCTGAACAGGAGATCCCGTCTTTATTTGATAAGACGTACATCCGTGATGAGGATGCTGAGCTTCCTGAAGTATCTGAGCTTGATATTATGCGTCATTATACAGCATTATCAAGACGCAATCATGGGGTCGATTCTGGATTTTATCCTCTTGGCTCTTGTACGATGAAATATAATCCAAAGATTAATGAAAAGGTTGCACGCCTTGCAGGTTTCTCGCAGGTCCATCCACTACAAGAGGCAGACACTGTACAAGGTGCATTGGAATTACTATACGATCTAGGTGAACATCTTGAAGAAATTACGGGGATGGACGCTGTGACATTACAGCCTGCGGCAGGAGCACATGGCGAGTGGACGGGACTCATGATGATCCGTGCGTACCATGAAGCAAGAGGAGATCATCAGCGTACAAAAGTCATTGTGCCTGATTCTGCTCATGGAACGAACCCGGCATCTGCGACAGTCGCTGGATTTGAAACCATTACTGTCGCATCTGATGAAAACGGGCTTGTTGATTTAGAAGATTTACGCCGCGTTGTTAATGAAGAAACAGCTGCTTTAATGCTTACAAACCCGAATACACTTGGCCTCTTTGAAGAAAACATTTTAGAAATGGCTGAAATCGTTCATGGAGCTGGCGGTAAACTTTATTATGACGGAGCCAACTTGAATGCGGTTTTAAGTAGAGCAAGACCAGGAGATATGGGATTTGATGTTGTCCACTTAAATCTTCATAAAACCTTTACAGGCCCACACGGAGGCGGAGGTCCTGGTTCAGGTCCAGTTGGCGTTAAAAAAGATTTAATTCCGTATTTGCCAAAGCCGGTGCTTGTAAAGAAGGAAGGTCGTTTTTACTTTGAATATGACCGTCCGGAATCAATCGGGCGCGTGAAGCCATTCTATGGCAACTTTGGCATTAACGTCAGAGCCTATGCGTACATCCGCTCTATGGGGCCAGACGGCTTAAAGGCTGTAACCGATAATGCCGTGTTAAATGCGAACTATATGATGCGCCGCTTAAGTGCTCATTATGATTTGCCGTTTGATCGTCACTGTAAGCATGAATTTGTCCTTTCAGGTAAACGTCAGAAAAAATTAGGTGTGCGGACACTGGATATTGCCAAACGATTACTTGATTTCGGCTACCATCCGCCAACGATCTACTTCCCGCTCAATGTAGAGGAATGTATCATGATTGAACCGACCGAAACAGAATCAAAAGAAACACTTGATGCATTCATCGAAGCAATGATTCAAATTGCGAAAGAAGCAGAAGAGAATCCTGAAGTGGTGCAGGAAGCGCCGCATACAACCGTCGTGAAACGTATGGACGAAACAAAGGCCGCTCGGAATCCCGTTCTCGTTTTTGAAAGAAAATAAAGAAAAAAGACTCAGGGGGAATCATGCTCCCAGAGTCTTTTTTGTTAGTTCTTCGTTTTAATGCGGCCGCCCCATTTTTTAAAGCCGCCTTTTAAATTATAAATCTCACGGCAGCCATTTTTACGTAAAGTTTGGGCTGCTTTTCCGCTTCTAAAGTTATTTTGGCAATAGAGGTAAACAGGCTTGTCAGGACGTATTTCATTTTTGCGCTGCTTTAGTTGGGAAAGAGGGATATTTCTTGCCCCTAAAATATGTCCGCCTTCAAACTCATTTGGCTCTCTCACATCAATGAGCTGGGCTTTGCGGTAACCTTTAATAAATTCTGCTTCCGTCAGCGTTTTCATAATGCGCTGCTGATAAATGTAGCTGCCGATGGAATAAAGAACAAAAAGTCCACAAAGTGAGAGGACGATATAGTTGAACATTGACAATACAACTCGACTCCTTCTTGAGCATCAGCACAGTAGCCTGTCTGATGGTACGTTTTAGACAAATACTATTATAGTAAAGCATAAGAAACTTGTCATCATAAATGGTAAGAATTATTTTCAATTCCGTTCCTATTTGATAGACTGATGAAGAGAGAAAACCGGTGGTCACCACCATCATCTAACATTGACTACGTAAAAGAGAAGGGATTTTATATGCAAAAAGAGAAATGGTGTTTCATTGATTCAGGAAACCAAGACCCTGCCTTTAACATGGCAATGGACGAAGCCTTGCTTTATTGGCATAGTGAGAAGCTCATTCCGCCTGTTATCCGCTTTTATGGATGGGATCCGGCGACATTATCTGTTGGGTATTTTCAGAACGTTGAAAAAGAAATCAACCTAGAAGCTGTCAAGCGCTATGGTCTTGGATTTGTCCGCAGACCAACCGGAGGACGAGGAGTACTACATGACCAGGAGCTGACCTACAGCGTGATTGTGTCAGAGGAACATCCAGAAATGCCAGCAACGGTGACAGAGGCGTACCGCGTCATTTCAGAAGGCATTTTAGAAGGATTTAAAGAGCTGGGACTCGATGCGTATTTTGCCATTCCTCGTACAGATAAAGAAAAGGAAAGCTTAAAGAATCCAAGATCTTCTGTATGCTTTGATGCCCCTTCTTGGTACGAGCTTGTTGTAGAAGGCAGAAAGGTAGCGGGCAGTGCTCAGACGAGACAAAAAGGTGTCATCCTCCAGCATGGATCTATTTTAATTGACCTTGATGAGGATAAATTATTCGATTTGTTCCTTTATCCTAACGACCGGGTAAGAGAGCGGATGCAGCGAAGCTTTAAAAACAAAGCGGTTGCCATCAATGAAATCTCAGACCGAACTTGTACGATAGACGATGCGCGTGTTGCGTTTAAAAGAGGATTTGAAAAAGGATTAAATATTGAGCTTGAATCTTATGAGCTGACAGATGAAGAATTAGCGTTTGTCCATCATCTCGCCAAAACGAAATATGCCTCAGATGATTGGAATTACAAGCGTTAAGACGATGGACACTCCTTGTTTTTTAATGAACGATGGTGTAGAATTGGGTTGATTATTAAGTAAAGGTGCATTATGGAGGGGTTTTATGACTACACCTAGTATGGAAGATTACATTGAACAAATTTATATGCTGATAGAAGAAAAAGGATATGCCAGAGTCTCTGATATTGCAGAAGCACTCGCTGTCCATCCCTCCTCTGTAACAAAAATGGTTCAGAAGCTAGATAAAGATGAATACCTCATTTATGAGAAGTATCGTGGTCTAATTTTAACCCCGAAAGGCAAAAAAATTGGAAAACGTCTCGTATACAGACATGAACTGCTGGAGCAATTTTTAAGAATCATTGGTGTAGATGAAGAGAAAATTTATGATGATGTAGAAGGCATTGAACATCATCTCAGCTGGAACAGCATTGACCGCATCGGCGATCTCGTTCAATTTTTTGAAGAAAACGATGAGCGATCTGTTCAGCTGAAAGCGATTCAAAAGAAAAACGAACAAACAAATCAAGAATCTTAATCAAAAAGGACACCCTTAGCATGGGTGTCCTTTTTGATTAAAGTTCTAATTGAAAGCAAATGCTCCTACACTATTATTAGCGTGAAATCAAAGGGGGCTCCTTGATGAAGATAGATGGTGTGTTCTCAGGTGGAGGCATTAAGGGGGCAGCGCTTGCTGGTGCCTATGAAGCGCTTGAAGCGAGAGGATTTCAATTTGTCCGTCTTGCTGGTACAAGTGCTGGAGCAATCATTGCTTCACTCATCGCAGCAGGTTTTACAAGCCAGGAAATTCGGGAGCTTTTAGATGAAATGGATGAGCATCAATTGCTTGATAGAAGATGTCAATTCATCCCGTTCAAAATGCTTAGGTGGGTATCCATTTACTGGCGTCTTGGTCTTTATAAAGGAGACCGGCTGGAAAAATGGCTGACTGATGTGCTAAAACGAAAAGGGGTCACCGTGTTTGGAGACCTCAAAAAAGATTCGCTGAAAATTGTTGCGTCCGATTTAACGAATGGAAAAATCCTCGTACTGCCAGACGACCTTCCTTCATATGGCTTGAATCCAGAGCGGTTTTCCGTGGCGAGGGCCATTCGAATGAGCTGCAGCCTGCCGTATTTTTTCGAACCTGTCAAACTGAAGTCTTCAAAAGGCATTTGTACCATTGTAGATGGAGGAGTGCTTAGCAATTTTCCAATTTGGCTGTTTGCTGAAGAGAAAAAAAGACCGTTCGTCGGTGTCACATTAACGCCAAACGAAAAAGAACGCCCACAACACTCCATCCGCAATGCGTTTGAACTGTTTGGCGCTCTTTTTGAAACGATGCGTGGTGCTCATGACGAAAGACATATCGCCACAAAACACGAACGTCATATTATTTTTATTCCTGTAGAACACGTCATTGCCACTGATTTTCAACTCATGACAGAAAAGAAAAAGGCGCTCGTCGATCTAGGTAGACAGAAGGCCGAGCAATTTTTAAAAAGCTGGACATTTTAAAATAAGGCGCGATTCTTCTTTTTGTTTTTCTTGCCTTCAATCACAGTCAAATGTGTTTGGCTTTTCTTTTTGAGAAGGACGGGCTTAGACTTGTGGTCAGTCGGCACGCTTCGCAAATGAGTGACCCGGTTTTTCATCTGGCTTTTCGTTTTTGGTTTAGGCTGCTGGTAGCGACGTTTTGATTGTTTTACTGCTTTGCGATAAAGATTGCCTTCTGTTCCAGTTCTTCGATTCATCAGCCATCTAAATAGGAAAAATAGGGCCGCTCCAATGATCACAACAGACAGCAGCATTGTAAAAAGTCTGCCTGGGTTCGTTGTGAGTAAGTACACAAATCCCAAAACACCTAAAGCGAAAATAATGGTAAAAGCAGGATGTACTCGGCGATTCATAACTGTCCACCTCCGAAGGAATTTACCGGATTTATAAGTTAGATCACTTGATGAGCAGAATCTGACGCTTGTTTTAGAGATGCTTCCTCTAAACGAAGAAGTTCATTAAAACTTGCAATGGCTACCTCGACTTGATCGTCAGAAGGTTCTTTTGTTGTAAGCAATTGCAGCCAAAGGCCAGGATAGCCAAGCACTTTAAGTACAGGCACTTCTCGGAGTTTGTTCGTGAGCTGAAGCACTTCAAATGAAATGCCCAGAACAACCGGAATGAGCGCCAAGCGGTTCAGAACTCTCACCCATAAAGGATCTGTCGGTACGAGTAAATAGACGAACATTCCAACAATGACAGTGAATAAAATAAAGCTGCTGCCGCATCGATAATGCAGACGGGATTGCTTTTGGACATTTTCCACTGTGATGTCAAGGTTCTGTTCATAGCAGTTTATGACTTTATGTTCTGCCCCATGATATTGAAATACTCTTTTAATTAAAGGGGTCATGGAAATAAAGTAAATATAGCCTAATAAAAGGACCAATTTAAAGAATGTTTCCACTGCGATTTGTGCGAAATTCCCTGAAAAGATGGGACGCACAAGCTCTGCTAAAAAGACAGGTACCAGGGTAAAGACAAATTTACTAAAGAGAAGAGAGAGAACTCCGATCACAGCAATGCCGAAAATCATGGATAATTTTGAGCCTTTTTGTTCTTTTTCAAGAGTATGATCTTCAGAAGGATCTAAGTCATATCGCTCACTGGAGAAGTTTAAGTGCTTACTGCCGTTTGCGCTTGCTTCAACAAGTGCAGCAACACCCCTGACAAAGGGGATTTTCTTGAGAAAGGCGGTTCGTTTATTGGAGGTCCGGGGAAGCTTCAAAAACTCAATGGACTGGTCCTTTCGCCGAATCGCTGTCACATAGTTCTTCTTACCTCCGAACATGACACCTTCGACAACTGCCTGCCCTCCATAAGCTGGAGGTTTTGTTTGATTGGACATATTTCATCAACCTGCCTGTTTCCTGTAATTTACATGCATTTCCTTATACCTTTATTGTACAGGATTTGAGGGGAAATCACTAGCGCACAGGTCGATTATCTACTAGAATTCTATCTACCTCTTTTTAGCCAGTATACCCTGTTTTAAAAATTTTACACTCACGCATGGAAATCCTTTTTTTTCATGACATTTTGGACATACTACTTGCTGGAGGTGTTCACAAATGAAACGTGATGAAAAGAAAAACCAAGAAGAAAAAAATCAGTCCGTGCAAACGACATCACTTGTGGCAAGAGCAGCTGCTACAGGCTTTGTAGGCGGTGTTTTTTGGGGCTTTATCGGGTTTCTGACCCATGTGTTCCATTTTTCAGAGGTGAGTCCTAACATGCTGCTTCAGCCATTTGTGCTTGGAGAGTGGAAAAAGGGAGGACTTGGTACTTTTATAAGTATTATGCTGTTAGGAATTTTATCGATTGGAGCCGCCTTTATTTATTATGGGCTTTTAAAAAGGATCAAAGGCTTTTGGATGGGTCTGGTTTATGGCGGGCTTTTATGGCTGCTCGTTTTTTACGTATTTAATCCCATTTTCCCAGATGTAAAGCAAGTACAAGACTTGCAGCAAAGCACCATTGTTACGACATTTTGCCTATATATTTTATATGGCATGTTTGTTGGGTACAGCATTTCTTTTGAATATAATGAATTGACGAGTCAAAAGCTTGCGAGGGCACTCGGGAAAAAGACAGAATAAAGTGTAAATCACCTATTCATATGATAAAATATTTTTGGAAACGAAAGGTTTCTAAGGAAAAAGAAACAGATCTCAATATAGATTGAATTAGGGTGAAGGAGTGGTCATATGCCTCATTTTCTTGTACTGAATGGACCCAATTTAAATAGGCTTGGCAAAAGAGAGCCTGCTGTTTATGGAAGTAAGACGCTGACAGATTTAGAGACAGATTTGTTCCAGTTTGCAGAACGAGCAAACATTCAATTAACGTTCTTTCAATCGAATCACGAAGGAGATTTGATTGATGCGCTCCACGAAGCAGAAGATCAGTACGATGGAGTCGTGTTTAACCCGGGTGCATTTACCCACTACAGCTATGCGCTGAGAGATGCCATTGCAAGTATTTCTTTATCTGTCATTGAAGTACATATCTCAAATGTTCATAAGAGAGAGGAATTCCGCCATCATTCTGTACTTGCTCCAGTATGCCAAGGGCAAATCGTTGGACTTGGCTTAGAAGGGTACAAATTGGCGATTCGTTATTTAGTCAGTGAAGGGGGAGCAGTATCATGAAACTTGAAAAACTAAGAACACTTTTAAGTGAATTAGAGATCGATGGCCTTGTCATTACGAGCAGCTTTAATTTACAGTACATGACCAGCTTTACCGGATCTGCCGGCCTTGCAGTTGTTTCAAAGGACCGGGCAGCTTTTATCACGGACTTCCGCTATACAGAGCAAGCGAAGGACCAAGTCAAAGGTTATGACATCATTGAACACAAAGGAAACATTGTGGAAACGGCTGCCCAAACGGCGAAGGAATTTGGAGTAAAACGCCTTGGGTTTGAACAAAACCATATGACATTTGCCACGTATCAGCAGTACGCAGCCAAAGCAGGTGAGATAGAGCTTGTTCCAGTCTCTGAATCAGTTGAAAAGTTGCGCTTGATTAAGTCTAGTGAAGAGATTAAGATATTAGAGGAAGCTGCGAAGATTGCAGATCACGCCTTTGATCATATTCTCACTTACATCAAGCCGGGCCTGACGGAAATTGCTGTCATGAACGAGCTTGAATTTTTCATGAGAAAAGAAGGTGCTGAAGGATCTTCATTCGATATGATTGTTGCTTCTGGTGTTCGTTCAAGCCTGCCGCACGGAAGAGCGAGTGAAAAGGTAATTGAATCTGGTGATTTAGTGACACTCGATTTCGGTGCTTACTATAAAGGCTATTGTTCTGATATGACAAGAACGATTGCTGTCGGAACACCAAGCGACAAGCTAAAGGAAATTTATCATATCGTATTAGAAGCAGAAAACGCTGGTGTGGATAGAATCAAGCCAGGCTTAACAGGAAAAGAAGCTGATCGCATCACACGAGACATCATTGAAAAGTACGGCTATGGTCAATACTTCGGGCATTCAACCGGGCACGGCCTAGGTATGGAAGTACATGAAGCGCCAGGCCTTTCCTCACGATCAGAGGTCGTTTTAGAAGAGGGAATGGTCGTCACAGTTGAGCCGGGGATTTACTTGCCAGATGTCGGCGGCGTGAGAATTGAGGATGATATTGTCCTGACAGCTGACGGCAATAAACGATTGACCCACTCACCGAAAGAACTTATCATATTATGATGGTGAAATGTAGGAGGATGACAAAATGATTTCAGTAAACGATTTTCGTACTGGCCTGACAATTGAAGTGGACGGCGGTATTTGGCGAGTAGTGGATTTCCAGCACGTAAAACCAGGGAAAGGCGCAGCGTTTGTTCGTTCGAAACTGCGTAACCTGCGTACTGGTGCCATTCAAGAAAAAACATTCCGCGCAGGCGAAAAAGTAGCGAAAGCTCAAATCGAAACAAAAACAATGCAATACTTGTATGCTAATGGCGATCAGCATGTCTTCATGGATACAAGTTCTTATGAGCAGCTTGAACTAAGTGAAGCACAAATTAAAGATGAGCTGAAATATTTGCTTGAAAATATGTCTGTTCAAATCGTGATGTACGGTGCTGAAACACTTGGAGTAGAACTTCCAAACACAGTAGAACTAGAAGTAATAGAAACAGAGCCTGGTATTAAAGGTGACACAACATCAGGCGGTTCAAAACCTGCAAAAACTGAAACTGGTTTAATCGTCAACGTTCCTTTCTTTGTGAACCAAGGAGATAAACTAGTGATTAATACATCAGACGGCTCATACGTTTCAAGAGCGTAATGAACGAAAAAAGGCTGTAAACCTCGTGTTTACAGCCTTTGTCTTCTTTTCAGTGTGATAGAAAACCTTTGCAGTCTAGGAAGGGTGAGCACTGGCGCGGAGCGAATTTGTTATTCGTGAGCACCAGCGCGCAGACCTGACACCGAATGCGAGGGTTTGTCTACACGCTGAGACTGTAAACCTCGTGTTTACAGTCTTTTTTTATTGAAAAATGACTCCTCAAGACTGGCCCTCTCTCAATTCTCTCATTCATCTCTCTTCCTTCCTGAAAAACAAGACTACTTCCAGCTGGTCAAGCATATAGTGTAAAAAAAGCTGGAGGTTCTATATGAAACAATTTCTCCCAGGCATACACCCGTCGGTCGCTGCAATGGCAGGCATGAGGTTCTTATCCGCCGCCATTGAACTGACGGCAGCCATCCTCATTTTAATCACAAATGATGTACGGAAAGCGGTGGTCATCAATAGTATATTGGCGATCATCGGACCGCTCATTTTTATTATCACGATGACGATTGGAATCTATCAAATTGCAGGGCAGCTATCCTATGCAAAGCTCGTGTTCATTTTCATTGGTGTCGTGTTTATTCTTGTTGGGATCTATAAGTGAAACGGCTTGGCATAATTAACGGCTCACATCATACATTTTAGAGAAGAAAAAAAGGAGGGGAATTCGTTGCGGAGTTTGTTGGATATTCTCCCGCACTCGATTGGACAAGAACTCAGACTGCTGAAAGAGGCAGAATGGGCGCAAATAGAAGAAATCCGCATTCGCACGGATCGTCCTATTGAACTGATGCAAGGAGGAAAACCACGTTTCCTTTCTTATCACACCACCTGGGAAGATGCGTCTCAGCTATTAGGCAGGCTGAGCAATTACAGCATGTACACACTTGAGGAAGAGCTAAAACAGGGCTATATCACCATATCTGGCGGACACCGGGTAGGACTTGCAGGAAAAGTGATCGTTGAAAACGGATTTGTCAAAGGGCTAAGAGATATCTCTTCATTTAATATCCGCATTGCAAAAGAAAAAATCGGGATTGCGCTTCCCTTTCTTCCTTATTTATATGAAGAACACTGGCACAATACACTCATCATCGGTCCCCCGCAAACGGGGAAAACCACATTGCTCCGGGATATAGCACGTCTTGCTAGTACAGGCACAAAGACAATCCCTCCTAGAAAAACAGGCATTATTGATGAGCGTTCTGAAATCGCCGGTTGTATAAGAGGGGTGCCGCAGCACCATTTTGGCCACCGGATTGATGTACTCGATGCGTGTCCAAAGGCTGAAGGGTTGATGATGATGATTCGGTCAATGAGCCCAGAGGTCATGATTGTCGATGAAATCGGAAAAAGCGAGGATGTCGAGGCACTTTTAGAAGCGATTCATGCCGGAGTCAACATCATCGTCTCAGCTCATGGCTATTCACTTGAAGATGTATATAAACGTCCTTCATTTAAGCCGTTATGGGAGCTTCGTGTGTTTGAACGATATGTTGAATTAAATCGAAACAATGGACCAGGTACGATCGGGCGGATGTACGGCGGGGACGGCCAAGAGATGAAATGGAGGCGGGGAGTGGACGTATGTTAAAGCTCATTGGCGCTATTTTCATTGTCGCGGCCACGACTTGGGGAGGATTCGAGTTTGCCAAACGATACAGCGACAGACCTAAACAAATTCGGCAGCTGCGGTTTGCTCTCCAGTCTCTTGAAGCTGAAATTATGTATGGTCAAACCCCTTTAGCGCGGGCGGCAGAGCAAATTGCAGCGCAGGTAGGTCCTCCTGTGAGTCAGCTGTTTGAACAATTTGCAGAAAAGCTGAAAGTGGGGACTTTTTCTGCACGTCATGCATGGAACGAAAGTCTTGAAGATGTTTGGAAAAAGACTGTCTTGAAAAAAGGCGAATATGAGGCGCTGAAGCACTTTGGGGAAACTCTTGGCCAGCATGATGTCACTTCTCAGCAAAAGTACATCAAGCTTGCTTTAGGCCATTTGGAATCAGAGGAGAAAGAAGCAGAAATCGCCCAAGCGAAAAATGAAAAAATGGTCAGAAGCCTTGGATTTTTAAGCGGATTGTTACTGATTCTTTTATTGATGTGAGAGGAAGGGAGTCGAGAGCATGGGCGTTGATGTAAACGTCATTTTTCAAATTGCCGGAGTAGGCATCGTCGTGGCCTTTCTCCATACGATTTTAGACCAAATGGGGAAGAAAGAGTACGCTCAGTGGGTGACGCTGCTTGGGTTTATCTACATTTTGTTTATGGTGGCAACCATTGTAGATGATTTGTTTAAAAAGATTAAAGCCGTATTTCTATTTCAAGGATAGGGGAGGGCTTACAAATCGAAATCATACAAATTGTTGGACTTGGTTTAATCGCTACTTTTTTAGCATTAATCGTCAAAGAACAAAAGCCAACCTTCGCCTTTATGCTTGTCGTTTTTACTGGATGTGTGATTTTCCTTTATTTAATTGATCAAATCTATGCCATTATCTCAATGATTGAAAAAATTGCAGCAAGTGCCGGCGTCAATATGAAGTATGTTGAAACCATATTGAAGATCATTGGCATTGCCTATATTGCAGAATTTGGCGCTCAGCTGACGAAGGATGCTGGGCAAGGCGCCATTGCATCAAAAATAGAGCTAGGCGGTAAGATTCTCATCTTGGTTATGGCAGTCCCGATTTTAACAGTCATCATTGAGACGATCTTAGGGATGATCCCGTCCATGACGTAAATGAAAAGAGGTGACGACAATGAAACGGGTGACCGCTGTAATGGGATTAATGCTTTTCTTTTGGCTGTTTGCTCCGCATGCAGAGGCAGAAGAAAAAGAACCTTTATCTAATGAACAGCCAGCAGCAGAGGAAGTGGCGAATGGACAGGCTGATGCACTTGAGCTTCATTCCATCAGTGACTTTTGGGAAACCATTTTGGACGAGTATGGCGGCTTTTTGCCAGAAAGCCAAAAGGGCACAGTGAAGGAAATGATTGACGGCGATAAAGAGCTGTCTCCCCAAACATGGCTGAAAGCCTTTGTACATTATCTATTTCACGAGGTCATTGCAAACGGAAAGCTCCTAGGTACTCTCATTTTACTCACCATCTTTTGTTCGCTTTTGCAGCTTTTGCAAAATGCTTTTGAACAAAGCACTGTCAGCAAAGTCGCATATGCTCTTGTTTATATGGTACTGATTATTATTGCACTCAACAGCTTTCATGTGGCGATTTCCTATGCCACAGAAGCCATTCAAACGATGACCAGTTTTATTCTTGCTCTTATTCCTCTTTTACTAGCGCTTATTGCTTCATCAGGCGGGCTTGTCTCAGCCGGATTCTTTCATCCTGTTATTTTATTTTTAATGAACACGAGCGGTGTTTTCATTCAATATGTCGTTCTTCCGCTCATCTTTTTATCAGCGATATTGAGCATTGTCAGTACGCTGACCGAACAATACAAGGTCACCCAGCTTGCGCAGCTATTAAGAAATGTGGCAATTGGCGGGCTTGCCGTTTTTTTGACCGTTTTTCTCGGCGTCATTTCCGTTCAGGGGGCATCTGCGGCGGTTACTGATGGAATCGCTCTTCGTACAGCCAAATTCATTACCGGAAACTTCATCCCTGTCCTAGGCAGAATGTTTACAGATGCGACGGATACCGTGATCAGCGCCTCTGTTTTACTTAAAAATACAGTTGGACTAGTTGGGGTCGCCATTTTGATTTCAATTGCCGCCTTCCCGGCGATTAAAGTACTTTCGTTAGCCCTTATATATAAGCTTGCTGCAGCGATCCTTCAGCCGTTAGGGGGCGGACCCATCATCAGCTGTCTTGATGTCATTTCAAAAAGTGTGCTGTATATATTTGCCGCACTTGCAGTTGTGTCGCTCATGTTCTTTTTAAGCATTACCGTCATCATTACTGCGGGTAACCTGACCATGATGATGAAGTAAGGAGGGGACACCTTTTGAGCTTTCTCACGGAATGGATCACAAGTATTATTCTCTTTATCTTATTTGCGATTGTCATTGATCTTCTGCTTCCCAATTCGAGCATGCAAAAGTATGCAAAAATGGTCGTCAGTCTGTTGCTCATCGTCGTAATGCTCAATCCGATTTTTGCTTTATTTCGAGCAGATCCTGACCAAATTTTTTCAGAATTGATGAAAGGGAAGGAAGAAGCGCAGTCAGAAGAAATAAAAAATCAGATGAATTTAGAAAAAAAAGAAATACAAGCCTCTCAGCGTGCATATATTTTAAAGCAAATGGCTGTCCAACTAGAAAAAAGCGCAAAGGAGCCACTGGAGAAGGAGAGCTATGAAATGAAACACGTAGAAGTGCTGGCTGATGAGGAGCATCTGGATCAGAATATGGAGGCGGATCAATTTCGCATCAAAGCAGTTCTTTCCCCGCTCACAGGTGATGCTGTAGAAACGGTGGCAAAGGTGGACATTGATCTCTCCAGGCAAAAGGAGGAAAGCGCTGAATCTTCTAGCAAAGAGATCACGAGGGTGAAAGAGACGCTGGCTGATGTTTGGAATACGAGTCCTGAGCACATCGCGCTGAACATTGAGGGAGGTGACGCAGCAGATCATGAATAACAAGGACTGGAAACAAAAGCTGAAATCATTCTTACAGCCGCCTGAAAAAGGTGAAGGGAAACCCAAATTAACGAAGCACCATTACTTGCTGCTTGTATTCATTATCGGCGTATCTTTCATGTTAGTTAGTCAGATCTTGTCACCGCCATCAAGCAAACAACAAGCTGCGGTTCCTGCTGCTAAAAAAACATCCTCAGAAGAGCAGGAAGTATTCAAACCGGCATCCTCAGGTAAACCAAAGAATTCAATTGAGGACGTGGAGCAAGAATACGAAAACCAGCTGAAAGAAATTTTAGAGACCATCATCGGCGTTGAGGATGTATCCATCGTGGTCAATGTAGATGCAACGTCTTTAAAAGTGTTTGAAAAAAACAAATCTAATAAAAGTACAACGACCGAGGAAACAGATAAAGAAGGCGGCGTACGAAGTGTCACCGATCAAACAAAAGAAGAAGAAGTCGTCATCATCAAAAATGGCAATGAAGAAACACCAGTCGTTGTGCAAACGAAAAAACCAGAAATTCGAGGTGTCCTCGTTGTTGCTCAAGGAGTAGACAACGTTCAAATAAAGAAAACCATCATTGAAGCGGTTACACGAGTGCTTGATGTACCGAGCCATAGAGTGGCTGTTGCCCCTAAAAAAATCAAGGAGGATTCGGAATGATGTTAAAAAAACAAACGGTTTGGCTATTAACGATGCTAAGTTTAGTTGTCGTATTAAGTGTGTACTATATCATGTCTCCACAGGGTGAAAATGCAGTGACAGTAGAAGATACGAAATCAAAAGGGACTGAAGAGAAAAAGGTTGAAACAGAAAAAGGAACGGACAAAGGAATGGAAAAAGGCGCTGATAAGAAATCCACTGACAAAGAAACAAACGGCAAACAAGAGGGTATCGAAACAAGCGGTGAAGAAGGAAAGGCTGTGTCAGAGCAAACAGACGATGAGCTTTTTACAACATACAGACTAGAGCTTGAAGATAAACGAAGCAAGCAGCGCGAAGAATACAACGAAATCGTCTCCAGTGACGATGCAACGGCACAAGAAAAAAGTGAAGCATATGATCAAATGACAGCGCTTAGTGAAGCAGAAGGAACTGAGCGTCAGCTCGAGACCTTGATCAAAACAAAAGGCTATAAAGATGCGCTCGTAAGTGCTGAAGGAGATAAAGTGAGCATCACGGTTCGTTCTGATAAAAAATCAAAGTCTCAAGCGGCCGATATTATTGATATGGTCACAAAAGAAATGAGAGGTCTTGATAACGTAGCTGTCACTTTTGAGCCCACTAATCAATAAAAAATGAACTGGCGCCCTTTGCCGAAAAGGGCGTTTTTTGATGCGGCTTGACGCCCCTTCCAAGGTGCTTTCGCGAGACGCTTCGCCACAATAGTAGTTGAATTCATTGAAATCCTCCTGTAAGATGTGTATAGTACGTACTTTTAGTACTAGCCTATAATTAAAAGATAAATCCATACATAGGGGTGCAAATCCATGTTAAAAATTGAAGAAATTCATGAACTGATTAAATTAATTGACGACTCTACAATCGACGAATTTACGTACGAAAACGAAGGTGCGAAAATCAAACTGAAGAAAAATAAAGAAGTCGTTCAGCAAGTTGCGGCACAAGCACCAGTGGCTCCTGTCCAAGCAGCTCCAGCTCAACAAGCTCCTACAGCACAAGCTCCAGCTCAGACTGAAGCCCCTGCACAAGAGGCAACTGCGTCTGAAAATCTGCATAAAATCACATCCCCAATGGTTGGCACATTTTATGCTTCCTCTTCACCAGAAGCAGATCCATACGTGACAACAGGTTCTAAGGTGAAGGAAAATTCAGTTGTATGTATCGTTGAAGCGATGAAACTGTTTAATGAAATCGAAGCAGAAGTAAAAGGTGAAATCGTCGAAGTATTAGCTGAAAACGGTCAGCTTGTAGAATTCGGACAACCCCTCTTTCTAGTGAAAGCAGAGTAAGGAGTACGATCATGATTAAAAAGCTATTAATTGCAAACAGAGGAGAAATCGCAGTTAGAATTATCCGCGCTTGTAAAGAGCTTGGAATTGAAACTGTTGCGGTATTTTCTGAAGCGGATCGCGATGCGCTGCATGTACAAATGGCTGATGAAGCATATTGCATCGGACCAACTGCTTCTAAAGATAGTTATTTAAATGTCACGAATATCGTCAGCGTAGCAAAATTAACAGGAACAGATGCCATCCATCCAGGATACGGCTTTTTAGCAGAAAATGCAGACTTTGCAGAGCTTTGCGAGGAATGTAATGTAATCTTTGTTGGACCAACCGCGTCAGCGATTTCCAAAATGGGAACGAAAGATGTCGCGCGAGAAACAATGAAGAGTGCAGGCGTCCCGATCGTTCCTGGTTCTCAAGGAATTGTAAAAGATCTTGATGATGCTGTTTCAACAGCAGCTAGTATTGGGTATCCTGTCATTATTAAAGCAACTGCAGGCGGAGGCGGTAAAGGAATCCGTGTGGCTCGTACAGAAGAAGAGCTTATTAACGGAGTCACCATCACGCAGCAGGAAGCGGCGCAAAACTTTGGGAACCCTGGTGTCTATTTAGAAAAGTTCATTGAAGACTTTAGACATGTGGAAATCCAAGTGCTTGCAGATCAGCATGGCAATACGATTCATTTAGGAGAGCGTGACTGCTCGATCCAAAGAAGAATGCAAAAGCTTCTTGAAGAAACGCCATCACCAGCACTGAATGCAGACATCCGTGAGCAAATGGGTGAAGCAGCCGTAAAAGCAGCAGAAGCTGTTGAATATACAGGTGCTGGAACAGTCGAATTCATTTATGATTATAATGAAGAGAAGTTCTACTTCATGGAAATGAATACTCGTATTCAAGTAGAGCATCCTGTGACAGAAATGGTCACAGGTGTAGACTTGATCAAAGAACAGATCAAGGTTGCATCAGGTGAGAAGCTTTCTCTTACACAAGAGGATGTCGTATATGAAGGCTGGGCGATCGAATGCCGTATCAATGCAGAGAACCCAGAGAAAAACTTCATGCCTTCAGCTGGTGAAATTAAAATGTATCTTCCGCCAGGCGGTTTAGGAGTACGTGTTGATTCTGCCGCTTATCCGGGCTATGTGATTCCGCCATATTATGACAGCATGATTGCAAAAGTGATCACATATGGTAAGACGAGAGAAGAAGCGATTGCGAAAATGAAACGTGCGCTTCAAGAATTCGTCATTGAAGGAGTCTACACAACGATTCCATTCCACCTTAGATTGCTCGAGCATGAAACATTTGTGAGTGGTAATTTTAATACGAAGTTTTTAGAAACATACCAAATCATGAAATAATCACAGCTTTCGGAGGTGAATGATCGTGTCAGAAAACAATTTGCTTGAAATGAACCTTGATGAAGATCAATTGGGAAAAGTGCAAATTGCACCAGAAGTGATTGAAGTCATTGCTGGGATCGCCGCTTCAGAAGTCGAAGGCATTGCCGAAATGCGCGGCAATTTCGCTGCTGATGTAGCAGAACGCTTTGGTAAAAAAAATCACCGTAAAGGTGTAAAAGTAGATGTCTCTGATGAAGGCATCACAATCGATGTGTATTGTGTGGTTGAATTTGGCCTATCCATTCCAAAGGTATCCACTGCTGTACAAGAAAATATCCGTCAAACCCTTTTAAACATGACTGCCTTAACAATTAATGAAATTAACATTCATGTCGTTGGCATTCAATTTGATACAAAAGCACCTGAGGCTGAAGTAGATCAAGAAATGTAAAGAAGGGTTCAAGTGAAACCAAGGAGGCATTGCCTCTTTGGTTTTTTAAAGCCCATTTTTGGGTGATTTCCGAATATTGATAACGTCACGTGTTGATTGATTCGTTTTTCGTCAAAGCTCGCATGGATCTTGGTGCGACCACGGTCAAAATATGTTATGATCTCTGTATGGCTTAACGACAAGCGGATAAAGTGGTTAAAGGAGTAAATAATGAAAAGAAGAACTGCAAGAGAAAAGGCGTTACAAACATTATTTCAAATTGATGTGAGCAATATTGATCCGAAAGAGGCCATTACACATGCGCTGGATGAACAAGAATCAGATCCTTTTTTCGAGGAACTGGTTTTCGGTGTGCTTGAACAAAAGGACAAGCTTGATGACATGATCTCACAGCATCTAGTGAATTGGAAACTCGATCGTATTGCAAACGTAGACAGAGCCATTTTAAGGCTGTCTGTGTACGAGATGGTGTATCAAGAAGACATCCCAGTTAGTGTCTCAATGAATGAAGCGATTGAACTTGCCAAATTATTCGGCGATGATAAAGCACCGAAATTTGTAAATGGTGTACTTTCGAACATTAAAAACGACCTAAAGCAGCAATAGGAGGATTCGACATGACAGCAACAATCATCGATGGGAAAGAAACAGCAAAAGAAAAGCGTGAACAATTAGCAAAAGAAGTAGAAGAGCTAAAACAAAAAGGAGTCACACCTGGTCTTGCCGTTATTCTAATCGGTGATGATCCGGCTTCACTTTCTTACGTACGCGGGAAGAAAAAAGCAGCAGAAGCAATGGGCATGCATTTCCAGCTTGATCATTTAGATGCTTCTTTAACAGAAGAAGAATTGCTTCAGCTGATTGATCAGTACAATGCGAACGATCAATTCCACGGGATTCTTGTTCAACTTCCACTGCCTAAACACATTTCTGAAAAAGCCGTTATTGAACGTATTTCACCTGAGAAAGATGTAGATGGTTTCCATCCATTAAATATCGGGAAAATGCTGCTTGGGGAAGATACATTCCTTCCTTGTACACCAGCAGGTATTGTTGAATTATTGAACAAAACGGGTGTCGATCTTTCTGGAAAAGAAGTGGTTGTTGTGGGGCGCAGCAATATTGTCGGCAAACCAGTTGGACAATTGCTGTTAAATGAAAACGCAACGGTTACTTACTGCCATTCAAGAACGGCGAATATTTCAGAACATACGTTAAAAGCGGACATTTTAGTTGTTGCCGTCGGTCGAGCAAACTTTATAAAAGCTGACCAAATCAAAGAAGGCGCAATTGTCATCGATGTAGGAGTCAATCGTTTGGATACTGGGAAGCTTGTTGGGGATGTTGATTTTGAAGAAGCGAAAGAAAAAGCTTCTTACATCACACCAGTCCCTGGCGGAGTCGGTCCAATGACGATTACGATGCTTGCACACAATACGGTTAAATCAGCAAAACGTACATTAGCATAAGCTTTATCCATTCATCCACCTGCATGCTGCCGGTGGATGAATGTGCGTTTTTGAAGAGGAGGAATACGTCATGAGTGAAAAAGCCTTTGTGACGGTCACAGCCCTTACAAAATACATAAAAAGAAAATTTGATGTTGATCCGCATTTAGAAGATATTTGGATCAAAGGTGAGTTATCCAATGTGAAGATTCATTCAAGAGGTCATGTGTACTTCACCTTAAAAGACGAAAACGCACGCATGCAAGCTGTCATGTTCCAGCGTTCCGCAGCAAAGCTGCCTTTTTCACCAAAAAGCGGAATGAAAGTGTTTGTACGCGGCGGGATTCAAGTATATGAACCAAGCGGCAACTATCAATTATATGCAAAAGAAATGCAGCCTGATGGTGTTGGTGCTCTTCATCTCGCTTATGAAGAGCTGAAGAAAAAGCTGGCAAGTGAAGGCTTATTTGATGCGCGCTATAAAAAACCAATTCCTGAATATCCAGAGGTTGTTGGTGTCATTACATCCCCAACAGGAGCGGCTGTCCGGGATGTCATTACAACGATTAACCGGCGCTATCAGCAGGCGAAAATCATTGTGCTTCCGGCGCTTGTTCAAGGTGAAAATGCCACTCGTTCAATCGTAGAGAGGATCAAGGAAGCAAATGAAAAACAGCTCTGTGATGTCTTGATTGTCGGAAGAGGAGGCGGTTCGATCGAAGAACTTTGGGCCTTTAATGAAGAAGCTGTCGCAAGAGCAATCTTCGCATCAGACATTCCAATCATTTCTGCAGTAGGGCACGAAACCGATTTTACAATCAGTGATTTTACTGCAGACATGAGAGCACCCACACCAACAGGAGCAGCCGAGCTCGCTGTTCCAAGCACAGCCGATTTAATAGAACGAATCAAATCCATCGACATTCGGCTGACAAGGGCCGTGAAGAATCGAACATCACAAGCGAAAGACCGTCTTGTGGCGCTGCAATCCTCTTATGCTTTCCGTTTTCCAAAACGATTGCAGGAGCAAAAAGAGCAGCAATTCGATTTGGTATTTGACCGTTTTCAAAAACAGCTGACGAGACAAATTGAACAAAAACGCAGTCAACTAGACCGCCAGACATACAGGTTGAAGCCGCTTCATCCAAAAGAACAGCTGCTTCAAGCGAAAAAACGCCATGCCAATGAAACAGAACAGCTCATCCGAAGCATGAATGTGCAAATGAAAACAATTCATTCGCAGTTCCAATCTGTTCTTGGTAAACTAAATGCATTAAATCCACTTCAAGTGATGGAAAGAGGCTACAGTTTAGCCTATAAAGACGATGAACTGATTAAAAGTGTGAACCAAGTCGATACGAAGGATCAGCTGGCTATCACCATGAAGGATGGACGTCTGATTTGTGAGGTTATTGAGAAGGAGGGGCAATCATCATGACAGAATCAAATAAACAAAAAGAAGAACAAATGACATTTGAAGAAGCGATGAAAGGTCTTGAGGAGATCGTTGGGAAGCTCGAAGAAGGGGATGTACCACTTGAGCAAGCCATTCATTATTTCCAAGAAGGCATGACACTTTCAAAGCTTTGTCATGAAAAATTACAGCACGTTGAAAAGCAGATGGATTTCATTTTAAAAGAGGACGGTGAGCTGGCTCCTTTCTCAGTGAAGGAGGCGGATGCTGGTGAAAAGTAATTTGCAGGATTTTTTAACAACACGAAAACAGGCCATTGAAGATTATTTATTTAGATATGTTCAGGAATTGAAGATTCCAGAAGACCTAAAATCTTCGATGCTTTACTCTCTTAAAGCTGGAGGGAAAAGACTTCGTCCTGTTCTCGTTCTTGCTTTATTACATGCCTACGGCAAAAAAGAAGAAGATGGCATACCGGTTGGCTGTGCTGTAGAGATGATTCATACGTATTCATTGATACACGACGACCTTCCTTGCATGGACGATGATGACCTTCGCAGAGGAAAGCCGACCAACCATAAAGTATACGGGGAAGCAACAGCGGTTCTCGCTGGCGATGCTCTTTTAACAGAAAGCTTCCGTCTGATTACATCTCAGCTATCTAGCAGTGTCTCCCCTGACCAAAAACTCAAAATCGTAGATGAACTTGTGAAGTCAGCAGGTGCGCTAGGAATGGTTGGCGGTCAATTTGATGACATGGAAGCAGAGCAAAAACAAGTCCCGCTTGCAGAACTAGAATCCATTCACGCCCGGAAAACAGGAAAGCTTCTCACATTCAGCGTCACAGCAGGTGCCATGCTGGCAGGTGCATCAGATGACGATATCGAAAAACTAAGAGAATTCAGCTATCATATCGGTATTGCTTTTCAAATCCGTGATGACATTTTAGATCTCGAAGGAAGCGAAGAAAAAATAGGAAAACGGGTCGGCTCTGATACAGCGAATGAAAAGTCGACATATCCTTCTTTATTAACGCTTTCAGGAGCAAAAGAAAAACTGCACGAGCACATCACACGTGCAAAAGAAATTGTCTCAAATCTTGAATTAGAGCAGCAATTGCTGCATGAGTTATGTGATCTGATCGCCTCAAGAGATCATTAAAAACAGCCTAGATTTGAGGGTCTTCGAGCAATTGTGGTAAACTGTAAACAGTTTATCATGATGAGACAACTCTTATTCCCGCTTGGTTTTCATAGGAATAAGGCATTATATATGTAGATAGAAATTTTGTTGAAAGCGAGTTGATCCTGATTGGATCTTTTATCAATAAAAAATCCAACGTTTCTAAAAGGAATGTCAATAGCAGAATTAGAGGAGCTTAGTGCTGACATTCGCATGTTTTTAATTGAGTCCTTGGCTAACTCTGGCGGGCATATCGGTCCAAATCTGGGTGTCGTTGAACTTACGGTTGCCCTTCACAAAGTATTTGACAGCCCGAAAGACAAATTCCTTTGGGATGTTGGACATCAGTCTTATGTTCACAAGCTGTTAACTGGGAGAGGGGCGGAGTTTGATACACTTCGTCAATATAAAGGACTTTGCGGATTTCCTAAACGAAACGAAAGCGAGCATGATGTTTGGGAAACAGGCCACAGCTCAACGTCATTATCTGGCGCGATGGGTATGGCGGCGGCGCGTGATATTAAAGGAACAGATGAATATATCCTGCCAATTATCGGAGATGGTGCATTAACCGGAGGTATGGCGCTGGAAGCACTGAATCATATCGGTGATGAAAAGAAAGATATGATCGTCATCTTAAACGATAATGAAATGAGTATTGCACCAAACGTCGGTGCGATTCACACAATGCTTGGCAGACTGCGCACAGCAGGCAAATACCAATGGGTAAAGGACGAGCTCGAATATTTATTCAAGCGGATCCCAGCTGTAGGCGGAAAGCTTGCTGCCACAGCAGAGCGTATTAAAGACAGCCTCAAGTATTTACTTGTGTCTGGCATGTTCTTTGAGGAAATGGGATTCACTTACTTAGGTCCTGTCGATGGACATTCTTATGAAGATCTTTTTGAAAACCTTGAATATGCAAAGAAAACAAAAGGTCCTGTCTTGCTACATGTCATCACGAAAAAAGGAAAAGGCTATCAGCCGGCAGAATCCGATAAAATTGGGACTTGGCATGGTACAGGTCCATACAAAATTGATACAGGTGACTTTGTAAAACCAGCAGCAGCTGCCCCGTCATGGAGTGGTCTTGTCAGTGAAACAGTCAGAAAGCTTGCGCGTAAAGATGAGCGAATTGTGGCCATCACGCCTGCGATGCCTGTTGGCTCAAAACTTGAAGGCTTTGCAAAGGAATTTCCAGAGCGAATGTTTGATGTAGGAATTGCTGAGCAGCATGCAGCCACAATGGCAGCTGGGCTTGCGACGCAGGATATGAAGCCATTTTTAGCGATTTATTCAACGTTCCTGCAAAGAGCCTATGATCAAGTGCTGCATGATATTTGCCGCCAGAACCTCAATGTATTTATCGGGATTGACCGTGCGGGTCTTGTCGGTGCAGATGGAGAAACGCATCAAGGTGTGTTTGATATTGCCTTCATGCGTCATATGCCGAATATGGTGCTCATGATGCCGAAGGATGAAAATGAAGGTCAGCATATGGTCAATACAGCCATTCAGTATGATGACGGTCCTATTGCCATGCGTTTCCCGCGTGGAAATGGTCTTGGCGTGAAAATGGATGAACAGCTGAAAACCATTCCGATTGGGTCTTGGGAGGTTCTTCGTCCAGGGAAGGATGCCGTCATCTTAACATTCGGTACGACGATTAAAATGGCACTGCAAGCAGCTGAGGAACTTCAAAAAGAAGGAAAATCAATTCGTGTCGTCAACGCTCGGTTTATTAAGCCGCTTGATGAAGCAATGCTAAATGACATTCTTTCTGAAGGGATTCCGATTTTAACGATTGAAGAAGCTGTGCTCCAAGGCGGATTTGGAAGCAGTGTATTAGAATATGTACACGACAAGAAAGCATCACATATCAAAGTAGAACGGATGGGTATCCCAGATCAATTTATTGAGCATGGAAGTGTTGATGCCCTGCTTGAAGAAATTGGTCTGACGAAAGCACAGGTTGCTGAGACTTTACGTAGCCTGCTTCCCGCAGCACCAAGAAAAGGAATTGGATCATGACATCAAAGAAAGAACGACTTGACGTTTTATTAGTCGAACAAGGACTAATGGAAACAAGAGAGAAAGCAAAGCGTGCCATCATGGCAGGAATCGTTTACTCAAATGAAAACCGTTTGGATAAACCAGGAGAGAAAATTGCTCGTGATACGCCGCTCACAGTGAAGGGGAATCCTCTCAAATACGTAAGCCGCGGCGGGTTAAAGCTCGAAAAAGCGCTCAAAGAATTTGACCTGACAGTTGAAGGGAAATTGCTGATTGATATTGGCTCATCAACAGGCGGATTTACGGATTGTGCTCTTCAAAATGGAGCGGTCAAATCATATGCTGTAGACGTTGGCTACAATCAGCTTGCGTGGAAATTAAGGCAGGATGACAGGGTGATCGTCATGGAGCGCACCAATTTCCGCCATTCCGTCCCAGCTGATTTTACTGAAGGATTGCCAGAAGTGGCTTCAATTGATGTATCTTTTATTTCACTTAAACTCATTCTGCCAGCTTTAAAGCATATTCTTGTTCCGGGTGGTGACTGTATTGCACTCGTCAAGCCTCAATTTGAAGCGGGCAGAGAGCTTGTTGGGAAAAAAGGCATCGTGCGCGAGCCGTCTGTCCACCTCGGTGTACTAGAAGAGATGAATCAATTTGCTGCTAAAGAAGGCTATGATGTAAAGGATGTTTCATTTTCGCCTATCACTGGTGGAGACGGAAATATTGAATTTCTGCTTCATTTAGTGCTTCATCCTGATCAAGAAGAAAATGCGGCACTTCCTGCTTCAGAACTTGAGAAGGTCGTGAAGGAAGCCCATTCTGTATTGAAAGAAAAGAAAAACAGCCCTGAGCCGACTGACACCGAATGCGAGGGTTTGTCTACACGCTGAAAGGAATAATAGCTCGCTATTATTCCTTTTTACATGGTCAAAAGACGAAATCGGCTGGATCTCACGTAATGCTTGTTTTTTGAAGTGTGCATCATATAACATAGAACGTAAAGACAAACTGAGAATAAAACGCCTAGGGGGGTCAAATATGAATAAAGGTCAAAGGCATATTAAAATTAGAGAAATCATTGCAAGCCAAGAGATCGAAACACAAGATGAATTGGTCGATATTTTGAAAGCCGATGGATATAACATCACACAAGCGACCGTTTCTAGAGATATTAAAGAATTACATTTAGTGAAAGTTCCGACGAACAATGGAACATATAAATACAGTCTTCCTGCGGATCAGCGGTTTAACCCGCTGTCAAAGCTGAAGCGATCCCTAATGGATGCATTTATCAAAATGGATGCTGCCAGTCATTTAATTGTTCTGAAAACAATGCCGGGTAATGCTCAGGCGATTGGTGCTTTAATGGATAATTTAGATTGGGAAGAAATTATGGGAACGATTTGCGGAGATGATACCATTTTAATCATTTGCCGCACCCCAGATGATACAGAGACAGTTTCGAGCAAAATTTTAGAGCTTCTATAAAGAATCAGGTTTACTAAAAGAGGTGTCAAATGAGTGTTAGCAGAACTAACCATTAAAAACTTTGCAATCATTGAAGAGTTAACGGTTTCATTTGAAAAAGGACTCACGGTCCTAACAGGGGAAACAGGTGCCGGAAAATCCATCATGATTGATGCTGTCTCACTTCTCGTGGGAGGAAGAGGGTCCTCTGAATTTGTCCGCTACGGTGAAAAAAAAGCAGAGCTGGAAGGGCTTTTTCTTGTACCAGCCGATCATCCTGTATTTGCTCTATGCGAAGAGCAGGGAATTGACGCATCAGATGAAATGATGATCCTCCGCCGTGATATTAACAACAGCGGGAAAAGCATTTGCCGGATTAATGGAAAGCTTGTCACCATCTCACTTTTACGTGAAGTAGGACGGCTTTTGCTTGATATACATGGTCAGCACGATAACCAGCTGCTTATGGAAGATGAAAATCATCTGCATTTGCTCGATCAATTTGGAGCAGAAGAAATTGCACCAGCTCTCTTGCAGTATCAAGAAGCATATGATCAATATATGAAGACGGCTCAAAAGCTAAGACAGCTGTCCGAGAATGAGCAGGAAATGGTGCACCGCTTAGATTTACTGCAATTTCAGCTAGAGGAGATTGAGGCAGCGCAGTTAGAGCCGGGAGAAGATGAGCGGCTTCAGGAAGAGCGTCATCAAATCAGCAACTACGAGAAAATCTATTCCTCACTCCAAAACGCGTATAACGCTTTGCGTAATGAGCAAGGAGGACTAGATTGGGTTGGCATGTCCTCAAGCGAGCTTGAGCAAGTGTCTGAGATCAATGATGATTTGAAAAAGCTATCTGAACAAGTATCGAATTCCTACTACTTATTAGAGGATTCAACTTTCCAAATGCGAAGCATGCTGGATCAATTAGAATTTGATCCGGCTCGTCTTGATTTTATTGAATCCAGGCTGAATGAAATGAAGCAGTTAAAACGAAAATACGGCTCAACCGTTGAGGAAATTTTGGAGTATGCAGCGAAGATTGAAGAAGAAATAGATCAAATTCAAAATCGAGACAGCCATCTGCAGACGCTCAAGAATAAACTGGATGCGATGAGCCGTGATGCCCTGCTGGAAGCACTTAACGTTTCGGAGCTGCGTAAAAAATGGGCCAAAAAGCTAGCGAAGCAAATCCAAACGGAGCTCAAGGATTTGTATATGGAGAAGTCTTCATTTGACACAGCTTTTTCTATTCGATATGCGCCTTTTGGAAGCACCGATTGTCCGCTATTAGACGGAAAACCTGTCCAGCTCGGGAAAAATGGAATCGACCAAGCACAATTTGTCATTTCTACAAATACAGGCGAACCGATGAAATCTTTATCGAAAGTAGCCTCAGGTGGAGAAATTTCACGTGTCATGCTCGCTGTGAAGAGTATTTTCTCAGCCAAACAAGACGTCACATCCATTATCTTCGATGAAGTTGATACAGGCGTCAGCGGCAGAGTCGCACAAGCCATTGCTGAAAAAATTTACAAAGTAGCATCTGGATCACAAGTGCTCTGCATTACACATCTGCCTCAAGTAGCCGCAATGGCTGACACACATCTCTTCATTTCGAAACGCTCAAAAGCGGGCAGAACACTGACGAGTGTCAAACCATTAAGTCATGAAGAAAAAGTGAGTGAAATTGGCCGGATGATTGCCGGTGTGGAAGTCACAGAGCTGACAAAACAGCACGCAAAAGAACTATTGCACCAAGCAAATGATGTCAAAACAACAGGGTAGCTGAATCATCAGCTGCCTTTTTTATGTTGTGTAAAAGACGGCGTATATACCCATAAAATCGTCTTTTTCTTTTATCAATTTATCCAATCATTTTCTAAAGCTGCCGGTTATAAATCCTCTCGAAGAAGGCAAAAGTAAAGATGTAGCCAAAACATGAGTGTTCTGGTGTGGGTAAGGAGCGAGGAGAGTGAAAAATGAATGCCCGAAAAGATGAGAAAAGCCATTGGTGTGATTCTCCTTGTTTCTTTAATAAGTACAGGGTTTATGAGCATAGTGAAGGAATACATCAGCATTCCAACAAATGTTGCTGTATTTGAAAAACAGAAGCACTCAATTGACACATCGATTGAAGCGTCAGCCAATGCTTCTTCGCCAGCCTTTAGCCTTTCAGAGAAAGAGAATCAGCTGGATATTACAGGACAAAAGGCGGGAAAAGCCGAAATTGTTTATGATTTTAAAGGATTTCCTATTAAGAAAACAAAAGTTGATGTTCTCCCTGAATTAAAAGTCGTTCCTGGAGGACAATCCATTGGCGTCAAGCTCCACTCTGTAGGAGTTCTCGTTGTAGGTTTTCATCAAATCACAACAGCAGACGGCAAAAAATCACCAGGTGAAGCCGCAGGCATTCAATCAGGGGATATGATCATTGAAATCAATGGTCAAAAAATGGAGAAAATGAATGACCTCACCCCATTTATTCAGAAAGCAGGGAAAACGGGTGAAACCCTTCGTTTGCTCATAAAGAGAGATCATAAAACCTTTCAAACAACATTAACACCCGCAAAAGATGCAAGTGAAGGCATCTATCGAATTGGTCTTTACATTCGTGATTCTGCAGCAGGAATCGGCACGATGACCTTTTTTGAACCTTCATCTAAAAAATATGGTGCCCTTGGGCATGTGATTTCTGACATGGATACAAAAAAACCAATTGTTGTCGATAATGGCGAAATTGTCAGATCAACCGTGACATCGATTGAAAAAGGTACAGGAGGCAATCCTGGAGAAAAATTGGCGAGATTTTCTTCCGAAAGAAAAACAATAGGAGATATCTCCCGCAACAGCCCTTTTGGTATCTTTGGTACGTTAACCGAAAAGCTTGAAAATCATGTAGCAGATAAACCACTTCCAGTCGCTTTATCAAATGAAGTAAAAGAAGGCCCAGCAGAAATTTTAACCGTTGTGGATCATGATAAAGTGGAGAAGTTTGATATTAAAATCGTCAGCACAACACCGCAGAAATTCCCAGCAACTAAAGGAATGGTGTTGAAGGTAACAGATGAGCGGCTCTTAAGCAAAACGGGCGGAATCGTCCAAGGAATGAGCGGAAGCCCCATCATTCAAAATGGCAAAGTCATTGGAGCTGTCACACACGTATTCGTCAATGATCCGACTAGCGGGTACGGCGTACACATTGAATGGATGCTGTCCGAAGCAGGAATCGACCTTTATCAAAAAAACAAAAAAGCAAGTTGATCATTTAACTGCCGCGAATCTTCCGGCAGTTTTTTCTACCCTTTCTTTCTCTTCCATCATGTTATAAAATAAGGAAAAAGAGATTTTTCGACAAAATAGAAAAAAGCATGTTGTCAAATTGCAATAATCGTCGATTCTTTAAGAAAAACATAGAAAAAGCTAGATAATGCTCTATTATTCGGAAAATTAAAGTTTTTTAAAGGGGATAGCATGGTTTTGTCGAATTGAACACTCAGAAGAGAAATGCAAAAGACTAAAGGAATCGACATTGGGGAGGAAAGAACGTGGAGAAAATTAAAGTGTGTGTAGCTGATGACAATCGAGAGCTTGTTGGCCTTTTGACAGAGTACATTGAGGGACAGGAAGATATGGAAGTACTTGGCGTGGCGTATAATGGTCAGGAATGCCTGACATTATTTAAAGATAAAGAGCCCGACGTTCTCCTCTTAGATATTATTATGCCTCATTTAGACGGTCTTGCTGTACTAGAACGCCTCCGTGAAAACAATGAAATGACAAAACAGCCAAGTGTGATTATGCTAACGGCCTTTGGACAAGAAGATGTCACGAAAAAAGCAGTTGATTTGGGCGCATCTTATTTCATTTTAAAGCCATTTGATATGGAAAACCTAGTAGGTCATATTCGTCAAGTCAGTGGAAACGGCACACAAGTTACCCATCGCTCTTCATCAATCCAAAACAGTGTTCTTCGCAACAAACCTGAACCGAAACGTAAAAACTTAGATGCGAGCATTACGACCATTATTCATGAGATTGGCGTGCCCGCTCATATTAAAGGGTATTTATACTTAAGAGAAGCGATTTCTATGGTGTACAATGACATTGAGCTTCTCGGAAGCATTACTAAAGTGTTGTACCCAGACATTGCAAAGAAATTTAACACGACCGCCAGCAGGGTGGAACGGGCGATTCGTCATGCCATTGAAGTCGCTTGGAGCAGAGGGAACATTGATTCCATTTCCTCACTCTTTGGTTATACTGTCAGCATGTCAAAAGCGAAACCAACCAATTCAGAATTTATTGCCATGGTAGCTGATCGTTTGCGATTAGAGCATAGAGCTAGCTAGTTTATTTTTCATGAAAAAACGTTTCTTCATTGAGACGTTTTTTTATTTTGAAACATGTTGTCAAAAATTGGTTAGGTTGATAAAATCATCTTAATGTTTAAATTGGACAAACGGGCTGCTTTATTTTCAGAATAAAATGAAAAATAAAGCATGAAAAAAATAAAAAAGACATAAAATAATGGTAATCAGCTGCGCCAATCGATCATGAAGTCTTCAAAATAGAAGAAGAAAACGCTCATTCGTAAGAAAAAGGATGAGAGGAAAAGGTCTTATGGAAATGGTAATTAAAGCAAACGAGATCGAAAGTTCTATTTCTATTGACCTGATTGATTGGCGTTTTAAAGTCACTGGCTTCTTAGAGATTGTGCCATTTGAACTGAATATTCCCATTGTCGAATTTAATAATTTTCACATTCTTTTACTATGCTATAATAATGAAAAGAAGAGGGTGAGGTTATGGGAAAGCTGAAAATCCACTCTGCTGAGGTAGCGAACGAAATTAGCAAGTGGACGAGGGTCATTTCTCAGAATGACTTAGAAAAATCTGCTGTCTATAAAGAGAAAATTCAGAATTTGCTAAAAAATACAGATGAAGACCGTGAAGTTCTCCTTTATTATCAGCTTGTTGACGGCAGACATGAAATGTTACTTGGAAATATTGAAAAAGCCAATCAAATTATGAAAAGTGTCGGAACGCTAGATGAGAAGGCAGATGACATTATTAATTTTTATTTTTACTTTTACAAAGGCCAATATGCTGCATATGTGAAAAAGTATGATGAAGCTATTAGTTTTTACAAAATTGCAGAACAGCGGCTAAAACGTGTGAATGAAGACCTTGAAGTAGGAACTTTTCACCATAAGGTTGCTTCAATTTATTACGAACTGAAACAAAATTTCATATCCATTAATCATATTAAAAAAGCCATCGATACATTTAAAGCGCATGAAGAGTATACAGCGCAGGCAATTGACAGCTTGATTTTACATGCAAGTAATTGTATTGATTTGTTCCAATTCGGTGAAGCAGAGGAAAAGTATCAAGAAGCACTTGAGAAAAGTAAGCGCATTAACAATGAAGTGCTGATTGGGAAATGCTATCACAATTTAGCTGTTCTTTATTATGCAAAGCATGATTATGAAAAAAGCGCACTTTATGCAAAAAAAGGAATGGGCATTCAAATTCACCGTGACAATAGTCATTATTACATCCAGTCTTTATATGTTCTGGCAAACGCTTTAGTGCATCTAGGAGATCAAGAGGCGAGGGAATATATTAAAGAGGGTATTCTGTATAGCTGCGATATCCAAAATAATGAATATATAGTAAAATTTGAAATTTTGGATTTGATGTGCGAGAATAGTGGGGCAGCAGACGTATTCTCTGAAAAATTAGACTACATAGAAAAAAATAGATTATATGTGGAGCTTGAGGATTTGTCTGAACAAATATCGAAATACTTCAAGGAACGAAATGATTATCAAAATGCCATTCGTTTTCTTGAAAAGAAATTCGATGCACAAATACTTCAAAAGAAAGTGGAGGTTATCTTATGAAAAAGTTGTTGTTAGGTGTAACCGTTGTTACAGCAGTCGCAGTTGTTTCTTCCCTTTTTGCTCTTGACGCAGAGACGACAGAGCAAGCCATCAGAGCGATTACGTGATCGAATTTATCTGTCAACCTCTTCATGCGAATCAGAAGAGGTTTTTTTATGTGCTCAAAACTGGAAAAACGAAAAAAGACACGTCATAATGAAAGGAAGCATCATATTAGAGGTGACCTATGACGAAAATTTTTGCACACAGAGGCTTTAAAGGCATTTATCCTGAAAACACCATGATAGCCTTCGAGCATGCACTCCATTCGGGAGCTGACGGAATTGAGCTGGATGTTCAGCTGACGAAAGACGGCAGACTTGCTGTCATTCACGATGAGAAACTGAACAGAACCACGAATATGAAAGGTTTAGTGAAAGACCATACATATGAAGAATTAAAAGCGGGAGATGCGAGTCATTCTTTTTATGAAGAAACCGGTGCTGTATCCATTCCTCTTTTAGAGGAAGTATTAGAGCTAGTGACGCAGCAATCATCATTGATCATTAATATTGAACTGAAAAACTCCATTTATCGATATCCAGGTATCGAGGAGAAAGTAAAAAAGCAAATCGAGCATTTTCAAATAGAAGATCGTGTACTTGTTTCATCGTTTCATCACGGCAGTTTAGCTCTTTTTCACAAACTGATGCCGCATGTTGAACTTGCTGTACTCACAATGGATGTGATTCATCAGCCGGAGATGTATATAAAAACAGTACCAGCAAGAGGCTATCATCCAAATATTAAGGGTGCAGGCGTGACCAAAGAGGTTGTGTCAACTCTCCATGCATCTCAGCAAGTAATCAGGCCGTTTACAGTAAACAGTGAAAAGCAAATGAAAAACATGTTTTCCTTAGGTGTCGATGGCATTTTCACTGATTTTCCTGACCGAGCCGTGAAAATAAGAGAAGAAATGAAATAAAGACCTGCTATCATCAGCGGGTCTTTTTTCACGTTTTATCTCTGCTTAAAGCGAGCAGTCACTTTATTTCGTTTACGGTCTCTATATAAAATAAAGCCAGCCACTACATAAAGCCCTCCCCCTAAAAATAACAACCCTGCAATTCCTTGCAGCCATAAAAATGGAAATGGTGCAATGATGATGCCGAAAACAGTGTCACGCAGCAGCTTAATCCCAAGTGCAGCAAGCGCGCCAGGTATTAAAATAATCACTAGTGCAAGTATTCTCCCCATCAAATGTCCCCTTAAACGTCATTTACTTCCATTGTCTAATTCAAAAAATATTTTGTCAAGAAAGGAAAACGTGGTAATATAAGAGTTGTGCAATTTTTTGCAACGGAAAAATATAGTGTGCAAATTTTTTCATATAAAGGGGTAACGGGATGCAGAGAGTCTTGATTGTCGGTGCAGGACAGGGTGGATCAGCATTGCTAGAAACATTGCTGAAAACAAATATGATTCAAATCATTGCGATCGCCGACCTTGATCTTGAGGCACCGGGGATGGCAGAAGCGAAAAAGAATGGAATTGATACGACAACGGATTGGAAAGAATACATAAAAGATGACATTGATATCATCATTGAAACAACGGGCAGTTCAGCAGTGCTGAAAGAGCTGATGGAAGAAAAGCCGGAGCATGCTGTCATTGTTCCAAGTTCAATGGCTTACGTCATATCAGAATTAATGTCAGAAAAACAACAGCTAATTCAAATATTAAAGGAACAAACCTATAAGCATGACCGCATTTTTAATGCAACGAACGATGGGATGATTTTTATAAACATGGACGAAGAAGTCGTCCTGTTTAATCGATCAGCGGCCAAAATGGTTGGATGTTCGCAAAAAGATGCGATTGGCCGCGACATACGAGAAGTGATCCCAAACACAAAACTTCCCGACATTTTAAGATCGAGAGAGCCAGAATTTAATCAAAAACAATTTCTGAACCAGCAAATACAAATTGTCACAACGCGTTTGCCAATTATTGATGACGCGGGGAGAATGCTAGGTGCTTTATCCATCTTTAAAGATATTACAGATGCCGTTGAGCTTGCGGAGGAAGTAACGAACCTTAAAGAAGTGCGAACCATGCTGGAGGCGATCATTCAATCGTCAGATGAAGCCATATCGGTTGTTGATGAGCAGGGAAAAGGGATTTTGATTAACCGAGCTTATACGAAAATGACTGGATTAACAGATAAAGAAGTTGTGGGGAAACCTGCAGGTGCAGATATTTCTGAAGGAGAAAGCATGCATTTGAAGGTGCTTGAAACAAGAAGACCGGTCCGAGGCGTCAGAATGAAAGTCGGGCCGAATAAAAAAGATGTGATCGTCAACGTAGCGCCAGTCATCGTTGATGGCATCTTAAAAGGCAGTGTCGGCGTCATTCATGACGTATCAGAAATTCAATCACTCACGAATGAACTAAATAAAGCAAGGCAGCTTATCCGGACACTTGAAGCAAAGTACACATTTGAAGACATCATTGGAGAAAGTGAGCAAATGCTTGTGGCACTTGAGCAGGCAAAGCTAGGCGCAAAAACGCCAGCCACCATTTTACTCCGGGGAGAATCAGGTACTGGAAAAGAGCTGTTTGCGCACGCCATTCACAATGAAAGTGACCGGAAATATAATCGCTTTGTACGGGTCAACTGTGCAGCCTTATCTGAGACCCTTTTAGAGTCAGAGCTTTTTGGCTATGAAGAAGGAGCGTTTTCTGGTGCAAGGCGCGGCGGGAAAAAAGGACTGTTTGAAGAGGCGAATCAAGGCAGCATTTTCTTAGATGAAATTGGTGAGATGACGCCAAGTACACAGGCGAAGCTGCTGCGCGTCATGCAGGAGAAAGAAATTGTAAGAGTAGGCGGAACAAAGGCCATACCAGTCGATGTTCGTGTGATCACGGCGACAAATGTCAATATTGAAAAAGCGATGGCGGAAGGAAAGTTCAGAGAGGACTTATATTATCGCATGAACAGATACCCGATCTCTATCCCGCCGCTAAGGCAGCGCCTTGAGGATATTGATTCGTTAAGCAAACGTCTCATCCAAAAGATCAATTTAGACTATGGACGGAACGTGCGCGGGTTAACAGAACAGGCGCTTCATAGACTGCGATCATATAAGTGGCCTGGAAACGTAAGAGAGCTTGAAAATGTACTTGGACGAGCCATGATCTTTTTAAACCCGCAAGAAGAATGGATTGATGAGGGGCATATTTCTTTCATGGAGTCTGAAGATCAGGAAGAAAAAGAGCAGCAGGAACTGGCTGTCAGTCAATTTGAGGGAGAGACGCTTTCAGATGCTGTTGAGGCATTTGAAGCGCAGCTGATTAAACAAACCCTTGAAAAGCATCAATTCAATCGCACGAAAACAGCGAAAACGTTAGGGATCAGCATACGGAACCTTTACTATAAAATGGATAAATATCAACTTGCAAAAGATAGCATGCAATAAAATGCATGTAATCTGCAAAAGATTGCACGAATGTCATGCAAACTACCTCATTTTACTGCATTTCAAACTGGCACGGAACTTGCATATAAAGCATGAACCGAGCACAAGGAAAGGTGGGCATATATGAAGCTTGACGATCTGATTATGAAAGCCGCCCAGCTGCAGAATAAAACGGCGGCTGTGGCTCATGCAGAAGACGAAGAAGTGCTTCATGCCATCAAGATGGCAATTAAGCGAAAGGTCGCTCGCTTTCTCCTGGTTGGGAACAAACGCAACCTGAAGGAGCTAGTGAAACAGCATGAAATCGATGAGGACTGGATAGATATTATTCATTCAGATTCTCCCGAAGAATCTGCCAAAATAGCCGTGCAGGCAGTGAGCGAGAAGCATGCAGATATTTTGATGAAGGGGCATGTCCCGACAGCCGTTCTTTTAAAAGCGGTACTGAATAAAGAATATGGGCTCAGGACAGCAAGTGTCTTATCACATGTCGCAGCATTCGAAGTACCGGGCTTTGACCGCTTTATTTATGTCACAGATTCTGCGATGAACATCGCGCCCGATTTAAATATGCTGAAAGAGATTACGATCAATTCTGTTCAAGTAGCACAAGCTGTCGGAAACGACATGCCAAAGGTTGCAGTGCTCTCTGCGGTCGAGGTCGTGAATCCGGCAATGGATTCAACTTTAACTGCGGCAAGTCTTGCGCAAATGAATCGGCGGGGGCAAATTTCTGGATGCCTGATTGATGGGCCTCTTGCTTTAGATAATGCTATCTCTCAAACGGCAGCTTCTCATAAAAATATTACGAGTGATGTAGCCGGCCATGCAGATATTTTGCTTGTGCCAACAATTGAGGCAGGAAACATTCTTTATAAATCTCTCATCTACTTTGCACATGCGAAGGTGGGAGCTGTGGTGGCAGGAGCCAAGGCGCCGATTGCTTTAACAAGCCGGTCTGATTCAGCTGAAAGTAAGCTTTATTCAATTGCGCTTGCCATCTGTACATCAAATTAAGCGGAAGTAATAGGAGGAATAACACAATGGAACTTTTTAAATATATGGAACGATACGATTATGAGCAGCTTGTATTTTGTCAGGATGAGCAGTCTGGCTTAAAAGCGATTATTGCGATTCATGATACAACACTTGGGCCTGCACTAGGCGGAACGAGAATGTGGACGTATGAAAACGAAGAAGCAGCTATTGAGGATGCACTGCGTCTAGCAAGAGGAATGACTTATAAAAACGCGGCAGCAGGACTTAATCTTGGCGGCGGAAAAACAGTGATCATCGGTGACCCGAGAAAAGACAAAAACGAAGAAATGTTCCGTGCCTTTGGTCGTTACATTCAAGGGCTGAATGGCCGCTATATTACAGCGGAAGATGTCGGTACAACGGTAGAAGATATGGATCTCATTCATGAAGAAACCGATTTTGTCACAGGGATCTCTCCTGCATTTGGTTCATCCGGAAATCCGTCTCCAGTCACTGCTTACGGTGTATATAAAGGGATGAAAGCCGCTGCCAAAGCTGCTTTCGGTACAGATTCATTAGAAGGAAAAACAATTGCTGTCCAAGGTGTTGGAAATGTGGCCTACAATCTGTGTAAACATCTGCACGAAGAAGGCGCACAGCTTATTGTCACAGATATCAACAAAGACTCTGTCAAGCGAGCTGTTGAAGACTTCGGCGCAAAAGCAGTCGATCCTGACGATATTTATGATCAAGCATGTGATATTTATGCACCGTGCGCACTTGGTGCAACCATTAACGATGTAACCATTCCAAAGTTAAAAGCAAAAGTGATTGCAGGTGCTGCAAATAACCAGCTAAGAGAAACGCATCACGGAGACCTTATCCATGAAATGGGGATTGTATATGCTCCTGACTATGTGATCAATGCAGGCGGTGTGATTAACGTGGCTGATGAGCTTTATGGCTATAATGCAGATCGTGCGATGAAAAAAGTCGAAGGCATTTATCAAAATATTGAACGTGTGATTGAAATTTCAAACCGTGATGCCATTCCAACTTATAAAGCGGCAGACCGATTGGCTGAAGAGCGAATTGAAAGAATGCGCAAATCAAGAAGTCAATTCTTGCAAAATGGTCAACATATTTTAAGTCGTCGCTAATTGGAAGAATGAGTTGAAACGGAGGTTTTGTTTTTGCTGACAAAAGAATGGCGTATTCTCACGATTAATCCTGGCTCTACTTCAACAAAAATTGGTGTGTTTCATAATGAACGTTCTATTTTTGAAACGACACTTAGACATACTGATGAGGAATTAAAGTCGTTTCCTCATATCATTGATCAATTTTCTTTCCGCAAAGAAACTATTTTGAAAACACTGCATGAACAGGGGATGAATATCTCAAAGTTTGATGCAGTGTGCGCGCGTGGCGGTCTCCTTCGTCCGATTGAAGGAGGCACATATGAAGTCAATGAGCAAATGGTGAAAGATCTAAAAGAAGGATATGCCGGCCAGCATGCATCTAATCTCGGCGGAATCATCGCGAGAGAAATCGCACTTGGCCTGAATATCCCAGCTTTTATTGTCGATCCAGTTGTGGTGGATGAACTAAAGCCAATTGCTCGTATTTCAGGGCTGCCAACGATCGAAAGAAAAAGCATCTTTCATGCATTAAATCAAAAAGCGGTCGCAAGAAAAACAGCGGCTTCTTTTGGAAAAAGTTACGAAGATTTAAACATGATTATTACTCATATGGGCGGCGGTATCACCATTGGTGTTCATGAAAAAGGGAAAGTCATCGATGTGAATAATGGTCTGCATGGCGAAGGTCCTTTCAGTCCTGAGCGTGCGGGAACCTTGCCGACAGGTGATCTTGTAAATCTTTGTTTTTCGGGTGAGTATACCCAAGAGGAAATGCTCAAACGCATTATTGGTGAAGGCGGGCTAGCGGGCTATCTTGGCACGACAGACGCTGTAAAAGTGGAACGCATGATTGAAGCAGGTGATGAGCGTGCGGCGCTCATTTATGAAGCAATGTGCTATCAAATTGCCAAGGAAATTGGTGCGGCTAGCGCTGTTTTAAAAGGAGCAGTTGACGTCATTGTATTAACAGGCGGACTTGCGTACAGCAAACAAATTACATCAAGTATTCGCGGCTATATTGACTGGATTTCAGATGTTGTCGTGTATCCAGGTGAAAATGAGCTGCAATCGTTAGCGGAAGGTGCGCTTCGTATTTTAAAAGAAGAAGAATCACCGAAAGAATACCCAAATGATCAACAGGAAAAGAAAGGAGTGACAAGTCATGGCAACTGAATATGACCTCGTCATTCTTGGTGGAGGCACAGGCGGCTATGTAGCAGCCATTCGTGCCTCACAGCTTGGATTGAAAACAGCAGTTGTAGAAAAAGAAAAGCTCGGCGGAACATGTCTTCATAAAGGCTGCATTCCGTCTAAAGCGCTGCTCAGAAGTGCAGAAGTATATCAAACCGTCAAACGCGCAGCTGATTTTGGTGTTGAGGCAGGCGGCATTGCCTTGCAATTTGCGAGTGTGCAAAAAAGAAAAACTGAGATTGTCGAAAAGCTAGCAGGCGGCGTCAAACACTTAATGAAACAAGGGAAAATTGATGTATATGAAGGAATTGGCCGTATTCTTGGCCCATCTATCTTTTCGCCAATGCCAGGAACGATCTCCGTAGAAATGGCAAATGGAGAGGAAAATGAGATGCTTATTCCAAAGCAGGTCATCATCGCAACAGGCTCAAGACCGCGGGTGCTGCCAGGGCTTGAAGCAGATGGAACACACATCCTCACATCAGATGATGCACTTGAATTGCCAGAGCTTCCGCAGTCGATGCTCATTGTCGGAGGCGGAGTGATCGGAATCGAGTGGGCGTCTATGCTCAATGATTTTGGTGTGAACGTCACTGTGATTGAGTTTGCAGACCGCATTTTACCAACAGAGGATCATGACATTTCTAAAGAAATGGAAAAGCTATTATCTAAAAAAGGCATCACCTTTGTGACAAATGCGAAGGTACTGCCAGATAGCGTAGAAAAGCAGGAAAATCTCGTGACAATTCAAGCGGAAAAGGATCTAGACATTCAGACGTTCGAAGCGGAAAAACTCCTTCTTTCAGTCGGCAGAGTACCTAATATCGAAGGCATAGGTCTTGAAAACACGGACATCCAAACCGAAAAACAAGGCATTGTCGTGAATGAACATTATCAAACGAAAGAATCGCATATTTACGCAATAGGAGATGTCATCGGCGGGCTTCAGCTGGCACATGTCGCTTCTCACGAAGGTATGATTGCTGTTGAACATATGGCTGGGAAAGATCCAAAGCCGCTCGATGAAACGCTCGTATCTAAATGTGTTTACTCTCACCCAGAAACTGCTAGTGTAGGACTCACTGAACAGGCGGCAAAAGAGCAGGGCTTTGAAGTCAAAATAGGGAAATTCCCATTTATGGCGATTGGAAAAGCGCTTGTGTACGGGGAGTCTGATGGATTCGTCAAAATCATTGCCGATCAAAAGACAGATGATATTTTAGGAATTCATATGATTGGTCCTCATGTAACAGATATGATATCTGAAGCTGGATTAGCCAAAGTACTTGATGCAACCCCATGGGAAGTGGGACAGACGATACACCCGCATCCGACCTTATCAGAGGCGATTGGCGAGGCAGCCCTTGCTGTTGACGGGAAGGCGATCCATTTTTAATCAAGGAGGGAAACATGATGAGTAACATGCGTCATCAGGAATTAGGATTATCAGATGAACAAGCAATTGATATATATAGAACAATGCTTCTAGCAAGAAAAATCGATGAACGGATGTGGCTTTTAAACCGTTCAGGGAAAATTCCATTCGTCATTTCTTGTCAAGGGCAGGAAGCGCAGCAAGTCGGTGCTGCATTTGCCCTTAATAGAGAAGAAGATTACGTCTTACCTTACTACCGTGATATGGGAGTTGTCCTTGCTTTTGGGATGACAGCAAAAGATTTAATGATGTCTGGTTTCGCAAAACAAGACGATCCAAACTCAGGCGGAAGACAAATGCCGGGGCATTTTGGACAAAAAGCAAATCGAATTGTGACCGGATCTTCACCTGTAACAACGCAGGTTCCTCACGCGGTGGGAATTGCCCTTGCTGGACGATTAGAGCAGAAAAACTTTGTCAGTTTTGTCACGTTCGGTGAAGGCTCATCAAACCAAGGAGATTTTCACGAAGGTGCTAACTTCGCTGCTGTGCATAAACTGCCTGTTATTTTCATGTGTGAAAACAATAAGTACGCGATTTCCGTGCCATATGACAAACAAGTGGCCTGTGAACGCATTTCAGATCGTGCGATTGGATATGGGATGCCTGGCGTAACTGTAGATGGAAATGATCCGCTTGAAGTATATGCCGCTGTCAAAGAAGCGAGAGACCGTGCGGCTAGAGGCGAAGGCCCGACATTGATTGAAACAATCTCTTACCGTTTAACTGCGCATTCAAGTGATGACGATGACTCAAGCTATCGAGAAAAAGAAGAAGTGCTCGAAGCAAGAAAGAAAGATCCGCTCATCCAATATGAAACGTATTTAATCGAAGGAAACGTCATGACTTCTGAAATGAAAGAAGAGATGACAAAAGAAATCATGCAAATCGTAAACGAAGCCACTGATGAAGCGGAAAACGCAGCTTATGCTGAGGCAGAAAGCGCACTTCGTTACGTGTATGCGGAGTAAGGGGGAAGAAAAATGCCTGTTATGTCATATATAGACGCCATTACACTGGCGATGAAAGAAGAAATGGAACGAGATCCGAAAGTGTTTGTGCTCGGAGAGGATGTCGGGAAAAAAGGCGGCGTATTTAAAGCGACAGCGGGTCTTTACGAGCAATTTGGAGAAGCGCGCGTCATGGATACACCTCTTGCAGAATCAGCCATTGCTGGTGTAGGTATTGGGGCAGCGATGTATGGAATGCGCCCAATTGCAGAAATGCAATTTGCGGATTTCATTATGCCTGCAATCAACCAAATCATTTCAGAGGCTGCAAAAATTAGATACCGATCAAATAATGATTGGAGCTGTCCAATGGTCATCCGCGCACCATACGGAGGCGGAGTGCACGGGGCACTTTATCATTCACAATCGGTCGAAGCGATTTTTGCTAACCAGCCTGGTTTGAAGATTGTGATGCCTTCTACACCTTATGATGTCAAAGGTCTTTTAAAGGCTGCAGTGCGTGATCCAGATCCTGTATTGTTCTTTGAACATAAACGTGCATACCGCCTTATTAAGGGAGAAGTGCCTGAAGAGGATTACACTCTTCCGATTGGAAAAGCAGATGTGAAACGTGAAGGCGATGATATTACGGTCATTACATATGGCCTTTGTGTGCATTTTGCGCTGCAAGCAGCAGACCGCCTTGCAAAAGACGGCATTTCCGCTCATATTCTCGATTTGAGAACAGTGTACCCGCTTGATCAGGAAGCGATTATAGAAGCGGCTTCTAAAACAGGGAAAGTGCTTCTGTTAACGGAAGATACAAAAGAAGGCAGCATCATGAGTGAGGTTGCGGCAATCATTTCAGAGCATTGCTTATTTGATTTAGACGCACCAATCAAACGCCTGGCAGGGCCAGATATTCCGGCAATGCCTTATGCGCCGACAATGGAGAAATTCTTCATGGTCAACCCGGATAAGGTAGAAGCTGAAATGAGAGAGCTAGCGGCGTTTTAAGAAAGAGGAGGGTTTCAAAGTGGCAATTGAACAAATGAAAATGCCTCAGCTAGGTGAAAGTGTAACAGAAGGAACCATTAGCAAATGGCTCGTTTCACCTGGCGATCATGTGAATAAATATGATCCGATTGCGGAAGTCATGACGGATAAAGTGAACGCAGAAGTCCCGTCTTCTTTTACAGGAACGATTACAAAACTATCGGCTGAGGAAGGCGAAACGCTGCAAGTAGGAGAAGTGTTCTGTGAAATTGAAGTTGAAGGAAGCGAGCAGCAGAGCGAGAAAAAAGAAGCAGCACCTGAGCAAAGCAAAGCGCCTGAAGCAGATCAAACAAATGAGAATCAAAGTCAAAAGAAACGTTACTCTCCAGCCGTTCTTCGTTTAGCAGATGAGCATGGCATTGATTTAACAGCTGTTCAAGGTACGGGAGCAGGCGGCCGAATTACTAGAAAAGATTTGCTGCAGCTCATTGAAAACGGCGGCGTTAAAGAGAAGACAGCACCTGTCAATGAACGTGCTGTTCAACCGGAGCCTGCGCAGCCATCTCACGCAAAAGCGGCTCCTGCCATCCCTTCCATGCCTGGTGATGTTGAGCTGCCAGTCACGCCGATCCGGCAGGCAATTGCGGCCAATATGCTGAGAAGCAAACATGAAATTCCGCATGCATGGACGATGATGGAAGTCGATGTGACAAATCTAGTGACAAGAAGAAATCAGCTGAAGGATCAGTTTAAAGCAAAAGAAGGCTTTAACTTGACGTTCTTTGCGTTCTTTGTCAAAGCAGTGGCTCAGGCCTTAAAGGAATTCCCTGAAATGAACAGCATGTGGGCTGGAGATAAAATTGTGCAGAAGAAAGCGATCAATGTTTCGATTGCTGTCGCTACAGATGACGCTCTTTTTGTTCCAGTCATTAAGGATGCGGATGAAAAGACCATTAAGGGCATCGCCAAAGAAATTCATGAGCTGGCGTCTAAGGTGAGACAAGGAACGCTCAAGCAAAGTGATATGGAAGGCGGTACATTCACTGTCAACAACACGGGATCATTTGGTTCAGTACAATCAATGGGAATCATTAATTATCCGCAAGCGGCGATTTTACAAGTAGAATCGATCGTGAAGCGTCCAATGATAGTAAACGGAATGATTGCGGCAAGAGACATGGTCAATCTTTGTCTTTCATTAGATCACAGAGTACTAGACGGTCTTGTATGCGGCAGATTCCTTCAGCGAATTAAACAAATCCTTGAAGGCATCGACGAGCAGACATCTGTTTATTAAAACAATCATTTTCCCCCTCCCGGCATGAGAGGGGGATTTCCACATCTAGGAGAAAGGAGCGATGATATGTCTGGACTAGATTTTTTTGCTTTTCTAACGATTGGTCTCATGTTTATCACAGCGATTGCGTTCGCTTTTCTGCGGTACATTTCTAAATCACGCAATCATCCTGAACGATTACTGCTTATCATATCGATCGTTTCAATCATTCAAATCGTGTACTGTCTGCTGATTGTCGGTGGGTTTAAAGGAGCAGCCAATAGCTTTTTAGGAATATCACTTCTCGCTGGTACACTTCTCGGATATGCACTTGAATATTTATACAGACGCTATATCAAAAAAAAGCCCGAATCAAAATGATGTCGGGCATTTTTTTATTCTGCTGGAACAATAAAGGTCAAATGCTGTTTTAACACTTCTAAAGAAGAGGGAGCCTTCATATAAACCTCACCATCCGTATCAGCATCCATTTCCTCTTTTGTGTGGATACGAATACTGGACGCTTGAATGAGAGACAGATCGCCGGTGAAATCCTCCAGCTCTTCCCGGTTCATTGAGAAGATTTCTTTTAAAGCAGAGAAACTTGTATTTCTGCAAATTAAGATTTCAGCTTTTCCATCATCAATGGATGCATTAGGCAAATCAATTTTATTTGTACCGATAAAATGTCCATTCATGACAAGAACGATGACAGCTTCCTCTTCCCAGCTTTCCTCTTCGGTCTCAATCCTTACGTGAAAAGGATCTGTTTGCTGCAGTGTGCGCAGGGCACTTGTGAAGTAGCTGATTTTACCGAGTACGGCTTTTTCCTTGTCGTTAATGTTGTTGGACGTGTCTGCGATCAGCCCAATTCCCCAAAAGTTCAATACGTATCGATCCTCTGCTTTGATTAAGTCGACCTTTGTCTCTTTGCCGTCTACAATCATTTGAGCGGCTTTTTGCATCTGTTGAGGAATACCAAGCGTTCTAGAAAAATCATTGCATGTCCCGCCTGGTAATATCGCTACAGCGGGCCTTTTTTCTAAGCCGCCAATACCGTTCATACATTCATGCACGGTTCCATCTCCGCCTAATATGATGAGCAATTCCACCGTCTCATCAATATGACGGCAGAAATCATAAGCATCATTTGGCTGTTTTGTTGGTTTAAGAATGAGTTCATCAATATGTAGAGAAAGAAGAGGCACTGTTTGACCGAGTGTTTTTTCCATGTTTTTTTGTCCAGCATTTCCATTATAAATGAGCATCGCTTTTTTGAATTGTGCCATCACGCAGTTCTCCCTTTCATCTCTTTATCATCACTTTTCCCCAATTTGACAGCTCATAAACGATGTTCGGAAAAAGAGGCGATGGATAAGACAACACATTTGCCCGCAGGCGTTTTCCTTGTTATGATGGAGTTAAAATGGTTATGGTACGCTAAAGGAGTGGACGGACATGAATATTGATTTTAATTTATTTATGAATGATATTGTAAAACAAGCGAGAGAAGAAATTAAGCAGGCAGGCTACACTGAGCTCACGTCAGCTGTAGAAGTAGACGAAGCACTGACTAAAAAAGGAACGGCACTTGTCATGGTGAATTCAGTATGCGGCTGTGCAGGCGGTATTGCAAGACCAGCTGCCGGCTATTCTGTTCATTACGATAAGCGTCCAGATCAATTGCTGACAGTGTTTGCTGGGCAGGACAAAGAGGCAACAGCAAGAGCTCGTGAATACTTTGAAGGCTTCCCGCCATCTTCACCATCCTTTGCCTTATTAAAAGATGGAAAAATCATCAAAATGGTCGAGCGTCATGAAATTGAAGGGCACGAGCCAATGGAAGTCGTGTCAAAACTACAAGCTGCTTTTGATGAGCATTGCGAAGAAATCTAACATATGACTTTTGAATGAATAAATATAAAGCAGTCCGGTCTTTAGATCGGTCTGCTTTTTGTTTTATAAGACAATAGAATCAAAATAATTTTAGCAAAATACTATTGCATCTTAAAAAGAAAGTGTTTAAAATACATTATAGTGAATAAATATTCAAATCAATACATGATTTTAAATACTGGGAGGCATCATCATATGAAAAAGTGGTTATTATTACTTATGACAGCTGGTCTTGCAGCTGCACTCGCAGCATGCGGAACTTCTTCTAATAATTCAAACGCATCAGGAGATGACAAGACACTCGTGATGGCGACATCAGCAGATTATCCGCCATTTGAATCAAAAGACGGAGATAAAATTGTCGGTTTTGATGTAGATCTTGCAACAGCACTAGCGAAAAAGAACGGCTACAAGCTAGAAATTCAAGATATGGACTTTGCTAGCCTTGTATCAGCCCTTAAAACAAACAAAGCTGATATTGTCCTTGCAGGAATGACACCTACAGAAAAACGTAAAAAGCAAGTTGATTTCTCTGATGTTTATTACAATGCTAAAAACTTGGTTGTATCAAAGAAATCTAGCGGTATTAAAGCAGAGAAAGATTTAAAAGACAAAACAGTCGGCGTTCAATTAGGTTCTATTCAACAAGATGAAGCAAATGGATTGCAAAAGAAATATAACCTTACAGTTGAAGACCGTAATAAAATTTCTGATATCATTCAAGAGATTAAAGCAGGCCGTTTTGATGCAGCAATTATTGAAGATAAAGTAGCTGCTGGTTACTTGAAAAAGGAAAAAGACTTCCAAGCATTTGGATTGAACAGCTCAAACGAAGGTTCAGCCATTGCATTCAAGAAAAATAGCGACTTAACAGCGAAGTTTAATAAATCATTAAATGAAATGAAAGATAATGGTGAACTTGATAAATTAATTAAAAAATGGTTTGCTGATGAAAAGTAAGTCAGGAAAAGGATCAGCGTCATTCAAGAAAATCAAGTAGAAAAGCGCTGAAAAGTTCAACTCGTGTTGAACTTTTTTCCTGTTTTGTATGAAGGCAAAAAAAAGGAGAATGTCATGTTTGATTTTAAAGATGTAATACCTCAGATGCCCTTTATTCTAGAAGGGCTTAAGGTCACGCTTTCTATTGTAGTGGTATCCCTTTTCCTTGGATTTATCTTAGGAATTTTATTAACTCTTTGTAAAATTAGTGTGTTTAAACCGCTCATTTGGCTTGCAGACTTTTATACGTCAATTTTCCGAGGCACACCGCTTGTGCTTCAATTACTCATTATTTATTTTGGTCTGCCTCAGCTTCTTGGGTTCCAAATCGATCAATACTGGGCTGCTGTAGCGGCATTTTCACTTAACTCGGCGGCTTACGTATCTGAAATTATTCGTGCGGGTATTAATGCCATTGATAAAGGTCAAAAAGAAGCAGCCGTTGCTTTAGGCATCCCTTATGCTAAAATGATGAAGGACTTATTGCTTCCGCAGGCGTTTAAAAATATTTCACCTGCACTTGTGAATGAAACGATTACACTGACAAAAGAATCAGCGATTGTAACAGTCATCGGACTGGGTGATGTCATGAGACGAGCCTATCAAGCTGGGGCCGTCACGTATAATTATCTTGAACCGCTTATTTTTGCGGGTCTTATCTATTATGTCATCGTGCTCGTTCTCACCTTTGTCGGCAAATCGGTGGAAAGGAAGTTAAAATCAAATGATTAAAATAGAGAAACTCACAAAATCTTTTGGTAAAAACGAAGTTTTAAAGGGGATCGACACGACCATTAAAGAAGGGGAAGTTGTTGCCGTTATTGGACCATCTGGTTCAGGAAAATCGACCTTCCTCCGCTGCATCAACTTACTTGAAAAGCCGACTTCTGGTGTCATTACGATTAAGGACACCGAGATTACCAATCCAAAAACGAATGCACTAAAAGTGCGTGAGAACATCGGAATGGTATTTCAGCATTTCCATCTGTTCCCGCATAAAACCGTGCTGGAAAATATCACGTATGCGCCAATGAATGTGAAGAATCAATCGAAGGAAGACAGCATCAAGCAAGCTGAAGATCTGCTCAAAAAGGTAGGGCTTTTAGAGAAAAAAGATGATTTCCCGAACCGTTTGTCCGGCGGTCAAAAGCAGCGTGTGGCGATTGCACGTGCGCTTGCAATGACACCAGACATTATGCTGTTTGACGAACCAACGTCTGCCCTAGATCCAGAAATGGTCAAGGAAGTATTAGAGGTCATGAAAGAGCTGGCTCAATCTGGAATGACACTCGTCATCGTCACACATGAAATGGGCTTTGCAAAAGAAGTGGCTGACCGTGTGATCTTTATGGATGACGGGAAAATTGTAGAGGATGCAAACCCTGTACAATTTTTTGAATCACCATCTTCACAGCGTGCGCAAGACTTCTTACAAAAAATATTATAAAGAAAAAAGGGAAGGAGACTTAACATCTCCTTCTTTTTTTGATTATAATGGGGAAAGTAAAAAAAGTTCATCATTTCACAAAAGTGAATGGAAACAAGACAGAAAAGAGTGAATCACATCATGTTTAAAATCGGCTACCGAACGCTGAAAACAGCATTAGGAACAGCGATCGCTATTTATATTGCACAATTGCTTGGCTTGCAAAATTATTCAGCTGCCGGGATTATTACGATCCTGTGTATTCAGGTGACAAAGAAAAGATCCCTCTTAGCATCGGGAGCCCGCTTTGCAGCATGCAGTCTTGCTATTTTATTTTCTTATTTATTTTTCGATCTGATCGGGTATCATCCTTTTGTGATCGGTTTGATGCTGCTTGTCTTTATTCCAACAACGGTTCTGCTTCGAATTAAAGAAGGGATTGTCACGAGTTCAGTCATCATTCTCCATTTATACATGTCTGGCGGGATTACCCTGCATCTCATTTGGAATGAACTGCTGCTGATTACCATTGGTGTTGGGGTAGCGCTGATTATGAACCTCTATATGCCTAGTGTTGATAAAAAGCTCAAACGCTACAGCGAACAGATTGAAGCCAACTTTGCTAAAATTTTTGAGGAAATCGAGCAATACTTAATGACAGGGAAGCAAGACTGGACAGGAAAAGAAATACCAGAGACACATCAATTGATTAAAGAAGCAAAAGCTCTCGCATATCGTGATGTTGAAAACCATGTATTAAGACATGAAAACCTGTACTATCATTATTTCAACATGAGACAAAAGCAATTTGAAATCATTGAGCGTGTGCTGCCCAAAATTACGTCGATTTCCGTCACAACGGAGCATGGACAAATCATTGCAGAATACATTAGAGACTTACGCGAACATATTCACCCAGGGAACACAGCGCATAAGTTTTTAAGACGTCTCATTGATATGAAAGAAGAATTCGACGCACTTCCGCTCCCGCAAACACGAGAAGAATTTGAGGCAAGAGCGGCACTCTTTCATTTCCTCGGTGAAATGGAACAATATTTAGTACTGAAAAGCTATTTTAAAGGGATGAAAGAATAGAGACGCATGAGTTCCTCCTTCATTGGTCAATCTAATGAAAAAGGAGGAGCCTATGCGTCTTTTATTTTATACCGTACTGACCATGTCCCTTTCACCTATCTGGCCGCTTGGCCAAAACCCGCTGCCAGGTGACCCATTTGTCATTATTAATAAACAAACAAATGAACTTGCCTTTATTGATCAAGGGAAAATTCAAAAAGTATATCCTGCCTCTACAGGAAAAACAGCAGATTTGACGCCAGAAGGTGAATTTACCATTATGATCAAAGCGAAAGATCCCTATTACAGAAGAAAAAATATTGAAGGCGGTGCGAAGAATAATCCTCTTGGACGAAGATGGATTGGATTTGATGCACGAGGAACAGATGGCAGAACCTATGGAATTCATGGAACAAGTGATGAAACTTCGATTGGGAAATTTATCACGGCAGGCTGTGTGAGACTTCATAATCAAGATGTAGAGCTACTGTTTGATCAGCTTCCAATTGGAACAAAGGTATGGATTACAAAATCAAGTGCTTCCTTTGAAACGCTTGCCAAAGACAAACAGGCCATTCGTTGATATCCCGAATCACCTGCTTGTCTGCTCTTATTCAATCCTTATAAAAAGGCTGCTGCTCCTGCTAAAAGTGAAGAAACTAACAGCAGGCTAATCATAAGCAATACCATAAATTTCATGAATTTTTGAGACATATCGCACCCCTATAACCGAAGATTTTTGCGACAAGCGCAGTTGTCTTTATTTTATCTGGTTTTTTCATATGCGACAAGTGATCAGCAAAGGAAGTGAACGGATGACACAAATCGATCATATTGCCATTGCCGTCTTTTCTATTAAAGAAACATCTCAAACGCTTCATCAGCTATTTAATTGGCACTTTTCAGACATACAAGAGATTCCTGAGCAGGAGATTAAAGCGTCCTTCACTTCACTTGATGATCTGCACATTGAATTAATTGAGCCAATCTCAGCCCGCAGTAAACTACATAATTTCTTAACAAAAAGAGGAGAGGGGCTTCATCATATTGCGCTAAAGTCGGGTGACATTCAGGCTGATCTTAGCCGTCTCGATCACCTTGGCGTGCAGCTTCTCCAAAAAACAGCACAGATGGGCGCCAGCGGAAAGCAAATTGCATTTATTTCACCTAAAGAAACGTCAGGTGTGTTATTTGAATTGTGCGAGTCCTTGAAAGGAGAGAAACATAGTGATGAATGAATCGTTCAATGACTTGTCTGAATGGCGGAAGAAAGCGTTAATGGGTGGCGGCGAAAAACGAGCAGCGGTTCACAAGAACAAAGGAAAGCTGACGGCTCGAGAGCGGCTTCATGAACTTCTTGACGAGGGCAGCTTGATGGAAATTCAGTCATTTGCAACAGGCGATCTGTCAGAGCATGTTGGAGACGGTGTCGTCATTGGAACGGGACTCATTCATGGAAAACCAGTATGTGTTTATGCACAAGATGCAACAGTATATGGGGGCTCATTAGGCGAAATGCATGCGAAGAAAATTGCCGCTTTAATGGATCTGGCCGCTAAAAATCAGATGCCGGTCATCGGTCTAAAAGACTCAGGTGGTGCGAGAATTCAAGAGGGTGTGGTATCATTAGAAGGATACGGACAGATTTTTAAACGGAATGTGCTGTACTCTGGTCGAATCCCGCAAATATCTGTTATTTTAGGTTCATGTGCTGGAGGTGCAGTCTATTCTCCTGCATTGACTGATTTTGTCTTCATGACAGAGCAAACAGCTCATATGTTTTTAACTGGTCCGAAAGTAATAGAAAAAGCAACAGGAGAAACGGTCTGTCCTGACCGTCTTGGCGGTGCAAGTGTTCAGCATCAGACAAGCGGGAATGTGCACTATACTGGGAAAGATGAGAAAGACGTGTTAAAAGCGGTTCGAACTCTTTTAACGTACATACAAACGAAACAACAGGCTGTCACACGCGCTGGGGTACGAAAGCACGATTCCGCCGATCCAGGCAGAATTCTGCCAAAGAATCCATCACGCACCTATGATGTCAAACAAGTGGTGACAGCGATAACCGATCCAGACTCATTCTTTGAAACGCAGCCTTGTTTCTCAAAAAATATTGTCACAGGTTTTGCCAGATTACAAGGAGCCTCCATTGGTGTTGTTGCCAATCAGCCAAAGGTGCTGGCAGGCAGCCTTGATCTTGACGCTGCCGATAAAGCGGCCAGGTTTATTCGATTTTGTGATGCGTTTCATATTCCGATCTTAACCCTTGTGGACGTTCCTGGTTTTTTACCAGGGGAGAAAGCTGAGCATGCAGGAATTATCCGCCACGGTGCAAAGCTTTTATATGCGTATGCTGAAGCAACCGTTCCCAAAATCACTGTGATTTTAAGAAAGGCGTTTGGCGGTGCTTATGTCGCGATGAATAGCAAGGGCTTAGGCGCTGACTTTGTTTATGCATGGCCAGAGGCCGAAATTGATGTCATGGGGAAAACGTTCGCAGACGAAATTGTTCATCCTGCTTCGCGCGAGTCTGAAAACAAACCAAGTGTATGGAAAGCGGCCCAGGCAGGTCTGATAGACGATATTTTTATGCCAGCTGAAACGAGAGAGCGATTGATCCGCTCATTTGATTTGCTTCGCAGTAAGGAAGAAGATAGACCGTTAAAAAAGCATGGCAACATGCCGCTATAAGAGGAGGAGCATCATCATGATCAATGAAAAACGCTTACTAGACGAATTTTTAGAATTAGTTCAGGTTGATTCAGAAACAAAACACGAAGAGAAAATTGTTGAAGTATTAAAAGAAAAATTCTCGCAGCTTGGTCTTAAAGTGGTTGAAGACGATTCAAAAGCAGCAACAGGCCACGGTGCAGGCAACCTTGTCTGCACATTAGAAGGGAATCAAGAGGCAGATACGATTTATTTCACTTCTCATATGGATACAGTTGTGCCGGGAAATGGCGTAAAACCAGTCATTGAGGACGGCTATGTGAAAACAGATGGAACAACCATTCTTGGTGCTGACGATAAAACAGGACTTGCTGCTATGTTTGAAGCGATCCGTGTGCTGAAAGAGAAAAATTTAAAGCACGGGAAGATTGAATTTGTGATCACAGCAGGCGAGGAATCAGGACTTGTTGGAGCAAAAGCGTTAGACCCAAATTTGATGACAGCGAAATACGGCTATGCCCTTGATTCAGATGGCAAGGTTGGTACGATTATCGTAGCTGCACCAACACAGGCAAAAGTACGCGCAACGATTTACGGAAAAACCGCTCACGCAGGTGTCGCGCCTGAAAAAGGTGTGTCTGCGATTACCATTGCATCAAAAGCAATTGCCAGCATGCCACTTGGCCGCATCGATGAAGAAACAACAGCGAATATCGGCCGTTTTGAAGGCGGAACACAAACGAATATTGTGTGCGATCAAGTCGATATTTTGGCGGAAGCACGCTCTTTAGAACCAGCAAAAATGGAAGCTCAAGTAGCGAAGATGAAAGAAGCCTTTGAAAAAACCGCTAAAGAAATGGGCGGAAGTGCCGATGTACAAATTGACATCATGTATCCAGGCTTCAAATTCTCACACGGCGATCAAGTCGTAGAAGTGGCGAAAAAAGCGGCAGCAAAAATTGGCCGTCCTTCAGAACTGCAGACGAGCGGCGGAGGCAGTGATGCAAACGTCATTGCAGGCAACGGCGTCCCAACTGTCAACCTAGCTGTTGGATATGAAGATATTCATACGAAAAATGAGAAAATGCCGATTGAAGAATTAGTCAAAACAGCTGAAATGGTTCTCGCCATTATCGAAGAAACGACAAATCCATCGTAAAGGCAGGAGACTCTGTGAGCGCGCAAAAGATTATTATTTTTCAGGTGGGGCAAGAGGAGTTTGGCATCAGTGTAGAGCATATTCGTTCGATTGAAAAGGTCCCTTACTTACAAGAAGTATCGAACCTTCCAAAAGAAATTAAAGGGCTGATGTCATTAAGAGGAGAGGTCATTCCTGTCAGTGACACAGGTGTGATGCTTCACGGAAAGCCTCTTGATGTAAACGAGCAGTCAAAGGTACTGCTATTTGAAGTAAACGATCAAATGATTGGCTGTCTTGTCTCAGATGCAAAAGATATTATCGATATCGAGCAAAGCGAGATCAAGCCATTTCATATGAACACGAAGGCCTCTGAATATTTCTTCGGCGTTGTTGAGAGAGAAAACAAAATGATTTTACAAGTGGACCCAAATAAGTTCCTTGGGAAAATTGAGGACCTCGATCAATTGCCAGACCGGTTGAAAGAAGAATTGGCATAATGAAAAGCCCCTTATCTTTAGATAAGGGGTTTATTTTTATTCAGCAGCTGGTTTGGCTTGTTCGTTAGCCGCAGCTTTCGTTTTTGATTTTTGGTACATGACATTTAAAATAATCGTTTGAATCGTGAGTAGTAGTCCGCTTGTCATCCAGTATAAAGGAAGAGCAGCGGGTGCATTAATTGAAAGAAACAGCATCATGATTGGGAAAATCATGCCCATTACTTTCGCCTGCTTCAGCGCAGCCTCTGTCTGGGTGCCTGATTGCTTCGCATATTTTTGCGTGACATAAAATTGTAAGAAATACATAGCCCCTGCAAAAATCGCCACCAATAAATCGGTTTGTCCTAAGTTAAACCATAAGAACGTATGAGTTGCGATCTCAGGTGTTGAGCGGATTGCTGAGTAAAAGCCAAGAACAATTGGAATTTGAATCAGCATCGGCAGACAGCCCATGGCAAGCGGATTCACATTGTTCTCTTTATATACTTTCATCATTTCCATTTGCAGTTCTTTTTGTTTTTCAGGTTCTTTCGTTTTCTTCAATTTGTTTTGTATTTGGTCAATCTGAGGCTTCACCAATGCCATTTTTTCCTGCATGACTCTTTGCTTCTTAAATTGATTCGCAAAAAGTGGGAAAATCAGCAGGCGGACAATCAAGGTGACGAACATAATCGATAAACCATAATCATCATGAAAGAAGTTCGCAAGCCAAATGATCAGCTCAGAAAAAGGCTGAACAAAATAATGATGGAAAAACCCATCAGAGCTCGTATTCGTTTGCGCACTCGCTGCAAATGCAGGTGACGCAATCATCATCAAACATAAAGTCGTAAAAACAGTCAATAAACGTTTCAATTCGTTTCCTCCTCATGATTAAAAAAATTTAATTAGCGAGAGGAAGCGAATGGTCTTCATCATCATTAGATGATCTTTTCATTCGAATGACTTTACTAATCCAAGTTGTAATGCGATCATATATGATAAACAGAAAGTCTGTTCGATTCAAGCAAGATGCGTCCAACTCTTCCAAACGATGCCCACCAAGGTGTTCGTTCATACGGCAGTCTTTTAGTAAAAAAGCAATGCCGATGGCCGTCAGCGCTGGAAGAATAATCGTAAAGAATTCAACAAGGAAAAAGACTTCATTGAATGTATCAATAATCATGATTATCACATCCATTTCATTACTCACAGTGTACTATACACATGGTTAAATGTCTAACAGAACCGCGTGTTTTCTCCATTAAATAAAATCCCTTATTCTGTATAAAATAGTAAATGTCATCCAAACTTCATATTTCCTATCCTATAATGAGGGGGATGAAAAGAAATGGAGGTTTTGAATATGACAAGTATTTACCCAAAGTTTCGAGCAGCTGCGGTACAAGCAGCACCGGTCTACTTAAATTTGGAAGCAACCGTTGAGAAATCATGCGACCTGATTGACGAGGCAGCTTCAAATGGTGCAAAGCTTGTGGCATTCCCAGAAGCATTTTTACCTGGTTACCCTTGGTTTGCTTTTATTGGTCATCCAGAATATACAAGAAAGTTCTATCATGAATTATATAAAAATGCAGTTGAAATCCCTAGCTTAGCCATTCAAAAACTCAGTGAAGCAGCAAAAAGAAATGAAACGTACGTTTGTATATCATGTAGTGAAAAAGATGGCGGCTCTCTCTATTTAGCTCAGCTTTGGTTTAATCCAAATGGGGATTTAATAGGAAAACATCGGAAAATGAGAGCTTCTGTAGCAGAAAGACTCATTTGGGGGGATGGAAGTGGCAGTATGATGCCAGTGTTTCAAACTGAAATTGGAAACCTGGGCGGATTGATGTGCTGGGAGCATCAAGTCCCGCTAGATCTTATGGCGATGAATGCCCAAAATGAGCAGGTACATGTAGCCTCTTGGCCAGGTTATTTTGATGATGAAATATCAAGCAGATATTATGCCATCGCGACACAGACATTTGTGCTGATGACATCATCTATATATACGGAAGAAATGAAAGAGATGATTTGTTTAACGCAGGAGCAAAGAGATTACTTTGAAACATTTAAGAGCGGGCATACGTGCATTTACGGGCCGGATGGGGAGCCGATCAGTGATATGGTTCCAGCTGAAACAGAGGGAATTGCTTACGCTGACATTGATGTAGAAAGAGTCATTGATTACAAGTATTATATTGATCCGGCTGGACACTACTCCAATCAAAGTTTGAGTATGAATTTTAATCAACAGCCTACTCCGGTTGTGAAACAATTATATCCTCAAAAAAATGAAGTATTCACATATGAGGACATTCAATATCAACATGGTATACTTGAAGAAAAAGTGTAAATGAACGTGAAACCTTCTCTTTTTTAGAGAAGGTTTTTTTGAGGAAAGATGAAATAAATCAATGTATAATCAAAAATAGTTGATCAAAATTCAGGTAGACAAGAAAATGGGGTTATGCCAATGTCAAATATTATTTTTCATATAGACATGAATGCTTTTTATGCCAATGTAGAAATGGCGTATGATCCTTCTTTGCGAGGGAAACCTTTAGCCATCAGCGGAAATGCAAAAGAGCGTAAAGGGATTGTTGTGACGTGCAGCTACGAGGCGAGAGCATTAGGTGTGAAGCCCCCGATGCCCTTGTGGGAGGCGAAGCGGCTATGTCCGGGACTCATTGTCCGCACACCGAACTTTGACCGGTACCGCAGCTCCTCACAAGAGATGTTTACAATACTAAGAGAATACAGTGATTTAGTCGAACCTGTATCGATTGATGAGGGCTACATTGATTTAACGCATACGCCATATGCCGAACATGCGGTAAAAACGGCTCATGATATTCAAACAAGGCTAGTAGAGGAGCTGATGCTTCCTTCAAGTATCGGCATTGCACCGAATAAATTTTTAGCGAAAATGGCGTCTAATTGGAAAAAGCCAATGGGAATCACCATATTGCGTAAACGAGATGTTCCGAACATGCTTTGGCCGCTACCTGCTGGTGACATGCACGGGGTTGGACAAAAAACGGCAGATAAATTGAAAACCATCGGAATTCATACTATAGAAGACTTAGCGAAAGCGAATGAGTATACGCTAAAAGAATTGCTTGGCATTAATGGACCGAGATTAAAGCAAAAGGCGAATGGTGAACATGACGGCATCGTGGACCCAGAAAGAATATACGAATTTAAATCCGTCGGCAATTCATCCACTCTGCCTCATGATTCGGATGATTCAGATGAACTTGTCACGTTAATTGATAAGCTGTCACAATCTGTGAGTGCAAGGTTAAAGAGAAAAGAAGTGATGGCGAATCGGCTGCTCATCATGATTCGGTATGCAAGCTGGAAAAATATCACGCGAAGTATCATGCTCACAAATCCAACGGATCGAAAGGAAGACATATTTGAAGCGGCAAAACAGTTATTCCTGAAACATTGGAATGATCAGCCAGTGAGGCTCTTAGGTGTAACGGGGACAGACCTAGTCGAACGAAAAGCAGCCGTTAAACAGCTTGATTTATTTTCATATACAGAAGATGCAAAAGAAGAGCCCCTCCAAACCATTTTAGATGGACTGAAAGAAAAATATGGAAAACCATTGGTGCAAAGAGGGATCACCATTAAGGAAAAAGAGAGTAAAACAAGCGGGACAAGTTTTAATAAAGATTTTTTTCAGGACGAAAGAGGAAATGACTAGCCTGAAAACTTGATAAAAGAGGTGATGTTGTGGTAATTTCAAAGGGTACATCATTTCAGCAGTAATCAATATAGTGTGTTAGAAGGGACGTCAGAATTATGTCAAAACAACAAATCGGTGTGGTTGGACTAGCCGTTATGGGGAAAAACCTTGCCCTCAATATTGAAAGCCGCGGTTTCTCCGTATCCGTTTATAACAGATCTAGCAGCAAAACAGAAGAGTTTCTTCAAGAAGCAGAAGGAAAAAACGTTGTTGGCACATACAGCATCGAAGAATTTGTTCAGTCGCTTGAAACACCGCGTAAAATTCTTTTAATGGTAAAAGCTGGTGCAGCAACAGATGCAACCATTCAATCATTACTTCCTCACCTAGAGAAAGGTGACATTTTAATTGATGGTGGAAATACATATTACAAGGATACACAAAGACGTAATCAAGAGCTTGCAGAAAGTGGCATTCACTTTATTGGTACAGGTGTTTCCGGCGGTGAAGAAGGCGCGCTAAAAGGTCCTTCCATCATGCCAGGCGGTCAAAAAGAAGCGCATGAGCTAGTGAAACCAATTTTAGAAGCGATCTCTGCGAAAGTAGATGGCGAGCCTTGTACAACGTATATCGGCCCAGATGGAGCAGGACATTATGTCAAAATGGTTCATAACGGTATCGAGTACGGAGATATGCAATTGATCTCTGAATCATACTTTATCTTGAAGCATGTTGCTGGATTGTCAGCAGGGGAGCTTCATGAAGTATTCTCAGAGTGGAATAAAGGCGAGCTTGACAGCTATTTAATCGAAATTACAGCTGACATTTTCACAAAAGTGGATGAAGAAACAAACCAGCCGCTTGTGGATGTGATCTTAGATAAAGCTGGTCAAAAAGGAACTGGAAAATGGACAAGCAAAAGCTCACTTGATCTAGGTGTCCCGCTTCCAATCATTACTGAATCTGTTTTTGCGCGCTACATTTCAGCTATGAAAGATGAGCGTGTGGAAGCAAGTCAATTGATCCAAGGTCCTGAGCCTGCGCAATCAGCTGAGAATAAACAAGAGCTGATCGAAGCGGTTAGAAAAGCCCTATTCATGAGTAAAATCTGTTCTTACGCACAAGGCTTTGCGCAAATGAAAGCAGCGTCTGATGAATATAACTGGGATTTAAAATACGGTGAAATTGCGATGATCTTCCGTGGTGGATGTATCATTCGTGCAGCCTTCTTACAACAAATTAAAGAAGCATATGACCGTAATCCTGAACTGAAAAACTTATTGCTTGATCCATACTTTAAGGATATTGCTCAAAACTATCAATCATCACTTCGTAAAGTCATTTCACTTGCAGTGGAACAAGGAGTTCCTGTTCCTTCATTCTCAAGTGCACTTGCTTACTTTGATAGCTATCGCACAGCTGTCCTTCCAGCGAATTTAATTCAAGCACAGCGTGACTATTTCGGTGCACATACGTATGAGCGCACAGATAAAGAAGGCGTATTCCATACTGAATGGATGAAATAAACAGAACGACTGAAAAACCTTACCTTTGGTAAGGTTTTTTTGTTTGCATCTTTTCGGCTAAAAATGAGAAAAAGAGGGATGCTATGTAAAAAAGACAAGAAAGTAGGGATAGAAGTGGGCATCTTATATGCACTTCTCCCAGCGATATTTTGGGGAAGTATTGTTCTCATCAGTGTCAAACTAGGCGGAAATGCGTATCAGCAAACTCTCGGCATTACGCTCGGCGCGTTTTTATTTTCGATTGTAGCTTTTTTCATCAAAATGCCAGAGCTGACACCGCTTATATTTGCGGTTTCCGTCATTTCAGGCATCTTTTGGAGTATTGGACAAATGAATCAGCTTTCAAGTGTCGCTTTTCTTGGCGTGTCTAAAGCGGTTCCTTTATCAACGGGCATGCAGCTTGTGAGCACGACCCTATTTGGCGTCATGGTCTTCAAAGAATGGCAGACAATGACGGTCATACTCATTGGTTCCTGCGCCATTTTACTGATCATTGCAGGTGTTGTCATGACATCGCTCGGTCAAAAAAAGAATGGCGGCGAGAATGGCAGAGGCAATTTTAAAAAAGGGATCATTATTCTACTCATATCCACCGTCGGCTACGTCGGATATGTTGTCATTTTAAGATGGTTTGATATTGATGGCTGGTCTGCACTCGTCCCGCAATCTGTCGGCATGCTGCTTTCATCCTTAGCGATTAGTTTAAAGCAGGATCCATTTAGTAAATATACGTTTAGAAATATCATTTCCGGTCTTGTTTGGTCAACAGGAAATCTTGGGCTTCTTTTGGCCATTCCATTAATTGGCGTAGCCGTAAGCTTTTCAATGTCACAAACAGGGATTGTCATCTCAACACTAGGCGGCATTTACTTATTAAAAGAGAAAGCGTCTAGAACAAGCTTTGTCATTGCAGGCTGCTTGATGATTATTGCAGGCGGTGTGCTGCTAGGCTTTACAAAATAGGAGGTAACACGAATGTATCCAGATTTAGAAGGAAAAACAGTTCTGATTACAGGCGCAGGTACAGGAATTGGCCAAGCGATGGCACGCCGATTTGGACAAGAAAAAGCCAATGTGGTGATCAATTACTTCTCTGATAAAGAAAATCCGGATGACACCATTGCAGAAATTCAAAAACATGGCGGACAGGCTGTGAAAATCAAAGGAGATGTATCAAAGGAAGAGGATATGCAAGCAATGATTAATAAAGCTGTTGATACATTCGGCAGCCTTGATGTGATGATCAATAACGCAGGCATTGAAAATGAAGTGCCTTCCACCGAAATGACGCTGGATAATTGGAACAAAGTGATGTCTACCAATTTAACAGGTATGTTTCTAGGATGCCGTGATGCACTAAAGTATATGACGGATCATGGGATAGAAGGCTCGATCATTAATATGTCGTCTGTTCATCAGCAAATTCCTTGGCCTCATTTTGTCCATTATGCAGCTAGTAAAGGAGGCGCCAAGCTTTTGACAGAAACATTGGCGCTTGAATATGCCCCTAAAAAAATCCGTGTAAACAGTATTGCACCAGGCGCCATTGATACCCCGATTAATGCGGAGAAATTCGATGATCCAGCCTTGAAAAAAGGCGTGATTGAGCTGATTCCAATTGGCTATATTGGAAAGCCGGAAGAAGTGGCAGCATGCGCTGTCTGGCTGGCATCAAAAGAAGCAAGCTATGTTACGGGCCTAACGTTATATGTAGACGGCGGCATGACAAAGTATCCTGGGTTCCAGGCAGGAAAAGGATAATATAAAAAAAGAGCGTACAATACGCTCTTTTTTTATATTAAATACAGACAAATAAAATTAAATGTCTAGACATTTAAAAATAAAAATATATAATATTAATTGGAAGCGCTTTTATTACAACGATGGGGTGAGAGAAATGAAACGTATTTTATTAGCATGCAGTTCAGGAATGTCTACGAGTTTACTAGTGACAAAGATGAAAGCACATGCCGATTCAATTGGGGACGAAGCAGAAATTTGGGCAGTTGGGCAAGATCAAGCGAGAAAAGAAATGGCGAATGCGGATGTTGTGTTAATCGGACCGCAAATGAGCTTTTTAAAAGGAGACCTTCAAAAAGAAGCAAAAAAATACGGGATTGAGGTAGAGGTCATTGATATGCAGGCATACGGGCTTGCCGATGGACAAAAAGCGTATGAACAGGCACTTACACTGATGGGGGAATCTTAAAGGATGGAAAAGAAAACACTCGAAGGGCTCACGGAGGAACAAGTCAGCTTTCAATTGATCTTACACAGCGGGAATGCACGCAGCAAATTGCTCGAGGCTCTTAAACAATATCGAGAAGGTCTAGAAGAAAAGGCTTTTGGTCTCATGAAAGAAGCGGAAGAAGATTTACGGCATGCACATGACATCCATTTTCAACTCGTGCAGAAGGAGGCAGGAGGAGAAACAACATCCTTTTCCTTACTGCTCATGCACGCCGAAGATCACTTAATGTCGACCATTACCATCAAGGAGCTTGTGGGAGAGCTCCTGCCGATATTCCAATCGCTGAAACAATAAAGGGTGTAAACAAGGGGGGAAACCAATGTTTGATAAAATAAGTGCCATTTTGGTTCCGATTGCTGGGAGATTGAACAACAACCGCTATTTAGGCGTATTAAGGGATGCCTTTATGCTTGCGTTCCCGCTCACCATCTTTGGTTCCATTATGGTTGTGCTGATGAATTTGCCATTTTTAGATAAAATCATGAGTAAAACCGTACTGGAAGGCGTCCAGTCTGCACTGAATATCGCACCGAGTGCGACCATCAGCATTATGAGTGTGTTTGTTGTATTTGGGATTGGCTACTATTTATCAAAAAGCTATGATGTAGAAGCTGTCTTTGGCGGCGTGATTGCTTTAGCCTCTTTCTTGCTTCTAACTCCGTTTTTACTAGAACAAGAAGGCGGTGCAACGATTGCAGGCGTCATCCCAGTCGATCGTTTAGGTGCTAAGGGGATGTTCTTAGGAATGATCACAGGCTTTTTATCTGCTGAAATTTATCGTTATTTTGTCCAGAAGAAATTTGTGATCAATATGCCGCAAGGGGTTCCGCCAGCTGTTTCCAAGTCTTTTGCTGCACTGATCCCGGCTACTTTGACACTTACAACCTTTTTATTAATTAATATCATCATTACACAAGGCTTCAAAACAAATATGCATGATCTGATTTATCATGCAATTCAGGCGCCACTTGTCGGTCTTGGAAGCGGTATCATTCCGACGTTAATCGCTGTTTTCTTTATACAAATTCTTTGGTTCTTTGGGCTTCACGGCCAAATTATTATCAACTCTGTCATGGATCCGATTTGGAATACATTATCCATTCAAAACCTAGAGAGCTATACAAAAACAGGTGAGGTTCCTAATATCATCAGCAAGCAGTTTATTGAAATCTATACGGTTGGAATGGGTGGAACCGGTATGACGCTTGCTGTTGTGTTTACCATTTTAATTTTCCTGAAAAGTAAGCAATTAAAACAAGTAGCCAAGCTAGGCTTAGGACCAGGCTTATTTAACGTCAATGAACCGATTATCTTCGGTTTACCAATTGTCATGAATCCGCTTATTCTGATTCCGTGGATTTTGGCGCCAATGGTCATTACATGTATTACTTATTTTGCGATGGCATCAGGCATTGTACCGCCGCCTACAGGCGTGAATATCCCGTGGACAGTACCGATCTTTATTAGCGGAATGATGGCGACAAATTCACTAGCTGGCGGTCTGCTTCAGTTGTTTAACCTGATGATTGTGTTTGTCATTTGGTTCCCGTTCCTGAAATTTATAGACCGGATGAATGTGAAAAATGAAAAAATAACGACAACAGAAAATACGAAGGCAGCAAACATCAAAGGTGAAGGAGACTCAATACATGTCGATGGAAACTAACAAGCAATCATATACATTTCCAGAAGGTTTCTGGTGGGGATCTTCTGCTTCTGCGACGCAAACGGAAGGGAGCGTCCCTGGTGATGGAAAGGGACCGAACATTTGGGATCATTGGTTTGAACAAGAGCCGACTCGTTTTTTTGATGGCGTAGGGCCGAACGTGACATCTCAATTTTATCGAAAATATAAAGAAGATATCCGTCTAATGAAAGAAATTGGCCACAATTCATTTCGGCTGTCGATTTCATGGTCACGCCTTTTACCTGAAGGAACAGGTGCCGTCAATGAAGAAGCGGTGTCCTTTTATAATGATGTAATCAATGAACTGATTGCACATGATATCGAGCCATTTGTGAACCTATACCATTTCGATATGCCAATGGCGCTGCAGGAGAAAGGCGGCTGGGTGAACAGACAGGTGGTCGACGATTATGTCAGCTATGCGACATTATGCTTCCAATTATTTGGTGACCGGGTGAAAAAATGGTTTACCCATAACGAACCGATTGTACCTGTAGAAGGCGGATATATGTATAGCTTTCATTATCCAAACGAAGTCGATTTCCAAAAGGCTGTGCAGGTCGGTTTTCATGAACTTTTATCAAATGCGAAGGCGATTGCGGCTTATAAAGAGATGCAGCAAGACGGTAAGATTGGCATCATCTTAAACCTGACCCCTTCGTATCCGCGAAGCCAGAATCCGCGCGATGTAGAAGCAGCTGAGATGGCCGATGCTTTCTTTAACCGCTCCTTCTTAGATCCTGCGGTGAAAGGACATTTCCCGGAAAAACTAGTAGAAGTCTTAAAGAAAGAAGGCTTTATGCCAAGTATGGAAGAAGGGGACCTTGAGCTGATTCAAGAGAATACGATTGATCTTCTAGGCATCAACTATTATCAGCCAAGAAGAGTGAAAGCGAAAGAGCATATGCCGCATCCTCAAGCACCATTCATGCCGAACCATTATTTTGATTCTTTTGAAATGCCGGGAAGAAAAATGAATGTGTATCGAGGCTGGGAAATCTATGAAAAGGGCATTTACGATATATTGAAAAAAGTGCAGACAGACTATGATAATATCGAATGCTTTATTTCTGAAAATGGTATGGGTGTCGAAGGAGAAGAGCGGTTTAAGGATGAAGAAGGAATGATTCATGACGATTACCGTATTGACTTTATATCTGAGCATCTCAAATGGGTGCATCAAGCCATTCAAGAAGGAAGCAATGTGAAAGGTTATCATCTGTGGACATTTATGGACAACTGGTCCTGGTCGAATGCATATAAAAATCGTTATGGATTTGTCTCAGTTGATCTTCAAAAAGACGGGAAACGAACGATTAAGAAGAGTGGATACTGGTTTCAATCAGTTTCAAAGAATAACGGTTTTTAATCAAAATACTTGCTCTTTCCTTGAAAAGGGCAAGTATTTTTCTTATGTGACGGTAAGTGGATGAAACAAAAATGGCTGGCATCTTTTAAGCTCACATCCCTTAGTGTAGAATGAGAAGAAGGCTAAAAAACGCCATATTCCTTCTTGAAATAAGGCGCTATGAAAAAACAAGTCAGTTGGTGGTGTGAGATGAAGAAGTACGAACTCATTTCAGAAGAAATCAGAAAACGAATAGGAACAGCATATTATCCAGAAGATCAACCCATTCCAGATGAAAACTCGCTTGCCGCTGAATTTCAATGCAGCAGAATGACGATGAAGCGTGCGCTTGATCTTCTCGTTGCAGAAGGTCTGCTCTTTAGAAAAAGAGGCCACGGTACATTTATTGTGAAGGCAGCGCTCAATCAAGGGGCCATCAATGTATCAGGCCATGAAAATAAAGGGTTCACAAAAGTCATGGCGGATAAAAACGTCACGACTCAAATCATTCACTTTGATGTCCATTTTCCAAGCGAAGAGGTGGCAGCCCATCTATCTATTGACTCAACCACACCTGTTTATGATATCATCCGGCTCCGTCTTGTGGATGAAGAGCCTTATGTATTAGAAAAAACGTTTATGCCTGTCAATCTCATTAAGGGCATAGATGAAGAAGTTCTACTTGGTTCTATCTATGGCTATATTTCAAATGAGCTTCATTTAAAAATAGCAGGAGCGCACAAGAAAATTAGAGCGGCTAAATCAGATCAGCTGGATCAGCAGTATTTAGGGTGTGACCCAACAGATCCTGTGCTTGAAGTCGAGCAGGTTGCTTATTTAAACGCAGGGCAGCCATTTGAATATTCGTTTAGCCATCATCGCTATGATAAATTTGACTTTTCAACGGTTGAAATCACGAAAACAGGACGTTAAAAAAAGAGCAGAACCCCCGAGGGAGACTGCTCTTTTTTTATTTGATTTTATATATTCCACCAATGATATCCATCTTTTTCTAGAAGCTCATCAGCTTCTTTCGGTCCCATAGAACCAGCAGGATAGTTTGGTTTTAATGTTTTGTTTTCTGCCCATTTCTCAGAAATCGGATCAACGAAGTTCCAAGAAAGTGCTACTTCATCCCAGTGAGCAAAGTTTGTTGCATCGCCTAGTAAGCAGTCATGAATCAGTTTTTCATATGCTTCTGGTGTATTCATGATGTCATTATAGTTTGTCTGGTAGTCGAGTTTAATCGGTTTCGCATACGTGCCGCCATCCAGCTTGCGAGCATTCAGGTGAAGGGTGATGCCTTCATCTGGCTGAATATGAATGACAAGTAGGTTTGGATGCATGGCATTTCCGTTACCATAGTACAGGTTCATTGGAATGTCTTTAAATTGAACCACGATTTGAGTAGATTTCTTTTCTAACCGTTTTCCTGTCCGAATGTAAAATGGCACCCCGGCCCATCTAAAGTTATCAATCAGCAATTTCCCAGCCACAAATGTTTCTGTGTTTGAGTTCGGGTCAACATTTTGCTCTTTCAGATAAGAAGGAACCTCGCTGCCATCAATCGTACCCGTATCATACTGTCCGCGGACAAAGAATTGATCGACCTCATCTTTAGAGAAAGGACGAAGAGCGCGCAATACTTTCCGTTTTTCGCTGCGGATTTCCTCTGTATTCAGTTTAATTGGCGGCTCCATTGCTAAAAGGGCAACCATTTGAAGCATATGGTTTTGGACCATATCTCTTAGTGCACCAGAATTTTCGTAATATCGAGCCCGGTCTTCAACCCCCAATGATTCACTGGATGTTATTTGAATGTTTGAGATATAGCGGTTTGTCCAAAGCGGTTCAAAGATGGCATTCGCAAAACGGATAACCTCAATGTTTTGAACCATTTGTTTACCAAGATAGTGGTCAATACGATAAATTTGATCTTCTGTGAATGCATCACGAATTTCTTCATTTAATGTTTTCGCACTTGGCAGATCATGCCCAAATGGCTTTTCAATGACAAGTCGTGACCAGCCGGTTGTTTCTGATACGCCCTCACTCTTTAGGAACTTCGCAATCGTTCCGAAGAATTCCGGTGCCATAGCTAAATAGAACATGCGGTTATTTGGAATACTGTACGTATCTTCAAGGCCTGTTAGAAGCGTGTTAAGTGATTGATAGGAAGCAGGGCTTGATACGTCAAAATCGTGATAATAGAAATGTGAAATGAACTCTTCTGTTTTCGCTTCTGCATCATCAGAAGAAACAGATTCCTTTACCACAGATCTGAGGTCCTCATGAGACCACGGACGGCGTCCAACTCCAACAACAGCGAATTGATCACCGAGCTTTCCGCTATGATAAAGTCTATGTATAGAAGGGTAGAGCTTGCGTTTGGCAAGGTCTCCTGTTGCGCCAAAAATGACAATGACTGCTTTAGGGTTGTTAGTTTCTGTATTCACGAGAAGTACCTCACTTTATTCGTAGCATTGTTGTAAAAACCGAGAATGTATGTACATTTTCTTTATTTTAAAGGTTCATTGTTCGTAAAGCAAACATTTGATTCGACTTTTTCTGCTCTCGTTTCACTTTTTTCAAAAATTCCGCTGAATTCACATTTACCTTGTCTTCATGTATTCTATATGAATGAAGATATTGTATACCGGCTTTAGGAGGAAAAGTAATGGAACTGCTCTTTTTAGGAACAGGTGCAGGCATTCCTGCAAAAACAAGAAACGTCACTTGCACAGCGCTAAAGCTTTTAGAAGAACGAAATGCAGTGTGGCTTTTTGATTGCGGAGAAGCAACACAGCACCAAATCTTACATACAACGATTAAACCGAGAAAGATCGAGAAAATATTTATCACTCATATGCACGGTGATCATGTATATGGTCTACCGGGACTCCTTGGCAGCAGATCCTTTCAAGGCGGGGAGGATGAATTGACGATCTATGGACCAAAGGGCATCAAGGCCTTTGTAAACGCATCACTTTCAGCCTCGCAAACGCATTTGACATATCCGCTGCATATCATAGAAATAGAAGAAGGGATCGTATTTGAAGATGATACCTTTCAAGTAGAAGCAAGAAGAGTCTCTCACGGGATTCCAGCTTTCGGCTATCGGGTTGTGGAAAAAGATCTGCCTGGTTCATTAAAAGCCGAAGACCTAAAAGAAATCGGTGTAAAACCTGGACCTTTGTATCAGAAGTTGAAAAATGGGGAAACCGTGACACTCGAAGATGGAAGAACCATCGATGGAACCGATTATTTAGAACCCCCTAAAAAAGGGAGAATCGTTGCATTTTCAGGAGATACCCGTTTGTGCGAGAATATAACAAGGCTTGCCAAAAATGCGGATGTGTTAGTCCATGAAGCAACATTCGGTAAAGAAGATGCAGATTTAGCCTACAATTATTATCACAGCACAACAGAACAAGCAGCGAAAACAGCAGAGGAAGCAGGCGCAAAAAGGCTCATTTTGACCCATATAAGTGCACGTTACCAAGGAGAAGAGGCACTGAAACAACTGTTGAAAGAAGCCCGCGATATATTCCCGCTGACAGAAGCTGCACATGATTTCTCTTCTTTCCCCATTGAACGCACCCTGTAAAAATTGGATGAATCGTCAAAAAAAGTTGTGTGATTTTTTTGATATTTATGATGACGCTCTTTTTCAGGTAGTGGTAAAATGGTGAAGAAAAAACAAATGACGAATCAAACTATGAAGAATACGGGAGGCACAATCAAAGATGAGCGGTTTTACAGCATTAAGTGAAGCAGAATTGAATGACCTATATGTGGCACTACAAAATGAGTATGAAACTTACAAAAGTAAAAACTTGCACTTAGACATGTCTAGAGGGAAGCCTTCACCAAAACAGCTCGATTTGTCTATGGGCATGCTCGATGTTGTGACATCAAAGGATGCAATGACAGCTGAAGATGGCACAGATGTGCGAAACTATGGCGGCTTGACAGGCCTTCCTGAAACGAAGAAATTTTTTGCAGATGTTCTTAATTTAAAGCCAGAACAAATCATCATCGGCGGTAACTCAAGCCTGAATATGATGCATGATACCATTGCACGTGCGATGACTCACGGCGTATGTGACAGCAAAACACCTTGGGGAGAGCTGCCAAAGGTAAAATTCCTTGCACCAAGCCCAGGGTATGACCGTCATTTTGCCATTTGTGAGCTATTTAACATAGAGATGATCACGATCGATATGAAGGCTGATGGACCTGATATGGATCAGGTAGAAAAATTGGTCGCAGAAGATGAAGCGATTAAAGGCATTTGGTGTGTACCGAAATATAGCAATCCAGACGGCATTACGTATTCAGATGAAGTCGTTGACCGCTTAGCTTCAATGAAAACAAAAGCAGACGACTTCCGCATTTTTTGGGATGATGCATATGCAGTCCACCATCTAACGGATACACCTGACACGTTAAAAGATATTTTTCAAGCAGTTGAAGAGGCAGGATACCCGAACCGTGTGTTTATGTTTGCGTCTACGTCTAAAATTACATTCCCAGGCTCAGGTGTTGCACTGATGGCATCTAGCCCGGACAATGTGAGCTTTACTCAAAAGCAATTATCGATTCAAACGATCGGACCGGACAAAATCAATCAACTAAGACATCTTCGTTTCTTCCAGAATCCAGAAGGTTTGAAGGAACATATGAAAAAGCATGCAGCGATCATTAAGCCAAAATTTGACCTCGTTCTTTCCATTCTTGACGAAAAACTTGGCGGAAAAGATATCGCTGAATGGCACAAGCCAAATGGCGGATATTTCATTAGTTTAAATACACTTGATCATTGTGCAAAAGCGGTTGTGCAAAAAGCTAAAGAAGCAGGTGTCACAATGACAGGTGCAGGTGCAACATATCCATATGGAAAAGATCCGCTTGATCGTAACATTCGCATTGCACCAACATTCCCGGCTCTTGAAGAACTAGAGCAAGCGATTGACATCTTTACATTATGTGTTCAGCTTGTCAGCATTGAAAAGCTGCTTTCAGAAAAAAGTCAATCTGCTCCAACGGCATAAATAAAAGAAACTCCTTGACTCATAATGGGTCAAGGAGTTTTTCGTTTTAATTAGCAGTTTGATAATAGGAGACAGGTTGTTTGGCTGCGCACCATACATCATAGATGGCAAGCTGTACAATATGCGGTTCATCATGATGAATATAGTGCGAGCTGTTCTGCGCTTGAATCCATCCGCTTTGGGATGACAAAGACAGCATGCGTTTATGAAGTCTGAGCCAAGCTTCATGCGCTGGATGAAACAATCGGCTCTTACCTGATGAAATGACAAGAAGCGGCATCATCCCATAATGGGTTTGCTCCTCTTTGATTGTGCTTAACATTTGCTGAAAGTCCTCATGCGTACATTCTGCTGTAAATTGCGCCATATATGAAGTGCGTTCTTCCTTTGATAAAAGCGGCAGGATCACCTGCTCTTGTTCCTCACTTGCTGGGTCTAGCAGCACCATGCCGATGACATCATCTCCTCTTCGGCTTGCCCATAGCCGGCTGACAAGAGAGCCGAATGAGTGAGCGACGATGAGAAATGGCGGCTGAATATTGGCTTCTTTCAGCAGCGCATCTAAATCATCAGCGAGGTCATGCAAGGTTCTTCCTTCACCGCTCTCACTGCTCTTTCCATTTCCTAAACGGTCGTATAAGAAAACCCCAAGCTCTGGGTCAATATCACGGGCCATATTCGACCACGTATCACTAGAAATGCCGTAGCCAGCTTCAAAGATAATCGTGGCTTGCCTTTTACCTTGACGATGTTTTGTATAAAAATGGTGTCCATCTATATGATACATTTTTTCAATCATTGCCGAATTCATTCTTCCATCTCCTCTAAGTGGTTCTTTAGCTAAAAGACGGCACAAAAGGCAGATATGTTTCTCTTAAAAACAAAAAAGATGCCTATTTCGAAAAATAGACACCTTTTTTCCTAAGAGCTTTTACCAAGCGCGATCATATTGACGCGGGCTTTCGATGGATGTACGGAGCTCTTGAGCAGCTGTTTTCGGGAAGTATGGATCCCGTAAAAATTCTCTGCCAATAAAGATCAAATCCGCACGCTGATTTTGTAAAATCTCCTCTGCCTGTACACCAGATGTGATCAGACCGACAGCAGCTGTTTGAATGCCGGCCCCTTCTTTTATTTTCTCTGCGAATGTTACTTGGTAGCCGGGGAATGTGTTGATTTTCGCCTGTACGACAGCACCTGAGCTGACATCAATTAAGTCGACACCTTGCTCTTTGAGCCAAGTGGCAATCCCAATATAATCTGCAATATCAAGTCCTTTTGTTGTGTAATCAGAAGCCGACACACGGACAAATAAAGGTCCGTCCCATACGGCGTTGACTGCGTCTACGACTTCTCTTAAGAAACGATAGCGGTTTTCTGGTGAACCGCCATAGTCGTCTGTTCGGTGGTTCGCCAGCGGTGAAAGAAATTCATTAATCAAATAGCCATGTGCACCATGAATTTCAATGATGTCAAATCCTGCTTTTTTTGCCCGTACAGCTGCATCCTGAAACGCCTGAACGGTATCTTTGATTTGATCAACAGACATCTCGACAGGGGTTTTAGATGTTTCATCAAATGGAATGCTTGATGGTGCAAGGATGTCCCCATCGAGTTCAGCTTTACGTCCTGCATGGGCTAGCTGGATGGCTGTCTTCGTTCCGTATGCTTTGATTTGTTCGTTTAATGAAGCGAAACCTTCAATGTGCTCATCGCTCCAAATACCGAGGTCTTGATCACTAATTCTTCCCTCAGGAGATACAGCACTTGCTTCCACCATGATGAGGCCAGCCTGACCTTGTGCACGGGAAATATAATGTGTGAAGTGGAAAGGCTGTAATTTCCCATCACGGTCATAAGATGAATACATACACATCGGGGACATCACGATGCGGTTTTTCAGTGTAACACCTTTTAATGTCCAAGGTGAAAAGAGTTTTGTTTCCAAATATCTTCGCCTCCTCATGGAATTGTATAGCCGATTATAACAGCCATTCAAACTTTCGTCATAAAAGGTGCTCAAAGAATATAGCTTTTATACACGTTTTTGTATAATGGAGAGATAGAGACATCAAAGGGGGAGAACGGATGAAATGGCAAACAGAGAGTGAACTAAAGGAGCTCCTGACAGCTCTTATGCAATATGAAAGCATATCAGGTACAACAGGAGAAGTCGCGTTAGCGGAATACTTATATTATTTGCTAAGGGAACGGCCTTATTTTGAGCAGAACCCTGATCATTTGGCTTTGCATCCGATGAAAGATGGCCGGTATTATTTAACGGCACTTGTGAAGCGCAGTACGCTGCGGCGTACCGTGCTGCTTCTTAGTCACTTTGATGTAGTTGATACAGAAGATTATGGCGAATTTCAAAACATGGCATGCAAGCCTGAAGAGTTAATGGCATCCTTTTCGCAAAAAAGTGCGCTTCTTCCAAAGAGGGTAAGAGAGGATCTTGCTTCAGGCGACTGGCTGTTTGGAAGAGGGGCCATGGATATGAAAGCAGGTCTCACCGTACAGCTTTCTATGCTGGAAAGAGCGATGACAGAAACATTTGATGGAAATGTCCTGCTCGTCACAGTTCCTGATGAAGAAGTGAATTCACAAGGAATGCTTGAGGCTGTCCCGAAACTAAAGGAGCTTAAAGAAAAGCATGACCTTGACTATACCGCGTGTTTAAACAGTGAGCCCATGTTTGAAAAGTATCCAGGGGATGAACATCATTATATGTATACAGGCAGTATAGGAAAGGTATTAGCCGGATTTTTCTGTAAAGGGATTGAAACGCATGTAGGAGAGCCATTCTCAGGTTTAAATGCGAATTTTATGGTATCTGAACTAAACCGGCTGTTAGAGCTCAATAGTGATTATTGTGAGGAAGTAGATGGTGAAGTAACTCCGCCCCCAACGAACTTAATGCAAAAGGACTTGAAAGAAGCCTATTCCGTTCAAACACCTCACACAGCCGTATCTTTATTTAATGTGCTCATGATGAAACGTTCAAGTGAAGAACTGCACGGCCTTCTCTATGATACTGCGAAGCAAGCAGCAGACCAAATCGAGGCCAATCTTCAGCAAAAAACAGCTGACTTTCAGCGATTCAAACACTTTACACCAATTGACACCCGGGTTACGGTACTCACGTATCACGAGCTGTATCAAAAGGCCGCAGAACGCTCTGGTGAACAGGAGGTTGAGCGCATTGTCAACTATGCCTTTGCCAACCGGGGTGAGCTTGGAGATCGTGATTTTTCAACGAAAATTGTCTCGGAGCTGACGACGCTTTGTAAGGAAGAAGGACCGCTGATTGTTCTATTTTATAGTCCGCCATTTTACCCTTCTGTGTCCTCAACAGAAGATCCGCATATTCAGAAGACATTCAAGAAGATTCAAGAAGAGGCAAAAGAGGTGTACGGACTTGAAGTAGAGGAAGTGAAATATTTCCCGGGATTGTCTGATTTAAGTTACTTACAGCTCGAAAAGCAGGAGGTAGGTCATTACACGACCAATATGCCGCTTTACCAAAAGGGCTATTCTTTACCGCAAGGAGAAAAGGAAGCCCTTTACGTTCCAGTCATCAACGTGGGTCCATTAGGAAAGGACCCGCACAAATGGACAGAACGGCTGCACGTCCCGTTCTCTTTTGGCATTTTGCCAGAATTACTAGAATCAACGATTCATGCTTTATTAGAGAAAAAGTAAGTAGATGTGTGAAGAGCTCTATCTTGATGATAGGGCTTCTATTTTTAAATAAACGATCTTTCCACTTAGATAAATAGAGTATGATATTGATGAAGACTTACATTTATTTGAAGGGGGTAAGAACATTAAATGGAAACTGGGAAATTAACAAAAACAGACATCATCACATCGCTTCAGGAAAGTATGAGTGAACTAGAGAAGCTAGTGAAGGCTTGTGATGATTACACACTGGATCAATCTTTGGGGGAGGGGAAGTGGTCAATCAAGCAGCTCGCCGGGCATTTGTATGACACAGAAGAAGTCTGGTCAGAGCGGATAGAGCAGGCGATATCAGATGATCAAACGCCCTTTCAATCGTATGATCCTGAAATGTATGTGAAAGATAGAGCGTATGAATGGTATAACGCAGAGGAGATCAAAGCATTGATCAAACGGATGAAAGAGAGAAGATACAACACGCTTCGGCTATTAGAAAAAGATATATGGGAACAATCAGGCCTGCATCCGGAAGAAGGACTGATGACCGTTCAAATATTAGCTGAAACCATCGCTTTACATGAACAACATCATCTGGATCAAATCAAAGCCATCATGTCAATGAGGCAGTGAAAAAGCACCTGTCATCAAAACAGGTGCTTTTCAAATTCATTTATACGTGCTTGCTGAAAACATTTCGTTTAATTCTGCTGCGCGTTTAGTGGCTGTTTTGACACAATCGACAACAGCTTCTTCAAATTGATAGGCAGCCAGTGTGTTCAGACCGGCTTCTGTTGTTCCGCCTTCACTTGTGATTTCTTTGCGCAGTTCGGCAGGTTCTTTTCCGCTGTCTTGAAGCATATTGGCGGCGCCTGCAATCATTTGGCAAATGAGTAATTTCGCAGTTGCTTGGTCCATTCCAAGTTCCGAAGCACCTCGCTCCATTCCTTCTATCAAATGATAAATGAAGGCAGGGCCGCTGCCTGCGATGGCTGTCACCGCATTTAGCTGCGACTCATCTAATACGGTGACATGCCCGATTGTTTCAAACAGCTCGACAGCCTTTTTCTTTTGCTCCTCAGTCACTTCTTGACTTACGGCAATACCTGTTGCTGACTGCTGAATTGCCGCTGATGTATTTGGCATCGCACGAACGACTGCACTCTTTCCGCCAGCGTAGTGTTGAATCGTTTCAATGGAAATACCCGCTAAAATAGAAATGATCAGCTGTCCATGTAAATGGGGCTGGACTTCAGAAATTCCGCTTTCTGCATCCTTCGGTTTTAAGGCAAATACGAGAATATCTGCTTCTTTATAAATAAAGGACCGAGCGAAATCCGTTTTGACCCCATATCGGGCCTGTAATTCCTCTAATCGTTTTTCATTCGTTTTGTTTGTGACAATGATATCTTCATTCGACATCATGCCGCTTTTTAATAAACCTTTGATCATAGACTCTGCCATCGAGCCTGCACCGATAAATCCAATTTTACTCATAAGCTGTGCCTCCTTGTAGAAAATAAAAAAACCTCTCGCCTGAAAAGGACGAAAGGTTTTTCGCGGTACCACCCTCAATTAGCATGCAAACATGCATACTCAGCTCTAGTCCCTTAACGCGGGAAACGTTTAGGTTTGCCTAACAGCTCAAAGGGCAGGTTCAGCAAATAAGAGGATGGTGAAGTCTTACAGCCGGCGGACCTCACTCTCTTGCATCATTATTTTGCTTACTAATCCTTGTCATCGCGCATCATATATTTGTTGTTCATTATGCAACGATGGACAAGTTTATGTCAATAGGGGCAGTTAAAAAAATTGCCCATCTAAACCGCATGACAGTCTGCCTTTTGCAAGATACAATGAAGTAAGAAGACTGAGTCCCACAATCATGAGTCAAAAAGCAGGAGATGACATATAAAAGTGAAAGAAGACATCATTCAATTATCCATCCCGACGCCGTTTGCCGTTGGGGATGTGCATGCATATGTATTAAAAGGAGAGGCCGTAACCTTAGTAGATTGCGGGCCGATGACAGAAGAGGCAGAGCGTGCCTTTGTCACGCAACTAAAGGAACATCGTTTATCGATAGACGATATTGATCAAGTGGTGCTGACCCATCATCATGCAGATCATGTCGGTCTATTGAATTTGATGAAACCTTATGTCCGTGTGATCGGACACCAGCTAAATGAGCCGTATATTAGTCAGGATCCAGTGTTTAAGCAGCACCAAGTGGACTTTATGGTTCCTTTTTTTCAGCAGTTAGGTGTGCCGCTTCGACAAAATGAGTGTGAAAAAATGGTGAAGCAATCTTATACATATTCTTGTACTTCACATGTAGATGAGGTCATAAAAGAAGGTGATCGTTTAAGCGGGCATGAACACTTCTTTGTGATGGAAACACCCGGACACGCACAGTCTCACCTTTCCTTTCTAGACGAAAGAACGGGGAATTTTATTGGCGGCGACCTGCTTTTGACGACCATTTCCTCAAATCCGTTAATGGAAGCACCGTATGAAGGTGAGGAACGTCAAAAATCACTGCTTCAATATAAAGCATCACTTAATCGGTTATTGCGTCTGCCAATCAAGACGATTTATCCGGGACACGGTCAGCTCATCACGGCTCACCATGAATTGATCGAAGAAAGATTTAAGAAACAAGAAAAACGGGCAAACACAATGTATCAGCTGCTCAAACAAAAAGAAATGACAGCCTTTCATCTTTGCCGTAAGCTATTTCCAGTGCTATATGAAGAGGCCTTATTTTTAACGATGTCAGAGACAGTCGGTCAGCTTGATGTGCTCTTAGCGGCTGGTCAAATTGAAGAATTAGAAAAAGACGGAATCGTCTATTACAGGGCAAACTAAGGAGTGAAACGCATGGGGCGATTGACAGGAAAAAGAATTTGGATTACAGGCGCATCTGGGGGCATTGGTGAAAAAATGGCGTACTTGGCAGCAGAAGAAGGCGCAGAAATCATAATTTCAGCAAGACGAACAGAAAAGCTTACAGATGTGAAAGAAAAAATTGTGAGCGCTGGCGGTGTGTGTCACATCGCTCAGCTTGATGTCAGTCAGCTTGAGGACATTGATCGCGCGTATGAAGAAGTGGGGCCGGTCGATATTTTGGTCAACAATGCCGGCTTTGGTGTATTCGATCTCGTCGAAGATGCGTCCATCGAAGAAATGGTGTCGATGTTTGAGGTGAATGTGTTTGGTTTAATCGCCTGCACGAAAAAGGTCATCCCTGAGATGAAGCAAAGAGGGCAGGGACATATTATCAATATTGCATCCCAGGCAGGAAAGGTTGCGACGCCAAAATCAGCCATTTATTCCGCATCAAAGCATGCCGTTCTTGGATTTTCAAACAGCCTCAGAATGGAACTGGCAGACTCAGGCATTCACGTGACAACAGTCAATCCAGGACCGATTGCAACAGATTTCTTTACCATCGCTGACCGCAGCGGTGAATATGTGAAGAACGTTGATTTTATGATGCTGAGTGCGGACAAGGTGGCAGGTAAAGTCGTATCTGCCATGATGACGAAAAAGAGAGAGATTAATCTACCCGGGTGGATGAACGCTGGCAGCAAATTGTATCAGTTATTCCCATTTTTATTTGAAAAAGCAGCACGCAAAGCGTTGATGAAAAAGTAACAAAAAAGAAACCGGTTTTGAACTGGTTTCTTTTTTTGATAAGGCTTCATTGCGCCACTTTCTATATCCGTCTTGCCGCTTGCTGAAGCGGGTCCCATACACTGTTAAAGGGCGGTGCATAGCTAATATCTAAATCTTCAAGATCTGTTATAGTCAGCTCTTGGTAAAGGGCAGCCGCCACGATATCTATCCGTTTATCTACACCGTTTCTGCCGATGATTTGGGCACCAAGCAAGGTATGGTCATCGCTTCTGTAGATTAGTTTCACTTTCATTTTCTGCGTATCTGGGTAATACCCTGCGTGATCCGTACTATCAATGGTGATCACGGAGAAAGGAATGTCCGCTTCTTTTGCTTCTTTTTCTGATAAGCCTGTTCTTCCCGCTGTCACGTCCATAAATTTCATGATGGCTGTTCCAGTCACGCCTTGAAACGCCCGGTTTGTTCCTGTCATATGAAAGCCTGCGATTCTCCCTTGTTTATTCGCAGTTGTGCCAAGCGGAATATAATCCAGTGATTTTTTGATGCGGTGATAGGTCGCCGCGCAATCACCAGCAGCATAAATGTCTTTTATATTGGTTTGCATGTATTGATTTACTGCAATAGCGCCATTTTGAAGACGCTTGATACCGGTATGATGTAAAAAGGAGGTTTGCGGAGTGACACCGATGGCCGTGATGACCATATCTGTTTGAATGGTTTGTTTGTCTGTGATAACAGCTGTGACATGTGACTTGCCTTCTAATTGCTGCACTGTTTCTCCAAGTGATACGTGAATACCCTTGGCGTCAGCCTCGTCTTTAAGATATTTTGCCATATCGGAGTCAAAGCCCGGGCCGAGTGCTGCTCCCCGCTGAATGATATGTACGTTTTTTCCGAGCGCTTTTAAATTTTCAGCCATTTCAAGGCCGATATATCCACCGCCAATGATGGTGACATGTGTGATGTCCTTTTTTAAATGGTTCAAAATGGACAGCGCATGCGGGATGGTTTTTAATACGTGTACGCCTTCTAATGGCTGAGTGTCTAAATCCAGTGTGACAGGGCTTGCTCCTGTCGCAATTAAGAGGCGGTCGTAGCTTTCTGTAAAGGGTTCTTTTGTTTTCGTATGATGACCCGACACTGTTTTTTGCTCTGGGTCAATGGAGGTCACTTCGTGTAAGCATCTGGCGTCAATTCCATATTTCTCACGAAAAGTTTCAGCACTGCGTGCGATCAGCTTTCTGTGATGATCAATGAGACCGCCGATCAAGTAGGGGAGTCCACACTGTCCATATGAGAAAATCTCTCCTTTCTCAAAAGCGACAATGTGTGCATTTGGATCCTCTCTATATATTTGCATAGCGCAGCTCATTCCTGCTGCATCTCCGCCAATCATCACATATTTCATTTGGTGTGCTCCCTTCTATCTATCGTACTGAATACTCTTATTTACCCTCATATCCCTTTTTTTAATGCTTTTTTTTGCAAAAGAAGCAAACTTTAGTTGAAAAATAAAGACAGCGCCTTCATTTTAAGCTACAATCGGATTATCGTCTTTTTGGGTTACGAGTTTAGTGAAGATTGGTGGGAAAGACTTTGAGTGACACGCGACTAGATTTTAATACGTTATACACGCGCCATACGAGAGAGGCCTGGGCCGCTCTTGGAGAATATATGCCGGTATCTGTTTCAGAAGAGGAAGCGAGAGCGCTGCAAGGGCTAAATGACTATTTATCGCTCGAAGAAGTTCGAGATATTTACATACCGCTTATTCGTTTTCTGACATTACATGTCTTTGCAGAAAAACAAAAAAACCAGCATGTGAATGCCTTTTTAAACTACCCGCATCATGCCAAAATTCCCTTTTTAATTGGGATTGCTGGAAGTGTAGCTGTCGGGAAAAGCACAACGGCTCGTATCATTGAAACGCTTTTATCGAGACTTGGAGATGGGCTGAAGGTAAGTCTTGTGACAACAGATGGCTTTTTATATCCTCAAAAAGAATTAAAGGATCGAGGGCTGATGGAAAAGAAGGGATTTCCAGAAAGCTACGATGTCAAAGCCCTGCTGTCTTTTTTAAATGAATTAAAATCAGGTAAACAAACTGTGCATGCCCCGGTATATTCGCATCTGACCTATGATCGGCTAGAAGGAGTGTATGAAACAGTAGAGGATGCAGATATTGTCATTATTGAAGGAATTAATGTGCTCCAATCACCAGCGCTGGATGATCTGAAGGATGAACCGCGTGTGTTTGTATCAGATTTCTTTGATTTTTCGATTTATGTAGACGCCGCTGAAACGCAAATTCAATCATGGTATAAAGAACGGTTTCGTTTGCTAAGGGAAACAGCCTTCCAAGACCCTGAATCCTTCTTTCATCAATATAAAGATTTGACGGATGAAGAGGCAGATCAGATGGCAAGCACGATTTGGAATACCGTGAATCGGCCTAATTTATATCAAAATATTTTGCCGACAAAATATCGAGCTGATCTCATTTTGAAAAAAGGTGATCAGCACAAGGTGGAAGAGATCGCCATCCGCCGGGTATAAAGAAAAAACCGCTCAAACGAGAGAGCGGTTTTTTTTAATGATCTCCACTTACTTTAACAGCTACGGCCGCCGCCGATCGCTTTTTTAAACGGTAATATCCTATGAGTAAGAATGGAACGCCTGCAATGGTGATCATCGACAAGACCGTAAAAATGGAGAGGGGATGGGCTGCGCCAAAATAGTCAATGCACAGTCCGCCGACAAATGGTCCGATGACGCTGCCGAGCTGAGAAAATCCCATCGCACCAAAGTAAGATCCCTTCACTTCAGGCTTTGCAATATTGTCTACAAAAAGATCCATCATCGCAAAAAGCAGAACCTCGCCAATCGTAAACACGACAATGATGAAAGCAAGCATGCCGAGACTTTGTGAAAAAGCAATGGCAAACAAACTGCCGGCAAGGAGAATATTCCCAGTGGTCAGCGACAAAATGGTGGAGTAGCGCTTCGCAATCATGATGAGCGGGTATTGTACGACAATGACAACCACTGCATTTAAAGACAAAAGATATCCAAACAGTTTAGGACCATCCTCAATCATAGGTGACGCTGATAAGTATTGAGGCAGTGTTGAGCTTAAATGCGAATACCCGAACGAACATAAGGTAACGCCGATGAGGATGATGCTGAAGACCGTATCTTTTTGAATAATGGAAAGGGCTTTTTTGACGCTGATTTGTTTCGTGCTTTCTGGAGCAGCAACTGGATGTTTTTGAAATTGCCAGGCCAGTGTTAATCCGTATAACAAATAAATGAAGGCAGCGACAAGAAATGGAAACGTTGTTTTCGATGATCCGAGATATAAGCCAAGCAGCGGGCCGAAGATTACACCAATATTAATGGCCGTATACCGTAAATTAAAAACAAATAACCGAATACTTGATGGGGTGACATCAGATAAGAGTGCCTTAGACGTCGGTTCAAACAGTGCCCGGCACAGTCCATTTAAAGCGTTCATGAGGAAGAAGACCCAAATGGCATCTGCAAACGCAAAGCCAACAAAGACAAATGACCAGCCAAAGATGGATAGAAGCATGACTTTTTTTCTGCCGATTCGGTCAGAAACATAGCCGCCGTAAAAACTCGCAACGATCCCAATAAGGGAGCTGACGGCAATGATTAACCCAGCTGAAGAAGCTGAAGCCCCTTTGACTTGTGTCAAATAAACGGCCAAAAAAGGAATGCTCATGGACGTCGCCATTCGGCCGAATATGGTGCCGATGATGATCGTCCAACTAAGTGGATGTAAAGTACGTAAATTATTTTTCATGCTGTTTCTCCCCTGAGTGTTAAGATGTTCCAATCATACATGAAAAATTGTGCAAATTAAATACACAATTTGATGGAGGGGACATCCGCCATATGACAGAGGAGCTCCGAATAGCCCGCAAATTTTTGGAGAGCATGTTTTTTCTGCCGATGCTTCTATGTCTTTTAGATCTGCTGATTCGTACGATCACTTAAAGACCATTTAATTAAGATCAATCGCGGCAATTTGCTGCAAGGACAGGTGGAGAACATCTTCATCATTGACGATTTTGATGCGCTGCGTTTCATAATGAATGGCTTTCACCCAGCCCCAAAACTGCTGTTTCATACCTGCTGCAGCATATGTCACGCAAATCGCTTGGTCCTCTGTAATCGACTGTGTGATCAAAAAATTCATTTCCTCTAGCTGATCAGTGCTCAGCGGAGGAGGCGTGTATTCTTTTTTCTTCCGTTTTTGAGCAAGCAGCTGTTCACGGTGCTCTGGGAGCATCATTCGGCTTGATTCCCACATGATGTTGTATCCAGGTGTTAATTTATTGGGATTCATGGCTGTTCGCCTCCGTTATTTGTAATGTCCACCAATTTTTTCGGCGCGGTGATACGCCTGCCCTGCGCTTGTTAGTGACGAAGCGTGCAAGAGCGCAGCAGGTCCATACTTCATATGGATGGCATCAAATACTTTGCTGAGTCTGTCTTTTTTTAAATGGTGATCAAATAAACTCAGCTGATATTGGCTGTCAGGCTGCAGCTGTGAGAGAGTAATGCCTACACTGCGAATGGGCTGGCCGTCCCAGTGCTGCTGACATAGCTGAATGGCTGCGTCTGCAATATCTGTCCCGTACTGTGTGGGTGAATGGAGCTTGATTTGTCTATGAAATCCAGTCGGATGAGAAAAATCAGCGCCTCTTACGCCAACAGACACCGTTTGCCCAACATAATGCTTAAAGCGCGCACGTCTTGCCACTTCTTCACTCAATTCAAGAAGGGCGACTTTGATATCCTCAAAGGACACATAATCATGGGGAAGGGTCATATGATGCCCAACCGCTTTTTGCTGATCATGTGTGTGAAGAGTGACCGGGGAAGGGTCGTGGCCTAAAGCAGTTCGCTGAAGAAGCTCCCCGTTGATTCCCCAGCGCTTTTTTAGCCGGTCTAACGGATAAGTAGCAAGCGTCCCAATGGTACTGATGCCCATTCGTTTTAAATGGTGCTCCATTCGTTTGCCGACGCCAAATAGTTTTCCAACCGGAAGCGGCCATAAATCTGCCGCCACCTGGTCTGCACGAAGCTCATAGATACCAGATGTGTTTTTTTTAGCAAAATGGTCACAGGCCATTTTAGCGAGCACTTTATTAGGACCAATGCCAACACGTGCGTAAATGCCCGTCTGGTTCATAATAGTCGTTTGTATATTTTGGGCGATCTCGCGGGGTGAACCGAGTAGTGTCACACTCCCCGTAATATCGAGAAACTGTTCATCAATTGAATAGGGTTCGACAAGATCTGTGTATTGTTCAAGCAGTTCTGTCATCATGACAGAAACATCAAGGTAGCGCTGCATACGTGGACGTACGACGACGGCTTCAGGGCATTTCTCCTGTGCTTCCCATAATCTTGATGCATTTTGTACGCCCCGTTTTTTAGCGAGCGGGCAGGCCGCAAGTACGACTCCGCTCCGCCGCTCAGGATCTCCTGAGACGATGAGCGGCACATCCTTCAAATGGGGAGCCTCCACTTTTTCGACCGACGCATAAAATGACTGCATATCCACAAGCAGAATGGCTCGTTCATTCATCACTTTCACCTCTTAGAACGTATGTTCTGTATATATTTTAACCGCCAGAAGGTGAAATTGATACTGGTAAATCATTCAAAGAGAAGAGTGTAAATCCATACAAAAAAGACGAAGTGTCTCCACTTCGTCTCATCTTTGTAAAATGAGCCATTTTAAGCATGTGCCAAGTTATTGGATGTTTGGAGCGGCTCAGAACGCAAACGATAGGCCGTTAGCTTTTTCTTAGGCTTATGAGTAAACTGCCGCACCACATCCACGTGGTCATCGTAATGATACAGATAAAGGGTCACATCATGCTTGCCAAGCTTTGTTTGCATGGTAAGCGGCGCCGGTCCTTCCTGTGGGTGAAGAAAACGCTCTTCGTCACCAGGGTAAATATAATAGCGTTCAATAAAGATCGCATCATTAAAATGTTGAATAATTTCAGATGTTTGCTGATCATCGAGTGGACGTCCTTGAAACGTCATCGTTGTTTGATCACTTGTTACTTTTGCATGCACTGCATAACGACTAAAAAGGCGTTCAACAACACCGGAAGGCAGCGAAGTGACAAGCAGCTTTAAAAGACTAAACACAACAAGTGAAGTAACAATCCAAACCAATATCATCATCTCCAATAAACTTTTGTTACATTTCTTATATGAACAATTTTAACATAACAAAAGAATGGATCTTTCGCATAAAAAGTGAACTTTTTGAAATAAGTGTGAAGATTTAAAAGGAGATGACCGCGAAAAGACGAAGAACCAACAAAGCTGAAGGAAAAAAGGCTGATACATCACCTTTACAAACAATTGATCAGACAGGTAGACTATTGAAACAGTTGATTTTTTGTGAAACGGTACAGCTAAAAATGAAAAGGGGCGAGGCCATCATGATACGTCAAGTGAAGCCGTCAGATTTTTATGCGGTCACATCCGTCATTCAAAGCTGGTGGGGAGGCAGAGATTTGCGCGCAAAATTGCCAAAGCTATTTTTCGAACATTTTCAGCAAACAAGTTTTGTCGTTGTTGAAAAAGGTGAACTGATCGGTTTTTTAGTCGGTTTTTTATCGCAATCGCATTCAGATGAAGCGTATATTCACTTTGTGGGGGTACATCCAGACCACCGAAAATTGAAGATTGGCAAAATTCTCTATCAAGCGTTTTATGAAGCGGCTGAAAAGGAAGGAAGAACAACGATTAAGGCCATCACAGCTCCTGTCAATAAAGTCTCGATTGCTTACCATACAAAGCTCGGTTTTCAGATAGAAAAGGGAGATAAAACGGTCGATGGCATTTCAGTTTTTTCAGATTACGACGGCATTCATGAAGACAGGGTGCTATTTGTGAAAAAGCTGGAGGCGAAAGCATGATCATTAGACTGAATCAAAAAAATAAAGAACAAGCAAAAGAGCTGTTACATATCCAATTGGCCGCATATCAGCGGGAGGCAGAACAAATAGGCTATCAAGATTTACCGCCCTTAAAAGAAACGGTTAAAGACATAATAGAAACAAATGAGATTTTCATAGGATTTGAAAAAGAGGGGCATTTGTTAGGGATCGCTTCATATGAACTGCATGACGATCGGATCATCCTCAGCCGGTTAGCTGTGCACCCACATCATGTCAATCAAGGAATCGGGACAGCGCTCCTGCAATCCATCATCCAGCATCAAAAAACAATTGAGCTCACAACAGCTGAAGCGAATATACCAGCAATCAAGCTTTATGAAAAACTAGGGTTTAAACAGAAGGATCGTTTGCAGGTGGAAAACAATCTGATGTTAACAAAGATGGAACGTTTGATGCTTCGAAAAGTGGAAGTGATTGAATACCAACCGAGCTGGCCAAAACAATTTCAAGATGAGCATGATAAGCTGAAAAAGATAGTTGGCGACAACTGGGTATATGGCCACCATATTGGCAGTACGTCAGTCATAGGAATGGCTGCTAAGCCAATTATTGATATCTTGCTAGAGGTGAAGCATATCAGTCGCTTAGATGAATGTAACCACCTGTTTCGTCAGCTTGGATATGAACCTCTCGGAGAAAATGGACTCAAGGGAAGACGTTTTTTTAGAAAAGGCGGCTTGAATCGAACACATCACGTTCACGCCTATGAAGCTGGACATGATGATGTAAAAAGGCATTTGGTGTTCCGAGATTATTTAAAAGCTGCACCTGATCGTGCCAAAGCCTATGCCGATAAAAAGCGTCAATTGGCAAAAACATATCCTGAAGATATGGCAAGTTATATGAAAGGAAAAGATGGGCTCATTAAAGAAATTGAACAAGAAGCGTACAATTGGTCAGAGCAGTTAAAGAAAAACGATCAGACATAAGAGCTGGCAGGACGTGAACATGTTTAATTAATGACTGATATGTTACAATGTAACAATCAACGAAAAAAGGATGTTCGGCATGTATATTCATATAACAGAACCAGCAGCAGAGTTCCTTACAAAACAACAAGCAGCGCATGAAACAAAAGAACTGCTCCTTCGATATGATTCAGATGGGTGCGGCTGTGCGGTAAGCGGTGTCCCAATGATTTGGCTCACAGGTGAAAGAACAGGCGAATGGGAAGAGCTCAAGCATAATCAGCTCTTTAAGCTGTACATACACACAGCACAAAAGGTCTTTTTTGACGAGGAAATGACGATTGATTTTAATGAAAAAGCCAACACACTCATGTTGAAAAGTCCTCAACAAATACTCAGCCCGAGAATGGGTATACTTGTAAAGTAAGGTGGAAATGTAGTGGATCAAAAGCTAAAAGTGATACAAAATACGGCACAAAATAAAACATGGGTGTCGTTTTTAAATAACAATCATCCCTATAGCCTTTTGCACTGGTCAATAGGTGGAATGGATTCGGTGAAAAAGGACGTTTGGCTTCTTCAAGATGAAGTCACATTTGAAACGGAAGAATTTCCAACGCTCGAATTAGCTGTCAATTGGATCAAAGAGAATATGGACCAAGTAACAGATGTATTATAAAAGCCCTTTTTCGAAAGGGTTTTTTTCGTGCGTTCATCATCTCATCAAACGGCACGGTTGTCTAATCTGAAAAATGATCTTTTGAAGCGAAAAAAGCAGTTTTTCAACAAACAATTCGACAAAATGAGCAAGCTGGAAATAAAAAAATAATGGCTGTAAATGCCGAAAAATAGGCATTCGCAGTGTTTATTGCGGGATACCGAAAACTTTGCGAAAAATGACATTTCATATTTCTTCCATTCGAGGAAATGTGATAGAATACAACATGTATCGTATATGAGAAGGGAGGTGCTAAAGTGAATTGAAGCTCAAGCTGTCATCGCCTCAGGTTGGAATCAAAATAAACGAATGGTATAGGCAGATTTGCGGATTTCATGTGATGAAAGCAGAGAAGCTGAAGGCGGAGATCGAGCAGGAAATCCTCGAAATGGAGCAGGATCAAAACTTGTTATTGTTTTACCAGCTGATGGATTTTCGCCACAAGGTAATGCTTGAATATTTTGAACCGGCAAAGAAAGCCTCGAATGATGAAGAGATTAAGAATTTGCTAGAAACGATCGAACATTCACAAACGAAATTAACGGATATGCTTGAATACTATGTTCATTTTTTCACAGGAATGTTTGAATTTGAACAGAGAAATTACTTAAGTGCCATTGCTTATTACCGCTCAGCAGAAAAAAAGCTCAATCTCATATCAGATGATATAGAAAGAGCAGAATTTTACTTTAAATTAGCAGAAATTTACTACCACATGAAACAAACCCACTTTTCGATGCACTATGCCTTGCAAGCGTTAGATACGTATTCTGCCTACAGAACGTACACGCTGAGAATCATCCACTGTGAATTTGTCATTGGTGCAAACTATGATGATTTGAAATGCTATGAACATGCATTGCCCTACTTTAAAAATGCTCTAAATCGAGCACGCTCAATTGGAAACCCTCGAGTCATAGGTTCGGCCCTTTTCAACTTAGGTAACTGTTATTATCAAATGAACGATCTTGCGGAAGCAAGCCGTTATCTGAAAGACTCTATTGAAGTGTTTGAAAAGGAGAATTTAACCCATCTTAATCGCTCTCTAGACCCACTATTTATGCTGACACAAATCCTGTTTAAACAAAAACAAATAGAAGAGTCGCTAACCCTCTATCAACAAGGTATTATGAAGGCCTGTGAATTAGAAGATGAAATTTACATCTGCAAATTTCAGTTCTTAAAAGCATTGTACGTTGATGCAGACATAACAATCATAGACGATACATTAGACCTGCTCGAGGACAAGCGCTTATACCCAGATATTGAGGAATTGGCACTTGATGCGGCTCATTATTACAATGAGCTTGGACTGTTTGAAGTATCTACCCGGTTTTACGAAAGGAAAATTCAAGCCATATCAAAAATTCAAAATGGGGGTCATTTATATGAAAACGAGTTTGATAGTTCTTTTATTGGCAGCAACTGCAGGATTATCGGTCATGAGTCAGCAGCAATCGGAAGAGAGCCATATGGAGCTTGCGGGCAGACACCATACAACAGTGGTGACTATCGCATAAGTTAGCTCAAAAAGAGGGGACGAACTGCTGTTCATTCTCCTCTTTTATTTTCATTCAATTCAAATCTTTGAAGAAATGCTTGAATTTCTTGCTCATAAGCTTCCTTATTTTCGCTAAAAGACATTGCATGCGCACCGTGTGGCGCAATAAACAACTGTTTGTCACCCTTTTTACGTGCATATAACTGCTGACTTTGCTCACAGGGGATATAGTCGTCATGGCGGCTATGAATAAAAAGTACAGGTACTTTCACATGATCGATCACATCAAGAGGGGAAACTTGCCGGATGCGGTATCCGTCCCGCCATTTTAACACTTGATCACTTAGTGGAAGAATCCATTGCCCTGAAAGGCGAAAATCTGTTTTTAACCGATACAGAAGCTGGTCCTCAAAAGAAGCAAAAGGGCAGTCTGCTATGTAAAAATTGGCGGTTGCTTCCGGCTTCGCAGCATATAACAAGGTCGTGACTGCACCCATTGATTCTCCGTGTATCCCAATGATGGCACTTTCTCCGAGTCTTTGTCTGAGCCACTTTACGATCTTTGCTAAATCTTCTTTTTCATAATATCCATAACTCGTGGTTTTCCCGCCGCTCATTCCGTGTCTTCTATGATCATAAAGCAGCACATTCCATCCGAGCTTTTGGAATAATTTCATATACTTAACGGAATTAATCAAACTGACTGTCACACCGTGGCAAAGTACGATTGTGCGTGTTGTATGAGGATGCGGCACAAAATAGCCATGTAGATTATAACCAAATGCTGAAGGAATACACACTTTCTCTTTCTTAAGCTCCTGAAATTCCTCGTGATGATAATGGCCTCCATCTGATTCTCGTTTGATGAGCTCTTCATCCGTTAATTTTCGAATATACATCATTTTATTGGTGAAAAAAATGCTGATGACAGCGAGTGGACATAATATGAAGGCAAATATAGCAATCCATTTCTTCATCTAGCCAATTCTTCCTTTCCGGAGTTTTTTCTATGACGATCATACCACATCTTGGTAGATTGGCGTGCCTCTTGCTCAGAAAATAAAACGGATGATACACTAAGTCAAAAGGAGAGAGGCACAATGAAAAAGACCAAGCAGGATCAAGCGAAATTAAAGGACGGCATAAAGGACGATGTCAAACAGCAGCTTCTTCAAATGAAACAGAACCTCGCCGTTGAAACAGAAAAAAGAGAAGAACAAAAACGACAAGATCTCCTTCGGCAGCAGAAAGAAAAAGAAAAAAACAAAAGCTTTTCAGAGCTGCTAGATGAAAGCCATTTAGACTGGAGAAAGTATAAAAGCTAAAAAGGGAGCAATGATGCTTCCTTTTTTTATGTCATCATCCTTGAGATAGATCCACAGAGAATAAACATAGGTCCATAAAGAGAAAAGCATTTCTGCCCCCTTCATATCACTTCATTTCAGAATCGAGACAGTATGATTTTTTAAACGAAATCCCATAACTTATGTTTGAAACAGAAATAAAAAGGTGAGTATTGATTTATTTAAATTCCTTTTTATTGAAAATATGGTTATTAAGACCCTTTTGGTAGAGGGTCGTTCTTCTTATAATGAAGATGTGTTACAAAATTTGGGAATGGGGATGATTCACATGAAATTGAGAAAAACAATGGCTGGAGTCGCTTTATCTTTAGGATTGCTTTTACCTGTTTCTGGACAAGCTCTTGCAACAAATGAGTTAACGAATGCAGATGTGAGTACAAAGGCTACTTCAATTGTAGATTGTTCTGTAACTCCTTTTAAAGGTGCAAGTAATCGATTATGTATGCATTCAGATAATGGTTCTTTTGCAAATAGTTTCAGTCGTTTTGGTACCACATTTTATCTTAAAGGCAAATCTGGAAATTATGCATATTACGAAAGTGCAAGATAAGACAACGGGGCTTTTAGCCCCTCCTTATTTTATATAGAGAAAAACATAAAAAAATGTAGAAAAACATGAGTTTTTCTACATTCTGACGAGATCAAATGATGTGATTTTTTCTTATTAGGATCGGTGCGCTTCATACACAAACGGTTTTGTATAGTAAGTTACTGCTTTGACTTCTTGGTCACTTAAAGAACGTGCATTTGCTGCTGCTATGTTTTCTTTTAACTGATCCACCGAGCTCGCGCCAAATACAACGGAACTGACCGCAGAATGTTTCAGTACATATTGAATGGACAGTTCGGTGAGGGACAGGTCATAAGCGACTTTCTTTAAAGAAGGAATGATCTGCTGGAGCTCTTCAAATGAATATTGAAGATAGCCGTTTTTTTGAATCGCTGCACTTGCTTGAGAAAGTGGTTTTTCAGTTAATAATCCTTTCGCTAAAGGGCCTCTTGCGACGACGCTAATGCTTTGTTCTTCAAGAAGAGAGAACCATTCTTCCGGGCGGCGGTCGAGTAAGCTATATTGCATCATCACGCTTACGATATTGGACTTTTTGGCATATTCTTTAATGACATTTGGGCGGATAGATGAAATGCCATAATAGCGAATAACGCCTTCCTCTACTAATTCTTCAAAAGCCTCAATCGTTTCATCAATGGGGTCATCAATCGTGCCTCCATGCAATTGATATAAATCAATATAATCTGTTTGAAGCCGCTTGAGGCTTTGTTTTACTGCTTCCTTTATGTACGCCTTTGAAGGGTCCCAGTCCCAGCCTGGTTTGCCTTTTTCAAAGCGGTTGCCGCCTTTTGTCGCCAAAATCAAATCTTGCCGTCTATTTTTGATGGCTTCCCCAACAATTTCCTCATTTGTCCCAAAATCATATAAATCGGCTGTATCCAAATAGTTAATTCCGAGATCAATGGCCTCATCTAATAAAGAGAGCGCTTTTTCTTTATCAGTCCCAAGAGACATGCATCCTAGTGCCGCCTCGCTCACTAAAAGATCTGAGGTGCCAATTCGTCTTTTTTTCAATTCCATCACACTCCTATCCTTTCACATTAAGTGAAAAAAATCAGGAATTCAAGCTAGGTGATTTCAAATGGCGCATTGAAGCAAGCGTTTCGCTTTTCGCTTCTCTTAAATCATCTATGTTAAAATAAATGAAGTAAAAAGTGAAAGTAGAACGAGGAGCTGACAAAATTGAAGGACTTTGAAGAAAAAACATTATCGTCGAAAGAATTATACAACGGAAAAATCATTGATTTGGTACTTGAAGATGTAGAATTGCCTAACGGAAAACAAGGCAAACGCGAAATCATTAAACATCCTGGTGCAGTAGCTGTCATTGCACGTACAGACGAAAATAAAATCATCTTGGTCAAACAATACCGTAAAGCACTAGAGAGAGCCATCGTTGAAATTCCGGCTGGAAAACTAGAAAAAGGGGAAGAGCCGGCACATACAGCATTAAGAGAATTAGAAGAAGAAACAGGATATACAACTCAGCAGCTTCAAAAGCTGACGGCCTTTTATACATCACCTGGTTTTGCAGATGAAATTGTTCACATTTATCTAGCCGATCAGCTAGTTCCGCTTGAAGAAAAAAGAGAGCTGGATGAAGATGAATTTGTCGAAGTAATGGAAGTTTCATTAGAAGAAGCCTTGCACCTCATTGAACAGCAGCATATTTACGATGCAAAAACAGCCTATGCCATTCAATACTTACAACTGCAAGAGGTACTTGAGTCAACAAAATGAAGGAATTTTTTGCAGACATCCATATTCATATTGGCAGAACAAGAACAGGCAGAGCTGTCAAAATTACAGGTGCAAGGTCATTGACAATTGACCAAATTCTCATTGAAGCAGCAGAAAGTAAAGGGATGGGGATGATTGGTGTGATAGATGCACAATCTCCAGAAGTCTTAGAAGAGTTAATAGAGGGTGTAGAGGAAGGCCGGTACACGGAACTAAATGACGGCGGTCTATCATTTGGACCGACAGTGCTGCTTTTAGGCAGTGAATTAGAGATCAATGATGACCATTCAAAAGGTCCGATTCATGTGCTGGCATTTATGCCCACACTACACAAAATGTCTGAGTTCTCCGCATGGCTTTCGCTTCATATGAAAAATGTGCATTTGAGTTCACAGCGCCTCTATGTTGATGGGAAAACACTTCAGCGCAAAGTAAAGGAGCTAGGAGGATTGTTTATTCCTGCTCATATTTTTACGCCGCATAAAAGTCTATACGGCAAAGGGGTGAACACTTCTTTAACGGAAGTATTTGACCCTGATCTTATTGATGCTGTTGAGCTTGGTCTTAGCTGTGATACGTCAATGGCTTCCCGGCTGAGTGAGCTGAACCGGTATCCCTTTTTAACGAATTCAGATGCTCATTCTTTAGGGAAAATCGCGCGAGAATATACAAAAATCAAAATGGATCATGCCTCTTTTGCCGAATTCAAGCTAGCCCTTGAAGAAAAAGATGGTAGAGCTGTCACAGGAAATTATGGACTTGCTCCGCGGCTTGGGAAGTATTATCATACGACCTGCGAGAAATGCGGGGTAAGACCTCACGCATCAGATCAGGAAGAGTGCCACGAATGCGGACATACCCGGATGACAAAAGGAGTAAGTGAGCGTTTAAAAGAGCTTGCTGACCAAGAAAGTGAAAAAAGAATGAGACCTCCTTATGTTCATCAGCTCCCGCTCCAGTTTATTCCGGGTGTTGGACCTAAAACGCTGGAGAAGCTAAAAGCCGTGTTTCACACAGAGATGAATATTCTGCATCAAGCAACAGAACAAGAACTAAAAGCCGTTTTGCCAGAAAAGACAGCGGGCTACATCATCAAAGCAAGAAAGGGCGAAGTCGGACTAATCGCTGGTGGAGGCGGAGTGTACGGTAAGGTGGATATCAATCATGAGTCACATTAAATGGACATGTCAAACGTTTGAACAATTGTCAAAAGAGGATCTTTACTTGATTCTTATGGAAAGAGTCAACGTGTTTGTTGTAGAACAAACATGCCCTTACCCTGAAATTGATCACAGGGACCAAGAAGCAATTCATCTCATCGCAAAAAAGAATGGCACCATTGTGGCTTATTGCCGAATTTTTCAAAACGGGATCGTGTACAAAGAGGCGTCCATCGGCCGCGTTCTTGTGACGCAGGCCGGCCGGAAAAAAGGGTATGGAAAGATGCTGCTCATCAAGGCTTTGGAAAAGCTTAGTGAACTAGGTGAAACAAGTGTCAAAATACAGGCGCAATCCTACCTGAAGTCATTTTACGAATCATTTGGTTTCAAGGCCGTCTCAGATGTTTATGATGAAGATGGGATTCCGCATCTTGATATGGTAAAAACAGAAAGATAGACGTATTTACGTCTATCTTTTTTTATGTAACATCGTGTATCATAACGTCAACGAAAGGGGTTTTGCCAAATGGGAAAAAGCAAAGCAAAGAAAAAACGAGAGCATATCCAAAGACAGCACAGCCGTAATCCAGAACTGTCGAGAGGAAACATGCCGCATTTTAGCACACACGAAAGGAAGACAAAAACAAAACAAGAAGTCTTGCAGCACATGATGAAAAAACATAAAGGACGAAATGCTTATGATCACTATCAAGAGGATCATAAGCATTTTTATTTTGCTTTTTTGTGACAACTAGATCAAATAAATGGAAAAATTTTTAAAAATAGGACAAACGGTCGTTTCTTTTTGTCTAAAAATGTAGTTAAATGACAAAAAGAAACGAAAGGGAGAGTGAGTATTGTGAACGTCAAGTCATTTGGAGCAGGGCTTTGGGCAAGTGTGCTTGTGGCATCGGTCATGTTTGGCGCGTCAGATATTTCTGCAAAGGAACAAGCAAAAAAAGAGTACATGATCGGCTTTTCTTCTTCCGTTCAAGACAAAATACAAAAACAGCTTGTAGAAGAAGCTGGCGGGCATGTGAAAGAATCCATAGAGCAAATAGATATGATGAAAGTGTCGTTGAATGAGACATCGAAAAAGAAACTGAATGAAGCAAAAGAAGTGACCTTCATTGAGGAAGACCAAAAAGCAAAAACAAGCAGTCAAACTGTTCCATATGGCATCAAAAGCATCAAAGCACAAAAGGTACATAAACAAGGATACGCTGGACAGAATGTCAAAGTAGCAGTTCTAGACAGCGGTATCGACGGCAAACATGAGGATTTACATGTCACCGGCGGGGTGAGCTTTGTACCGACAGAGTCTGATCCGTTTGTAGATCCGCATAAACATGGGACGCATGTGGCAGGGACAATTGCCGCTTTAGATAATAAGGTAGGTGTCGTTGGTGTTGCGCCAAAAGCCTCTATCTATGCTGTCAAGGTGGCAGATGAAAATGGTGACGGCTACTATAGCTGGATCATAAAAGGGATTGAATGGGCCATTGAGAATGACATGGATGTCATCAATATTAGTATGGGGGGAGCAAGTGAATCTGAGGCGCTGAAAGAAGCGGTAGATCGAGCGTATGATAAAGGGATTCTCATTGTGGCTTCTGCAGGGAATGAAGGAAGTTATGGCTCTCTCAATACGATTGACTATCCGGCTAAATACAGCTCCGTGATGGCTGTTGCCTCTGTTGACCAAAAAAAGCAAAGAGCTTTTGATTCATCTGTTGGCGAAGAACTGGAAGTCTCAGCACCAGGCGTTTCAACGCTGAGCACCATTCCTCATAACGAATATGGCTACATGAGTGGAACGTCAATGGCATCACCGCATGTAACGGGCGCTGCGGCTGTCATTCTATCAAAACATCCGAATCTGACTAACGATGAAGTGCGTGAGAGACTGTCAAAAACGGCGTCAAAACTTGGAGAACCTTTTTATTACGGTGCCGGGCTTGTGAACGTACAAAAAGCCGCACGATAAATGAAAAAGAGAAAGCAGTGAGCAGGCTGCTTTCTCTTTTTTCTTTCAATAAAACTGTCATGTTTCGTAATCTCTCTCATAGAATCTAGTAACCTTACGATTTGGGAGGAAGACACATGCGGAAAAAGTCTTGGAAGGAGCATCTTCTTCAGCACGTAAAAGATCATCTCTCGATTTATTTATTTGTCTCTGTACTCTTTTTAATGGGTGTGATCTTCGGTGCCATCATTGTCAATAGCATGACATTCAGCCAGAAAGAGGATTTATTCTATTATTTAAATCAATTTTTTGGTCAGCTGACGAATGAGAAAGCAGCAGAATCAAAAGAAATGTTTTTACAAAGCTTCCTGCATCATATGAAATATTTAGGCCTTATGTGGATACTGGGAATATCCATCATTGGTCTGCCGCTCATCTTTCTCATGATCTTTTTAAAAGGAATTGTTGTTGGATTTACTGTTGGTTTTCTCGTGAATCAAATGGGGCTGAGTGGATTTTTTCTCTCGTTTGTATCGGTGCTTCCGCAAAACATTCTGCTTATTCCAGCCTATTTAGTGATTGGCACCTGTGCGATTGCGTTTTCCATCCGTCTCATTGGACAGCTCTTCATGAAAAAAACCATCAGTCAAGCACCCGTCCAGTGGTTTGGCCGGTATGCATCGGTTCTGCTGATGATTTTAGCGCTTGCTGCACTTTCATCTTTTTTTGAATCGTACATATCATTCATGCTGATGAAAAAGCTGGCAGGTATTATTTTATAATTGTTATTAATTAATAATCAATTTATTTATCAATTTAAAATGATTATAGTTGGCTCTCAGCACATCATTTGATATAATGATCAAGTAATGTGGCGTAGGAGGGAAAGTCAATGGAAAATAGGATTGATCGAATTAAGAAACAGCTTCATTCTTCCAGCTACAAGCTCACGCCACAGCGTGAAGCCACAGTAAGAGTACTGCTTGAGAATGAAGAAGACCATTTAAGTGCAGAAGATGTATACCTCCTCGTAAAAGAGAAGTCTCCTGAAATTGGTCTTGCTACTGTTTATCGGACGTTAGAATTGCTCACTGAACTGAAAGTTGTTGATAAAATTAACTTTGGAGACGGCGTTTCGCGATATGATCTTCGCAAAGAAGGAGCCGCTCACTTCCATCACCATCTTGTCTGCATGGAATGCGGAACAGTCGATGAGATAGAAGATGATTTATTAGAAGATGTCGAAGAGATTATTGAACGTGACTGGAAATTTAAAATTAAGGATCATAGATTGACATTCCATGGTATTTGCCACCGGTGTCATGATGATGAATCCGGCAAATAATCCGAATTGGAACCTTTTCATTTAAGATGAAGAGGTTTTTTGCATTTTCGCTGTATATTCCTTGTCCTACCTGGCATATGCTGAAGTAATGAGAAGGTGAGAAAGGACTTGAAGATCATGCGAAAATGGCTCAAAACAACAGGTGAAGTGATCAAAGTATTTATCTTGTTCACAGGTTTTACCGTCCTGTTCTATTATGCTATGATATGGATAAATTCAGAATATGAAAGCTACCATCGTTATGATAAACCAGAGGGTGCAGCAATTAAAGTGATGGAAATGGATCAGCCGAATCAAGACAATTGGCAAGACCGATTGATTTATTTTTATCAAAACGGGGAGTAGAAATCATTGAACGATCAATTATCCGACTTTATTCATTTTATGACCGTAGAGAGAGGACTCTCTGAAAATACCATTGTTTCTTATAAAAGAGATTTGCAGAACTACTTGTCTTTTTTAATGACACATGAACAGCTGACGGATATTAGCGATGTCACGCGCCTGCATATCATTCATTATTTAAAGCAGTTAAAAGAGGAAGGGAAATCGAGTAAAACGTCTGTACGGCATCTATCATCGATCCGTTCCTTTCATCAATTTCTGCTTCGGGAAAAAGTGACAACGGATGACCCGTCATGGAACATTGAAACGCAAAAAACAGAGCGGACATTACCGAAAGTTCTATCATTAGGGGAGGTCGAAAAACTGCTTGATACACCAAATCAGCACACTCCCTTTGACTACCGAGACAAAGCAATGCTTGAGCTCTTATATGCAACAGGCATTCGCGTCAGTGAAATGCTGGATCTGACCCTTGCCGATGTGCACCTCACAATGGGCTTTATCCGCTGTTTTGGAAAAGGAAGAAAAGAGCGAATTGTGCCAATCGGTGAAGCTGCCGCAAGCGCAATTGAAGAATATATCGAAAAGGGAAGAAGCAAGCTGTTAAAAAAACAGCCGTCCGATGCCCTGTTTCTCAATCATCACGGGAAAAAAATGTCGCGCCAGGGCTTCTGGAAGAACTTAAAGAAACGAGCCATTGAAGCAGGGATTCAAAAGGAGCTGACGCCTCATACGCTCAGACATTCATTTGCTACACACCTGCTTGAAAACGGTGCGGACTTAAGAGCTGTACAGGAGATGCTCGGACATGCCGATATCTCAACAACACAAATTTATACACATGTGACGAAAACAAGACTGAAAGATGTGTATCACAAATTCCATCCAAGGGCATAAGTAAAGCATGACACGATGAACGGGTGTCATGCTTTTTCATCTTTACACCGTTTATGGTTGTCAACTGGCTTGTAAACGGTTTATACTTGAGATGTCTGACCTCTTACTGTTTGTAAGGTCAAAAGACAAGAATATTGAAGGAGGCGCTTTTTAATGCCTGATTATCAGTATAAACGCATTTTCCTCGTCGTAATGGATTCAGTAGGGATTGGGGAAGCACCAGATGCTGCTGATTTTAATGATGTAGGTGCAGATACACTTGGACATATTGCTGAAAAAATGAACGGGCTTCATATGCCGAATATGGCGAAGCTTGGGCTGAGTCATATTAAAGAAATCAAAGGAATTCCAGCGGATGAAAAACCGCTTGCGTATTATGGAAAAATGCAAGAAGCATCAAATGGTAAAGACACAATGACAGGGCATTGGGAAATCATGGGTCTTTACATAGACACACCGTTCAAAGTCTTTCCAGACGGATTCCCAGATGAACTATTAAATGAATTAAAAGAAAAAACTGGCCGAGGTATTATTGGAAATAAACCTGCGTCTGGTACGGAAATTTTAGATGAGCTTGGCGAAGAGCACATGAAAACAGGCGATTTAATCGTTTATACATCTGCGGATTCTGTGCTGCAAATTGCTGCGCACGAAGAAGTTGTGCCATTAGATGAGCTTTACCGTATTTGTGAAATTGCCCGTGAACTCACATTAGATGAAAAATATATGGTTGGACGGATTATCGCTCGTCCGTTTGTCGGAGAGCCTGATGCTTTTGTTAGAACACCAAACCGTCATGATTATGCGTTAAAACCATTTGACCGTACAGTTATGAATGAACTCAAAGATGATGGGCTCGATGTCATTGCGATCGGAAAAATCTCTGATATTTATGACGGCGAAGGAATCACATCATCTCTTAGAACAAAATCGAACATGGATGGAATGGACAAGCTGGTCGATACACTTAAAACAGACTTTACAGGACTCAGCTTTTTGAACCTTGTTGATTTTGACGCTCTTTACGGACATAGAAGAGATCCAGAGGGTTATGGAAAAGCATTAGAGGAATTTGACGCACGTCTTCCTGAAGTGTTTGACCTGTTGAAAGAGGATGATCTTCTTGTGATCACAGCAGATCATGGAAATGACCCGGTTCATCACGGAACAGATCATACAAGAGAATACGTTCCGCTCATTGCTTACAGCAAAAAGCATCAGGAAGCAAATGAACTGCCAACAGCAAAAACATTTGCTGATCTTGGGGCAACCGTTGCCGATAATTTCAAGATAGCGATGCCAAAATACGGAACAAGCTTTTTATCTAAACTCAAATAGGGGGAAATCTCGTGGGAGCACAGTTTTCAGAAGCGGCGGCATATATTAAACAAGCATCGACATATGTACCAACAGTTGGATTGATTTTAGGATCAGGGCTTGGCATTTTAGCAGATGAGATTGAAAATCCAATCAAAATAAAATATGAAGATATTCCCGGATTCCCTGTTTCAACAGTAGAGGGACATGCAGGGCAGCTCGTGATCGGAACGCTGAAAGGCACTGTCGTTTGCGCGATGCAAGGACGTTTTCATTTCTATGAAGGGTATGATATGAAGCAAGTGACGTTTCCTGTCCGTGTGATGAAAGAAATTGGTATTGAAACATGCATTGTCACAAATGCAGCCGGCGGAGTGAATACTTCATTCCGTCCAGGAGACCTCATGCTGATCACAGATCATATCAATATGATGGGAACCAATCCATTAATTGGCCCAAATGACAGTCAAGGCGTTCGTTTCCCTGATATGTCTGCACCGTACGATAAAGAATTGCTGGCACTTGCAGCAGAAACAGCCCAGCGTTTAGGTATATCTGTACAGCAAGGGGTTTATGCAGGGATGACAGGCCCTTCATATGAAACACCTGCTGAAGTTCGTTTCCTTAGAACGCTTGGAGCAGATGCGGTAGGAATGTCGACTGTTCCAGAAGTCATTGTTGCGCGTCATGCAGGAATCAAAGTACTTGGCATTTCATGCATTTCCAATGCGGCATCTGGTATTTTGGATCAGCCGCTGTCACATGATGAAGTGATCGAAGTAACGGAAAAAGTGAAAGCAAGTTTTCTTGATTTAGTAAAAGACATTGTCAAACAACTTTCATAGCATGTGTCCAGAAGCCTTCTGCTACCCAAGCAGAAGGCTTTTTTTATTTGCAATCATACGATCTCTGAATAAAACAGCCTGTATGAGGAAAAAATAGAAAGGATTACGATAATGGAGGTCTGCCACTTGAAACGTCATATATGTGCATTGTTTATTTTAATGATCCTTATCTCAATGGTTTCACCATCTGCGACAGCAAAAGAAAAGATTGAAAAACCAGGAGAAAAACAAACATCAGAATTGGCACACGAAGCCAAATCAGCGATCTTAATAGAACGTGACACGGGAAAGGTGCTTTACAACAAAAACAGCGATGAAAAGCTTGCACCCGCAAGTATGACCAAAATCATGACGATGCTTCTCATCATGGAAGCTATAGATCACGGTAAACTGAAAATGACAGACAAGGTCAGAACGAGCGACTATGCAGCGTCCATGGGAGGGTCGCAAATCTTCCTTGAACCAGGAGAAGAAATGACCGTGAAAGAAATGCTGAAAGGCATTGCGATTGCGTCAGGAAATGATGCTTCAGTTGCCATGGCAGAGCATATTGCAGGATCTGAAGAACAGTTCGTAGAGCAGATGAACAAAAGGGCGAAAGAGCTTGGCCTCACCTCAACAGTCTTTCAAAACCCAACAGGGCTCCCTGAAAAAGACCACTACAGCACAGCTCACGATATGGCAATAATGGCAAAAGAGCTGTTGAAATATGAACAAATCACCAAATTCACAGGTGTCTACGAAGACTATCTACGGCAAAACACAGATAAAAAATTCTGGCTTGTAAACACAAACCGTCTGATTAAATTTTATCCAGGTGTCGATGGGGTGAAAACCGGTTTTACAGGCGAAGCGAAATACTGTTTAACTGCATCTGCTAAAAAAGGCAACATGCGCGTCATTGCGGTTGTCTTCGGTGCAAGCACTCCGAAAGACAGAAACGCTCAGGTAGTCAAAATGCTGGACTACGCATTTAGTCAATATACGACTCATCCGCTTTACAAACGAGGGCAAGATGTGGCGGAGGTCAAAGTGAGCAAAGGGAAAAAGAAAAATATTCAGCTCGTTACTTCTGAACCGATCTCCCTTCTAACGAAAAAAGGCGAAAATGTGGATCAGATCAAAAAAGAAATCAAATTGTCTCATGATGTCAAGGCTCCATTTTCAAAAGGAACGGAACTTGGTACGATCGTCTTGAAAAAAGACGGAAAAGTGCTGCATGAAAGTCCTGTAGAAGCAAAAGAAGGAATGGAAAAGGCAGGCATTTGGACTTTCTTCAAACGAGCAATGGCTGATTTTGTGAAATGGAAATAAAAGGCGAAAGGCTGCTGAAATGGGCAGTCTTTTTGCTATGAGGAAAAAGAAAAGAACATCTAAATGTGACGAATGGTCACTAGTTTTGTCATGGTGAAGGATTTACTTCATATAAAAGAGAAACACTCTTTATCCGAAATTAGAGCAAGGAGGAATAAAAAGATGAGCCTTGGTATTGATTTTCAAGTAAAAGAGAGCGTACTTTGCATTCGGTTAACAGGAGAGCTCGATCATCACTCCGCAGAAACATTGAGACAAAAGGTGACGAATTATTTGGAAACAGAGGACATTCGCCACATTGTGCTGAATCTGGCTGATTTATCGTTTATGGACAGCTCTGGACTCGGAGTGATTTTAGGAAGATATAAAGAAATTAAGCAGCTCGGCGGAGAAATGGTCGTCTGTGCCATCTCGCCAGCAGTGAATCGGTTATTTGATATGTCTGGTTTGTTTAAAATCATTCGTATGGAGCCTTCAGAGCAAACGGCTTTGCAAACATTGGGGGTGGCGTCATGAGAAATGAAATGAATCTGACTTTTTCGGCATTAAGCCAAAATGAATCGTTTGCGAGGGTGACAGTCGCGGCGTTTATCGCTCAGCTTGATCCGACTTTAGATGAATTAACAGAAATCAAGACCGTCGTATCCGAGGCAGTGACAAACTCCATCATCCATGGCTATGATGGGAATCCAGATGGCAAGGTGCATATCCATGTCACATTAGATGATCATGTCGTCTATCTCACCATCCGTGACGAAGGCATGGGTATTACCGATCTTGAGGAAGCAAGACAGCCGCTTTTTACAACAAAACCAGACTTAGAGCGCTCTGGAATGGGCTTTACCATCATGGAGAATTTTATGGATGATGTCATGGTGGACTCATCTCCAGAAATGGGCACGACCATCCGTTTAACAAAGCATCTATCAAAAAGCAAAGCGCTTTGTAATTAAAGGAGCTGCTCATATGGATGTGGAGGTAAAAAAGCAAGCTAAAAAAGCCCAGCTGTCAAATGATGAAGTCAAAGAGCTCATCAAAAAAAGCCAAGACGGTGATCAGCAAGCAAGAGACCTCCTCGTAGAAAAAAACATGCGTCTTGTTTGGTCCGTTGTTCAGCGCTTTTTAAATAGGGGATATGAACCAGATGATCTGTTTCAGATTGGCTGTATTGGACTGTTGAAATCTGTGGATAAATTTGATTTGTCATATGATGTAAAGTTTTCAACGTACGCCGTCCCAATGATCATCGGGGAAATTCAGCGATTCATTCGAGATGATGGGACGGTTAAAGTGAGCCGGTCATTAAAGGAACTTGGAAATAAAATCCGGCGGGCAAGGGATGAATTGTCTAAGTCTCATGGAAGAATGCCGACCGTGCAAGAAATTGCCGAATACCTTGATATCACACCAGAGGATGTCGTCCTCGCCCAAGAAGCGGTCCGCTCACCATCATCCATTCATGAAACAGTGTATGAAAATGATGGGGATCCGATAACATTGCTTGATCAAATTGCCGATCATTCTGAAGAAAGATGGTTTGACAAAATTGCTCTGAAAGAAGCGATCAAGGAATTAGAAGAAAGGGAAAAACTCATTGTGTATTTAAGGTATTATAAAGACCAGACACAATCTGAGGTTGCAGAAAGACTTGGCATTTCACAGGTGCAAGTCTCAAGGCTTGAAAAGAAAATTTTAAAACAAATCCAAATGCAAATGGATCAAAAAGACAGCTAGCCAATTCGGCTGGCTTTTTTTGTGTGGTAATTACCGGTAAATCAAGTTCTATCAGTATGAGAACCATTTTTCACCACATACTATTTTTAACCCCTCGTATAGGAAGTGACTTGGATGGACGGACAAATCTTTATTCGGCTGCGCCATCGAATCAAGACCGGAATAGATCAGCTCATTTATTTAGAGGATGTCGCCCAAATCACTGGTGATGAGTTTGCTGTGCAAAAGCTTAGCAAAATGCCGGTGTATCATGTCAGCAAAAAGGATCGTCACATCGCCGTTCTTGATATCATGCATGTCGTCAAAACGATCAAAAAAACGTGGCCGGATATCGACATTCAAACCGTTGGCGGCTCTGAGGCCATTGTTGAAATTGATACAGGCAAACGCCAGCTTTCTCCCGTTTTATTTGTGTTTGTATGGCTTCTATTATTTGTCGGAGCGGCGCTTGCCATTATGAATTTCCACGAGGATGTCAGTATGCGGCTCGTTCATATCCGCCTATATGAAATGATCACAGGGAAAACGGTTGAGCATCCGTATTTATTACAAATTCCATATAGCTTTGGACTCGGCCTTGGGATGATTTTGTTTTTCAATCATGTATTTAAAAAGCGTTTAAATGAAGAACCAAGTCCGCTCGAAGTGGAAATGTTTAAATATCAGCTCGATCTCGATCATTATGTCGCACTCAATGAAAATAAAGAAACATTGAAGGATATCCATGATCGGTAAATGGCTTTTTGTCGTACTCGTTGGACTTGGCGGCGGTTTAACAGTCGGAGCAGGATTTGTGGCATTTCTTACAGTGCTTGGCATCATTCCCCGCTTAATGCAATTAACCAAAACGCAGCGCTTCATACAAGGGTACGAGGCGGCAGTCATTAGCGGGGCGGTTGTTGGCGGCTGGGCCACCTTAAGTCAAATACATCTGCATTTAACCAAATGGCTGGCGCTACCGGTCGGTCTTTTATCAGGCATCTTTGTCGGCATGCTTGCAGCTGCACTTACTGAAGTATTAAATGTACTTCCTATATTAACGAAAAGAATTGGAATGGACGGGAAAATTGTTTTGCTGCTCATGGCCATCGTCTTAGGAAAGATATTTGGTTCACTATTTCATTGGCTTATTTATATTTAAGAAATTGGAGGGAACAACACGTGTCGAGTTTAAAAGAGAACTATCCATCTAAGGTGAAAACGTATCAGCCCAAACCTCCTTATGTCCTCAACTGCATCAAGGCGTTTTTAGTTGGTGGCTTGATCTGTCTGATAGGTGAGGGGCTGCAGAATTTCTATATCCACTTTTTTGATTTTAACGAAAAGACAGCAGGGAACCCGACAGTGGCAACCCTCATTTTAATTTCTTCTCTATTAACGGGTATCGGTATTTACGATAGAATCGGCCAGTTTGCTGGAGCGGGATCAGCCGTACCGGTAACAGGCTTTGCTAACAGTATGACAAGTGCTGCCCTTGAGCATAAAAGTGAAGGGCTTGTTTTAGGTGTTGCCACAAATATGTTTAAGCTCGCTGGGAACGTCATTGTGTTCGGTGTCGTCTCGGCATATATCGTAGGGATCATTCGATACATCTTGGAAAAGATGTTTTCGTAGGAGGAATGAAAGGTGAAACTAACAGGTAAACAATCTTGGGTATTTGAGCACAAGCTTTATGTCAATGCAGAAGGAACTGCTGCAGGACCTAAGGAAAAAGAAGGTCCAATTGGACATTTAATTGATAAAACATACGATGAAATGCACTGTGATCAAAAGAACTGGGAAATGGCTGAAAGGAAGCTCATGGATGATGCGATATCAACCGCTTTATCGAAAGCAAATTTGCAAAAAAGCGATATTGATCTGTTGCTAGCTGGAGATTTACTCAACCAGAACGTCACAGCAAACTATGTGGCAAGAGAGCTGAAGATCCCGTTTCTCTGCTTATTTGGAGCATGCTCGACCTCAATGGAATCGGTCGCCATTGCGTCAGCACTCATTGATGGTGGCTTTGCAAATAGAGCCATCGCAGCAACAAGCAGTCACAATGCGACCGCAGAACGCCAATTTCGAAACCCGACCGAATACGGCGGACAAAAGCCAGATACAGCAACAAGTACCGTAACAGGGAGCGGAGCCGTTATTATCAGCCAAGAGCCCTCACAAATTCAAATTACAAGTGCAACGGTAGGCAGGGTCATGGATCTCGGCATTACAGATCCATTTGATATGGGATCGGCCATGGCACCGGCCGCGGCAGACACCATCAAGCAGCATTTAGAAGACTTAGGAAGAACAGTAGATGATTACGATTTGATTTTAACTGGAGATTTATCAGGCATTGGTTCACCGATTTTAAAGGATCTCCTGAAAGAAGAAGGCATCCAGCTTGGGCGAAAACACGATGATTGCGGTTTAATCATCTATACACCCGATCAAAACGTATTCGCTGGAGGCAGCGGCTGTGCTTGTTCAGCTGTTGTGACATTTAGTCATATTTTTCAAGAAATGAAAGCAGGGAATCTGCAAAGAGTACTCGTTGTCGCAACCGGGGCGCTACTCAGCCCAATGATGGTTCAGCAAAAAGAGACCATTCCAACCATTGCGCACGGTGTCGTATTTGAGCGTGCAGGAGGAGAGAGCTAATGGATTATCTTATCGCTTTTGTGGCAGGCGGACTTATTTGTGTCATTGGCCAGCTTTTGCTAGATGTACTCAAACTCACGCCGGCACATGTCATGACTACTTTTGTTGTGGCAGGTACCATTTTAGACGGATTCGGTATTTATGATAAATTTATTGAATTTGCAGGTGCGGGCGCAACCGTACCAATCGTCAGCTTTGGTCATAGCTTGCTTCATGGGGCAATGCACCAGGCAGATGTACATGGATTCATCGGCATCGGTATCGGTATTTTTGAATTAACCTCTGCTGGAATATCAGCTGCGATTTTATTCTCATTTATTATCGCACTGATCTTTAAACCGAAAGGATAACCGAATATGGGGCAAAGACGGAAAGTCATTTTAGTGACAGACGGAGATATATATGCTGCCAAAACCATTGAGCTCGCCGCTAAAAACGTCGGCGGACGATGTATTTCCAGCTCAAAAGGAAATCCAAGCAAACGGACAGGACCTGAACTTGTTCAGATGATTTTAAAAACGCCGTATGATCCAGTCTTTGTGATGTTTGATGATTCTGGACTGACCGGAGAAGGAACAGGCGAGACGGCGATGAAACATGTGGCACGCCACCCTGAAATCGAAGTTATTGGCGCGATTGCAGTTGCATCCAAGACGCACCAAGCCGAATGGACAAAGGTCCATGTCTCCATTGACCGGGAAGGTGAACTGACAGAATACGGTGTCGACAAACACGGTCTTCCCGAAATGGAGCCCCATAAAATGAGCGGGGATACAGTGTATTGTCTTGACTCCCTCAATCTCCCGTTCGTTGTCGGGATTGGAGATATTGGCAAGATGGGACGGAAAGATGATCTGAGCAAGGGATCTCCAATCACGATGAAAGCAGTGGAATTAATATTAGAAAGGAGTGGCTTCCATGAAGAAAGACAAGGTAAACGTGTACCGAGACCCGAAGAAAAATGAAGATTACTTCAAAGAAAATGTCGGAATGGGTCTCAGCTTTGACCTTGGTGTTCGGAAAATTTATATACACGATCAGGAAATCCAGCTTTACTATGTAAACGGGTTGTGTGATACGCAGTATGTCATCTACTTATTAAAAGAACTAATCGAAATCAATGACAACGAACCAGAATCAGATGATCTTGCACATGTAGTCGAGAACCGCCTTGTCAATCAGCAGGTCTCCAAGGTAGAAACGCTGGATGAAGCGGTGGATCAAGTGCTGTCCGGGCTTGTAGCAGTTGTTGTAGAAGGTGAAAACTACGCCTTTATCATTGATGTTAGAAGTTATCCTGGCAGAATGCCTGAGGAGCCGGATACAGAAAAGGTTGTCAGGGGAGCAAGAGACGGATTTGTTGAAAACATTATTGTAAATACAGCGCTTATTCGAAGAAGAGTGCGGGATGAAAAGCTGCGATACAAAATGCTCAAAGTAGGCGAGCGTTCCAAAGCCGATGTTTGTGTTTGCTATATTGAAGATATTGCAGACCCAGATCTTGTAGATATTATAGAAAAAGAAGTATCAGGAATTAAGGTTGATGGGCTGACGATGTCTGATAAAACGATTGAAGAATTTATTATTAAGCAAGGATATAATCCCTTTCCGCTAGTGCGTTACACCGAGCGTCCAGATGTCGCCGCTAACCACATATTAGAAGGGCATGTCATCATCATTACGGATACATCCCCTAGTGTCATCATTACACCAACCACTATTTTTCACCACGTTCAGCATGCAGAAGAATATCGCCAGGCTCCTGCCGTTGGTACATTCCTAAGATGGGTACGCTTTTTAGGCATTTTATGTTCTACCTTTCTTTTGCCGATTTGGTTTCTTTTTATCCTTGAACCAAATCTTCTGCCTGACAATTTAAGCTATATTGGGTTTAACAAACCTTCTCATATCCCTGTGATTCTCCAAGTGTTCCTTGCTGATTTCGGGGTGGAATTTTTAAGGATGGCAGCAATTCATACGCCAACCGCATTGTCGACCGCCATGGGACTGATCGCGGCTGTTTTAATTGGACAAATCGCTATTGATGTCGGTTTGTTTACACCAGAGGTCATCTTATACGTTTCACTGGCGGCGATCGGTACCTTTACAACGCCAAGCTATGAGCTGAGTGTCGCCAATAAGATTGTCAGGCTCATCATCCTAGCACTAGTGGCGATCTTCAAGCTGAATGGACTCATCATTGGTTTTACGTTGTTACTCATTTATTTAACTTCCATTCGTTCATTGCAGACGCCTTATATGTGGCCGTTCCTCCCTTTTAATGGGAAGGCTCTGTGGCAAGTGCTGATTCGGACGTCTGTTCCTGGCTCAAAAGTAAGACCGAGCATCGTTCACCCTCAAAACAGATCAAAAATTCCGCCAAATTCTTAAGGCTCATTGAAAGTGGCTGAAGATTGTGATATTGTATTTTTAACTTTGAGACAAGGCAAAAGGCAGCTCACGCAGCTGCCTTTTTTCAGCCGAAGCGGAGAAAGAGGGAATGACATTGTATTTACACGGCACTTGCAGACAAAATGAACTCGGTCATTTAGAAATTGGTGGTGTTGATGCCGTTTCTTTAGCTGAAACGTATGGGACACCACTTTATGTATATGATGTGGCTTTAATACGGGAGCGCGCAAAAAGCTTTCAAAAAGCATTTATAGAAGAAGAATTAACAGCACAGGTAGCATACGCGAGTAAAGCATTTTCTTCCATCGCCATGTTTCAGCTTGCTAAAGAAGAAGGATTATCTCTTGATGTTGTCTCAGGCGGTGAGCTTCACACAGCCATTTGCGCTGGCTTCCCAGTAGAAAAAATTCATTTCCATGGCAATAATAAAAGCAGAGAAGAATTAAAAATGGCTTTAGAGCATGGGATCGGCTGTATTGTTGTGGATAATTTCTATGAAATGAAGCTCATTGAACAGCTTGGTCAAGAGCTGTCAAAAAAAGTGAAAGTATTGCTCCGCATCACACCTGGTGTCGAAGCGCATACGCATGATTACATTACGACAGGTCAAGAGGATTCAAAATTTGGCTTTGATCTTCACAATGGACAAGCAGATGAAGCGGTGAAACAAGTGCTTCGTTCAGAAGTGATCGAGCTTTTAGGTGTTCATTGTCATATCGGTTCACAAATTTTTGATACGGCTGGTTTTGTCCTTGCGGCAGATAAAATCTTTTTGAAGCTGGATGAATGGAGAGAATCATTTGGTTTTATTTCTACAGTGTTAAACTTAGGCGGCGGCTTTGGGATTCGTTATACAGAAGAGGATGAACCACTTCCTGCGACAGAATATGTCGAGAAAATAATCCAAGCTGTGAAAAAGAACGTGGCCCGCTATGAGTTTGATATGCCGGAGATTTGGATAGAACCAGGCCGTTCTCTCGTTGGAGATGCAGGGACGACTCTTTATACGATCGGATCATCAAAACACGTACCTGGCATCCGCGATTATGTTGCGGTAGATGGCGGAATGAGTGACAACATTCGTCCGGCTTTATATCAAGCGAAATATGAAGCGGCAAGTGCCAATAAAATGAGTCAAACGCATGATCAAACCGTTTCAATTGCCGGTAAATGCTGTGAAAGCGGAGATATGCTCATTTGGGATATCGATCTGCCAGAGTTATCACAAGGGGATTTATTGGCTGTCTTTTGTACCGGAGCTTACGGCTATAGTATGTCAAACAACTATAACCGCATTCCGCGCCCAGCGGTTGTGTTTGTAGAGGACGGGGAAGCGCAGCTTGTGGTTGAGCGTGAAACCTATGAGGACATTGTCAAACTTGATTTACCGTATCAATCAAAAGTGAAATCATCTAATTAAAAAAGCTGCCTGGGGTACAGGCAGCTTTTTTTCATGGATTATTTTCCTCCAGTGAATACAGAGACGATCGCGTTCCAGATGGAGACAAAGAAATCCCAAATCTTTTGAAGAAGGTTTTTCCCTTCATCTGATTCTATGAATTTTGTAATCTTGTCTTTTGCTTTATCAATTTGAGACCCTACTTGATTCCAATCAATATTGATGTTTTTCATTTTATCAAATAACGAGACAAGCTGATCTTTTTGATCCTGCGTCAGATTTAAGTTCAAATCAGAAGCCGCCTGATCGACTTTTTCTTCTACTTCTTTTGTGGTTTTAGGGACACCGTTTTTTGCAATGTCATCTTTGATTTTTGCAATAAGGGCAGAAGCGTTGTCTTTCCCGATGGAGTCACCCAATTTAGAAGTTGTCACAAGCTCTTCGTTCGCCACCTGCTTCACATCTTCTGGAATGGCTTTGTCGCTTGACACTTCATACGCTTTAAGTAAGCCCGTCAGTGCGGCTGTACCAGATACTTCAAATGGAGCAGTGACGACAACCTTGGCATCCTTGACACCTGCTGTCATTAAAGCATTTAAATACATCTCATCTGTAATGGTCTTGATGTTGTGTGTATCCACAGTCAGACCAGTACCTGATTTCTCAATGGTGATAGATGAAGATGATAATGCTCTCGTCCCGATAGAAGAACGAGGGATATACTTTCCTAAATATTCGTGCTCTTCTTTATTGGTTACTTCAATTTTTGTCGCATTTTCAGGTGGATTCAACTCGTCAAGCACCTTTTGTCGATCAGCTGGTGTTAAGTCTTGCCCGAGTGTGACGATGACATCGCCGACAGCTGCATCCGCTAAGCTGACTTTTGGCGCACCAATTAGGAAAAGGAGCGCTGCCATCATACCAAGCATCATTTTTTTAAACATGTTGACCTCCTTCAAGTCGAAAGCGTTCCTCTTTCAAGAGAAACTCAGCTTTTGAGTACACGTACAGAAATGCACTCCATCATATAGACGTAACAAATTGACTCGACGTTTCAATTTTCTTTTTAAGATGTGTTCCTTTTCCAATAAATGAAGACATGTCATTTCGTCACATATCATTTTATGAGGAAAAAAGAATCAAGCAATCCTATTTTATCAATCATCAGTTAAGAGGTAAATGACAATCGAAGAGCAGGGGATGTTTAACATCACCGAAAATGTGCTATAATGAGCGTTGTTTAACCTGAAAGGAGAATGTGAAAAATGGCGAAAAAAGGATACATACAATTAACGAATGGAAAGAAAATTGAGTTTGAACTTTACCCAGAGGCTGCTCCAGGTACAGTAGCAAACTTTGAAAAATTAGCGAATGAAGGCTTCTACGATGGATTGAAGTTCCACCGCGTGATTCCAGGTTTCGTCAGCCAAGGCGGGGACCCAAACGGCAATGGAACGGGTGGTCCTGGTTACACAATTAAATGTGAAACAGAAGGAAATCCACATCAGCACGAAAGAGGTTCATTATCAATGGCACATGCTGGTAAAGACACAGGCGGCAGCCAATTCTTTATCGTACATGACCCGCAGCCGCACTTAAACGGTGTTCACACTGTTTTTGGCAAGGTAACATCTGGTATCGAGGCTGTACTTGATATGGAGCAAGGCCAAGGCATGGAAAAAGTTGAAGTTGTGGATGCGTAATCCAAAACACCGCTTAATCGCGGTGTTTTTTTATTTTGTTTCTGAGTCAAATGTGATTTGTTTCGTTAGGCGATAGGTGATGATCCAATACAAAATGGCTAAAGCGCTGATAGAGGCACCAAAAAGACATACTCCGCTCCAGCCATAGGCTGCGTATATGCTGGTTGAAACAATTGAACCGGTCGCACTGCCGATGGAGTAAAAAATCATGTAAGCAGCCGTAAGCCGGCTTCTCGCCTCAGGCCGCACTGTGAAAATCATAGTCTGATTCGTTACGTGTACTGCCTGCACAGATAGGTCAAGAATGATAATGCCAATGACTAAGGCAATAAGTGAATGTTCAGTCAAACTGATGAAAAACCATGAAATGAATAATAGGACAAGGGCTATACCGCTTGTGAACTGTCCAAAACCTCGATCAGCAAGGCTGCCAGCCCGAGCAGCCCCTAATGCTCCGGCTGCTCCAGCAAGACCAAATGCGCCAATAGCAGTATGTGAAAGAGAGTGTGGCGCAGTACTGAGAGGCAGCACGAGTGAAGTCCATAACGTACCAAAGACGATAAAAATCAGAAGAGCTAGAATCCCGCGGATGCGCAGGATTCGTTCTTGTATGAACAATACAAACATTGAACGAAGCAGATGAGCATAAGATAATGACTCTCTTTTGCTGTCATCACGCGGGAGCACTCGGAACAATACGCCAGTTAGGATCAGCATGATGACGGCAGAAACAAGATATACAGACCTCCAGCCAGCAAAATCGGTTAATACACCAGCAAAGGTTCGGGCGAGAAGAATACCGATGACGATTCCACTTTGCACCAAGCCGACGATACGGCCGCGCTCTTCTGGAGCAGCCCAACTTGCTGCAAACGCAACGAGTACCTGAGTGACTACAGCGAGCAGTCCGACCAATGCTAATCCTATAAATAGGACGGTGACGATAGGAGCGATGCCGACTAGAATGAGGGCAAGCACAGATAAAAGCATCTGACCAATGATGAGCCGGCGTCGATTCAACAGATCACCAAGTGGTACGATCAGTAGCAGCCCCGCCGCATAACAAAGCTGAGTAATCGTAATGACAATACCGATGGATGAATACGTGATATCGAACTCGGCTGCCAGTGAATCTAGTAACGGTTGTGCGAAGTATATGTTTGCAACAGCCATCCCGCAGGCTGCTGCAAAAAGTAGTGCCATATAGTGAGTCATTTTATCTTTAACCATTCATTGCATCCCCTCTTTTTGAGCTTTTTAATATAATATACTGATCGGTACAAAATGATTATGATTAAGAATAACCAACAAAACGTTTTAAAGTCAAGATTTTATTTTGGTTATTCTATGTTGATTTGGAGATCAGAAAGACAAATTGACAATGTTACATGAATAAAATACAATCATTATATACCGATTGGTAATGAAAACTTACAAACAAAGAAATAGATGGTTGTTATCGTGAAAGGATTTTATTGTTGAAAAGAGGAATTGATGATGGTTCGACAGCGTGAGTTTGATGAGGAAAAAGCGTTGAATGATGCAATGATGCTTTTTTGGGAAAAGGGGTATAGAGCTACAACGTTAAGCGATTTGACTGCAAAAATGGGAATACAGCGGCCAAGTTTATACGCAGCCTTTGGAGATAAAGAGGAATTATTTGAGGCTGCATTACGCACATATACAAAGCAGCATGCAGCCCGTATTCGAACAAAACTTCAAAACAATCGATCTGTAAAGGAAGCATTTCATCTATTATTGACAGATGTAGTGGAAGAGGAATATGGAGATGGCCCAAGTAAAGGCTGTTTTTGCATTAATACAATAGTGGAGCTTGCTCCACACGAAGAGAAATTTGAAATTCTGACAAGAGAGCATCAGATGTATCTTTCGGTTATTTTTGAAGAAAAGATCGTGCAAGGTATTCGCTCAGGTGAGCTCGAAAGCGGCTTGAATGCTAAAGCCTTAGCACAGACACTGGTCGTTTCTTTCATCGGGCTTACCGTCCTCATGAAGTCACGTCCAGAGCGTTCATTTGTAGATCATTCTGTAGCGACGATCCTATCCATTTTAAAATAAAATGGATAACACGCTATGAAAGCTTCTGTGAAAAAATCAGACAAAATAGTGAAGCGTATTTTGATCCATTACATCAAAATACGCTTTTTCTTTTAGGGCAGTCATGCACAAAATCTTTTTTTATGATATGATAAGAGAACAAACATTCGTATTTGTGAAATGCAAGCACATCCAGCTGCAAATGAAGAAAATAGAAAGAAGGGGAGACTTTGAAACCACTCACTAAAGAAGAAAAAAATCAAATGATGATGGCCATTCAGCGTTACTTTGCCGAAGAACGAGAAGAAGAGATTGGTGAATTAGCAGCCATTAATATACTAGAATTTATCACAAAAAACCTTGGAAGCTACTATTATAATCAAGGGGTTCGCGACAGCCGCAGCATCGCTGTTCAGCGGTCACAATTGTTAGAGGAAGACTTATTCGCACTCGAAAAAAGAATATAATCGAAAAGCCTGTAGTATCGTGTGGGACGAACTGATAAATAGGAAAAAGACCCCCTTAATAAAGAACGCATATTCGTATCATATGTAATGATTAAGAGGTGGAACCAAAGGGCCATCTGAATCGTTATATAAGTAACCATTAATGAAAATCAGCTTTTTTGGTTTTATTTCAATAAAAGAAGGAATAAAACATACAAATAGGCGAAGTGCAGATGATGGAGGTTCTAAATATGGGGAAAATTAAATTAAAAATGGCAATCTTATTTGTTTTACTGCTTTGTTTAGGCGCAGGTTATTTATACATGAATGGCATGAAAATTGAAGATGTGCCAACAGCCATTGGCGAGAGCTTAACAAATAATGATAAAGATTACACTATCTATGAATATACCATTACGAAAATTGATGGAGATGAATATTACGGTCAAGCAAAGAATGGCACCAAAATCATTTTTAATGGTAAGAAATTTGAAGATGATGTGGCCGATCTGAAAAAAGGCGATCGTATTAAAGCCTACTTTAGTAATGAAAAAAGAATAGATGGACTGATAAAAGTAGTAAAAGTCGTAAATTAACATGTCTCCTTTCCTATAAGGAGGCTTTTTTTTTGAAGAAATCTTGATTGTTGCATTTGACAACAAGGATCGCTATAATAGCCCCTAAGGACAGCTAAATATCGATTGTATCCTTCGGGGCAGGGTGAAAATCCCGACCGACGGTAATAAAGCAAATGCTTTACAGCCCGTGACCCGTTAATTTATTAACGGTTGATTCAGTGAAAAGCTGAAGCCGACAGTGAAAGTCTGGATGGGAGAAGGATAAAGAAAGCTATGAACGAAAAATATTTGTTGATCATAGTCTTATTTCTGATGCAAAAAAACCACAGCCCCGGAATTTTTTCCGGGGCTTTCTGTATGTTTTTGTTGTTAATAGATGCATGCAGTGTTTATTAGGTGATCCCTCATCTACCTTGTATGGACCATAAAAAGCGACGAAGGTGCTCAATCGATCACATGTCCCTAACATCGCTTTTTTAAAAAGTGAGAAATACAAATGAAAAGAAAGGGAGGATCACATGTTTACGGGGATTATTGAAGAAGTTGGCACCGTTCAGTCATTAAGTAAAAAGTCAGTAGATGCCATGGAAATTGTCATTACATGCAGCCGTGTGCTGGAAGATGTTCACCTCGGAGACAGTATCGCCATTAATGGAGTATGTCTGACAGTCACAAGCTTTACAAAAGGACAGTTCGCGGCAGATGTCATGCCAGAGACGGTCAAATCGACATCACTGGATCAGCTGACAAAAGGCAGTCCAGTGAATTTAGAGCGAGCCATGTCCTCAAATGGACGATTTGGCGGCCATTTTGTCTCAGGCCATGTTGATGGAACGGCGGTCATTACCCGAATAGAAAAGAAGAGTAATGCCATTTACTATGATTTAAAGATGGACAAGACCCTCACAGATATGCTCACCCAAAAGGGTTCGATCGCAATAGATGGTGTCAGCTTGACCATTTTCGATTTGCGAGATTCACAAGTCACAGTCTCTATTATTCCTCATACGCTTGAAGGAACTATTTTCCCGACTAAATCTATGGGGGATATCGTGAATATAGAGTGTGACATGATCGGTAAATACATTTATCGTTTTTTAACAAAAGAGCAAGGCGATAAACAGCCATCTCGATTGACCCCATCATTTCTAAAAGAGCACGGATTCTAGGAGGCGATTGTATGTATCATTCTGTTGATGAGGCAGTAAATGCCCTTAAACAAGGAGAAATCATTATCGTAGTGGATGATGAAGACAGAGAAAATGAAGGAGACTTTGTGGCACTTGCTGAGCATGCCACACCTGAGGTGATTAACTTCATGGCTTTACATGGAAGAGGCCTCATTTGTACGCCAGTCGATGAGTCGATCGCCAAACACCTGAAGCTGCATCCAATGGTTGAACATAATACAGATGCACACCATACAGCATTTACAGTAAGCATCGACCATGTGACAACAACGACTGGTATCAGTGCTTTTGAGCGCTCCACGACCATGCTGGCCATGTTAAATAAAGACGCAAAACCAGACGAATTTGCCCGTCCAGGCCATGTTTTTCCGCTTATTGCAAAAGAAGGCGGCGTACTAGAAAGACCAGGTCATACAGAGGCAGCGGTTGATCTTGCTAAACTGGCAGGCTCAGAGCCAGCGGGTGTCATATGTGAAATTATGAATGCAGATGGATCAATGGCTCGCGTCCCTGAACTAAAGGAAATTCAAAAACAGCATGACTTAAAGATGCTGACAATAGAAGCATTACAGACATATTTAAACAATAATCAAACAGCGACTATCAAAACAAAATAAAAATCACAAAAAAGGATGATTAACATATGAATACAATACAAGGTCATGTAGTAGCAGAAGGACTAAAATTTGCAATCGTTGTAGCGAGATTCAATGATTTTATTACAAGTAAACTGTTAGATGGAGCAGAAGACACATTGCTCAGACACGGAGCAAATGGTGATGATATCGATGTTGTGTGGGTACCAGGCGCTTTTGAAATCCCGTACATGGCAAAAAAATTAGCTGAAACCAAAAAATATGATGCAGTCATCACACTTGGAACCGTGATCAGAGGCGCAACGACTCACTATGATTACGTTTGTAATGAAGCTGCTAAAGGAATTGCTCAAAGTGCAATGTCAACAGGGGTACCGATTATCTTTGGTGTACTGACAACAGAATCGATTGAACAAGCCATTGAAAGAGCTGGTACAAAAGCTGGAAATAAAGGCAGTGAATCGGCTGCAGCTGCTATTGAAATGGCGAATCTCAATCGAACGTTCTCTTAATTTAGTGAAAAAGAGTTTAAAAACGGTATAAAAATGTTTATAATGTGTGATGAGCAAATGAATCATAAGACATTTGCTGGAAATTAGGATAATTTGAATATTGAGGGGTATATATGTTAATTCGTTACAAGAGGTCTTTTGAAAAAATTGCCATGGGACTCCTGTCCTTTATGCCGGGTGAGAAAGACGTCAAACAGCTTCAGCAGACGATGAAGTCATATGAAATGGATGAAGATCGGCAGCTGTTCCTATGGAAAGATGGCGAGGATATTGTAGGTGCTATTGGTGTGTTGAAAACAGACGACCAAGTACAAATCGAACATATTAGTGTGAATCCATCCCATCGTGATCAAGGAATCGGCAAGGAAATGGTTTTAGCCGTGGAAGACATATTTAAAACCAAAACACTCATTCCAAATGAATTAACGCAAGGCTTCTTTCATAAGTGTCACAGCGAATCAAATTAAATATCACACATGTAAAAGCAGAGGCTACAGTCCTCTGCTTTTTTTACGTTCAATCTGCTTTTTTCGCTCCAGCAATACATCTGTCCGGTCACGGAGTCTATGTTTTTCGATTAAAAATGTATGGGATAAGTTGCTTTCCTGTCCAAAAAGCAGTCCTTCTTTTTGGGCCATTTCTTGGCATAAAGAAAGAAGTGCATCATCTTTGATCGGCAGCATCACACTTTCATAAGGCATATCTTCATCCATTTTCTTTTTCAGCGTTCTCAGAAGCATCAGAAATGCCTCATCATCCAGACCGAGATTCGATAATACTGAACGGTTTGCTTCTAACAAATGAAGACTGTTAGAAATGAGCCTTTTTGCTCCTTTTCCATTTCCCCGTCTTTGATGATACAAGGCAACAGCGAGCTGAATGAGCCCGACCCAATATTCTTTGCGCTGCTTAGGGGGATCTTCCTTCCAATATTCCTCTAGAATTTCATGACACTCAAAATAATCTCTTGTTGTATGAAATTCGTGTAAAAAAGCCACGTACGCTTCAGGATACACAGCGGTCATCTCCTTTTCCACTTTCAGTCTAACATATTGAAAAGAAAAGAAGAAAGAGCGTCCCTTTAGTGAAAAGGACGCTCTGTTTCTTTAATAAACCCAAGCCGCGCCAACGATGATCAGCAAGATGAAAAGCACGACAATAAGCGCGAATCCTCCGCCAAAGTTATAGCCATCTCCCATAATGATACGGCCTCCTTTTTCATCAGTTCTGATTACAATGGTATTCTATGTATAAATGCCCTTATTGGTATGGGCGAATCCACTGTTTTTCTTGATTTGCCCAAGGCATCATGGCCGAAATTATATTGGACGAGAGCTTTATCCTGTCTTATACTAAAGGTTAGCCGGTGAAACGGTACTTAGAAGACAGTAGAAATGGTGAGAAAAAGATGCTGGAATATCAGGTGAAAATAGATTCGTTCGAGGGTCCTTTGGACTTGCTTTTACATTTAATTAACCGGTTGGAAATTGATATTTATGATATTCCCGTCGCTAAAATTACGGAGCAGTATTTATTATATGTCCACACGATGAGGGAGCTTGAGCTCGATGTTGCGAGTGAATATTTGGTCATGGCTGCAACTCTCCTCAGTATTAAAAGCAGAATGCTTCTTCCGAAACAAGAGGAAGAGCTGTTTGATGAAGACCTGCTCGAAGAGGAAGAGGATCCTCGAGAAGAGCTGATTGGCAAATTGATTGAATACCGCAAGTATAAAAATGCAGCACAAGAACTAAAGGAACGCGAAGAAGAAAGGCAAAATGCCTTTACAAAACCACCGAGTGATTTAAGCGAATTTGCAAAAGAATCAGAAGCGAAGGACACAAATTTACACGTAACGGTGTATGATATGTTAGGTGCGTTCCAAAAGGTATTAAACCGAAAGAAAATAACGAAACCAGCACCATCAAAGATTACAAGACAAGAAATCCCGATTGAAGACAAAATGAATGAGATTATGAACCATTTAAGAAAAACAAAAAAGCGAACCAATTTCATGACTCTATTTCAACATGATCAAAAGGAACACCTTGTCGTGACGTTTCTTGCTGTTCTCGAATTGATGAAAAGTCATCAAATCATGTTAGAGCAGGAAGGGAACTTTGAAGACATTTATATCATAGGGAGTGAAACGATTCATGACGCTTGATATCGTGAATTGGAAAGCCATCTTAGAAGCGCTGCTGTATGCAGCAGGTGACGAAGGCTTAACAAGAAAACAGCTCATGTCTGTTCTTGAAGTAGATGAGTCGGTATTACTCGACATTATGTCTTCCGTAAAGGAAGAATATCAAAAACAAGAACGAGGGATTGAGCTCATTGAATATGCAGATTCATATATGCTGCTGACGAAAAAAGAATACAGCATGTATTTAAAAAAATTAGTTGAGACACCATCCAAAGGTTTATCGCAGGCAGCGCTGGAGGTGCTTGCCATTGTTTCTTATAAACAGCCGATTACACGCAGTGAGGTAGAGGAGATTAGAGGCGTCAAATCAGAGCGTGTGCTTCATAGCTTAGTAGCCAAAGCATTGCTCTGTGAAGTAGGACGTGCCGATGGCCCGGGACGAGCAATTCTTTATGGGACAACCCCGACCTTTTTAGAGCAATTTGGCTTAAAAGCGTTAGATGAATTACCACCGCTTCCAGAGAATGTGGAAGCAGATGGTGTGCAAGAAGAAGCTGATCTATTTTTTGAAAACTTCAATCAAACATTTGAAGATATAAAATAGTTCAAACGAAGGAAAAATGTATGATAAAATATAAAAAAGATTTTAGGTCTAAAATCTTTTGATGACAGATAAAATGGTGACAAAGCCATGAGGGGAAGGTAAACAAGAAACAAATGGCACATATGAATGTAAAGGCTCAAGTTGATCAAGCAGGCGTCTTTTTATCAAAGGTTGCAATTGAAATGAATGGTTTTCTGAACGAAGCCACCTTATCAAGCTTGAAACAATTAAACCCCGAAGCGGAAGCCTATTATTGTGACATATTGAGTACATTACGGAAGCTTGCAGTGTACAGCGAGGATGCAGCAGCAGTTTGCAGGAAAATGGGGCAGCAGCAGACATTTCCGCAGCAAGCCGCACAGCAGATGCTTCACCGTATTTATCATCAATGTATTGAAGAATTTTTCACGCCGAAAAAGGATACATGGTATGAAGACAGCCGTTCGGCTTATACAGGAAAAAGCAGCATTGTTTTTCACCATGAAGTATCCGCTGATATGAAACAATTATTTTCTTCATTAGAAAAAGACTTTTTAGCGATGAGAGAAGAATTGGAATATACGACTTCTCATCAGCAAGTGAAAATGGTATAAGTCATTCGAAGAAGCGCCTCTACATGTAGAGGCGCTTTTTTTATGGACGAGGCATCATAACTTTTTCAGCTGAGCATACACTTGTACAAAACGGACAAGGACGTGAATGAACATGCCCTATTTAAAAATTGGAACAGCAGTCCTTCTTCTATTTACACTCTTACTGCCTTTTTCCTCACATGCCAAAGCAGACATTTCGTTATCAGTGAGTGCAAGAAGTGCCATTTTAATAGATGGACAGTCAGGCAGAGTCCTATTTGGAAAGGACGAGCACGAAAAAAGAAGAATCGCCAGTATTACAAAAATCATGACGGCTGTATTAGCCATTGAATCAGGAAAAATGAAAGATACCGTCAAAGTATCAAAACGTGCGATTCAAGCGGAGGGCTCATCCATTTATTTAAAGGAAGGGCAGAAGGTGAGCTTAGAAGATTTGACATACGGGCTCATGCTGCGTTCTGGAAATGATGCAGCTGTTGCCATTGCAGAGCATGTTGGCGGCAGCTTAGAAGGCTTTATTTTTATGATGAATCAAAAGGCGGCTGAACTAGGAATGGAGAATACGAATTTTCAAAATCCGCACGGACTCGATGATCATAAAAATCATTATTCATCAGCCTATGACATGGCGATCCTAACAAAATACGCGATGAAACATAAACAATATCAAAAAATTGCTGGTACGACTTTCTATAAAGCAAAAACAATGGAAGGCTATTGGAAAAATAAAAACAAGCTGCTCACCGGTTTATACGAATATTCAACTGGAGGGAAAACAGGCTATACAAAACTTGCAAAACGTACACTCGTCTCCACCGCTGCAAAAGGGGATGCTGAGCTGATCGCTGTGACCATTAATGCGCCGGACGACTGGAAGGATCATATCTCTATGTTTGAATATGCATTTGATCACTACAAAACGTATGTGCTTGCTGAAAAAGGAAGACTTGCTTCGTTAAAAGGGAGCTTTTACGAAAAAAAAGCGTTTATCAAGCGTGATGTGGACTATTTTTTAAATGAAGATGAGAAAAAACTTGTCAAAATTGAAACAGAAATGCTCACCCCTAAAAAGAAATGGAAAAAAAACGCCGAAGCCATCCCGGATGTTGTAGGGAAAATGACCATTTTATTAGATGGACAGGTGATCGAGCAATTACCGATTTTTTATGAAAATAAACGAAACCGCATGCCTCAGAAAAGCTTTCAAGAAATGTTTAAGTCTGTCTTTCAGACATCTATAGGCGGATCTTCATGGTCAATCTAATTTGGGTATTGCTCACTGTCATCGGTCTTGTCTATGCGATGTTTAATGGAACGATGCATGAAGTGAATGAGGCTGTATTTAAGGGCTCAAAAGAAGCGGTTACTATTTCAATTGGTCTGATTAGTGTCCTCGTTTTTTGGCTCGGGCTCATGAAGATTGCCGAAGAGGCAGGGCTGTTAAATTTCTTTAGTAAAATGTGCCGGCCCTTTATTTCAAAGCTATTCCCGGATATTCCGCCTAATCATCCTGCAATGGGGTATATTTTGTCCAATCTCATGGCGAATTTCTTTGGTCTTGGGAATGCCGCTACACCACTTGGGATTAAGGCGATGGAGCAGATGAAAGCATTAAATGGCGGAAAAAATGAGGCAAGCCGTTCTATGATTACATTTCTAGCGGTCAACACATCCTCTATCACACTTGTGCCAACAACCGTCATTGCTATAAGAATGACCTATGGGGCAGATCAGCCAACAGACATTGTAGGACCAACCATTTTAGCAACACTCATTTCAGGAATCGGAGCAATTCTCATCGATCGTTATTTCCACTATCGCAGAAGCAGGCGGGGGTGATCTTGTGGCATTTATTAACTGGCTGTCTCTTGCTTTGATTCCACTGATCATCGCAGGGATTTTGATTGCTGGAACCATTAAAAAGGTACCAACCTATGAAACATTTGTGGAGGGGGGAAAAGAGGGCATTCAAATTGCCTTTTCCATCATTCCCTATTTAGTCGGCATGCTTGTAGCTATTACGATATTCCGTGCGTCAGGTGCGCTTGATTTTGTTATGGGACTTTTAAAACCAGCCTTTACAGCGATTGGTTTCCCTCCAGAAGTCGTTCCGCTTGCGTTTATTCGCCCGATATCAGGAACGGCTGCACTCGGAATGACATCAGACTTGATAGCGACGTATGGCCCAGATTCTTTTATTGGCCAGCTCGCAGCTGTCATGCAAGGGTCAACAGACACCACCCTTTACATTTTGACGGTTTATTTTGGAGCAGTCGGTATTAAAAAAATGGGAGATGCGCTGAAAGTAGGTTTGTTAGCAGATCTCATTGGTGTCATTGCATCTGTGATTATCGTCAGTTTGTTATTTAGCGGCGCCTAATCAGGCGCTTTTTTGTATTTCATGGATGGAAAATCGCTTTTTAGCTGAAATTAGACAGACGAAACGCTTATTTTTCCACGAATGCTTGTTTGTTTTAGGTCAAGCAAGTAAGATAGTACATGAGGTGAAAGACAAATGGAACGTTTACAGAAAGTAATTGCACATGCCGGCGTCGCTTCAAGACGAAAGGCTGAAGAATTAATTAAAGAAGGACGAGTTACCGTTAATGGTCAAACAGTGACAGAGCTCGGAGTGAAGGTGGGCTCTTCAGATAAAATTGAAGTCAATGGCTTAAAGCTTGAAAGAGAAGAACCGGTTTACTTTATGCTTTATAAACCGCGCGGCGTCATTTCTGCTGCCGAGGATGATAAAGGACGTAAGGTCGTCACAGATTTTTTTGATGATGTCCCGCAGCGTCTTTATCCAATCGGCCGGTTAGATTATGATACGAGCGGTTTGATTTTGATTACAAATGATGGGGAATTTGCCCATAAGCTCATGCACCCGAAATACGAAATTGATAAAACGTATGCAGCGAAGCTAAAAGGCATACCATCAAAGGAACTGCTTAGAAAGCTAGAAAAAGGGATCATGTTAGATCATAAAAAAACAGCACCTGCCCGTGCGAAAATGCTTTCTATTGATAAACGAAAGCAAACTTGTATTGTCCAATTAACCATTCATGAAGGCAGAAACAGACAAGTACGCCGCATGTTTGAAGCGATCGGCCATGATGTGTTAAAGCTAAAAAGGGAGCAATATTCGTTCCTTCATATTGAAGGTATGAGACCAGGAGACCGCAGAGAATTGTCTCCACATGAAGTAAAGCGCCTGAGAGCAATTGCCGATCATGGGAAAAGCGCTTTTTAATTTTCACATAAACTTCAAAAAATGAAGAAGCATCAAAAGAAGGAGAATGCTATAATTTACCTGAATGTCTATGGGGAAGGGGTACTTCAGATGAAAAAAAGACGGTTTTTCATACGGACGGGCATTCTCCTCGTGATGCTTGCTGCACTTTGTTATACAATGTATAACTCAGTATTTGCCAAACAGGATCGAGTCAAAGAAGGATCTATTGCGCCAAACTTTGTCCTTCAATCTGTGGATGGGGATCGGATTGAATTAAAGGACTTAAAAGGCAAAGGTGTCTTTCTTAATTTTTGGGGTACATGGTGCGGTCCGTGTAAACAAGAATTTCCTTATATGGCGAATCAATATGAAGTGTTCAAGGATCGCGGTGTGGAAATTGTTGCAGTCAATGTTGCGGAATCCAAGATTGCCGTGAAAAATTTTATGGAATCCTATGGCGTGAATTTTCCTGTTGCCATGGACAAAGATCGTCAAGTGACAGAGGCATATGATATTACGCCGCTGCCAACCACATTTTTAATTAATCCTGAAGGCAAGGTAATCAAAGTCATAAAGGGAACGATGACAGAACGTAATGTCTATGAATATATGAATTTGATTAAACCAAAGGGGTCATAGAATGAAAGAGGTAAAGTGCGAGTGTGGACATATTAATCCAATCGGTACTGTTCTATGTGAATCATGCGGGAATCCCATTGCGGCTAAAGAGAAAAACTCTTCAAAGCTGCTTGATATGAGATATGACGGCAGTGCAAGACGCTCGCAAACATACAACAAAACGATTGTTGATAAAGTATGGAACTTTTTTTCTTCCGTTAAGGTGGGTGTGTGGCTGATTGTCATTACACTGCTCGCTTCTTCGCTTGGAACGATTTTTCCGCAGGAGCGATTTATTCCGCCAGGTGCATCTGCTTCCACGTATTATGAAGAGCAATATGGATCGTTTGGCAAGCTGTATTATACACTTGGATTCCATGATCTTTATAATTCTTGGTGGTTTTTAGCTCTTGTCGCATCAATCGGAATCTCTCTTGTCATTTGTAGTCTCGACCGCGTTATTCCTCTTTATCGAGCACTCAAAAACCAAGGGGTTCTCAAAAAAGAAGGCTTTATGAGAAGACAGCGTCTGTTCAGCGAGACAGACAAAACATTAGATCAGCATACATATGAAGGCATCATCAGAGCAATGAAACAAAAGCGTTACCGCGTTCGAGAAGAAAATGGGCATATTTTAGCCGAAAAAGGACGTTTTTCACGCTGGGGACCTTATGTCAATCACATTGGATTAATCATCTTTCTCATTGGATCGATGCTCCGGTTCGTCCCGGGCATGTACGTGGATGAAACGCTGTGGGTCCGAGAAGGTGAAACTGCACCGATTCCAGGTACGGATGGTCAATATTTCTTGAAAAATAATGCGTTTTCAATTGATCGTTATGAAACTGGAAATGAAAAAGAAGTGTTTGAGAATGCCATTGAAAAAGCTGGCGACGGTCAAGTGGTGAAAAGCTATAAAACGGATGCCATCTTATACAAACGTGAAGGAGAAGTTGTATTTGGTGAAAAGCCCAAGCTGAAGCAGGTCACAGAACACGATATCAAAGTGAATGAACCGCTCAAGTTTGACAATTTCTCATTATATCAAGTGGATTTTAAACAAAATGAACTCGATCAAATGGTCTTTCAGCTGATTCGTAAAGATACAGAAAAATCTTTCGGTACAGTGAAGATTAATCTGCTGGAGCCTAAGTCGGAATATGATCTTGGTAGCGGTTACAAAGTCAAAGTGATGAGCTATCTGCCTGATTTTTATTTTGATGATGATGGAACGCCGAGTACGAAAACAAGGAATCCAAATAATCCTGCTTTCGTGTTTGAAATGATTTCTCCTGAAAAACCTAAAGGTGAAAAAAGCTTTGTCGCCATTCAAGAAACAGTAGAGGGCTCTGATAACAATCTATATAAAATGAAGTTTGATCGGGTTGAAACGAAAAACGTCACAGGGTTAACTGTTAGAAAAGATTTAACACTAGGGGTGCTTATTGTAGGCGGAATCATTTTCATGATTGGTGTCGTGCAGGGGATGTATTGGCAGCATAGAAGAATCTGGCTGTCGGCAAAGGATGGAAAAGTATTGGTGGCAGGACATACAAACAAAAACTGGTTCGGCTTAAAGTCCGATCTTAACGTGTTACTGAGCGGCAGTGGCATCAAACAGCCAGTTGATCAAAAAGAGCTGCCTGATACAACAAGTATCAGCAAAAGCAAGGGGGAAGGATTAGATGGCGGCAGTCAGTGAAAATCTGTTATTTGCAGCTTTTCTATTTTATTTAGCGGCAGTTCCTTTTTTTGGTGGTGCCATTAAGGGAAAAAAGAAAGAAGAAGGACCGCGCAGGAATAAGGCGGCACTCATTGGCATTACGCTTACCATCATCGGTTTTTTGAGCCAGCTGGGCTATTTTATTTCAAGATGGATCGCATCTGGTCATGCACCAGTGAGTAATTTGTTTGAGTTCACTACGGCTTTTGGGATGATGCTGGTGCTCGCATTCATCATTTTATATTTTGTGTATCAAGTGTCTGTACTTGGTTTATTCACACTTCCAATCGCTTTATTGATTATTGCCTATGCGAGTATGTTCCCATCGGATATTTCACCGCTGATTCCTTCACTTCAAAGTAATTGGCTTTATATTCATGTGACAACAGCAGCACTTGGCCAAGCCATTTTAGCCATCAGCTTTGTGGCAGGTGTCATCTTTCTATTAAAGCATGTGGATCAAACAAAGCCAGGGAAGAAGACGTTTGGTTTAGAGCTTGTCATGTTTATGATTGTGGTCACACTTGCATTTATCGCTGTCACATCTATCTTTAGAATGACAGGATATGAAGCGACATTTAATTGGATCGATAAAAATAAAGAAAAAAGTGAGATGGTCTATGAGCTGCCAGCTCTTGTCGGACCTCATAAAGGGGAGCTTGTGACGGAAGATCGTTTGGAGCCGTTTGTTGAGTTGCCGCCTGTTTTTTCAGGCAGAAAGGTCAATACAGTGTTATGGTCATTTAGCGTAGGGCTGATTATATACGGACTCATTCGATTGATCATTCGCAAACGACTGAGCGCACTGCTTCAACCGCTAGTGAAACAGGTGAACCTAGATTTAGTCGATGAAATTGGGTATCGGGCTGTTTCGATTGGTTTCCCTGTATTTGCATTAGGCGGGCTGATCTTTGCCATGATCTGGGCGCAAATAGCATGGACTAGGTTTTGGGGCTGGGACCCGAAGGAAGTATGGGCATTGATTACGTTTCTCTTTTATGCAGCCTATCTTCATCTTCGCTTGTCGCGAGGCTGGCATGGTGAAAAGTCCGCTTGGCTTGCTGTGATCGGCTTCGCCATTATTATGTTTAATCTCATCTTTGTCAATCTTGTCATTGCGGGGCTTCATTCCTACGCATAACCACAAGGAAAAGGCCAACTTTTATGATTCAATTCGGCTTTTTGTTAAAATGAATGTAACAACGGAGAAAGCAGGAGGACTGTCTAATGGAACACACAACTCAAACGAAAATATTAGTCGTAGATGATGAGGCAAGAATTCGCCGCCTTTTAAAAATGTATTTAGAACGTGAAAATTATGAAATCGATGAAGCTGAAAATGGAGATGAGGCGATTCAAAAAGGGCTTCAAACCGATTATGACCTTATTTTGCTCGATTTAATGATGCCTGGTACAGATGGAATCGAAGTGTGTAATCAAATTCGAGACAAAAAAGCGACTCCAATCATTATGCTGACGGCAAAAGGAGAAGAAGCCAACCGCGTTCAAGGATTTGAGGCAGGAACGGATGACTACATCGTCAAACCTTTCAGTCCGCGTGAAGTTGTTTTACGTGTGAAGGCATTGCTCAGAAGATCGTCTCAAACGTCTTATCTGAATACTGGGACAACAACAAAAGATGTTCTTGTGTTTTCTCATCTTTCTATTGACCATGATGCACATAGAGTGACGGCTGATGGCAAAGAAGTCAGCCTCACGCCGAAGGAATATGAGCTTTTATATTTCCTTGCTAAAACACCGGATAAGGTTTATGACAGAGAAAAGCTGTTAAAAGAAGTATGGCAATATGAGTTCTTTGGAGACTTACGAACAGTTGATACCCATGTCAAACGACTTCGTGAAAAATTGAATAAAGTGTCACCAGAAGCTGCGAAAAAAATCGTAACTGTATGGGGTGTCGGGTACAAATTTGAGGTCGGCGCTGAATGAAACTGTGGAAAAGTGTTGTAGGAAAGCTATGGTTAACCATTCTTTTCCTCGTCCTGATCGTTTTATCTATTTTAACTGTGCTTCTTTTAGAGTTCATTGAGAATTATCATGTAGAAGAAGCAAAATCTGATTTAACACAAATGGCGAACAAAGTAGCGGTCATTTTAGAAAGCCATGAGGATCAATCGCTTGCAAGATCGATCACATCAGAACTCGCTGACAAATTGACGAGTATTGCGATCATCCAAGAGGACGGGCTAGAGTGGTATTCGTCTGAAAAAGGCGGGAAGCTTCCTGCGATTACAAAGAAACAAATCGAAGCGGACAGAGATTTAAACCAAGCACTGAAAGATCGTAAAAAAATCAGTAAACGTGCAGAACCTGATGCAGGCAATCAAAAAGATGAACGAATTGTAGTCGGTGTTCCATATGAGGCGAACGGAAAAAAAGGCATGGTCTTTCTTTCTCAGTCACTCCTCGCTGTAGAACAAACAACAAAACATACGACGCGATACATCTTCTTAGCCGCTGGAATTGCGATTGTACTGACCACTATATTCGCTTTCTTCTTGTCAACACGTGTCACCTATCCTCTTAGAAAGATGAGAGAGGGTGCACAAGATTTGGCGAAGGGGAAATTTGATACAAAGATTCCTATTTTAACGCAAGATGAGATTGGAGAACTGGCGATCGCCTTTAATCAAATGGGGAAGCAGCTTAAATTCCATATCACCGCCTTAAATCAAGAAAAAGAACATTTGTCTAATATTTTAAGCAGTATGGCTGATGGCGTCATCACGATCAATATTGATGGAACGATCTTGATGACCAATCCTCCTGCAGAACGATTTTTGCAGGCGTGGTATTATGAGCAAAATATGAAGATCAAAGATGGAGATGAACTGCCGCCAGAAGCGCGCGAGCTATTTCATACAGCTGTCAGCACAGAAAAGGAGCAAATGATCGAAGTTACGCTGCAAGGGCGTACGTGGGTTCTTCTCATGTCTCCGCTTTATAATCAGCAGGATGTCAGAGGAGCAGTTGCAGTCCTTCGTGATATGACGGAGGAACGAAGACTTGATAAACTGAGAAAAGACTTCATTGCCAATGTCAGTCATGAACTTCGTACACCAATTGCCATGCTGCAAGGGTACAGTGAGGCGATTGTAGATGACATTGCGGGATCAGAAGAGGAAAAGAAAGAGATTGCGCAAATTATCTACGATGAATCACTTCGAATGGGACGACTTGTAAATGATCTTCTAGATCTAGCGAGAATGGAAGCAGGTCATATTACACTGAATCTTGAATCAACAGATACGGAAGAGCTGACTGAGAAGATCTACCGCAAGTTTCTAGGGATTGCGAAAGAAAAACAAATCGATCTTACGTATAATATTCAAGTGGATGAACCGTACTTTGTATTCGATCCAGATAAGATTGAGCAAGTGTTTACGAATCTCATTGATAATGCCATTCGTCATACACCAGAGGGCGGAGAGGTTCACTTTTCGGTTCAATCGGTGGAAAACGGGCTGAAAATGGATGTGAAAGATTCGGGAAGCGGAATTCCAGAAGAGGACCTGCCCTTTATTTTCGAGCGCTTCTATAAAGCTGATAAAGCAAGAACAAGAGGACGTTCTGGTACTGGGCTTGGCCTTGCGATTGTGAAGAACATCGTCGAAGCGCATCAAGGCTCTATACATGCTCACAGCAAAACGGGTGCAGGTACACACTTCACCTTCTATATTCCGAGAAAAAAGCAGGAACTCGTCTAATCTTGACGAAGAATCTTGTTACATGAGAAACACTTCTTTTCGAAAGAAAATGAAGTGTTTTTTCTATTTTGAAATTTTTAAGGAGAAGTTAAACAAAAAGCCCTTTCCAAATTGTCTAACTTGTAATATATTTGTCATAAAGTTGTAATGTAACGTTTTATAAGAGTCACTCGACAAAAATAAGTGAACGGAGGGGTTTCCTATGCATGAAACCTTTCAAAAAATATATGATTCGTACCATCAAGATTTGTACCAGTTTTTATTTTATATGGTTAAAGATAAAAATCAGGCAGAGGATCTCGTGCAGGAGGTTTACATTCGGGTACTTCACTCATATAAAACTTTTGAAGGAAGAAGCAGCGAGAAAACATGGCTGTTTTCAATTGCAAGGCATGTGGCGATTGACTGGTTTCGCAAACAGCAAACCATTAGACAACGGGTGCTCGGCACGTTTGATTGGGATAAGCAGGATGTAAAAGATCCAGACTTACTCCCAGACGAACTAGCTGTACAGGATGAAAATACAAAAGAAATTTATGCCGCACTTGATCACTGTACGATTGATCAAAGAGCTGTCATCATTTTAAGGTTTATCCAGGGCTACTCAATCATGGAGACGGCAAAGGCGCTAAAGTTCTCGGAAAGCAAAGTCAAAACAACGCAGCACCGAGGCCTGAAAGTGCTCCGAAAACATATGGAGCTTTTGAAGGAGGAGCTAGTGAATGAAAACGAACAGGTCCGATTGGAGCGAAGAACGAATCAAGGTGTTACTAAGTCAGCTTCCAAAAGTGGAGGACAACCGTTCATCTAAGCGGATATACCAGCAGATGCTGATGGCAAGCGGGAAGAAAAAGAAAAGTGTCAGATGGATCGGTCCAGCGGTGGCAACCGTTGTGGTTTTATTTATGGCGTTTTTAATTTCTCCTCATTTATTTCAGCGGGCTGCTCAAGAACAGCATCAACAGATGAAAATGGACTCAAGTGCTGACAAAGGACAGGCGAATGCCACATTAGAGCCGGTCAAACAGGCAAATGGTACCGCGCATGTTGTTTCTCATGAAGACAAGCAAAAGTATATGACGGTTGCATACATAGATGAATCAACATCTCAAGTGGTTCCCATTAGTATTGAAAAAGAAAATGAACATGACCATTTGCAGGAAATGATGAACACATATGAACAGGTGCAGCTGCCTGAAATGACAAAGCCGCTTCAATCTTATCTTGAGATGGTGGACCTTCGTGAAAAAGGGAATACACTTGTCTTTCAGTTAAAAAATGATTTGTCCCTTGATACGATAAAGGAAGCCAATCGGTTTAAAGATATGGTAAAAGAAACGCTGAAATGGAGCAGGTATAAGCAAGTGGAAGTCAAATCTGTCAAAGGCTCTCAGCTTCAATTAGGGGCAAGTGGAAGCATCGGCAGGGTATCGATTGATAAAAAAACAAAGCAAGCTTATTACGTACTAGAAAATAAGAGCGGGACTTTTTTGGTGCCCTCAAAAACGCATTATTCTTCTTATGAAGAGGCGGTAGAGGCCATGAAACGGTCGAGTGATTCTGGGCTCGAACCATTAATTAAAGAAGAATCCGTTAAAGAAGTGACATCAAAAGGTAAGCATGTGACGATCACGTTTGGAGCATCAGCGAAATTATCGGACTCAATTGATCATATTCTACTCATTGAAGGTCTGCTGCTCACAGCGAAAGATTTTGGTTTTACAGATGTCACCATTCAATATGCAGGAACAGATCAAGTAGGACCTTATGAATTAAACGAACCAATAGAGGTACCGGCTCTGCCGAATCCAGTTGTCATCAAAGATCGTTAAAGGACGCAAGTAAGTCATTGCGTTCTTTTTTAATGTATAGAAAATGGCCTTCTTGCTGTATACTAAGCTGTCATGAAAAGAACCTCAAAGAAGGGGAGTCACTGATGAAAAGGTATTTCATAGGTGCAAGCTGTTTTTTGTTCTTCATCTTAGAACCATTTGCCCATGCGCAGCAGACAAACGAATGGGTGGAGCCAGTGAAAGGAGAAGTCACTGACTTGTTTGGGACAAGGGGCGGCTCGCATAAGGGATTAGATATAGCTGCGCCAGAAGGAGAATCCATTTTTGCTGCAAGTGAAGGTGTGGTTACGCGTTCGTATGTATCGGCTACATATGGAGAGGTTGTGTTTATTCAGCATCCAAACGGATACGAAACCGTCTATGCTCATTTACACGAGCGTTTTGTGAAAAAGGGTGACCATGTACAAGCAGGGCAGCCGATTGGCATCATTGGCAACACAGGAGCCTCTAGAGGCACTCATTTGCATTTTGAGGTACATCGTGGCAATTGGTCAGTCAGCAAAGAGGATGCGATAGATCCGCTCAAAATGATTGCAGTGGAACGTTTCAAAGAGCCCGCTCTTCATGTAAATGGACATGAAAAAAATACATATGTCATTCAAAAAGGGGACACTCTTTGGTCAATAGCAAAGGCGCATGAAATGACTGTGGAACAATTGAAAAAGATCAATGAGCTGACCACTCACCTCATTCGAACAGGAGACCGTTTAATGGTTTCAAAAAAATAAACCTCATGCAAAAGCATGAGGTTTCAGCGTGTAGACAAACCCTCGCATTCGCCCGCAGGTCTGCGCGCCGGTACTCACGAATGTCAAATTCGCTCCGTTCCGGTGCTCACCCTTCCTAGGGCTGCAAAGGTTTTCTATCACGCTGAAAAGAAGACAAAGGGCTAAAATCAAGATCATTTAGCCCTTTATCACTGTTTTTTAAAGGTCAATCAGGCGGACAGAAAGAATATCCTGTACTTCCGTTAATTTTTTCACAATTTCATCTTCTAGATGCTTATCGAATGAAAGCATCATAATGGCTTCGCCGCCTTTTTCTTTACGTCCTACCTGCATTGTTGCGATGTTGACATCGTGGTCGCCTAAAATCTGTCCAACCTTTCCAATCACACCAGGTGCATCTGTATGCTGGATGTAGACAAGGTGTCCATCTGGATAAAAATCAATATTAAATCCATTAATAGAAACAACGCGTTCCCCTAGATGCGGGATGTAAGTCGCTTTTAGAGTAAAGGTTGAAAGGTCACCTTTGACTTCAATAGAAATACTGTTTTCGTAACCAGATTCGCTGGAAGAAATTTTCTCACTAAAGCTAATGCCGCGTTCTTTTGCGACCATTCCGGCATTTACTTCATTCACAGTCGAATCAACGCGCTCTTTTAAAAAGCCTGAGAGGAGACTTTTTGTGATAAAGGATGTTTCGAGTTTTGAAATAGAGCCTTCATAAGAAATGCCTACTTCTTTTACAGGTTCTCTCATTGATTGAGAGACAAGACGTCCAAGTTTTCCTGCAAACTGATGATAAGGCTGAATCTTTTTAAATTCGTCTTTTGTCATCGCTGGTAGATTAATAGATGACATGACAGGAAGGCCTTTGGCAAATTGAAGGACTTCTTCAGATACTTGCGCTGCTACATTTAATTGTGCTTCTTTTGTAGAGGCACCAAGATGCGGAGTTGCAATGACGTGTGGATGATCCACAAGCGGATTATCAGTTGGAGGTTCTACCTCGAATACATCGAGTGCAGCTCCTGCGACATGGCCGCTTTCAAGTGCCTCAAGAAGGTCAGCTTCGTCAATAATGCCGCCGCGTGCACAGTTTACAAGGCGAACACCTTTTTTCGTTTTTGCAATCGTTTCTTTATTGAGAAGTCCTCTTGTTTCTTTTGTTAATGGCGTATGTACAGTAATAATATCTGATACTTCGAGTACTTCATCGAGTGATTTCGCATTGACGCCAATTTTTTCTGCACGTTCCTTTGTGAGAAATGGATCAAACACGTTGACTGTCATGCCAAACGCTCTTGCACGCTGGGCGATTTCACTTCCGATTCTGCCTAAGCCGACAATCCCAAGAGATTTTCCGTAAAGCTCAGCACCAACATATGCACCTCTGTTCCATTCTTTTGATTTGACAGAAATATTGGCTTGCGGAATATGACGCATAAGTGATGAAATCATGGCGAACGTATGCTCAGCTGTCGAGATCGTATTACCGTTTGGTGCATTGATCACAATGACGCCATGCTTGGTTGCTTCATCAATGTCAATATTGTCTACTCCCACACCGGCACGGCCGACAATTTTTAATGAAGTCATTTTTTCATAAAGCTCTTTCGTTACTTTCGTGGCACTTCTGACAAGTAAGGCATCAAACGTGTGTAATTCATCTTCTGCTTCTGCTACATTTTTTTGGACAATTTCAACAAAATCTGACTCTAAAAGTGGTAGAAGACCATCATTGCTCATCTTATCTGAGACTAATACTCGAAACATCGTAAGATTTCCTCCTAAAATAAACGTCATAAATATCTGATAATTTACCATATTCCTTTTCACTGTGTCAATCAAATTAAAGCAGTAAAGTGAAAAAGAAAACACGAACATTTCTTTGTGTCTTTATAAAGAATGAACACCTTTAAACAAAAGATAACCAATTTTTGCGCATTTGTCATTAGAATTTTTGTGTTTTTTACGATTTCTTAAAACTGATGAATTTGCTCAGGATTTTTATCTGTACAAATGCTCATATATCATATATAATGATGTCGAATTGAATAATGATCAATCTTCGGGGCAGGGTGTAATTCCCTACCGGCGGTGATGAGCATAGTCTCTAAGCCCGCGAGCCTTTTTGGCAGGATTCGGTGTGATTCCGAAGCCGACAGTATAGTCTGGATGGGAGAAGATGGAGGTTCATAAACGTTGAAAACATTGATGTTTACACGTTTATTTGTCTAGCCCAATTTCCCCGCTCCTGTTTTCAAGGGCGGTTTTTTTGTGGCTAAAATGGAACAATCCTCTTTTCGAAAGATTTGATCGAAAAGGAGAGAGAATATTGAATCAAAGTAAAGTAAAGCGTTTAGTCGTTACCAGTATGCTCAGCAGTATTTCGTTTGTATTAATTTTATTGGATTTCCCTTTCCCGGGTCTTCCAGCGTATTTGAAAATTGATTTCAGTGATATCCCGGCGATTATCGCAATTTTAATTTATGGACCGGGTGCAGGAATTGCTGTTGAGGCATTAAAAAATGTACTGCATTACCTCATTCAAGGCAGTATGTCCGGCGTTCCAGTTGGGCAAGTCGCGAACTTCATTGCAGGTACATTATTTATCTTGCCAGTCGCCTTTATGTTCAAAAAAATCAAATCAGCAAAAGGGATGGCATGGTCTATGATCGCGGGTACATTGCTTATGACTGTGATGATGAGCATTTTAAATTACTTCTTATTCCTGCCAGCTTACACATGGTTCTTAAACGCGCCAGAACTATCCGATCATGCGCTCAAGACGACCATTACAGCAGGGATCTTACCATTTAACTTTATTAAAGGCATCATCATTACCATCGTGTTCAGCCTCATTTTTGTGAAAATGCGTCCATGGTTTGAAAATAAACGTCGACTTCAAAATAGTTAATATAAAAAAAGCCCCTGCATAAGGGGCTTTTATACTATTCATGCTTAAGTGGGTCACCCTCGAAAGATTCGTCCGCAACTTTGATTGAATCCGTTGGACATCCTTCAAATGCATCAAGCATATCTTCTTCAAGTACTTCTGGAACCTCTACAGTTCCTTGGTTGTCATCAAGCGTAACAAATGCAATGCCTTCATCATCATAATCATAAATGTCTGGAGCAGCTGCACCGCATGCGCCGCAAGCAATACATGTGTCTTTGTCTACAATTGTATATTTTGCCATGTTAAAAAAATACCTCCCAGATTGTTCGATGGAACAAATGGTCTAACCTTTTTAGTTTCACCGATAAAAAACAATTTCCTCAAACCTTATTGTAATGATTTTAATTTCACATTTCAACTGTAAAGTGATTGAGAATGCTTATCACATAAGGGTTTGTTCATAACTTTCCCCCACAAATTGAGTTTAAACATTTCTTCTTCTATGAAATCTGTTAAAATAAAGGGAGAAAATATTCGAATTTTGTCAGGAAGACAGGTGCTTTGGCGAATGACTCTTCATTATTTGGATGTCATGTTAATGGACAGCGTATATAAATTGAACGGCGAACGCTCCATAAGTGCTGTCTACCATCTTTTTAAAGGAAAAAAATCATCACAAACCATACAGGATGCAAGTTTATTTCAGCTTTCAAAGTACTTCGGCTGTTACCCGGGGTTTACGAGGGAGCAGCTGAATCGCTCTACTATAAAACTTGACGAAGAGCACTACATCAAAAAAACGGGGGAGACATTCACTGTTACAGATGCAGGACAGCGTATGCTAAACCAGTACTTTTTAGAAAAACCGATGCCCGTTTATTTTCATGGTGCAAAATATCATGATAAAGCAAAGGTGCTATGGATGAGGCTCTCGTTACTTGTGCAAGTGCTTTCTCACCATATGGCTGGATCGTATCAATATGTCCCAATACAAAGAGATGTATCCGTACAAAGCTGGACGAAATCCTTCTTAAAACAGCATCACGAGAAGAATAAACTTTCAGAAGAGCTGCATCATGAACTAGAAACGCTCCTTAGCCGTATAAGTAATCAAGAGGCGCTGATTTTTGTTTATTCATTGACGTCAAATGAAAGAATCGGGCGTACGTATCAGCAAATGGCAGAGTGGCTAAAAGAAGATGTGTGGTATGTGTACCTGCTTTTTTGGAATGTCCTCCATTATTTTATTCATGCTGCCCAAAAAGGTGAGACGCAGCTCATGCAAAAGCTCGTAGGTGACCTTGAATTCAAACGCGTGCTAACAACCTCTACTCACAAAACGCTCGAACTTGTGCAAAAAGGCTTTGATATTGATCAGATTGCGCATATTCGTTCATTAAAAAAGGCAACGATCGAAGACCATATTGTCGAGCTTTCCATACATGAACCGAACTTCTCAATAGAGCCGTATGTGAGCGTAGAAGCGCAGCAGGCCATTCATACAGTAGCCAGGGAGCTTCAAACAAATAAAATGAAGCTGATTAAAGAAAAACTCGAACATTCATTTACTTATTTTCAAATACGATTGGCTCTGACAAGGATGGTGAAAGCAAATGGATAAGCTTCATCAGACGCTCATGCGATATTTTGGTTACGACTCATTTAAAACAGGTCAAGAGGACATTATTCAAAGTGTACTAAATCAAAAGGATACGGTTGCCATGCTGCCTACTGGCGGCGGGAAATCCATCTGCTATCAAATTCCCGGCTATATGTCAGATGGGTTAGTTCTCATTATTTCGCCGCTGTTATCGCTTATGGAGGATCAAGTCGAACGAATGAAAATGCGCGGAGAAAAACGAGTGGCGGCGCTGAACAGCACATTGTCTTTTCAGGAGAGACGGCATATCATTCGGCATTTGCCATCATATAAGTTTTTATTTGTCGCGCCTGAGGCATTAATGTCAGAGGTGCTGCTAGAACAGCTCAAATCGATGCATATTGGTCTGTTCGTCGTCGATGAAGCCCATTGTATATCGGAATGGGGGCATGATTTCCGTCCGGAATATTCCAAGCTGGGAGAATGGAGAGAAGCGTTAGGTCATCCTGTTGCCTTAGCACTGACGGCAACAGCAACAAAACAAACGCTAAAAGATACCGTGCAAACGTTAAGATTGCAGCATCCAGACTTTCATATTCATTCTGTCAACCGGCCAAACATCGCTTTAGTTAAAGAAGCGCACGAAACGAAAGAAGCAAAAGAGAAACGGGCCATTGAGCTTGTGGAATTCCTGCAAGGCCCCGGTCTGATTTATTGCCCGACTCGGCAAATGACAGAAGAAATGGCGCTTTTTATGAAACAAAAAAACCATCAGCGTGTAGAGTATTACCATGGCGGAATGGATGCAGGAGACCGCATGCTTATTCAGCAGCAATTTATCAGCGGACAGCTTGATCTCATTTGTTGTACAAGTGCTTTTGGAATGGGAATTGACAAAGCAGATATACGATTTGTTATTCATATGAGCCCGCCGCAGTCAATTGAAGCATTTATGCAGGAAATTGGCAGAGCAGGACGGGACGGGAAAAACAGTGTGAGCATTCTTTTATATACAGAAGAGGATGCGGACATTCAACAGCATTTAATACAAGCCGAGGGCTTTGATGATCCAGAAATTGATTTTTTCTTAGCTAGATTGACACAAATGCAGACAAATGATGAAAAAAAATTACGTGAACAATTGATGGAATCAGGGCTTCAGGAGACACGGGCAAGAATGCTGATCCATTATTACAGGATGTATCAGTTTGAACAGCCTCGTGAGCTCCTGATGAAACTGAAAGAGAAATTGCAGGACAGACAAACAGAAAAACTGAGAAAAGTGTGGCAATTTAAGGAGCGGATCACAGATCATCGCTGCTTTAGACAATCTCTGTTATCATACTTTTACGAACAGCTTGATCAAACGGAGACCGCATCCTCTGGCAATTGCTGCTCTTCTTGCGGACTTGACCTGTCTGATTATGAAAAAAAAGAACAACCATTGGAGCTGAATGAAATGAAACACTGGAAGACCGTGCTGGATCGTATGTTTCATCTGACAAAAGAGGCGCAGCATTGATCGAACAACATCGCCGAATCATTGAAAAATTAACCGATCGACAAGTCGTAGAACAGCTGTATTTTACGCAGCTGCTGATGCTGGTTATTTCTTTTTTACTAGGGATATTTATGTTCGATCATTGGACAGATTTCACATCCCTTTGGGAGATTCAAGATGCGCGGATACTGACTTATGGAATTGGCGGCGCTGTGCTTGTAATCATTGTGGATGCAATTGTCATGAAGGTGTTTCCTGCTCATATGTATGATGATGGCGGATTAAATGAAAAAATGTTCAAAAACCGCAGCATCCCGCATATTGTTTGGTTAACACTGCTCATCGCCTTTTCAGAGGAAATTCTATTCCGAGGGATCGTCCAGCAGCAATTTGGATTGGAGATTGCTAGTATCGTGTTTGCGCTCCTTCACTTTCGCTACTTATCAAAAATACTCTTGTTTATCCTTGTGGTTTCCATTAGTATTTTTTTAGGACTTTTATACGAGTGGACGGGGAATTTATTTGTTCCTGTCATGACCCATTTTGTCATTGACTTAGTCTTTGCTTGTCAAATTCGTTTGAAATATAGGGGGAGGGATGAACATGGAAGAAATGTCGAGAATGAAGAGAAAGAAGGAGCAGCTGACAAACATCCATGACGATGATGTTGAGAAGATTTTTGAAGAAGAAGAAGTACAGCCTTCAGATGACTCTCACTTTCCTACACGAGAAGATTTTCATGAATATAAAAAGCAGCGCACGAAAAAGGTTCGCAATCCTTTGTTTACAACACTGGCTATTATCTTTCCTATTATCGTCGTCACGGTGTTCTTCCTTTTGATCTACTACACGTCAAAGGAAATCAACCATAATAATAATCAAGATGTATATAATATTGATTCTACATCAAGTGCTGACACAGACCCAGTCCCGTCAGCACTTGCCGAAACGAAAAATGACTCAAGCGCTGATAAAGCGGATGCGTCTGATGATGAGAAGCAAAAGAAAGATGAAGAAAAACAGCGATCGAAAGAAAAAGCTGAACAGAAGAAAAAAGAAAAAGCTGCTAAAGAGAAAGAAGAGCGTGAACAAGCAGCGAAAGAAAAAGAGCGGGAGCGAGCTGAAGCTGCCAAAAAGCGTGAACAGCAGCAGCTAGCCCTGCAAAAGCAACAGGAAGAGAAAAAACGAAAAGAAGCTGAAGAGAAAAAGAAGCAGGAAGAAAAGCCAGTTCGTGTCGTGCAGCACACTGTTGGTCCAGAGGAAAACCTGTATCGAATTTCAATGAAGTATTACAAAAACCGTTCGGGTGAAGAGAAAATTAGAGCCTATAATCATTTGAAAGGTAACAGCGTGTACAGTGGTCAAGTGCTGAATATTCCACTAGAAAACTAATCATCTGACATGAATGAAGAAGCACGCACATACATATGTAGAAAAAAGGGACAGGGTGTATGTGATGACATTGCACGCAATCAGCCGATATATGGATCAGCCAACACAGAAGATGATGGAAACATTGATCAAAAGAAAGCATAAATATGAGGGGTTTGCCAAGCAGTGCAAAAGGTGGCAATGGACAGCCCTTCTATCGCTGGCCATTCTTTTGTTTTATTTTGTGATCACGGCAAATGCGGGAGGCGGCTCGCTTCAGCCAGAAGCGATGATTGCCACACTGCTTGGTCATGAAGTTTTTCTGTTTTGGATCATGGCTGAGGTCTTTGCTTTTTATGCCTCTTATTACTATAAGAAAAAAGAAGAAAAGGCTGAAGATGAATATCATCGGCTTCGATGTGAAATTATACAAAAGAGCACAGACTTATGGCCGCAATCAAATCAGTGGAAAGAGCGCGAGACGGTTTTTCACTATATGCAGAAGCAATATGACATTAATCTTTATTATGAAAGTAAATAAATGAGAAAAAAAGACGTTTAACAGTTGAAACGTCTTTTTTCATTCAAGCGTCTTATGAAAGAAAGATATGTAAGGGAGCCATTTGTGATGAAATATGCCATCGGATTTACTGCCGCCATTGCGGCTGTTACAACAGGTGTGTGTGTAACGGCCAAAATGGTGAAAACGGCAAAACAAAACAACATCAAAAAGCATTACTTTACAATAGAAGCACTTCAATCAGACCGGCCTGCTGTTATTTTCTTTATTTCTGATACACACAGACGTCTCATCAGTGACACTTTATTAGCAGAAATCAGACAGGAAGAGCCAGATGTGATTATGATTGGCGGAGATTTAGCAGAAAAAGGGGTGCCCTACGCAAGGATTGAAGAAAATGTGAAACGTTTATCAAGAATTGCGCCTGTTTATTTTGTTTGGGGAAATAATGATCATGAGCTGCACCAGCAAAGGTTGAAAGAGATTCTTCATGCATACGATGTCACGACTTTGCAAAATGAAACGGCTGTATGGAATTTCGAAGGCCAGCGAATTAAAATCGGAGGAATTGATGATATTCGGCTTGAAAAAGCAGATTATGAAGCGATACGGCCAGAGTTTGTGAAAGAAGATGTCAATATTCTCTTATCACACAATCCAGATGTACATCATTTGATGAGTGAAGAGGAAGGAATTGATCTTGTCCTGAGCGGTCATACGCATGGGGGACAGATCCGAATTGGGAAATTTGGACCGTATGAAAAAGGAAGAACAGGCCAGGTCAAAGGTGCGTTCTTTCTCATTAGTAATGGCTACGGTACAACAAAACTTCCTTTGCGTCTCGGAGCAGAACCAGAAACCCATCTGATCTATTTAATGCCTCTAAAAACGCGTTAACTTGCGGAACCCTCAATATTTTCCATAAAAGTCACCGTAAGCATAGCTTCATGCTTGTCTTCCGTCTTGACACAGTGTAAACTGAATACAAAATTAAGAACCTATGACTCATCATCTCATATACTACAGTATGATGTGTGTTTAGAAGAGGCAGGAGGGAACGTTATGCGACTGGAGCGTCTGAATTATAATAAAATCAAAATTTTTCTCACACTAGATGACCTGACAGACCGAGGTCTTACGAAAGAAGACCTTTGGAAAGATTCGTTCAAAGTCCATCAGCTGTTTAAAGACATGATGAACGAGGCGAATCAGGAGCTCGGTTTTGAAGCGAATGGACCGATTGCTGTTGAAGTATTTTCTCTTCAGGCGCAGGGGATGGTCGTCATTGTCACAAAGAGTCAGCAGGAAGATGCTGATGATGAGTTTGATGAAGATTACATTGAGATGCAAGTCAAGCTCGACGAGAGCAAGCATGTGCTCTATCAATTTGCCTCGTTTGAAGATGTGATTCAACTGTCCCATAGTTTAAGTCGTATTGGACTTTTAGGGGGTACAGTTTACCATTATGAAGGTCAATATTATCTCAGCCTAGATGATGTTGGAGAACTATCTGCTGATACAGTCATTTCGATTTTAGCAGAGTTTGGTTCACCTACGACACTCACCATTCACCGGCTAAAAGAGTATGGAAAAGTGATCATGCAAGAAGATGCTGTGAAAACGATTCAAATGTATTTTTAATCACTTTTTTCTATTATATTTAATACTGTTGTGATGAAACAACAGTATTTTTTTATATCCTTTTTTATATTTATAAACGCTGATATTTTATTTTGATAAAAAACGCTTTTTACCTTTGCTTTACCAGTACGAAGGTGTATACTATTGCTTGAAAGGGAGCAGTAGATCATGAAAGATTTCTAGGGGGTTTATTTTAATGGCAGCCGATCAAAACGCCGCTCATAACGCAGAAGATAAGCTAGATGTTTTAAAGTCAACTCAAACCGTCATACATAAAGCGCTAGACAAATTAGGGTATCCGCAGGAAGTGTATGAATTGCTGAAGGAGCCAATTCGTCTATTAACGGTCAAAATTCCAGTACGTATGGATGATGGATCTGTGAAAATCTTCACTGGTTACCGCGCACAGCACAATGATGCTGTCGGTCCAACAAAAGGCGGAATTCGTTTCCACCCGAACGTTACGGAAAAAGAAGTAAAAGCGCTTTCAATTTGGATGAGTTTAAAATGTGGAATTGTGGATCTTCCTTATGGCGGAGGAAAAGGCGGTATTATCTGTGATCCAAGAGAAATGTCATTCAGAGAGCTTGAAAAACTTAGCCGCGGCTATGTTCGTGCCATCAGTCAAATTGTTGGACCAACAAAAGATGTTCCAGCACCAGACGTGTTTACGAACTCTCAAATTATGGCATGGATGATGGATGAATATTCTAGAATTGATGAGTTTAACTCGCCAGGATTTATTACAGGAAAACCAATTGTTCTTGGAGGATCACACGGACGTGATACTGCAACAGCAAAAGGTGTGACGATCTGCATCAAAGAAGCGGCGAAGAAAAAAGGAATTGACATTAACGGGGCTCGTGTTGTCGTACAGGGATTCGGAAATGCAGGAAGCTACTTAGCTAAATTCATGTATGATGCTGGAGCGAAAATCGTAGGGATTTCAGATGCGTACGGCGGATTATACGATGAAGATGGTCTAGATATTGACTACTTGCTTGACCGACGTGACAGCTTTGGAACCGTCACTAAATTATTTAACGATACAATTACAAACCAAGAGCTGCTTGAGCTAGATTGTGATATCCTAGTACCTGCAGCCATTGAAAACCAAATCACAGAAGATAATGCGGCAAACATTAAAGCCAAAATTGTCGTTGAAGCAGCAAATGGTCCAACGACACTGGAAGGAACCAAAATTCTTTCAGATCGTGGTGTACTACTTGTTCCAGACGTACTTGCGAGTGCGGGTGGTGTAACTGTTTCTTACTTTGAATGGGTTCAGAATAACCAAGGGTTCTACTGGACTGAAGAAGAAGTTGAAACTCGTTTAGAAGATATGATGGTGAAATCATTTAATAATATTTATGAAATGGCGCAAAACCGCCGGATTGATATGCGTCTTGCTGCATATATGGTCGGTGTACGTAAAATGGCTGAAGCTTCTCGATTCAGAGGCTGGATTTAAGCGGCTGATTTGCATCGCGCCTTAAAATCTCCTATCCTTAAATAGGAGATTTTTTTATGGAATGGAACAAAGAATCAAACAGCCCAGCAATTGTTATTGCAGTGAAATGACAGGAGTGGAACAAATGAAACAAGAAAAAGCGATCATAATAGGAGGCGGCCCATGCGGGCTATCAGCTGCCATCGCATTCAAGCAAATTGGGATTGATGCACTTGTGATTGAAAAGGGGAATGTCGTGAACAGTATTTATCATTACCCAACACATCAAACCTTTTTTAGTACAAGTGAAAAGCTTGAAATCGGTGATGTCGCTTTTATTACTGAAAATCGTAAGCCCGTTCGTATTCAGGCACTTTCCTATTACCGAGAGGTCGTCAGACGAAAAAACCTGCGTGTGCATGCTTTTGAAAAAGTGAACGCCGTGACGAAACAAGATGGCCGTTTTACAGTGAGTACATCAAAAGACGACTATTCATGTGATTACGTCGTCATTGCGACTGGCTACTATGATCATCCAAACTATATGAACGTCAAAGGAGAAGACCTTCCCCACGTGTATCACTACTTTAAAGAAGGACATCCATATTTTGATAAAGATGTGACGGTGATCGGCGGGAAGAACTCCAGCGTGGATGCTGCACTAGAACTTGTGAAATGCGGAAGCAGAGTCACTGTGCTTTATAGAGGAACAGAATATTCATCCAGCATCAAACCTTGGATTTTACCAGAGTTTGAAGCGCTTGTCCGTAATGGAACGATTCGCATGGAGTTTGGCGCGCAGGTGAAAGAAATCACAGAAGAAGATGTGATCTTTACAAACCAGCAAAATCAAACGGATCGAGTGAAAAGTGACTATGTATTTGCCATGACTGGTTATCATCCAGATCATTCTTTCTTAGAAAAAATGGGTGTCACGATAGATCAAGAATCAGGCCGTCCAGCATTTGATGAACAAACGATGGAAACGAATGTTGAAGGTATTTTCATTGCAGGAGTCATTGCTGCTGGAAATAATGCAAATGAAATTTTCATCGAAAATGGAAGATTTCATGGCGGACTCATTGCAGAAGAAATCAACAAAAGAATCAACGGATAAAAAAAGAACTGGATCCTTCAAAAGGGGTTCGGTTCTTTTTTATATAAATTGGGATTATATAGAAAGTTATTTTTAGAAAAATGGGCCCGAGTCATATAAAAAAAGGGTAAATCATGGTACGATAATGAAGGATAATGTAGGGAAAGAGGTCTGGTTATGATCGCAATCATCTCAGCAGGTTTAGCTCCCGGCATCGCACTTTTAAGTTATTTTTATTTGAAAGATCAGTACGACAATGAGCCGGTTCATATGGTCATCAGATCTTTTATGCTAGGTGTCATACTTGTGTTTCCAACCATGTTTATTCAATATGTCCTTCAAGAGGAAAATATCGCAACAAACCCTATCTTGATTTCATTTGTGACGTCGGGCTTTTTAGAGGAATCATTAAAATGGTTTATTTTAATGGTCAGCGTTTATGCGCATGCTCAGTTTGACGAACATTATGACGGGATTGTGTATGGAACGAGTGTCTCACTTGGTTTTGCAACACTTGAAAATATTCTTTACTTAGTCGGTCATGGGGTCGAATATGCGTTTACCCGTGCTTTATTACCTGTATCAAGTCACGCATTATTTGGTGTTGTGATGGGATTTTATATCGGAAAAGCCCGCTTCTCTGATAAAAAAGAACAGCGCAAATGGCTGATCCTTTCTTTAACGCTCCCTGTGCTGTTTCACGGCCTGTATGATTTCATTCTATTAGGGATGAAAAACTGGGGATATATCATGGTGCCGTTCATGATTTTTTTATGGTGGTTTGGTTTAAGGAAAGCAAAAAAAGCCCGTGCGGTAAAAATGGTGCAAATTTAATTTTTGAAAACGTCCTATTTGTTGATAGGGCGTTTTTTGTCTTTTCCATCCAATTCTCTCCTGTGTTGAATGTATAAAAATAGGGATCGGAAGAAACATATATTCAAACATCAAAAGTACAGGAGGATCAAATATGGATAAAGCTCGTTTCATAAAACAAATCGTTCTTATCTTCTCAATCGTTCTTCTTGCGTCTTCTCTTTTGACAGAGAGTAAAAGTGAAGCCTTCACCAGCCAAGTCATCCAGCGGGGCGCAACAGGAGAAGATGTAGTCGAACTGCAAGCGCGTCTCCAATACAATGGTTTTTACAATGGCAAAATTGATGGCGTCTATGGCTGGGGGACGTACTGGGCCGTTCGTAACTTTCAAAGCCAATTTGGCATCAAGAAGGTCGATGGACTTGTAGGCGAGAAAACAAAAAGCTTATTAGTTCAAAAGACGAAATACTACAAAGAATTTGTTCAAAAGCAGCTGCAGCAAGGGAACCAGTTTACCCATTATGGCGGAAAGCCTCTTGATCAGCAAACAAAGGCTCCGAAAAGAAGCTCGCAAAAAAAGACAGCTCAAGGTACAAAAGAAAATCAAAAAAGTCAAAGTGGATCATCTGCGAAGTCTGGCAATCAGTCAGGCAGCCAGCAGGGAAATCAAACACCGAAACAAACAGCAGCCAACATGCCTGGTGGTTTTTCTAGTAATGACATTCAGCTCTTGTCGCAAGCTGTTTACAGTGAAGCAAGAGGTGAGCCATATGAAGGACAGGTGGCCATCGCGGCCGTCATCTTAAACCGTTTGAACAATCCGACCTTTCCAAATACGATCGCAGGAGTTATTTTTGAACCGCTTGCGTTTACCGCTGTAGCAGATGGGCAATTTTATATGACGCCAGATGAAACGGCAAAAAAGGCTGTGTTTGATGCAATCAATGGCTGGGACCCATCTGAGAGCGCCATTTATTACTTTAATCCTGATACAGCAACAAGTCCATGGATTTGGGGAAGACCACAAATTAAACGAATCGGGAAACATATATTCTGCGAATAAAAAGAGGTGTAAATAAATGATCAGAGGAATATTGATTGCTATTTTAGGAATTGCTGTCATCTCAACAGGTTACTGGGGCTATAAAGAACATCAAGAAAAAGACGCCGTGCTGCTTCATGCTGAGAACAACTACCAAAGAGCCTTCCACGATTTAACGTATCAGGTGGATCAGCTGCATGACAAACTGGGCGCAACACTTGCGATGAACAGCCAAACATCCATCTCACCAGCACTTGCAGATGTATGGAGAATGTCATCAGAAGCGCATAACAATGTCAGCCAGCTCCCGCTCACATTGATGCCTTTTAATAAAACGGAAGAATTTCTGGCGAATGTCGGAGACTTTAGCTACAAATCATCAGTCAAAACTTTATCAGACGAACCATTAAATAAAGATACACACAAAACCATTACAGCCCTTTATAATCAAGCATCAGATATCCAAAACGAACTTAGACAAGTGCAGCACCTCGTCCTTAATAAAAACTTAAAATGGATGGATGTTGAAATGGCGCTGGCTGACGGCGATCGAAAGAACGACAACACCATCATTGACGGGCTGAAAACAGTCGAGAGAAATGCAGATGCGTTTGCAGATGTCGATCTTGGGCCTACAAATGTGTCGACAGAAAAAGAAACACAAGGCTACAATCATCTAAAAGGCGATAAGATTTCAAAAAAAGAAGCGATCCGCATTGCACAGCAATTCACACCTGACCATAATCAACATTTTAAAGTGAGAAAAAGCGGCAGCAAAACCAATCGTGACGTGTATAGCTTATCGATGTCTGATCCAGACAGCCATGCTAACTTTTACTTAGACTTAACTGAAAAAGGAGGGCACCCAGTCTACCTTCTTCAGAATCGTGACGTGAAAAAACAAAAAATCAGTTTGAATGCTGCATCAGAAAAAGCACTCAGCTTTTTAAAGAAGCACGGATTTGACACAGAATCGTTCCATTTAGATGAAAGTGCACAATTTGATAATATCAGTGTATTTACCTATGTGCCTCTTCAAAAAAATGTATTGCTTTATCCAGATAGTATACGCATGAAAGTCGCATTGGATGATGGCGAGGTTGTTGGGTTTTCAGCGAAGGACTACTTAACGAATCATAAAACTCGAGACATCAAAGCACCGAAAATCTCTCAAAAAGAAGCGCAGAAAACATTGAATCAGCATGTAAAGATCGAAGATACTCATTTGGCGATTGTGCAAAATGATATGTCAGAGGAAGTTCTGTGCTATGAGTTCCTCGGAACGATAAAAAACGATACGTACCGCATGTTCATTAATGCAGATACTGGAAAAGAAGAACGGGTAGATAAACTGAAAAACGCAGAACCTATATATAAAGACCTATAGAAAAGGAAGCGAGGAAAAGGCTAATAAGTCTTTTCCTTTTGTTTTAGACATGGTTTAATATAGGAGAGGATACGATTTCACAGATGAAAAGAGTGATGAGGAATGTTACAAATAGGGGATGCAATCACAATTGAATATGTCAATGAGAACAAAGAAGTGAAAACAGCAAAATCGAAGGTTTTGGAAAATAATAACGATGATATTTGCATTAATTATCCAGCAGATAAAGAAACGGGCCGCACCATCTACTTAAACCAGCAAACAGAAATCACCGTCTTCTTTTTTGACGAAAATCAAATTCCATACAAATGTACAAGCGAAGTCATTGGAAAAAGAAAAGAAGATATTCCGATGATTGTTATTTCCATTCCGCCAAAAGAAAAAATGATCCGGCTTCAGCGAAGAGAATATTTGAGAGTGGATACGATGATCAAAGCCACCATCATGCAAACGGACGAAGAGCCCTTTGACACGTTTATTGTGAATATAAGTGCTGGCGGCGTGGCGATTGCTGTTCCTGAGGGCGTGTCATTGAAAGATTATGGAGAAGTGGCCACAGAGTTTGAACTTCCCTTAAAAGAGCCCGTGAAAATTAAAGCGGTTGCAGAGATGAATCGAGTATATCAAGATGAACAGTCTGGCAAAACAAGAGCGATCATGGAGTTTTCAGAGATCACAAATGACCACCAACAGCACATTATGAAATACTGCTTCCAGCAGCAGCTTTTAACACGTGTGAAAAAAGCATAAGAATAAAGGGTGTAAAAAGCTTCCATACTAGAGAGGAAAGAATCTAGCGTGGAGGCTTTTTGTATGAAGACAATGGAAAGATGGTTATTGAAAGTGGTGTTCATTCAGCTTATTTTATTGCTAACTGTTCAGATCACACTTCATTTGACGAAAGGAGAACTTTTTTTGTCAAAAGTCGTGCAGTATGAGGGTGTGAATAACATGAGTATTGAAGAATGGATTGAGACGTTTAAGCAGAAGGATTGATAGAAAATTCCCCCGTTTGAGCGGTGATCGTGTTACAATTCATAAGGGAGATTCAATCAAGGAGAGGTATTATGAAAAAGAAATTATCTATTGCAATTGATGGTCCTGCAGCAGCAGGCAAAAGCACTGTGGCAAAAATAGTCGCAGCCAAAAAATCATATATTTATATTGATACAGGTGCCATGTACCGCGCGATTACACTTGCGGCACTTAATCAAGGTGTAGACCTTGAAGACGAACAGGCACTTGATTCATTACTGAAAAAAACAGTCATTGAACTAGTAACAACAGGCGAGGGTCAAAAAGTCCATCTAAACAATACGGATGTCACAGAGGATATTCGCACAGACCGCGTAAGCAACCAAGTATCGGTTGTTGCAAAGCACAGAGCTGTTCGGGAAGAAATGGTCCGCAGGCAGCAAGAGCTTGGCAAACGAGGCGGTGTCGTTATGGATGGAAGAGACATAGGCACTCACGTACTTCCGGATGCCGAAGTGAAAATTTTCTTGCTTGCATCAGTAGAAGAAAGAGCAAAACGCCGCTTTGAAGAGAATCAGAAAAAAGGCTACGATGTCAATTACGATCAGCTGATTGAAGAGATTGCAAGACGTGACAAGCTTGATTCTGAGCGCGAAGTTTCACCTTTAAAGAAAGCGGACGACGCCATTGAAATTGACACAACCTCCCTTTCTATTCAAGAGGTGGCAGGGAAAATTTTAGATGCGGCAGACCGCGTAGAGAAACAGTAAGAAATTTTAGAAAACTTTAATAAGTTAGAGGTTTATCTCTTGACAAACAAGGTCTTTTATTAGAAGTTTATACTAATACTATTTTTATTGATCATTCAAGCAATTATATTGATTTGAATGTTTCTATAATACATATTCGGCTGGCATTCATCATGCTTAAGACACATATTCGCCCAGTCGTTTTAACTAAGCTGTGTAGGTTTGGACCAAGGAGGTTATCGAAATGACAGAGGAAATGAATCAAATCGATGTTCAGGTACCAGAGGTTGGAGATGTAGTGAAAGGGATTGTTTCTAAAGTTGAGGACAAGCATGTCAATGTAGATATCGTCAATGTGAAACAACCTGGTATCATCCCAATCAGTGAATTATCAAGTCTTCACGTTGAAAAAGCATCAGATGTCGTGAAAGATGGCGACGAGTTAGAGCTTAAAGTAACAAAGGTCGAAGACGATGCTTTGATTTTATCTAAACGTGCTGTTGATGCAGACCGCGCTTGGGAAGACCTAGAGAAAAAGTTTGAAACAAAAGAAGTATTTGAAGCTGAAGTAAAAGACGTTGTAAAAGGTGGTCTTGTCGTTGACATTGGTGTGCGTGGATTTATTCCTGCATCTCTAGTAGAAGCACACTATGTAGAAGACTTCACAGATTACAAAGGGAAAACACTCTCACTTGTCGTGGTAGAACTTGACCGCGAAAAAAATCGCGTGATTCTTTCGCACCGTGCAGTCGTTGAGCAAGAGCAGTTAGACAAAAAGCAAGACTTCCTGCAAAAGCTTGAAGTAGGCAGTGTGATTGATGGTAAAGTGCAGAGGCTTACTGATTTTGGTGCATTTGTTGACATTGGCGGCATTGATGGATTAGTTCACATTTCTCAACTATCCCATGCGCATGTTGAAAAGCCATCTGACGTAGTAGAAGAAGGACAGGAAGTCCAGGTCAAAGTACTTGCTGTTGATCGTGATAACGAACGTATCTCACTATCTATTAAAGAAACATTACCAGGACCTTGGAGCCAAATTGGTGAAAAGGTAAAACAAGGTGATGTGCTTGAAGGAACTGTTCAACGTCTTGTGAGCTTTGGTGCATTTGTTGAAATTCTGCCAGGTGTAGAAGGGCTTGTGCATATTTCCCAAATCTCTCATAAACATATCGGCACGCCGCAAGAAGTCCTTGAAGAAGGGCAGACTGTCAAAGTGAAAGTGCTTGATGTGAATGAAGACGAAGAGCGCATCTCACTAAGTATTCGTGATTTAGAAGAAAATCCTGAAAAACAAATCGAAGAGGATTATCGTCAATATCAGGCGAAAGAAGAAAACACAAGTGGATTCCAGCTTGGTGACCTGATCGGCGATAAACTCAATAAACTAAAATAATTTGGTGATCAAAATTGACGCGAGCAGAAAGAAAGAAACAGCATATTGAGCATGCGTTGTCCACTGGTCAGCATGCAGCAACAGGTTTAGAAGATGTTTCCTTCGTTCACGCCAGTTTACCAGATCTTGCAACATCACAAATTGATACACATACGACAATTGGCGGACTGACTTTCGGTTCGCCAATTTTTATCAATGCAATGACTGGCGGGGGCGGAGAATCTACCTATGAGATCAACCGCTCTTTATCGATCGCAGCGAAGGAGACCAATATCCCAGTAGCAGTTGGATCACAAATGGCTGCACTGAAAGATAAAGAAGAAAGACGAACATATGAAATCGTTCGTAAAGTCAATCCGGATGGAATTGTATTTGCGAATTTAGGCAGTGAAGCGACGATTAAGCATGCTCAAGAAGCAGTCAGCATGCTCGAGGCAAATATGCTCCAGATTCACCTGAATGTCATCCAAGAGATTGTCATGCCTGAAGGGGATCGCGATTTCAGGGGGGCGCTTGAGCGGATTGCAGCTATCGCTCAATCTGTTGGTGTGCCTGTTGTCGTGAAGGAAGTCGGATTTGGCATGAGCAAGGAGACGGCAAGAAAGTTATTCCATGCTGGGGTTGCAGCCGTTGATGTAGGCGGATTTGGTGGGACGAACTTTTCTAAGATTGAAAATCTCCGCCGCCAAAAAGCCCTTCGTTATTTTGATCAATGGGGGATTCCAACTGCAGCGAGTCTTGCTGAAGTACATACAGCCTTTCAGAATCAAACGATTTTAGCCTCCGGAGGTATCAAAGATGCTCTTGATGTAACCAAATCATTAGCTCTTGGCGCATCTGCTGCTGGTCTTGCTGGATTTTTCTTAAAATCATTGACCAGTGGAGGAGAAAGCGGCCTCATCGCAGATATCATGGATCTTCAAGAAGATATCAAGATGATGATGACAGTGCTTGGTGTGAAGACGATTGAAGAACTGAGACAAGCTCCAGTTGTGATCTCAGGGGAAACAAGTCATTGGCTCAAAGAAAGAGGCGTTGACACAACGTACTATAGTAAGAGAGGCATGTGATATCACATGCCTTTTTTTATTGATTTCTTTTTCGAGCGCTTTCTGGACCTTCTAATGCTGTTGCACCTTTATGATGAATGGATTGATCACGGTCAGATTCCACTCTTTTTGACGCCTTTAAACGCTTTTCCTGTCTATCTTTTCCCATCACTCATCCCTCCTCAATCATTAGGGTGTCACCTCTTGTTTATTTCATACAGAGCCGGTAACGATCCGCATGTTTAAAAATTGGAGATTTTCCCATAATGTAATTGAGGTGATGAGGCGTTGGAGGCTTTGTACTATTATTGGTCTATATGGTTCGTTTGGATTATGGTGACATTTATCATGGAAAAAAGTTTATGGCGCAGCGTGCTGGGCATTTGTGTACTTGTCCATATTATATCAAGTCATTTCATGATATTCGTTTTAGATATGAGCATGAATGCGGGATTCTTGATGACTTTTTTATATGCATGTGCCGCTTTCGTCATATTCAGGCCTGGTTATCGATTCATGAGGATTATGCAATTGGGCTCGATGGTGAGCGCGTATGCCTTTTTTATGATGTTTGCATTATATGACCCTGTTTGGTTCACGATAATAAAGGTGGATTGGGTCGTATTTGCCTTGCTGATCTTAATGTGTATGACATATGGACAGCCGTTAACGGAAAGAATCACCCTTTGGATGATGTCAGTATGTCTCGGCGAAGCCCTTTATGCGCTGACGATTCACCGCCTCACATCATCAATTGTCATAGGGGATCTCTCTTTTCTTTCCTTCGTTGTGCAAGGAGCGGTCTTCCTATTAGGTGTCGATCAGCTTGAAAAGCTCTTCAACGCCCGTTCATCAAGAAAATCAGTAAAAGGGGCTGCAAAATCAACATGACAGACTATACGTTTCCTGTGATTATTGGTGTCATCTTTGGGATGGCGGCCAGACTTTACATGTTAAGAACCGATTACCGGCAATACCCTACGTATATTCATGGACAAGTGATTCACATTGCGCTTGGTTTTATTGCGTCAGGATTAGGTGCGATCATTATGCCTGCACTGATTCAGGAGGAATTTACGGCGATTACCTTTCTCACTTTGGCAGCCACGCAATTTCGCGATGTCAGAAATATGGAAAGAAATACGTTAACCCAAATGGATTCGTACGAGCTTGTCTCACGAGGCAGTACATATATAGAAGGCATTGCCATTGCCTTTGAAAGTCGAAATTATATTGCGATTCTCACTGCACTTATTACAACGACAGCCTGTATTTTCTTCTCGCTTGTTGTTGGAACAGTGGTCGGTATTCTTTGTTTTTTCATGGCAAAGCTATTAATGTCAGGCAGTCAATTAAAGGATATCGTCAATATTCAAAAAGGGGAACTTCGCTTTGATGGGGCAGGGCTTTATGTGAATGATATATACATTATGAATATCGGGCTGCCTGAAAAGCAAAAGCTCATTTTAGAGCATGGGATGGGCTTTATTTTGACGCCGAAAAATTTCAACTCTGCTACAACGATTGCCAACCTTGGACAGCGGCAAGCCATTTTATTTGATTTATCGAACGTGCTTGGCGTGTATCGCGATTCTGGGGAACCATCGCTCTGTCCGCTCGCAAAACGTGATCTGAATAACGGCACACTTGGCGTGTTCATTTTACCGCAATGGTATCGTGAAGATTTGGCTGTCCGTGTATTAGAAGAGGTGCCTATTTTAGAAAATGCCATTCGAATGCCGACAGATTTCATAAAAAAGAAAGTGAGGTAATAGGGTATGGCGAACACCATTGAACAATTTATATTGGCTGTGGCGACAACAAATAAAGAGCGGGTCATTGGCGGAACAGCCGTTTTTTTCTGTGAAAATAAAGAAGAACTCGACATGTATGCCATGAATTTAGAGGCCATTTTAGATGGAATTGCACACGGCATTGGAGAAGATCTTTACTTGATTGTCAAACATTTTTAAGTTATTCATTGTGGTCTGATTAAAAATTGATATAATATATAAGTTGAACCCTTCATGTTTGAAGGGTTTATTTCATAAAACTGAATGAAAATTATAAATCCCGGTTGAAACATGATGATGAACATATTGAATCGCGGCTGGATTGAAAGGAAGGGTACTATGGGTAAACCTGTCGTAGCCATTGTTGGAAGGCCCAACGTTGGAAAATCTACAATTTTTAATCGAATCGCAGGCGAAAGAATATCGATTGTAGAAGACACACCTGGTGTAACAAGAGATCGAATCTATAGCTCTGCTGAATGGTTAAATTATGACTTTAATTTAATAGATACTGGTGGAATTGATATTGGAGATGAGCCATTCTTGGCGCAAATTCGCCATCAGGCAGAAATCGCCATGGACGAAGCGGATGTCATTATCTTTATGGTGAATGGCCGAGATGGCGTAACATCTGCGGATGAAGAAGTCGCAAAAATTTTATATCGCACGAAAAAGCCAGTTGTACTTGCTGTCAATAAATTGGACAACCCTGAAATGAGAAGCGACGTGTATGACTTTTATGCACTCGGATTTGGCGAGCCGTTTCCGATTTCTGGAACGCACGGATTAGGTCTTGGTGATCTGCTTGATGCAGTTGCAGAACATTTTAAAAATTTACCGGATACGCAATATGATGAAGAAGTTGTCCAGTTCTGCTTAATTGGCCGCCCGAATGTAGGGAAATCTTCTTTAGTGAATGCCATGCTGGGAGAAGACCGCGTCATTGTCAGCAACATCGCTGGTACAACAAGAGATGCTGTCGATACGATGTTTACGTACAATCAGCGTGACTTTGTCATTGTTGATACAGCAGGTATGAGGAAAAAAGGGAAAGTATATGAAACAACAGAGAAATACAGTGTGCTTCGTGCATTAAAAGCCATTGATCGCTCTGATGTTGTCGCTGTTGTACTTGACGGTGAGGAAGGCATTATTGAGCAGGATAAACGAATTGCGGGCTATGCACACGAAGCTGGTAAAGCGGTTGTCATCATTGTGAACAAATGGGACGCTGTTGAAAAAGATGAGCGTACGATGAAGGAATTTGAGCAAAACATCCGCGAGCATTTTCAATTCCTTGATTATGCACCTGTCTTGTTTATGTCTGCTCTTACGAAAAAGAGAATTCATACATTAATGCCGTCGATTATTACAGCGAGCGAAAACCATGCAATGCGCGTTCAAACCAATATTTTAAATGATATCATCATGGATGCGGTGGCGATGAATCCAACGCCGACCCATAACGGACAGCGCCTCAAAATTTACTATGCAACACAGGTGGCCATTAAGCCTCCGTCCTTCGTTGTGTTTGTAAACGATCCAGAGCTTATGCACTTTTCTTATGAGCGTTTCCTAGAAAACCGCATTCGAGATGCATTTGGTTTTGAAGGAACACCGATTAAAATATTTGCGAGAGCGAGAAAATAAAAAGGGTGAGTAGGATGAAGAAAATTTCCGTACTTGGAGCAGGCAGCTGGGGAACAGCTCTTGCGCTTGTATTAGCTGATAATCATCATGATGTACACATGTGGGGACATAGACAAGAGCTCATTGATCAAATCAATGAGAAACATGAAAATCATGATTACTTGCCAAATGTAGAACTGCCAGCGTCTATTCAGGCGACAACTGATATGAAGCAGGCTTTAGAGGGGACAGAGGCGATTATTGTCGCTGTGCCAACAAAGGCCATTCGTGAGGTATTGAAGCAGGCAAATGAGCTGATTTCATCGAAGGTGCCGTTTGTCCATGTCAGTAAGGGAATCGAACCAGATACACTTCTTAGAATTTCTCAAATGATTGAACAAGAAGTCCCATCTGAGAAAAGAGAAGCTGTCGTTGTCCTATCAGGGCCAAGTCATGCAGAAGAAGTAGGTCTGCGTCATCCGACAACTGTTACTGTCTCATCAGAAAATATTGAAGCAGCTCAATTTGTTCAAGATTTGTTCATGAACAATCATTTTAGAGTGTACACCAACCCTGATGTGATTGGGGTAGAAATTGGCGGCGCATTGAAAAATATCATTGCTCTTGCGGCTGGTATCACAGACGGACTTGGATATGGTGACAATGCAAAAGCGGCGCTTATCACTAGGGGACTTGCTGAAATCGCACGTCTTGGCACAAAAATGGGAGGGAATCCCCTTACATTTGCCGGATTAACAGGTGTTGGCGATTTGATCGTGACATGTACAAGTGTTCATTCGCGTAACTGGCGCTGCGGGAATTTACTCGGTAAAGGATATAAGCTCGAAGAAGTGCTTGAAAAAATGGGGATGGTTGTCGAAGGCGTCCGCACAACAAAAGGCGCTTATCAGCTTTCTAAAGAATACAAGGTCAGCATGCCGATTACAGAGGCTCTTTACGGCGTCCTGTTTGAAGGGAAAAAGGTTGACGATGCTGTAGAATCTTTAATGGCACGTGTGAAAACACATGAGATGGAAGACCTTGTGAACATGTTTGAAAACCAAACAAAATAAATGGAAAGACTGAACTTAGGCATGTAGAGGATGCAAGAAGGGGAAGACTTGCATAACATAGCAATGAAGTTTGAATAGAGCTTTGCCTCTACAGAATGAGGAAAATAGTCGATCCAATGACTGAAGCAGAGTCCCCCTCTTTGCTTCAGTTTTTTTATGCGCTTTTTTCTGAATGATTGGAAAAATGATTGATATTTACCTTATTTTTGGTTTAAAATGAAATATAAACGCTTACAATTCGTTCGTTTTAAAGGGGGACAGGCACGATGAGTTTTGCTTTAATCAAGATGTGGTTTGCGCTTGGTTCAATGGGGCTCATGTTTTTAGCCGTAGTAACCATTTATTTCAGCAGGTTTAAGCTGAAAAGCAAATTTCTTAAAATAACGGCCTCAACCGTCGCATACAGCTTGATGCTGATATCAGGTATCATTGTGTTTTTAGTTGTCTTTAGCGGGCCGGTCAATGAATAAAGAAAAGGAAGAATGTGATGATCAAAGCAAAAGTCAGTGTCACGCTGTTAGCACTTATGTTATTAACAGGATGTCTGTATCCAGAAAATCGCAAAGCTGAGAACCGGGTGCCATACGAAGAGCAGCTGCAAAGTGTCCAGACAGCGATTGAGGAATTTCAAAAAGCAACAAATGGTCTTCTGCCTATAGAAACGAAAGAAGCAGACACGCCGGTTTATCAGAAATATGTCATCGACTTTAAGCGCTTGTCACCAAGATATTTACACGATGTACCGTCTACATCTTATGAAGGCGGGGGCGAATATATTTATGTCCTCACAGACGTCGAAAAGAAACCAACTGTGAAACTGCTTGATGTCAAAATGACGCAGACCATCAATGAATTACGTCTTAGGATCAAGATGTATCAAGATGAACATACATATCCGCCATACGGCAAAGTCGTATCAGCCAATTTATATACGTTAAATGAAAAAAAATTAGGATTAAAATCGCCGCCTGCGGTCATGAGTCCTGTGACAGGGAATTCCCTCCCATTACTGATTTCATCAAACGGTGACATCTATGTGGACTATCGCAGTGATTTTGCTCATATTTTGAAGAATACGAAGCAAAAGCTGAAACCAGGTGAAAACATTCAAGATGTATATTGGCAGGAAACTCCGTTTGTACCCGCGTTTTCTGTCCCATATACCATCAACAAAAAAGGTGAGCCTGCCTTTTTAGAAAAAAAGACGTCATAAACAAGAATGAACCTTTTTCCTCTGCATATAAATGAGGAGAAAGGTTTTTTTATGGCTAAACATACTCTCAAAACAAAAAGGTGTCATATTCAAATAGGACAACGTCATACACATATATTGTCCAGACACCTTTCAAGCACAGTTTGATTGAAGAATAGAGTATTTAATTTGAAAACGAGGATAGCAAGTCCGGGAGGGGATCACTTGGAAAAAGTCGATATTTTCAAGGATATCGCTGAACGAACAGGAGGCGATATATATTTAGGAGTCGTTGGCGCTGTTCGTACAGGGAAATCTACGTTTATTAAAAAGTTTATGGAGCTCGTGGTGCTCCCGAATATCAATAATGAGGCAGATCGTGCAAGAGCACAGGATGAATTGCCGCAAAGCGCAGCAGGAAAAACCATTATGACCACAGAGCCAAAATTTGTACCGAATCAAGCAGCATCTATTCACGTGAGTGACGGTCTTGATGTCAACATCAGGCTTGTCGATTGTGTGGGATACACTGTCCCTGGTGCGCGCGGGTATGAAGATGAAAATGGCCCAAGAATGATTAATACGCCGTGGTATGAAGAGCCAATCCCGTTTCATGAAGCAGCGGAAATTGGTACACGCAAGGTCATTCAAGAGCATTCAACAATAGGTGTAGTGATTACAACAGATGGTTCCATTGGAGAAATCCCAAGACATGATTATATTGAATCTGAAGAACGTGTGATTGATGAACTCAAAGAGGTTGGAAAGCCATTTATTATGGTTATCAACTCAGTGAGGCCATATCATCCTGAAACAGAAGCGCTCCGGCAGGAACTTAGCCAAAAGTATGATATTCCAGTACTCGCCATGAGCGTAGAAAGTATGAGAGAGCAAGACGTACTCAGTGTACTTCGTGAAGCATTATATGAATTCCCAGTTCTAGAGGTGAATGTGAACCTGCCAAGCTGGGTGATGGTGCTGAAAGAAGATCACTGGCTGAGAGAGAGCTATCAGGATTCAGTGAAGGAAACCGTAAAGGATATTAAAAGATTAAGAGATGTCGACCGTGTCGTTGGTCAATTCAGTGAATTTGATTTTATTGAAAGAGCGGGGTTAGCAGGAATTGAAATGGGTCAGGGGATTGCGGAGATTGACCTATATGCGCCAGATGATCTATATGATCATATTTTAAAAGAAGTCGTTGGTGTAGAAATTAGAGGGAAAGACCATCTGCTTGAGCTCATGCAAGATTTTGCTCATGCTAAGACAGAATATGATCAAGTATCAGACGCATTAAAAATGGTGAAGCAGACTGGTTATGGGATTGCAGCGCCAGCGTTGTCAGATATGAGTTTAGATGAGCCAGAAATCATTAGGCAGGGATCAAGATTCGGCGTAAGGTTAAAAGCGGTAGCGCCATCTATTCACATGATCAAAGTAGATGTAGAGAGCGAATTTGCACCGATTATCGGAACAGAAAAACAAAGTGAAGAGCTTGTCCGCTACTTAATGCAAGACTTTGAAGATGATCCGCTTTCGATCTGGAATTCAGATATATTTGGCCGCTCCCTCAGCTCCCTTGTCAGAGAAGGCATTCAAGCAAAGCTGTCTCTCATGCCGGAAAACGCAAGATATAAGCTGAAGGAAACACTTGAAAGAATCATCAACGAAGGTTCAGGCGGTTTGATTGCGATTATTTTATAGCAAGTGAGACCTCTCATTGATAGGGGTCTTTTTTTGCTTATTGAATGAGTCATAAAAAGACAATTGTATAAAGATTAGTCAGATTCAGGTTGAAATTAGGAATATTCGTTCGCAAAAGTGCCCTTAATCCTTGACGAATAAGGATTCTACCCTTTAAAATGCTTGATATGGTATTTCATATGTGTTAATCTACTTACAGAAAATCTTCACTTTGTTGGACAAACATTCCTTCAAAGAGATGTTTTCTAATGAAAAGCCATGTATAACGCTTTCTAGGACGCTCTTTTTTTCTAAAAAAGGGTATAGAAAGAAGATGAATTGTGAAGAAATGATAACAATCTATTGAATGCATATTTTTGGGAGGAGGTGAAAGGCATGAACAAGACAGAACTTATTAACGCGGTTGCTGAAGCAAGCGAGTTATCTAAAAAAGACGCGACAAAAGCAGTTGATTCTGTTTTTGATACAATTTTAGATGCACTTAAAAATGGTGACAAAATCCAACTTATTGGTTTTGGTAACTTTGAAGTACGTGAGCGTTCAGCTCGTAAAGGACGTAACCCACAAACTGGTGCAGAGATCGAAATCCCTGCAAGCAAAGTACCTGCTTTCAAACCAGGTAAAGCACTTAAAGACGCGGTGGCAGGTAAATAATCGTTATGTGTAATGATCCTGTTGAAGGAGTTATACATATACAGTTTCACACTGGTCTAGAAAAGCCCCTTTCATAAGGGGCTTTTCCTTTTGAATCAAAAGGTTCGTTTAGAACGCTCTCCTTTGCTTTTAGGATCTGAAGTGTGCTAGAATCTGAATGAAATGTAATCGCCTTTGGAGGATATAATACATGAGTGAAATAAATAAAGAATTAATCGAACACGCAGTACGCGATATATTAAAAGCAATCGGAGAAGATCCAGATCGTGAAGGACTTCTCGATACCCCAAAACGAGTCGCAAAAATGTATGAAGAAGTGTTTTCAGGATTAAATGAAGATCCAAAAGAACATTTTAAAACCATTTTTGGCGAAGACCACGAAGAACTCGTCCTTGTAAAAGATATTGCTTTCCATTCAATGTGTGAACACCACCTCGTGCCTTTCTACGGGAAAGCCCACGTTGCTTATATTCCGCGCGGCGGAAAAGTAACGGGACTTAGCAAGCTGGCAAGAGCTGTCGAAGCCGTGGCAAAACGCCCGCAGCTTCAGGAACGCATTACATCAACTATTGCAGATAGTATGGTGGAAACACTTAATCCGCATGGCGTGATGATTGTCGTTGAAGCAGAGCATATGTGTATGACGATGCGCGGAGTGAAAAAGCCAGGCGCTAAAACAGTGACCTCAGCAGTACGCGGCACATTTGCAAATGATGCAGCCGCAAGAGCAGAAGTGCTTTCCTTTATTAAAAACGACTAATTCAATAGATGGACGGTGAACAAAATGAGTGAAAATAAAGCATCTGATTTTGTGGTAATTAAAGCCATTGATAATGGTGTAAACGTCATCGGCCTAACAAGAGGCTCTGATACAAGATTTCACCATTCCGAGAAGCTCGATAAAGGTGAAGTGATCATTGCACAATTTACTGAGCATACGTCAGCGATCAAAGTAAGAGGCGATGCTGTCATTCAAACAAGCTTCGGTGAAATTCAAAGCGAAGCAAAGAAATAAAGAACTTGTATGCACTTGATAGCATAAAAGTGAGAGCTGATATGGTATAATAAATCTCTATACAATGTGCAGGTCTACATATGAAACTGTAATTTTTGGGACAAGGGTGATATCTTTGCAAGACATCTACGGAATTTTATCTAATCTAAATATAAAATTAAATAAAAAGCTTTCTCATCCTTATTTGGCGAAGCATTTACGCGCGCCACTCATCGATGAAGATAAGCTCCTTCTTTTTCATGCAATGTTTGATGAAGCTCAAATTGATGCAGAGAAAAAAGAAAATTATATTTTAACGGCGATGCTTGTGCAAATTGCCCTTGATACCCATGACGAAGTCACAACTGCTGCAGCCATCAAGCAAGACGAATTCAAAAATCGTCAGCTGACCATCCTGGCAGGAGACTATTTCAGCGGTCTCTATTATTCTCTTCTCTCTGACATGAAAGACATTTATATGATCCGCACGCTCGCTACGGCGATCAAAGAGATCAATGAACATAAAATTAGACTGTATGACCGGTCCATACAAGATGCAGCGCACTTTTACAAAAGTGTAGCTACAGTTGAATCTGCGCTTTTCCAAAGGATTTCTGAGCATTTTCAATTAACGCATTGGAATGAGATTGCAAGTCGTTTTCTTGTTTATAAACGTTTCATGAAACAAGCAGAAAATGACAAACATTTAAAACTTTTTTTGAACGATAGTTATACGGACGCCTATTCATGTTTTGACAACTTCGAGAATGAAGGCTATGAAAAGGCCAAACGGCCGATCAAGGAGCATCTTGTTTCATCTCCGGTCGTTCAAAAAGAGCTATTAAATCGCTTGGATCATATGAAAAATGAGCCTGCGTACCATCAGAAAGTGGAAGAAGGGTAAGTCATGCAGCAATCAAAAGAACAGCGAGTACACGGTGTATTTGAAAAAATTTATAAAAACTATGATCAAATGAACTCTGTCATCAGCTTTAAACAGCATAAAAAATGGCGTGATAAAACAATGAAGCTCATGAATGTGCAAAAAGGCTCTAAAGCATTAGATGTATGCTGCGGGACAGCCGATTGGACAATTGCGCTTGCAGATGCTGTTGGAGAAAAAGGCGAGGTCAAAGGCCTTGATTTCAGTAAAAACATGCTGAGTGTTGGAGAAACGAAGGTGAAGACTGGGGGCTACAGACAGATTGAATTACTTCACGGCAATGCGATGGAGCTCCCTTTTGAGGACAACTCATTTGATTATGTCACCATCGGTTTTGGTCTTCGAAACGTACCTGATTATTTAACGGTGCTAAAGGAAATGACAAGAGTAGTGAGGCCCGGAGGAATGGTTGTTTGTCTTGAGACATCACAGCCTGAGATGATCGGCTTTAAGCAGGGCTACTACATCTACTTCAAATACATTATGCCGCTCTTTGGTAAACTGTTTGCCAAAAGCTATCAGGAGTATTCATGGCTTCAAGAATCAGCCAAAACATTCCCTGGCATGAAAGAGCTGGCGGCTCTGTTTGAAGAGGCCGGGTTGTCTGATGTCTCGTATCATCCATTTACAGGCGGTGTAGCAGCAACACATATCGGAAAAAAGCTTTGAATAAACGATATTTGGGTGAAGATAATGAAACTAAAAGCAATGATCTCTTTTTTAAATCATGATATCGATATAATTGAAAAAGAGCTTGAACAAACAGTTCGCTCTGATTATGCATTATTAAGTGAAGCAGGTCTTCATTTGCTGCAAGCGGGCGGAAAACGAATCCGCCCCGTTTTTGTTCTCCTTTCAGGCATGTTTGGTGACTATGACATTAATAAAATAAAATATGTTGCCGTTGCCCTCGAGCTGATTCATATGGCATCACTCGTTCACGATGATGTGATTGATGATGCAGAGCTGAGAAGAGGTAAACCAACGATAAAGGCAAAATGGGATAACAGAATTGCCATGTACACAGGGGATTATATGTTTGCGAGATCACTTGAATACATGACAAAAATCAATCACCCAATGGCACATGAAATTTTGTCAAAAATGGTCGTTGAGCTCTGTCTTGGTGAAATAGAGCAAGTGAAAGATAAATACAATATGGAACAGAACCTGCGTACATATTTAAGAAGAATCAAACGAAAAACAGCCTTGCTTATTGCTGGCAGCTGTCAATTAGGCGCTATTGCAGCAGGTACAGATGAAAAAACACATAAAGCCCTCTATTGGTTTGGATACTATGTCGGCATGTCTTATCAGATCATTGATGATGTCCTTGATTTCACATCAACAGAAGAAGAGCTGGGCAAGCCTGTTGGAGGAGACCTTTTACAAGGAAATGTCACACTCCCAGTTTTATATGCACTGAAAAATCCGACACTAGAAGGTCAATTGAAGCTGATCAATAGTGAAACGACGGAGAAGCAGCTGAAGCCTGTCATTGAAAGCCTCAAACAAACAGATGCGATCGACCGCTCGATTCGAGTGAGTGAAATGTATTTGAAAAAAGCTTTTGAACAGCTCGACAAACTTCCTCGAGGACGAGCGAGAACGTCACTCGCCTCCATTGCAAAATATATTGGGAAACGAAAATTCTAATCAACGTTACGTTGATTGGTTTTTTTGTGAAATTTTTTGTCAAAAATTGATTATTATAAAAAAAAATGATACGATCACTTTGTAACAATGTAAGCCTATACATACATAACGACGGGGTGGAAAACGTATATGGACAAAACATTTCTTATGGTCAAACCTGATGGTGTGGAAAGACAATTAATCGGTGACATTGTGTCAAGATTCGAAAAAAAGGGGCTTCAGCTTGTTGGTGCAAAACTAATGAGTATACCAAAGGAAGTAGCAGAAACACATTACGGAGAGCATAAAGAAAAACCATTTTTCGGGGAATTGGTTGACTTTATTACGTCAGGACCTGTATTTGCAATGGTATGGCAAGGCGAACAGGTTGTAGACGTAACAAGACAAATTATCGGCAAAACAAATCCAAAGGAAGCGCTTCCAGGCACAATAAGAGGAGACTATGGATTGACTGTTGGGAAAAACATTATTCATGGGTCAGACTCACCAGAAAGTGCTGAAAGAGAAATTAACTTATTCTTCAAACAAGAAGAACTCACAAGCTGGGATCAAACCATCTCAAGCTGGATTTATTAAGGTTCAAGCCAAGGTGTTCATTCAATGAGCACTTTGGCTTTTTTTATATTGAACTTTCTACACGAAATTTCGTATGAGAAGATACAAATTTTCGATAAAAACAGCTATACTAGGACAAAGATAGATGAGACAGGAGAGGACATTGATGGATCCATATCAAGTATTTGTTGGAAAATGGAAAAAACTAACCGGGGTTGATCTGAATTTATATAAAGAAGCACAAATGAAACGAAGATTAACATCACTTTATGATAAAAAAGGATTTAAAGATTTCGAAGCATTCGCGGCCGCGCTTGAAAAGGACAGAGCACTATTAGATGAGACGATGGACCGCATGACAATTAATGTGTCAGAATTTTACCGAAACTATCAGCGCTGGGAAGTACTTGATCAAAAAATCCTGCCGCTGCTTTCGAAAAATGGCGGCACTTTAAAGATTTGGAGCGCAGCATGTTCGACTGGAGAAGAGCCATATACACTCTCCATGCTGCTGTCAAGCCATCCTCTTGTGAAAGATTTTCAAATTATTGCAACTGACATTGATGATAAAGTTCTGCAGTCAGCTCAAAAAGGCAGATATCATGAACGCTCTCTGCAAGAGGTACCAGATCATATCAAGCAAAAGTATTTCACAAAAGAAGATTCCTCATTTTACACTGTGAAAAATGAGGTTCGAAAGCATATTCAATTTAAGAAGCACAATCTTTTAGCTGATCCATATGAAAAACAGCTTGACCTTATCGTTTGCCGAAATGTACTGATTTATTTTACTGAAGAGGCGAAAGAAGAAATTTACTTGAAAATGAGCAGTAGTTTAAAACAAAATGGCGTATTATTTGTTGGTTCTACAGAGCAAATTTTTCACCCAGAAAAGTTTGGACTGACATCTGCTGATACTTTCTTTTATCAAAAGAAGGGTATGTAGCTGACTTTTTAGTAGTAAGTGTGTTATTATATTTTTACTTAAAAGCGTTAATGCGATGAAGGGAGATTAAGTCAATGAGGTACTTAACAGCAGGTGAATCACATGGTCCACAATTGACCACAATTATTGAAGGAGTTCCAGCAGGACTTTACATAGAGCAGGATGACATCAATTATGAATTGGCTAGAAGACAAAAAGGTCATGGCCGAGGAAGAAGAATGCAGATCGAAAAAGACCAGGCAAAAGTGTTAAGTGGCGTTCGCCACGGGAGAACATTAGGTTCGCCAATCGCTCTTGTTGTTGAAAATAACGACTGGAAGCACTGGACAAAGGTGATGGGGGCAGAGCCGATTACAGAAGAAGAAGAAAGTGAAATGAAGCGTCAAATCTCTCGTCCAAGACCAGGACATGCGGATTTAAATGGTGCGATTAAATACGGACATCGTGATATGAGAAACGTATTAGAGCGCTCATCAGCCCGCGAGACAACTGTTCGCGTAGCAGCAGGCGCAGTTGCCAAACAAATCTTGGCGCATCTAGGGATTAAAGTAGCTGGCCACGTTCTTGAAATTGGCGGAGTGAAAGCAGCTCATACAGCATACGAGTCTATTGAAGATTTGCAAAAGGTAACAGAAGAATCACCTGTTCGCTGCTATGACAGTGAAGCAGGTCAGCAAATGATGGATGCAATTGATGAAGCGAAGAAAAACGGCGATTCAATTGGCGGAATTGTTGAAGTCATCGTTGAAGGAATGCCGGTTGGGGTTGGCAGCTATGTTCATTACGACCGTAAATTGGACAGCAAGCTTGCAGGCGCTGTACTTAGTATCAACGCTTTTAAAGGGGTTGAATTCGGTATTGGCTTCGAGGCAGCCTCTAAAAATGGCAGTGAGGTCCATGATGAAATCATCTGGGATGAAGAAAAGGGCTATACGAGAAAAACAAACCGCCTAGGTGGTCTTGAAGGCGGAATGTCAACTGGTATGCCAATTGTCGTAAGAGGGGTTATGAAACCAATCCCAACGCTTTATAAGCCGCTTCAAAGCGTTGACATTGAAACAAAAGAACCTTTCTCTGCAAGTATTGAACGTTCTGACAGCTGTGCTGTTCCTGCCGCAAGTGTTGTTGCAGAAGCAGTCGTGGCATGGGAAATTGCCAATGCAGTTGTGGAGCAGTTTGGCCTTGACCAAATCGACCGTATTAAAGAAAATGTTGAAAAAATGCGCCAGCTTCAGAGGGAATTTTAATGAAAACACTGGAAGTTAAGACGTCTTCAGCCACTTATCCTGTATTTATCGGTGATGGGATTAAACGCAATATCGTCGACTTGATAACTTCCACTGGGCATTCCTATACGAAGCTCTTAATCGTCACAGATACAGCTGTTGATGCCATTTATGGTGATGAAATGGTTCGCTTACTTCAAGAGAAGTGGCCTGTGAACAAAGTGGTTGTGCCAAGCGGAGAGCAGTCAAAATCCTTTGCCGAATTTGAGCATATTCATACGAAAGCCATTCAATTTCAGCTTGATCGTTCCTCCTGCATTATTGCGCTGGGAGGCGGTGTGATTGGAGATTTGGCTGGATTTGCTGCTGCCACTTATATGAGGGGCATTGACTTTATCCAAGTTCCGACGACGCTGCTGGCACATGACAGTGCAGTTGGCGGGAAAACAGGGATTAACCATCCGCTCGGTAAAAATTTAATCGGTGCGTTTCATCAGCCAAAAGCTGTGATCTATGATACTAGTATGCTTGAGACTTTATCTCAAATTGAACGAAGATCAGGCTTTGCAGAAGTCATCAAACATGCATTGATTTCTAGTGAAGACTTTTTATCAGAACTAATGTCCATTCGTTCTTTGTCGGATTTATCAAAGAGTGAGCTGGCACATATGCTGTATCAAGGCATTCAAGTCAAAGCGTCAATTGTTCAAGAAGATGAAAAAGAACAAGGTGTGCGTGCATTTTTGAATTTAGGCCATACACTGGGGCATGCCATTGAAGCAGAATACGGATACGGCGTCATCACGCATGGAGATGCCATTGCAATCGGCATGCAGTTTGCGCTGTATGTGAGCGAAAAGCAGCTGGGGCTCAGCCTTAATCGTTTGGAACTAAAAGAGTGGATGCAAGAGCTTGGATTCCCTGTACAAGTCACACCAGATATTTCAACGATAACATTTGTTGACCGGATGATTGGTGATAAAAAAGCAAGAGGCGGCAGTGTTCAATTTGTTTTATTAAAACAGGTTGGAGACGTCACTTTACAGTCTTTCACAAAAGATGAGCTGCACTACTGGCTCGAAGAATGGAAACGGGAGGAGGGATGTCTATGATGTTTCGCGGGATACGTGGGGCTACAACTGTGATAGAAGATACAGAAACTGAAGTGTTAAACAAAACGAAACAGCTGTTAAAAGCGATTATTTCAAGAAACCAAGTAGATCCAGAACGTGTCGTGCAGATCTTGATTTCAGCTACACAAGATATTCACTCCGTTTTTCCGGCAAAAGCACTTCGTCAGTTTGAAGGATGGACATATGTACCGGTTACTTGCATGCAGGAACTAGACATTGATGGCGGTTTAAAGCAATGTATTCGTGTCTTAATGACTGTCCAGACAGATACAAAGCAGGAAGACATACAGCATGTGTACTTGGAAGAAGCTGTGACGCTTCGCCCTGATTTACAGTTGACAAAAAACAAGGAATTATAATACGATATGAACAGCCGAAGTTTACACACAGGTGTAAACGGCATTGCAAGCTTAGAGAAGATGAGAATGAGACTAGGGTAGTTGAGATGAGTAGAGTTGAGCAGAGATACGATACTTCTATTTAATCATACTGCCTAAAAGAGAAACCCTCTTTTAGGCTTATTTCGTATACTCATACAAACCCTCTATATGTCCCCTCATTCTCCTTAATCCCATTTAAGGAGTGTGCTTATGAATTCCCAATCAAACCTGACCCAATTTTTAAAGGACAGTGAGTCCTACAAAACGATCCCAATTGTTGAAACCATTACAGTCGATACGCTCTCACCGATTCAAATTGTTGAAAAACTCAAACAAGATATTGTGTATTTGCTAGAAAGCAAAGATGAGTCTTCCAACTGGTCGAGATATTCCTTCATTGGATTGCATCCGTTTTTAACCTTACATGATGACCAAAACAAATACATTGCACGTGACGCTGCGGGGCAGGAAGTCATGCAAAAGCAAGAGCTGAAAGAACTGCTGGATTGGATGAAAGAGCAATATCAAATCAAAGCGCCAGATATTGATATCCCATTTACAGGTGGGGCTGTTGGGTACTTAAGCTACGATCTGATTCCAAACATTGAACCTTCTGTCAGGCCTCATCGAAACGCATCGCTGGCAGATAATTGCACATTATTTGTCTGCCAAACGATGATCGCCTTTGATCATGAAACGAATCATGTTCATTTTATCCAGTATACCCAGCTAACCGGACATGAAGCAGAAGACGAAAAAATACGCGCTTACAAAGAAAATCAAAAACAGCTTGAACAGATGATTCACAAGCTCCATTCAAAGACTGATATGAAAGAACTGATATTATCAGGGAATATGAATGAGCCGCCATCCTTTGAACATGTGACGTCAACCTATGAAAAAGCGCAATTTTTAAAGGACGTAGAAAAAATCAAAGAATACATTCGAGCGGGTGACATTTTCCAAGGCGTCCTCTCGCAGCGATTTGATATCCCTGTATCAGTGAGTTCATTTGAGTTATACCGCGTGCTTCGGATTGTGAATCCATCTCCTTATATGTATTTTATGAAATTAAAAGACCGTGATTTAGTCGGCAGCTCGCCAGAACGATTAATCCATGCCAAAAACGGGCATCTAGAAATCCATCCTATTGCAGGCACAAGAAAAAGAGGAAGAACAAGAGAAGAGGATGCCGCATTAGCAAAAGAGCTGCTTGAAGATGAAAAGGAAAAAGCGGAGCATTACATGTTAGTGGATCTTGCCAGAAATGATGTAGGCCGTGTGGCAGAATACGGCAGTGTGTCCGTACCGACCTTTACAAAAGTAGTGAATTTTTCACATGTCATGCACATTATCTCCATTGTGACAGGAAAGCTAAAGCGGGATACACATCCAGTCGATGCGCTCATGTCCGCTTTCCCAGCAGGCACATTAACAGGTGCCCCGAAAATAAGGGCGATGCAATTATTAAATGAAATGGAGCCTGAGCCAAGGGAAACGTATGGCGGCTGTATTGCCTATATTGGATTCGACGGTAATATCGACTCCTGTATTACCATTCGTACGATGAGCGTCAAAAATCAGACCGCTTCTATACAAGCAGGCGCTGGCATTGTGGCTGATTCTGTCCCAGAAAACGAGTGGGAAGAGACTTGTAACAAGGCAGGAGCACTTCTGAAAGCCATTCAGCTTGCGGAACATATTTTCTCAGAAAAGGAGAGTGTGCAGGATGAATCACCGACTATCAGCTCTTGTTAATGGAGGCTTTCTATCAGAAAATGAAGCAAATAAACTCATGCAAGATATGATGAGCGGCTTTTTAACAGATGCTGAAGTCGCTGCAAGTCTTTCCATTTTAGCGCATAGAGGAGAAACCGCTGAAGAAATGACGGGTTTTGTGAAAGCCATGCGGCAAAATGCGGCGCCAATGGAACGATCGCTTGATGTTGTTGATACTTGCGGCACAGGAGGCGATGGACTTTCCACCTTTAATATATCAACTGCCGCTGCCATTGTCGCTTCCGCCGCTGGAGCCAAAATCGCCAAACACGGAAATCGATCAGTTTCTTCTAAAAGCGGGAGTGCCGATGTACTAGAGTGTCTTGGGATTCACATTCAATCCACACCGGAAGAAACAAGAAGACAAATACAAGAGAAAAACATGGGCTTTTTATTTGCACCATTGTATCATTCATCTATGAAACAAGTAGCCACAGTCCGCAAGCAGCTCGGCTTCCGGACGGTATTTAATCTGTTAGGTCCGCTTTGCCATCCAATGCAAGCCAAAAAGCAAATCATCGGCGTCTACTCAAAGGAAAAGGCAAAATTAATGGCAAAAGCCCTTGCGCCATTAGAGCCAGAACATGTGCTGTTTGTTTGTGGAGAAGATGGGCTGGATGAATTAACGATTACAGCAAATTCATATGTGATTGAACTCAAAAAAGATGTCATGACAGAATATACACTCAATCCAGAAGACTTTGGGCTGCAAAAAGGATATTTATCAGATATTCAGGTCCAATCACCGGGAGAGAGCGCCAAATTGATTCAGAATATATTGAATCATCAAACAGTAGGGGCGCCGCTTCATATTACTGCCCTGAATGCTGGAGCGGCTTTATATGTCGCAGGGAAGTCAGAAAACCTCATGGCCGGAACATTAAAAGCGATTGAAACGATTAAAAACGGCGCAGCCAAAGAACAATTGGCTCGTTTAAAACAAAAAACGAGAGAGGAAGAGATCTATGCTTAATCAAATCATTGCCCGCAAAAAAGAACATATCCAAACATTGCAGTTACCAGTAGATGAACACTTTGAAAGACGATCATTTAAAGAAGCACTCATGAATCCTCATCGCTCAATTGGTCTAATTGCTGAGGTGAAAAAGGCGTCTCCTTCCAAAGGAATCATTCAACCAAATTTTGATCCTTTACAAACAGCAAAAGCTTACGAAAAATCCAACGCTGATTGCTTATCTGTTTTAACGGATGAACCATTCTTTCAAGGAAAAAATGAATACTTATCCCTCATTAAAAAACACGTAGATCGTCCAATTTTAAGAAAAGATTTCATCATTGACTCCATACAGGTAGAAGAGTCAAGACGTATAGGAGCAGATGCCATTTTATTAATTGGAGAAGTACTTGAGCCGCAAAAGCTGCACGAGCTCTATGCTGAAGCGAAAGAGAATGGACTTGATGTCCTTGTCGAAGTACATGCAGCAGATACACTGGAAAATATTTTAAAGTTGTTCACTCCTGAAATCATTGGAGTGAACAACCGGAATTTAAATACATTTACAACAACAGTTGAACAAACAAAAGAGATTGCCCCCCTCGTTCCAAAAGAGGTCTTACTAGTGAGTGAGAGCGGGATTCAAACATTTGATGATCTAACCTTTGTGAAGAATCATGGAGCGGGTGCAGTCCTTGTAGGAGAATCATTAATGAGAGAACAATCACAAGAAAAAGCCGTTCAGACATTGTTTGGAGAATGAGCAGGATGAAGCCTTATGTAAAATATTGCGGGGCAGTATCACAAGAAGATGTGGAATGTATTGCGCAATCTCACGCAGATGCCATCGGATTTATTTTTGCTCCAAGTAAAAGACAAGTCCAGCCAGATCAAGTGAAACAATGGCTCACCCAAACAAAGTGTAAGAAAAAGATTGCCGGTGTATTTGTAAATGAAAAGATTCAAAAAGTGCGCGAGATCACAAAACATATACCTTTAGATATCGTACAGCTTCATGGAGATGAAGCGCAGGATGACGCAAAAGAAATCAAACAACAAACAGGGGCTGTCGTTTGGAAAGTGTTCCATCACGAGCCCGATGTAACAAGAACGCTTGAAAAAATGACGTCATTTGCGCCTGTTGTCGATGGCTTCCTTATTGATGCAAAAGTAAAAGGGATGAGAGGCGGCTCTGGAACAGCTTTTGCTTGGGAGGCAGTGCCTCTATACGTTAAACATGCAAAACGGCTGGGGAAGACTTGCGTAATTGCAGGCGGCATCACACCAGAAACGATAGCAGATCTGCTCGCCTATGGTCCAGAAGCGATCGATCTTTCAAGCGGAATAGAAGAAAACGGAAAGAAAAGCAGCGCTAAGATCGAAGCGCTCGAAGAAAGGATGTTAAATGATGTACGCATATCCAAATGAAATTGGCAGATACGGAGAATTCGGAGGGAAATTTGTCCCAGAAACGCTCATGCAGCCACTTGCAGAAATCGAACAGGCATTTCGTGAATTAAAAGAAGATCCTGCTTTTCAAGCAGAATATGTATCACTACTTCAAAACTATTCAGGCAGACCAACTGCGCTTACATATGCTGATCAAATATCAGCATACCTCGGCGGCGCAAAGATCTATTTAAAAAGAGAAGATTTAAACCACACAGGTGCTCATAAAATTAACAATGCGCTTGGGCAGGCCCTGCTTGCGAAAAAAATGGGGAAATCAAACATCATCGCGGAAACAGGCGCAGGTCAGCACGGAGTAGCTGCTGCAACGGTGGCCGCAAAGTTCGGGTTATCCTGCACGGTCTTTATGGGAAAAGAAGATGTGGAAAGACAATCACTCAATGTCTTCCGAATGAAACTGCTTGGCGCTGAAGTCATACCTGTCACAAGCGGAAATGGTACTTTAAAAGATGCAACAAACGAAGCCATTCGCTATTGGGTTCAGCACTGCAGTGATCATTTTTATATGATCGGCTCCGTTGTTGGCCCTCATCCGTATCCTCAAATTGTCAGCGAGTTCCAGCGCATGATTGGTGATGAAGCAAAAGAGCAGCTGCTTGAAAAAGAAGGAAGACTTCCTCATAAAGTCATTGCTTGTGTTGGCGGCGGAAGTAATGCCATTGGAATGTACCGGGCATTCTTAGATGAAGAGGTAGATATCATTGGGGTAGAAGCTGCTGGAAAAGGAATCGATACGCCGCTCCATGCTGCAACCATCACGAAAGGAACCAAAGGTGTGATCCACGGGTCTTTGACCTATTTAATCCAAGACGAATTTGGCCAGATTATTGAGCCATATTCTATTTCCGCTGGTTTAGATTATCCGGGAATTGGACCAGAGCACGCCTATTTACATGCGAGCGGACGGGTTCAATATGTGAGCGCGACAGATCAAGAAGCACTAGATGCCCTAAAACTGCTGACTGAAAAAGAAGGAATACTTCCAGCAATTGAATCTGCACATGCGCTAGCCAAGGCGTTTGAGGTAAGCAAGACGATGAATGAAGATGAAATCGTTCTTGTCTGCCTGTCAGGAAGAGGCGATAAGGATGTGCATACATTAATGAACGTGCTTGAAAGTGAGGGGAAACAAAATGATTAGATTTCAATTAGAGCAAGATGAAAAATTATTCATCCCATTTATCACAGCAGGAGATCCGTCAGAAGACATCACGATTGATTTAGCTATCTCCCTTCAAGCAGCCGGTGCACATGCGATTGAACTCGGTGTTCCTTATTCGGATCCATTAGCGGACGGTCCTGTCATTCAAAGAGCCTCCAAAAGAGCTCTAAATCATGGCATGAATATCGTAAAAGCGATAGAATTAGCAGGGAAGATGAAAAAAAACGGTGTAAAAATTCCTGTAATTCTATTTACGTATTATAATCCTGTGTTACAATTAGACACAGAATACTTTTTCGCTTTACTGCGCAAAAATCATATTTCGGGACTCTTAACACCCGACTTGCCGTTTGAAGAGAGCAGCGAGCTGCAAAAGAACTGTCAAACCCATGACATTTCATATATTTCACTCGTTGCACCAACAAGCAAGGAACGATTAGTAAACATTGTAGAGCAGGCAGAAGGTTTTGTGTATTGTGTTTCATCTCTTGGTGTAACTGGTGTCAGACAATCCTTTGACGCGTCAATTACAGATTTTATTCAACAAGTGAAACAGCTGAGTCACATACCGGTTGCGGTCGGTTTTGGCATCTCAACAAGAGAGCAGGTAGACTCAATGAATAAACTGAGTGACGGCGTCGTTGTCGGCAGTGCACTTGTGAAGAAAATTGAAGAGCTTCAAGAACAATTGCTGGCAAGTGATACACGTCAAGAGGCTTTAAGAGAATTTGAAACATATGCAAAAACATTTAGTCCCCTCTATTCATTCAAATGAGGTGAAACATTTTGCAAATCAAAGATCAATTAAAACAGCTAAAACCGTATCAACCTGGGAAACCAATTGAAGAGGTCAAAAAAGAATATCAATTAGACAAAATTGTGAAATTGGCTTCAAATGAAAACCCTTTTGGATGTTCCGTACATGCAAGAGAGGCGATACAGGCCGAGCTCGAACATTTAGCGATTTATCCAGATGGATACAGCGCAAGTTTAAGAACAGAGCTGGCTGAATTTCTTCAAGTAAGTGAAAAACAATTAATTTTCGGGAATGGCTCAGATGAACTTGTGCAAATTATTGCGAGAGCATTCCTTGATCAACATACAAATACCGTCATCCCATCTCCATCTTTTCCGCAATACCGTCACAATGCAGTGATTGAACATGCTGAAATTCGAGAAGTGCCTCTTTTAGACGGAGGAGCTCACGATCTGAAGGGCATGCTGGATGCGATCGATGAAAACACGAAGGTTGTCTGGGTATGTAATCCAAATAACCCGACGGGAAATCATTTGTCAGAATCTGAGCTTGTGGCGTTTTTAGACGAAGTGCCGGCTCACGTGCTTGTTGTACTAGATGAAGCGTATGTTGAATACGTTCGTGCAGAAGATTTTCCAGACAGTTTATCTTTATTACAATCCTATCAAAATGTCATTGTACTTCGAACGTTTTCTAAAGCGTATGGACTTGCAGCACTTCGAGTAGGCTACGGGATTGCGTCAGAAGAGCTGATTACTGCCATTGAACCAGCGAGAGAACCGTTTAATACTAGTCGTATCGCTCAGGCAGCTGCGCGTGCAGCGATAAAAGATCAAGACTTCATTCAATCATGCAGACAGAAAAATGAAGCAGGCCTTAAGCAATATCAAGATTTTGCTGACCGTTTTGGACTATATATCTATCCATCTCAAACAAACTTTGTGCTGATTGATTTTAAACGAGATGCAGATGAATTGTTCAATGCATTATTGAAAAAAGGTTACATTGTTCGTTCCGGTAAAGCACTTGGTTTTCCGACTTCTTTACGTATTACCGTCGGAACAAAAGAGCAAAATGAAGAAATTCTAAGTACACTTGCCGATTTACTGCAAGGCATTCGTGCGTAGCATAACCATAAAGTCATATCCTAATGCAGGATATGGCTTTCATTGTACCAACCTCATATACATATAAGCTGTTGAAATAGGTTGTTTAATTTTCGCGAAAAATCAGGTGATGAATATGAACGATGCAAACGAAACAATATTAATCGCTGGACTCGGTTTAATTGGAGGGTCCATTGCACTCTCGATTAAAAAAGAGTATCCTCATAAAAAAATTGTAGGGTTTGATGTTTCCAAAGAGCAAATGGTTGCTGCAACAAAGCTGGGAATTATTGATGCAACAGCTGATTCGTTTCTAGCGGGTTTAGAAGAATCTTCGACCATTATTTTGGCAACACCTGTCCAGCAAACAGTAAAGATGCTTAGTGATATTGCAGACTCTGGAATTGAAAGAGAGCTCACAATCACTGATGTCGGCAGCACAAAGCAAAAGGTCGTCCATTTTGCTGAAAAAGCGCTGCCTGAGCATTACCAATTTATTGGTGGCCATCCAATGGCAGGCTCTCATAAGTCAGGTGTTATTGCAGCAAAAGACTTTTTATTTGAAAATGCGTTCTACATTTTAACGCCTGCAAAGGAAACAAACCGTCAAGCTGTTGATCGGTTGATGGATTTGTTAAAGGGGACAAAAGCTCATTTCATCGAGATGACACCAGAAGAACATGATGCTGTGACAAGTGTCATTAGCCATTTTCCTCATATTGTTGCAGCCAGCCTTGTGCATCAAGCCCATCATTTTGAAGAACAATTCCCACTTGTTAAACGGTTTGCTGCTGGAGGCTTTCGTGATATCACACGAATTGCTTCAAGTAATCCTGCAATGTGGCGGGATATCCTGCTGCACAATAAACACAAGATTTTAGACCGTTTTCATGAATGGAAAAAAGAGATTAACCGCATTGAGACCTTCGTACAGCATGAAGATGCTGAAGGATTGTTCTCTTATTTTCAAGATGCAAAGGAATATCGCGATGGACTTCCTCTAAGGAAAAAAGGAGCCATTCCTGCTTTTTATGATCTGTATGTCGATGTTCCGGATCACCCTGGGGTCATTTCGGAGATTACAGGGCATCTAGCAAGTGAAAACATTAGTATTACAAATATCCGTATTATTGAGACGCGGGAAGACATTAATGGGATTTTACGCATTAGTTTTCAAACAGATGACGACCGGAAGCGTGCAGAAATCTGTATAAAAAATAGAGCGAATTACGATACATTTTATGCTGACTGAGGTGACAAACATGAAAATTCATAAAAATGCTCCTATGAATGGAGAAATTCATATCCCAGGTGATAAATCTATTTCACATCGATCAGTGATGTTTGGTGCAATTGCTGATGGAACCACAGTAGTGAAAAACTTTCTTCCTGGAGCTGATTGTTTAAGTACGATTGATTGCTTTAGAAAGATGGGCGTTGAAATTGAACAAAAAGGGACAGATGTTGTCATTCATGGTAAGGGACTTAAAGAGCTCAAAGAGCCGTCTGACATTCTCGATGTTGGCAATTCTGGTACAACCATTCGATTAATGATGGGGATATTAGCTGGTTGTGAGTTTCACAGTACACTAATCGGTGATGAGAGTATTGCCAAAAGACCAATGAAACGTGTGACGGGTCCGCTTAAACAACTAGGAGCCAAAATAGACGGGAGAGCAAATGGCGAGTATACACCACTGTCTATTCGTGGCGGTCATTTAAAAGGCATAACTTATGAGTCTCCAGTGGCAAGTGCACAAATTAAGTCAGCTGTCCTTTTAGCAGGGCTGCAAGCAGAGGGAACAACGACATTAACCGAACCACACAAATCAAGAGATCATACAGAAAGAATGCTCTCAATGTTTGGTGTAAAACTAGATGAAGATGAACAAAGTGTTTCCATTGAAGGCGGCCAAACATTAACAGCAACAGATATATTTGTTCCTGGGGACATCTCTTCAGCTGCATTTTTCCTTGTAGCTGGATCAATCGTTCCGAATAGCCAGATTGTCTTAAAAAATGTCGGGCTAAACAAAACAAGAACAGGTATTATTGATGTACTGAAACTTATGGGGGCAAATCTTGAGATCAATGAAGTAGATGCCAAAGGCGGAGAACCGTACGGTGATTTAACCATTTCTACTTCATCATTAAAAGGGATTGAAATTTCTGGTGACATGATTTCAAGACTCATTGATGAAATTCCGATTATTGCGCTTCTTGCGACCCAAGCAGAAGGAACAACAATCATTAAAGATGCCGCTGAGTTAAAAGTAAAAGAAACCAATCGAATTGATACAGTCGTATCAGAACTTAAAAAACTCGGTGCTGATATTGAAGCGACAGATGATGGTATGAAGATTCATGGTAAAACTACGCTTCAAGGCGGCGCAGTCGTTTCAAGCTACGGAGATCACCGTATCGGTATGATGCTGGGAATTGCCGCATGTGTGACAAAGCAAGCAATTGAGATTGAAGATACGGAAGCTGTTCGTGTCTCATACCCAAATTTCTTTGAACACATTGAATATTTAACGAAAACAGTCTGAGGATGTCCTCAGGCTTTTTCTTTCCTTCTGCATATTTGTCAGAAATATAGCATAGCTTGTCTCAAGGTGAAACCTTGAAAAAAAACATTTTGTCCGATAAAAATAGTGTCTGCAGTTTACAAATCATCAGTTTCGTATAGGATGAAATGAAAAACAGTCTTTAAAACACAAAAATGGGTTCATTTTAAAAGAGCAACATATTTGCTGGATGTGCACCTGTCGATTATGATATGAAGTAACAATAGTTTAGGTTTTTGGAAACAGAAAGGAACGGTTTGATTTGAATAGTTCATTACAAGAAGCCATAAAATTAGTTGAGGCGGGTGAGACTGAAAAAGGACTCCAAACACTTGCTCAAGCAGAGAAGCATTTGCATGATGAAGAAAAGGCGCAAGCGGCTCAATTATATTATGATTGGGGAGATATCGATAAAGCACGGAATCTCATCAGTGATTTACATGATTTATATCCAGAGGAAACAGGTTTAACGTGTTTTTATGCAGAGCTGCTGATTGACTCTGATGAAGAAGAGAAGGCGATTGCAGTATTAGAAACGATTCCTGAAGATGATGATGCGTACCCAGAGAGTTTATTGTTAATGGCAGATTTGTATCAGATGCAAGGACTATTTGAAGTCAGTGAACAAAAGCTTTTAAAAGCGAAAGAACTACTTCCGAATGAAGCTATCATCGATTTTGCATTAGGTGAGTTGTATTTTTCTCAAGGTCTTTCAAAGAAAGCGGCTAATTTTTTCTACAAAGTGGCAGATCAACAGCATGAGGTTGGCGGGGTCAATGTGTATCAGCGGCTTGCTGAATCACTCAGTACAGCTGGAGAATTTGAGGATGCACTTGAATGGTACGAAAAGGCAGTAAAAGATCAAGCAGACCCGAACACTCTTTTTGGCTACGGATTTACAGCGATGAGGGCTGGCAGAACAAAAACAGCCATTCAGCAGCTTACAGAACTGAAAGATATTGATCCATCCTATTCGTCACTTTATATGCCTTTAGCGAAAAGTTATGAGGAAGAAGGACTATATCACGAGGCTTTAGAGGTAGTAAAAGAGGGTATTAAAGTTGATGAGTATAACAAAGAATTATATTTATATGGTGCCAAGATTGATTTGAAAAATGGGGATTCAGAAGATGCGAAAAAACTGCTTCAAGAAGCACTTGCTCTCGATCCGGGTTATATTGAAGCAGTTCAAACATTGCTGGCGATCTATTTAAATGAAGAGCTGTTTGATGAAATTCTAGATGTTATTAAAGAGGTTAAAAGCTTTGGGGAAGATGATCCAAAATGGAATTGGTATGCTGCATCTGCTTCTGTCGGGCGAGAAGAATACAAAGAAGCTGCCGAGTATTTCAAGCTTGCCCTGCCTGATTTTGATGAGGAACGTGATTTTTTATATGAATACGCTTCGTTCCTTTTAGAAGAGGGCAGACAAAAAGAAGCACTGCCGTTATTACGCAAAGTTCTAGAGAAAGATGGCACGAATGAAGAAATTGAAGAAACGATTTTAAGAATTGAAGACGAAATTTCCTTATAGTTTGCAGGAATGAAGAACTGGTTTGTTGAATAATTCATGTATAGCAATTTAATTTACGATAGAGGAGGGAATAACATGCAGACCCCTGTTTCTGTCAATGAAAAAAAGGAATTTATCCGGTGGTTCTTAAACCATTATCAGCTAAAGCGAAGAGAGTGTGTTTGGATATTAAATTATTTAATGAGTCACGACTCTTTGATGGAAAAGGTTCATTTTGTAGAGCAAGCAGAATTTTGCCCAAGGGGAATCATCATGTCAACACACTGTGTGGATGAAGTTCCCTTTAGATTTTATAAAGAAAACATCATGACGACAGATGCTGAAAAGTCATTTCATGATATTCGTTTGAATAAACAGCAGGATTTGTTTATTCAATTGAATTTCCGTTCTGCTTATCGTTCGCCGGAATATGCAGCTGTTCTTGAAACAAATCCCCATATTCCAAAGGATCTTTATGAGAATGAAAAAGATAAGGATCTTGCTGAGAAAGTGCTTGAGCACTCAATCGCAACTTTCCAAAAAGAACGGCTCATGAAAGAGATAGATGAAGCACTTGACCGTCATGATCAAGAAACATTTAATAAGCTGGCAAAAGAATTAAGCCTATTGTCATAAACTGAACGAATAAGCCTTGCCCTATACAGGCAGGGCTTATGTCATGAAAGAGGGGAAATTGATGAAGTTTCAAGCAGAGGACGCGGATCGCTTTTTGCAATCTAAAGCTTACATTGATACCGCTATCATTCCATTAGTTGGGATTAACGCGGATCAAATGAAACAAACCGTGTCTTTAGGAGAGTTTACTATTCTTGTAGCAGAGGAACTTGAAAGACAATTAAAAGGGCGGGTTTTTCTTTTTCCACCACATACATATTTAGAAGTGAGTGACCGGAAACAAGAAGACATATTCACAATGAAGCAGTCGCTCAAAGATCATTTTCAGCATGTCGCACTGATCACATCTGATCACCAGTGGAAAGAGCATGCTGAGATCAGCGAATCGCTATTTTTGCTCAAGCCGGTTCCGCTGGAGCATTTGAAGGTTGAATTAAAGCAAAAAGTCATTCAAGACAGTGTAGAACAAATTTTGAACTTTTTGTTACAAAAATGGAACCCTTCATAAAAACCCTTACATTTGCATTGTACATAGCTTTTTAGGATGTTGACCTTGTGAATAGATTGATATATTATGAGGGTGTCCTAGTTTTATGAAATTTTTTCTAATTCAGTTATAAAGTAGCTGACGACCTGAGGGGGGGAGAAAAAAATGAGCGAGAAGAGACATGGAGTGTCCAGGCGTCAATTTTTGAATTACACGTTGACCGGCGTGGGGGGATTTATGGCCGCTGGAATGCTCATGCCTATGGTTCGCTTTGCGCTTGACCCTGTGCTAAAAGGAACAGAGGATCAGGATATGGTTCAAGTTGTCAGTGTAGATGAACTGACAAAGGAACCGAAGCGCTTTGACTTTAAAATTGATCAAGTAGATGCATGGTATGAGTCAAAGGAATCTAGGTCAGCATGGGTGTACAAAGAAGGGGATGAAATTGTCGCTTTATCGCCAATCTGTAAACATTTAGGATGTACAGTGAACTGGAACAGTGATCCGAAAAATCCAAACAAATTTTTCTGCCCGTGCCATTATGGGCTGTACGACAAGGATGGTACAAACGTACCCGGAACTCCACCGCTTGCACCGCTTGACCATTATAAGCAGCAAGTGAAGGACGGATACCTCTATCTTGGAAAAGCTGTGCCGAAAGGGGAAGGGTAACGATGCTTAACAAGATTTACGATTGGGTAGATGAGCGGCTAGACATTACACCGATATGGAGAGATATTGCGGATCACGAGGTGCCAGAGCACGTCAATCCAGCACATCATTTCTCCGCTTTTGTGTATTGTTTTGGCGGTTTAACGTTTTTTGTGACAGTCATTCAAGTCCTGTCGGGCATGTTTTTAACGATGTATTACGTGCCGGATATTAAAAATGCCTGGGAATCTGTCTATTATTTGCAAAATGAAGTGGCATTTGGCCAGATTGTCAGAGGGATGCACCACTGGGGTGCGAGTTTAGTCATTGTGATGATGTTTTTACATACGCTAAGGGTCTTTTTCCAAGGGGCGTATAAAAAGCCTAGAGAGCTGAACTGGATTGTTGGTGTGCTCATTTTCTTTGTGATGCTTGGACTTGGTTTTACAGGTTATCTTTTACCATGGGATATGAAGGCGCTGTTTGCGACGAAGGTTGGTCTTCAAATAGCAGAAGCAACACCTTTCATTGGTAAAGAGATCAAAACGCTGCTTGCAGGTCATCCTGACATTGTAGGGGCACAAACGCTGACGAGATTCTTCGCTATCCACGTCTTTTTCTTGCCAGCGGCATTATTTGGGCTGATGGCTGCCCACTTTATTATGATTCGTAAGCAAGGAATTTCTGGACCGCTATAAAATGTTGCGTTTGATGAATGTTCAATGAGGAGGGGATGACTTTGCATAGGGGAAAAGGGATGAAGTTTGTCGGAGATTCCAGAATACCGGCAGAAAGAAAACCTAACATACCTAAAGACTATTCCGAATATCCGGGAAAAACAGAAGCCTTTTGGCCGAACTTTCTTTTAAAGGAATGGCTTGTAGGTGCCGTTTTTTTAATTGGGTTTCTTGTCCTAACTGTTGTTCATGCGCCTCCGCTTGAGCGGATGGCTGATCCGACAGATACTGGCTATATTCCGCTGCCAGACTGGTATTTCCTATTTTTGTACCAGTTATTAAAATATGAATTTGCTGCAGGTAGCTTTACTGTCGTCGGCGCGATGATTATGCCTGGAATCGCGTTTGGTGCACTTTTGCTCGCACCATTTCTTGATTCAGGTCCAGAACGCAGACCGTATAGAAGACCAATTGCTGTAGGGATGATGATCCTTGCAGTCGGCGCAGCAACATATTTAACGTGGGAGTCTGTTGCAACCCATGATTGGGAAGCAGCGGCAAAACAAGGTGAGATTAAGAAAGAAGCAGAGATTGATACTTCAGCTGAAGAGTATAAAATTTATCAAGAGCAGACATGTATCTCCTGTCACGGGGATAACATGCAGGGCGGAGCAGCCGGACCGTCACTCGTTGACAACGGTCTTTCGCCTGAGGAGATCGCTAAAATCGCTGTAGAAGGAAAAGGCAACATGCCTAAGGGTGTCTTTAAAGGCAGTGATGAAGAACTCGAGAAGCTCTCTAAATATTTATCTGAGGTCAAATCAAAATAATTCAGTTGTTTAAATGCAAGTACAAGGATATACTCAAAAGAGAAAAAGCTGGCGCTGTCAGCTTTTTTCTGATTTTAACAGATCGTGAGTGAAGAGACATATGAGATGGATTCAATATTTGCTAGCGACGCGCTACCTGCTTGTGCTGGTGCTTATGATCAATTTCCTTGGCACTGTGTACGGATACTATTGGTATATTCCGCAGCTCATAGAGACGCCGGCTGTCTTTTTAGCTTTTGTACCAGACAGTCCAACGGCCAGCTTTTTCTTTTTATTTGTATTACTTGCGTTTTTGATGAAACGAAATGCTCCTTATTTTGAAGCACTTGCTCTTGTGACCTTGATTAAATATGGGCTATGGGCGGTAGGAATGAATATCTTTGTGCTTTTATCTGTTGATGATTTTCCGTGGGAAGGCTACATGCTGATTGGGTCTCACTTTGCGATGGCGGTTCAGGCTGTATTGTTTGCGCCGTATTATCGTTTTCAAATGCGTCATCTCGTGGTAGCGGGAATTTGGATTTTACATAACGATGTGATTGATTATGTATTTGGTATGATGCCGCGTTATTCTATGCTGTCTGCCTATTCAAACGAGATCGGCTATGCGACGTTTTGGTTAAGTATCGCGGTTCTTCTTGTTTCGTATTATCTCGTTCTATCGAAAAAATCGGTCAAGCTGGAACTCCCTTAACAATGTTGGTCTAACCTTGTCCTTTTCTTCATACGCTGTATGGAGAAGGGCTAGGAGGGACTTGCATGAAACGAAAGCCAATCGCGATGATTCTATTATTTTTTCTCGTATTACATCCTGCTGTTGCCAAAGGTGAGGAAACAGCTGCTAACACGCTGCAAGAATTAACGGAACTATCAGATTCCATCTTTCAATTAACGAGACAAGCTAAATATGATGAGGCATTACAAGTCGCATTGTATGTTGAAAAGACATTTAAAGCTGAGAATTGGCGTGGAACTTTGACGAATACGCAGATTCGGCAAATTACACTTGGCTATCAAGATATGATAAAAGGGCTGCCGCAGGAAGAATTGAATGAGCGCGAAAAGCTTCGTTATGCTTCTCAATTTAGAATGCTGCTTGATGCGATCCAGTCGGATTCTGAGCCTCTTTGGGGTTCGCTCGAGAAGCCCATTATGGGGTCTTTTCCTACTTTGAAAAAAGAAGTGAAAGATCCAGAATCGACGACATTTTATGAAACTTGGAATGAGCTGGTTTCTTTATACGATATGATCTATCCGAGCTTAACCATTGATATTTCGCCTGAAAAGCTCCAGACGATTAAGCAGCACATGGAAGTGATTGAGCAAGGTGAATTTTTAAAAGCATCAAGTGGGACAAAGCTTGAACGTCTCACGAAGCTGGAAGAGGATTTAACGAGTGTGTTTGCTCACGTCGATGAAGATGAAGCTGATCCATCCCTTTTATGGGTCATCTTAACAACTGGGAGTATCATTTTACTAACGTTAACGTATGTTGGATTTCGGAAATATCGTGCTGAAAAAGAAAAGAAGCAAAAACGTCAGGCTGATTATCCTAAATCATAAAAAAAGAAGCCCAAAACTGGTGCTTCTTTTTTAATGTGGATTGAGCGGCTTTTTGTGTTCATCTAATGTAAAGCCTTCACCGAGTACATCATGCACGTCACTGACAGATACGAACGCATGAGGATCGACTGAGGTTACGACGCTTTTGAGGTGGACAAGCTCGTTTTTCGGAACGACGCAATAAAGGACGTTGCGCTCCTGCTTCGTATAGGAACCGACCCCTTTTAAGATGGTGACACCGCGCTCCATTTCATCCGTGATTTTCTTTTGAATGATGTCATCTTTTTCAGAGATAATCATGGCGCCTTTGGCAGCGTAAGCGCCTTCTTGCATGAAGTCAATGACCTTCGCAGCAACAAATACTGCGACAAGTGTATACATCGCTTCTTTATAGTTTAAGTAGGTAAGAGAAATGGTAATGACGCATGCGTCGAAGATGAACATTGTTCGTCCCATGGCCACCTGATAATGCTTGTTGATCAGTCTTGCAATGATGTCCACACCGCCTGTTGTACCGCCGAATTTAAAGATGATCCCGAGGCCTGTTCCGATAAACACACCTGCAAAGAGGGCGGCTAAGGCTAAATCGTGCTGGAGAGGCATATGTATTTGAAAGCGCTGGAAGATGGCAAGAAAGACAGAAAGACTGACTGTGCCTACAATTGTATAAGTAAACATCGTTCTGCCGAGCATTTTCCAGCCAATAAAAAAGATCGGAATGTTTAAGACAAGGTTTGAAATAGATGGGTCAATGTGAAATAGAAAATATAAAAGCAGTGTAATACCTGTAAATCCGCCTTCCGCCAAATTGTTCTGCATATTAAAATGAACAAGACCGAAAGAAAAAATCGCAGATCCTATTAAAATAAATACGATATTTTTAAGACGAATTTCTTTTAGCAAGAGATCACTCCTTTTTTTGCTTAGACAGCGATAATATTATATGGTATGGGAGAGAAACAAGCAAACTGAGTCTTAAACATTTGTCAAATATTTATGATTTCGCTAACATGTAAGAGATGGATAGGAGGATGAGCTTCATGACGAAAGAAAAAACGCTGCGTCACGTGCAGCAAGAAGTAGATGATTACATAGGACAATTTAAAGAAGGCTATTTCAGCCCGCTTGCGATGATGGCCCGTCTGACAGAAGAATTGGGAGAGCTGGCAAGAGAGGTTAACCATTACTATGGAGAAAAGCCGAAAAAAACAACGGAAACAGAAAAAAGCATGGAAGAAGAAATAGGCGATGTATTGTTTGTGTTAACATGCCTCGCTAATTCACTTGATATTTCACTAGAAGAAGCACATGACCGTGTGATGCATAAATTCAACACAAGAGATAAAGACCGCTGGACGAAAAAAGAAGGGAAGTAGAGACGATGACGAACGAAACCATCAAAGTAGTAATCGCTGGAGCAAGAGGAAGAATGGGGATAGAAGCTGTGAAGCTGGCGGAAGAAACAGGCCATTTTCAGCTGGTGGCCGCACTTGATCACGTGCATGAAGGAAAAAAATTATCTGATGTGATCCATACGACCTCTCATGCGCCAATTTATACGGATATTGATGTGTGTCTTTCAGAAACAGCACCAGATGTATTAATTGATCTGACGACACCAGAAATCGGGAAAGTACATACAAAAAAAGCACTTGAACATGGCGTGCGTCCAGTCGTAGGCACAACTGGATTTTCAGAAGATGACCTAAAAGAGCTTCAGCAATTAACAGAAGAAAAGGGCATAGGCTGTATTATTGCGCCAAACTTTGCTGTCGGTGCAGTCTTAATGATGAAATTTGCCAAAATGGCCGCGAATTATTTTCCTGACGTTGAAATCATTGAGCTTCACCATGATAAAAAACTAGATGCCCCAAGCGGTACGGGCTTAAAAACGGCTGAAATGATTGCAGAAGTAAGAGAAAGCAAAAAGCAGGGACATCCAGAAGAGAAAGAATTGATCGAAGGGGCACGAGGAGCAGATTATGATGGTATCCGTCTTCACAGCGTGAGACTTCCTGGTATGATTGCACATCAAGAAGTGCTGTTTGGAATGGACGGACAGACGCTCACCATTCGTCATGATTCTTATAACCGTGCATCCTTTATGTCAGGCGTGAAGCTTTCAGTGGAACAAGTCATGCACATTGATCAGCTCGTCTATGGTTTAGAAAATATCATCGACTAATAAGGAGTGGATTCCTGATGAACATTGCTTTAATCGCTCACGATAAGAAAAAAAGTGACATGATACAGTTTGCCACCGCGTACCGTGATATTTTGGCAGATCATACACTTTACGCAACAGGGACAACAGGTTTGAGAGTGAAAGAAGCGACGGGGCTTCCCATTCATCGTTTCCAGTCAGGACCACTTGGGGGAGATCAGCAGATCGGTGCTTTAATTGCTGATAATGCAATGGATCTTGTGCTCTTTTTTAGAGACCCACTAACTGCGCAGCCGCATGAACCGGATGTATCTGCACTCATCCGGCTTTGCGATGTGTATACCATTCCATTAGCCACCAATATGGGAACCGCTGAAATTTTAGTCAGGAATTTAAATAAAGGTACGTTTGATTTTCGAGATGTAGCAAAAAACGGAGGAACAAATGAAACGACTTGATATCCTTGCATTCGGTGCCCATAGCGATGATGTAGAGATCGGAATGGGCGGAACGATTGCAAAATACGTGAAAAAAGGGGCGCGCGTCGGAATTTGCGACTTGACCCAGGCCGAATTATCTTCAAATGGATCGGTAGAGAGCCGCAAAGAAGAAGCAAAAGCCGCCGCCGCTATTTTAGGTGTCAGAGCGAGAATCCAGCTTACACTGCCAGATAGAGGGCTGTATCTAAATGACGAAGCGATGAAGGAAATTGCGGGCGTGATTCGAACTTACAAACCGAAACTGATTTTCGCTCCGTACCACCAAGATCGGCATCCAGATCATGGCCATGCGGGCTCACTTGTAGAAGAGGCCGCTTTTTCTGCAGGCATACATAAATTTGAAGATTCATACAAGCAGCCAGCGCATAAAATAAGCCAAATGTATTATTACATGATTAATGGGCACCATCGTCCAGATTTTGTGATCGATATTTCTGAGGAAATGCACCAAAAAATTGATAGTTTGCATGCGTATAAAAGTCAATTTGTTAAATCGGCAAATTCAGTAGAAACACCTCTTGTGAACGGTTATATTGATTTTGTCAAAATGAGAGAGTCTATGTATGGAAGAGAAGTCAACAAAGCTTATGCAGAAGGGTTTATCACAAAGAAACCACTTTTGATGGACGATGACTTACTTGGGGGGTAATTATGAAAAAACTGAAGGTCGGAATTACATGTTATCCAAGTGTCGGCGGATCGGGCATTATAGCCACGGAGCTTGGAAAACGTTTAGCTGAAAAAGGGCACGATGTTCATTTCATTACCTCTAGCATTCCGTTTAGGCTTAATAAAGTATATCCGAATATTTATTTTCATGAGGTGGATGTGAATCAATATGCTGTTTTTCAATATCCACCTTATGACCTTGCGCTGGCAAGTAAATTGGCAGAAGTCGCAAAACGAGAAAAGCTTGATATTATTCATGCGCATTATGCAGTCCCGCACGCTGTCTGTGCGTTTCTAGCCAAACAAATGACTGGACACTCTGTGAAAGTCGTTACGACGCTTCACGGAACGGATATTACGGTTTTAGGCTATGATCCATCATTAAAGGAAGTCATTCGGTTCGCCATCGAATCATCGGATCGTGTGACGGCGGTGTCGCATTCATTAGCTGCGCAGACGTACGATCTCATCAAACCAGATAAAAAGATTGATACGATTCATAATTTTGTTGATGAACGGGTGTATTTGCGTGAAGATCACGATTTGCTAAAGACACATTATGGTCTTTTACCGAACGAAAAGGTTATCATCCATGTATCAAACTTTCGAAAAGTGAAACGGGTGCATGATGTGATTCATGTGTTTCAAAAGATTTCTGAACAGGTGCAGGCTAAGCTGTTGCTCATTGGTGATGGTCCTGAAAAATCGGTCGTATGCGAACTTGTGAAAAAACTGGGACTGACAGACCGCGTGTTGTTTTTAGGCAAGCAAGAGAAGGTTGAGGAGCTTTATTCAATAAGTGATTTGAAGCTGCTTCTTTCAGAGAAGGAGAGCTTTGGGCTTGTGCTTCTTGAAGCAATGGCGTGCGGTGTCCCTTGTATCGGAACGGATGTCGGAGGTATTCCAGAGGTCATTACACATGGAGAAACAGGGTTTCTTGTCCCGCTCGGCGATATAGACGGAGCAGCAAACCACGCAGTGTCTCTGCTAAAAGACGAAGCGCTTCATGAAAAAGTGTCAGCGGCAGCTCAGTCTAGTGTTCAGGCTCATTTCTCCTCTGAAAAGATTGTGAGTGAATATGAAAAGCTTTACCTAGAATTGATCGAAGGTGATGTTGAAGATGAATGAACCATTCACACATGCGATCCCTATATTACATACACTGCACGAACATGGGCATCAGGCTTACTTTGTCGGCGGAGCGGTGAGAGATGTTCTATTAGGACGGGAAATCGGCGATATCGATATTGCGACAGATGCAACACCTGATAAGGTTGAGTCCTTATTTGAAAAAACAGTAGATGTCGGTAAGGAGCATGGCACTGTCATTGTGTTACATGAGGGTGTCAGCTATGAGGTCACGACATTTCGAACGGAATCAGAATATGAAGATTTTCGCAGACCGAAAGAAGTGGCGTTTATCAAGTCGCTTAAGGAAGATCTTTTAAGAAGAGATTTAACGATTAATGCGATGGCCATGGATATAAACGGGGAAATCATTGATCATGTAGGTGGTAAACAGGATATTAAGCGGAAACGAATTCAAACCGTAGGAGATCCTGCGTGCCGCTTTCAAGAAGATGCGCTTCGTATGATGAGAGCTGTCCGTTTTTTAAGCCAGCTTGGCTTTGAGCTCGCTGATGAGACGGCTGAAGCTATGAAAAAAGATAAACATCTGCTTGCCAACATATCGGTTGAGCGCAAAAAGATTGAAATGGAGAAGCTTTTAAAAGGCCGTCATTGTGAGCAGGCCATTCAAGTGCTCATCTCAACTAAGTTATATGAAGAATTACCAGGTCTCAAAGAGGATCGTCTTCACGAATCCTTTCAATCCTTTCCATATTACTTACTGGATGGACTAGAAGAGGTATGGGGGGCTTGTATCCATTTGCTTGGCCTAGATGAAGCGGAGGCTGCGGTCTTCTTAAAAGAATGGAAGCTGTCAACGAAGCTTTTGAAAGACGCAATAGCTATTAGTAAATACGTTGATTGTGACTGGGATGCGGAAAACATGTTTGAAGCTGGTGAACACGTGCTCTTATCTAGTTTGAAAATCACGCAGTTAAAACATGAACGCCGTATTTTCTTTGATGAGCTGGAGGCAGCGAAGCGTTCTTATGATGCACTGCCGATTAAAAAGCTCCAAGACCTCGCTGTTTCAGGAAAAGATTTAATGGCCTTTCGGCAAAAGACGTCTGGGAAATGGATTGCAGAAGAGCTTCATTTTGTGAAAAAAGCTGTTTTGCAAAACCGTTTAGAAAACCGAAAAGAAGCCATAGAGGAGTGGCTTAAAGCATGCGATCCGCAATTAGAAAACGATTAATAGAACTATTTACAGCATCCAGCCAGGATTTTGTCTCAAGTCAGCAAATTTGTGATGAGCTTGGCTGCTCCCGAACGGCTGTATGGAAGCATATGGAGGATTTGCGAAAAGAGGGGTATGAGGTAGAAGCGGTCAGAAGAAAAGGATACCGTCTGCTTCGTAAACCGGACAAAATTAGTGAGGACGAAATTCTGTTTGGTCTTGAAACAGAGAGTTTCGGCAGGCATATTTACTTTCAGAAAGAAGTCGCTTCAACTCAGCTGATTGCCCATGATCTTGTAAATGAAGGTGCGCCCCACGGCACGATCGTTGTCAGCGATCACCAGACAGACGGAAAAGGACGCCTTCAAAGAACGTGGCATTCACCAAATGGGACAGGCATTTGGATGAGTCTCATTCTCCGGCCTGAGATCCCGCTCTATAAAGCGCCGCAAATGACGCTTTTGGCATCTGTAGCCATCGCAGAAGCGATTGCGCAGCAAACAGGACTCGCTCCATCTATAAAATGGCCAAACGATATTTTGTTGAATGGGAAAAAGGTCGTTGGCATTTTGACTGAATTAAAAGCAGAAGCTGACCAGGTTCATGCAGTCATTATTGGACCGGGCATTAATGTGAACCAAACAGCTGATGACTTCCCAGATGAACTAAAGGATGTCGCCACAAGTCTGCGAATGGAACTGAATGAAAAAGTGGATCGGGCTGCACTTATACAACAGATCATGTCCACCTTTGAAAAAAGGTATGATGATTATATGAAGCAAGGATTTGTGCCGATTAAACAATTATGGGAATCGTTTGCGATGACGATCGGTCAACATATTGTTGCCCGCACCGTCAATGGGCAATATTCGGGGAAGGCGCTTGGAATCAATGAAGAAGGTGTTTTATTGCTTGAAACGGAGGACGGTATCCAAAAAATCTACTCCGCAGACATTGAGATCAAGTCAACTTGAGTGGAACACCCGGCGCATTTTTGATATACTTCGTGTGGGCAGTATCTGCAAAGAACTGTACCTGTTAGGAAGAAAAATTTGATAAATTTCTGCCTTGATCCTAAGGGACTTGGACAGAGGGATGATTCGCCGCACATGAGAAATCAAAGCATGTGATGTGAGGCAAGCCATTTCCTCTCCAGAATGAGGAGGAACAAATGAAGACAAAGCTAGATTTTTTCAAAATGAAAGAACAAAATGAACCTATTGTGATGCTGACTGCATACGACTATCCAGCTGCAAAGCAAGCGGAAAAAGCGGAAGTCGACATGATCTTAGTTGGTGATTCACTTGGGATGGTTGTACTTGGACTAGATTCCACAGTTCAAGTCACGATGGATGATATGATCCATCACACCAAAGCAGTGAAAAGAGGCGCAAAAGACACATTTGTTGTGACTGATATGCCATTTATGTCTTACCATTATTCGTTAGAAGAAACAATGAAAAATGCAGCACGCATCATGCAAGAAAGCGGTGCCGATGCCTTAAAGCTAGAAGGCGGAGATGGAGTATTTGAATCCATTCAAGCTCTAACAAGAGGCGGCATTCCTGTCGTCAGTCATTTAGGCCTCACACCTCAATCTGTTGGTGTACTTGGCGGGTATAAGGTGCAAGGAAAAGACCACGAAAGTGCTCAAAAATTGATTGAAGACAGCTTGAAATGTGAGGAAGCTGGTGCAATCGCACTTGTGCTGGAATGCGTACCTGGCGAACTGACAAAACGAATTACCGACATGCTGAAGATTCCTGTGATCGGAATTGGTGCAGGAGCTGAGGCAGACGGACAAGTTCTCGTTTACCATGATGTGGTTGGATACGGGGTGTCTAGAACACCTAAGTTTGTGAAACAATACGCGCAAATTGATACTGTTTTAGAAGAAGCGCTCATTCAATATACAAAAGAAGTAAAAGCACGCACATTTCCAGAGGACATGCACACGTTTCATATCAAAGAAGAAGTCCTTGATGGCTTATATGGGGGAATCAAAAAATGAACGTTGTCACCCATATTCACGAGCTAAAAGAATTAATCAAGCAGCATCAAGATAAGCAGCATTCCATCGGTTTTGTTCCGACGATGGGCTTTCTTCATGAAGGACATCTGACGCTTGCGAAGGAGGCAAGAGGACAAAATGACATTGTCGTGATGAGTATTTTTGTCAATCCTTTGCAATTTGGACCAAATGAAGACTTTGAATCCTATCCAAGGGATATGGAAAGAGACCAGCGTCTTGCAGAAGCAGCAGGAGTGGACATTTTATTTACACCTGATGTGAAGGAAATGTACCAAAACGAACCATCTATTACGATGACGGTTCAAAAGCGGACGGATGTGTTATGCGGAAAAAAACGTCCAGGACATTTTGACGGCGTTGTCACTGTGCTTACAAAGCTGTTTCATCTTGTGTCACCAACAAATGTCTACTTTGGTCTAAAGGATGCACAGCAAGTCGCTGTGATTGACGCGATGATCAAGGATTTCTTCTTTGATCTTCACCTTGTATCTGTACCAACAGTCAGAGAAGAAGACGGTTTAGCGAAAAGCTCAAGGAATGTGTACTTGTCAGAAAAAGAAAGACAAGAAGCACCTGCTTTATACCGCGCTTTAACAAAAGGACGGTCAGCTGTTGAAAAAGGTGAACGTGATGTCAGCCGTGTGTATCAGCTGATTGAAGAGGAACTTGTTCAGACGAGCGGGGAAATTGATTATATTGAGATCTACTCATATCCAGAACTTGAGCCGCTTGAACAGTTAGCAGGTCAAGTCATTATGGCGATTGCGGTGAAATTTTCACGGGCAAGACTGATTGATAATGTGATTTTCCATGTTCCTGAAAGCGGTGAAAAACATGTATAGAACCTTTATGACATCTAAGCTTCATAAAGCGACGGTAACAGAAGCAAACTTACATTATGTAGGAAGTATTACAATTGACGAAGATTTACTTGATGCGGCAGGTATGATGGCAAATGAGAAAGTACAAATTGTCAATAATCATAATGGCGCGAGACTTGAAACATATATTATTCCTGGCGAAAGAAAGAGCGGTGTCATTTGTCTAAATGGGGCGGCGGCGAGATTGGTTCAGCCAGGGGATGAAGTCATTATTATCGCTTATGGGATGCTGTCAGAAGAAGAAGCAAAGACACATACACCAAAAGTGGTCGTGTTAAATAAACAAAATCAAATTGAACAAATGATTGGGCAAGAGCCTGCTAGAACGATTTTATAACGCAAGTTCCGTAGAAACAGAACAGTTTCAGGAAGAGAAGCTGTTCTGTTTCATCTATTTTGTCCAGAGCGTGTTTCACTTCAGGGTGAAACGAGGAATTGAGGTGTCCATTTTATGACCGATCAAAGGTTTGTTGTCGTTGATATTGAAACCACCGGGAATTCACCTAAAAAAGGTGATAAAATCATTCAAATAGCTGCGGTGGTCATTGAAAATGGACAAATTGTCGAACGGTATTCAAAATATGTGAACCCGGGAAAAGCAATCCCTGGATTTATTGAACAGCTGACAGGCATTCAGCAGCACATGGTTGACGATGCGGTGTTTTTTGAGGACATTGCCCAAGAGGTGTATGATCTCATACAGGGTGCTTATTTTGTTGCGCACAATGTTCATTTTGATTTGAATTTTTTAAATGATGAACTAAAAGCATGCGGGAAAAATGAGCTGGATGTGCTAGCAATTGATACAGTTGAGATTTCTAGAATTCTTTATCCTGAGCTTGAAGGTTATAAGCTCACTGAATTAAGTGAAGAGCTCATGCTTCCACATGACCACCCGCATAGGGCGGATAGTGATGCGGAAGTTACTGCCATGTTATTTTTAACTTTATTACATCAATTAAAACATACACCGCAAAATGTGCTGAAGCAGCTGCGCAGATTATCTTCTTATCTCCTAAGTGATATAGGGCTCTTAATTAAGCAGCTTGAAACGAGCCAAGCCAGCCTGGAAGATTCTTTGGTGGAAGTCGGCTCTTTTGCTGTAAAAGATGTCACCAATCCTATCAGTAGGGCGACACATTCAGTAGGTGAAGAGGATGAAAAGCTGTTTGAGGAAATTAAAAAGAAGCTTCCGCAAACGGTAGAAGGCTATGAGGTAAGAGAAGGCCAGCTTACGATGATGAATAAAGTGAGAGACGTGTTTCATGAACGAGCCTATGCATTAATTGAAGCGGCACCGGGTATTGGGAAAACGCTCGCTTACCTCATCCCAGCTGCTTTAGAAGCGAGGAAATCGGGAAAACCTGTCATTATTAGTACATATTCCATCCTGTTGCAGCAGCAAATGCTTCAGCGCGATGTGCCGATCTTGAATCAACTGCTCCCGTTTGAGCCTGCTGCCTGTGTCTTTAAAGGCCGCGCGCATTATATTTGTTTAGATAAGTTTGAGCATGTGCTTCATGAGGAAGATGATAACTATGATGTGGTCTTAACGAAGGCGCAAATTTTAATGTGGCTCCTTGTAACGGAAACAGGTGATTTATCTGAACTGAATTTACCGTCAGGAGCCGCCAATATAAAAGATCGCATTTCCTGTGTACATATGCCGTTTACATCAAAAAAGCGCCGTTTTAAAGAGTATTGCTTTTATGAGCGCGCCAAAAAAAGAGCAAAAACAGCTGATTTAATTTTAACGAATCATCGTCTGCTTTTATCACAAACGGAGGCATCGTCTATCTTTCAGCATGCTGACGTATATGTGATAGACGAAGCCCATCAATTTGAGAAAACAGCCAATGAAACACTAGGGGATAGTGCGTCTTATATCCAGCTTCATGCGAAATTAACGCAGCTTGGCTCCTTGCAAGGCGGACTGTTAAAGAAACTGAAAAAGAGATTTCATCATGCAGGGTTACAGACGGACACATTTATTGAAATGGATGAGTATCTGAATCAGCTTCAAATGGAAAGTGATGCTTTCTTTAGCACCGTTCATTCATTTGTGAAAAGGACAAAACCAAAAGCCGACATCAATCGTCTCATTCATAGAGTACGTCATCATTCAAAGCATGCTCAGTGGAAACGGATTAAAGAAACGGCAAGTAAACTTTGTTCCTTGTTAATTGCTTGTGAGAAGCTGTATGAGCAGCAAAAAAACGAGCTTCTTCAAAAAAGTGAACAGCTGACAGAACACTTTGCCTTTGAAGCAGAGGAATACGACCAAGTCATGTCGTTTATGCATACTTTTTGCAGTACGCTTTACCGGTTTATCTTTGAACCGAAAAACGATGAAACGGTTTGGATTGAAATTGATGCAAAGGGCGCCAAAAACGCTGTCTTTATGCATGCACAGCCGTTAGATACTGGGGAGCTTTTGGCTGATCGTTTCTTTATGAACAAAAAGAGTGTCGTCCTTACATCAGGGACGCTTACGATCAATCACCGCTTTGATTATTGCTTGGAACGGTTTGGCCTGCAAGATTTTTACCCTCATCTTGTGCAAATTGATTCACCTTTCGAACTTGAAAAACAGCTCAAGGTCATTGTTCCGGCAGACATGCCGCCGATTACAAATCGTGATGAACGAGATTATGTAAAGCAAGCTGCGCAATATATTAAGATTATGGAAAAGCAGCAGCATGCAAAAATATTGGTTTTGTTTAATTCACATGAGATGTTAAAAGCAGTCTATGAAGAGCTAAAAACAGAAGGGATGCAGTCCGCCCTTTTTGCTCAAGGTCTGACAGGCGGAAGCCCCGTAAAATTAACGAAAATGTTCAAATTAGCAAAACAAGCTATTTTACTTGGTACGGGTAGCTTTTGGGAAGGTGTTGATTTTCCAGGCTCAGAGCTGACTACAGTCATCATGGCACGTCTTCCGTTCCGGCCGCCTGATTCTCCGCTCATTGAAGCAAAATGTGATGCAGCTAAAAAACAAGGGAAGAATCCATTTAAAGCCGTCGCTTTACCAGAAGCTGTGTTAACCTTTAAGCAAGGAGCTGGACGCTTGCTGCGCTCTGAAAAAGACATTGGCACATTGCTGATTTTAGACCGCCGAGTGAAAACCGCTTCATATGGAAAACTATTTTTAGAATCACTCCCTCATGCGCCAGTTCACGAGATGTCAAAAGAGTCACTTGAGGCGTATATAGAAAACCTTAACAACGAAAAGCCGCTGTCATAAGCGGCCTTTAGCTGGTGTGGGTTTGGAGTTAATTTATCGTAACGGTTTTTTGTGTTCCGTTGTAAAAATAGTATCGGTTCCCGTGCAGAAAAGTATGACTAACAATATTTACGTACCGAGGAGGAATTAGAAGTGGAAAGTAAAATAGAGGTACTTTCAACTGTTCAAATTAAGCATTCAGAAGACCTGTACAAAATCGTTGATGTATTGAACAGAACGCTTAAAAGAGAAGATCTCATGTTTGGATTAGCATTAGATCAAGAAGACCAAAATCAAGCGGTATTTACGATATATCGCACATAGGGGAAGCTTGACATGAAAAAAATAGTCTGGATTATTTCATCTGTAGTGGCTCTCGTTCTGCTCATTGGCATCATCAGCTTTACGTGGATTTATCAAATTGCCATGGGACAAAGAGAACAAGGGCATGAAGCAGCGATCGAACGAGCAAAAGAACAAGCAAACATCGTACAAGTGGAGCAAGTGGAAACCTTTGTCGGGAAAGAAAAGCAATTTATTGTTGAAGGGAAAAACAAACAGAATGAAACGACCTACGTTTGGGTTCCTGCCAGCAAAAAAGAAAAAGTGATCGCAAAAAAAGCAAAAGAAGGCATTACCTCGAATCAAGCAGTACAAGCCGTTCAAAAGGAGAACACGGTCTCTAAGCTAAAAGAAGTCAAATTAGCGAGAGAAGGTGACGTACTCCTTTGGGAAGTGACGTACTTAAATGAGAACAATCAATATAGCTTCAGCTATGTCGACTTTTCGACAGGACGTGTGGAAAAAAATTTAACACCGTAGTTTCTCCTGTCTTGCGTTGACCATGCTGATTTAGAACGGTTATAATAAAATGTATGAAAAAAGATTCACACCTGACAAATAGGTGAGTTTCTTTCTGGCTTTGGAGGGAATTATGTTGAAAACAACGATTAATCAAGTGTTCAAACACGTCGATCAAGAAGTAACCATCGGCGCATGGATTGCCAATAAACGTTCAAGCGGAAAAATTGCATTTTTGCAGTTGCGTGACGGGACAGGCTTTATTCAAGGAGTCGTAGTAAAAGCAGAAGTGGAAGAGGAAGTCTTTAAGCTTGCGAAATCAGTCACACAAGAAACATCTGTCTATGTGACAGGTCAAGTGACAAAAGATGAGCGTTCACCACTAGGTTTTGAATTACAAGTGAAATCCATTGAAGTGATTCATGAAGCGACAGATTACCCAATTACACCGAAAGAGCATGGAACAGAATTCTTAATGGATCACCGTCATTTATGGCTTCGTTCTAAAAAACAGCATGCCATTATGAAAATCCGTAACGAAATTATTCGTGCTACATATGAATACTTCCATCAAGAAGGTTTCGTGAAAGTAGATCCGCCAATTTTAACTGGAAGTGCACCTGAGGGCACAACGGAACTGTTTGCTACGAAATATTTTGATGAAGATGCGTACCTTTCTCAAAGTGGTCAGCTTTACATGGAAGCTGCAGCAATGGCACTCGGAAAAGTATTCTCATTTGGCCCAACATTTAGAGCAGAAAAATCTAAAACAAAACGTCATTTAATTGAGTTTTGGATGATCGAGCCTGAGATGGCTTTTGTCGAATTCAATGAAAACCTTGAGTATCAAGAAAATTATGTGTCTCATGTTGTTCAAAGTGTACTTGAAAACTGTAAAGTGGAGCTGCATACACTAGGTCGTGATACAGCGAAATTAGAAAACATCAAAGCACCATTCCCGCGCATCACTTACGATGAAGCGATTAAATTCTTGCAGGAAAAAGGCTTTGATGATATCGAATGGGGAGATGATTTCGGAGCGCCTCACGAAACAGCGATTGCCGAAAGCTATGATAAACCAGTGTTTATCACTCATTACCCAACATCATTAAAACCGTTCTATATGCAGCCAGCACCAGATCGTGAAGATGTTGTCCTTTGTGCAGACTTGATTGCACCAGAAGGCTACGGAGAGATTATTGGCGGTTCTGAGCGTGTTCATGATTTAGAGCTTCTTGAAGCAAGATTGAAAGAACATGGGCTTGATCAGGAAACTTACAAATGGTATACAGAATTAAGACAATACGGTTCTGTACCGCATTCAGGTTTTGGTCTTGGACTTGAACGTACAGTTGCTTGGATTAGTGGAGCGCCGCATGTGCGTGAAACCATTCCTTTCCCAAGATTATTAAACCGTTTATACCCTTAAGACGTGAAAGCCTCCAACAAATGGAGGCTTTTTCAAACGTCTTTTTAGGGAGGCACGTGAAATAAAACGTGATATACTTAAAATGAAGAGGTGTATCCGATGAATAGGCAGCAATTTATTAATATGCAGCAAATGGGGGCGACAAGTTTGCCTAATTTGCTGATTGCTCATTATGAGCAGTTAGGACTGAATGAATCACAGATGATGGTCATGCTCAAGATTAAAATGAATGAAGAACAAGGTGTTTTCTTTCAAACATTTGAAGAGCTTTCTCATGGAATGACCATATCAGCGGAAGAGTGCGCGTATATGGTGCAGCATCTGATTCAAAAAGGATTTATCTCAATTCAGCCATTTGAAGACAGGTCTGGTATTCAGCATGACCGTTACTCAGTAGAACCTTTATGGGGCGTGCTGTATGACTTTTTAGAAACAAAACAGGCGAAAGAAGCTCAAAAACAACATGTGCAGGCAGAAAAATCTTTATATGCTTTATTTGAAGATGAATTCGGCAGACCGCTGTCTCCTCTTGAAGGAGAAACACTTTCGATCTGGATGGATCAAGACCATCATGATGCTGAAATGATTCGGCTAGCGCTAAGAGAAGCCGTTTTATCAGGGAAATTAAATTTCCGTTATATTGATCGAATTTTATTTGAGTGGAAAAAGAAAGGGCTGAAAACAGCGGAAGAAGCAAAAGAGCATAGCCAGCATTTCCGTTCTCAGCAGAAAACGCCACCTTCAAAAGAAGAGACGGGTACTTATAAACGACAAGTTCCTTTTTATAATTGGCTGGAACAATAACCAATAAAGGAGAAGGCATGTTATCAAAAAAACAAATCAATGAGTGTTTAGATATTATAGGAGATATGTTTCCAGAGGCGGAGTGTGAGCTTGTTCATGCCAATCCATTTGAGCTTGTGATTGCTGTTGCGCTCTCCGCTCAGTGTACAGACGTGCTTGTAAACAAAGTCACCAAAACGTTATTTCAAAAATATAAAACACCAGAAGACTATTTAAGTGTACCGCTTGAAGAACTGCAGCAAGATATTCGCTCGATTGGTCTTTATCGAAATAAGGCTAAAAACATTCAAAAGTTGAGCAAAATGCTGATTGAAGAATATGGCGGTGAAGTACCAAAGGACAGGGATGAGCTTGTCAAGCTTCCTGGGGTTGGCCGGAAAACAGCAAATGTCGTCGTTTCAGTCGCTTTTGGAGTACCGGCAATAGCAGTAGATACACATGTAGAACGAGTCAGCAAGCGTCTAGGCATCTGCCGCTGGAAGGATTCTGTGCTTGAAGTAGAGCAAACCTTGATGAAAAAGGTGCCAAAAGAAGATTGGTCTGTGACGCATCACCGCCTGATCTTTTTTGGGAGATATCATTGTAAGGCGCAGCGGCCGCAGTGCGAATCGTGTCCGCTTCTTGATATGTGCAGGGAAGGGCAGAAGAGGCTGAAAAAAGGACTGGTGAAGCTCGCATGAGCGGGGCAGCTGTTTTCACCTCATATGTCGAAAAGCTAAAAGAGAAAAAGGTAGAGATTAAAGGTGATCGAGTAGATATACTGAGAGCCAACCCGCTCGCATATGATCTATCTTCGGAACCTTTAACAGACGAGCTTCCATGGCAGGAAACAGAAGAATTTGTTCCAGTCATGTTCGAACTGTGGAACGAATTAAAAGAAAAAATGCTTCCTCGTTTCCAAACAAGGAAATCCCGCTGTGATGAAGATGATATGCTGCAAGGAATCATCAGTATGATTGCGATGTTTTACTGGATTAAAGGGGAGAGAGTCCAAACGTTTGAATGGGAACTTATCAAGCAAGAGACATTTCCTGTTGCTCCGATTAATTGGACGGAACGTTTAGAGTTCATTTTGTTAAAACCTACTCAATATCACTGCTTTATTCAATTGGACGAGCTATACACGGAATTAAAAAAGCAGTATGGAAAATATGAAGCACTTAAGAAAATCAGACAGCAGCGTTAAAAAAAGCACTTGCCTCCTTGGCAAGTGCTTTTTCATTATTCATCTTCTTTACGAGAAGTAGAATTTGATGGCGAATTGGAACTTTGAGAGTTGGCTTTCGCATCATCTTTCTTTTTATCTTTATGATCAGTTTGTGAGTTGCTGTTCCCATTTGTACTGTCTGAGCCATTATCAGTAGAACCATTATTTCCGTTTTCTGTATTTCCGCCTTGGTCCTGATCCTTATCTTTATCTTGATCTTTTTTGTCATCAGGCTTTTGCTCATCAGTGCCAGGTGGCTGATTTTTGTTATCGTCTGTTTGGTCTGTCTGCTCGTCGTCAGGCTGCTGCGGTTCTTCTTCTTCTTTATTCTCATCATCCGCTTTTTCTTCTTCATCAGCGTCATCCTTAATGGTGAGGAAGGTAGAAGCCGCTTTACTTGTGACATCCTCTACAGTGGCTGTCACTTGGAATTTATATGTGGAGCCAGGCTTCACATCAGAGATGACCGCTTCTTTAGCAGAGCTGTTTTGAATCTCTTTATAGCCGCCATTATCAACCGCTTGCTTGACATTAAATGTAGCATCAGCGTCGTCAGAATAGCCCCAAGTCAGTGTGATGGATTTTTTCTCTTCATCATACACCGCTTTTAAGTCAGAAGGCTTATCGGCTTCTTTTTTCTCATATGTGTCAGACACTTTTGTTGGAACTGTTCCTTTAACAAAGTATTCTGTTGTCTTTTTGTCACTTGGTGTATTCGGTCCGGCTAATTTTGCTGGATCTGAACCTTTTTCAACAGTAGCTTCGACGACACTGTCTGGTTTTTCAAATGAGCCGCTTCCATCATCAATTTGAGAAATTAATCGCTGGAAGACGATTTTGGCAACACGCTGCTCATAATCAGTCAGCCACATTTTACCGTCTGCATCTTTTGAATTACCGATTCCAGTCCAAACGGCTGCTGTATATTGCGGCGTATAACCGACAAACCACGAATCTTTCGCACCGCCGGAAGGGATATTGTATTTATTAATATCATCTTGTGTAAAGTTCGTTGTCCCGGTTTTACCAGCTACTTGAACGTTCGGTACTTGTGCAAGTGTACCAGTTCCAGATTGGACAGCAGTTTTCAGCATGTCTGTGATCATAAATGCTGTGTAATCACTCATCGCTGCTTTCGAGTCCGGCGTAAGGTCAAGCTTTGTCCCGTCATTAAATTCAACAGATGTGACAGCGTGCGGTTCGTTATAGTATCCGTTATTACCGAATGCACTAAATGCTCCAGCCATCTTCAGAGAGGAGACACCATCGTCAAATCCACCGATTGAGTAGGACTCTGGAATGTCAGAAGGTAAATCCATACCTAAGTTATTAGCGAATTGAACGGCATTGTCCATGCCAGCTTCTTGGAAAGCTTTTAGGGCAGGAATGTTACGTGATTGTGCCAAAGCACTTCTCATCGACATTTTCCCTAAATGTCTTCTGTCAAAGTTATTAATCGGCGTCCCGTTTGAGTACGTATATGGTGCATCATCAATTTGCTGATATGTTGACCATTTCTTGTTTTCAATGACTGGGCCGTAATCTAAGATTGGTTTGATTGTGGACCCTGGCTGGCGTTTTGCATCTGTCGCATAGTTAAAGCCGCCGGCTGGTACATCACGTCCACCGCCAATGGCGCGTATTTCACCATTTTTCGTATCAAGCAGGGTGACACCCGCCTGCATACCTTTCGTAAATCCAACTGAATCTCCATTGATGATATCATCTAGGTGATCCTGTGCTTTTCGATCAAGTGATGTATAGATTTTTAATCCATCAGTTGATGCATCCACTTTAGCTTTTTTCTGTACTTCTTCCATCACTTCTTCAATGTAGGCAGAGTACTTACTAGAGTTTTGGCTCTTATATTTACTAGCTGAAACAACTGTCTTGTTGACAGGGGTTGCTTTTGCAACGTCATAATCTTTTTCAGAAATATAGCCTTGTTTTTTCATAAGGCTTAAAACGATATTACGGCGTTTTTCCGCTGCCTCTGGGTGTTTCACTGGGTTATAGGCAGAAGGACTCTGCGGCATACCTGCAAGAGTGGCAGCCTGTGCAACGGTTAGTTTATTTAAATCTGTGACTCCGAAAAATTGTTCAGCTGCTTTCCCCACACCATAAGCATAAGGGGAGAAGAAAATACGGTTTAAATACATTTCTAAAATTTCATCTTTAGAGTATTTTTGCTCAAGCTGAATCGAGAGCCATACTTCCTGTACTTTCCGTTTTAACGTCTTTTGATTGCTCAGGAGGGAGTTTTTCACAACCTGCTGTGTAATTGTACTTCCGCCTTCAGCGCCAAAGCCGTCCTCAACGTTTGCGACAAGGGCACCGCCAATACGGATTGGGTCAATCCCGTGGTGCTTATAAAAACGTGCATCTTCAGTCGCAATAAAAGCGTCTTTTACCACATCGGGTATATCTTTTATCGAGACATACGTTCTTTTTTCTGCACCAACTTCTGCAAACACTTTCTTGTCTTTATCATAAAGTTTTGAAGAGTATGGTGTTTTAAGCTTACTATCATCAATAGAAGGAGCGCTTGATGCAAAAACGGCAAAAGTTGTGATTCCGGCAACTAAACAAAGTAGACCGATCACGAGTAAAGATAAAAATATTTTTTTAAATAGACCTGCTTTCTTTTTGCCTTTTTTGTTCTTTTGCTTCTTATTGTTTTCTTGACTTGCTTTACGTCGCTGTTCACGACTTGTAAATTGATCAGACATTACATCTCAACCTTTCGTGTTAAACCTTTTTCGAACGTAATTGCTGCTTGCTTTCATCCGAAAAATGAAGTGTCTCCACTACTTTAATATAATCAATTCTTGGCGAATATCCAAGTGTCATTATGTGGCCAGCTTCCATTAATTCGTCTTTGCTAATGGATTTACGGCCGTTTTGCTTCTGCCGCTCCCAGAAGAAAAAGAGATCTGAAGCGGGCAAATAATAAACGGAGCCAAAAGCGGATATAATAACGAAACAAATGCCGCCTTGCTTTTCAACCTGTTTCATATGCTCAATTTGATGGTCGTGGAAATTTTTGAGCGGAAACGAGGTAGTGCTTTTGGTTTCCTTTGCTTCAAAATCGATATAGCGGCCTTTGTACACCCCGTTATAGTCTGTTGTGGAGGATTGTTTAAAATAGGCTTCTTTAATGACAGCAGCACTTCTTTTTGGATAATCCACATTCACAATTTGAACTGGGGTAGGCTTTTTATGAATGACTGCGATCCCGTTGACCAAATAATATTGGTTCGTTTCATTTAAATCAGCCTCAAGCGTCATCCCGCGGTTACTATAAGAGGATTCGCCGCTGATTCTTTTTTTTGTCCCAATTTGTTGAATGGGCTGATACGATTTTCCGTTTGGATACCGAATCATCAAGTTTCAGCCTCCTTTTAATGCATTTTGTATTGGAGAGATCACCATGTTGTCCCAAGAAGAGCACATCATCACTCAGCAAATTTTGCGTGAAACGAAAGCAAAAAATAAAGACAACCTGACGAGGACAAATGCTTACAAGCGGTTTTATGACCGGCATCCAGAGATGAAATGGTCGCTGCTCGCTTCCTTTGTCTCGAGAAATGCAGGGTGGTCCATGACAGATTTAAAGGGCGAACTCTTCCATCCAGGTTTAACGGATCAGCAGGGGCATCTTTTTTTCACAGCATATGAAAGAGCGAATTGGCTGATCTTTTCGGATGCTTATCCTCAGCTTCTTTTGTATGAATGGTCTAAGAGATGCAGTCAACCTTTGTTTCATCTGCTGCCTTATTTCTCCGTGTCTCGTTTTATGAGCGCTGAGTGGGAACGTTTTTGGCTAAAGCGTGACACAGAGCGTCTGCTTTATGCACTCATCATAAATGAACAATATACTATACAATCTCCTATTATACAAAATCCTCTTCTGAAAAAGAATGTTTTTCACTCGATTCAATATCTTTTCAGCGAGTGGGGACATTTCCAAACCGTTGTTTTTCCAACGGTGGACGGGCATTTGTACGGCTTAACCATACGGAAGTTTTCCAATGTAAAGGAACGCATTACATTAGGTAAAAAACTAGCGAAACTATTATTTCGAGCCGATTTGTTTTCGGATTTTTATCATTTTTTGCACACCGTTCCGCATACTGGGTCTCGGTTTGATTTTGAGCCGTTTTTAGGGATCGCTAGAAGGTCAACACCTTTTCTTCGAACGGTTTATCCGGTGATGACACATTCATTAGACGATCAAAGGGAAGATTGGTTTCAAAAGAAATTGAGTCCAACTTTATTTGAGGCAGAGGCGCTGCCAAAGCAGATTGAGCTGACTGACTGGTATTTTCATAAAAAAAGACAGCTTCGTTTTCTTTTCTCATTAGAGCACTATTTTTTGCATAAATAAAAAGCAGGGGGGGACCTGCTTTTTTTTTACGTAGATGGACGATTAGGACCGCCGAGCTTTTTATCAAGCTGATCTGTACTGTTTTCTTTCCCTTTTGGATTTTGCTCTTTTGGTGCTGGCTTCTTTTTCATGAAATCTACCTCCTTTTGTCCTTAGAATTTACACAATCGGACGCAATCATACAAAGAAGGACAAGCATCTGTCGAAAAGGAAGAAATAGCGCTTATCTACACTTAGATTGGCGATTTGCTTCTAGTTTTGTCATGTGTGAAGGAGGGTGAGAAAGAAAAGAGAATGTAACGAGAGACGATAAAGGAGGAATCTGATGATGAGCGAATTTGTATCAAAAGAATCCATTATGCAGTTGTTAGAGGAAATCGAGCGAAAAATTGATGCGGTGGAAGCAGAGCTGTCTCTTGCTGTGAATCAGACAAAACGTGCAGCAATAGAAGAGCAAGAACAAATCATTGACCGGCTTGAATCAGAAGTAAAGGACTGTGAAGTGAAGCTTCATGCAGCCGAGTATAAACTGGCGGCAAGACCGACATATCACGCCGGATAGCTTTTCTATTTGAGCAATAGGTAAACGTTTGATAGGATGGTTCATAGAGGTGAACACTTTGGATAATCAAACATTACTTGAACATACACAAAACTTGAGAATATGGATCGAAAAAGCGTATGAGCAGTACCAAAAGGGAAAGGCTGAAGAGGAGTACCCATCGTATGATTTTTATACGGATATTCAGCCAGCCGTTGATACATTTGATCAGAAAATGGAAGAGTGGCTCACCGCTGCTATCTCCTTTGTTCAACAGGTCAAACCTAGATATTTACACCAAGAACAGCTTGAAGCCGTAAAAGAAAATGGTAAAGAGGTTGTCCTGCAATCTTATTTTGGCAAACAGCACGCACCCCGTGTAAAAAATTTAGTTGAGTCAGTGGTTTACACACTGAACCTTTTAATAGAAGAAATCAAACAGCGCAGCTAAAGACATAATGCTGCGTTTTTCTTATGACTTCTTTAGGCACATCTTCTGCTTTTGATCATAATATATGAGTGACATCAATATGTGATGAGAGCGAGAGGAGCGAGATAGATGTTCCCTTATCCAAACCAGCAGCCTTATGAATTCAATCAATTCAAGCAAAGGCCTTTTCCGTATTCAGAGATGCAGCAGCAGCCTCCGCAGCCTCCAGACTATTTCATGCCGCCATATCAAGGTGGAATGAACCAGGCACCATCTACTGTTTATCAGCAACCTTATGGATACCAAGAAAACGTGCCGCTTATGCAGCAGCCTGAAGCGATGAATCCACCGCAAATGCAGCCGCCAGGCATGATGCCTATGCAGCAGCCTATGAACCCATATCCTTTGCCAAGACCGCAAAAACAGCAGCCTTCTCAGTTTAAAAGTGTGCTGTCGCAATTCAAAAAGACGAATGGGCAATACGATTTTAACAAAATGTTTGATACAGCTGGCCAAATGATGAGTACAATGAATCAAGTAGGCTCATTGGCGAAAGGATTTACAAGCATTTTTAAAGCATAGTTAAAACCCAATAGATCGATCTATTGGGTTGTTTGCTTTGGCGCAGATACACGAAGCGATTGATCTTTCCACACACTTTTCATTTTCGTTTCATCTATTTTTGCCGGCATTAAAATGGTTTTTGTAAAGCTTGAATACGAGGAAGTCGTATCCGTTTTGATTTTTTCCTGCACTGATAAGTGTAAATATTGAGCTTTTACTTCTAGCGCAATGTCTCCTTCGACAAAATGGTCTGGAAATTGAATCTCGATATACACATTCTGTTCATCCTCTGTCACATCAGTCGTAATTGATGCAAGTGATTGCGATGTGGTCATGAGTGCCTCCGCACTATTTAATATCTCGTGAAACGGGGAGGATGCAAAAAATTGTTCAATCGCTTCATATAGGATATCTTCATTTGCCAGCAATTCATGTTTGTTTTCGTTATCTTGTTTCATTCGAATCACCTCTCATCTACAGCCTATGCAGAAAGGGCTCAGGCGGTTATCAATTGATGAGAGGAAAAAATTATGATTAAATAGTGTTGAATGAAGCAAGGTGTATAGGCGTAAAGTTTCATACACTAAATAGATTTAGGAAGCAAAGCTTGAAGGGAGCAAATTGACATTGCTGAAAAAATTATTCGGTTTCGGAAAAAACCAAGATGATGTAAAGGAAGAAGTCATTTATTCTCCGGTTGATGGAGAGTTAATGGATATGACTGATGTACCAGATCCCGTCTTTTCTCAAAAGATGATGGGAGACGGCGTAGCAGTAAAACCAAAAAGTGGGACGATTGTGTCACCAGTAGAGGGTGAAATCATTCAGCTCTTCCATACAAAACATGCAATTGGCATTCGAACACTCTCGGGGCTTGAGCTTCTGATTCATATCGGACTAGAAACAGTTGGGTTAAATGGTGAAGGATTTGAAGCGCACATTAAAGAAGGGGATAAAGTGAAAATCGGTGACCCTCTCATTACGTGTGATTTAGAACTGATTGAAGAGAAAGCATCAAGTACAGTGACACCGATTGTGATTATGAATGGTGACCTGGTCGAACGACTTGATAAAGAACCAAAAGGCTCTGTAGAAAAGCAGATGTCCAAGCTCTTTACAGTGAAAATGAAATAATTCATGAATAGAAAAAACTACCCGTTAATAGGGTAGTTTTTTTATTGAGGATATTAATCCTCCATTGGAACCCAGCCTTGACTCGCTTCCATGACAGACCACAATCCTTCTGGAATGAGATACTTGTCTTTTTGGCTGCGTTTAATGACGGTTTCAATCTCTTGTTCTCTGCCTTCTTTAATCTTTTTAGCCCAATCTGGGTCGACGATCAGCTCTCGTGCGACAGCAATCAAAGGAATCCCTTGATTGTAAGCATGGAGAGCATCTTCAGCTGTAATGACGCTGCCTACTCCAATAAGCGGAAGAGTATCGCCGCAGCGTTCTTTTAGCAGTTCCATACGTGTTTTATTAGAATCTGCGCCTCGTCTTGCTTTAGAGCCAATCTCCATTAAAGAGATATGCAAATAATCGAGGTTTTTTGTTTTGAGAACATCCACTAATGTAAACGTCTCTGTCATTGTTAAACCAGGTGTTTCAGGTTCTTCAGGAGATAACCGGTATCCAAAGATAAACGGTTTAGCCGCATGTTCTTTGATGGCCTCTTTGACTGCATCTACAACAGCAATAGGGAAAGCTAGACGTTTTTCTTCATTTCCTCCCCATTGATCTTTACGCTGATTGCTATGCGGTGAGTAAAATTGCTGTAATAAATAACCGTTTGCTCCGTGAATTTCCACGCCGTCAAACCCTGCTTGAACCGCTCGTCTTGCCGCTTCTTTAAAGGAGTCGATAATATGAGTAATTTCCTCTTCTTTTAAAGCGCGTGCAATTTGTTTTCCATCTTTGAACACATCACTTGGCGCAACCACATCACCGTTTGGAACTAAATGAGGGAGAGCCTGAGAGCCGCCGTGATGAATTTGGATAATGGCTTTTGTTCCTTTTGCCTGGATTGCTGAAGCCAGTTTTTTCAGGCCTGGGATATCTTCATCTCTTGCGATAGAAGGCTGTCCTTCAAATGCCTTCCCATCTGGAGTCACGTTCGCACATGCTGTAATCACCATACCCATTTCACTTGATCTAGCTGTAATGAAATCAATTTCGTCTTTTGAAATGGTGCCATCGTCATGAGAACCAAAGTGTGTCATTGGAGCAACCACTAACCTACCATCAATAGAGGCGCCACCAGGAAACGTAAATGGTTCAAATAAAGGCTTAAATTCGTTTTTCACTCTGATCATCTTCTTCCTTGATAAAATCATTTCACTATAGAAGTGTAATGGATACTGTTACAACAGTTCAAAGTATTTGCTCATAACTCCAGCATCAAAAAATTGCCGCCTAGTCATGCAAACAAATATTCGGTACACTAGAATGAGAGGTGGACGCAATATGAAAAAGAAAACAATGAACGAACTGATAGAAGAATTAAAGAAAGACGAACAGGTAGAGCATTGGCATGAAATTGAAGCAAAGCCTGCACAGACCTCTCCCGTTCCTGAAAGAGTGGACGACAGGCTAAAAAAGGCGCTTGAAAAACGAGGCGTGAAAGAACTGTATATTCATCAAAAAGAAGCCTTTGAACGAGTAATGGATGGTGAACATGTAGTAACGGTTACACCAACAGCTTCTGGTAAAACGCTTTGCTACAATCTGCCTGTTCTTCAGTCGATTGCAGAAGACCAGACAAACCGCTCTCTTTATTTATTCCCAACAAAAGCGCTCGCGCAGGATCAAAAGAGTGAACTTAACGAGATCATCCACGAGATGGATGTTCCGATTCATAGTGAAACATATGACGGGGACACCTCACCAGCCATTCGGCAGCGAGTGAGACAAGCAGGACATATTGTCATCACAAACCCAGATATGCTGCATTCAGCCATTTTGCCTCATCATACGAAATGGGTCAGCTTGTTTGAGAATTTGAAGTATATTGTCATTGATGAGCTTCATACATATCGAGGTGTGTTTGGCAGTCATGTGGCTAATGTGATTCGCAGGCTAAAGCGAATTTGTGCATTTTACGGAAGTGATCCGGTGTTTATTTGCACTTCAGCAACGATTGCGAATCCAAAAGAGCTGGCGCAGCAGCTCACAGGGAGCAAAGTACATCTTATTGAACGAAACGGAGCGCCTAGCGGTAAAAAGAATTTTGTGTTTTATAACCCGCCAGTGGTGAATAAACCATTAAATATTAGACAAAGCGCTGCCACTGTCGTCAACCAGTTGGCTAAAACATTTTTAAAAGAAAAAATTCAAACGATCGTTTTTGCTAGAAGCAGAGTACGAGTAGAAGTGATTTTAAGTCACATTCAAGAGCTTGTGAAAAAAGAAATCGGTCCAAAATCGATTCGCGGGTATCGTGGAGGGTATTTGCCAAAAGAGCGGCGCGTGATTGAAAAAGGGTTAAGAGAAGGAGACATTTTAGGTGTCGTCAGTACAAACGCCCTAGAATTAGGGGTAGATATAGGTCAGTTAAAGGTATGCATTATGACGGGGTATCCTGGCAGTGTAGCGAGTACATGGCAGCAGGCAGGACGTGCTGGAAGGCGTCATGAGGAGGCGCTTATTATCATGGTGGCAAGCTCCTCACCCCTTGATCAATATATTGTCAGACACCCTGAATATTTTTTTAATAGACCGCCTGAAGCAGCCAGAATCAATCCTGAAAATCTCATTATTTTAGTGGATCATCTAAAATGTGCTTCCTACGAGCTGCCATTTCGGACGGATGAACAGTTTGGCGACATGGAAGTAGAAGATATTTTGCAATACTTACATGAAGAAGGAGTTCTTCATTTTAGCGGGAACCGGTATTATTGGTCAGATCAATCGTTCCCAGCACATGGCATCAGCCTGAGGTCTGCAAGCCAGGAAAATGTAGTGATTGTGGATCAATCAGATGTAGCGAATGTCCGAATTATTGGAGAGATGGATCGATTCAGTGCGATGACACTGCTTCATGATGAAGCGATTTATTTACATGAAGGGGTTCAGTATCAAGTAGAAAAGCTAGATTACGAGCATCTGAAGGCTTATGTGAAACAAGTGGATGTAGAATACTATACAGATGCTAATTTAGCTGTTCAGCTCAAGGTGCTTGAAATCGATCAGACAACAGAGAAAGAAGCGGTATCTGTTCACTACGGTGATGTCACTGTCAACGCAATGCCGACAATTTTTAAAAAAATTCGGCTCAGCACTGGTGAAAATATCGGCTCTGGTCCAATTCACTTACCTGAAGAAGAAATACATACGAGTGCGGCCTGGTTTGAATTACATGAAGCAGAGCGGAGATTTGAAGAGAAAACACTTGAACAGCTGCTGCTCGGCATCGCAAATGTTCTTCAGCACATTGTACCAGCCTTTGTGATGTGTGACCGTTCAGATATTCATGTTGTTTCACAAATTAAAGCGGCACATACCGGTAAACCGACAGTCTTTTTATATGACCATTACCCTGGCGGAATTGGCTTAAGCAAAGAGGTCCAAGCTCGTTTCGATGAAATAGCAGGTGCAGCCATTCAGCTGATAGAGCGGTGCCGCTGTGAGAACGGCTGTCCGTCCTGCATTGGCATGGAAATGAAAGAGGTGAGCGGAAAAAGCAGCATTGTTGAATTGATGTCTGGATTTTAAGGGGAAGGAGGAAGAGAGCTACTCATGTCACTAAAAGGGAAATTAAATAGAATGAAGAAGCACTTATCGCACAACCAGCCAAACGAAAAACGGCAAAAAGCAGTGGAAGAAAAGCCCCAGCTTGTGACGGCTGATAACATCCCATTTTTAAAGGAATGGGAGCAACTCGGTGCAGCTCCATATCACTTTGAGGATTCCTTTTGTCTCATTCGAGAAGTCACCTATTCATTAGATGACAAGCATGGACTCTATTCGTTTGCGGAACTGCCAAAGATCATCGAGGCTTGGAAAAAAAGCGGCATCCAGCATTCACTATCGGCTAAAGGTTACAAACCGCATGAACTGTTTTTCTTTGATACAGAAACAACTGGGTTATCTGGCGGGACGGGAAATATGATCTTCTTGCTTGGACATGCGCGGGTTTTTGCTGACAAAGTAGTGGTGAAACAGCACCTGCTCACAAATCCGGGAAATGAAGCGGCTCTTTATAAAAGCTTTCTCGATGAAGTGAACGTAGAATCGCTTGTTACATATAATGGAAAATCATTCGATTGGCCGCAAGTGAAAACGAGACATACTTTGTTGCGAGATCAAATCCCTGCGCTTCCAGAGTTTGGCCACTTTGATCTTCTGCATGGGTCAAGACGATTGTGGAAGCATAAATATGAACGTATGGCGCTGTCTGTGGTTGAAAAAGAAGAGCTGCACGTTCACCGGGAAGGCGACACACCAGGTTTTTTGGCACCGATGATCTATTTTCATTTTTTAAAGGAACAAAATCCGAAGCTCATCGAAGGAATTTTGACTCATAATGAATTAGACGTCCTTTCGTTAATCAGCCTCTACATCCATCTATCCAAAAAAATTCTATCTATGGATGCGGTAAAGGAACACGATGAGAAATACGCGCTGGCTAGATGGCATCTTGCGCATCGAGATGTACAGGAAGCTACGAAGCATTTGCGGGAATTAACAGGTGCTGATTTTGAACATGCCAATCAGGCGGCTTATGATCTCTCCTTACAATATAAACGGCTAAACGAGTGGGATGAAGCGGTTCGAATTTGGGAAACATTATTTGAATCAAGTGATGTCCATTTAGCATTAAAAGCGGGTATAGAGCTTGCGAAGTGTAAAGAGCATCGCCAAAAAGATGCAAGGTCAGCTCTTTCCATCACCGAATCTTTATTATCTTTCTCATCGTTAAGCGAGCGAGACACCGAAGAGCTTGAGAGGCGCAAAAAACGGCTATTGAGAAAAGCTGGGCAATGAAATATTATTACCCGGGAAAGCGCAAAAAATGACAACGTTCGGCTCTCGACCGAAAATAAAAAATGTTTAGCACTTTTATTGTAGAAAGGCCGCGAATCCTGTAAAATAACGTTAGATATTGAATGAGGAGCGTATAGCATGTATAAGGGTCTTTTCTACTTGTTTTTTCTTGTAGTCATTTTAGTCGCTTTTGTGTTTTCAAACTATAAAGATATTTTTCTTGCCAACTTTTAAAATAGGTTAATGCATTAGTACATGTACACCTCTTGATTCATACATTGGTAATGTAAGAAAATCAAGGAGAGGGGAATGCTACATGTACCATCATCATCATTGCCATCCGAATGTTACACAGCCAATTGTTCATCCGACGAATCATTGCTGTACACACAGCGAGTCAACAACAATTGTGCCGCATATTCACCCGCAGCATGTGACAAATGTTCATCATCAAAATTTCCAACATATTCACTACTTCCCGCATACGTTTTCTCAGGTGGACCCGGCAACACATCAACACTTTAACTGCGGTGGACCTTGCTGTAACAGATAAAGTGAATGGGACTTTTATAAGTCCCATTTTTTAAAAGCAGGTGAAAAAATGAAGATTATTGCTGTCACAGGGTACAAGCCGTTTGAGCTTGGGATATTCAAGCAGGACGAGCCTGCACTTCAATACATAAAAGCGGAGCTTCAAAAAAGGCTGATAGCCCTTATCGAAGAAGGTTTGGAATGGGTGCTCATATCAGGCCAGCTTGGGGCAGAAATCTGGACAGCCGAAGTGGTGTTTGAGCTTCAGGAGGAATATCCAGCGTTAAAACTTGCAGTCATTACGCCATTTTATGAACAGGAAGAGCGCTGGAATGAGCAAAACAAAGAATTGTATGAAGGAATTCTTGCACAGGCCGATTTTGTAGAAAGTGTCACGCATAGACCGTATGAAAGTCCGGCACAATTTAAACAAAAGAACCGCTTTTTTATTGAAAAAACAGATGGACTTCTCGTCTTATATGATCCCGAGCATGAGGGATCGCCGAAGTATATGATTAGAGAAGCAGAAGCCTATACCGATTACCCCATTATGTACATCACAATGGATGATCTAAGAGCGCAGGTTGAGGCGGAAGATCCGTTTTTTGATTAAAAGCAAGAGAAAATTTGACAACGTCACGTATTTCTGAAAAAATATACTATGAATTCACGATATGAGGTGAAAAAGATGCTTGCTGATAAAGTAAAGCTTTCTGCGAAAGAAATTTTAGAAAAAGAATTTAAAACAGGTGTCAGAGGGTACAAACAAGAAGAAGTCGATAAATTTTTAGATATGGTTATTAAAGACTATGAGACCTTCAACCAAGAAATCGAAAAACTTCAACAAGAAAACCTCCACTTGTCAAAACAGCTTGAAGAAGCTGTTGAACAAGGGAAAAGACAGCCTGCACAGTCTAATACAACTAACTTTGATATTTTAAAAAGACTATCGAACCTTGAGAAACACGTTTTTGGCAGCAAACTTTATGATTGAGTCTTGCTGAAAAAGCTTGTGTCAGATGTCATTGTCGTTTATAATAACGCTTATTGATTAACGTTCGGGTAATCGCTGTAATGCTATTTAGGGTATTGCAGAGGAAAGTCCATGCTCGCACGGTGCTGAGATGCCCGTAGTGTTCGTGCCTGGCGAAAAAATAAGCCAGGGCAGCCTGGGAAAGGCTGACGGCAGGAAAAATGCCTACGTCCTTTTTAGGATATGGCAAAGTATCCTTGAAAGTGCCACAGTGACGAAGTCTCACTAGAAATGGTGAGAGTGGAACGCGGTAAACCCCTCGAGCGAGAAACCCAAACTTGGTAGGGGAACTTTCTCAAAGGAACCAAACGGAGAGAAGGACAGAGAATTCTGTAGATAGATGATTACCACCTGAGTACGAGGCATTTGCCGTTTGCAGTACGATGGAACAAAACATGGCTTACAGAACGTTATATCCGTTATAATAAACATGATGAAACAAAGCTCTCCTATTTCAACATATGGAGAGCTTTTATCTTGAATACATAAAAGGACGAGAAAACAGGTGATAAATCAATGAAAACCTATACACTCATCGCAACAGCTCCAATGGGGATTGAAGCAATTGTTGCAAAAGAAGTAAGAGACCTTGGCTATGAGTGCACAGTCGACAATGGAAAAGTGATTTTCAAGGGGGATGCTCTTGCGATTTGCCGTGCAAACCTTTGGCTGCGTACAGCAGACCGGATCAAGGTACAAGTTGCTGAATTTTCGGCAAAAACATTTGATGAGCTTTTTGAACGGACGAAAGCGATTGACTGGGCCGCTTTTTTACCAAAAAACAGTACGTTTCCTGTCATCGGGAAATCTGTGAAATCTCAGCTTGCCAGTGTTCCGGACTGCCAGCGTATCGTCAAAAAAGCCATCGCGCAAAAGCTGAAATCCTCCTACAACATTCATTCTGAATGGCTTGAAGAGACGGGCCCTGAATATAAAATCGAGATCGCTCTTTTAAAAGATAAAGCTGTGCTTACTCTTGATACATCAGGTGTAGGTCTTCATAAACGTGGATACCGCATGGATCAAGGCGGAGCACCTATTAAAGAAACGCTTGCAGCTGCGCTCGTCCTATTAACGAACTGGACACCTGACCGTCCGTTTGTTGATCCTTTCTGCGGATCAGGAACAATCGCCATTGAAGCAGCGATGATAGGACAAAACATTGCCCCGGGATTCAACCGGGATTTTGCGTCTGAATCATGGGAATGGATCGGTGAAGACGTATGGAACAAAGCGCGAGTAGAAGTAGAAGAAAAAGCAAACTATGACCAGCCGCTCCGCATTATTGCAAGTGATATCGACCATCGTATGGTAGACATTGCAAAAATGAATGCAGAAGAAGCAGGACTAAGTGAACTGATTGAGTTTAAACAAATGCAAGTAAAAGACTTTCAAACAAAAGACGAGTATGGTGTGATTGTCGGAAATCCTCCTTACGGTGAACGACTGAGTGATAAACCAGCAGTTGAAAAAATGTATCAAGGAATGGGTGAAGCATTTAAGAACCTAGATACCTGGTCCATATACATCTTAACGTCACACGAAAAATTCGAAGAATGCTTCGGAAGAAAAGCGACGAAAAAGAGAAAGCTGTTTAACGGTTTTATCAAAACAGACTATTATCAATATTGGGGAAAACGCCCGCCTAGAAAACAAACAACCGAATCGTAATAAATGGCCGCACCGAAAGAAGGTGCGGCTTTTTTGTGCAGAAAAGGTATAACTCTAAGCGAGACGGAATAAACTGAACTTGATTTTAAAAAAAGAGGTGTCTTCATGATTCATTATGATCAAATTCAGTTAATCCAAAAAGCACTCGCTTCGACTGCTCAAGAAATAGAAGGGCATGAAGGTGGACAATCTGCTCAGCTTACGGCAGCCATCGAAGATTTGGCACTGGCTCAGGCATACATAGAACGTTCTGAGCATGCATTTTTAATGAAGGAAAGCTATCAACATCGCCTGCGCTCATAAAAAAAGATTGTTTTTCCCCAGCGTAAATGGTACTATTGAATGTCTGAATGATTCAAAAGTTGGGGGTTGAAGCAGGTGACAGCATCTCGTTTGCCTTTTTCATTATCAAAAGAACACAATTTTTACGAAGAACTGGGCAACTGGATTGGTGATGTGTTTTATGACATTTTGCCAGAAAAGGGCTTTGATCTTCGAGATGAACAAATATTCATGGCTTTTCAGCTAGAAAGAGCCTTTAAAGAAAAAAGTGTGATGTTTGCCGAAGCTGGGGTAGGCACAGGCAAAACCATCGTCTATCTATTATTTGCCGTCACATATGCAAGGTATACAGGGAAGCCTGCGATTATTGCATGTGCAGACGAAACGTTAATTGAACAGCTCGTTAAACAAGAAGGTGATATCTATAAAATTGCCAATCACCTTGATATTCAAATAGATGCGAGATTAAGTAAATCGCATGATCAATATTTATGCTTAAAGAAGCTAGAGAAAACGATGCAGCGTGAAGATGATGAAAAGTGGCTCGATATTTATGAATTACTACCTTCATTTGTTCATGAATCACATGGTATGCAAACCTTTTATCCATATGGCGATCGAAAAGAGTATCCAGAGTTATCAAATGATGAATGGTCACGAATTGGCTATGACTCATTTCAGGACTGCCTGACGTGCGATATGCGCCATCGCTGCGGTCTGAATTTATCAAGAGATCATTACCGAAAAGCGACAGACCTCATCATCTGTTCACATGATTTTTACATGGAGCATGTGTGGACGAAGGAATCCCGAAAACGTGAGGGACAGCTTCCGCTGCTTCCTGAGCATAGCTCCGTCGTATTTGATGAAGGACATCTTCTCGAGTTTGCCGCTCAAAAAGCGTTAACGTACCGAGTGAAGCAATCAACGCTTGAAACATTTTTGGAGCGTCTTTTGCAAAACGACATACGCGAAGAATTTGCAGAGCTTGTTGAAGATGCACTTGCAACAAACGATGAGTTCTTTTATCTCTTAAAAACACATGCCAAAGAAGTCAAAGGCTCGCACCGGCTTGAAATTGGGCGTGTCGATGAGGTGAAGCGTTCTGCAAGCGAATTGTGTGACTTGCTTGAAAAAATCGGAGAAGCGCTCGTGTTTGAATCTGAAATGTATACGATCGATCAATACGAATTATCTGTTGTGGAAGAATACATTGAACAAATGGCGTATTCTCTATCGCTTTATCAAAAAAATGCCATTAGCTGGCTGGAAAAACAGGAATTAGATACAACATTTGTTGTGATGCCGAAGACGGTTGCAGAGGTACTTGGCGAAAAAGTTTTCTCGCAAAAAAGACCTTATATTTTCTCTTCCGCTACATTGTCTGAGAATCAATCCTTTGATTATTTAGCTGAAAGTCTTGGGATTAAAGATTACTTATCAATGAGTGTCGCTTCGCCGTATGATTACGATGAACAAATGAAGATTTATTTCCATGGAATTCAGCAGATCGCTGAGCAAGAGGCAAAAGCACAGCAAGTGATCACTCAGCTGAAAGAAAATGGAGGACGATCTCTGATTCTATTCCCTTCATTTGATGAACTCCATTTCTTTAGAAAACAGCTTGAAGCAGCAAATGAATCACTGCCGTTTGACGTATATTTTGAGGGAGACGAGGAAATCAGCACAATTGTTCAAAAGTTCCAAGCTGATGAGACGTCTGTGTTATGCTCTGTTCATCTGTGGGAAGGGCTTGATATTCCAGGTGAATCATTAACGAATGTGATCATCTGGGGACTTCCTTATCCGCCGCATGATCCGGTATTTGAAGCGAAACGAAATGAAGCAAAGGATGCACATGCTGAAGTTGACCTTCCGTATATGCTGCTTCGCTTACGCCAAGGGATTGGAAGACTGATCCGGACAAGCCAAGACGCAGGAAGCATTCATATTTATTTTGATCGTAAGGAAGATACAGCGCTTCAAAGTAAAATTGAATCCGTTCTGCCAGTGAAGCCCATCATTACATCTTAAATAGCTGAAAACTTGTAAAGGAGGAGGATACCGCTGTGTATCCTCCTTTTTCATTGACAAAAGAACATTCATTGAAGTAGCCTTGAAACGTACATACATATTATTGATTGGGGGAACAAACGCATGAGTCTTGAAGCAACTGAGAAAGCGTTTTATCAATTACTAGGGAAAATCGCCCATTATACAGAGGCGCTCCATTTACTTTATTGGGACTCTAGAACACAAGCGCCTAAAAAAAGTGCGGATTTTAGAGCGGAAACGATCGGTCAATTATCAAGTGATATTTTTAATATGAAGACTTCTGACGAAATGAGAGATCTTCTTCACGAATTAAACAAACATCGAGATGAGCTGTCAAAAGATACACAGAAGGCGCTCGAATTATCACAAAAAGAGTATGATGAAAACAGTAAAATTCCGAAAGAAGAATTTAAAGAATACTCGATTTTGCAATCAAAAGCAGAGCATATTTGGGTTGAAGCAAGGGAGAAATCAGACTTTTCACTCTTTGCACCATACTTAAAACAGCTTATTAACTTCAACAAGCGTTTCATCCAATATTGGGGCGTGAAAAAAACGCCTTATGATGTGCTGCTCAATAACTATGAGCCAGATATGACGGTTGAACAGCTTGATCAAAAATTTGGTGCACTTCGTGACGCCATTGTTCCTCTTGTGAAAAAAATCGAAGCTTCACCAAATAAGCCGGATACTTCATTTTTATCGAAAAGCTTTCCAATCGATAAACAAAAGGAATTGAGCCTCTTTTTCTTAAAAGAATTAGGATATGACTTTGACGCAGGCCGCCTTGATACAACCGTCCATCCATTTGCAGTGACATTAAGCAGAGGTGACGTGCGTGTGACGACCCGTTATGATGAGCATGATTTTCGAATGGCGATCTTTGGCACGATTCATGAATGTGGTCATGCGATTTATGAGCAAAACATTGATGAAGCACTGAGCGGAACGCTTTTATGTGATGGCACTTCAATGGGTATCCATGAATCACAGTCTCTTTTCTTTGAGAACTTTATCGGCAGACACGAAGATTTCTGGAAAACGTATTATCAAAAGCTGCAAGAAGCATCTCCTGAGCAGTTTAAAGATGTTTCTTTAGAAGACTTTGTGCATGCAGTGAATGAATCGAAGCCGACTTACATTCGAATTGAAGCCGATGAACTGACGTATCCGCTTCACATTATCATCCGCTATGAAATTGAGAAAGCGATTTTCAATGAAGAAGTAGCGGTGGAAGATCTACCTGCACTTTGGAATGAAAAATATCAAGCGTATCTTGGCATTACGCCTCCTAATGATGCACTCGGTATCTTGCAGGATGTTCACTGGTCTGATGGAAGCTTTGGCTATTTCCCTTCATATGCCCTTGGTTATATGTATGCGGCCCAATTAAAACAACAAATGATCAAAGACTTACCAAATTTTGATGAGCTAATTCAAAATGGGTCTTTTGCACCGATAAAAGAATGGCTGACGGAACATGTTCATCAGCATGGAAAACGGAAAAAGCCATCTGAAATCATTCAAGATGCAACAGGTGAAGAATTAAATGTTCAATATTTAATCGACTACTTAACGGATAAATATACGAAACTGTATTTATCATAAAAGAAGGGCACCCTTTCATGAGAAGGGTGCTTTTTTGATGCTTGAATATTCTAAAAACGAACATTTTGTTCTGATCTATTATTTAAGTTCGGTATTTTTCTAGAAAAGTGCTTTCCAAGCGTCTGAAATCTTGTTATAATTTGAACACTATAACACTCATATAATCGCGTGATGATGGCACGCAAGTTTCTACCGGACACCGATACGGTCCGACTATGAGTGAGCAAAATGAAACAGCTCTTGTTTGAGCTGAAGATCCGTGGATCGTTTTCGCATTGCTTGCTCCTCATGGGCAGCAATGCTTTTTTTATGCAAAAAATCGAATGTTTGCCAATATGCTAGGGGGAAAAATGATGGAATTGTTACGTCAAAAAATTGAGAACGAAGGGATCGTTCTGTCAAATCAAGTGTTAAAGGTAGATGCTTTTTTAAATCATCAAATTGATCCTGTGTTAATGCATGAGATTGGGCAAGAGTTTGCTAGATTATTTAAGCATGATGGCATTACAAAAATCATCACAATCGAATCTTCAGGCATCGCACCTGCTGTGATGGCTGGGCTTGCTCTTCAAGTCCCTGTTGTGTTTGCAAGAAAACGTCAATCACTCACATTAACGGATAACCTGTTAACAGCCAGTGTGTACTCTTTTACAAAAAAAGTAGAAAGCACGATTGCTGTCTCAAATACGCATCTGAGTGAAAACGATTGTGTGTTAATCATCGATGACTTTTTAGCAAATGGTGAAGCTGCGAAAGGGCTTGCTGCGATTGCAAAGCAGGCAAAGGCGAAAGTAGCCGGATTTGGCATTGTCATTGAAAAATCATTCCAGCCTGGAAGAAATGCGCTTGTGCAAATGGGCTACCGCGTCGAGTCCCTCGCACGTATTGAATCACTTGAGGAAGGGAAAGTCACGTTTGTACGGGAGGTACAATCATGAGTACCGCTAAAAAAGTCAAAACGCTCTCGCTGGGCATTCAGCATGTACTTGCAATGTATGCAGGTGCTGTTCTTGTACCGCTCATTGTTGGAGATGCGCTTGGGCTCACGCCTGCACAGCTGACTTACCTCATCTCTGCGGATATTTTCATGTGCGGGGCTGCTACATTGCTTCAAGTATGGAAAAACCGCTTCTTTGGGATCGGTCTGCCTGTTGTATTAGGCTGTACATTTACTGCGGTTTCGCCGATGATTGCGATTGGCTCTAAGTATGGAATTTCGTCTATCTATGGCAGTATTATCGCTGCTGGGTGTATTGTCATTCTTCTTTCTTTTTTCTTTGGGAAGCTTGTGAAATTTTTCCCGCCTGTTGTCACAGGCTCTGTCGTCACCATTATTGGGATCACCCTCATTCCTGTAGCAATGAACAATATGGCAGGAGGAGAAGGAAGTGCGGACTATGGTTCTTTTGAAAATCTAGAGCTCGCTTTCCTTGTACTATTTATCATTGTACTGCTCTATCGATTCACGAAAGGGTTTATGAAGGCGATCGCCATTTTAATCGGTATTCTCCTTGGGACAGCAGTTGCTGCGTTTATGGGGAAAGTGGAAACAGCTGAGGTGGCAAACGCCCAGGTTTTCCGCATGATTGAGCCATTTTATTTTGGCATGCCGACCTTTGAATTTGCACCGATCATGACCATGACGTTAGTAGCGATTGTGTCATTGGTTGAATCAACAGGCGTTTATTTCGCACTAGGTGATTTAACAAACCGTTCATTAAAAGAAAAAGATTTGGCTAAAGGCTATCGGGCAGAGGGGATTGCTGTGTTATTAGGTGGAATCTTCAATGCTTTTCCGTACACAGCCTACTCGCAAAACGTTGGATTGATCCAGCTAACAGGAGTCAAGAAAAACCAAGTCATTGTCGTAACAGGTGCATTGCTCATGTTATTTGGTCTTTTTCCTAAAATCGCTGCCTTTACAACGATTATTCCAAAATCGGTTCTTGGCGGTGCAATGGTTGCCATGTTTGGCATGGTCATTGCATACGGTATTAAAATGCTCTCGCGCGTGGATTTTGCAAAGCAGGAGAACTTATTGATCGTTGCTTGCTCCGTGGGAATCGGCTTAGGTGTTACCGTCGTGCCGCAAATGTTTGAGCATCTGCCAGATTCGATGAAATTATTAACAAGTAACGGCATTGTGGCCGGAAGCTTTACCGCAATTTTGCTTCATATTATTTATCACATGATTCCATTTAAAAAAGAAATAGAGCAGGAGCTTATGGAAGAGCCTAAGCAATCTGTTATGTAAACATCTCTCTTGGAGAGGGGTGCAGATTATGGACAAAGAGCTAAAATGACCTTTTATTTTAGCTCTTTGTCTTCTTTTTAGCTTGATAAAAAACCTTTGATCCTAGGAAGGAGCGTGTGAGGGTTTGTCTACAAGCTGAAAGCCCGCATCTTTTGGATACGGGCTTTTTGTGATTAGCACTATTAATGTTGTACCGGTGGCATTGTTTCGTTAATGACTGCAAATGTATAGCCCCTTGCTTTTAGCTGTATAATCAGGCTGTCTAAATAGTTTGTGGTAGAGGGTTGATCATGCATTAATATAACTTTTGGTTCCCATGGTTTATTTTTCTCAAACATTTGCAATTGATTCAATACCTCTGGAACATATTGTGAGTTTTTATATCTCCAGTCAAGGCTATCAATCGTCCAGTCCCAGTAAATAAAGCCATTTTGGTTTAAACGTACTTTTTGATGATATGTTAAATTTGGAACACTGCCATAGGGGGTTCTTACAAGACGGCTGTAGACGCCTGTAACAGAGGCAAGAATATGCTGAGCTTCTCTCATTTCATTTGCGGGAGACTCGCTGTTCTGATAAAAGAGGTTTATATCATGCGTCATGCCATGAAGACCTAATTGATGTCCTTCTTGATAAAGTCTTTTCACAGCTGATTGGTGTGCTTGGATTTGCGGTCCAAGCATGAAGAACGTCGCCTTCACGTGATGTGCTTTTAATACATTTAACAGCTGATTTGATGTAGCAGAAGGACCATCATCAAATGTTAAAAAGACCGTTTTATTCGTTGCCTGTTGGTTTGGATTGGTCTTAAAATGTGTATCCAATGTTCTTGTAGACTGATCTTTTGCTTTCAGACTGATGCTTGTGTCACGGAAGTCACTGCTGGCAACATTTTTTGCTTGCCCATTTGTCGCCTGCAAATGGGGTTTAGACATATCCCAGATAAAAAAGAGAAACAGTGTAAGAAGCCCTAAACCAATTATCTTTGAGAGAAGTATCGTGTTGTAGGGTGTCTTTTTTTTGGAAACCTTTTTCATTACAATCACTCCAGTCAATTAAATTTTGAGCCGAACCATGTTGTAGATTCTTTCTTTTTTCACTGTTTTTCTTGGTACTCATATTGATTATATATAGTGGAAAAAATCCTTTTTATACAGAAAATTCAAATAAATTAGCAGCAGATGTGACCATTAATTCGAAGCGAAAGGGAGATTCCTTATGAAAGTGTTGTATAATGACGATTTCATTGAAAAAAGGTGCTTATGTGGAAAGTGGAGACAGAGGCGATTAATCTCAAAAAACATAGAGAAAAGCTCGTACCACTACAAAATAAAGAAGATATCGGCAAATTCTCTCTTACCGTACAACGAAGGATTTAAACAATATGTGTCCGGTTCAGAGGTTTGTAAAACTTGTTCTTTTCTAGATAACTGTACACAAAGTCAAAATCATACCAAGCAAATTCATCGCATATTTGGCAAGACTAGATGAAGCAAACTACCTAAGACTCACTGAAATAAATAAAAGCAACTATGCAAAGCGGAGAGAAATAAAGAACGCGTCTTTGCGGATGCAAAAGAAAAGCATAGTATGCGTTGGGCGAAACTTCGTGTACTAAAAAAATTTCAATGCAAGCGATGCTTACTCTCGCTGCCATGAATCTTAAAAAATTAGCTAACTAGACATGAAAAACACTATGTCCAGCGTAAACCCTTTATAATTATAGTGAAAACCCCACTTTTATTTAAAGTAAAGGGGGAGTTTCTACGGTCTGAACACTTCTCTTTTAGAAGTGTTTTTTTGCATAAAAAAAGCAGGTTCGCTTGGCTTAGAACGAACCTGTGAAGGAGGAAAACTACATCATGTTTTCACCTATATTATCCAATATTTATCAATTGTCGTCAAGACAAAAAGTTAGCCGGAGGAAAATATTTTGACTGAATTGTGACGTTTTGGCATGTATATCCTTTTTTCGATAGGGGATATTAATCGAAAAAAGAGGTGAAGCCGATGGCGTACATTCTTTCTGTTGGAACGAGTCTGCCACAACATCATGTGGATCAGAAAAAGGCGGCTGATTTTGCTAGATCCCAATTTAAACGATCGTTTAAAGATATCGACCGGCTGCTCAGAGCTTTTCAAAATGGAGAAATCGAGAGCAGACAGTTTGTGCAGCCAATTGAATGGTATCAGACGCACCACTCTTTTGAGGAGAAAAACAACCTCTATTTGGAAAAAGCATTGGCTCATGCAAAAGAAGCGGTCATACACTGTCTTCATGAAAAGGCATTCCTGAAAAAACCGATTCCGTTTGAAGAGATCGATGCATTGTTTTTTATTTCAAGCACCGGACTTTCTACACCAAGCCTTGATGCAAAACTGATGAACGTTCTCCCTTTTTCGCCTTATACGAAACGGGTGCCGATTTGGGGCTTAGGATGCGGGGGCGGAGCGGCGGGGTTGTCCCGGGCTTACGAATACATAAGAGCATTTCCAGAAGCGAAGGTACTGGTTGTCGCCTGTGAACTGTGCAGTTTAACCTTTCAGCCGCAAGATCAATCAAAAAGCAATTTAATCGGTACATCTTTGTTTGGAGACGGGACAGCAGCTCTATTATTAACTGGAGAAAAAGGCGTATCTGAATATACCCATCTAAAAACAGTTCCTAAAGTGATTGGTACACAATCCGTCACAATGAAAGAGTCTGAGGATGTGATGGGCTGGGAATTTACAAGTGACGGCTTTCGGGTTATATTCTCCCGTGACATTCCTTCCATTATTTCCGGCTGGTTAAAAGAGCAAGTCGATCAATTTTTAGAGCAGCAAGGGTATTCGGCAGAAGACCTATCGGTTTTTCTTGCCCATCCTGGAGGGAAAAAAGTGATCGATGCCTATATTAAAAGTCTATCCTTACAAGAAGATCAGCTTTTTTCATCAAAAGAAGTACTCAGACAACACGGAAATATGTCCTCTGCCACAGTTTTGTATGTGATCAAGCATTATCTTGAACATCAATCCGCTGAAGCGGGAGATATGGGTCTTTGCGGAGCGCTTGGTCCGGGATTTTCCTCAGAGTTGCTGCTCATGAAATGGGAGGAGGTCTGATCATGATCATTTGGCTCGTCATTGGTTTCTTCGTGTGTCAGCGGCTTATTGAAATGCTTGTGGCTAAAAGAAATGAAAAGAAAGTGAAAGCGATCGGTGCCATTGAATTTGGTGCAAGTCATTATCCTTATATGGTCGCTATGCATGCGGGCTTTTTTCTCTCACTCATGGTTGAGGTATGGGGGTTAAACAGGCCGCCGTCGCGCTATTTTCTTGTGCTGCTCGTTTTCCTGCTGGCGACACAGGTTATTCGATATTGGGCATTATGCTCTCTTGGAACGTATTGGAATACGAAGATTTTAGTTGTACCAAATGCGATGATGGTGAAAAAAGGACCTTATCGCTGGTTAAAGCATCCTAACTATGTCGTGGTGGCGATTGAGCTTATGCTGATCCCGCTTTTATTTAATGCCTATTTTACCGCCATTTTGTTCACATGTTTAAATGCATGGATGATGGCTGTGAGAATTCAAACAGAAGAGAAAGCGCTCAATCAGTATTTGTTAAATTAATATTGAAAATCATTATCAATTGTGATACACTTTCATTAATGATAAGCATTCTCAATCACGAAGGATGGACGGTGATCACATGACAATGGTTTTCTTACTCGGTACGGTCTGTGTATACAGCCTATTAATTGGCTTCGTATTAAAAGGTGTTTCTAAAAAATCTGCTTCCTGATCGCAGTCAATTGCGACTGATCGGGCAGCAGCTTTTTTTTATTTCCTCAGATCAGAAGAAAAATCTCTTGATTTTGTGTAAAATGGTATCACATACATAACTGACTTTTCTAAAAACAAAGGGGTTTATCGTCATGGAAGACTTGTCTATTCGAGATTCGCTCGTTCAAACTACAGGTGCTTTATATCAAAGCCTTCTCAAAAGGGATGATCATGAACGCGCAGCCAAACTTGCATCGATTATCAAAAAGGAAGCAGAAGAAGAAGTGTATATCGCATTTACCGGCCACTATTCAGCTGGAAAGTCATCACTTGTCAATCATCTGCTTCATGATCACATCCTGCCAACGAGTCCGATTCCAACAAGTGCAAACTTGGTCGTCGTGAGGAAAGGGGAGAGTGAAGTAAAGCTTCACACCTCAGATGGCCGTTTTGCAAAAATGAGCGGTTCTTATGATAAAGAAGCAGTTCAGCGTTTTTGTAAGGACGGGGAACAGATTGAAATGGTGGAAATTAGCGGGGACTATAGAGGATTGGAAGAAAAGGTGGCACTGATTGATACGCCTGGAATTGATTCAACGGATCATACCCATTTTTTATCTGCCGCGTCTATTCTTCATCAAGCAGATGCTCTTTTTTATGTCGTGCACTACAACCATGTTCATTCAGAAGAAAACATTCGTTTCATTCGCTCCATTAAAGAGAAAGTGCCAAATCTTTATTTCATCGTAAATCAAGTCGATCGACATGATGAGCATGAGACAGCGTTTGAAGACTACAAAAATCAAGTAGTTGATATGCTTCTTAAAGAGGGCATTGAAGAAGAACATCTATACTTTACATCTGTAACCGATGAGTCGCATCCAAGAAACGAAATGATTCGTTTAATCGAGAAACTGCAAGAATTACAAACATTGCCGAAAGCATCACTTCGCGCCTATACCGAGCAGAAAATAGAGAATGTTTTAAAAGAACATATTGACTCATTAAAAGAAGAGCTGCAAGAAGAGGATCTTGATTCACTGCTTCAAGAAAAAAGAAGAGAAGTCAAGGAACTTGAAGCGAAAAGCAGCTTTATTGAAAATGGAGCAAAACAGTTAGAAGACGAAGTGTCTTCTGAAGTCGAGAATATTTTAAAAAATGCAAACCTAACCCCATTTAAAATGAGAGAGCTTGCAAGTGACTATATTGAATCGAAAGCACCTGGCTTTAAGGTAGGACTGCTATTCGCTAAAAATAAAACTGAGCAGGAAAAAGAAAAGCGGGCGAACGATTTCTTAGCAGATGTCAAAGCAAGAATGAAAGCTGAAGTGGACTGGCATATTGCTGAGCTGCTCAAAAAAGAAGTCAAGAAACATCAGCTTGGTGAAGCGCTATTAAATCAAGTGATGGCATTTGAAACACCTGTGGAAGAATCACTGCTTGAGAACGTCATTCATCATGGTGCGACATTTTCAAATGAATACGTTTTGCAATATGCAAAAGATGCTGGTGAAGCACTGAAAAGACAGACCAAACAGAAAGCAATACCATTGATTGAACAAATGACCGAGACGCTGAAAACCCAGCTCATGAATGAAAAAGGAAAGCAGCAAGATAATTGGGCCCAGGCAGCACAGGAGCTCCAAGCGCTGGAGCAATGCATGGCAAAAAATGATCAAATCAGAAGAGATATTGAGCATGTATGGGATATATGGCAAAACGGAATAAATGAGCAGATCACAGATGATTGGTTTTATGTGAAAAAACATCGGATGCAGCATGACGAGCTAAATCAGAATCATACGTCCATTCATGCGGAAGAAAGCGAGAAAGAAAATAAGCAGCAGACAGAGCTTGATCAAATGCGTCAATCACAGCATATTACGACAGCGCAGTCAATTGACCAGTTCGAGCAGCTTTCTCAAATTTTAATGCCATTAAATGCGCTGCAGTCTCAAAGAAAGTCCTTTGAACAACGAACAAAGCGGCTGCAAGCGAAGGAATTTACACTCGCCTTATTCGGTGCTTTTAGTTCGGGGAAATCGTCGTTTGCCAATGCCCTAGTTGGGAGAAAGGTGCTGCCATCATCTCCTACACCAACGACAGCCTCGATCAATAAGCTGACGCGGCCGACAGAAGACCATCCGCATGAAAGTGTGAAAGTGGTGTTCAAAACCGAGCAAGAAATATTAGAAGAGCTCGATCAAATTCTCGGTTTTTCTATAACAGAAGAAAAGGGAGATACATTTCAAGCCAAACTCGAACGAACGCTGAAAAAAAGAGAGCTTGAACAGGATCACCGCATCATTGTTGAACATTTTTTAAACGCTCATGAAAAGTTCCGTGATTCCATTCAAAAACAAACGCCGCTCAATGTCACCCTTCAAGAATTAAAGCCATATGTGGCAGAAGAGGCTGTTTCTTGTGTGGTGAAGGAAGTGACGGTGTATTTAAGTACACCTTTAACAGATAAAGGACTGACGATTGTTGATACACCAGGCGCCAGCAGTATGAATAAACGTCATACAGAGATTGCCTTTCAATATATGAAGGATGCTGATGCCCTTCTTTATTTAACTTACTACCAGCATTCTTTCTCAAAAGCAGACCGGTCATTTTTACGAAAACTCGGGCTTGTAAAAGATTCATTTAGCATGGATAAAATGTTTTTTATTATCAATGCAGCTGACCTCGCAAAGGATCAAACAGAGCTTGAAACCGTCTTTGACTATGTGAAAAATGAGCTCACAAAAGAAGGCATCCGGCATCCAAACCTTCATCACGTATCCAGCAAGGAAGAGATCGAAGGAAAGGGACAGTCGCCTTATAACCAGTATGCACAGCTAAGAACACAGCTCGACTATTTTATTGAGGAAGAATTAACGAAAGATGCGATTGAGCTGCTGTATTTTGAAGCGAGTACATTATGTAGAACAGTCGACAAGCTGCATGAGACGCTGCATCAGTCAGAAGATGAAAAGCAAGCAGAAAAGAAAAAGATAGACACATCCTATGAAGCGATCGTTGATCAAATGAGCCATATTAAACGATCTAAGCTAGTGACAGAAAGTGTGAAAAAGGACTTGCACGAACAGCTTTACCACATTGTTCAGCGCTTGTCACTTTATGCAAATGATCTGTTAAAGACAGCCTTTTATCCTGGAATATCTCAAGGGGACTTCAGGCAGGAGCTGAAAAAAGCGCTTGAACAGGCGCTAAAGGATTATGAATTTGAATTTGTACAGGAGCTTAAGGCGCTTGATATTCGAATGGAATCGTTTATCACTCAATATTTCAAAGAGGAGTGGGAGAAAGGATTACAGGCTGCGTGTGCAGAAGATCCTTACTTTTCTCTCCGGCTGTCGCCTCCAGATGAGAAAAATGCAGAGCTGAAACAAATTGAAGTGGAAGCGGACCTAACGCCGTTTGAGCCGCTCTTAAAGAAGCAAAAATCATCGAAAGCTTTCTTTGAACAGAACGGGAAGGCAGCGTTTATTGAAGCGATTCGAGATGTTCTTTTCCAGTTAACGACGAAATGGGCAGATAAAGAAAAAGAAGAATTACAGAGCAGATACGAAATGATGGTGAAGACCTTTACTGAAAGATATGAGACAGAAGCGCTCAAGCAGCTGAATGAACAAAAACAAACATTTATCATGAGCTTGACGACAGATGCGAAAGAGCAGGCGATGATAGAACAAGTATACAAGCAGACAAATGAATGGAAGAAGCAGTTGAAAACCATTTGATTCATGATAGACTATAGAAAAAAGAAAGCAGTTGATAAAAAATGACGAGCGTACACGAAGAGATTTCCGCACATTCACAAAAACAGAATGCTCATATCAAGTCGTTTCTTGCGCTTGAGCAAAAAAGAGAGCAGGCAATAGAGACTGCTGTTTTCAAGTGTGAACAAAACGAACCATTTACAACTGACGATATCAATGCGATTACTTCGAAGATGAATGAGCTTGCACGAGGCGGAATTGTTCCGCTGCGTAAGCATGTCACGATTGATATGGTTAAGGAGTATGTCGAACGAAAACAGAAGTAAAGAGTAACTTTCTCTTTTTTGGTCATCTTAACAAGTGAACCGAGAAAGGGGAATGATGATGGAAAAAAAGCAGCATGCAAAAAAGCAGGATGAGCGTAACCCGAAACAAAAAGAGATGCCGTCCTACGCAGAAGCAGAATCGAAAAAAATGCAATACGGTCAAAAATAATCCAAAGGTGCCACTTCTTTTCCAAAAGAAGAGGGCGCCTTTTTTATGTCGAATTCTATGTTCTGTGATAGAATAGGAGTATTGTTTTGAAAAAGGGAGTTTATAAGAATGAATAAACACGTACTGCTTGTTGATGGCATGGCGCTTCTGTTCAGATCGTTCTATGCAACAGCTGTCCATCGGAATTTTATGATAAATGATCACGGCGTCCCGACGAATGGAGTAAATGGCTATTTGAAGCATTTATTAACCGCTGTTCAGACATTTGAGCCAACTCATATTGTGTGCTGCTGGGATATGGGAAGCCAAACATACCGAAATGAATTGTTTCAAGATTATAAAGCAAATCGAGGAGAGGCGCCTGTCGAGCTCATTCCGCAATTCGATTTAGCAAAAGAAGCGACAGAAGAACTAGGAATTGTAAACGTTGGTTTAAAAGGCTTTGAGGCAGATGATTGTATCGGTACGCTGGCAGCAGTCTATCAGAATGAAGCACGTGTGACGGTTCTAACCGGCGACAGAGATTTGCTGCAGATATTGAATGAACAAGTGACTGTTGCTTTGATGCAAAAAGGGATCGGGAACTATAAACATTATACAAAAGCCTTATTTGAAGAGGAAATGGGCATCTCTCCAAAGGCGCTGATCGATATGAAAGCACTTATGGGGGATTCAAGTGACAATTACCCAGGCGTGAAAGGAATCGGAGAAAAAACAGCATTAAAATTTATTCAAACATATCAAACCATTGATGGATTATTAGAAAATGTTCATGAACTAACGGCCGCACAGCAAAAGAAAATGCAAGCAGGGTTAGAAGATTTGAAACTCTCCCGTCTATTGGCAGAGATCAAATGTGATGTCCCGCTGAGCTGTCCAATTGATGAGACGAAGATGAACATCAATCAAGAACGGGCTGCTGCCATGCTGCGATACCATCAAATCAAAGGAATTGAACCGATGGTGAATCGATTAAGTAAAATAGAGATCAGCTAAGCCGATCTCTCAGCGTATAGACAAACCCTCGCATTCGTTGTCAGGTCTGCGCTCCGGTGCTCACGAATGTCAAATTCGCTCCGCTCCGGTACTCGCCCTTCCTAGACTGCAAAGGTTTTCTATCACGCTGAAAAGAAGACAAAGATAAAAATCATTTTAGCCCTTTGTTAGAGATCAGCTAAGCTGATCTCTAAGGTCATCTTTTTGTATTGCTTTTCTTCGCTCTATTTTCGAGCTGAGATAGTGGCTGCTTATCTTTTGTTTGCGCATCACCTTGAGGGGTTGTCCCATTTGTGACACGACCTTTATTCTCTTTATCCAATCAGTATCACCTCATACATTAGCATAACCGAAAAAAAGCGATTCATCCTTTAGAAAGGTGAATCGCTTTTCTAGCGAGCTGATCAGCTACTTGATTTTCCTTGCTTGGAATCCACTTAATGAAAAATAAATCAAACTGCCGTTGAAGCTCGATCATCTCTTTTATAAAAGGCTGAAAGGCTGGATTTTTAGCAAATCCTGCATTGGCCGCACGGTCAACTACCTGTGAATCTGTTCGAAATGAAACGGAACGCAGTCCTTTTTCTACGCAGATTTTCATCCCTTCAATGAGAGAGGAAAATTCTGCTTCGTGATTGCTCATTGATCCGAGAGGAATCGAGAAAGATTCTGCCTTTCCATCATATTTAATGAAAATGCCGATGCCAGAAGGACCTGGATTACCTGCGCTAGCACCATCAATGTATATTTCAGCTGGCAATTTATTTCACCCTTTCATCAAGCGGAACCATTCTTTTCGCTGCATACGCATATGGTGTCCCAATCGCGGCCACGATAAATTTAATCACATAAGTCGTGATGAAGATTTCGATCCATACATGAAATGGATAGGTGCCAAGAAAGGCAATGGTTGTGAAGATCAGTGTATCAAGCAGCTGGCTGATCATCGTACTTCCAGCGTTGCGCACCCAAAGCGCACCATCGGAAGGAAATATCCGCCGAATAAACGAATATACATAAACATCTAACATTTGACTGATGATATAAGCAGCAAGACTGCCAAGTGCGACCCTTGGCATAAAGCCAAATATCGTTTCGAGCGATGTTTGAGAAATGTCAGATGGAGCGGGATGGAAAAGCAAAGCCTCCTGCATGACAACGGTTAGTGTTAAAAGGGTGGCAAAGCCAATCCAGACAGCTTTCCTCGCTTCATTTTGTCCATATTTTTCATTCAATACGTCCGTTGCAAAGAACACACTGCCATATAAAATGTTCCCAAGTGTTGCCGTTAAGCCAAACAATTCAACGGTTTTGACCACTTGTAAATTTGCTGCAACCGTCGCAAAGCCAATCCAGACGAAAAGGCCCATCTTGCCAAATCCTTTATAAAATAGAAGAACAATGATAAAATTAATGATCGCAAATAAGATCCAAATACCTTCATTAAACAAGTGACATGAACTTCCTTTCTCATTGTAAAATGTAACTTTTTGATTATAGCATAACGAACGTTTACCTTAAAAGCACGGGAAGGCGATGTGATCAATGAAATTAAGAGCGCACTATACAATGAAAGTGAAATCGATTGGGTCCATTGCTTTTTTCCAAGAAGATTGGATGGAGCTAAAAGAGGCCTTGCTTTTAGCAAAACATATCGATAAAAAAGAACCACAGTCACTCCTATCATTTGAAGATGAAAAAGGGGCGATGTGGTCTATTAAAGAACTTGAAAAGCTAAATGAAGAACTAAAGCTTGAACCTGATCAGCTTCAGGTCTATTTTGATGCAAGTTTTCACAAAGAAACAGGCGACTCTGGCCTTGGGGTTGTCGTCTACTATAAGCTCGGAGAAGATGCTTATCGTTTGAGAAAAAATCAGCCCTTCCAAGGAATCACCAATAATGAAGCGGAGTATGCAGCTTTATTTGAGGCAGTAAAAGCTTTGAAAGACCTTGGGGCAAGCAGAAATTCTGTCACGATTAGAGGCGATTCATTAGTTGTCATGAATCAATTAAAAGGAGAATGGCCTTGTTATGATGATATACATAACAAATGGCTCGACCGGATTGAAGCGGCTTTAAAGGAGCTGAGGCTTACGCCAACATATGAAGTCATCGATCGTAAACAAAATGCAGAAGCGGATCAGCTTGCAAGGCAGATACTTGCAGACGTCCCAATTGAAAGTAAATTGAAATTAGAAGCAGACGGAGCTGAATAATGTGGATAAAAAAACAGCAGTACAAGAATTGACGGATCTCCAAGACACGTATTGTTCAGATTGCTTGATTAAGAAGCACTTTCGAAAAGAATATGGCAAAAAATACGCCCACTCCTTTTGTATTCAGCAATGCACAGTAGGAGAGAAAATAAAAGAATACGGACAGACGCTGCTTAAAAAGTAAGCGGCTGCCCCGGTTTTCCTTACTCAAACATCCGCTCGTGAAAAAAAACGGATAGAATGTGTTAAAAAAGAACATATTCTGAAAAATGAGCCGATATAACTATAGAAAGTTTTGGTTGAGTTACTTTTTGACTAAGTGACGGATAATAGAGGAAAAGGGGAAGGCCGGCATGAATAATAAGGATTTCGAAACGGTATTACATCGAACATTTCAAGAGGTATACAGCGATCTAGAGCAGCTAGTAGATGTAGCAAAGAAGGGAAGACCTTTTCTCGAAAAAGATATTTCTGAAATTGAACAACGACTGAAGCAAAATATTTTAGCCATTGAAATTCAGCTGAAAATCAAATAAGAGAGGCATATGCCTCTCTTTATTTTGTCGTTTCATCATTGATTTAGTTGATTAAAGTTTTGTTACGTTTGCAGCTTGAGGTCCACGATTACCTTCAACGATTTCAAAAGAAACTTCTTGTCCTTCTTCTAAAGACTTGTAGCCGTCACCTTCGATAGCTGTGAAGTGAACGAATACATCGTCTCCGCCTTCAACTTCAATGAAGCCGAAACCTTTTTCATTATTGAACCATTTTACTTTACCGTTTTGCATATTGCTTTTTCCTCCTAGTACTGTAGCACACCTTTTGGGCATACTAAAAAAAATTTTCATCACCTAACGACTTTACAGTTGTTAAATGATGGTTCCACTATACACCATCAAAAGTAACGCGTCAAGCAGGCGAGCCAAATTTTGAGCAGAATGTTTGATTTTTTTGTTTTTTTGGTGAATAACAATGAAAAATAAAACGTCCTTTTCGGAACCTAACGTGCAGCTTGTCCGTATATAAAAAAAATACAGAAAGAGGTGCAATCATGAATCGTTATACACTTGAAGAATTTATTCAGAATACGCAGCAAGAAGATAAAGGAGAAGGGGTCTTTGAACTTGAAACATCAAGGCTTCTAGAAATTAATTTGACTGACACCATTTGGGCAAAAACAGGTTCCATGGTTTCCTATCGAGGGAAAATCAAATTTGAACGTGAGGGTGTTTTTGAGCACGGCGTCTCAAAGATGTTCAAAAAAATGCTCTCGGGAGAAGGCACCTCACTAATGAAGGCGACAGGTGATGGGAAATTATATGTGGCAGATCAAGGCAAAAAAATCTCAATTCTCCGTTTGGCCCAAGGGGAATCTATTTTTGTGAATGGAAACGACCTGCTCGCATTTGAACCATCTGTCCGCTGGGATATCAAATTGATGAAAAAGGTATCAGGCATGCTTGCAGGCGGATTATTTAATGTCAAATTAGAAGGGCCGGGCTTAGTAGCAATCACAAGTCATTATGAGCCGCTGACGCTCATTGTTCAGCCGGGTGACTCTGTTTATACAGATCCGAATGCGACTGTTGCGTGGTCAGGTGATTTAAAAACTGAATTTGTGACAGATGTTTCCTTTAAAACCTTTATTGGCAGGGGAAGCGGAGAGTCCATTCAAATGAAGTTTAGCGGAAGCGGCTTTGTTGTCGTTCAGCCGTTTGAAGAAGTATACACAACAAATGGAAATCAAGGGTAAAGAAAAAGGTGTCCGTCAATGACGGACACCTTTTTATGATAATGCGCGAGCATATGTTTTGTTATTCATGATGAGATCTGACTGCTCGACGATATCTTCCAAAATGGTTTGAGAAGATTGTTTTAAGTGCAGTTTTTTCATGTTTTGTTTCATTGTTTCTAATTTTTCTTCGTCCTGCAGCAAGTTGGTCACAGATTCTAAAATGTCTTCATGTCTGTTAATGACAATAGCAGCGCCATAATCCTCAAAGAAAAGAGCATTTTCTTTTTCTTGGCCAGGGACAGGCTTGTAAAGAATGACTGGGACACCGATTGCAGTTGCTTCTGTTAAAGTAATGCCGCCTGGTTTTGTAATCATACAATCTGTTACTCTGAACAATTCATCAATTTGTTCCACATATCCAAGCGCCTTCAATTGATCTGGGTGTGCCTGCTCAAGAACGCTAAGCGATTGTTTCAGTGCGGCGTTCTTTCCGCATACAACAACAATTTGTACTTCACTGTCGAGAAGCAGCGCCTCACATAATTCCTTCACATTTTTTAGTACACCGTGAGCACCAGCCATGATAAGAAGTACTTTTTTGTCGGATGATAATCCATATTTTTTATAGATCATCGATTTTGGCACGTCGGCTTCAAACTGTGGTCTAATAGGAATACCTGTCACTTTGACATCGCTTGGATGTGTGCCGATTTCCACTAATTTTTGTTTCACATAATCGGTTGCAACATAGTATCGGTCGATGTTTTCATGTACCCAAATCTTATGGAGACAAAAATCGGTCATGACATTAAAAGTCGGAATCACTTTACCTGTTTTGTTTCGATATTCTGGTACAACAATCATCGGGAATGTAATAATGATGATATCTGGATTGTGTAACTGAATTAATTCATCGAGACGCTTATTTCCCATCTTTAAATAAATGTTAAATTTGCGTTTATTGTAAATTTTATCAACACCGTAATAAAACAAGCGATAAAATTGTTTCCCAATGGAAAAGCTCTTCAAGTATAAATATTGAGTCACTTCTGACACAATGGGATTCGATTCTTGATACAAATTAGAAACTACAACATGTTCAAATCCTTGGGATTTGCATTCATCATACAGTGTTTTTGCTACCTGCATATGTCCATTTCCATAATTTGCGGTCAAGATTAATATTTTTTTATTGGTATTCAAGAATATTCACCTCAAATGTAATCAACAACAACAAAACTTCGTACGAAACTATTAATCTCATAGGTCTACATATACATAAAGATAACATATAAACAGTTAGAGCATATCATTCGTTACGAAAGAATTAAACTAATTTTAAAAAACAAACAGATTCAATTGATAATGGAAGACAGAGCCATTTGTATTTTAACACATTTTGACGATTTATCATCAGACCACAGTCTATTTTATTCCCAAACGTATGGTGTTTCTTGATAAACATAATAATTAAGCCAATTCATAAACAATAAGGTTGCATGGGCTTTCCAACGATTTACTGGGATTAATGTGTCACCATCTTCTATAAAATAGTGGACAGGTTTTTGGACTGTATCATGTTTCAACAAATCTCTTTCATATTCCTGCATCAATGTATCTGTATCATACTCAGGATGTCCAGTTAAAAATACTTGTTTATCATCATCTGAAACAATTAAACAAACACCTGCTTCTTCAGACATACTCAAGACTTTCAAATTCGGCGTGTTTTTTAATTGTTCTGTATTAATATCTGTATGCCTAGAATGTGGGACATAGTATACTTCATCAAAACCTCTGACTAATCTTTCTTTTTTCTCTTTCACAATATGCTCAAATACACCAAATTTTTTCTCGGGAAGCTTGATCTTTTCAATCCCGTAATGGTGATATAAACCTGCCTGTGCACCCCAGCAAATATGAAGGGTAGACGTCACATTGGTTTTACTCCAGTCCAAAATGTCCTGCAGCTCTTTCCAATAAGAAACTTCTTCAAAAGGTAAGTGCTCAATTGGTGCGCCAGTGATGATCATTCCATCAAATTTTTTATGGCGAATCATTTCAAAGGTCGTATAAAATTCATCTAGATGCTCTCTCGACGTATTCTTCGGTGTATGTGTACTTGGAATCAAAAACGTAAAGTACACTTGTAAAGGAGAATTTCCGAGCATTCTCAGCAGCTGCGTTTCAGTTTGTATTTTTTTTGGCATTAAATTTAAGATCACGATATTCAAAGGACGGATATCTTGCTTGAATGCCCTTGTCTCATCCATGACGAAAATATTTTCGCTCTCTAGTATTTGTTTTGCCGGCAGATGAACTGGTATGTTAATAGGCAACTCGCCACCCCCTGAACCAAAGCTAATTTCACTTCATTATAGGAACTTTCTGGCGATATTTCAATGTTTCAATTATGTTACAATGAAAAATAGAGCAAAAAAGAATGCTGTTTCTGTAAAAAAAGGAGGCCGTTTTGTTATGATCACAAAGCATTTATCAGATATTGACATTGCCCAAAAGGCTAAGCTAAGACCAATTCAAGACATCGCAGCAAAGCTCCAACTACATGACGAAGAATTAGAATGCTATGGTTTCACAAAAGCGAAAATATCTTTGACTATTTTTGACCGTTTAAAGGAACAAAAAGAAGGACACGTGATTCTTGTCACTTCCATCAACCCAACGCCAGCAGGTGAGGGGAAATCCACGGTAACAGTCGGCCTAGGTCAAGCCTTCGAAAAAATTGGCAAAAAAGCGATCATTGCGATGCGTGAGCCATCATTAGGTCCTACAATGGGGATTAAAGGCGGGGCAGCGGGCGGAGGATATTCACAGGTGCTGCCAATGGAAGAAATCAATCTTCATTTCACAGGAGATTTTCATGCCATTACATCTGCACATAACGCCTTATCTGCTTTTATTGATAACCATATCCATCACGGAAATGAACTCGGCATCGACACGCGCCGCATTGTATGGAAGCGGGTGCTTGATTTAAACGATCGTGCATTAAGACAAGTTGTTGTCGGACTTGGCGGTCAGTTAAATGGGTATCCTAGAGAAGACGGATTTGACATTACAGTTGCTTCCGAAATGATGGCGATCCTCTGTTTAGCAGAAGACTTATCTGACTTAAAAAAACGTCTTTCTTCTATTGTTGTTGCCTATAATCAAGAAGGCGAGCCAGTCACAGTGGGAGCACTTGGATATGAAGGTGTCCTGACGTTACTTTTAAAAGACGCACTCAAGCCGAACCTGGTTCAAACGATTGAAGGAACCCCAGCACTTGTCCATGGCGGTCCTTTTGCCAATATTGCACATGGATGCAATAGTTTAATTGCAACCAAAATGGCAGCAAAATTAGCTGATTATGTCGTAACAGAAGCTGGATTTGGAGCAGATCTTGGAGCAGAAAAGTTCCTTCACATTAAAACAAGAGCTGGTGATTTCAAACCTGGTGCAGTTGTCATTGTGGCGACAGTGAGAGCATTAAAGATGCATGGCGGAATGAAGAAAACCGAACTCAAAGAAGAGAATGCACACGCCGTATTAGAAGGTATACATAATTTAGAAAAGCATATTGAAACCGTTCAAGCTTTTGGTCTTCCATATATTGTCGCGGTAAACCGTTTTATTACGGATACAAAAGAAGAAATTCAAGCGATAGAAGATTGGTGCGGCAAACATGGCCATCCAGTTAAAGCCGTGAATGTATGGGAAGAAGGAGGCGAAGGCGGGACAGCTCTTGCCGAGGAACTAGCGGAACTCATTGAAAAGAAAAAGAACAACTTTACCTATTTGTATGAAGAGAACGATTCCATAGAAGAAAAGTTATCTAAAGTGGCCAAAGTGGTTTACGGGGCAGATGGGGTCACGCTCACATCCAAAGCAAGAAAGCAGCTGGCTGCCATTGAGGAAAACGGCTGGGCTCATTTGCCGGTTTGTATGGCAAAAACACAATATTCTCTTTCGGATGATCCAGCTTTAATCGGCAGACCTAAAGGCTTTACCATTACGATTCGCGAGTTAAAACCATCTGTAGGAGCAGGATTTATTGTGGCCTTAACCGGAAGCATTTTGACAATGCCTGGATTACCTAAAAAACCTGCGGCTCTCGAAATGGATTTATTAGAAGACGGCAGTGTGACAGGACTCTTTTAAATGGGAGCATAAAAAGCGATTTTCTAAAAGAAGCATGTTACGATAGGAAAAAGTGAATCCTAGGAGGCTATGAGATGTCAATTTATGATATTCAGGTCAAGACCATTAACGGTCAGGAAAAATCGATGGCAGATTACAAAGGAAAAGTGCTCATTATTGTAAACACAGCAAGCAAATGTGGACTGACTCCTCAATTTAAACAATTACAAGAGCTATATGATCAATATCATGAAAAGGGCCTTGAAATTTTAGGATTTCCGTGTAACCAATTTATGAACCAAGAGCCAGAAGGAGAAGAAGCCATTCAAGAATTCTGTTCTTTGAATTATGGAGTGACCTTCCCTATGTTTGCGAAAGTAGATGTTAATGGCGAAGAGGCGCACCCGCTGTTCAAGCATTTAACAAGTGAAGCGAAAGGTGTGCTTGGGACAAAAACAGTGAAATGGAATTTCACCAAATTTATCGTGGACCAAAACGGAGAAGTCACTGAACGGTTCTCTCCAAAAACGCCACCAAAAGAATTAGAAAGCTCAATCATCGCTCTGTTGGACAAATAAGATGCTGACAGTCATGCAGCGAAAACAATTGGAGGCAGCTGCCTCCTTTGTTTCAGACAGGCTGAAGGATGAACCAACTGGACACGATGCGGCTCATGTTGCTCGTGTTCGCCAGCTTGCCGTCCGTATTGCACATCAGGAAGGCGGCTCTTTCTTTATCATCGAAATGGCGGCAATTGTACATGATGTCATTGATGAAAAGCTGTCAAGTGAATGGAAGATCACTAAGGAGCAGCTTGAGTACCAGCTTCTTTTGTGGGAATTGGACATGCGGGATATCCGCTATATCATGGACATCATTACAACGATGTCTTTTCGTCACCGGCATAAGCAGTTTAGGCCGATGACGTTAGAAGGGGCTATTGTTCAAGATGCTGATAGGCTGGATGCGATAGGAGCAAGCGGTATCGCTAGAGTGTTTACGTATGCTGGCGCAACAGGTGAGCCCCATTATACAAAGGACACGCAGCAGGGTTCTGTGCTAAATCATATGGAAGAAAAACTGCTCAAATTAAAAGACTTGATGAACACTCGTGCAGGGAAGCAGCTTGCTGATGAGCGGCATGAATTGATGAGTTTATTTATCAAGAAATGGAAAGAAGAATGCGGCCTTACAGATGAGTAGGGTCTTTATGTGTGTAAGGAGGATATATCAATGAAAATAACAGCCATAGAACCGACGCCAAGTCCGAATACCATGAAGGTTATTTTGACAGAAGCACTTGCCGGCGGTAAAAGCAACAACTACAAAAAGGATCAAAAAGACGAAGCCCCAGAAATGATCAAGCGTATTTTAAGCATTGAAGGTGTAAAAGGCGTTTATCATGTCGCAGATTTCTTAGCGGTCGAGCGAAATGCAAAGTTTGACTGGCAGGGTATTTTACAGCAGGTCAGAGAAGCCTTTGGACAAGAAACAGAAGGCCTTCAGGAAGGTTCGCAGTCAGGCGATGACACATTTGGTGAAGTGAAAGTATTTGTCCAAATGTTTAATGGGATTCCGATGCAGGTCAAACTGTCAGACGGTGAAAGAGAAGAGCGGTTTGGCATGCCTGAACGTTTTCAAGCAGCCATTTTAAAGCTTAGAAGCAGCTCAGACAATGTCGTGTTTGAACGTGTGTGGAAAGAACACGGCGTTCGTTTTGGCGAATTTGCTGATATCGGTCAGGAAGTCACAGAGGAGCTGCAAGCAGCCTATGATGATGAGCGTTTAGCCCGATTAACAGAGGCAGTTAAAGAAGGGCAGGAAGCTGTAGATAGACAGGTGAACCGAAAAGCATATGATGTAACAGAAGACATGCTGCAAGAGGAAGATTGGAAAAAACGTTTTGCCCATTTAGAGCAAATGCAGCCAGAGCAAAAGGATATACCTGTTTTAATGAAAGCAATGGAGGATCCAAAAACGTCTATTCGCAGACAAGCCGTTGTGAATGCTGGCATGATTGAAGATCCTGCCATTTTGCCTATTTTATATAAGGGGCTCGAGGACAAAACAGTGACGGTCCGCAGAACGGCGGGCGACTGTATTTCTGACCTTGGTGACCCTAGCGCTATCGAAGCCATGATCGCAGCATTAAAGGACCCGAGTAAGCTCGTCCGCTGGCGTGCAGCTATGTTCCTTTATGAAGAAGGGGACGAAACGGCACTAGAAGCATTAAAAGAAGCAGAGCAAGACCCTGAGTTTGAAGTCAGTCTTCAAGTCAAAATGGCGATTGAGCGCATTGAGCATGGGGAAGAAGCGAAAGGCTCTGTGTGGAAGCAAATGACAGAAAGTAGAAAGAATGCATCAGAATGAGGAGAAAAATGAACAAGCTGCCAATGAAAAGCAGCTTGTTTTTCTAAAAAAGATAGACAGAAAAATTTTTTTAGAAAAATTATTTTGAATATTGTTGAAATATGCGAAAAAACTCTATATAGTAGTACCAATATAGAATATTGGAGGTCAGATTTTATGACACGAACCTTGCTGAGCGCTTGCTTCAGCAGCCATGTTAGTCATCAGTCATTCATAGGTGGCTAAATAAACAGAAAATTTGTAAAATAAAATTAACTCAAAATCATGCAGTCAACAAGACTTGTAGTATAGGAGGCTTTTTAAACAGATGGCAGAACTACGCAGTAATATGATTAAACAAGGAATCGACAGAGCACCTCACCGAAGCTTACTAAGAGCAGCGGGGGTAAAGGATGAGGATTTCGGCAAGCCATTTATTGCCGTATGTAATTCCTATATTGATATTGTCCCAGGACATGTCCATCTTCAGGAATTCGGGAAGATTGTGAAAGAAGCCATTCGTGAAGCTGGCGGCGTTCCATTTGAATTCAATACGATTGGCGTCGATGATGGAATTGCCATGGGTCATATCGGGATGAGATATTCATTGCCAAGCCGTGAAATCATTGCTGACTCTGTAGAAACCGTTGTATCTGCTCATTGGTTTGATGGAATGGTTTGTATTCCTAACTGCGATAAAATCACACCAGGAATGATGATGGCAGCGATGCGCGTGAATATCCCGACTGTTTTTGTGAGCGGCGGACCGATGGAAGCGGGTAGAACAAGTGATGGCAGAAAAATTTCTCTTTCTTCTGTATTTGAAGGTGTTGGTGCATACCAGTCAGGTAAAATCAATGAAGAGGAATTAAATGAATTAGAGCAGTTTGGCTGTCCAACCTGCGGATCTTGTTCAGGTATGTTTACAGCTAACTCAATGAACTGCTTAGCAGAAGCACTCGGGATTGCTCTTCCTGGAAATGGAACAATTTTGGCGACATCACCAGAGCGAAGAGAATTTGCGAAGAAGTCTGCAAAACAACTCATGGAGCTCATCAAAAAAGATATTAAACCACGGGATATTGTCACTGAAAAAGCAATTGATAATGCATTTGCATTAGATATGGCTCTTGGTGGTTCAACTAATACTGTTCTTCACACATTGGCGATTGCGAATGAAGCAGGTGTTGAATATTCACTTGAACGTATCAATGAAGTAGCAGAACGTGTGCCTCATTTATCGAAACTTGCTCCAGCTTCAGATGTTTATATTGAGGATTTACATGAAGCAGGCGGCGTTACAGCGGCACTAAATGAATTGTCTAAAAAAGAAGGCGCTCTTCATTTAGATACAATGACCGTCACTGCGAAAACGCTCGGCGAGAACATTGCGGGACATGAGGTAAAAGATTATAACGTCATCTATCCAATTGACAAGCCATTTACTGAAAAAGGCGGCTTAGCCGTTTTATTTGGAAACCTTGCGCCAGATGGAGCCATCATTAAAACGGGCGGGGTACAAGACGGGATCACACGCCATGAGGGACCTGCGATCGTATTTGAATCCCAAGAAGAAGCCCTTGAAGGCATCATTAATAGAAAAGTAGAAGCAGGACATGTTGTCATCATTCGCTACGAAGGACCTAAAGGCGGACCTGGCATGCCTGAAATGCTTGCACCTACCTCACAAATCGTCGGCATGGGACTTGGACCAAAGGTTGCTTTAATTACAGACGGACGTTTTTCCGGCGCTTCTCGCGGATTGTCTATTGGACACGTCTCACCAGAGGCAGCTGAGGGAGGCCCGCTTGCCTTTGTTGAAAATGGTGACCATGTCGTTGTCGATATCGAGCAGCGCATTTTAAGCGTAGATGTTCCAGAGGAAGAATGGGAAAGAAGAAAAGCAAACTGGAAAGGCTTTGAGCCAAAAGTAAAAACAGGTTATCTTGCTAGATATTCAAAACTTGTGACATCAGCCAATACAGGCGGAATCATGAAAATTTAATCTGATATCGAACATTTGAAAATTGGCTCTCTCTATAGTATCCTTTATTCACAACATAAGGATTATAGAGGGGGCTTTTTTATGTCAATGGCATATGAAGAATATATGCGCCAGCTCGTTGTACCGATGCGTCAAGAGCTGACAAGTGCAGGATTTCAAGAACTAACAACGGAAGAAGAAGTAGAACAAACGATGCAAGAACGAGAAGGAACGACATTTGTGGTTGTCAATTCTGTATGCGGGTGCGCTGCCGGATTAGCACGCCCAGCTGCTACTCAAGCTGTGATGAAGGCAGAAAAAACACCAGATCGAATTGTCACAGTTTTTGCTGGCCAGGACAGGGAAGCAACGGCAAAAATGAGAGAATACTTCACAGGCGAAGAGCCATCGTCTCCATCTATGGCACTTTTAAAAGGAAATGAACTTGTTCATTTTATTCCGCGTGACGAAATTGAAGGTCATGAAATGGAAGACATCATGAACAACGTCTTATCTGCATTCGAAAAACATTGCTAATACACATGTTGAAATGTCCTGTGATCACATCAGGGCATTTTTTCTTGATCATGATGGAGGAACCGCATGCTTATCACAACAAGCTTTAGAGCAAATGAACAAACGATTGAAACAGCAAAAGCCCTTGCAGAGGATTTACATGGCGAGTATGTAGAGAGGCGCAAACAATCTGTCAAGCAGCTTGCGATAAAACGAGGAGACGTCCTTGTTGTGGGGAAAGAAAGATTCGAATGGTATCAGCCAAATGGTGAAAAGTTTTTCTTTCATCCAAGCTCAGCAATGTTCAGGGTGAAGCGGCTCATGCGCGGAGAAAAGGATCCTTTAATCGAAGCCACGCAGCTTCAGCCTGGCGATTCCTTTTTAGATTGTACGCTTGGCTTAGGATCAGATGCCATTACAGCAAGCATGCGAGTAGGTACGAAGGGAAGGATCGTTGGTATCGAAAAGAACCCCATGACAGCATTGCTAGTGCGAGAAGGACTAAACACATGGGAGACAGGGTTAAGAGAGGCAGATGAAGCGATGAAACGGATATCTGTTGTAAGTGGAGACAGTATCGAGCAGCTAAAGAAGCTCTCTGATAGTTCATTTGATGTCGTCTATTTTGACCCGATGTTTGAGGAGACAATTCAAGAATCTGCAAGTATCGCCCCGCTACGTCATGCAGCAGAGCACCACTTTGACCACGAAATAGCCGTCCAAGAAGCGCTGAGAGTGGCGAGAAAAAGGGTAGTTTTAAAAGATCATTGGAAAAGCACCCGATTTCTAGCAGACTCCTATCAATTTCACGTTTTAAAACGAAAAACAGCTCAATTTCATTATGGATATATTGAGAAAGAAAAAAGCCCTCACTAATAGACAATGCTTTGAATTCCTTGTCAATCATCTAAAAAAGCCCTTATCTAGGGCTTTTAATCTGTAATCTCCATATAGACAAAATAAAATAACGTCAGCAAGGAAGCCGTAATGAAAAAACCTTCAAACATACCCATTCCTCCCAAATTTTAGTCGCCCTTTGCTACCATTGTAAACGTTTTATTATGAAAAAGAAAGTCTCAAATCGATGGCCAAATTGAATGACTGAAAATTCATTATATGCTAGAATAGCAGTATGATAACTTATGGAAGGAATTAGATATCATGAAGATGTGGATGAGAAAAACGCTTGTTGCGCTCTTTACGATTGCAACTTTTGGTTTAGTCTCTCCTCCGTCGGCTTTGATGACAGACAAGCCCTCTGAACTTTCTTCATCTGATAAAACGCCTTATACAGCTGTTTATGATACATCAGATGAAATGCGCAGCTGGGAACTAACGCAACAGGAAAGCAAAGAGCAGACAGATCCCTTTGAGCAATATAAGCAAGAGGTGCTATCAAATGCAGAAAATCAATCCTTTCTCAAATTTGGCCGTAAAATCACACCTGTCATTGAGGACGAGTACAGAGAAGAGATTCAGCCGAAGATTGAACAAGTGTTAACCGACTATTTAACAAATTTCAAAGATGACGAAAAATTTCAAGATGTTGTTTTAACTGATCAGCCTTCAAGCGGAAATGGCGAAAAAATCTTCCACATTTACAACCGCAAGACCGGAGAAGATTTACTCCGTTTCCATGTCAGAAGAGATCAGCCGCCTCACAGCGGATATTGGTTTAACTTTCATTACCATACAGCAGATGATGGATTCCAGACGCATCATGAACTCGGTAATATTTACTGGGACAAAAACACCCCGCCGAGCTGGATGAGCCACTAGAAGGAGATGTCATGCCAATTGAAAAAATATACAATGAACGAAATGGTGCAGATTACAAAACAAATGTTAAACGACCGCGGAGTGAAAATTGAAGATATCGCACACATTGTGCTGAAGCTCCAAGAAAAATATCATCCAAACCTTCCACTTAGTGTCTGTATTGAAAATGTTGAAAAAGTGCTGAATAAAAGAGAAATTGTCCATGCGGTTTTAACAGGACTTGCCCTTGATCAGCTGGCAGAACAAAAGCTTTTGCCAGAACCTTTACAGCACTTAGTTGAAACAGATGAGCCGCTATATGGAATTGATGAGATTATTCCGCTTTCCATTGTCAATGTATATGGATCAATCGGTTTGACCAACTTCGGTTATTTAGATAAAGAGAAATTTGGTATTATTCGTGAATTAGATGAGGGCCGTCCAGGTGAAGTGCATACTTTCCTTGATGACCTAGTCGCTGCACTTGCCGCAGCAGCTGCAAGCCGCATTGCTCACTCACACCAAGATATTAAAGATGAAGAGCAGGAACGAGTGAATCAAGTATAAAAAAAAACATGTCTGCTCATCATGCAGGCATGTTTTTTTGGTTTCAACAAAAGCCGAAATAAGGTAAACTACAACAAGAACATAAATAAAGGATGAAAAAAATGAAACAATACAAAGAGTTATGCCGTCATGTATTACAGCACGGGGATGAAAAAGGTGACAGAACGGGTACAGGTACAATCAGCACGTTCGGTTACCAGATGAGATTTGATTTACAGGAAGGATTTCCTCTTTTAACGACAAAGAAATTACACCTGAAATCAATCATTCATGAGTTGCTTTGGTTTTTAAAAGGTGATACAAATGTCAAATATCTTCAAGAAAATGGTGTCCGGATTTGGAACGAATGGGCAGATGAAAATGGAGAGCTGGGCCGTGTGTACGGAGCGCAGTGGAGATCATGGGCAAGTGGAGACGGCCAGACCGTGGATCAGATCACAAAGCTGATTCATGATATTGAGCACAATCCGAATTCAAGACGACTGATCGTCAGTGCTTGGAACCCGGGGGAAATTGATCAAATGGCGCTGCCTCCTTGTCATTGTCTGTTTCAATTTTACGTATCAAACGGGAAGCTTTCCTGCCAGCTATATCAAAGATCGGCAGATATCTTTTTAGGCGTGCCGTTTAATATCGCTTCATATGCTCTCCTAACGATGATGATTGCTAAAGTCACAAATCTTGAGCCAGGCGAGTTTATTCATACACTTGGAGATGCTCATATTTACCAAAATCATCTTCCGCAGGTGAAAATGCAGCTAGAGCGTGAGGAACGCACGCTTCCTAAGCTTCGCATCACAAGGGATGTTAAGAGCATTTTTGATTTTACGTTTGATGATTTTGTGCTTGAGAACTATGATCCGCATCCGCATATTAAAGGAGAAGTCAGTGTATGATTTCCATGATTGTGGCGACAGGAGAAGACAGAGTCATTGGTCAAGATAATCAAATGCCTTGGCATTTACCCGCAGATTTAGCGTATTTTAAAAAAGTCACAGGCGGTCATACGATTGTCATGGGAAGAAAAACCTTTGAATCGATTGGACGAGCGCTGCCTAACCGCCGAAACATTGTGCTGACCACAAGTTCTTCTTTTAAAGCAGAAGGATGCGAGGTTGTTCATTCAATTGCTGATATTTTGGCAATTGCGGAAAGCGAGACAGAGCTATTTATTATTGGCGGGTCTAAGTTGTATGAAGAAATGATGCCATATGCGGATCGTCTCTATATCACGCACATTCACCATGCGTTTGAAGGAGACCGTTATTTCCCGTATTACAATGAAGACGAATGGACGATTGTATCACGCGAAAAAGGCCATCGTGACGAAAAGAACCCCTACAATTATGAATTTGTCGTCTATGACAAAAAAGGATAAGTGAGTAGGAGGAGTACGGTTGTTTCGTTATTGGTTTTTAACGATTTATGTTGTTGTATCCTTTTTAAAAAGTATGAGGCATTTGTACGATCATGAATTAACGGATCCACGCATTTCCTATACGAAACGAATGCATCTCATTCATGAGCATGCAAAAAGGTTTGCCCGGGGATGTATTGATCAATCAGGATCAGTCATGACCATTCATCAGCAAAAGAAGCTGCCAGACTGCCCGGTTATTTATGTCACAAAAGAGCTGAATCCAGTCACGACGACATTATTGATCGGCCACCTTGAGCAGCCATTTGCTTTTATGGCAAAGCCGAAGCTCTTTCGGTGTCCGATTTTAAAACAATGGCTGAAAAAAATGGCGGTCATTCACCAGAATCAAACGGATGAGGTCTTATTAGAAGCAGCAAAGGAAAGAATCATGTCTGGGCAGAGTCTACTGCTTTCAGAAGAGTATCGTCATATTGCAGAGGCGCTTGCTGAAGAATTCGATTGTCCGCTTGTACCGATTGAAACGAGCGGAACGGATCGTCTTTTAACGGGGAAGTTTGTGAAAAGAATGCGTCCTGTTAATGTCGATATTCATATTAAAGCTCCTGTCATGATCAGTGATTACGCACAAAAGCGTGCATAGAAAAAACCAGCATCCGAATAGTGGATGCTGGTTTTTTTCATGCAGCAGGAATGTTTACGCAATAGAATAAAATACAGAAGAACATCGATGCACTGCCGCCGAGAACAAAGCTGTGCCAAATCGCATGGTGATAGGGGATTTTCCGCCAAATATAAAAGATGGTTCCGACTGAATATAATATGCCGCCTAACAGTAAGAGTCCAAATCCTGCACCTGTTAATTGGATATAAAGCGGTTTGATGGCAATGATAATCATCCAGCCCATTAATAAATAGACGAGAGTAGATACGATAATAAAGCGTTTGACGAAAAAGATTTTAAAGACAATCCCACCAGCAGCAAGCGCCCATACAATCGCAAGGAGCGTATAGCCGAGTGCCCCTTTTAGTGGTCCAAGTAAAAAGGGTGTATATGTACCAGCAATCAATACATAAATAGCCGAGTGGTCGAGGATTTCAAAAATATCTTTTGTTTTTTTGTGCCGAATGCTATGAAGCAAGGTTGAACTTAAATAGAGCAGCAGCATGGATGCGCCAAATATCGAAAAGCTGATAATGTCTGTGACGGTGCCGTATTGAACAGCGAATAAGACGAGAAACACAATGGCCGGGATGGATAAAATAACACCAATGCCATGTGTAATGGCGTTTGCAATTTCTTCTTTTACAGTAAACAATGGATGTCCTCCTTTTATTGAACCGGTATATAACCATCAAGTGACTTCAGGAATGAAAGACCTTCAAGTGTAATCTTCGTTCCGGCCCTGCCTTTTCCTTTCGTCACGTATGCTTTTTTCTCAAGATCATCTAAGCGGTTTCTCACCTGCTGAGGGGTGAGCGGAATGTCTCCTTGCTTGCTTAGTTCAGACAATATGCGTCTGCTGGCTGCTTCTCCTTTTTCATTGAGAGATTTAATGGCTTCCAGCAAGAAAACAAACTCTTGTTTTTCCATTAGTGTAAGCTGGTGTTCTTCCTTTTTACCTTTTACGGCTGATGGAAGAGGTGCTAACACAAAGGGAGGTAAATGATGTAAAAATACCGTGTGGCCCTCGAGTATGGATGCAGCGTAATGAACGATATTTTTGAGCTCTTGCACATTTCCTTCAAATGGATACTGCTGCAAGGCTTCCCAAACACTTGGATCAATGTCAGGAGCCATGTTCAGCTCTTGAAAGAAAGCATTTGTTAACACAGGAATGTCAGTTTTTCGTTCAGCTAAAGCCGGAAGGGCCAAATGAAGAACATTCAAACGATAAAACAGCTCGGGTAAAAAGGTAGAAGAAACCCTGAGTGCCTCTATTGATAAAGACGAAGAAGCGATTACTTTTGTTGCAGGTGAGGTTTCTAGAAAGTGAATGACCTTGTGCTGCATAGGAATACTTAATGCGGCGACCTCATCTAAATAAAGAATTTGATTGTTTTTTTCTGTGAAGGCTTTCTGTAAGATTTCTTCATTCAAGATGGGGCAATACATGTGTATCATTGCTGTGTTCGCCATTTCTTGGGCAAATAGTGTTTTGCCTGTGCCTGTGTCTCCTGTTATTAAGACTGGCTGTTCGTTTTTCGAAAATTGTTTTGCCAGATGAATGGCATGCTTGATGTCTTGATGATCTCCATATATAGACGTGATCGATTGTATGGCCATGAGGTGGTTCCTTTCTTTGTGGTTCTAATTGGTTCAATTGTAACACCCAATTAAAACAAATGTACAGGAAAACGAGAAATTTTATAAAATTTATGGTGGATCCGTGATCTATTGGTTTATTTTTTGAATATTCATGTTATAATGACAAATTAAATAAGGTTAAAGAGAAAGGATCTTGTACATGAAACCGTTGCTCAAAGAAAATACGCTAATTCAAGTGAAAGACATCTTAAAAGCCCATCAAAATTTGAAGGATGTAGTCATTCATACACCACTTCAAAAAAATGAGCGACTTTCTGAACGATATGAATGTAATGTCTACTTAAAAAGAGAGGATCTTCAAGTAGTTCGTTCCTTTAAATTAAGAGGCGCTTTTAATAAAATGAGCCAACTTCCAAAAGATAAACTAGAAAATGGCATTGTCTGTGCAAGTGCTGGAAATCACGCACAGGGTGTTGCCTATTCTTGTAAATATTTAGGCATCCACGGGAAAATTTTTATGCCTGCTACGACGCCAAGGCAAAAAGTATCCCAAGTGGAGCTGTTCGGAAAAGAATATGTTGAAATTATTTTAACCGGAGATACGTTTGATGATTCGTATCATGAAGCCGTAAAATGCGGAGATGAAGAAAAGCGCGAATTTATCCATCCGTTTGATGATTTGGATGTGATGGCAGGACAAGGAACGACTGCTGTCGAAATATTAAACGATATCGAAGTGGAGCCTCACTTTTTATTTGCAAGTGTCGGAGGTGGAGGTCTGTTATCTGGTGTTGGTACATATATCAAAAATATCTCACCAGAAACCGAAATCATTGCAGTCGAACCGCTTGGCGCAGCTTCACTGCATGCGTCACATGAGAAGGGCGAGGTTGTGACACTTGATTCGATTGATAAGTTTGTGGACGGAGCAGCGGTTCAGCGGATTGGCGAAAAGACGTTTACATCGCTTCAGTCTGTTGTCGATAAAATCAGTCTAGTACCAGAAGGGAAAGTATGTACAACGATTTTGGAGCTGTATAATCAATGTGCGATTGTAGCAGAACCGGCAGGCGCATTGCCGATCGCAGCATTAGATGCCCATCGCGAGGAGATTAAAGGCAAAAATGTTGTCTGTATTGTCAGTGGAGGAAATAATGACATCGGCAGAATGCAGGAAATCAAAGAACGCTCAATGATCTATGAAGGGCTTCAACATTACTTCATTGTCAATTTCCCGCAAAGAGCAGGAGCACTTCGAGAATTCTTAGATGAAGTGTTAGGACCAAATGACGATATCTCACGCTTTGAATATACGAAAAAGAATAACCGAAGCAAAGGCCCTGCGCTTGTCGGCATCGAATTGAAAGAAAGAGATGACTATGCCGCGCTGATTGAGCGGATGGATAAAAAAGGCTTCCACTATGTTGAAGTAAATAAAGATCAAGATTTATTCCACCTATTTATTTAGGCTTAACAGATAATTGGAAAAGAGGATTGATCGTTTGTGCTGCTCAAAACAATATGTTTTAGACGGATGGATGGAGCTCAGATCAAGGTAACAGAAGTCCCTGTTCTAAAGGGAGATGAGACGTATCGTTTTATGCTCACCTTTAGACTTGAAGCTTTCTTGAAAAAAGTCTATGTATCTAAAGGAAAGAGAGCTGTGTACTCTTTCAGAGAGGATGTGAAACGTAACGTCAAGTGGAGCACATATGAACAGATCTATCAGGAGCCTACACTGAAACACAATGCGTAAGCAGGAATCTTTGTCAAAAGGGGGAAGCAGCCATTTTGAAACGGCTGCTACTCAGTTTGGCAAGGATTTTTTTCGTGACAAGAAGAAAATGTGACAATTTCAAAAACGTTAGGTCAGTTGTTTTCAAGTGTGCAGGAAATAAGGTAATATCATAAGTAAAGACTAAGACAGCAAGGATGAGACGATAGTGAAACAAATTAAAATTGTAACAGATTCAACTGTGGACCTTCCGCAAGAGAAAATCAATGATCTTTCCATTCACGTGATTCCGCTCAATATCTCCATTTCTGGAGTTGATTATATTGACCGAGTGAATATACAGCCAGATGAATTTATTGAAAAAATGGAGGCCGCTGAGGAACTGCCGAAAACGTCTCAACCTGCGATCGGTCAATTCGTCGAATTATATGAAAAGCTGACGGCAGATGGAAGTGAAGTGATCAGTATCCATTTAACTGGCGGGATGAGTGGTACTGTTCAAACTGCTGAAAGCGCTTCGAAAATGGTAGATGGAAACATCACGGTGATTGATTCGAATTTTATTTCCTATGGATTAGGATTTCAAGTCATCAAAGCAGCAGAACTAGCCAAAAAGGGTGCAAGCCGTGAAGACATTATCACAGAATTAGATAAAATCCGTCTTCAAACAAAGCTATATGTCACAATCGATACATTAGAAAATCTTGTCAAAGGCGGCAGAATTGGAAGAGGAAAGGCGCTGATCGGCTCACTTCTTCACATCAAACCAATTGCCAGCTTAACAGACGGGGTATATACGCCAGAAGCGAATGTGAGAAGCTATTCTGCGCTTGTCCGTCATCTGACAAAACAGTATGTACAGGCGGTGAAGGGAAAAACAGTTCAAGCCATTGGGATCGCACATGCAGATGCATTAGAACTCGCTGAAAAGCTAAAAAAAGCGCTGCTTGATCATACACCTGAAGCATTGATTGACATCGCCTACACAACACCGATTATTTCGTGTCATACCGGAAAGGGCGCAATAGGCTTTACTTTTTATACCGATTGATAGAAAAAGGGGATGGACATATCATGGATAGAAAAAGGGGAGCCTCACTTGGTGCGCTTATGATCATAAGCGTGCTTCTTTTAGTCTCATGTTCAAATGGACAAATCAAAGATGCGTTAAATTATCAAATAGAACCGTTTGAGTTTGAAAACCAAGATGGTCAAAAGGTGTCATTGGAAGGTTTGAAGGGGAAAGTATGGGTCGCAGATTTTATTTTCACAAGCTGTGAAACGATCTGTCCGCCGATGACCGCTCATATGACAGAGCTGCAAAAACGGTTAAAAGAAGAAAAATTGGATGCGCATATCATTTCCTTTAGTGTGGACCCAGAGGTCGATTCACCGAAAAAGCTAAAAGAATTTGCAAAAGCCTATCCATTGTCCTTTAAAAATTGGGATTTTCTCACGGGGTATTCACAGTCAGAAATCGAAAAATTCGCAATGAAAAGCTTTAAGACCATTGTCAAAAAACCTGAAGATGAAGACCAAGTGATTCATCAGTCCCTGTTTTTCCTTGTTAATCAAGAAGGGAAAGTGATGAAAAATTATGATGGCGTGCAAAACACACCTTATGATGACATCATCAAGGACATCAAAACGCTGAACCGAAGCTAGCATAAGGATGTTCAAATGGGCGAAAACATGATACACTTTTTTAATCAGAAAAAGGAGGGACATCATCGTTTGAAGGCTCGTTTGATTTTGATTGTGATGTCTCTAGCATTTGTTCTTTCTGCATGTTCTGCGCAAGAGGCTGGCATAAAGGATAAACTAGAAGACACACAAAACGTAAAAGAACATATTACCATCGCAGCGGTTGGAGATTCCTTAACAGAAGGAATCGGAGATCAAGATAAAAAAGGCTATGCAGGCATGACCCGTGACAAGATAGAAGCGGTCGACGGCGTGCAATCTGTCACATTAAAAAACTATGCCATTAAAGGCAGTAGAACAGTAGATTTGTTAAAAAGATTAAAAGAAAAAAAGGTGCAGGACGGACTGAAAGACGCTGATTATATTTTCTTTACAATCGGCGGGAATGATCTCATGCATGTTGTCCGTCAAAATGTGCTTAATTTGACGTTTGCTCCTTTTAAAAAAGAGCAGGGTCCTTTTGAGGAGCGCTTTAAAACCATTCTTGCTCAACTGAGAGAACAGAATGGCCATGCGAAAATTATGTATGTCAGCATGTACAATCCTTTTAAGTTCAGTTTGTCTGAGCTGCGAGATATTGATGAAGTCGTCAAAGACTGGAATGCTGCTGCCAAAAAGGAACTCAAAAAAGACGGCAATGCGGATATGATCAATGTAGCAGATTTATTTGAAGAGGGTTCTGATGAAAAATTACTGGCAGATGATGATTTCCACCCAAACCAAAAGGGGTACTCTCTTATGGCAAATCGTTTATTCTCCGAAGTGAAAAAAGAAGGACTGCCGAAGGAATAGGGTGAAATAGATGAAAAAATGGAAAAGCTTATTTTTTATTTTACTTGCAATCAATCTATTGATTGTGATTGCCTGCGGTATTTTAATGCTACTGCCAGGCGGTCAATCCGCTTCAACCAAAGAAGTGAAAAGCGAATATGCTTTTAATATATCCAGCTCAAAAGAATCGCTCACCAGTTTTGTGAATGATTATTTGAAAAATCAAGGATCAAATGATATGCCAGACTTTCATGTAGCGATCGATCAAGATGTGAAAGTAACAGGCGCAATTAAAGCTTTCTCTTCAACGATTGATGCAAACGTCTCATTTACGCCAACTGTTGAAGATAATGGTGATGTGCTTTTGAAAGTGGATGACTTTTCAATTGGACAATTGAGCATTCCAATTAGTTTTGTTTTAAGCTACATGGGTCAGTTCTATGAGCTACCAGAATTCGTTCATGTAAAACCGGATCAAAAAACGGTTGAAGTGCGCCTTTCTGAAATGCCGCTGACGAATGATATGTATGTCAAAGCGAACAAAATTGATCTACAAAACGATGAAATTGAATTCTCATATTATCATCCAAAGCAATAGAACGTGTGAGTCAGGAGTGAAATCATGAAGCGAGTCTATCAATATTTTAGTTTACTGTCGTTTTTATTTGCTGCGTACTTTGGCATAACAGCTGCCAATGCTTTAAAAGCAGAAAATATCGATCAGTTTTACTTAAATATTGCCTACTGTGCATTATTTCTAGGCACGATGATTCTTGCTTTTGATTTTCAAAAGCAAGAAAAAGCTGAAGATGTCTCGTAAGGAGCCTTTTCCATTGGGAAAGGCTCTTTTTTATATTTGCCGAGACAAGACGACCTTCGCCATAAGTTCTGGCTCTCCGTTAGCAAATCCATGAAGCAGAATCAGGTATGCGCGCTTTGTTTGCAAATGAACTTTGGGGATATCAAGCAGTACACTTTGAGTGCCGGCGGCTTTCAATTCAAAATGATATTTATTCGGGGAGAAATGATGAATGTGGGTACTGTTTACATAATCAAGCCCCTTCGATATGATCCCTTGGTCTCGTTCATATATATCTATGGAAGGAAGGTCTGGAGACAGCTGTACAAATGTAAGTGCTGACAGGTTTTCTTCTTGTTCGATCAAAGTAGTCTGCTGCTCAGTCAGCAGTGCAAAGCCTGCACGAGCACCTGTGATACAGAGTGTATAGACCTGGCCGCTCTTAAATTGAATGCGAGAATGAAGAATTTTTTCATTTGTAGCCAGTTTGAACACTTCTATTTCATACATTCCCTCATCCCACTCCATATAAGCGGTCAAATGGCTGTAAGGCATTGTTTTCATCAGCTGCTTCTGGTTCACATAAACAGCGAGCTCACTGAGATCTGGTGCAGCGTGAAATAATCGAATAAAGGCTTTTGATGAAGGGCTGCTTTGAAGCTGCTCATAGGCGGCAGTGAATGGCCGATAAGGAAAGTCATGATAAAAGAGCTGCTGCATGTCATCAATCCCTTCTTTCTCATACAATGGTGTTTTTTGTAGCGTATGCATGAAAAAGACGATCTGTATAGGCAAAAGAAGCAAAGAAAAAAGCCTGACGTATTTCGTCAGGCCGGCATTTAAGAAGGAGAAGAATATTGATGATATTCAGCTAGTTTAATGAACGTTTTTTCATCCTCAATTAAACCACAAACGCCGCACTGGACTTTCATTTGAGGACCTTGATAGCTCAAGTGAAAAGGAGACAGCTGCTCTCCTTCGTATCTTTCAACAACTGCTCCTGTCGCTGGATCTAGCTTGACAGGTTCTGAAAGCTGCTCAATGAGATTAAAGCGCGTTCTGTTTGTTTTACAGTTTGGACAAAGATAAGGGCTTGTCATGGTTCATTCCACCTCTTTTTATCCGTAGCATGTCCTAAGCGCTAAAATCTATGCTTAATCCTTTTGACTTTTATCCAGCTTTTTAAATAATTTGATCATCGTTTTGAGTTCTTCGTCATCAAATGACTCAAATCGCTCCATAAAGTATTCTGTTTTCTTTTTCTCAAAATGCTCAGTAATTTCCTTACCCTTATCGGTTAAGTGGATTTTGATGATGCGGCGGTCCTCTTTTGAACGGATACGGGTAATCCAGCCTTTTTCTACGAGTGTGTCAGTCACAGCGGTAATATGACTTGCTGACACTCCAAGAATGGAAGCGAATTCCGTTACTTTTTTTGCACCTTGCTCACGGAGCAGATTTAAAATAAGAAATTCATTCCGAGATAATTCGTTTTCGAGCAGGCTGTTAATTTCATAACGGATCTGCTTAAATACGGTTCTCAGTAAAGTGTCCATTTCGTACATCATTTGTTTTCTTTGTTCCAATCATTAAACCCCCATTATATTTTAAAGATACGACAGAATGCTTTCTTTTATTTTAGGTATACAAGTCGTATCATTTTCATTATTTTTTATCATGTTATAATATGATGATACCATTTTTTAAATGAAGGGGGCACTAATATGTCTGAAAAACAAGAATTAGCCACATTTGCAGGAGGCTGCTTCTGGTGTATGGTTAAACCTTTTGATGAACAGCCGGGCATTATCAAAGTTGAATCAGGGTATACTGGCGGACATACAGTGAATCCGACCTATGAGGAAGTATGTACAAATACAACGGGACATAGAGAAGCGGTTCAAATTACGTTTGATCCTGACGTGTTCCCGTATGAGAAGCTGCTAGAACTGTATTGGCAGCAAATAGACCCAACAGACGATGGCGGGCAATTTGGTGATAGAGGAGAATCTTACCGTACTGGTATTTATGTTCATCATGACGAGCAGCGAAAGCTAGCGGAAGCATCGAAAGAGCAGCTGAGCCAAAGCGGCATTTTCAAAAAGCCAATCGTGACAGAAATTTTAGATGCAGGTCCTTTTTATCCAGCAGAGGAATATCATCAGCACTATTATAAGAAAAACAAAATGCACTACGAACGATATCATGTCGGTTCGGGCAGAGCCGGTTTTATTGAGTCCCATTGGAGTGATAAATAATGGCAAATGAAAAAGAAAAGCGTATAAAAGAATTAAACCGCATGCAGTATGAAGTCACGCAAAATAATGGCACAGAGCCGCCATTTCAAAATGAATTTTGGGATCATAAAGAAGAAGGTATTTATGTGGATATCATTTCAGGAAAGCCGTTGTTTTCTTCTTTAGATAAGTTTGATGCCCACTGCGGCTGGCCAAGTTTTACAAAACCGCTTGAAGAGGAAGAAGTAGCAGAGAAGGTTGATACGAGCCATGGAATGGTGCGGACAGAGGTTCGCAGCAAAACAGCTGATTCTCATCTTGGCCATGTTTTTCCTGATGGACCAGGGCCAAACGGTCTTCGGTATTGTATTAACTCAGCCGCTTTGAAGTTTATCCCAAAGGATGATCTTGAAAAAGAAGGTTACGGGGATTTGAAACATCTATTTGATTGATCCATTTAAAAATCGTCACATGGAAAGCATTTGCTTCCGTGTGACGATTTTTTATTTTTTATGATGTGTATGATGTAATTGTTCGATGATGGTGAACAGCTTTTCTTTTGTAATGAGCGGTGCTTCTTTTGAGGTGTAATTCGTTAAGTCGACTTTTTGAAAGGAAGGGTGCAAATGTGGTCTCGGTAAAATGGCATAAAATTGTTCATGTTCAAAGAGTGCATCTGCTTCGTGCGGGAATGTGAGCTCCTCGTGAAGCTTCTCGCCAGGTCTTTTTCCGACAACGAGAATATCTGGAGATTTAGCATTGATTTGGGCGGCATATTCATGAAATGCTTTTAAGAGATCGGCAAGCTGTAAGGACTCCATCTTGAGAATGAAGGTTTCGCCGCCTTTCATCATGATTGCTGCTTGAAGTGTGAGGGAAACAGCTTCTTCAATGGACATAAAAAAACGTGTCATATGAGGATCAGTCACGGTTAAAGGTTTTTCATTTAATAGCTGCTGGAGCATGATCGGAATGACGGAACCTCTAGATCCAAGCACATTGCCAAAGCGTACAGAGCAAAACTTGGTTTTTTGATTCGGAATACTTTCGTTTGCTTGGGAAAATAGTTTTTCTGAAATTAATTTTGTTGCACCCATGGCATTAGTCGGAGAAACTGCTTTGTCAGTTGAAATGTTGACAACATGACTCACTTCATGTTCGAGGGCGGCTTCAATGACGTGCTGCCCGCCGATGATATTCGTTTGAACGGCTTCGAACGGATTATCTTCACAAGTGGGTACTTGTTTTAAGGCCGCTGCATGAAAAATGATATCCACACCTTTGACGAGCTGTCTCACGCGGCTTGCATCCCGGACATCTCCTAAAGCGAATACGACCTCTGGATGATCTGTGTACTCATTTTTCATCATGTATTGTTTGCTGTCATCTTTACTGAAGACGATTACCTTTTTTGGAGAGCAGCTTGTTAATTTATTCACGATTTGCCGGCCGATGGATCCTGTACCGCCTGTAACTAATATCGTCTTGTCACGAAAAAAGGTCTTCAAAGTCGTTTCTATCTGATTGGACATATCTAATCCCCCAACTCTCATTTCTCTACTTTGCATCATATGTGAAAGAGCGGCATTCGTTTGAGGAAAAGAACCACTTCATGTATAAATTAGGTGAACAAATTATAACCATCTGCTTACCGTCTTAATAGAATATGGAGAGATAAGAGATTAACTAGAAAAACGAGAGACCTGAATACTTCAGTACTGCGATCAGCTCGGTCAGAGAAGAAAATGGTAAGGGAGCTGTGCGCGAGGGGAGAAGAGAAGACATGTATAGGGGAAATCGTATTTTAGCCATGATACCTGCATTCAGAAGTACCGACGGCCAGCATGATGAACATATACGCATATTGGCAGAGCGGCCGCTTATCTATTGGACCATTCAGCCGCTTTTGCAAATGATTGAGTTAGATGAAGTCATCGTCTCCTCAGAGGATGTCAATACGCAAATCATTTCATCTCACTACGGAGCAAATGTGATTGAACTGCCAAGTACACATGTAACAGAACAAACGCCGTCGCTGTTAGCTGTGAAGCATGCGCTTGCTTATTTAGAGCGGGAGGGGAAAACCTTTGATATTGTGCTATATCTGCAGCCATCGTCTCCTCTAAGACAGACGGCAGATATCGAGAAGTGCTTGCAGCTTTTAGTGGAGGGGGGATATGACTGCACCGCATCTTTTACAGAGGCGTTAGAAAACCCAAATGAAACTTGGACACTGCATGAAAACAATGAAGCTACTTTATATAAGGACAATCATTACTTTTTCATGCCAAAGCATGAGCAGCCATATAAGTATGGCCGGCTAAATGGTGCGGTATATGCTTTTCATGCTCATTATGTCAAAGAATGCATTCATTCCTTTTTAGAAGGATCTGTCGGAGCATATATGATGGATCACACGCGGTCGCTTGTGGTGAAACAGGAGGCGGACCGGAAAAAGGCAGAGCACGTCTTATTGGCTCGCCGAGATGCAGAAGATCATGCATAAGCTAACCTTCAACAAGAAAAAGCGCCCAGTTATAGGGCGCTTTTTACGATTTCATAAAGCCTTTGCGGCATCGTATCAAATGTATTCCAGCGAACGGCTTGCTCGTAGTTGTTCAGTGCGGCCGCCTTTCTTTCACCTGCATTTGACCCATAGTAATCCACCTGTTTGATCAAATCGTCCTCATCTTTGTAAAAAGCAAAGCTTGAAAAAGTAGGCGGCGGATGTAGATCCGTCAATTGAAAACTTCCAGTTGCAGCAATGTCAAATGCTCTGTTATTGAGGCTCATATTTTGAATCATGGCTTTATTTTTGTTATATACAAATTGAGACGGCCTATGCGGATTCAGGACAATCGCTGTCTGCTGATAGATGTCCGCCATTTGCTGAGGACTCAGCCAATTCGTTATAAGGGTGAAATCACGATAATGTCTGCGTGATTTATTTAAGTGACGGTGCCATTCCTTACCTGCAACGAGAATACGCCATTTGTTTTGCTTTAAGAGTGTATCGATGGCTTTGATTCGGTTGGGATAAGGGTAGCCAATGAGTGCAATGTCAAACGTGCACATCTCATCTGGCGATTCATTTTTCTGAAAGACACGTGTATTTGTCGGAATGGGAAAGTAGTGTGTATTTTCGGCGCCTAATTGTTTGTAAAATGGCAAAATCCCTTCATCAATCGTTAAGATAAGCTGAGCATCACGTGCGCAAGCAGCTGATACATCTGCATAAAAGGGATCTTCTGTCATCCACAGAACGATCGGGATTTTTTCTTGTTTGAATTGATGAAGTACATCTTTCGGAACATGATCACCGATCATCATCAAAACAAAATCCGGAGAAAATGTCCGGATTTTGTGCATGTTAGTGGGTAGAGATTCTCTATCAATCTTTACACATGAAAAGGGGGAATCAATGAAGCTTTCTTCTACCCATTGATCAAACATGTGATAGATTCCGCCGTAGCCAGAACTGATATAAAGAAGCTTCATGATGACCCTCTCACATTAAGATGTGAATGTAACACTTTCAACTTTATCTACATCTAAAAGAGTCGTTGCTGAGCCGGTAGGTGTGACAGAGCTTTCTTGTGTAACAAATACAACACCTGTTGAAGCATCGAATGATACAAATTGAACTGGCCCAATTAAATCTCCTGAGTCAGTGACAATACTAATGACTGTTCCTGGTGCAAGTCTTGCAAAGATCCATCTTGCTGGCTGAGATACATCGAGTGTTGTAGCAGAATCTGAAGGTGATGCCTCAGCTGCCACTTCACTTAATAAATCGTTCAATTTCTCTTCCACTTGAACTCCTCCTTCTTCGAGATTAGCTGTTAATGCATGAGTAATTGGTTTGAAAAACACTTTCAATAGTTCTTTTTTTAATTCAGCACGCTTGTCGCTCATTTTTTCCCCATCCTTTCTTCATCAATTCAAACTCACCACTATGTATATGCCGTTCATTTTTTTTGGCATAAGCAGAACGCTGATTCCTGATTCTTTTTTTCAATTAATCACTTCACACATTTTTAAAAATGTTTTCAAATGCTGAGGCTAAATGAAGTGGCGCTCATACTCTAGTAAAGATTAAATGTGAAGAGAGAGGGATTATGAATGGAATTTGAACAATTATTAGATGGTTGGAACGAAGAATTACTAGAGTCGGAAGGAGTGCTTGAAGTCATCTTGATTTTACTTCTTCTTCGCCTTTTAGAAGAAAGTGAGGAAGAGAATGTGTCAGACATCAAAGAATTACTTCGTCCATGGCTTGAGCTTGGCATTCCAGTGCCGCGTGTTCATTTGGTCAATGGAGATGTACTTCAAAACGTGGTTGTCGTGCAATTGTTTGATACGGTCGCGGTCTTTAAAAACGCGACAAATCAGCTAAGAGTGAGTGTTCCTTTTGTGAACATTGTCAGCTGGGGGGCATTTTAAACTAATCAAAAAGGATAATGATCATGAAAGTATCGGTGATTTTAACAAGCTACAATAAACCAGATTTCATTGATCGTGTGTTAAAGAGTATGGTAGAACAAACGTATCCGCATTGGGAGCTTTTGATTATGGATGATGGCTCAGAACAGGGCACCATTCAAAAGATCCAGCCCTATTTGAGTGATGGACGCATTCAGCTGTATTCGCACACGGTTCATCCGGCAAAACGGCTGTTAACCGCACGATATGCGACGCTTATTAATGATGCATTAACCCGTATAACAGGTGAGCTCATTTGTTATTTAACCGATGATACCGTGTACCATAAAGATCGTTTGCTTAAAATGGTGGATGTTTTTCGGTCGAAGCCTCATATAGATATTGTGTATTCCTCGCAGCGGGTCGTGCATGTGAATCAGCATTTAGTGGAAACGATGAGTTTTGTTCGAGAAGCAGATCAAATCTTAGAGCATGCGTCCTTTCAAGTGGACCATTGTTCGGTCATGCACAGAAGCCGCTTGCTTCCACTGATTCATGAAAAATACGGACAATATTGGGATGATGAGCCAAAGCACTGGCATCATGCAGATTCTGTTTTTTGGATGAGGCTGAATCATTTCGCTTCGTTTTTTCCATTAAAAGCTGTACTGGATACAACGTATAAAACGCCCCATTCCTTTCATCATCAGTTTTCGAGTATGCCGTATGATTTAATTGACGGAACGATCATTGAAAAAGAAGGGGATTATTATCAAATCGCAGACGGGAAACTTCATGGAATTGAAAAGCGCTGGATCAATGAAAAGAACAGGCGTGCGATCCGTGTTCCGCTATTATGTGAGATGAAATATGAAATAAAAGAGAAGCTATCAGTACCCAATTATACAGTCGTCACCGCAGATCAGGGGAAAACGTTCTTTTATATTGAAAAACAGAAAAAAAGAAGGTTTGCTTCAAAACGTGACGTGCAATATTTTCAGTTTCACCCAAAGGAGATCTATACGATTTCAAATGACCAGCTTCAAGCATTTGAGGATGGCGATATCATCAAAGTTTCTCCTGTATTCAGTCCGCCAAACAGGCGGCTGTTTAAATGGAAACAAGATGTTTATTTACTTGTGCATCATGCCTTTTGCCGTATTGATCCTGAGGTGGTGAAGCGGTTTGCTTTTTATCATCAGCCGATTAAGCTGTACCCGTCCCAATTTACGTTATTTCAGGAAGGAAAGCCGATTGTGCCGCTGTATAGGGAATCGCTGCAAGAATTCGATATGTCTCTTTATCAAACATCCGGGCGAAAGCACTCCTCATAAGAGGGGTGCTTTTTAAAATTTTTGCAGGAAGTAGAAAGGAAAAAGCGAAACTTGAAAAGACAGGGAAGCATTTAGAAATGATCAAGCCGCTGAAAACTCGGCAATTGATGCCGGTTTTTTGGCACTGAAAGTGAGGGGGAAAGAATGGGGAAAGTTGTCGAAAGAGCAGATTGGTTTGAATTAATTTTAGAAGCCATCGATGAAGCCATTCACGTTGTAGATGATCAAGGGATGACGATTTTTTACAATCATAATGCCGCTAAGTTTGACTGTTTACAAAAAGAAGAGGTGATTGGCAAGTACATCCTTGATGTGTATCCCTCTTTAACTGAAAAAACAAGTACGCTCATGCATGTATTGAGAACAGGAAAGCCCATTTATCATTCGCTGCAAACCTATTTGAATAAAAACGGAGAAAGAATTGAAACAGTGAACACGACATTGCCTATTATTGAAGATAGCGAGTTAATAGGTGCGGTCGAAGTCGCAAAAGATGTATCCAAGCTGTCAGCCCTTTCCAATCGTTTAGATCAAAAAAAGCGAACATATGACGTGGATGGGGTAGAACAAATGCATGATTTTGCTTCATTTTTAACAAATGATCCGCTTTTAAAAGAAATGCTTGAAAGGGCAAAAAAAGCAGCTGCTTATCCGTCATCAGTTGTTGTCTATGGGGAAACAGGGACAGGAAAAGAAGTGCTTGTTCAGGCCATTGTCCATGAATCTGACCGAAAAAACCAAGTGTTTATTCCGCAAAACTGCGCAGCACTCCCAGAAACATTACTTGAAAGTCTATTGTTTGGATCTGTCAAAGGGAGCTATACGGGCGCAATTGATCGCAAGGGACTTTTCGAATTGGCTGATGGGGGCACGCTTTTTCTTGATGAGCTCCAAGCGATGCCGCTCACGCTTCAGACGAAATTATTACGTGTGTTAGAGGATGGCGTTGTCCGCCGCATCGGTGATGCAAAGTCCATTCAAGTGGATGTTCGGCTCATTACTGCGCTCAATATGGACCCATTTGAAGCAGTGAAAAAGCAAATTTTAAGAGAAGATTTATTTTATAGACTGCATGTATCATCTTTTCATATTCCGCCGCTTCGTGAGAGAAAGCAAGATATCACGCTGCTATCCCGCCACTTCATTCAAACCTATCATCAGCAGTTTTCAAAAAACGTCACACGCCTTTCTGAAGAAACGGAACGATTGTTTATGGCGCACCACTGGCCTGGGAATGTTAGAGAATTAAAACATACGATAGAGCATGCCGTGTTGATGATGCCAAAGGAAGCGGAAGAGATCACCCCTCTATACCTTCCGGCTCATTTACGTGAGCAAAAGCTGAAAAAGGAAACATCTGAATCCTCCTTAAAAAATCAAGTGTCTTCATTTGAACAAACATTGATTCAAGAAGCTTTACATCAGCATAATGGGAATATTAAAAAAACCGCCGCCGCCTTAAAAATCCCTCGACAAACGCTGCAATATAAACTGAAGAAATATGCAGATGCCGAAATGTAGGCACAGCATCCAATTGAATATGACGGGTAAAGCTCCTTTTATAAAGAATAGGGGCATTTTCCCATGTTGGCACATAACTTGCATAGTATAAAGTGAATGCTGATAGGGGGAATGGATATGAATCAGAAATTGTATGAACCGGCACGTCACTGGAAGGACATTGAGCTTTGGAAGGATGTACCTGAGGAAAAGTGGAACGACTGGATTTGGCAGCTGACGCATACCGTGAAAACGCTTGAGGATTTAGAAAAAATCGTAAACTTAACAGAAGAGGAACGAGAAGGGGTGAAGATTTCCACCAAAACCATTCCACTCAACATTACACCCTACTATGCCTCACTGATGAATCCAGACGATCCAAGATGTCCAATACGTATGCAATCTGTGCCAATTGCAGAAGAGCTTCATAAAACAAAATATGATCTGGAAGACCCGCTGCATGAAGATGAGGACTCACCTGTCCCGGGGCTCACACACAGGTACCCAGATCGCGTGCTGTTTCTTGTGACAAATCAGTGCTCGATGTACTGCCGCTATTGCACGAGAAGACGTTTTTCCGGTCAGATTGGTATGGGTGTGCCGAAAAAGCAGTTAGATGCTGCCATTGGATATATTAGAGAAACACCTGAGGTGCGGGACGTATTAATTTCTGGCGGAGATGGGCTGTTAATCAATGATCAAGTGCTTGAATACATTTTGAAAAACTTACGTGACATTCCGCACGTTGAGATCATTCGGATTGGAACCCGCGCGCCGGTTGTCTTTCCGCAGCGTATAACAGATGAGCTGTGCGAGATATTGAAAAAATATCACCCAGTTTGGCTGAATACTCACTTCAACACAAGTATTGAAATTACAAAAGAAGCAAAAGAAGCGTGCGAACGTCTTGTGAATGCCGGTGTCCCTGTAGGGAATCAGGCCGTCATCCTTGCAGGTATTAACGACAGTGTGCCGATTATGAAGAAGCTGATGCACGACCTTGTGAAGATTCGGGTCAGACCATATTATATTTATCAATGTGATTTATCTGAGGGCATTGGCCACTTTAGAACGCCGGTATCAAAAGGGCTTGAAATCATCGAAGGCTTAAGAGGACATACGAGTGGTTATGCAGTGCCAAGCTTTGTGGTAGATGCGCCAGGAGGCGGAGGGAAAATTGCCTTACAGCCAAATTATTTATTATCGCAAAGCCCTGACAAAGTCGTCCTTCGTAACTTTGAAGGTGTCATTACCTCTTATCCAGAACCAGAGCATTACGTCGCAGGCCAGGCAGATGCGTATTTCAATGAAATTTATGAAGAAAAACAAGAACTAGCAATTGGTATTACCGCACTATTTGAGGATGAAGCAAGATCGTTTACGCCTGAGAATTTAAATCGAATGAAACGTAGAGAAGCATATGAGACAAATCCTGAGCATGACACACTCAAAAACAAACGTGAAAAACGGGATGAATTAAAAGAGAAGAAATATCAAGCGCAGCTCAAAAAAGAACAAACCGTGAAGGAGGAGAAATAGCCTTGTTGACATGTGATTGGTGTGAGGAAAACAAAGCAAATGCTGAGCAGACAACAGTCTATTGGGAACTGATCACGGGCACACAATCAATTGAAATCATCGAAACGCCGTCCATCTCCTGCACGCACTGCGGTATGACCTATCAAAAGGATGAGACGGTCAAAGAGATTGAAGATCAATTAATTTTAGTGGACCAGACAAAACTTCCAGAAAAAATCTCCTATGAAGAATTAATGAGCATGGAGCGGTTATTAAAGCGAAATTACTTTGACTTTTCTTCATAAGTTGTACCTCCGCCTATACAAGTCATCAAATTACTGTATAATATAACAACAAAATAGTGTGTCGCGGAGGGAAAAACAGGTGAAGTCGTTTTACCATTATTTAATGAAGTTCAGACATCCAAAACCGAAAGATGAAATCAGCCATTTTGCAAATGCTGCGTATGAGGATCACAGCTTTCCTAAAGCTTCCACAGATTATCATGAGCTGTGTGCTTATTTAGAATTAAATGGTGATTATTTAAGCTCAATGACAACATTTGACGAAGCATTTGAGCAATACGAAGTAGAAGTCAAAAAAAAATAACACACAACCGCTTGTTCCATATGGGAGAAGCGGTTTTTTCATGAGAAATAAAATGGCGTTTTGCATGGTGTGGTTGCCCATGCAGAATTCCTTGCGCCGGCATACGATACGTTAAGACCAAAAGTCGGGCAAGGGGGAGACAGAATGAAGGCGAAAGCACCAAAATATCAAGTAGGGGATATTGTCGTCGTTGTCATGTACGGCACAGTCGGAACGATTACAAAAGTCCATCAAATTGACCAGCACTATTTATATGAGGTCAATCATAATGAGGTGCTTTATTTTGAAACATCACTTCAGCTTTACGATGAGTATAGCGGGGTGATTGTCGATACAGAAAAGCTGGACATTGAATATGAGTTCCTCATTGGCGATGTTGTATATGTAAAAGATTACGGAAAAGAGCTATTTAAAATCATCGGTCATCGGACTGAAATTTGGCGCTACCTTGAAGATGGCTGGGAGGATGTCATTTACGAACTTACGAGGCTGAAAGACGGAGAGTGGCTGGAAACAGAAGAGGAAGATTTAACGCTTGTCCTAAGGAAATATGAGATGGATCAGTTTGTTCATCAGCTTCTTTTTGTGCATTACGTCGGAGAAACCTCAAAAGAGTTAGAAGAAGATATGGTTCAAACGGCTCTATTGCAGCTAGAAGAGAAACAAGAAAGCGAAGCTTCACTTGAATTTCTCGCTGTATCTATAGTGGATGAGCTTCTTGATATTTATAACGATTATAAAATTCTCTACGAATTTTTCAAAGATCCAGAATATAAGGATATGATGGATTTTATTTTGGAAAGTTTACACGAACATTTTGGTTAAAGAAAGACTTGTCCTAACACGAATAAAAAATAAGGCACACAGAAAAATGCAATCACATAAAACCATCCCCTCAAGATACGGCCCATCACCTGATCATAAGTTTCTCCATCTAATATGCTTAACCATTTCATTGCTTCAAGCCCCTTTTCTTTTTGTTTACTGCATTTATATGTATGGAATGAGCCATTATGACAAACTGTAATAAAAAACAGCTGGCGTTCATACATCATAAAAAAGGAGGCGGAATGCAATGAAAGAAGCAGATTTGGTGATTGATACAGAGGAAATTGCGGAGTTCTTCTACATGGAGCTGATCAAAAGAGGGTACATACCTGCTGAGCTTGAAACATTTGAGCTGGCTGACATTACATTTGAATATATGCTGAAAAAAGCAATGATAGTTGAAGAAGAGGCGTGGTAGGCACTATACTTTGAAGAGATTCTGAAGAGAGGGAGGGGAATCCTTCGCGTGTACATCCTATTTCTTTTCATTTTATTTGGCGCCATTGCTGCGCTCATGGTATCTGGGGCTTTTCAAGATTTGGACAACCAGATCATCTTATGGTTTGAAAGCATCAGACTCCCTTTTTTAAATGATGTCATGCTGGCTTTGACGGACCTTGGCATCAGCGCGCTGCTCGTTCCAATCATGCTCATTTTTAGTGTGGTATTGTTTATGTATAAGCGCTACTACTCTATCATGATGCTTTTTCTATTATATCTTACAGAAAAAACAATCAATCATGAATTAAAGGGGTTGTTTGCTAGAGAGCGTCCGGCCTTTGATCACCTTGTAGGTGAAACGTATTACAGCTTTCCGAGTGGACATTCGATGAATGCAGCCTCCATCTATCCTTTTATGGCTTATCTATTAGTTGAGATGATTCCATGGCTGAAAGAAAGACAGAAAATCGTCTATTTGCTCACAGGACTGGGCGTCCTAGTCATCGGCATCAGCCGGATGTATATTGGCGTGCATTATTTGACAGATGTCGCTGGAGGCTTTGCGATAGGACTCGCTTTATTTCTTATTTGTAAAAAGATTGACGAAAGATTGCCTGTCATTCGACAAAAATAGAAGAAGGAAATTGACAGATCCCAGCCAATTTTATATAAAAGGGGAGGGATTTGAATGCAATTGACGTTGAGATTTTTTCAAAAGAAACCTTCAGCATTTCACTTAACCATTTATCAAACACCTGAATATGGTGCTGCAAGTGGGCATCAGCCTGTGTACCGGACAAAGATTGGCGGCAGAACACACCTTGATGTACTGGAAAAAGCATTCTCGACATTTAATGTACATGATACAGTCCCTAATGATTACAATGCGCGGTTTATCACAACTGGCGATATTGTTGTGATTGATGATAGAAAAAAGGGGAAGTGCTATTATCAGCTCTCTCCGGCAGGATGGAAACGCAGTGAACGACTAATGACGATAGGCTAAATAGATGATGAATGATGCCAGCTTGAGATCCAGCTGGTATTTTCTTTTTTAAGCTCTATCGTTTATAATAAATAGGATAAAATACATAGTAAACGTAAGTGGAGGCTAAAAAATGAGTGTACATATTGGAGCAGAAAAAGGACAAATTGCAGAAACGGTATTGCTGCCAGGCGATCCGCTTCGTGCGAAATATATTGCAGATACATATTTAGAAGATGTTGAGTGCTATAACGAAGTGCGTGGAATGTATGGCTATACTGGAACCTATAAAGGAAAGCGTGTTTCTGTACAGGGCACTGGGATGGGCGTACCATCTATTTCAATTTATGTGAATGAACTCATTCAAAGCTATGATGTTCAAAACTTAATTCGCGTTGGATCTTGCGGAGCTATCAAAAGGGATGTCAATGTACGTGACGTCATTTTAGCGCAGACATCATCAACAGATTCACAGATGAACCGTGTGGCATTTGGACCGATTGATTATGCGCCATGCGCTGATTTTGGTTTGCTCAAGAAAGCGTACGACACTGCTGAAGCAAAAAATGTCGCTGTACGTGTCGGAAACGTATTTACAGCAGACCAATTTTACAATGAAAAACCACTTGAGCTCATGGCTCAATATGGTATCCTAGCAATCGAAATGGAGACAACCGCTCTTTATTCTCTTGCAGCTAAATTTGATCGAAAAGCGTTATCCATTTTGACAGTGAGTGATCATGTTCTAACAGGAGAAGAAACAACGGCTGAAGAGCGTCAAACAACGTTTGATGAAATGATCTTAATTGCGCTAGACTCCGTTTTATAATAGTATAAAGGGTGTGCTACTATGTAGCGCATCTTTATTTTTTTAGAAGAGCAAAAGGAAGGTATGTCATGAAGAAAAGCTACAAAATACTCTCAATCGCATCGATTCTTGGTTTGACAGCCGCACTATCAGGCTGCCAGTTGCTGGATCAAAAAAGCGGTACATCTGAATCAAACAAAACAAACGAACAAAAAAACGCAGCAAGTTCATCTCCCCAGCACAACTCAAACGATAAGGCAGATTCATCGAATCAAGAGCTGACGTTAAAGAGTGAATATTTCAATGACATCAAGGTTGTGAGTGGTCTAAAAACCATTCAAAATCCTGAAAATGTGCTAGCACTTGTCAACAAAGATTATGCATTGCCAGGAACCTATAAACCTTCTGATCTCGTTGTGCCAAAAGTAGAATTCTCTTTTTCGGAAGATATTGAAAAGCGATATATTCGCAAAGAAGCAGCGGAAGCGCTTGAGAAGTTATTCAAAGGTGCAAAAAAGGAAAACTTCGAGCTTGCTGCAGTATCTGGCTATCGCTCCTATGATCGTCAAAAAGTCATTTTTGATAGTGAGGTCAAATTAAAAGGCAAAGAAAAAGCACAAGAAGCAGTTGCTTTACCAGGGGAAAGTGAACATCAAACAGGTCTTGCCATGGACATTTCCTCAAAAAGTGCCGGCTTTGAGATCTCTGAAAAGTTTGGTGAAACACCAGATGGCAAATGGGTGGCTAAAAACGCCTATAAATATGGCTTTATCATCCGTTATCCAAAAGGAAAAGAAGACATTACGAAATACGAATATGAGCCGTGGCATTTGCGATATGTGGGAAAAGAAGCCGCAAAAGCGATGCATGATCACGATTTAACATTTGAAGAATACATGAACAAAGTAAAGAAAATCTAAACAAGTAAAAGGCCTCCCAGTTATTCGGGAGGCCTTCTTTTATTCTTCTTTTAAAAAAAGAACAATCCTGCTAATGCGAAGCCGGTAATGAAACCGAGTCCGATGCCATAAGCTGCACCCCAGCCATAATATCCGCCCCAATAGCCAAAGCCAAAGCCCCCGCGAGACCCGCCGACTGGACGAATATAAACTTTGCGGTTTGTCACACGCTCAATGCGTCCGACATGTACTTTGCCGTTACGATCTGTGATTCTAGCGACTTTCCCCATGTGCTGCTGACAAAGCTTGTGATAGCGCTCCATGTTTTTCCTCCTTATGACAAACTCTTTTCACTCTTATCCTATGCGAGAGACCTCATAGAGTTTGGACAAAACATATAGGAGATTCGCTCATTTTATACGGTACATGCAAATAGAATGTGACTTAGCTGCTCTCGGTGTGCTTGAATGAGATCGTAGTGTGTTTGCAGCGTCTCGTATAGAGAAGGTGGTATGTGTTCAGATAATTCCATTTCTGTTGGTTCCTCCTGCACCATGTGTTCATCGAATGAGAGAATCTGAATGTCACGGAAGCCAGCTGCTGTTAACTGCTCCTTCCATTCTTCAAGCGACAAGAGCGAGTGAAAACCGTAAAAATCTCGAACAATTGCCATCTCTTCACGTGTAAGAGGGGCTTTTAACACAGCTTCATTTGCAATCAATTGACTGCCAGGAGCAAGGACGCGTTTGATCTCAGCAAGTGCAGCAGGCAGCTTGGTAAAGCTTAAAACAGATTCACTGATGAGTAGAGAGAACGCTTGATCTGGAAAGGGCAGCTGCTCAATGGATGCCTCTAAGGCGCGGGTTGGCAGTTCCTCACGCTTGAATCGCAGGTTCGCCTTTTCAATCATCAATGGATGCGTATCAATGGCCTCCACCTGATAACCTATATTTCCTAAATAGGCGGCCGTCTGTCCTGTACCGCATCCGGCATCCAGTATACGTGCATGAGGCGGCAGTTTTATATGCTCAATCATCGTTTTTGTTAACTCAATTCCGCCAGGATGGGCACCTGATACGCCAAAATAGGCAAGCATTTCTACATAATCACTCATATCATCCCTTCTTTCCTTATCCTGTTCCTCTCTAAAGATTATGCAATAAAGGAGCAAATGGCTTATCTTTTCAAGTAGAAGTTGATCCTTTGGTTGACGGATGAAGCATCGTCCTTGATAATAATGAAAGGAGATAAAGGTGGTGTTTTTTTGAAAAAACAAATGAAGTTCGTGGTAGCCATTCTGGTGACTGCTGCACTGTCCTCTGCGATTACATTTGTGATCACAAAACAAGGTGCTGTCAGCGTCTCTGGAGACGAGAAGTTTAGTAAACTCATGGCTGCGTATACGAAGGTAAAGGATGAGTATTACGAAAAAACGGATGATCAAAAACTAGTAGATGGTGCGATCCAAGGAATGATTGCATCACTTGATGATCCATACTCTACATATATGGATCAGGAGGAAGCCGAAGGATTTAACAACACCATTTCTTCATCATTTGAAGGAATTGGTGCACAAGTAGAAGAGAAGGATGGACAAATTTTAATTGTCGCACCGATTAAAGGCTCTCCTGCTGAAAAAGCTGGTTTGAAACCTCATGATCATATTTTAAAAGTGGATGGAAAAAGCACCAAAGGAATGTCGGTCAATAAAGCAGTCTCTCTCATTAGAGGAAAAAAAGGAACGGATGTCCAGCTGCATCTCAACCGTCAAGGAGTGGGCGATGTAGATGTGACCATCACAAGAGACACGATTCCGCTTGAAACGGTGTATGCCAAACTCACAAAAGACAAAATAGGAGAAATCCAAATTACGTCCTTTGCTGAAACTACATCGAAAGAGCTGGATAAAGCAATTGATGACCTCGAGAAAAAAGGGGCGAAAGGTTTTGTCATTGACCTAAGAGATAATCCAGGCGGCATTATGACAGAAGCCATTGAAATGAGCAATGACTTTATCGATAAAGGGAAAGTCATTATGCAGGTTGAAGAAAAAGGGAAGAAACAAGTGTACAAGGCTGAAAAAGAACGCAAAGTCCATCAGCCGGCAGTTGTTCTTGTAAATGGCGGCTCAGCCAGCGCTGCTGAAATCATGGCGGCGGCTCTGCACCAATCTTCAGGCATTCAAATTGTGGGTGAAAAGACGTTCGGCAAAGGAACTGTTCAAAATGCGCAAAACTATAATGACGGTTCTAGTGTCAAGTTAACCATTGCAAAATGGCTGACTCCAGACGGTTCTTGGATTCACAAAAAAGGAATCGAACCACAGGTCAAAGCAGCTCTTCCAAGTTATGCAAAGCTGCCGTACTTAAGCCCGAAAAAATCGTATGAGCTAAAGGACAATGGAGATGAAGTCAAAGCTGCTCAAAAAATGTTCCAAGCGCTCGGCTACAAAGCTAAAGCAAACGGTGAGTACGATCAAGCATTCCAGTCTATCGTCAAAAGCTTCCAAACAGACAACGATTTAAAGGCAGACGGTATTCTGACAGGAGATACAACGACCGTTCTGATGACAAAGATCCAAGATAAGTTAAAGAACAACGATACACAAATGAAAAAAGCCATTGAGGTCTTGAAAAAAGAAATGAAATAAAGAAAAAGCAGTCCTCATCAGGGGACTGCTTTAAGTTTGTATAAAAACATTATGCTGAACAGGTTCTTTCCATGTCTAGTTTGCTTTCTTTTAAAATTCATGGTAGTGAAAGTAAGCATACTTTCATTTTTGATCCATGTAACGCTGTTAGGTGTTAATATTGGGATGAAAAAAGACTATTTTAAACTTGACAAAATAATGTAATTATGCTATAATTCACTTTCTTGTTTTTAGAATATATAATAGGATTCTCCTGGCCAGGAGAATCCTATTTTTTTGTCTAAAATAAAGGAGTGTGTTTGTATGAAGAAAGATGAGCCCAGTGTCACTTCGTTAATATCGGCTTTTGCTAGATCCTATCATAGTCAATTTGATACGCCTAAAATCTTTAATGATTATATAGCTAAAGAATTAATTTCTGAAAAAGAATTCAATGACATCAAAGAAAATATGGTTCAAGGCATACATTTCTTCAACAAAGATATCGCACAAAAATTCGAGGGAAATACAGAAGAAATATTAAAATGGATTACACAAGTCCAGCTGTCTCCAATAACCTTATCACGTGCTGCGTATTGCGAAAAAGTAATGCTTCATGAGGTAACGTTAGGATTAAGACAATATGTCATACTTGGCGCTGGATTAGATACTTTTAGTTTCCGACATTCAGAATTGGAAAACAGCTTAGAAATATTTGAAATTGATCATCCCACTACACAGGAATTTAAAAAGCAAAGATTGGACGAGGCTAACTTAAAAATCCCAAGTAATCTTCATTTTGTTTCTATGGACTTCACCAAAAATTTGTCCTATCAAAACCTAATAGGTCAAGGATTTGAAAACAAAAAGACGTTCTTTAGTCTTCTAGGGGTTTCTTACTATTTAACGAAAGAGGAAGTTTCAAGCTTAATAGATTATTTATTCACCAAGGTTCCATCAGGAAGTTCAATCGTTTTTGATTATGCAGATGAAAAACTATTTGAAGAAAAAGGAACCTCTAATAGAGTTGAAAATATGGTGAAAATGGCTTCAATAGGCGGAGAACCGATGAAATCATGTTTTTCGTACTTTGAAATCGAAAAGGTGTTAGAGAAATCAGATTTACTCATTTGTGAACATTTATCACCTGAAAAAATTAATAAACTGTATTTTAACAATAGAGAAGATTACCTATCAGCTTTTGAGACCATTCATTACATTCATGCCGTAAAAAAATAAAACACCAGCATGTACATTGGAATTGTGTTATACAAAAAATCTTGTAGACTTTGTCTACAAGATGAAAGCAGTCCTCATCAGGGGACTGCTTTTTCTTATCTTGTGATCGCTTCTGTTTTTTCATCATCCTTTTCAAATAGTTCATTCATGACAGAATTGGATGTGACCTTCTTTTGGAAGAATGGATTTAAAATCAAGATGACTACGACGTTTGCTAGTAAACCAAGAAAACCTTCATAAAGGCCGAACGTGACTTGTGAGATATTCGCTGTAAAGGTGACGATGATTCCAATGACTAACCCAGCAATCGTTGCTTCTCTCGATTGTTTTTTCCAGAATAAGCTGATGGCAATAGCAGGGAAGATTTGGACCATTCCTGAAACACCAATGAGCTGAAGTGTGACAAGTGCAGTTGGGAACAGCATTCCGAATAAAAGAGCGAGCCCGATGACGATAAACACCATCGAACGTGTAATGATGGTCAATCTTTTAGGTGACACATTCGGATGAATTAAGTCACGGTATAAATTATTGGCAAATAAATTCGATGCGCCAATAGCCATGATGGAGCATGGAATCAGGGAAGCCAAGGCAATCGTTGAATAAGCAAGCCCCTGCATCACGCCGCCATATGATGTTTGAATTAAATGAAGAAGAGCAAATCTTGGATTTGTATCTTCTGGTAAGACTAAAAAGGCAATAAATCCAAGGAAGATGACCAAAATCAATACAATATTATAAAGAGGCAAAAACATGCTGTTTTTACGGATGGCATCTGCGCTTTTGGCTGTAAAAACCCCAGTTGCCGCGTGTGCCCACATAAACAAAGCAAGGGCAGAAACGCCTGAAGCAGTAATGAACCATAAAATCCCCTTAGGGCCGCCTTCAGGGATCGTGAGAAGCTGAGGCGCTTCTTTGGCTAACGTGTTCATCATCGGTGTCCAGCCGTTAAAATGAATAATTGGCAGTGATACCACCATAAACAGCATGATCACCCAAACGAGAATATCCTTAATAATGGCTGTATATGTAGGACCTTTAATACCACTGAAAAATGTATAAAGTGCGACTAAAATAAATGAAATGATAACAACTGCATTGACATTAATATAATTAGTTCCAGCGACAGTTAACGTATCTTGAATCCCGCTCAGCTGAAGACAAATATAAGGAATCAGCATAAGTACCCCAACAATCGCAATCAAACTAGATAACAGCTTGCTGTCAAACCGCTCACGTGCATAATCGGCAAGTGTTGTAAGGTTGTGACTTTTCGCTACCGTCCATAGTTTCGGTAAAAAGAAATAAGCAATAAAATAAGCTAGGACTGAATACGGAATAGCGAAAAAAGCGACACTTCCAGCTGTATAAGCTGTACTTGTAAGCCCTAAAAAGGTATAAGCTGTATATAAGTCTGCGCCAACCAGGAACCAGACAAGCAGTCCGCCAAATTTTCTCCCGCCGACAGACCATTCTTCTACTGACTGTCTTGATGATTTGTCACGACCAGCGGCAAAACCGATGACCACGACGATGAAAATAATACTTGCAGTAATCAATAAAGCTGTTAAATTTCCTTGCATTAGTCAGTTCCTCCATTTGAATGTTGCATCTTATAAATGATAAATGTGCAAATTGGTGTGAGTACAATCCATAGTAAGAGCCAGAAGTGGAAAAAGGGCAGGCCGATGACAAATGGATGAATGCGGTTCGCAAATGGCAGTAATGCGAGCTGTCCAATGAATGGAATCGCGATAAGTAGTGCCAGCATCAATTTTTTGTTCATGATTTCCTCCTGAATATTTTGTAATTTCATAATAATAGCAGTTGTCAGATTAGATCACAAGACCATTTTCAGAAAAAACAATCATTTTGGTGAATATCATACTAATATAACGCTTTCATTCTTAAAAAGGAGAAAGAGTGAAGATGTAAAGAGGGAGAAGGGGAAAGAAAGTATGTAGAAATAATATTTAAAACAAATAAAAAAGCCCCAGCATAAAAGCTGAGACCTTGCCAATTTTTAAAGGAAATCAGATACTTCTTCGATGTCGAAACGATTGCTTTTATGAGCTTCTTTTGCTGCTTTACCAACAGAAATCAGCATCACCGGGTCGTAGCGGCCGCTTACATTGAATTCCTTGATGTATGCTTCTTTACTGAAGCCACCCATTGCACACGTATCATAGCCCATTGCTTTTGCCGCAATCATTAATTGCATAGCAGCTAATGAAGCATTTGAATAGGCTGCTTCTCGTGCATATTGCTCGCTTTGATATGCGCCATTGATTTGAGTCATCAATGTTTCTTTAATGTCTTCAGTAATAAAGCCTTGTTCAGCCAGCTCACTGTAGATTTTTTCGCCATTTTGGTTAGCTTCAAGGTCACCTAAAACTGCAATAACAGCTGATGCTTGTGATACTTGCTTTTGGTTGTACGCAATTGGAAGTAACTTTGCTTTTGCTTCAGCACTATGGAAAACAGTGAAGTGCCAATGTTGAAGGTTCCAAGCAGAAGGTGCTTTTGTTGTGATTTCAAGAAGCTCTGTTAACTCTTCTTTTGTCATTTCATGAGTAGTATCATACTCTTTTACTGAAGCTCTTTGTTTTAAGATGTCAATCGTTTTTTGATCGGTCGCCATATGGATATTTCCTCCCGTTTTTGCAAATAGTATGGTACAATAACTAAAAAGTGAGAAACTTACTTATTGTAACTAGAGATATTTTAAATTGTACACCGTTAGTTTGTCAAACAATCATGAAAAGAAAGGCTGAAATTTATGGAATTCCAATTATGTCCACACATTCAGCAAGCTTTTTTACTCCTAGGCAAAAGGTGGAATGGGCTTATTATACATGTATTGCTTGATGGTCCAAAGCGTTTTAAAGACCTCACAGACACGATTCCATCTATCAGTCAAAAAATGCTTGCAGAGCGTTTAAAAGAGCTCGAGCAAGAAGGAATTATAGAGCGGACTGTCCTGCCTGAGACGCCTGTCAAAGTCATTTACAGCTTAACTGAAAAAGGGAATGCGTTACATGATGTGTTTCATGAGGTATCTCGGTGGGCAGGGGAGTATACAGACTCTCACGGCAAAAAGGAGCAAGCCTAGTTTCAGGTTTGCCCAAACATTTTGACTCTTGATGAATATGCTGATGTTAGGCACATGACAAAGGAGGAGAAATGCATGTACCCTCATACTCCGTATTTTCGAGGCGGCGCCCCTGGCATTCCGCCATATGAATCCAGAGTCCCTTTGTTTTTTGGTTTTGGCGCTCCTTTGGTCGGCGGACTGCTTGGCGGATTTCTAGGAAGTGCGATTTTTAATTATCCCCGTCCATATTACCCCCCGCCACCACCGCCTGCTCCACCACCTTATGGCGGCGGATATCCACCATATTATTAAGAAAAAAGAGTAAGCCTGCTTCCATTCTAAAGCAGGCTTTTTATAATGGAATATCAATTTCAGAAATTCCTGGATCATCATGCTTTAAAAACATAATTTCCAATATACCGTCTTGATACGACGCCTTCGTTCCTTTTCGCTTCACAGCAGCGGGGAGGACGACTTTTTTCTGCGCCCCTTCTTCAGGAAAATGATCAATAAACAGCAGATTGGCTGTATGTTTGATTTTGACTTTTTCTGTGTTCGGACGAGCAAGTTCAATTTTGACAAACACATGATCAGTCGTCTCGAACACTTCGACTTCTGGCTCTTTTTCTTTTTGAACGTCAGTTTCTCTTGTTTTTTGATTTTGAGATAGGGGGTCCTGAAATGGGAACTGAGCAGGATAATTGGAGCCGAATACACTTTCCATGACTTGATTGACATACTGCTCAACGTCTTTAGGATCTGAATTCTTTAAGGCTTCTTTTGAGAACTGCTTTTGAAAAGGGAATAATCGGTTCCAGTCGAACATGCGAATCATCCTTTCTAAATGCCCTGAATTAGTATATGCCCATTCGCCAGCGTGCGTGCTATAATATACGTTAGATTTAGAAAGGGATGGTTACATTGAACGAACAGCATTCAAAAGGTGTTCTCTACACGGCAGCATCTTTTACACTCTGGGGTTTATTCCCGTTATATTGGAAGCTGATGGAGCATATTTCGTCAGGCGAAATTTTAGCGCACAGAATTGTATGGTCATTTGTGTTTATGTGCGGTATTCTTTTGTATCTAAAACAAGTCCGCCCAGCGATGCAGACAGTAAAGGGTCTCATACTGGATGGTAAAGCATTTTTTTCATTACTTTTATCTGCTATTTTAATTTCGGTCAACTGGTATGTATATATTTGGGCAGTCAATCATGGTCTTATGCTAGAAGCAAGTTTAGGGTACTATATTAATCCGCTTGTATCCGTTCTATTAGGGATTATTTTCTTAAAAGAACGACTAAATAAATGGCAAACCATTGCCATCCTCATTGCCGCATTTGGGGTGATCCTTTCAACAGTTCAATACGGGTCATTTCCTGTCGTTGCTTTCTTATTAGCCTTTAGCTTCGGTTTTTATGGTCTGATTAAAAAAAGGATGAGCTTCACGAGCGCGATTGGTTTGACGATTGAAACGCTGCTTCTCGCACCGGCTGCACTAGTGTACTTATTATTTTTCTTAAAAGAACCTGTTGTGACTATGAATCCTAACAGCTTCGGATCGCTCGGACTTTTATTTTTTGCAGGCGTTTTTACAGCCGTGCCGCTTCTTTTATTTTCAGAAGGCGCAAAAAGAATCCCTCTTTATCAAGTGGGCATTTTGCAATACATTGCACCGACAATTACGCTGTTTTTAGGGCTGTTTGTCTATCACGAACACTTATCCGCAGCTAAAATTGTGACGTTTCTTTGTATTTGGGTGGCGATTTTACTGTTTACCACCTCTCAATTACGCATGAAAAAAACTGCCAATTCTCATTAAGCCAAACGAGCAGTTTGCTTTTTTTTGCAGGCGGATCATGTCATAATAAGTTGTTACCAAAACTGTAGAGGTGATCATATGACGTCAGCTCATGAGCTTGCAGCCGCCTATCAATCTTTATGGAAAAATCGTCAGCTTGATGTTGATGATATGTCTTCTTTACACGAGGCCATATGTGATGATTTACTTGATGCACGAACTCATCCGAGGGCGAGGAAATCATTACACAAAAAGTATGTGCTTGCTGTGGAGAGAATTTTAGAAAGTGAGCTTAAGCATGATCATCAGCTGCAGCTGATCAGCTTACATACAAAAAAGCTGCGAGAATTAATTCAAAATGAAGGAAGGAACCACTCATGAAACCAATTCAAACGGAAGATGTCACAGCACATCTTGAATCGTTTTTAAATCGTCCAGTCTTCGTTCATCTTGAAACGACAACTGGTTCTTATTCAGCTCATGTAAACGAACAAAATATGACGGTTGTGGCATATATCCGCAACGCGAAAGTCGTCTATTCACAGGCGAAAATAAAAGGACAAGGTCCATACCGTGTTGGAATGAAAACAGAAGACGGCTGGATTTACGCAGAAGGATTAACCGATTATGTGTTTGATGACCAAGGCCGCCTGCTTTTAGCTGGGCACTTGCCAGACGGGAAACTAGCGATCTCATTACAAATTAGTGAAACACCATTTCAGGTGTAGAAGAAAGGGTGACGAGTCATGAACGAACATGTACTAGTGATGCTGCCTCACCCCGATGATGAATCCTTTGGGGTTGCAGGTCTCATTGCACAAAGCAGAAAACGCGGAATTCCCGTCACATATGCATGCGGGACACTTGGAGAAATGGGCAGAAATATGGGAAGCCCAACATATGCTAACCGTGAAACACTTCCGGAATTAAGAAAACAGGAATTAATCAATGCCTGCAAAGAAATGGATATCACAGACTTACGTATGCTTGGCTTGCGTGATAAAACATTGGAATTTGAAGACGACGAGTATTTGGCAGATGTGATGGAATCCATCATTGATGAAGTCAAACCGACACTCATTGTGACGTTTTATCCAGGACACGGTGTACACCCTGATCATGATGCGACAGGCGAAGCTGTGATTCGTGCTCTATACCGCAAGAAAAAAGAAGACCGGCCTGTCACATACTGCATGGCCATTACGAAAAATAGAGAAGAAGTGCTTGGAAATGCGGATATTGTCATTGATATTACAGATGTTGCAGATATCAAATTAAATGCACTGAGAGCGCATAGAACGCAAACAGAAGGCATGCTGAGAGAACTGGAACAAAAACTGAAAAACAAAGAACCAGTCGTCCAAAAATGGTTTGATGAAGAAATTTTCTGGACGTACCAATGGAATGATTAAACGCAAAAGCAGCTGACAAATATCAGCTGCTTTTGTTTTGTATTTAGTGATTTGATACATATCGAAGTTGACGTTTTTGAATCAACCTAAGACGGATAAAGAGGACGATGGCACCTGCGGCAAGACCGGCAATCAGCCCTATCCAATAACCAAACGCACCAAAGGAGGTATATGTGCCAATGAGATAACCGGCAGGAAGACCGATGACCCAGTAAGAGACAAAAGCAGCAATCAGCGTATAATTCACGTCTTTATAGCCGCGCAGAGCCCCTTGAATGGGTGCAGCAATTGCATCTGACAGCTGGAAGAAGATCGCGTAAATCAAAAAGTGCTGTGTCATTTGTAAAACAGCTGATTCAGCTGTATATAAACCAGCGATCTCAGGTCTGAATAACAAAATAAGTGCGGCCGTACATAATGAGAATAATACCGCCGTACCAATGCCGATATAGCTGTAGCTTTGCGCGTCTTTATATCTCTTAGCCCCCGCTTCAAACCCAACAACGATCGTTAACGCCATTGAGATACTAAGCGGTAAAATATAAAGAATAGAAGCAAAGTTCATCGCTGCTTGGTGACTGGCGATTGTAATGGTATCAAAGTGACCCATTAACAGCGTCACTGCTGCAAAGATACTCGTTTCAAAAAAGATCGCAAACCCGATAGGAAGGCCAATTTTCAGTATTTGCCCTACACGGGAGATATTGATTCGAGGCAGTTTTTGAAACAAACGAAATGAGGCGAATGGCTCTGCTTTAATGACAATACAAATACTCATGATGAAAATCGCCCAATACGTCATTGCAGATGCAAGGCCGGCACCCGCACCGCCAAGCTTTGGAAAGCCAAAATTCCCAAAAATCAATACGTAATTTAAAACAAAGTTAATAGGAAGTGCTGTGAGCGTGATGAACATCGTCACACGTGTTTTCCCTAGCGCATCAATAAATGACCTTAGCACCGAATAACCAAACAGCGGGATGATGCCAAACGCAAGAAAGCTGAGAAAATGCCGGGCAATATCCTCTACAGATTGCTCGAGTCCAAGTCCTCCGAGTATATAAGGAACGCTGATCGTACCAATGACAATCACAGCGATACTTAAAAGAAAGGACAAATAGATCGCCTGAAAGACAGCCCGGGGAACATCTTCTTTATGCCCAGCTCCCATCAGCTGAGCCACAATCGGAGTAACAGCCATCAAAATACCGGCAAGTCCTGTATAAACAGGTGTCCAAATACTAGAACCGATCGCAACCCCCGCAAGGTCTTCTGCACTTACTTTTCCAGACATCACCGTATCTAAAAAGGTAATAAGTGAAAGACCTGCTTGGGTGATTAAAATCGGAATCAAAATGGTTAAAAATAGTGTCAGCTTTGCTCGAATGCTATTCGTTTCTCTCATCATAAGTTCCTCTCTGAACAGAAATAACGAGAGGAATTATATCATGCTATGTAAAAAAATCAATTCTCCGTCGGATTATTTTTCTTAGATGGCTTCGTTTTTTTAAACATTTGGGCATAAATAAAAGAAAGACTGACAACACCTAAAATGCTGCAAGCATATTGGATGATTTTCTGAATGGTCATATTAAGCTCACCTCCATACAAATAGAATGTGCACAATTTGCTATTTTATAACAACAAGCGAAAGAAGGAGGGAAAAGGTCAGATGATCCACCGGACGAACGAAGAAGTCATATTTAAAGCAGGAATGAGAACACACTTGATGAACATTATGAAGGATGCAAGTGACATCATTGATTCTCTTGATGAAACAGAGCAGTGCTTACTTTGTGATCTCGAATCATTGCATGATCAGTTTAATGAAATGCATGCTGAGGCTTCGTCGTTTTATTTACAAGCGTATATGGAAGAATTCACACCAGGATTTGCTCAATTTTCTTTAGCTATCGAGAATTTATCAAAACAAAAGCATGGCGCACTCATTGTGATCCAAAGAAGGGATGAGGTTGAGGATTTTATTCAAAAAGGGACAAATCTTCATGCGAAAATTAGTGCTTCCTTAATAGAAAGCATTTTTTACCCGGGAAATCCACTTCATGATGGTGCTCTTTTAGTCAAAGAAAATACACTTGTTTCTGCTGCAAATGTGCTGCCGCTTACATCAAAAAAAGTGAGCCCGTCGCTCGGCACAAGGCACAGGGCAGCGATCGGACTCTCTGGTATGACCGATGCACTTGTTCTTGTCGTATCAGAAGAAACGGGAAAAATGTCGTTTGCGAAAGAAGGCGTGCTTTATCCGCTTACCGTAAAAGATCCGGAAATAAGAAAATAAAAACGAACGCTGCATTCTTCATTCGGAAGGATGCTTTTTTATTTGTGGAGAAAAAATAGCCAATTAAGCAAAAAGTCATTTGATACAGAAAAATTTGTCATGTAGAATAGAACTATGAAACTAGCAGCGTGCTTGTTTTGACAAATTTCTAAACGTCAACTTAAAAATTCCTTAAAAAATGTTTATAAATAAAACAAACAGCCGATAGAAACGATATGGCTTTGCTTTTTAGCATTTTGAGTTGGCTGCTTTAGCCTATTTGTTATTGCCCAACGTCTTCATGTCGAGTAATATAATAGAAATAAAGATAAAATAGTGCAAGAGAAGCAGAAACATTAAATGCTAAACTCGAAACTAGTACATAAGTCTTAATGAACCAAATTACGAAAGGCGGAGATTTCTTTATGAAGAAAAAAGTAGTAACCGGCCTCACAGTTTCAGCGATCGCTGGCTCAGCTGTGTTTGCTGCACCGGCAGAAGCACAGACGATCAAGGTGAAAAGCGGTGACTCACTTTGGAAGATTGCCGAACAGTACAATACAAGTATTTCGGAGCTTCAATCTCTTAATCAATTAAAAACAACGATGATTTTTGCAGGCCAAAGCTTAAAAATTCCTGGTGCAAAAAGCAAAAAATCGAGCTCATCAACAAGTTCAAAATCAACGAAATCAAGTGCTTCAACGACTTCCAGCTATACTGTAAAGCTTGGAGATTCTTTATGGCTGATTGCAAAAAATCATAAAATGTCAGTTGCGAGCTTAAAAAGCCTAAACAGCTTAAACAGCGACTTGATTCGTCCTGGTCAAAAGCTAAAGGTATCTGGCAGCACGAAGACGAGCGGAAGCCAGTCATCAAATTCAAACTCATCTTCAAACTCCAGCTCAAGCAATAAGACAACGAACTCAAATAGTTCATCGTCTTCAAGTACATACAAGGTTAAATTAGGGGATTCTCTTTGGAAAATTGCGAATTCGCTAAATATGTCGATTGGTGAAATCAAAACATTGAACGGATTAAAATCTGATATGATTTATCCGAATCAAGTATTGAAAGTCAAAGGGACGGCTGCATCAAAACCAAGTCAGTCAAAACCTACTAAACCAAGCAATTCAAACAGTAACCAGTCTTCTAGCGGGAAAACAACATCTTATACTGTAAAATCAGGCGATTCGTTATGGAAAATTGCGAATCAATTCAAAGTACAGGTTCAATCCATCCGCACAGCCAACAGCTTGAAAAGTGATGTGCTTAGAATTGGACAAGTATTAAAAATTAATGGTGCAGTTTCCGGCTCAACTGGATCGAACGGATCTACGTCTAACGGTTCAACAACTCCGGTCAACAATAACAAAAACGATGTACCAATGAACGCAAAGATCACGACAATGATCCAAGAGGGGAAAAAGCTGACAGGCGTTCCTTACAGATGGGGTGGTAATACTCCAGCAGGATTTGACTGCAGCGGCTTTGTTTACTATCTCATTAACAAAGTTTCATCTGTATCCAGACTAAGCACAGCAGGCTACTGGAATATGATGACTTCTGTTAGCACACCACAAGTTGGAGATTTTGTTTATTTTACAACGTATAAAGCGGGCCCTTCTCATATGGGACTATACCTTGGCGGGGGAGATTTCCTTCATGCAAGTGACAATGGAGTAGGGATCTCGAACTTAAGCAACCCATATTGGAAAAAAGCCTACTTAGGTGCAAAACGTTTCTTCTAAAAAAAGCCGATTTTCGGCTTTTTTTGTTTGCCTGCTGCTGTGATTGTCCATACTGATAACAAAAGGGGGCAGTCATAAATGAAAAAGTCAGTGTGGATGATCATGATATGTTTGGTCTTTACTGCGTCAGCATGTCATGCACCGCCGAAAAAAGAAATGACAGAAGAAACAAGCGAAGTTGCCGCACCTAAACAATCACCAGTCACGACGTCACTCATAAACGAAAGCGGGCAAAAAATAGGAAGCATTGAAATCAGAGAATCCTCAGAAAATGGGCTGGATTTGCATGTGAATGCGAAAGGGCTGCCGCCAGGTCCTCACGGTTTTCATATTCATGAAACAGGAATATGTGAAACGCCAGATTTTGAAACGGCAGGAGCTCACTTTAATCCAACCCATAGAGAACATGGTTTTGACAATCCAAAAGGGCACCATGCTGGAGATATGCCTAATTTAGAGGTAGGGGCAGATGGACAAATCGATGTTGTCGTGAACGTACCAAATGTGACGTTAAAGGGAGGCCCAAATCAATTAATCGATCAAAATGGGCGAAGCTTTATTATTCATGCAGAAGCAGATGATTATTTAAGTAACCCTTCTGGAAACTCAGGGAAACGCATCGCTTGCGGATCAATGACAAAAGAAATGGTAAAATAACAGAAGTCTAACCTTTATGTATTGAGTGCATAAAGGTTTTTTTAGTATACTTGGTGAGGAAAATGATCGAAGAGAGGAATTAATCATACATGTTTAACGAACAATCACTCCCAGAAGAAATTCAAGCAATGATTGAAGCAAAAGCAAAAGGGCTGGAAGAAGAATTTCGTCCACTTATTGGAACAGGCGGCTATGAATCACAGGATACTTCTATCATTCAAGATGCCATGATTGCATTAGCACTAGGAAAAAACGTTCTTTTAAAGGGGCCGACCGGCTCAGGTAAAACAAAACTAGCAGAAACATTATCCGCTTTCTTTCAGCAGCCGATGCACAGTGTGAACTGCTCGGTTGATCTTGATGCAGAAAGCTTGATTGGCTATAAAACCATTCATAATGATGGTCAGGTGGCTTCGATTGAATTCATCGAAGGACCTGTGACAAAAGCAATGAAAAAAGGCCATCTTTTATATATTGATGAAATTAACATGGCGAAGCCAGAAACACTTCCTATTTTAAATGGTGTACTCGACTACAGAAAAATGATGACAAACCCATTTACAGGTGAGGTTGTTCGAGCAGAGGAAGGCTTTGGCGTCATTGCGGCAATCAATGAAGGGTATGTCGGCACAGTGCCTCTAAATGAAGCGTTAAAAAACCGATTTGTTGTCATTGACGTTCCATATATCGGCGGCGGTATCCTGAAAGATGTGCTGCAATCTCAATCTGTTTTAAAGGATGAGCGGTTAATTGATCAATTCGTTCAGCTCTCATCAGACCTTATTACACAAGCTCATAACGGACAGGTGAGTGAAGAAGCAGCATCCATCCGCGCGCTCCTAGATACTTGTGATCTTGCGCAATACATCCCGCCGCTTCGTGCCGTTGAACGAGGGATTGTTGAAAAACTGGAAGATGACCGGGAAAAAGCAGCGGTAAGAAATATCACCCAAACATTATTCGAGTGAGGTTCTGACTTGTGAAATTTATCAAATTTAATGACAGCAGAATCGATTCATTTCTATTTATGGAATTAACGGATTTAGCTAAAACGTTAGCAAAAAGTGATGATGTCGAGCTTGAATACGGTGTGCAGTCCTACTATGAACCGTTTGAAAAGAAAATTTTTATCAGTCATTTTTGGGATGATCGTAAACAAGAAGATATGCTAGCAGGGCTGAAAAGTGATGTGTTCCTTCGTGCAGTAGGGACCGTTTATAGTGATCTTACTGTATTTCAGGAGATCGTTCGCTATGCGCATACATTATCCATTCCTGATGTATGTAAACAATTGTTTATGCTGTTTGAAGATATCCGGATTGAAGAGCGGATTAAACATGGCCGCCCAGGAACAAAAAAGGTATTTAAACGAAGAAGAGAGCTGTACCGGCGTCACTTTAAGACACAATTAACGATTAACCAAGAACGAAGCATATTAACGGATGCACTCTTTTGTGCGATTTATGTGAAGCTGACAGCTGATTCTCCGCTCGAAGAGATTCCGCCTCTTCATGAGCAGATCAATCCGATGATTCCGTTTATTGAGTCAAGTCTTGAACGTGTGTATGATGCGGGTTCAACAGCAGACATTGCAGCTATTGTCAAAGAATTGATGGAAGGCTTTGATGAGCTGCTTGAAAAGGACATGCTGAATACGTACTTTTTCTTCCCTGAATTGGACTATGAACAAGCGGCAAAAGAACCACTGTTCCATGACTTAAAAAGAAAACCTAAATTAAGTGAGGACATCAAAGTCGACCGGGAAAAAGAAGGCGATGAAGACATTCACCAAGAGTACATGGAAGTATGGCATCGAGAAACCGAAGCGCCATCAAAAAGCTTCCTTCAATTTGATTTAGAGCATGGCGGTAAAAGTGATCTTGGTAAGGATGCAGCAAGAGAAGGCGATGACGGAGATCAGGCACTCGGAACTGTACAAGGCTCTGCAAAGCAAACACACCGAAAAGATTATTCAAAGCTTGAGGCGCTGGAAGAGGCTGAAGGTGAAGAAAGCGGAGCAGACGGTCATGAAAATGGAAAAGAGAACAAATATGCGTTTCCAGTCATGATTTCACCAGATCCGCCTATGCCAGAACAAATCAATGTATACAAGCAGCATGCGAAGGAAATTGAGCCTTACCAAAAACGCTTAAAACAAATGATCCAAAAAACTCTTGAACATAAAAAATCTTGGCCTAAAACGGACCTTCATGCGGGACGTCTCAGCAAAAAGCTGATTCGCTACTTTACAGAGTCTAATCCGCGTCTTTTCTATAAAAAACAAGCACCGTCTTCTCAGATTGATGCTGTTTTCACCTTATTAGTAGACTGTTCAGCGAGCATGTTTGACAAGATGGACGAGACGAAAAAAGGCATTGTTCTATTTCATGAAGCGTTAAAATCCGTACAAGTCCCACATCAAATTGTTGGGTTTTGGGAAGATACAAACGACGCAACAGAAACAAGTCAGCCAAACTACTTCAACACAGTCGTGTCGTTCAAAGACTCTTTATTTGATGCAGGGCCTTCTATTATGTCTCTTGAGCCAGAAGAGGATAACCGGGATGGTTATGCGATCCGCCAAATGACAAAGATGATTTTAAAGCGAAGAGAAGAGCAAAAGTTTCTGATTGTCTTTTCAGACGGAGAGCCAGCTGCGTTCAGCTACGAACAAAATGGGATTGTCGATACGCATGAAGCAGTTCTTGAAGCGAGGAAAAAGGGCATTGAGGTGATCAATGTGTTTTTATCCAATTCGCCGATAGAAGAAGCACAGATGAAAACCATTCAAGATATGTATGGCAAGTTCAGCATTTTTGTACCAGATGTCGATACATTGCCAGATGTTTTATATCCACTACTGAAGAAACTGCTGCATAAAAGCATTGGGGCATAAGGTTTTGCCCCTTTCTTCAAATTATTTTTCGGAATGATTTAAATTTTTTGTTTTTCTGTGAATTTTTTATCTTTAATTGAACAAAGAATGTAGAAAGTAATCCAAAACAGTGGTAGAATATTATTGGAAGCGTTTTATTACATAAATTTGGTCATTGTGTTCTGGAAGTTATATCGAGATAGTGTTCAATCACTTGATGATCAAAGTTGGGGGTAGTGTTCAAAATGTTTCAAAATGATGTGAAACAACCGTTGAGTTGGGAAGAATTTCATGGTCCGAACCTCGGCTATGTGCTCGAGCTCTACGATCAGTATGTCCAGGATCCTACTAGTGTTGATGAAGATCTAAGAGGCATATTTGATGAACTTGGTGCACCACCGAGTGAAATGAAGGAGGAAATTGGGAAAAAAGAAAATAGCGTAGTTACTTCTGAACAAATCCAAAAGATAGCATCAGTCGTTAAACTGGCAGAAGACATCAGAACGTATGGCCATTTAAATGCTTCCGTCAATCCTCTTCGCAAAGAAAAGGAATTACAAGAACTGTTTCCTTTAAAGGAGTACGGTTTAACAGAAGAAGATGTCAAGAATATTCCGATATCTATTATTAGTCCGGATGCACCAAAACACATTTCAAACGGCATAGAAGCCATTAACCATTTGAGAAATACGTATAAGCGTACCATTTCATTTGAGTTTGATCACGTGCATGACTTCGAAGAGCGAAACTGGCTCTCAAAATCAATCGAGTCTGGTGAACTATTTAAGAAAAAACCATCAGATAAACTAGTTTCTGTATTCAAGAGATTAACAGAAGTTGAGCAGTTCGAGCAGTTTCTTCATAAAACATTTGTTGGGCAAAAGCGCTTTTCTATAGAAGGTTTAGACGCACTTGTCCCAGTACTTGATGAAATTATTTCAGAGTCCGTTACACAAGGGACTTCAAATATTAACATTGGAATGGCACACAGAGGCCGTTTAAATGTATTAGCACATGTGTTAGGGAAGCCATATGAGATCATTTTCTCAGAATTCCAGCATGCGCCAAATAAAGAGCTTGTTCCATCAGAAGGCTCTATCGGCATCAGCTATGGATGGACAGGGGATGTTAAGTACCATCTTGGAGCTGACCGTCAAATCAAAGACGAAGATACAAAGAGTGCGAGAGTCACGCTTGCCAATAACCCAAGTCACTTGGAGTTCATTGATCCAATCATTGAAGGAAGCACGCGTGCCGCTCAGGAATCACGTACTCAAAAAGGCTATCCAGTTCAAGACGTTGAAAAAGCGTTAGCCATCTTAATTCATGGGGATGCAGCATTCCCTGGAGAAGGAATTGTGGCAGAAACATTAAATTTAAGTCAACTTGTCGGCTATCAAGTGGGTGGAACCATCCATATTATTGCCAACAATATGATCGGGTTTACAACGGAAAGCAATGAATCTCGTTCGACGAAATATGCAAGTGACCTTGCAAAAGGGTTTGAGATTCCTATTGTTCACGTCAATGCAGATGATCCAGAAGCGTGTTTAGCGGCTGTTCAGCTAGCTGTAGAATACCGCAAACGTTTCAAGAAGGATTTCCTTATTGACTTGATCGGCTACCGCAGATACGGTCATAACGAAATGGATGAGCCTTCTACAACTCAGCCAATGCTGTACGATGCGGTCAGAAAGCACAAAACGGTCAAGAATATCTTTGCAGATAAACTTGTCTCAGAAGGTCTTTTGACAAAAGAGCAGCGTGAAGAAATCGAGCAGGCTGTGACGGCAAAAATAGAAGAAGCCTATAAAAAGGTGCCTTCAAAGAAAGAGCATACGATTCAAGAAATCGAACTGCCAGAGCCTGTATCAAACGGCTTCCCAGCAGTGGATACATCAGTAGAATTTGATGTATTGCGAAAGCTGAATGAAGAATTGATCAGCTGGCCGAATGATTTCCAAGTATTTGGTAAGCTGAAAAGGATCCTTGAAAAACGTGCAAAAGTGTTTACAGATGACCGTAAAGTAGAATGGTCACTTGGGGAAGCACTCGCATTTGCATCTATATTAAAAGACGGTACGCCAATTCGAATGACCGGACAGGATTCAGAGCGTGGTACTTTCGCTCAAAGAAACCTTGTTCTTCACGACAGTCAAACGGGTGATGAATTTATTGCTCTTCATGAACTGAGTGATGCAAATGCATCGTTTACTGTTCATAACAGTCCACTGTCAGAAGGCTCAGTCATCGGATTTGAATATGGTTATAATGTCTATTCTCCTGAAACGTTAGTGATTTGGGAAGCTCAATTCGGAGACTTCGCAAATGCGGCTCAAGTGTATTTCGATCAATTTATCTCAGCTGGCCGTGCAAAATGGGGACAAAAATCAGGTTTAGTGATGCTGCTGCCTCATGGATATGAAGGACAAGGTCCTGAGCATTCAAGTGGAAGAACAGAGCGCTTCCTGCAATCAGCTGCTGAGAATAACTGGACAGTTGCGAATCTGACAAGTGCAGCGCAATATTTCCATATTCTTAGAAGACAGGCGAAAATGCTGCTTCGTGAAGAGATTCGTCCGCTTGTCATTATGACACCGAAGAGTCTGCTTCGTAACCCGAACACATTGTCTGAGGTCCAAGAATTAACGGATGGACAGTTCCGTCCAGTTCTTGAACAGCCAGGTCTTGTACATGATCACGAAAAAGTATCGCGTCTCGTGCTATCTAGCGGGAAGGTATCCATTGATATTAGTGATCGTTTTACTCAAATGGAAGAGCCGAAAGATTGGCTTCACGTTGCAAGAGTGGAACAGCTGTATCCGTTCCCAGCCAAAGATATTAAAGGAATTTTAACAAAGCTGACAAACTTAGAAGAAATCGTATGGGTGCAAGAAGAACCGCAAAATATGGGAGCTTGGGGATACATTGAGCCATATTTACGTGAAATTGCGCCTGAAAAAGTAAAAGTACGTTACATCGGCCGAAGAAGACGTTCAAGTACGGCTGAGGGTGATCCAACTGTGCATAAAAAAGAACAAGAACGAATTGTATCTGATAGCTTGACTCGCAAAAACTAAGGGGGAAATGAAAAATGGCGGAAATTAAAGTACCTGAATTAGCGGAATCAATCTCGGAAGGAACGATTGCTCAATGGCTAAAGCAGCCGGGCGATTATGTGGAGCAGGGGGAGTACCTGCTGGAACTTGAAACAGATAAAGTCAATGTCGAACTGACTGCTGAAGAATCTGGTGTATTAAAAGAAGTGCTCAAAGATTCTGGTGACACTGTACAAGTTGGAGAGGTCATCGGAACAATTGCAGCAGGTGAAGCTGGCGGAAGCGAGTCCGCAGCTCCAGCACCTGAGCAAGCTTCTGCACCAGCTTCGAAAGAAGAACCGGCAGCTGCTCAAAAAGAAGAAGCAGTGAAAGAAGAGCCGAAAGCTGGTAATGGCAGAACCATCGCTTCTCCTGCAGCTAGAAAACTAGCGAGAGAGAAGGGATTAGACTTATCTGAGATTCCAACCGTAGATCCGCTGGGCAGGGTACGAAAGCAGGATGTCGCTTCTTATCAAAAGAATGAAGCACCTGCAAGTGCACCGAAAGCCGCGCCAAAAGCAAATGCGGCGGTGCAAACTGAACAACCAGGAAAGCCAGTTGAACGTGAAAGAATGTCACGCCGCAGACAAACAATTGCAAAACGTTTAGTTGAAGTTCAACAAACGGCTGCGATGCTGACGACATTTAATGAAGTCGATATGACAGCTGTGATGGATTTAAGAAAGCGTCGTAAAGATGCCTTCCTAGAACAAAATGATGTCAAGCTTGGCTTCATGTCCTTCTTTACAAAAGCAGTTGTAGCAGCACTGAAGAAATATCCGCTGCTTAACGCAGAAATTCAAGGTGATGAGCTTGTCTTGAAGAAATTCTATGACATCGGCATCGCTGTTGCTGCAAACGAAGGACTTGTTGTACCGGTTGTCCGTGATGCAGACAGATTGTCATTTGCGGGAATTGAAAAAGAAATTGGTCATCTTGCAAAAAAAGCAAGAGATAACAAATTGGCTCTTAGTGAGTTACAAGGTGGATCATTCACGATCACAAACGGCGGAACATTTGGTTCTCTGCTTTCAACACCGATTTTAAACAGCCCGCAAGTTGGAATTTTAGGAATGCATAAAATTCAGCTTCGTCCGGTGGCGATTGATGAAGAACGTTTTGAGAACCGTCCGATGATGTATTTAGCTCTTTCTTACGACCACCGTATTGTCGATGGTAAAGAAGCAGTTGGATTCCTCGTTACGATTAAAAACCTGCTTGAAGATCCAGAGCAGCTATTGCTTGAAGGATAATCTTCTATTATAAAAAGCTAGCACCTGTTAAGGTGCTAGCTTTTTTTCTTTTCACTGTCAGGTTGTCCTCGTTTTGACCAATACGTCGCAAGCCAGGAACCAGATAAGTTATGCCACACACTAAAAATCGCACTTGGTACGGCTGCGAGCGGCGAGAAATGTGCTGTTGCAAGGGCTGCACCAAGCCCGGAGTTTTGCATGCCTACTTCAATCGAAATCGCTCTTTGAGAAGGGATATCCATTTTGCACCATTTTGCGATCAGGTAACCAAATAAAAGACCGAGCCCATTATGTAAAATGACAACGGCCAATATCAGCAAACCAGATTGAAGAATCTGCTCTTTATTTGCACTGACAACCGCTGCAATGATCACCACAATTCCAGCAACAGATACAAGCGGCAATGCTTGAACCGCATAGTTTACTTGTTTTTTGAAAAACACCTTAACAATAACCCCTAAGATAATAGGAATAAGCACAACTTGGACAATCGACAAAAATAATGCCTCCGGTGATACAGGTAACCATGATCTTGCAAAGATAAAAATAAAAAGAGGCGTTAAAAAGGGAGCAAGAAGGGTCGATATAGTTGTGACCGCTACGGATAAGGCCATATTGCCTTTTGCTAAAAAGGTCATGACATTGGATGCAGTACCGCCTGGGCAGCAGCCCACAAGAATAACGCCTACTGCAATTTCAGATGGCAGCCGTAATCCGTAAGCTAATAGAAAGGCGATCAGCGGCATGAGTGTGTACTGCGCCAAAACCCCGATTAGCACATAGAGAGGTTTACGAAAAAGCTCCTTAAAATCTTCACCTGATAACGTAAGCCCCATCCCAAACATAATGATTCCTAGTAAAAAAGGGATATACGGTCCAATCTGAGAAAATACGTCAGGAAAAGCAAATCCAAGACATGCAAAGATAATGACCCAGATTGCGAAGGTTCTTCCTGCAAATTGACTAATGGTTAAAAGAATGTTCATTCATTGCTTCATCTCACTTTCCTCACATATCTTTCCTATTTTAAACGAATTTTCTGAAAAAACAACCCGTTCTTTATAAAGGTGTTGATAATTTAATTATGTAAACTAAAAATACCCCATATAAGCATGAGCCTATATGGAGCATCGTCTTAAAAAGGGGTCCACTTCACTTGCTGTGCTTGCTTAAGCCTTGCTTCTGGCTCACGCCAGTCAACTACATTCCACCAACGATCTACGTATTTCGGTTTTTCATTCAGATATTGAAGATAGTAGGCGTGCTCCCATACATCAAGGGCTAAAAGAGGGATTACGTCCCATTGTGACAAAAATTGATGGCGTTCTGCTTGTAAAATCTCTAATCGCTGGGATCTGGGCGCCCAAACGAGAATGGCCCAGCCGACACCCTCTACTTGTTTGGCCGCTGCTGAAAATTGAGATTTAAATGCGTCATAGCTGTCAAATGATTGTTCAATGAGACGAAGCATTTGTCCAGTGGGCTTTCGTTTTCCTGAAGGACTCATGGAAAACCAAAAAATACAATGTAAATAGTGCCCCGCACCATTGAAGGCAAGCTCTCTTTTCCAATGCTTGATCATTTTAAAATCATTGGTTCTTCTTGCATTTTTTAATGCAAGCTCAGCTTGGTTCAAACCATCAACATATGATTGATGATGCTTCTGGTGATGCAAATACATAATTTCTTTTGAAATAAACGGTTCTAGTGCATCATACCGGTAAGGGAGAGGAGGTAGCTTATGATTTCCCGCTGCTACCTCTCGCATGTCTTCTTGTGGTTTCATGTCCTCAGAAATACGTTCTGCCAGTTCGTACCACTCTTGTTCACTGGAATGTTCATCATCCATTGAAAACCATAAATGGTCTACTTTTTGACGGATGTTGTCATCTTGAATCGCGGGTTGAATGGAGCTAAGCCACTCTTTGAGCTGCATTCGATACTGTTCCTTATTCATTCTTACGCCTCATTTCATCTAAAAATGTAGAACAAGTCATCATGGGAAAGACAAATGGGTAGCTATGATAGGTGATGTAAAATTGCTTTGGCAGGCCAATGCCCACTGGATAGTGCAAGGCTTCACTCGTGTGCTGATGATGGATCAAAAATGAGATGGCTTTTAAAATCGCTTTGTCATCTGGCTTCTCATATTGTAAAAGTGCCTCTGCTGCCCAAGCCGTCTGAACCACTGTGCCAAACGGGAGGGGGACATACGTTTTTACCTCTGCACTTTTACACGATTCTCCGAAGCTGCCATCTTCTCGTTGAATCTGCTTTAAAAATTGGCACGCTTTTTGAACAGCAGGATGGGTGGAGGGGATGCCGGCAGCTTTTAGTCCTGTTAATGCTGCCCACGTTCCATAAATATAGCAAACACCCCATCTGCCAAACCATGATCCATTTTTCTCTTGATGATCTAGGAGCCACTTGACACATTGATCTTTTTGCCTGTGAACGGGTGGTGACATGTTTTTCTCTTCAAGACCAATGAGATGAAGCACCCGGCCTGTAATATCGGGAGTCGATGGATCGATCGCTGCATCCTCCGCAGATTCAAGCGGCAGATGTCGAAGCAGGAAGTGATCTTGATTTTTTTCAAAAGCAGAGAATCCGCCGTCACGGTTTTGCATGGAAAGAAGCCAATGAAATCCTCGTTTCCATTGAACTGGTGCGTATGTTCGCGGAATGGCTTTTAAGACAATTTGCGTATCATCACAATCAGGGTTATTTGTGTTGATATCTGAAAAACCAAAGCCTCCCGGGGCAGCATGACGGTTATGAATCGCCCAATCTGCTTTCTTCATTTGCTGCCGGTTCAGCAAGTATGAGAAAGACTTAGTGATGACTGGGTCTTCTTGTTTTTTGCCAGCTTTTTGAGAAGCATAACTGACAAGCGCTGTATCCCAAACTGTGGATGTGGAATTTTCTGCATACATTCTGCCCTGACAGACAGTGACTAGCTTTTTCATGCCTTTGACTGCTTTTAAAATGAGATGATGTCCCGGGGAGTACCCAAGACTCATAAGTGCATAGACCATAAAAATACTGGCACTTAAATAGCTGTACAGCGTGCCATCTTTTTCAAGGCGATCAAACATATATCGCTTTGCTGCTTCATATCCGAAAAAGTCCAGCCGGCTGTCGAGTGCTGTATACGACCGCATGTAAGTCAGAAAGTGTTGAGCGGAACGTTCTTCTCTTGCCATAAACCAGTCAAATGGATTCTTAGACATGTTTGCATCAAGGTGTGCCAAACTTGGAAATGTCTCATGAGAGGTATATCGTTTATTGAGTGCAATCATCATTGGTACAAAGTGAATTCTTGCATATGCACTAAGATGATAAAAGTGCAGCGGAAAGTATGTAGGGATGAGTAAAAAGGAAAGTGGTGCATAGAAATACGGCCAAGGGTGCATGCCGTTGACAGCGAGCATCCACTTTGTCATAAAGTGAACGTTCTTTAATCCGCCTTTTGAACGTATATATTGCGCTGCTTTTTCCATATGAGGCTCATCTTGTTGAAACCTGCCTGATACGAGCATTCCGCAATAGCCCTGCACAGTGGCAGTTACATGTCCTGTTTGATCATGATACAAAGAAAAAGACCCATCCTCATTTTGTTTTTCGCGTATCGCTTCTGCTAATTGATGAACCAACGCCTGATCCGAATCACCGACAGCCTTTAACAGCATAATCAAAAAAGCATTTGTCATCATAGGACCTTCAAAGCAGAAAACAAAGGCGCCATCATCTCGTTGTCTTCGCTGCATTTGTATGTGCAATTCTTCGATAAATTCGTTTACTTTCAATTGAAAATCTTGCATATGCGGCCATGCTCCTTTCCTTTCATACTATATTCAGGAGCCGGCCTGTCACATGCAAACACAAAAAAAGCCGATGACAGGGTCACCGGCTCAGCGTGTAGACAAACCCTCGCATTCGGTGTCAGGTCTGTGCGCTGGTGCTCACGAATGTCAATTCGCTCCGCGCCAGTGCTCGTCCTTCCTAGACTGCAAAGGTTTTCTATCACGCTGAAAAGAAGACAAAGTGCTAAAATAAAAATCATTTTAGCACTTTGTCAACGATCTGAGCCGATGACAGGGTCAAAGGCTTTCTTGGCGTCATTAGTCTTGGAGATTAATCCATACACTTTTAACTTCTGTATAGTTGTTAAGGGCATATGACCCCATTTCTCTGCCAAGACCTGATTGCTTATATCCTCCAAACGGGGAGGCGGCATCAAAGACATTATAGCAGTTGACCCAAATTGTTCCTGCTTCAAGACGTGCAGCAATATCGTGGGCATGCTTTAAGTTTTCTGTCCAAAGTCCTGCTGCTAATCCATATTCAGACTGGTTGGCCCGTTCGACCACTTCATCAATGGAATCGTAAGGAATTGCAGATAAAACAGGTCCGAAGATTTCTTCTTTGGCAATGGTCATTTCATCTTCTACATCTTTAAAAATAGTAGGGGAGACGAAATAGCCAGCCTCATAAGGGCAATCGCCACCGACAACGGCTGTTGCCCCTTCGGATTTACCTTTTTCAATATAGCCTAATACGCGTTCGTGCTGTTCTTTACTTACAAGAGGTCCAATTTGTGTATCTTGATGAAGACCAGCGCCTTGCTTGAGGGATCCTGCATATTTGGCCATTTGATCGACCACTTCATCATATTGGCTCCGGTGAACAAAGACTCTGGAGCCCGCGCAGCATACTTGGCCTTGGTTAAACATGACGCCATTTAAAGCACCTGGAATGGCTTTCTTTAAATCGGCATCAGGTAAAATAATATTCGGTGATTTTCCGCCAAGCTCTAATGTGACCCTTTTAATAGTTTTAGCCGCTTTCTCCATAATTAATTTTCCAACGCTTGTTGACCCTGTGAAGGCAAGCTTGTTCACATCAGGATGTTCAGTTAAGGCATTTCCGGCTGTTTCGCCAAATCCAGGAACGATGTTAATGACGCCTTCTGGGAAGCCGGCTTTGTCCACTAATTCTGCTAAATAAAGAGCAGAGAGTGGAGTTTGTTCGGCTGGCTTTAAAACGATGGTGCATCCTGTTGCAAGTGCGGCACCCATTTTCCACATGGCCATGAGCAGCGGGAAGTTCCATGGGATGATTTGTCCTACAACGCCAACCGGCTCATGGCGGGTATAATTAAAATATCCTTGACTGACAGGAATGGTTTGTCCATTCATTTTTGTCGTCCAGCCCGCATAATAGCGCATGTGCTCAATAGCGAGGGGAATATCTGCATTTGTTGTTTCATTGATTGGTTTTCCATTATCTAAAGTTTCAAGCTGTGCAAGCTCTTCTTGATTTTCTTCCATTAAATCAGCAAGCTTGAACATGAGGCGGGCGCGTTCAGCGGCAGACATTGAGCGCCAAGGACCATGAAAGGCTTTTTTTGCAGCTTTTACTGCCTCATCAATATCTTTTTCACCTGCTTCATATACATCAATAAGGGTTTCGCCTGTGGCTGGGTTAGGAGTAGCAAAGGTTTTATTATCGTGACTTGTGACAAACTGACCGTTAATGTAGAGTTTTTTCGTCCCTTGGAGAAAAGATTCGAGTTTTGAACTAATTTGAAGTGTTGTAGAGCTCATAAATAAACAAACCTCCTTAAAGATATGGATTGTTTTCTGCGAGTTCTAGGTGAGAAAAGCGGACATGCAACGAAACAGTATACGCACAAAAATGTAAACGTATACAATTATCATATTACACGACATGTTTGAAAGCAATCCATAACACTCATTGCATTTCGCGAAAATTTGGCTACAATAAATGTATAGATGAAAAAAGGAGTTTTTAAATCATGATCCATCAAAACTGGCAAACAGCTCAAACGTTAAAACAAGTAAAATGTGTACATACAAATGCGAAAAAATATATGGTCGACCGGGCATTAACGGTTGGAAGCACATATGAAGTGAAAAATGAAACAGAGGAATTCCTGTTTGTCGTTGATAATACGGGTAAAGTAGGCGGGTATTACAAGGAGTATTTCGAAGATATTTCGGCTGAATGATTTTGAGGGTCATCACTCATACTAAGAAAAACAGTAAAGGGTGATGATGATGAAAAAGCAGCAAAATGACGAGCAGCAAAATCAAAATGCATGGCATGAACACGAAGATGCTGATATGGCGATTACGCTTGAACAGATTTCCGATGTGTATGCCGAGGGAACGATTGATACACCAAAAGACGAATAGGTATTTAAAAACAGTGATTTGGCATAATCACTGTTTTTTTATTGGAATGATTCAGCATTTTTTCTCGAAAAGAACTGAAACTTTTTTCCTGCTTCAACAGTCTAAATAAATAGAGGAAAGAGCATCGGATCAAAAAGAAAAAGTTAAATGAAATTTAATCTATTCGTAATGGAATAACGATCATTTATAGCGTATTCTATAAGTGAGAATAAAACGTACCCACAGAGCCGTGTGGCCGTTTTGTCATAAAGGAATTTGATGCAGGAAGAGGGGGTTTACGTGGGTATTTTTTCTGTCAGTAAACAAAATGATAAGAAATTCGAATCCTTATTGATTGAAGGGGAAAGAATTGAGGCTGTTTACAGACTGCGTCACGACCAAATTTGCTTTACAAATAAACGACTGATCTTTGGCGATAACCGCGTATTTTCTAAGAAGAAAGTCAGGGTCTCCTTGCCGTATCGATCAATTGAAAGTTTTGCCATTCAAGAAGCTGGCGTGTTTGATCAGGACACAGGTATGCTGCTTGTCACAAGCTCAAAAGTATTTGAACTCGACTTTTCCAAAGAGACTGATTTGAGTGATGTGCAAGCCATTTTGACAAAACATCTTTGCTGATCAATCTTGCGATTACATAGATCATATGCACTTTTCTCATTCTTCGTTCTTATTTTCATAGATCGCACATTTCTGAGCCTTTCCCATCTGATGGGAAGGGCTTTTTTCTGCTTAAGTGTTTGAATGATAGCAAAAAAGGTTAAAGATGAAACAGATACAGAAAGGAGAATGAACAATGAAGGTGTTAGTTGCAGGAGCAAATGGACATACAGGTAGACTTGTCGTTCGTTATTTAAAAGAAAAAGGACATGAGCCGCTTGCTCTCATTCGAGATGAAAAACAAGCTGATGCGCTAAAAGAACTTGGTGCAGCACCTGTCATCGGTGATCTTGAAAAAGATGTGACAGATGCTGTGAAACAAGCAGACGCTGTCATCTTTGCAGCTGGTTCAGGCTCAAAAACAGGTGCGGATAAGACCATTGCGGTCGATCAAGAAGGGGCAAAACGCCTCGTTGATACAGCGAAAAAAGAAAACATCCAGCATTTTGTTATGCTCAGTTCCTATAATGCCGATGACCCGAACCAGGGAAAAGGGCAAGGAAGTATGGAAACTTATTATGAAGCGAAAAGAAAAGCTGATGAACACTTAAAACAGTCTGGTCTTTCCTATACGATTGTCCGTCCGGGCGCCCTGCTGCATGAGGAGAAGACAGGAAAGATTAAAGCTGCCGAACATATTCCAGATGATCAGAACATCGAGATTTCAAGAGAGGACGTAGCCATTGTTCTTGTGGAGAGCTTAACAGAATCGAATGTGAAAAATAAGTCCTTTGACTTGATTAAAGGCGATAAACCAATCGAAGAAGCACTTCGCCATCTGTAAGAGAAAAAAGCCGCTGCCAAATAGGCGGCGGCTTTTTTGATGTTTTCTTTTCCCTTCCAGCGGGAAGGTAATGAGAAAGGAGTGATTGACCGTGGGCTTAACGAAAGAACAACAAGCTGATTTATACGAAAGATTGATTCAACTAAAAGAAGATGTGAAGGGATCAAAAAAGAAAGAAGAATCGATGCTCGTTGAATCGAGTGAGATATCAAATGGTGTTGGGAATCATATCGCTGATCATGGGAGCATCTATTTAGACCGCATGACAGAACAAACGCTGGATCAAGTCGATGATCAACTTGAAGGTGAAATCGATGCAGCACTGAAACGAATGGAAGACGGAACATATGGGATTTGTGAGAAAACAGGAAAAGAGATCCCATATGAGCGTTTAAAAGCAGTTCCATATACACGTTATTCAATTGATGCAAAGAAAAATGAGGAAACGACTCAAGATCCAAACGAGTTTGACCGTTCATTCTCCGATCAAATGCGTGATTTAACGAATAGAGAAACAATGGATCAAATGCATTCAGATACGTATGAAAGACTCGAGGAAGAGCAGGATGTTGATGTGGAGGAAGAAAAATAGCAATATATGAGAAGGTTAAATTTTTTCAGAATAATGTTTCCATATGTACTCGTGGACAAAAATCTTGTATAAATGAGTATTTCAAAGAAAAAAGATCTCTTGAAATTTAATTAACTTTCGTGTAGTATAGTTTAAAGGCTGCGATGCGCGTAATGTTAATTAAGTTTTAACCTTTAAGCTGTAATAGGGAGTTTTATATTGAAGCCGGAATGTCATGCCTCCTAGAGAGGAAGACAGGAACGTTTCTGCAAACACCCACTTTGAGGAGTGGTGGTTTAAAACTTTCTTACTTAGATTACGGCATCCGCAGCTTTTCCTAGGATGATTCAAGCCATTTTCCATTTCGGAAAATGGCTTTTTATTTTGTGAAAAAACGAAATTGCACAGACCGCCGGATGAAGAAGGAATGTATGTTAAAATAGACAAAACAAAAGACGGAGAGGGAATTGGATGTTAGAACAAGCAGAAGCACTCCTGAAACAATACTTTGGCTTTGACACCTTTAGGCAGGGACAGAAACAAGCCATTGAATCGATTGTAAACAAACAGAAGGATACCGTCTGTATTATGCCGACAGGCGGAGGGAAATCGGTTTGTTACCAGATTCCTGCCCTGATGATGGAAGGAACAACGATCGTTGTATCCCCGCTAATTTCTTTAATGAAAGATCAAGTCGATGCGCTAAATGAGATGGGCATACGATCTTCCTTTTTAAACAGCACACTTTCTGCAGCTGAAATGAATAAAAGGCTGAAAAAATGTGCAGATGGGGAATATCAGCTGCTTTATATCACACCTGAACGTTTACAAAATGAACGTTTTTTTCAGCTCCTTGATCGGTTAACGATCCCTTTAATCGCAATTGATGAAGCGCACTGTATATCTGAGTGGGGGCATGATTTTAGGCCAAGCTATCGCTTTATTCAAGAATGCTTAGATAAATTGACAAAAAGGCCAGTGATAGTCGCGCTAACGGCTACAGCCACGAAAAAGGTCCACCGAGATATATGTGAACAGCTTGGCATGAACGAAGAAGAAACCATCTTTACTGGGTTTGCTAGAGAGAATTTGTCTTTTCAGGTGGTCAAAGGAGAAAATAGTGACCGCTTTATCACACATTATATGAAGAAAAACAAGCTTGAGTCCGGCATTATCTATACAGCTACAAGAAAAGAAGCTGAAAACATATACAATCGGCTAAAGAAACAAAAGATCAAAGCTGGCATTTATCATGGCGGGTTAGATGACGATGTGAGAGAAGAGCAGCAAAACCTGTTTTTAAATGATGACATCCAGGTCATGGTCGCTACATCTGCATTTGGCATGGGAATTAATAAGTCAAATGTTCGTTTTGTCATTCATCATCAAATTCCAAGGGATATTGAGAGCTACTATCAAGAAGCTGGGCGCGCAGGCAGAGACGGTCTTGAAAGTGAATGTATTTTACTGTTTTCGCCGCAGGGCGTACGAATGCAGCGCTTCCTCATTGAACAGTCAACAGAAGATGAAGTGCGCTATCAGCATGAACTGCTTAAACTAAGACAAATGGTGGATTACTGTCATACTGAGCAATGTTTGCAGCAATTTGTAATGGACTACTTTGATCAATCAACAAGTACTCCTTGCCAAAAATGCAGCAATTGCCTTGATGAAAGAGAGCGTGAAGAGGTCACTCGAGAAGCGCAAATGGTTTTATCGTGTACGGTTAGAATGAACGAGCGATTTGGAAAAATGATGATTGCTCAAGTACTGGCAGGCTCTAAAAATAAAAAAGTGCTTGATCTTGGTTTCGACCGTCTTCCTACATACGCTTTAATGAAGCAGCAATCAGCCCAGCAAATCAGTGATTTCATCGAATTCCTAATTACAGAAGAGTATTTGCACATGTCTGAAGGGGCTTACCCAACATTAAAAGTGACACATAAAGGGAAGAAAGTGTTAGTCGGACAAGAGGCTGTGTATAAAAAGCAGGCAGTTAAAAGAGAGGCGATTCAAGAAAACGATGCATTATTTGAGCAGCTGAGAGCGGTGAGAATGAAGCTGGCGAGAGAGCAGGGCGTTCCGCCATTTGTTGTATTTTCTGATCAAACATTGAAGGAAATGTCAGCTGTTCAACCTAAAACAGAAGAAGAACTTCTCCATATTAAGGGAATAGGCGCTCAAAAAAGAGAGAAATACGGGGATGTTTTTCTAGAAGAAATCCGTTTATTTATAGAAAAAGAGAAAAATAAAGAGGTTGAAGAAGAAAAATAAATTTTTTTCGCTGCGTTTGGACACGTTTTCAACAGGAGGTTTCTGATCCTTTCAAAACCTTGATATGGCGGGTAATTGAGCTGTTTTGTGGTCTGATTTACCAATGGAGAGAGATGTTTCATGTAAAGGAACTGTAATCTAAAACATATCGTTTTGTTATTGAATTGACATTTACATATGTTACGATAGCACTCGTTAGCCGCCATAAAAAGCTAACAAGGGAGGATTTACTTTATGAAGAAGACTATTATGTCCTTGGTTGCTGTTGCAGCAATCTCAACAACAGCATTTGGAGCACAGCAAGCTTCTGCAAAGGAAATCACTGTGAAGAAAGGTGATACACTTTGGGGAATCTCTCAAAAAAATGATGTGTCTCTAAAGGACCTAAAGGGTTGGAACAATTTATCTACAGACATGATTTATGTAGGTGATAAATTGACAATCTCTTCAAAAGAGAAAACTCAGGAGCAGTATAAAGTCCAGAAGGGGGACAGCCTCTGGAAAATCGCTCAAAAATTCAATGTGTCAATTAGCGATATTAAGTCTTGGAATAACTTAAACTCAGATATAATTGTGACTGGTTCAACACTAAGTGTTGCTGGTCAAAGCTCAGCTCCGGTAAGCTCAGAGCCTGTACAAAAACAGGAGCCTGTCCAAAAAGAGCAAACAACACAAAAAGCTGCTCCTAAAAAGGAAACAGCTAAAGCAGAATCATCTTCTGCTAGTCAAAGTGTACAAAAAGAATTGACTGTAACGGCTACGGCTTATACAGCAAATGATGGTGGCATCTCAGGTATCACTGCAACAGGGGTAAACTTAAACAAAAACCCAAATGCAAAAGTCATTGCAGTAGATCCTAATGTCATTCCATTAGGAAGTAAGGTTTATGTTGAAGGCTACGGTGAAGCTACCGCAGCAGATACTGGCGGCGCAATTAAAGGTAACAAAATTGATGTACATGTACCAAGCAAATCCCAAGCAAAAAATTGGGGCGTAAAATCAGTCAAAGTGAAAGTACTTAACTAGTAATCTATTGTTTTTTGGAAGAAAGCATCAGGTGGCGGCCTGATGCTTTTATTGTACCCTTTTTTTGGTCAAAAAAACACATATTTTTCAGAAAAATTTGCATTTTCGACAAAAACCAGCGTATATTCTATCACACACGCTGGTTTTTTGGCGTTAGCTGTCCACCCAATAAATTTCCCCGCTTTGTTCTTCCCAATTAATTTGGACATCAAATTGGTGCTTTTCATAAAAGTGAATCAAGCGGTCCACGTGATTCCAATCTCTTTTGACGAGGTCACCTGTGATGACTGGAATGTTCTGCTCTCTTGCGATTTCTTTTAAATGCTTCATGCAGATTGAGCCGTATCCATTATCGGGAGGGCCTTTAATATCAGCAATATGAATCTTTCCTTCTTCAGGATATTCCGCGATTAAGGAAAAATCAGATTGTCCGCGAAAAGCTTTTTCACAATCGCTGAGCATGATTTTGCATGTATCAGCACTTTCAATGGCAGAGACAATCATCCATTCATCTTCTTTCGCCTGATCAATGCCAATGATCTTTGCTTTTTTCGAAATATCTTTCATATTTTCTTGCATTCGATACATTTGGAACTGCAATTGCTGTAATTCTTGCTCTAACGTCTTCACATCTTTGGTTGTTTCCTGTAAGATTGACAAGTCCATTACTCCTTTCATATAAGAAATCATAAAAACCACATAAATTCCAATTCTAAAGGAAGTGGATGGATCTTTCAAGCCGTTAGAACGCCAGTAATCGGCAAGTTTGTCTAAAATTCGACGAAGACAGCGAATTCATTGACTTTATAGAGAAAGTTAAATAACATACTCTTAGTCGGAACTAATAAAGAGAGGTTTTCAAACATGAACGAACAGAATCAAAAACCGAAAAATTTCACCGGCATTGTTGTCATTTTAACAATTGCCATAAACGGATTAATCGCTTTATTATTTTTAATGCCAAAAACAGATAAATTTAGTCATCTGGACATTACATTTCTTCCTTTATTGAATGCCGTGATGAACAGCTTTACGTTTATCTTCTTACTTTCAGCACTCATTATGATTAAACAAAAGAACATTAAAGCACATAGACGATTTATCTTTGCTGCATTTTCAACGACACTTGTCTTTTTAATTTCCTATGTGACATATCATTCAATGGCAGCTGATACACACTTCGGAGGAGAAGGGATCATTCGTCCAATTTACTTCTTTATTTTGATTACACATATTGTGCTTTCAGCAATTATTGTACCGCTTGCATTGATTACACTATTTAGAGGCGCACAGATGCAGGTTGAGCGTCACCGTAAAATTGCCCGCTGGACGATGCCGCTTTGGCTCTATGTTAGTCTCACTGGCGTCATTGTCTATATCATGATTTCTCCATACTACAGCTAACGTATGTCCAACTGGACATACGTTCTTTTATTTACAAGATGAAGTGCTTTGGATAGAATGGAAATTGGATATCCGACTTGCACGGTATCTTCCCATCTATAGATTCACATCATTTCTGGCCGTTTGCTCGTTTGGAGATCAACAATTGGACGAAACGGGGGTTATATGATGACTGAACAATTGCAGTATAAACCGGGGCTTGAAGACATTGTGGCAAGCGAAACGTCCATATCATATTTAGATGTGGAGCAAGAGGAAATTGTGATTCGCGGGTACGACCTCATTGAGCTAGCACAAAACAAGACATATTTAGAAACAGCCTATCTGCTTATTTATGGAAGATTACCAGATACGATGGAATATCACCAATTTCAGCAAGATATATCCTCACAAACGAACTTACATCCAACCATTCAAACCATTTTAACGAAGCTGCCAAAAACCACTCACCCTATGGATGCGATGAGAACGTGCTTATCTGCTCTTGCGGGGTACGATGATGCACTACATGATCGATCAGAAGCGTGCCAAGTGAAGCGTGCAGTTCGATTACTAGGCCAGCTGCCGGCCATTGTTGCTGGAAGCTATCATATTCTCACAAAAGACGCCGCTATTTCTCCAGATCAGACCAAATCCTACACTGAAAACTTTTTATCCATGCTAACTGGACGCACCCCGACCGAAGACGAAATCACCGCTTTTGACCAAACACTTACATTATATAGTGAACATGAGCTGCCGAATTCAACGTTTGCGGCTAGAGTCATTGCATCCACGCATTCTGACATGTATGGTGCTTTTACTGGAGCGATCTCTTCATTAAAAGGTGACCTCCACGGAGGAGCAAATGAAGCTGTCATGCACATGCTTCTTGAAGGAAAAACAACGGAAGGATTTCTTGCGCTCATTGAACGAAAATTAGCCGCAAAAGAAAAAATGATGGGCTTTGGCCACAGAGTATACATGAGAAAAATGGATCCGCGCGCCGCTCTTTTAAAACGTTCATTGAAAACGCTTACCGAATCGAAGGGAGATACAACGCTATATGACATGTGTGTAGCAGGAGAGGCATACATGAAAGAGCAGAAAAACCTCTATCCGAATCTTGATTATTACGCCGCTCCTATTTATTACGTGCTTGGAATTCCTATTTCACTTTATACACCCATTTTCTTTGCTGCAAGGGCTAGTGGATTAGCCGCTCATGTTATTGAACAGCATTTGCATAATCGCATTTTTAGACCGAGAGTCCGGTATTTAGGGCCAAGAGGATTAAAGGTTTCAAATGATGATGGAAAAACGGGGGAATGAATATGAACAAAACAGCAGTCGCCAATCAAACAGATCAGCTATTAGAAGAAATTGCTGCCTATGCAGTAGACGGAGAAATTACGAGCAAAGAGGCCATTGAAACCGCGCGTTATGTGCTCATAGACACGCTCGGGTGCGGTATGCTGGCACTCAATTTTCCAGAATGTACGAAGCACCTTGGTCCCATCGTACCTGGAACAGTTGTACCTAACGGAGCAAGAGTTCCCGGCACTTCGTTTGTGCTAGATCCTGTTCAAGCGGCTTTTAATATTGGCTGTATGATTCGCTGGTTAGATTATAATGACACATGGCTTGCACAGGAGTGGGGCCATCCGTCAGATAACTTAGGCGGAATATTAGCTGTAAGTGATTATATCAGCAGAACTCGCCTTGCAAACGGAGAAGAGCCGCTAACGATGAATGACGTACTGCATGCAATCGTCAAGGCACATGAAATTCAAGGTGTGCTCGCTTTAGAAAATTGTCTGAATCGAAATGGATTGGACCATGTGCTATTTGTCAAAGTGGCAACAAGTGCAGTTGTATGTGCAATGCTTGGTGGAACAAAGGAAGAAGTCCAGCATGTGTTATCACAAGCGTTTGTTGATAATTCCCCGCTTAGAACATATCGCCACGCCCCAAACACAGGATCTAGGAAATCATGGGCAGCAGGGGATGCAACAAGCCGCGGAGTGAGACTGGCAATGATGACACGAAAAGGGGAAATGGGCTATCAAACGCCGCTTAGTGCAGAGAAGTGGGGCTTTGAAGATGTTCTTATGAAAGGAAAACCACTTACGCTCGCCCAGCCTCTTGGATCATACGTCATAGAAAATGTTCTTTTCAAAATTGCTTATCCTGCTGAATTCCATGCGCAGACTGCTGCAGAGGCGGCTGTGATGTTGCATGACGCTGTAAAAGATCGTTTAGATGAAATTGATCGGGTAGAGATTACGACACATGAGTCAGCAATTCGGATTATTGATAAGAAAGGGCCGCTTTATAATCCGGCAGACCGTGATCATTGCTTGCAGTATATTACAGCCATTGGACTGATTTATGGTGAGCTAACAGCTGACCATTATGAAGAAGAAACGGCGAAAAATCCGGCCATTGATCGTCTGCGTGATCAAATGGTTGTGAAAGAGGATAAGCGTTATACAGAGGATTATTTAGATCCGAAAAAGAGATCAATTGCAAACTGTGTACAAATTTTCTTTAAAGACGGGACGATGACAGACCGAATTGAAATTGAATACCCGCTTGGTCATCGCAGAAGAAGACAGGAAGGCATTCCGCTGCTTGAAAAGAAATGGCTCTATCATTTAAAGACAAGATTTCCACAAAAACAAGTAGATCAAATTGTGTCACTCTGCCAAAATCCAAATCAATTAAAAACAACAACAGTACCAGCATTTATGGACCTATTCGTCATATAAGGGGGAGCTAGCGTGTGGATCGTGAATGAAGAAAGAAGTCAGGCTGATTTAGCCGCAGCCTTTAAAGAACAAATGAACAAATCGGCTTTATTTCAAATTCCAGGCGTTCACGATGGAATGTCTGCGCTCTATGCAAAAAAAATGGGCTTTCAAGGGCTCTATTTATCAGGTGCCGCTTTTTGCGCCAGCAAAGGACTGCCTGATCTCGGCATGATCCATTCAACAGAAATGGCTGAAAAAGCGAAGGAGATAATTCGAGCTTCCCAGCTGCCGCTTTTGGTGGATATGGACACAGGCTATGGCGGTGTTTTAAATGCAGCAAGAGCAGCAAAAGAAATGGTTGAGAGCAAGGTGGCAGCTGTTCAAATTGAAGATCAGCAAATGCCGAAAAAATGCGGGCATTTAAATGGGAAATCACTCGTTCCAGTAGAAGAAATGGTCGCAAAAATCAAAGCCATCAAACAAGCGGCACCAACGCTTTTGGTGATTGCGAGAACCGATGCAAAGTCCGTAAATGGGATGGAGGATGTCATCCGCCGGGCCAATCTTTACGTAGAAGCAGGAGCTGCCGCTATTTTCCCTGAGGCACTCATCACAGCAGAGGACTTCACGCATGCGTCAAACAATATTAAAGGTCCGCTCCTTGCAAATATGACGGAGTTTGGCAAGACGCCTTATTATCATGCAGACGAATTTTCAATGTTTGGCTTTCAAATGGTCATTTACCCTGTGTCATCACTCAGAGTCGCTGCAAAAGCGTATGAGCGTTTATTTACAGAAATCATGGAAAAGGGAACGCAGCAGGGGATACTTGGGGATATGCAAACGAGAAAAGAGCTGTATGAAACGATTCATTATGATGAGTATGAGGAAATGGATCAGCATTTAGCAAAAACGATCCTCCCGGAAATTGGGAAAGAACAGCGATAAAATGAAAAGCACTTCCTTGACGGAAGTGCTTCAGCATGTAGACAAACCCTCGCATTCGGTGTCAGGTCTGCGTGCCGGTGCTCACGAATGTACAATTCGCTCCGCTCCGGTACTCGTCCTTCCTAGAGCTGCAAAGGTTTTCTATCACGCTGAAAAGAAGACAAAGGGCTAAAATCAAGATCATTTTAGCCCTTTGTCAACAATTTGAAACACTTCCTTGACGGAAGTGCTTTTTTTACGATGATGGTGTGGATGATGAAGCCAATTTCATCTTTTCTTCAACTGTTTTCGTTTTTTCTTTTACTTTTTCAGCGTAAGTGAAATCACCGTAGCAATACGGGTAGCGGAAGTTATCTTTGTTGCCTCCGCACGTATAGACCTTGGGGTTTCGTTTCACTTGCTTTTTGGAGTATTGCTTTGCCAATTTCTCGGAATGTTTTCCCCCGTTTTTTGCAACAAAATCAATATAGCCGATTCCCATGTTATAGCTTTGAATAATGGTTTCCAAATCAACGCCTTTTTTCTTCCCATGCTTGTACATAGTCGAAAAATGATGGACTCCTTGTTTAATGCTTTTCTGAGGGTCATTGATTTCATTTCGTTTCAAACCAAGAGATTCAGAGGACTGCATTGGATCTCCGCCTCTGCCTTTTGATTCTTGATACATCATACCGAGGATTAACGCGGTATACTGATCTAAATCTTGATCTCTTAACTCTGTTTCTACAAGCGGTTTGTAATCATCCAATCTCGACAAAACAATTGATTCCGTATCAATCGGCAGCTTTTTTAACTCCTTTTGATTAAAGGAGATGGCAATGGCTGCTAATACGAAAACAAAGAGAAAAATCGTGAAACAGCCTGAAATGGCAAAACATCCTGTTTTTTTCTTTTTCAAGGTCAGTTCACCCCTGTTTTGCCCCGCTTTTAAAAGGGAAGTACAGCCTTTTTATTATGACATATCCTAAGCAGGATACCAAGTGAAAACCTTATAATCAATCATATCCAAACGTAAATTCAGACCTTGTTTTCAGCCTGAAGCAGAAATAAATAAAACCGATCATCAGCCAAATCATGCCAATGATTAATGCATTTGTACTGATGCTCGTTAACAGCCAAATACAAAACGCCGTCCCGCATAGAGGGATCACTGCATATCTCAATGTATTCAGAACACCTCTTTGTTTTTGTCTGACGAAAAAGTACGCAAAAACAGACAAATTCACAAAGGTAAATCCAATTAACGCGCCGAAGCTGATAAAGGAATAAATGACTTCAAGTTCGCCAACGACTGCGGTTAAGGAGAAAGCCCCGATTAATAAAATATTAAAAACAGGGGTTTTTAATCTCGGATGAATATAACCGAAGAATCGCTTCGGTAACGATTGATCTCTTCCCATTGCATATAAAAGCCTTGCTGCACTCGCATGTGACGATAAGGAGGAAGAAATGACAGCGACCATTGTGCCAGCTAAAAAGAACGAGTGGAGAAATGCGCCGCCCACGAATTCTGCAATTTCAAGTGAGGCTGCATCAGGATGTTTAAACTGCTGAAAATTTGGAAACACCTGCTGCAAAAAATAAGACGTCAACGTAAACAGTACGCCTCCAATTGCAACTGTTAAGAAAATGGCAAGCGGAATCGTCTTTTTTGGTTTAATGGTTTCCTCAGACATCGTCGAAATGGCATCAAATCCAAGAAAGGAGAAACATAAAATGGTCGCTCCTGAAAAAATAAGCGCTGGATCTAAGCTCGCTGAATAAAAAGGCCGGGCTGACAATAACTCTCCACTGCCAGCGTTTTGCGAGAGCCCATAAATAACAAACCCAACAAAGGTGACGGCGACAATGACCTGAAACGTCACAAATAGCGCCGTTATGTTGGCTGTAAGCCGAATACCGATTACATTGACAGTCGTTATGGCGATAGCAAGTATGATGATCCAAATGTAATGAGGTACATCAGGAAAGGCTGCGGTTAAATAAGCACTTCCGATCGCAAAATTCACCATAGGCAGAAATAAATAATCCAGTAAAAGTGTCCAGCCTACAAGGAAGCCGACATGAGGGTGAATACTTTTTTGCGCATATGTATAAGCAGATCCTGCTTTTGGAAAAGCCTTCACCATATTCCCATAGCTAAGCGCTGTCAATAGTAATGCCAGCAACGTAAATATATAAGCTGCAGCTACGTGTCCTTTCGTCAGCTGAGCAACAATGCCGTATGAATCAAATACGACAAGTGGATCCATATAAGCAAGCCCGATCACAACAAGTGGAAAGACAGTCAGGCTGCGTTTTAGTCTTGGCTCTTCCGTCAATTTGCCTATCAGCTCCTCTAAAAAAATGAATAAATAATGCTCATTTTAAAAAGAATGCTACCAAGTGTCAATGCTATTTGAATAAATCTTTTTTCTAAAGTGTGCCCGCTTTGCACGCCGCACGTTTTAGTATATGATGATACATAGAATAAGTCGTGATTTGACTAACAAGAAAGGTGAAGCGAAATGAAGGAAGAACTGAATACAAATCAAGAACAGGAACGGATGGAGCTGGATGAAGAAAGTTTATTTCTTGTCTCCCAAACGTTTAAAGCCTTATCTGATCCGACACGTATTCGCATTCTGCACCTGCTGTCTCAAGGTGAATACTCGGTCAATGATATCGCGGAAACGCTGAATCTCATGCAATCAACTGTTTCTCATCAGCTCCGTTTTTTAAAAAACCTTCGTCTCGTGAAATCTAGACGAGCAGGGACATCGATTTTTTACAGCCCTGAAGATCAGCATGTGATGGAAGTACTTGAACAAATGATTCACCATGCGCAGCATGACTAATAAAAACCTTCCTACTCATATAGGAAGGTTTTTACGCATGATGCATATGTGCTGATCGTTTACCTGCTTTCATCATTTGATAAGAAAAAACGACATAGTAAGCAGCTAACAGAAAAAAGCTGAGCATGGTCATGGCATCATCACTCACAATATGCTGATACAGTTCAACGACACCAATCTTTGTGAGCGAATGGTTTGTCAGCTCACCCAGCTTAAAACTAAGTCTAGATAAAAATAAGCATAAAATGAAGCTTTCAATCCATTTACTCGTTTTCACATAAAGACGGCCATTTTCTTCTTTCATCCGGATCGTCTCATAGGCATGAACGGCCAGACTGCTTCCAAAGAGCATACCAATAGCGGCATAGATGAAAATGCTGTGATTTTGCCAGCCTTCTAATAAGAGAATAAGAGCAGTGAGTCCAAATACATACATTCTCATCAAAAGACTGATTGGGCGCACAAGCTGATAGCGTCTCATACGATTCATTCGAAAGATGATGCAGATCAGCATAATGCCTCCAATTATGAATAACTGCCACACGTGATGTGTCATGATGCAACCTCCTCCTGCATGTGCAGGGATGTAAACGAATGCTGGCTGTTCCTTATCTTTACCATTCTTTCTTTTTTTATCAAATCAAAACCTACATTTATGAAAAAGAGGAAAAGGCATGAAAATCGATCGTATTTTATCTATTGTGATGCTGCTTATTAGCAAGAAGCAAGTCCAAGCGAAAGACCTTGCTGAACTTCATGAAGTGAGTGTGAGGACGATTTATCGCGATATTGAGACCATCAATCAAGCCGGGATTCCTGTTGTGACAACACAAGGAGCAGGCGGAGGCATTTCACTTGTTGATGACTATCGTTTAGAGAAAAAATTATTTACCGATGATGACATTGAACTTATTTTAACAGCTCTTGAAAGCATGACGAGTGCATATTCCTTTAAAGAAAGTGAATATGTACTGAAAAAAATCAAATCTCTTATTCCGCGACAAACTCATGAAAGTGAGAAACAGCACCATGTCTTTATTGATTTAAGCTCATGGGGAAAAGACAGCCAGGCAGAGAAGAAGCTTCAGCTGATCCATAGCGCTGCCTCCGCGCATCAATTCATCCAGTTCACTTATCGCAATGCAAAAGGTGAAACACTTCCACGGAAAGTGGAGCCTTATACGCTTGTCTTAAAAGGAAGGCATTGGTATTTGTATGCGTTCTGCTGTGTGAAAAAAGCTTTTCGTCTGTTCAAGCTGACAAGAATGACAGACCTCATCACCATTTCAGCATATTTCAGGCCGAAAAGAATCAAAAATGAAGAGAAGCCTTGGAATGACTCTTGGCATAAAGAACCTTCAGTCACAACACTCACGCTAAGGTTAACGGAAGCATCAGTTGGCAAAGTGAAGGAATGGGTGGATGAGAACGAATTGATCGTCAGTTCAGATGGAACCTATTTGGCAGCATTGACCGTGCCGCAAGATGATTGGCTGCACAGTTTCCTATTCCATTTAGGACCGGACGTCGACATTCTTTCACCTCAGCACATCAAGGAAGCGTTTGATCTCAAATTAAAACAATTTATGAAGAGATTAGAAACTTGACACACAGTTGTCAGGTTTCTTTTTATATGATGGGAGAAAAGGAGATGAGAATGTATGTACGATATCGTGACATTAGAGAAACAATGGATCAAAGGGTTGTCTGTTCGAACTACAAACGAAATAGAGCAAACAAAAGAGCGGAAGATTGCGCCGCTTTGGCAGGAATTTTTTGCGCAGCAGCTTCATGGGGGACAAGCCCCAGTCATAGGGCTTTATTCAGATTATGAGAAAGATGAACATGGCTCTTATTTATTTACGGCTGGGCAATTTGCGGACCATCAGCGAGATCATGTCATAGAGATTCCTGCGTCCACCTACGCAAGATTTCAAACGAGAAAGGGACCAATTGAAGAGGTCGTGCTTGAAGCATGGCATAAGATTTGGACGTGGGATCAGCGACAATACCGCACTTATACAGGTGATTTTGAATGGTATGATGAAAGATCTATTGATCCAAAAGAAGCGCAAATTGATATTTATATTGCGGTTGATGAAAAAATGTTTGCTAAAACTAATACCATTAGTTAATATAAAACTAACGATATTAGTTTTAGGAGGGCAATCATGAGATTAACAACTTTTGACCGTCTGCACCAGCTTACATTGATGCCGCGATTATTTCCGGTAAATTGCTATGTATTTGAGGAAGAGGAAGGACTCATTTTAATTGATGCTGCTTTAAAAATGGCGGCGAACTCGATCATCGAATTTGCCCGTAAAAAGAACAAACCAATTCATAAGATTATTCTCACTCATAGCCATATGGATCATATCGGTGCATTAGATGAGGTGAAAAAGGCTTTTCCCGAGGCAGTCGTCTATTTATCAAAACGTGATGCCCGCCTTTTTGAAGGTGACTTTTCCTTGCTCCCTGGTGAACCCCAGCAAAAAATCAAAGGCAGTTTTATGAAAAATATTCATACAAAACCAGATGTGCTTGTCGAAGAAGGAGATGAGATTGGACCGCTGAAAGTGATTGCAACACCAGGGCATACACCTGGCAGCATTTCTTTATACGATGAAAAGTCAGGAGTTGTCATTGCAGGTGATGCACTTGTGACAAAAGGCGGCTTATCGGTAACGGGTGAGTTTCGGTGGAGCTTTCCGTTCCCGGCATTTGCCACATGGGATGCAGAAACCGCACTAAAAAGCGCTGGAAAATTACTAGCGCTGCGCTTATCCTGTCTTGCTGCCGGACATGGTGACCTTATTATTGAACCTCATGAAAAGCTTCAGGCTGCCGTCCGTAAAAGGCAGCACCAGCTAAAAAAAGGGGGGCAGTAAACCGTGTCTCCAAGAATGGGAATTACACAAGAAAAAATTATGGATACAGCGGCAGCATTTGTTGATGAAGAGGGCTTTTCCGCTTTGACCATTGCAACATTGTCTAAAAGGCTGAACATCAGACCGCCTTCTCTTTACAATCACGTATCCGGTCTTCATGAGATTCAGGCAGCACTCGCAGTAAGGGGGCTGTCCATGCTTTGTGAGGAAGGGATGCAAGTCACAGAGGGGCTGGAAAAAGAAGCAGCTGTTTTAGCCTTTGCCAGACAATATGTGCAATTTGTCCGAGAACACCCCGGTCTTTATGAAGCTGCCTTTTCACATATGAACGAAAAAGAAGTACGACTTGCAGCAGAGCGCCTTGTTCAGTTTGTTCAATCCATTATGTCACGCTTTGGTGTAAAGGAAGAGGAAATGACGCATGTTGTCAGAGGACTGAGAAGCTTACTGCACGGCTTCGGTGATATTTCTAATAAAAAGGGATTTCAACGAAAAGAACAGCTTGAAGAAAGTGTAAGCTATGCGGTTCGGCTCTATATCATAGGAGTATTGCAAAAAGAAGATCTGTCTATATGACAGGTCTTTTTTTGCAGCGAACCGATATCATAAATGGCACAATTTTTTAAGAAAAAATGAATAAAGATTTGACAGTTTTGTGAAACATGGTATGCTTATTATGTGAAATAATTCACATATAGGAGTAGAGGCAGATGAAAAGAAAGCCTGTTTATGTGGAAACAACCATTCATGCACCTTTAGAGAAAGTATGGGAATATACGCAAAATCCAAAGCTTCATGAACAGTGGGATTTGCGCTTTTCAACCATTTCATTAAATGAACCTCAAGATGAACAGCCCCAAACCTTTTTGTATGAAAAGCATCTTGGATTTGGTGTAAGTGTCACAGGGACAGGAGCATATCGAACTAGAATGATGGATGAACGGAATGAACGGGCATCCTCGCTGAAATTTAAATCGTCACACCCCTTGTCTTTTATCAAAGAAGGCGGCGGCTATTGGAAATATGTGAAAACGAACGATCAAATTGTGTTTCAAACTCAATTTGATTACGAAACGAAAGAAGGAAAAGGATGGGCGTGGGCAGATCGATTTCTTTTTCGCCCGATGATTGGGTTTATGACAGCCTTTAGTTTTGGCGCACTAAAGACGTGGCTTGAAAGGGGAACGCATCCTCGGTTGTTACTGGAGAGAACCCTTGCCCATTATGGAATTTGTTTGCTGTTTGCTATCGTCTGGCTATGCCAAGCGGTCCTCCCATTTTCACATTCTGCTTTTGATCATAGTACAGGGTTTCGGTTATTTTATGCCCTGATAGGCGTATCGTGGCTGATACCTAAACTATCAAAGAAATATCTGTTCATTCTTCAAAGCGTGTTTCTTCTGATGATGCTTTGTATCGGGATTGTATCCCCACAATCGACACTTCATGAACCGCTTGTGATGAGTGCATTTTTGATCCTATCCATTGGAGGAATGATTAATTTAAAAGATTGTATAGATGTATTTTCGATCAAACGGAAAAGGGGAGGTAGACATGGTCGTTCATCGTCATCAAGTAAAGGATTACGATAAGCTTCATCCAAAATTAAAAGAGAGATACAACCGTGCGTTTACCGCTGAAGGCACTATGGAGGAAATAGGCGGCGGAACGAGGCTCATTCGATTTTTCTTCAAAATTGGTCCACACTTTCGCTGTTTTTTCCCCGAGAGAGGAAAAAACATTCCCTTCCGAATTGTGAATAAACCCTTTATGACAAATAAGGGAGAGGAAGGCATGCACTGGTTCCGTACGTTTTATTTCCCAAAGAAGGAAAGGCACTTTGATGCAGATATGATCATTGATCAGAAGAGTCATAAAGTACTAGACTATTTTGGAAAGCCTAGACTTCTTATGTCAGAGCTTCATTTTACAGTAACAAAGCATGGTTTTCTCCACATTCAATCCGGTAAGCAGAGGCTGCTGTTATTAGGACGTGAGTGGCAGCTGCCTTCATGGCTTTATGGTGTGTCAGATGTCACAGAAGGCTACGACGAGCGTACAGATGAGTATACCATTCATGTGCATGTGAAAAATCGACTGTTTGGCACTCTTTTTACATATAAAGGCCGATTTACTGAAAGGGTGGAGTCTCATGATGAATAAATGGCACTTGATATCAAGCCTTCTCTTCATGTGTTGTTTTATCGCCGCCCGTTTGATGACAGGTCCGATAGCAGAGTTTTTTGTACTGATAGCGATTCTGTTTTTCCTTCCTGCAGTGTTAGCTTTTTTTGCGAAGGAAGAGAGTGAGAGTAAGCCGGGAGTACTGATCGGCATTTTAATGAAAGCCTTTCCACTAGCTGCTCTTTGTGCAACGGCTGCATTTATCTATCATTCTGCTTTGTTTGCATCGGGATGGTTTTTGTATACGATCATTTTGGCGTTATATGGCTTTACTCGTTTGCTGAAAAGGGGAACCGTTCCGCTTCATGAATTGATGATTGATGGTGCATGGATGTATCTCGCTTTAGGCGGGCTTTGGTTTTGGCTGTATACAGCAGATATACAGGTGATGACCTTTTCACCAATCATCGTGCTTTTGACTGCTATTCATTTTCATTACTCTGCTTTTTTTATCCCGCTTTTCTATGGATTATTAGGGAGACAGAGAGAAAAAGAGACAGTTTTATACAAAGGGGCAGGCTGGGTGATTTTGCTGTCGCCTGTGATGATTGCTGTTGGGATTAGCTTCTCCCGTCTATTTGATACGTTCAGCGTTATGCTATATGTCATTGCACTCTATTTGTACGGCATTCTTTGTATGAGAACAAGGTTTCGATCGACTGTGGCAAAAAGGCTGGTTGTGTTTTCTAGCTGCATCTTAATGGCGACGATCGTGCTATCTCTTCTATATTCTGCCGGCATGCTCATGCACGTGACCTATATCAGTATTGATCAGATGATTTGGTTTCATGGCAGTATCAATGCCTTTTTTGTGATTTTACCAGGTCTGATTGGATGGCTGATCGAAGGGCCAAAGGATCAATTGATACAGAAGAACTTTCCGATATCAAGCGTGCATGGCCGTTTTCATAAGATCTCTTTTCAAAAGGAAAGAATGCATGATCGCGAGAAGCTCGGTTTAGTCGATTCACTTGATGATTTAAATGGAACGACGTTTTCAGCTGAAAGGGTATCACCTGTGATTCGGAGGTTTTATGAAAATCCGACGGCATTTACGTTAAAATCAGCAGTCTGTTTTCATTGGTGGGTGAGGCCGTTTGTTTTTTTACTTCAGCCCATGTTTAAGAAAATAGGGCAGCTCTATTTAGGAACATCTCGTATCCCATATGAAATGAAGGGACGTCTGACTACATTTCAACATCCTAAAGAAGAGCGAAAGAAAGTCAGGGCGTGGATTCGTCACAACGAAAAAGGGGAGCAGGTCTTTTTTGCACTTTATGCTCATCATCACGATGCAGCTGCGGGCTATATGAATATTGCGCTGCCGCTTCCATATTCTCAGATGACCGCCATTTTAAAACCTTTTAATGAAAAGGAAGACTTTCTCTTAAAAAGTGCATGTCCAAAAGGCAGTACCGGTGACGAAGGATTGTATTTGCATACGCCTTTTATCACCATGAAACTGCCAATGGAAGAAAGCTTTCATATGAAGCCGGAGACAGATAAAAGTCTCACAGCAGTTCATCAAATGAAGCTATTCGGTATTCCCTTTTTAACGATTCATTATCAAATTGACAGCCGGAAGCCATCCTGTTAGTCAATGATGTCACATGGTTCACCGTGCCGAATGATGTTCACAATCGCTTGCCCATCACTCGGATGATGATCTGCATACTGGACTGGCAGCAGTGCAAAAAATACATAGTAGACAGAGAAGTAAGCAAATTGATAGAAAAATTGATGTTCTGGCAGGATATCATTGGCGATCATTGTATTCAGGATGAGAACACTGAGCAGGTTGCATAATGATCCGCCTAGGTAGACAAGAATGTGCGAGAATCGGTTATTTTTCCTCATTTCTTCATAATGGCAAAATGCATCTAGAAAATAGATACGTCTAATTTCAACAACGCCTATTTTCAATACTTTTTTGCCTCTGCCAAGAGCAAAAGAAACCTTTGCGCCAAACATCCACGCGACCATAATATGGCCAACCTGATGCAAGATGGCAACGATAGGAAGAATGACGAAAAACGACCAGCAAAATGTCCACATATCCGATAATGTAAACAAGTGTTAACCCCTCCCCAATATATTTGGGAGGAAGCAGTAGGATTATTTGCCATTTTACTGAATTCATTTTCAGGATGCAAACATTTAATACAAGACAATAAAATTATTATGTAAACTAAAGGTTGGATTTGCGATGAATCGGCTTTTTGACTCACTTTTTTTACGAAATGAATGTGCTACAATGAAAAAACAATGGATGTCTCTAGTAAATGAACTTACCCTGGAATGAAGAGGAGAGAATCAGATGGCAGATATTGAACAGTTTTTAGCGTTAGATATTCGTGTTGGGACGATTATCGAAGCAGAATTCTTTGCAGAGGCAAGAGTACCTGCATTAAAACTCAAGATTGATTTTGGTGAAGAGATTGGTCTAAAACAATCCAGTGCTCAGCTGACAAAACGGTATACAGCTGAGAATATCATTGGCAGGCAAATCGTAGCAGTCGTCAATTTTCCGCCAAGAAGAATTGCAGGGTTCAAGTCAGAAGTGCTTGTATTAGGGGGCATGCCGTCAAAAGAAGACGTAGTATTACTAGCAACAGATGAGCCTGTAGAAAATGGGACAAAAATAGGATAAGAAAAAAGACATCTTCCTGAGAAGATGTCTTTTGCGTATTGAGGCGGAATAACCACACGCCACATTCGTGTGTGTCTCAAGGAGACATGTTACCCGACTTACACAATTCAGCTCATCGCTTGATAAATATAGCATGGGATGAGCTGAATTGCAACCATTAAATGATTCACTTCAGTTTTTCACGTCATTTCAGCAGAAAAATGACAAGAAATCAATTATTTGGATTATTTTTTCGAAAAATATTGAAAAGTCAGATCAGATTTTATAAAATGAACTCATCTTAGTTTGTTTAGTCGATAAACTAAGATGAGTTCTAAGTGATGATCCGACTATTGAAGGGGATGATTCTGTCATTCAAATCATTTGCTGCGTATGTGGGCTAAGCTGAAAGGGTTAGATGTTCAGCTTCATTTTTACAACAAATTGAAAGCGCTTTATATTCATTGCATTGACTGCTGCTGCCCTCCATCATCTGTTCATTAGAAGAGGCTAAGAGAAGAAGGGAGAAAGCTCATGGTAAGTGAGAATTTAAAAAAGATTCGTATGTCTGAAAAAGTGGGATATGCTTCAGGAGATTTCGCATGTAACTTAATTTATGCAACTGTCTCTACGTATCTATTATTTTTTTATACAGATGTGTATGGTTTATCAGCGGCAGCAGCAGGGACGATGTTTTTAGTTGTTCGGGCCATTGATGCGCTTGCAGATCCGTTTATTGGTGCATTGGTGGATCGAACGAACAGCCGTTTTGGCAGGTTCAGACCTTACTTGTTATTCGGGGCGTTTCCTTTTGTGGTACTCGCCATCCTTTGCTTTACAACACCTGATCTTTCTGAAATGGGTAAACTCGTTTATGCCTACATCACGTATGTTGGTTTATCGCTTACATACACATTCATCAATGTTCCTTATGGTGCTTTAACATCCGCAATGACAAGAAATAACCAAGAGGTTGTCAGTATTACGTCTGTTCGTATGCTTTTTGCTAATCTCGGAGGTCTAGTTGTTGCTTTTTTTGTTCCTTTTCTTGCGACTTTTTTGAGTGATAAAACAGGAAATACAGCCCTCGGCTGGCAGATGACGATGGCTTTTCTCGGCGTTCTTGGCGGTGCATTACTTATTTTCTGTTTTAAAAGCACGAATGAACGTGTCACGCTTCAAAAGCCGGAGGAAAAAATTAAGTTCAGTGATATCTTTGTCCAGTTACGTGTGAATCGTCCGCTTGTTGTATTAAGCATTTTCTTTATTATTATTTTTGGCGTGAACTCGATCAGCAACTCTGTTGGGATCTATTATGTGACGTATAACCTCGGCAGAGAAGATTTAGTGAAATGGTACGGACTCATTGGGAGTCTGCCTGCTTTAATGGTGCTGCCGTTTATTCCAAAACTGCACAAGCTGTTAGGAAAGAAAAAGCTGCTGAATTATTCATTATTGCTGAATATCGTAGGTCTTCTTGCATTACTTGTGATACCGCCGAGTCAAATCACTTTAATACTTATTTTCAGGCTAGTTGCAGCTGCAGGAAGTATTACAGCCGGTGCATATATGTGGGCGCTCATTCCTGAAACCGTTGAATATGGCGAATATAAAACAGGGAAAAGGATGGGTGGACTCATCTATGCCATCATCGGATTCTTCTTTAAATTTGGAATGGCATTAGGCGGGATTGTGCCAGGGCTTGTACTCGATCGCTTTGGCTATATTGCGAATCAAGTGCAAACACCAGAAGCATTACTTGGCATTTTAATCACGACAACGGTGATTCCTGTATGCTTACTGATTTTAGCGATGGTGGATATTAATTTTTATAACCTAGATGAAGAAAAACATAAAAAAGTTGTACGGGAGCTTGAGAACAGAGACAAGGTATATATCGATCATATGGACGATTTTAAAATGTAGGTCTCTGAAAGAGGAGGAAGTTCAATGAAGATTACCAATCCAGTGCTCAAAGGGTTTAACCCCGACCCAAGTATTTGTCGTGTCGGAGAAGATTATTATATGGCCGTCTCTACATTTGAGTGGTTTCCAGGGGTGCAAATTTATCATTCAAAAGATCTCGTCCATTGGCGCCTTGCTGCGCGTCCTTTGCAAAAAACCTCGCAGCTGGATATGAAGGGAAATCCTAATTCTGGCGGAGTATGGGCACCGTGCTTAAGCTATGCGGATGGGCAGTTTTGGCTTATTTATTCAGATATCAAAGTAGTGGATGGTCCATTTAAAGACGGTCATAATTATTTGGTCACGGCAAGCGAAGTGGACGGCGATTGGAGTGAACCGATCCGGCTCAACAGCTCCGGGTTTGATCCATCTTTATTCCATGATCAAAGCGGGAAGAAATACGTCTTAAATATGCTGTGGGATCATAGGGAAAAGCATCATTCCTTTGCAGGTATTGCCTTGCAGGAATATAGTGTGGCTGAAAAGAAGCTCATCGGTCAAAGGAAGGTCATTTTTAAAGGCACACCGATTAAACTGACAGAAGCGCCGCATCTGTATCATATCGGTGACTACTACTATTTATTAACGGCAGAAGGAGGTACCAGGTATGAGCATGCGGCAACGATCGCCCGGTCCCCGCATATTGAAGGACCTTATAAGGTTCATCCTGATAACCCGATTTTAAGTGCCTTCCATGCGCCTGAACATCCGCTTCAAAAATGCGGGCATGCTTCAATCGTTCAAACGCATACAAATGAATGGTATCTCGCTCATCTCACTGGCCGCCCAATTCAATCAAGCAAGGAATCTATTTTTCAACAGAGAGGGTGGTGCCCTTTAGGAAGAGAAACAGCCATACAAAAGCTCGAATGGAAGGATGGCTGGCCTTATGTTGTTGGCGGAAAAGAGGGGACGCTTGAGGTTGAAGCGCCAAAGATCGAAGAAAAGGTTTTTGCACCAACCTATCATACAGTCGATGAATTTAAAGAATCAACACTAAATAGACACTTCCAAACATTAAGAATTCCGTTTACTGATCAGATTGGTTCGTTAACGGAGAAACCTCAGCATTTAAGGTTATTCGGTCACGAATCTTTAACGTCTAAGTTTACCCAAGCTTTTGTTGCAAGGCGCTGGCAAAGCTTTTATTTTGAAGCAGAGACAGCTGTTTCGTTCTTCCCAGAAAACTTTCAGCAAGCCGCTGGTCTTGTGAATTATTATAATACGGAAAACTGGACAGCACTCCAGGTGACATATGATGAGGAACTTGGGCGCACGCTTGAACTATCTGTCTGTGAAAACCTTGCCTTTTCTCAGCCATTGACACATAAAATCATCATTCCAGACGAGGTCACTTATGTCTATTTAAAAGTGACCGTTCAGAAAGAGACATATAAATATTCTTATTCTTTTGATCAAAAAGAGTGGAAGGAAATTGATGTGCCGCTTGAATCCATCCATTTATCCGATGATTTCATTAGAGGTGGGGGATTTTTTACAGGGGCGTTTGTCGGTATGCAGTGTCAAGATACGAGCGGCGAGCGTCTGCCTGCTGATTTTCACTATTTTCGCTATGAGGAAACAGATGAATAAAAAAAAGACAACGCGCTACGGGCTGTCTTTATTGGAAAATAAATAGATCATGTTGTGAGGGTGGCATCTTGCAGGAAAGCTTCTATGACAAGAGATGTCATCCCCAATACTGGTGCATTGTGTCCTAATGATGAGGGGAGCAGCTCTATCTGTGAGCTGAATTGCGTATCCATTCGCGAGGATACCTCCTCCCCAATCACATGTAGAACCGTTTGATGTGATTCGATCACTTTGTTTCTTAAAATAATGGCTTGCGGGTTAAAGGTATGAAGGACGTTTGTGAGACCGACGCCAAGGTAAAAACCAAAGTTGCGCAGAGCATTGAGCGTTCTCATATCATTTAACTTGGCCAGCTGTTCCAGGTCTTGATGGGAGATGGGCTGACCATCTGTTTGAAGAGACTGAAACAAGGCTTTCTCAGATGCATACAATTCCCAGCACCCACGGTTCCCGCAGCTGCATGTTGGTCCATTAAAATCAATCGTCATATGTCCCATTTCACCAGAAAAGCCGAAAGCTCCTCTGTATAAGTGATGATTGATAATGATTCCGATCCCTATGCCAGTGCCGATGCTTGCATAAATCAAATGGTCATAGTGTTTAGCGGCACCAAAGATTTTTTCACCATATGCACCGGCATTTGCTTCATTTTCAATGAAGATCGGCACTTGGAATGTGTCTTGGAGCGGCTTTTTCAGATCAACATTTTTCCATTTGGAATGAGGCGTAAACACGATTTGTTCATCTGCATCTACTAACCCATGTATGCATAGACCAATGCCAATGAGCCCGTATGGGGAAGAGGGCATTTGTGTGATGAGCTGCTGTATTAATTCAATTAATTTACGTATCGTCACATCAGGAGAGCTCGGTGGGAGCTTGATCTGCTCTTCGTAAAGAATGGACCCTTCAAGGTCTGTTAATATGCCATTGACATAATCAACACCAACATCAATCCCGATGGAGCAGCCAGCACGTTTATTAAACATCAGTAAAACCGGTCTTCTCCCGCCGCTAGACTCACCTTGGCCGATTTCATAGACAAGATGTTCCTTCATTAACGTACTTACTTGAGAAGAAACAGTCGATTTATTTAATCCAGTGCGTTCAGATAATTTTGCTCGCGAAATGGGCGCATGCTGGAGAATTTCTTTTAATAATAGTTTTTGATTTATTTTTTTTACAAAGTTCTGATCAGCGATATCCACGTTATCCACTCCATTTGTTTCGTCTTTAGATTAAGTTGAGAAGAGCTGCTTTTTTCCGTATGTATTCGATAAAAAAGATGATTTTAACTTTATTATAACGAAAATATTTCTAAAAAACTAAAAAATATGGAAAATTCAAAGAGATTTTCTCATACATTGATCATTCGTTTGTTGAATCAACTTACAAAGTGTACTCAGGAGGAATGAAGAATGGCTAAATCAAATATGAAAACGTTATACAGCTTAGAAGGAATCAGCAAAATTCAATATGAAGGAAAACAATCAAAAAATCCACTCGCCTTTCAATACTATAATCCAAGCGAAGTGATTGGCGGAAAAACAATGAAAGACCACCTGCGTTTTTCAGTCGCTTATTGGCATACATTAACCGCTGATGGAACTGATATGTTTGGAACTGGCACGATGCTGAGAGCATGGGACTCCTATAGCGGAATGGATTTAGCAAAAGCTAGATTGGAAGTCGCTTTTCAGCTTTTTGACCTACTAGATGTACCGTATTTTTCATTCCATGACCGCGATATCGCGCCAGAGGGAGAGACGCTTCAAGAGACCAATCAACAATTAGACATCATTTTAGAAAGAATGAAAGAATACATGCAGCAAAGTGGAGTAAAGCTGCTGTGGAACACGGCCAATATGTTCAAGCATCCTAGATTTGTACACGGTGCTGCGACATCTTGTCATGCAGATGTCTTTGCCTATGCGGCCGCGCAGGTTAAAAAAGGCATCGAAACCGCCAAAGAACTTGGTGCAGAAAATTATGTTTTCTGGGGTGGACGAGAAGGGTACGATACGCTGCTTAATACAGATATGAAAAGAGAGCTTGATCACATGGCGGCCTTCTTGCATATGGCTGTTGATTATGCAAAAGAAATTGGGTATACAGGTCAATTTTTAATTGAACCAAAGCCAAAGGAGCCGACAACTCATCAATACGACACAGATGCAGCGACATCCATCGCTTTTTTAAAGCAATATGGATTAGATTCTCATTTTAAATTAAATATCGAAGCCAATCATGCGACACTGGCTGGCCATACGTTTGAGCACGAATTGCGTGTCGCAAGAATTCATGGGCTGCTCGGTTCTGTTGATGCGAACCAAGGAAATACGCTTCTTGGGTGGGATACAGATGAATTTCCAACCGATCTGTATGCCACAACTCTTGCCATGTATGAAATTTTGCAAAATGGCGGGCTAGGGGCTGGCGGTCTCAACTTTGATGCAAAAGTGAGAAGAGCTTCCTTTGAACTTGAAGATATTTTATATGCCCATATTGCCGGAATGGATGCATTCGCAAAGGGACTGCGGGTCGCTCATAGACTCATAGAAGATCGTGTGTTTGAAGATGTGATAAAGCACCGGTATCGCAGCTTTTCTGAAGGAATTGGACGTGACATTTCAGAAGGGAAGGCAAACTTTCATACATTAGAAGAATATGCGCTGAAACATCCTTTGATCAGAAACGAATCAGGAAGAGAGGAACAGCTGAAAGCCCGTTTAAACCAATACTTGTTAGAAGATTAATTGAAGGGGCGGACCTGTTTTGAAGGAGTGAAAACATGAAGTATGTGATGGGAATTGACCTTGGAACGAGCGGGGTCAAAGCGATATTAGTCGATGAGAGCGGAAAGGTGTGCTGCGAAGCCTCTAAGCCGTACCGCCTCATTCAAGAGAAACCGGGATATTGTGAGCAGCATCCTGAAGATTGGGTAGAGCAGACAATAGCTGTGATGAAAGAACTGATGGCAAAGCAACCTGTTCATTCAAGGCAAGTCGAAGGCATCAGCTTTTCCGGACAGATGCATGGGTTGGTTCTATTAAATGAATCTCGCGAAGTGCTCCGCCCTGCAATTTTATGGAATGATACACGAACGACAGCACAATGTGAACACATGACAAAAAAGCTGGGGGACCGGCTGCAAAAGATCACAAAAAACCAGGCGTTAGAAGGATTCACACTGCCTAAATTACTATGGGTAAAGGAACATGAACCACATATTGATCAACAAATCGACATGTTTTTACTCCCAAAAGATTATGTCAGATTTCGTTTAACAGGCGCTGTCCATATAGATTATTCTGATGCGGCTGGCACTTTGCTGTTAAATATCGGTGAACAGACGTGGAGTGAGGAGATTTGTCAGGCATTTGATATTTCTCCTCATATTTGCCCGCCACTTGTCACATCAGAGGCGGAGGTTGGTACACTTTTGCCGCACATTGCACGTGATGTTGGGATGAAAGAAGGCGTGAAGGTTTTTGCCGGCGGGGCAGATAATGCTTGCGGAGCAATTGGTGCTGGCATCTTATCCTCTGACCGCACGTTATGCAGCATCGGCACGTCGGGTGTCATTCTCTCCTATGAAGAAGATCATGAAAGGGAACTTCAGGGGAATTTGCATTTGTTTCACCATGCAAAAAAAGACGCTTTTTACACAATGGGCGTCACCCTTTCAGCGGGATATAGTCTTAACTGGGCAAAACACTTACTGGCACCTGAGGAATCGTTCCAATCACTTTTAGAAGGTGCGGCTCATGTTGCGCCAGGAGCGAAAGGATTGCTTTTTACTCCCTATTTAGTCGGGGAAAGAACACCTCATGCGGATTCGATCATCCGTGGCAGCTTGATTGGATTAGACAGCAGGCATGAAAGGGCACATGTTGTCAGGGCTGTGTTAGAAGGAATTACCTTTTCGCTGAATGAATCTATCGCATTATTCCGGCAGGCAGGAAAAAACATAGATTCTATTGTGTCCATTGGCGGCGGTGCAAGAAGCCGGACATGGCTTCAAATGCAAGCAGACATTTTTCAGGCTGACGTCATCCAGTTAGACAATGAACAAGGGCCTGCTTTAGGTGCAGCCATGCTTGCTGCGGTTGGCTGCGGATGGTATCCGTCACTTGAAGTATGTGCCCATCAGTTGATCCATCAAGCTGCTGTTTATGAGCCAAATCAGCAGCATGCGGAAGTATATGCTGATCTATTTCATTTGTATCAAAGGATTTATACACAAACAAGAGATATCCATGCCGGGTTAAAGCAGTATCGTTTCATCTAACTGAGAAGGCTGCATGAAAGGAGGTGATGGTTTTTTCACCTTAGGGATGACAGAACAATACGGATGAAAAAAGGAGAGGGATGGAAAATGAATTTGAAAAGATTGAGGCTATTGTTTGTGGTGTGTATTGGATTTGTGCTGACACTGACGGCTGTGCCAGTTGATGCGAAAACGATTTATAATAATGAAATGGGTACACATAGCGGATACGATTATGAATTATGGAAGGATTATGGAAACACCTCGATGACACTCAATAACGGCGGGGCATTTACTGCAGGCTGGAACAGTATCGGAAATGCTTTATTTCGGAAAGGAAAGAAGTTTGATTCCACTAAAACTCATCATCAGCTTGGCAACATCTCCATCAACTACAACGCAAACTTTAACCCAGGCGGGAATTCCTATTTATGTGTCTATGGCTGGACACAATCTCCATTAGCAGAATACTACATTGTTGATTCATGGGGCACATATCGTCCAACAGGAGCGTATAAAGGATCATTTTATGCCGATGGAGGCACATATGACATTTATGAAACGACCCGCGTCAATCAGCCTTCCATTATCGGGATTGCGACCTTCAAGCAATATTGGAGTGTACGTCAAACCAAACGTACAAGCGGAACGGTCTCCGTCAGTGCGCATTTTAATAAATGGGAAAGCTTAGGCATGCCAATGGGTAAAATGTATGAAACGGCATTTACTGTAGAAGGCTACCAAAGCAGCGGAAGTGCGAATGTGATGACCAACCAGCTGTTTATTGGACGATAAAAGCAGATCAAAAAGCCAGCAGTTTTTGCTGGCTTTCAGCGTGTAGACAAACCCTTGCATTCGTTGTCAGCTCTGCGCGCTGGTGCTCACGAATGTCAAATTCGCTCCGCTCCAGTGCTCGAGCTTCCTAGACTTCAAAGGTTTTCTATCACGCTGAAAAGAAGACAAAGGGCTAAAATCAAGATCATTTTAGCCCTTTGTCAACAATCTGAAAGCCAGCAGTTTTTGCTGGCTTTTACTTTTTCTATGATAATTTTTCAACTTCGACTCTGCCAGAAAAAAACGTCGCGCCGCCGCCCATATCTGCCAATCGATCAGGTGTTAATCCATTCACTAAATGCTTTTTGCCTTTTTGATCTGCCCATAATCCTTGACTGACCACCACACCAGATAATACATTTTGACCGACTGACACGACAAGCTCACACTCTCCTCGGTCGTTCAGCACACGGACCATGTCACCATCTTCAATTTGTCTTTCCTTTGCATCCTGTTCATTCATGTAAAGCTTTGGAAATTTCTCAAGCTTTTGATGCTTTTCATGAAGTGAGAAGGTGGAGTTCAGAAAATTATGGTTAGGCCCCGGTATAAAGGTAAGCGGATAATCGCTTTCCTGATAAAGGGGCACATAGGTTGGAAGTGCTGGATACCCGTCTTTTTTCATTTGTTCAGAATAAAGCTCAATTTTTCCGCTTGGGGTTTGAAGCTTTAATTCCTCGAAAGTTCCACGTTTTGCTTTGATCCATTTCTTTTCTTTTAATGCTTCGTATGAAATGTCCTCATAATGCGGATTTTCTGGATGATGAAGAGCTTGTTCCATGAGCTCAGCATCTGTCTCTCGGAAGGCTTCATCTTCAAAGCCCATCGCATGAGCTAGCAGGCGGAATACTTCAGTATTGGATTTGCTTTCTCCGTAGCGTTCTATCACTGGCTCCTGAATTTGAATATAATGATGCCAATATGATGTATAGAAATCCTCATTTTCAAAGGCAGATGTCGCCGGCAGGACAATGTCTGCATACGCCGCTGTTTCTGTTAGAAATAAATCATGAACCACTGTAAATAAGTCCTCTCTCAGCAAACCTTCTCTGACTTTATTCGCTTCAGGTGTTACAACTGCTGGGTTGCACGAGTAGATAAAGAGAGAATCAACGGAAGGCTCTGCGCTTGTCAGCACGCTGCCCAGCTGATTCATATTAAATGATCTAGGCGTGCGTTCTTTTAATAAATCCGGCCGCTGAAGAGCTGTTTCATTATAGCTAAGAAAAGAAGAGTTTGATTTCATCGCTCCGCCGCCCTTGTGCAGCCATTGACCAGTCAGGGCAGGGAGGCAGGAAATCGTTCTAATACTCATCCCGCCATTATCATGGTGCTGCAAACCATTCCCAATGCGAATGAGAGATGGCGATGTCTCAGCGTACATTCTAGCTAGTGTCATGATGTCATCCTTAGGGACACCCGTGATTCGCTCAACTGTGTCTGGATCATACTGCTTCACATGCTCGCGCAGCTCATTATGGCCGACCGTGTAGGTCTCTAAAAAGGCTTCATCTGTACGTTCCTCTTTAAAAAGGACATGCATGATGCCAAGGGCAAGCGCACTGTCAGTACCAGGACGAAGCGGAATGAACCAATCTGCCATCCGGCCGGTTTGGTTCTTGTGAACATCAATCACAACAATCTTAGCTCCTTGCTTTCGCGCTTTTTGTGCCAAGGTGATTTGGTGCATATTGGTCGATACGGCATTGATGCCCCAAAAGATAAATAGTTTCGTATGAATGGTGTCTTCAGGATCTGTCCCAATGCTTGAACCCATTGTATATTTATAGCCAGTCGTTCCCGCTGACTGACAGATCGTCCGGTCTAACTGACTTGAACCAAGACGATAAAAAAAGCGGCGGTCCATTCCTTCTGCGTTGAGATTGCCCATGTTCCCATAGAAGCTGTAAGGCAAAATGCTTTCTGACCCTTTTTCTTCGATCAGCTTTGTCCATTTTTGACGAATGGTTTCAATGGCTTCTTCCCACGTAATCGGTGCAAACTGTGCTTCGCCTTTTTTACCAACACGTTTTAAAGGAGTGGTCAGTCTTTTTTCATCGTATAAACGGGCTGTGACATTACGCACTTTGTTGCATATGTTTCCTTGTGTGACAGGGTGATCCGGATCCCCCTGCACTTTCACGATCTTTCCATTTTCTTTATGTATTAAAAGACCGCACTGATCCGGGCAATCTAACGAACAAACTGATTTGAATATTCCGTCTTTCATCGCTGTATAATCGGTCATGAGTTTTCGGCTTCCTTTCTGCATTCCGTTATCGCTTTGTATGGACTTTATTTTAGCATGTTCGGAGGTGGAAGGTAAGAAAGAGATGATGAATTGAAGAAAATGAAAAAAAGCCCCTGAAAAAGGGACTTTTAAAAACGGGTGACTTGTACAGGAAATTCTTTCACCCCAAAAACAAACGTGCTTTGTATAGGTTTTAGCTGATCTGTAGCGCAGGTGATGTCTTGAAACGTATGGATTAAAACATCAAGCGCAATGTTGCTTTCAAGCCGGGCAAGCGGTGCACCGAGACAGAAATGAATGCCAAACCCAAAGCTCATATGCGGATTTGATTTCCGATCAAGCCGGAACGTATCTGGATCTTCAAACTTCTGTTCATCCCGATTTGCTGAAGCAACCCAGCCGATGAGGTAGTCTCCCTTTTCAATGCGTGCGCCAGCAATTTCAACATCCTCTGCGGCGATTCGGCCAATGGCTTGAACAGGCGGATAATACCGCAATGTTTCCTCAGTTAATTGAGGAATAAGAGAGGGATCCTGTCGAACGGATTCAGCGATATGCGGCTGCTCTGTCAGCAGTCGTACGGCATTGGTTATTAAATTGGTCGTTGTCTCATTGCCTGCAACAAGTAATAGAATACAAAAGCCAAGCAGTTCATTCTCCGTTAAACGCTCTCCATCGATTTCCGCTTGAATGAGAAGCGAGATCAAGTCATCCGCAGGCGTTTCTTTTCGTTTTTTGATCAATTGAGCAAAATAAACGGACAGCTCCTCTTCAGCGCGTTTTTGCATATCTACAACAGCCTGAATGGCTTCTTTTGATTCATCCTTAGCACCTGCCACAAGGGCATCAGAATGTTTTTTAATCAGCTCTCTGTCCTGCACCTCTGCACCGAGAAGCTCAGCGATGATCATCACTGGCAGGGGAGCTGCTAAATCTTGCACGATATCAAACGTACGTTGATCCTTGACTTGATTTAATAGATCATGTGTCAGGTCTTTGATCTTATCTTCTAATTGTTTGATCGCTTTTGGAGTAAATGCTTTATTCACGAGCGCTCTCATCTTTGTATGTTTTGGAGGATCCATCGTTAAAATACTTGTTTTAGACGTGCTTCTTCCCCGCTGTGAAGAGAACACTTTAGGCTGCTTTAGAACAGACTGGATATCCGCATATCGAAAGAGATCCCAGCACTTTCTTGTCTCATCATATCTAATATCACTTTCTGCACGCAGCTCATTGTAAATAGGGAATGGGAAAAGAAGGTCATCGGTAGAACGGATTTCTTTCATTGGAATCACATTGACATAGTTTTCTTTCACTTTCATTATGAACGCTCCTTTTTCACATGATTTCTCTTTCACGGTATCACCAGTAAAATATCATTTCAACGGACATGTTTTCTAAAATATGTCAATAGTCTAATCGAAAGATTCAAGCACATTCACCAAATAGGAAAATAGAAAGTGATTAAAATGAGAGCGCTTTCTAAAAAATAGAATTGAAGTCACCGAAACCAAAAATAAAATGGTGAATTCAGTCGAACGAAAGGGTCCTATGATTCAAATGATGATAGTTCTTTTGATCTAAATTGCTGTATTCGAAAAACACGGCTAACATACTTACAGCAAGCTATCGGCCATGCATTCGGGACTTTTGAAAAGCTCTGGCTCTTTCTTGACACGATTTCTCATCATGTTACGATTACTAACGTGCGAAAAACGCGAACAAAAAGCGAACAAGGGAGAGGATCAATATCATTGATCAAAAGAAAGTTGCTTTCATTGGAGCAGGCTCTATGGCGGAAGGAATGATTGCAGGGATTGTGCGATCAGGACAGATGCCGCTAGGCCAAATCTACGCAACAAACAGACAAAATCAACTTCGATTGAATGAACTAACGAAACAATACGGAATTCAAACAGCCGCAATGGATTCATTTCCTTTTGAAGAAATGGATATGTTGATCCTGGCTATGAAGCCAAAGGATGCTGAAGCAGCACTTGAATCATTAAAATCTCGTATTCAGCCAGATCAGCTTATCATGTCTGTCCTTGCAGGTGTTAAGCTATTGTATATTGAAGACATGCTGCACGAAGGTCAGCCTGTTATAAGGGTCATGCCAAATACCTCAAGTACGATCGGCGCATCAGCGACTGCTTTATCTGCTGGACGTTATGTGAAAAACAATCATATGAGTATAAGTCAGGCTTTTTTATCTGAAATGGGCGAAGTCTATACCATTCAGGAAGAGCAAATGGATATCTTCACTGGAATTGCTGGAAGCGGGCCCGCCTACTTTTATTTCTTAATGGAAAGAATTGAAGAAGCAGGAGAAGAGGCAGGTTTATCAAAGGAATTGTCTCGCCAAATCGGCGTGCAGACACTCCTCGGTGCGGCAAAAATGCTCCAAGAAACAGAGGAAAATCCTTCAGTCCTAAGAGAGAAAATTACGTCACCAAATGGAACAACTGCTGCTGGACTGAATGCATTAGATGATTTTGGCGGAGGAGAAGCGATCAAGCAGGCTGTTAAACATGCTGCCAATCGATCAAAAGAAATAAGCAATCAGCAAAAACAAAAAGTATCTATATAAATAGAGTTCAGGTACAGGAGTGATAAGGTGTACGCAGATAAAGAGAGAAAACGAATTGTTGTGAAAATCGGAAGCAGCTCTCTTACTAGCTTTCAAGGTGAGATTAGTTTAAAAAAACTAGAAAACCTCGTCAATCAAATTGTGAAACTGAAAGATGAAGGACACGAAGTCATTTTGGTTTCATCTGGTGCGGTTGCAGCTGGTTACCGAAAACTAGGATTTATCGATAGACCGAAAACACTGCCGGAAAAGCAGGCATCTGCCTCAATTGGGCAAGGGCTTTTAATGGAATCATATTCTACTTTATTTTTATCACACGGTTATATTGCCTCACAGCTCTTAATCACAAGAAGTGATTTTTCTGATGAAACGCGCTATCAAAATGTGCGCAACACAATGAATGTGTTATTAGATCGAGGCATCATCCCCATTATTAATGAAAATGATACAGTGACGATCAATCGATTGAAGTTTGGAGACAACGATACATTGTCTGCAAAAGTAGCTGGCTTAATTGATGCGGATTTCCTTGCCATTTTATCTGATATTGATGGCTTGTATGAAGATAATCCTCATACAAATCCAAATGCAAAGAGAATTCTTGAAGTCACTGACATTACAGAAGACATCGAAGCAGCTGCTGGAGACGCAGGCAGCAGTGTAGGTACAGGCGGAATGAAATCAAAGCTCGATGCTTTTAAAATATCAATGGCCGCAGGTATCAATGGCTTTTTAGGAAAAGCAGATACGCCTCACATTTTAGACAAAGCGATCAATGGGACAGAGGACGGGACTTATTTTACCGCTGACGAAAATGTAGCGCCGCTGAACTATAAGAAGCAGTGGATTGCCTTTCATTCTGGACCAAAAGGGGAGATCATGGTTCAAGAGAAAACACAGGAATTTCTCATGCGCCGAGAGGGAAGTCTTGATTCTGATGGGATTGTCAGTGTGAAAGGTTCATTTAAAAAAGGCGATGTCGTCCGTATTTTAGATCAAGATGGAAGAGAAATAGGGCTTGGCATTGTGAATTATGCGTCAGATGAACTCGCACGTAAGATTGACTTGTTACAAGATGAAATCGTTCATGTCGTCGATCTTGAAGCATTTGTTTGTCATTTAGATTTATCGATTCCAGTTTGTTAACCAAAAGGGAGGAATTCCATGACACTGACAGCTGAAGTTGTCACATCGGTCAAAGAAAAAGCGAAAAAAGCAAAGCACGTTTCAAAAAAACTAAGTTTACTTCAGACAGAGGAAAAGAATGACGCGCTGCTTAAAATGGCAGAAGCGTTAGAGCAAAAAAGCCGCTTCATTTTACAGGAGAATCAAAAAGATTTAAATGCTGGGAAAGAAAAGGGCTTCTCAGAGGCACTCTTAGATCGGTTAATGTTAAATGAAGAAAGAATTCATGAGTTTGCTGAAAGTTTGCGGCTCGTGACGAGATTAACAGATCCTGTTGGAGAAATATTGGATGAATGGACTCTTGATAACGGCTTACATGTGAAAAGCCGAAGAGTACCGCTCGGCGTGATCGGGATGATCTATGAAGCGAGACCGAACGTCACTGTCGATGCAGCAGGCCTTGCCTTAAAGGCAGGCAACTCAGTGATTTTAAAAGGCGGTTCCTCCGCTATTTCTTCCAACAAAGCCATTGTCAGTGTGATTCATGAAGCATTGGATCAAACAACAATTCCTCGTGATGCGGTGCAATTGATTGAACAAACAGACCGTTCATCGGTTCAGGCGATGTTTCAACTAAAAGAATGGATCGATGTGTTAATTCCGCGAGGCGGAGCTTCTTTAATCAAAACAGTGGTGGAGGAATCCACTATTCCAGTGCTTGAAACAGGGACAGGAAACTGTCATGTTTTTATTGATCAAACCGCGAATGTGAAAAAAGCCATTGAGATTGTGATCAATGCGAAAACGAATCGTCCGGCTGTATGTAATGCACTTGAGACGCTGATTATTCATCGCGATTGGCTGAAAGAGAATGCAGCCTCATTAAATGAAGCTTTGCAGGAGCACTGTGTCACTGTACATGGCGATCAGGCAGCAGAGTCTTACTTTTCAGATGCGGTTCCTGCTGGGGAAGTGGATTGGACAGATGAGTATTTAAGTCTTGATCTTGCAGTGAAGGTAGTCGATTCAATCGAGGAAGCGATCAGCCATATCGATCAGTATGGCACAAAGCATTCAGAAGCCATCGTGACAGAAGATGAAAAACATGCACTCACGTTTCTAAACGAAGTCGATGCGGCGGCTGTTTATCATAACGCATCGACTCGCTTTACAGACGGCGGCGCACTTGGCTATGGAGCAGAAATCGGCATCTCTACTCAAAAACTCCACGCAAGAGGGCCAATGGGACTTCCTGCACTCACGACAACTAAGCTGCTTCTATGTGGCGACGGTCAGATTAGAAACTAGAAGAGATTTAAGAAACACTACCTTTTTATGAGGTAGTGTTTTTAACTTTATCTTAAAGAAATGCTCGTTATCATCCGTTTGAAACGTTTTTCTTCATCACCTTTTCAAATTTAAAAAATTCAAATTCCTCAGGTGCTAGAGTCTCATTGCCCTGATCTGCTTCACGAGGTGCGTTTGGGTCTGGATGGTGTAAGTGATAAAATTCAACTATTTGAAAGCCGCACTTGTTGACATAGAAATGAATGTTACGTTTTTCAAAATATGGGGTCACAACCTCCCATACAATTGTTTCTGGATATTGCGCTTCGATGGCTTTCCATGCTGCCTGGCCAATGCCCCGGCCGTGAGAGGATGATGAGATGTATAGCAAATCAACCGAGTTGTGATGTGTCTCTTGGTTGATTTTGATAACAACGCCGCCTGCCTTTTCGCCATTTAGCATAATATGATAAACAATGTGTTCATTCGAATGAAAAGATTCATCAATTACTTCATCTGGTGGAATCGGTCCATCCTGCGCATCTCCAAATGCGTCGATCACGCCAGCTGTAAAAGCTTTCTGAAGCTCTTTTTTCATAGAAGGGAAGTCCTCTTTATTTGCATGTGCTAATGTCACTTCATGTTGAGTTATTTTGTTCATCTTCTTATCCTTTCCCTGCGTAGTGGTGTTTCTGCATGTTATGATAAAGGATGGAGTAACTCCATAGTCAAGAAAGGAGCCTTCATCATGATCAATGATGTGCAAAAAACGTTTTTCACTGGAGAGTTTGCCAAGCTATTTGATGTAAAAAAAGATACGCTTCTGTATTATGATAAAATCGATTTATTTAAGCCGGCTGGTGTTCATGAAAATGGCTACCGTTACTATACACTTGAGCAATTTGACCATTTTATTGCGATTCAATCGTTGCGGGCTGTTCAATTTCCGATCAAAGAGTTAAAACAATATTTCACAGAACCTTCTCGCGAGAGACTGCAAAGCCTAGCGGCCGACCAAGTAGAAAAGGTCAAACAAGAGATTGAAAAACTGCAAGATATCCAAGCTTTTCTTATGCGGGTGATCGAGACAACGCATGAATTATCAACTGTGAAAATAGGAGAGGTTCTGTTTCAAGAGCTGCCAGAAGAACCAGTTATACTAAGTGCTTCAAACCCGATTGACTTAAATACACCTGTAGAAGAAATATCGCGTATTGTAGGGGAATTTTTAAAGGGAGTTGGCATAAAAGGAGCTGCGGCAAATGGTTCTGTCTTAAAAAAGGAGCAGTTCCGTAAGCGGCATTATCATCAGTCAGATCAGCTGTTCTGCCGAATGGATGGACCGGGGGCAGTGAAAAAACCTGGCGGGATCTATGCGGTGATATATGATCAAGGTACATATGATGAGATTGAGTCTGCTTATTCGCATTTATTAGATGAAATCGAGAAAGAGGGCATGTTGCTGGATGGAGATGTATTTGAGGAGTATTTACTTCATTCGCTCATGTCTAAAGATGAAGCAGAGTATATAACGAAGCTCAGTGTAAAAGTGAAGAAGCGAGCAGATAACAATTGAAAAGAGGGTAGACAGCATGTGACATGCGTGTTTACCCTCTTTTTTGATGTTAACCAACTTGATTTTCGGCAAATTGACTCATATATAAATCTGCATAGAAGCCTTTTTGTTTTAAAAGTTCGCTGTGCGATCCTTTTTCTATGATGCTTCCATCCTTCATGACTAAAATGAGGTCTGCATCCTTGATCGTTGAAAGTCTGTGTGCAATCACGAAGCTCGTTCTGCCTTTCATCAATTCATTCATTGCTTTTTGAATATGCATCTCTGTCCGTGTATCCACACTGCTTGTTGCTTCATCTAATATCAAGATCTTTGGATCAGATAAAATGGCACGGGCGATGGTTAACAGCTGGCGCTGACCTTGTGACAGGTTGCCGGCATCTTCTGTTAACAGTGTGTCATATCCATCTGGAAGTGTACGGATGAAATCATCCGCATAGGCATGTTTGGCGGCTTTGATGACATCCTCTTTGGAAACGTGCTGCCTGCCGTAGGCAATGTTGTCGTAAATCGTTCCTTCAAAGAGCCACGTATCCTGAAGAACCATCGCAAATAATTCTCGTACTTGCTGACGGCTGAGATCAGTTGTTTTGACACCGCCAATGCGTATGGAGCCTTGATCTAATTCGTAAAAACGCATTAAAAGATTGATGATGGTTGTTTTTCCTGCGCCTGTTGGTCCGACAATGGCAACCGTTTGTCCTTCTTGCACATCTAAATTCAAATCTTTAATAATCGGATGATCTTTTTCATATCCGAATTGAACTTGTTCAAAGCTCACATCACCTGAGAGTGATGCAAGATCAATTGCCGCATCTTCTTCGGTACTTTCTTCTTCCTCATCAAGGATTTCAAAGACCCTTTCAGCAGAAGCGATCGCTGATTGAACTAAGTTTGCGACGCTTGATGCTTGCACAAGCGGCTGAGACATTTGCTGTGTGTATTGGATAAACGCCTGCACATCCCCGACACGAATATTCCCGTTAATGACAAGAATCCCGCCGGCTACACTGACTGCCACATAGCCAAGGTTCCCGATAAAGGTCATCATTGGCATCATTAAACCAGAAATGAACTGCGCTTTCCTTGAAGATTCATACAGCTTTTCATTTAATTGATCAAATGTATCGATCGCTTTCTTTTCGTAGCCATACGCACGGACTGTCTGATGACCTGTGAACATCTCATTAATATGGCCATTGATCGTCCCAAGCTCTTTTTGCTGCGCTTTAAAATGCTTTTGTGAAAATGACGTAATGCCGCGAATCGCAAACAGGCTGAGTGGCAGCGTCAAACAAACAAGCAATGTAAGCAGCGGACTGATGAAGAGCATCATCACGACAATCCCAATGACTGTAATAACAGATGTAATCACTTGGGTGAGCGCCTGCTGAAGCGATGTATTAATATTATCGATATCATTCATCACACGGCTTAGTGTGTCCCCGTGGGTTGTTTTATCAAAATAACGAAGGGGGAGACGTGTGAGCTTGTCATTTGCTTCCTGGCGTAATTCAGCAATGGTCTGTTGAGAGACACCGGCCATGACATATTGCTGAACGAATGAAAAGAGAGAAGCAACGACGTACAGGACGACAAGTAGCAAAAGTATTCGTGAAATGACATCAAATTGAACAGCTGTTCCATTCGTAAAGCTGTCAAACAGGGAAGAGGTGGCATCCCCAAGCAGCTTTGGACTAATGACATTAAAGACAGTTGAACCAATTGCTGCAATAAAGACGATGATCAGCTGAAATTTTCTTGGTTTTAAATAGCCTGTCAACCGAAGCAGTGTTTTCTTAAATTCCTTCGGTTTTGCGGCTGGCCCTTTAGGGTGGGCGCCTTTATGGCCCATGCCGGAAGACATTTTCTTACTCATCCTCGCTCACCTCCTGACCTTCCTGTGATGCGACAATTTCTTGGTACACAAGATTATCCTTTATTAATTGTTCGTGTGTTCCGATACCTGCGATTTTCCCTTCATCAAGTACAATGATTTTATCACTATGCTTCACTGTGCTGATTCGTTGAGCGACAATGATGAGGGCTGCATGTGCTTTTTCTGCTTCTAATGATGCCCGCAGCTTTGCATCTGTTTTGTAATCAAGTGCTGAAAAGCTATCGTCAAACAAATAGAATGATGGTTTTCGCACTAGCGCCCTTGCAATGGAAAGCCGCTGCTTTTGGCCGCCCGATAGATTTGAACCACCCTGATCAATTTCTGCATCAATTCCGCCATCTTTTTGCAAAACAAATTCCTCGGCCTGCGCAGTTCGCAGCGCCTGCCAGACGTCTTCATCGCTTGCATCCTGATTGCCAAAGCGCACATTCTCGGCAATGGTTCCGCTGAATAAAACAGCTTTTTGCGAGACATAGCCCATCTGGTTTCTCAGTTTTTCCTGTGGCAGCTCTCTAATGTCTACATCATCTAGTGTAATCCGGCCTTCTGTCACTTCATAAAAGCGCGTCATCAGCTGGAGCAGCGTGGTTTTTCCAGAACCCGTACTTCCGATAATGGCTGTTGTTTCGCCAGTTTTGGCTTCAAACGTGATGTTTTGAACAGCCGGTTTCTCTGCATTTGAGTAATAAAATGATACATCCTCAAAGCGAATGGATTGCGCGGGCTTGTGAAGCTCAGTCATAGACTCTTCCTTGTCTTTAATCTTTGGTTCCATGTTTAACACTTCATTCATACGTTTAGCTGATGCTTGTGCTCTTGGGACCATAATAAAGCTCATCGACAGCATAATCAGTGCCATTAAAATCATCATCGCATATTGAATGAACGCAATGAGATTCCCAACTTCCATTTCTCCGGCATCAATTCGGTTTGCCCCAAGCCAGACAATACCGATATTCGTGAAGTTCATGATGATCAGCATAAATGGAAACAAGTAAGCCATTAATCGGTTGACTCTAAGCCCAGTATCCTTATAGGACGTGTTAGCTTCTTGGAATCGCTGCTTTTCATCATCCACACGGTTAAATGCACGAATGACCCGGATGCCTGAAAGAGATTCTCGCATAATTAAATTCAGCCGGTCTGTTTTTTTCTGAAGCTGGCCAAATAGCGGAATGGCTTTTCTTGACACCAAATAAATAAATCCGCCAAGAAGGGGGAGGGCTGCTAAAAAGATAAGAGACAGGACAGCATCCCTGGAAACAGCCAAAATGATTCCGCCCACAAGCATAAGCGGGGCCCGCGTCATCATTTGTAAAATCATGATCGTCACATCTTGGACTTGTTTCACATCATTTGTTGATCTTGTAATAAAGGAAGACGTGCCGATCTTTTGAAATTCTTCTAATGAAAATTGTTCGACATGCACAAACAGCTGTCTTCTCATATCACGGCCGAAGCCAAGTGCTGTCTTTGATGACAAGTAAGACTTCCAAATGGTGAGCAAAATGGCGAGTAAAGAACAAGCCACCATCCAGCCGCCAACCTTCCATATGTAAGCAATATCTCCCTGGACGATTCCGACATCAACGATATCTGCTGTTAACGTCGGTAAATACAGCTGGAGCATACTGCTTAAAAAGGTGAGAATAACAATGGACACAACGGACAGCCGATACGGCTTTAAAAATGATAAAATTGATTTCATACAAATACCTTTCTTCCATATAGTCTTTTGTTCTGTAACCCATCATATACAAAGAGGGATTATTTCTACAAATGAAATGTCTTGTTTTAGTGAATTATTTATATTGTTCAATTTTAGAAAAGAAATCCTTCACAAACACATAAAAATCATGGGCAGAAGGAGACATTTCTCGCGTTTTAGATGCAATAATGCCAACCGTTCTTCTCACTTGAGGAAAATCGATCGGAATTTTCACTGTAAATCGCGGTGTTGTTTCATAAAAGGCACTTTCGGGTAATAAGGTAACGCCCATACCTGCCGATACGAGACCTTTAATCGCATCCAAATCTTCTCCTTCAGATGAAATGGTAGGCTCATAGCCTGCCTGTTTGCAAGCATCAACCGCAATTTGTCTCAGCACATACCCTTCAGGAAATAACACGAAATGATCCTTTCTTAAATCACTTAAATGAATGCTCCTTTGTCCGCTAAAGGGGTGGCTAACCGGTAAAAGGGCATAAATGCTTTCAGAAAACAAAATATTTCCTTCTATTTGAGAATCGTTTGTCGGTACAGGTCCTAAGAAGGCAAGATCGATATCACGATTTTTAACGGCTTCAATGAGAAACTTATAGGATCCTTGACGAAGTAAAAAATCGACCTCTGGATATTCCTGCTTAAAAGCGGAGATGACAGAAGGGAGCACTTGGCTTGCTAGACTTGTAGGAAAGCCAATATTCACCGTCCCTTTGTGCGGATCTAAGTATTCATCAATTTGCTCTTTTGCGTAATCAATGGCTTTGAGTGCAGTTCTGACATGATCTAAAAATTGTCTGCCGATCTTCGTTAATTTGATATTTCGTCCTTCTCGTTCGAATAAGGCCACTCCAAGTTCTTCTTCTAAATTCGCAATCTGCCGGCTGATGGCAGATTGGGCAACATGTAAGTTTTCAGCCGCTTCTGACACGTGTTCACGGTCTGCGACTTCTACAAAATAACGTAATTGACGAAGCTCCATTTTTGCACTTCACACCCATCTATCTCAAAAAGAGATTGTTTTGATCTAAATTATATATTGTTTATATCAATTTGAAAACTTAAAATAAGTTACAGAGTTTGTGAGATTTTATTACTGTGAAAAACGGATCTTTTAAACGGGGGAGAGAAACGATGACTTATAATCAACTACCACAACCACAAGGTCTCTACCGTCCTGAATTTGAACATGATGCATGTGGAATCGGACTGTACGCCCATTTAAAAGGGGAGGCGACACATAGCATCGTCAAAAAGGGATTACAAATGCTGTGCCAGCTTGATCACCGCGGCGGGCAAGGCAGTGATCCGTATACAGGTGATGGTGCCGGTTTAATGGTACAGCTGCCAGACGCTTTCTTTAGAAAGAACTGCAAAGAATTTGCACTTCCAGAAAAGGGCCGTTACGGGGTAGGAATGGTCTTCTTTTCAAAAGATGATGACGAAAAAACGCGTCAAGCCATCGAACAGAAAATCAACGGGTTTATTAAACAAGAAGGTCAAACATTAATCGGCTGGAGAACGGTTCCTGTCGATGCCGGGAAAATTGGTACTGTCGCAGCGAAGAGCTGTCCGGTTGTGAGGCAGGTCTTTATCGGAGCAAACGACAACATCACAGATCGTTTGTCATTTGAAAGAAAATTATATGTCATCCGTAAACAGGCTGAGAACTGGGGAACAAAAGAGGAAAAACAATTTTACTTTGTCAGCCTGTCGAGTCAAACCATCGTATATAAGGGGCTTTTAACATCAGATCAAGTCGATGCTTTTTATCTTGATCTACAGGATGAAACATTTGTTTCTGCATTTTCACTTGTTCATTCAAGATTTAGTACAAATACATTTCCTACATGGGAAAGAGCCCATCCAAACCGTTACTTAATACACAACGGAGAAATCAACACATTAAGAGGAAACATCAATTGGATGAGAGCAAGAGAACAACAATTCGTATCTGAAGCCTTCGGAGACGATTTAGACAAGATTTTGCCAGTGCTGAATGCAGACGGAAGTGATTCATCCATTTTAGACAATGCCTTTGAATTCTTTGTGCTTGCAGGCCGTACACCTGCTCATACAGCAATGATGCTGATTCCTGAGCCTTGGACGGAAAACACGCACATGTCGAAAGAGAAAAGAGCATTTTATGAATACCATAGTTCTCTCATGGAGCCATGGGATGGACCAACAGCGATTTCCTTTACGGACGGTAAACAAATCGGGGCTATCTTAGACCGAAACGGATTAAGACCGGCTAGATACTATGTCACGAATGATGATCATATCATTTTCTCTTCTGAGGTTGGTGTAATTGACACAAATGAAGAAGATGTGAAGTATAAAGATCGTCTTGAGCCGGGCAAAATGCTGCTCATTGATTTAGAAGAAGGAAGAATTATTTCTGACGAAGAAGTGAAATCGACCATTGCAAATGAACTTCCTTATCAAAAATGGCTCGATGAAGAAATGGTCCACGTCAATCGCTCGGAAGAAAATTCAGAAAATTCTAGTATAATGGATGATTTGTTGACGCGTCAGCGTGCGTTCCATTATACGTACGAAGACATTCAAAAGTATTTAATTCCTTTACTAGAGGAAGGCAAAGACCCAATTGGTTCAATGGGAAGTGACACACCGCTTGCTGTGTTATCAGATCGTGCGCAGTCTCTGTTTTCTTATTTTAAGCAGTTGTTCGCACAAGTCACGAACCCGCCGATTGATGCCATTCGTGAGCAGCTGGTGACATCAACCATGACTTGGTTAGGTGCCGAAGGCGATATTTTACATCCGAATGAATATTCATGCCGAAGAATTAAACTTTATACTCCGGTCTTAACGAGCGGACAATTTAACGGCTTGAAAACAATTGTTCATAATGCCTTTAAAAGCAAAACAATTCATACACTTTTCACCGATGATTTAAAGCGCGGACTGGATGCGATGTTTGAAGAGGCGGAAAAAGCGATTAGAGAAGGTGTCTCTTTATTAATCCTTTCAGATCGTGAAATGACAGAACAAAAAGTACCGATTCCACCAATTCTTGCGCTAAGTGCACTTCATCAGCACCTTGTGCGTCAAGGTCTGCGGACAAAGGTCAGTCTGATCGTTGAATCTGGAGAGGTGAGAGAGGTTCATCATTTTGCCGCACTGATTGGCTACGGGGCAGATGCGATCCATCCTTACCTTGTCTATGAAACGTACAAACAGCTGATTGCAGACGAAGCGATTTCGATCAGCTTTGATGAAGCTGTTACAAAGTTTGGTAAAAGCGTGACAGAAGGTGTCGTCAAAGTCATGTCCAAAGTGGGGATTTCCACTGTGCAAAGCTATAGAGGCGCGCAAATATTTGAAGCAGTCGGGATTAGTGAAGACGTCATTCAAGAGTATTTCACAGGAACAGCTTCTCAGCTTGGCGGGATTGATCTTGACACCATTGCTCATGAGGCAAAACTTCGTCATGAAGCAGGGTACCAAGCAGCAACTGACCAGACACTTGAATCAGGCAGTGAATTCCAGTGGAGAAAAAATGGAGAGCACCATGCCTTTAATCCAAAAACGATCCATACGCTCCAGTGGGCATGCCGTAATGAAGATTACGATTTATTTAAACAATATACAAAGGCAGCGGATGAAGAAAGAATCGGCTTCCTCAGAAATTTGTTTGCATTTCAGCCAAAACAAAAGCCGGTTCGTCTGGAAGAGGTTGAATCTGCTGAATCCATCGTGCGCCGCTTTAAGACAGGTGCCATGTCATTTGGATCTTTAAGTAAAGAAGCGCATGAGGCACTTGCGATTGCGATGAACCGAATTGGCGGTAAAAGTAACAGCGGAGAAGGCGGAGAAGATCCTGCCCGCTTTACAGTAGATGAACACGGTGATGACCGCAGAAGTGCCATTAAACAAATCGCTTCTGGCCGATTTGGTGTGAAAAGTCATTACTTAGTCAATGCAGATGAACTGCAAATTAAAATGGCGCAAGGGGCAAAGCCGGGAGAAGGCGGACAGCTGCCAGGAAATAAAGTGTATCCTTGGGTGGCCGATGTACGTGGTTCTACGCCAGGTGTCGGATTAATTTCACCACCGCCGCATCATGATATTTATTCCATCGAGGATTTGGCACAGCTGATTCATGATTTGAAAAACGCAAACCGTGATGCACGCATCAGTGTCAAGCTTGTATCTAAAGCAGGCGTTGGCACGATTGCAGCAGGTGTAGCAAAAGGAACTGCAGACGTCATTGTCATCAGCGGCTATGACGGCGGTACAGGAGCTTCACCAAAAACGAGTATTAAACACACAGGACTTCCTTGGGAGCTTGGATTGGCAGAGGCGCATCAAACCCTTGTGCTAAACGGTCTTCGCGAGAGAGTTGTTCTTGAAACGGACGGAAAGTTAATGACTGGCCGCGACGTTGTCATGGCTGCGATTTTAGGAGCAGAAGAGTATGGCTTTGCGACAGCTCCACTTGTCGTATTAGGCTGCGTAATGATGAGAGCATGTCATTTAGATACTTGCCCGGTCGGTGTTGCCACACAAAATCCAGAGCTTCGCAAAAAATTCATGGGTAACCCTGATCACATTGTGAATTTCATGATGTTTATTGCAGAGGAAGTAAGAGAAATCTTAGCAGAACTCGGTTTTACATCAATGGATGAATTAATCGGACGTACGGACGTCCTAGCGGTCAGTGAACGAGCAAAAGCTCACTGGAAAGCAGGGCAGCTAAACCTTGAAACACTGCTTTATCAGCCAGAAGGAGCGCGGACATTCAGAACACCGCAAAATCATAAAATTGATGAATCGCTGGATATAAATGAAATTCTTCCTTATGTACAAGAAGCGCTGAATCATCAAACACCAGTTGATCTATCATTGAACATTCGCAATATCAACCGTGTGGCCGGAACCATCACTGGCAGTGAAGTGTCTAAGCGCTACGGGGAAGAGGGCTTGCCAGAGGATACGATCACACTAAGATTCACTGGTTCAGCTGGACAAAGCTTTGGCGCATTTGTGCCAAAGGGTATGTCTCTCTATTTAACAGGTGATTCAAATGACTATATCGGCAAAGGACTCTCAGGAGGCAAAATTGCTGTTAAAACCTCTGATCATTTTGTACAAAATGGACATGAAAACGTCATTGTAGGAAACGTCGCATTTTACGGTGCAACTAGCGGGAAAGCCTATATTAACGGGCGTGCTGGTGAACGATTTGCTGTTCGTAATTCAGGTGTACATGTGGTTGTTGAAGGAATTGGAGATCACGGCTGTGAATACATGACTGGCGGACGTGTCGTCATTTTAGGAGACGTTGGGAAAAACTTTGGTGCAGGTATGTCTGGTGGTGTGGCTTACATCCATACATCGGATGCCAAACAGTTCAAAAGAATGTGCAACATGGAAATGATCATGTTTGAAAAGCTCACAGATCATGAAGAAGAACAAGAAGTGAAGCAAATGATCAAGGAACACCTTGATTATACAAACAGCTCAAAAGCAGCAGCACTTCTTGAAAGCTGGGAGCAAGAAAAGGATCAATTCATCAAAGTCATTCCGAGAAATTACAAAATGATGCTTCAAAGCATTGAAGAACAAAAACAAGCGGGCCTCAGTCATGAAGAAGCGGTGATGTTTGCCTTTGAAGCAAACACAAAACCGAAAAATCAAGAAACGGCAAACGGGCAAAAAGCAGCCCTCGCTCATTAAGAAAGGGGAGAGGACAATGGGCAAAGCAACAGGTTTTATGGATTATAAAAGAGAAAAGCCAAATGAACGTGACCCTCTCACTCGTCAAAATGACTGGAAAGAATATTCAGCTCCTTATACAGATGACGTATTGAAGAAGCAGGGCGCTAGATGTATGGATTGCGGAACACCGTTTTGTCAAATTGGGATGGAGATCAGGGGCGGCGTGTCTGGCTGCCCGATCTATAATTTAATTCCAGAGTGGAATGACCTGGTCTATCGCGGAAGATGGAAAGAAGCCCTCGAAAGATTGCAAAAAACAAACAATTTCCCTGAATTTACTGGGAGAGTTTGTCCTGCGCCTTGTGAAGGTTCATGTACAGTCGCTATTAATGATCCAGCTGTTTCGATTAAAAATATCGAACGCACGATCATTGATAAAGGCTTTGAAAATGGATGGATCACGCCAAGAATCCCTTCAAGCCGTACAGGGAAGAAAATTGCCATTGTCGGCTCAGGACCAGCAGGACTTGCAAGTGCTGATCAATTAAACCAAGCAGGACACGCTGTTACAGTATTCGAGCGTTCTGACCGCCTTGGCGGACTGCTGACATACGGCATTCCGAATATGAAGCTCGACAAAGAAGTCGTTGAGCGCAGAGTTAAACTGCTAAGACAAGAAGGTATTGACTTTGTGACAAACACAGAAATCGGCGTGGATATCACTGCCGACGAACTGAAAGAGCAGTTTGATGCGGTTATCCTTTGTACAGGTGCACAAAAGCAGCGTGACCTGTTAATTGAAGGCAGGGAAGCAAAAGGGATTCACCTTGCAATGGATTATTTAACACTCGCAACGAAAAGCATGCTTGATTCAGGATTCAAAGACAAAAACTTCATTGATGCAAAAGGAAAAGACGTGATTGTGATTGGCGGAGGAGATACAGGCGCTGACTGCGTCGCAACTGCACTTCGCCAAAAAGCAAAAAGTGTTGTTCAATTCGGGAAGCATCCAAAGCTTCCGGATACACGTGTAGGGGATAACATGTGGCCAGAACAGCCTTATGTCTTCTCACTGGATTATGCTTATGAAGAAGCACAAGCAAAATTCGGAGAAGATCCGCGTCAATATTCAATTCAAACCACAAAAATTGTGGCAGATAAAAATGGGAAATTAAAAGAGCTTCATACCATTCAAATGGAAAAGGTGAAAAACGAACAAGGGAAGTTTGAATTTCATGAGATTCCAGGGACAGAGAAGGTATGGCCTGCTCAGCTCGTCTTTATTGCAATTGGTTTTGAGGGAACTGAACAGCCGCTTGTGAAACACTTTGGCGTGGACAGCAAAAACAATCGCATTGACGCAAAGTATGGGGAATATACAACAAATGTAGAAGGCGTATTTGCAGCGGGAGATGCAAGACGCGGGCAAAGCTTGATTGTCTGGGCAATTAATGAAGGCAGACAAGTGGCGCACGAGGTAGACCGTTATTTAATGGGGAGTTCGGTTCTGCCAAAATAGGTCAAACAAAGGGTGTTACAATATAAAGAAAAGCCATGACCGAAGTGTGGTCATGGCTTTTTATGTATTGGAGATAGAGATGAAGAATGGATGCGTTGATGGAAATGACGAACACGTTTAGATCCTTCCTTTCATGTATATGCTGTTATAAATGCAGTAAGAAAGGAAGGAACTTTTGTGCCGTTCGTTAATATTTTGACTGAACTCTTCATCGGATTTTTTGCTTTATTTTTAATTACAAAATTATTAGGAAAAACACAATTTGCACAAATCACACCGTTTGATTTCATTTCTGCACTTATTTTAGGCGAAATGGTCGGAAACGCCATTTTTGACCCAGAAGTCAAGATTCAGCACATTTTATTTGCTGTTGCGGTATGGGGCGTTCTCATTTATACAGTTGAATGGCTTTCACAGCGCTTTAAGTCCATTCGTGCGTTTTTAGAAGGAAGACCTACGCTTGTGATTGATAAGGGGAAGATTCACTACAACCGGTTGAAGAGGAATATGCTTGATATCAATCAGCTGCAGACACTGGTTCGCGCAAAAGGCCATTTTGCCCTGAATGAAATTGAATATGCCATTTTGGAAACTGACGGATCTGTCAGTGTTCTTCCGAAAATGAAATACGCACCAGCCACAGCAGAAGATGTGAACGTGAAGGGAAAAGAAGTCAAATTGCCTAGAACGTTTATTATTGACGGTGAAATTTTAAAAAAAGATCTAAAAGAAGCTGGCTTTGATGAATCCTGGCTGCTTGAGCAATTAAAAAAGCAGCATATTTCCTCTTATCGAGACGTTCTGTTTTGTGAATGGATTGAAAATGAAGGAATTTATGCGATGCAATATGAAAAATCTAAAAAAACATCCACAACATAAAAACGTGGGTGTTTTTTTGCGTGTGTAGGGAATAGGATCAAAAAGAATGTTTGATGAAAACGTTCACAAAATGAGGAGGAGATATGTGATGAAATGTAGAAACGTATGGATTGTCATGGTCTTGTCTTTATTTCTTTTTGACCCAGCTTCACTTCAAGCAGCAGAAGCAGGGCATAACCGCGTCCTTGTCGTTGATCAAAAGGGAAGCGGGGCATACCGCACCGTTCAGTCTGCCATTGATGCGATTCCAGCAAACAATCAACAGCGGACAACGATCTATATTAAAAATGGCGTATATAGAGAAAAAATTTTGCTTCCGCAAAATAAACCACACGTATCTTTTATCGGTGAAAACCAGCACAAGACGATCCTTACGTATGATGACACCAATGCAAGCACTGGGAGTACAACCAATAGCTCAAGCACAATGATTCGTGCAAACGATTTTTATGCAGAAAATATTACCTTCCAAAATACAGCTGGAAGACATGCTGGTCAGGCGGTGGCGCTGTATGTGTCTGGAGACCGCGCTGTGTTCAAACAAATACGTGTGTTAGGCTATCAAGATACACTTTATGCAACAGGCACAGGGCGGCAATATTATGAAAACTGCTATATCGAGGGCACGGTCGATTTTATTTTTGGATCAGCCACGGCTGTGTTTAAAAGAGCTGAAATAAAAAGCCTTGGAAATGGGTATATTACTGCAGCATCCACAACAGAAGCACAAAGGTACGGCTACGTATTCATAGATTCTACGTTGAAAAAGGGAACGGCAGTTGCGCAATCGGTTTATTTAGGACGTCCGTGGAGACCTTTTTCGGCTGTGACATTCCTCCATACAAAAATGGATGACCATATAAAAGCAGAGGGATGGCATAACTGGGATAACCGTGACAACGAAAGAACGGCCAGGTATAAAGAATTTGGATCGACAGGAGCAGGGAGCAGTCCAGCAAACCGCGTAAAATGGTCAACTATTTTAACCAATAACGAAGCAAGTCAGATCACGGTTCAAGCAGTTCTTGGAGGAGCCGATGGTTGGAATCCAGAAAAGAGGTAAAGGGCTTGTCAGTTTTCGTCAAAGAAAGCTGACTTTTCTGTTTAAAAAACCTTTGAGAACAAACGTTCTTTTGTGTATAATGAACATATTCTTCTAAATTTGGCGGCTACAATAAGGAGGGATTACGTGAAGCGTTTTTCACAGCTCATGTTTTTACAAATATGTATCCTGTCGATTTTATTTCTTCCTTTTTCAGCGAAAGATGAACAGCTCACAGCTCGTGATGATTCACTGGCTTGGATGACCGCTTTAGACGAACTCATACGAACAGCACCTGATTTAGAGGGCGCGATCTCTGGCATCAGCGTCCGCGATACTTCTGACAACTCTCTTCTTTATGAACATCAAGCCGATATTCGTCTTACTCCTGCTTCTAATATGAAACTGCTCACATCAGCCATCGCACTTGATATACTTGGAGAAACACACACATTCCCTACAGACATCTGGATGGATGGTTCCATTCAAAAGAAAACGTTACATGGCAGCCTTTATCTTCGCGGCACCGGCGATCCGACTTTATTAGAGAAGGATTTTGCAGCACTTGCCAAAAAAGTCAAAAAGGCCGGAATACATAGCATTCGCGGACAGCTTGCAGCAGATGACACTTGGTTTGATGACACGAGATACTCCATTGATCTGCCTTGGAGTGATGAGGATCAATATTACGGGGCACAAATTTCTGCTCTCACGGCTTCACCGAATCAAGATTATGATGCAGGGACCGTGATTCTCGAAGTAAAACCAGGAAAAAAAGCAGGACAGAAAGCCGAGTATGAGATGATCCCGAAGACGGATGTCGCTCAAGTCATCAATCAAGTGAAAACAGTTCCAGAAGGTGGAAAAAAGAAAATCTCTTTTAAGCGCTCTCACGGAACCAACAAGATTACGTTGACTGGGACCATTCCGGTTAAAGCAAGCTCATCTAAACAATGGGTCGCTTTATGGGATCCGGCCGCCTATGCTTTAGACTTATTGAAACGAGCGTTAAAGGCGGAAGGCATTCAAGTAAAAGGACCACTGAAAGCAAAACAAGTTCCTAAAAAAGCCAAAAAAATCGCCTCCCATACATCGATGCCATTATCAGAGCTGCTCGTTCCTATGATGAAATTAAGCAACAATACACATGCAGAAATTTTGCTAAAGGAACTAGGCAAAAAAGTGAAGAACAAAGGGAGCTTTGAAGCTGGGCTGGACGTCATGAATGAACGGCTTCCTGCGTTTGGCATCGATCCTTCGCTTGCAGTTTTGCGTGACGGCTCGGGGATATCACCTATTAACCTTGTCTCTGCTAACCAGTTCACTTTATTTTTGACAAACATTCAAAAGGAAAAATGGTTTAAAACCTATGAACATGCGCTCCCTTTAGCAGGGGCGAGTGAACGAATGGTGGGGGGCACGTTAAGGAACAGATTGAAAGAACCAGTTACGCTAGAAAAAGTACGTGCAAAAACAGGGTCGTTAACAACGGTCAGCACACTTTCTGGATATATTGACACGCAGGGCGGAAAAACGCTCGCTTTTTCCATCTTGTTAAATCACCTTGTTGATGACGAAAAAGGGAAAGAGATAGAAGACCGTATTGTCAGCATATTAGCTGAGAACCTTTAGATTTAGAGAGAGAAGGAGAACCATCATGACGTTAGATAACAATCAATCTTTAGTAAAAACCATGTCCATTTTTCTCATCCCGCTTTTGCTAAGCAATATTTTGCAATCGATCGGACAGTTAGTGTCCATTGTTCTTGTCGGAAGATGGATTGGAGAGGATGCAGTAGCTGCCATTTCTGCATTCTTTCCGCTTTTCTTTTTGCTCGTTTCTTTTTCCATTGGAATTGGATCGGGAAGCTCGATCCTTATTGGACAGGCGTATGGAGCAAAAAATGAACAGAAATTAAAAGAAATCATTGGCACAACGCTTTCATTCACTTTTTTGATCGGCGTCTCTTTAGCGATCATTGGAGGTTTTTTCGCAACAGACATCTTAAACCTCATGGGAACACCTGCTAATATCGTGGAGAAAAGTGCGGCTTACGCCAGAATTTTATTCATCTCAATGCCGATCTTATTTCTTTATTTTGTTTATACAACATTCTTGCGGGGAACAGGGGATTCGAAAACACCTTTTTATTTCTTAATGATTAGTACGGCAACGAATATTCTGATGCTGCCCATTTTATTATTTGGCTGGCTGGGACTGCCGGCGTTCGGCTTATATGGCGCTGCGTATGCTTCAGTGATTTCAACAATTGTGACGTTTATCATTCTACATATCTACTTATATAAGACAAAGCATCCGCTTCGTATTGATGCATCGGTGAGAAAGCATTTATTGATGAAAGGGGATCTATTAAAAACGTTATTAAAGCTCAGTATCCCATCAAGCATTAATATGATCCTTATTTCTTTATCAGAAATTGCCGTTATTTCTTTCGTCAACGATTATGGATCACAGGCGACAGCTGCCTATGGTGTTGTCAATCAAGTCGTGAGTTATGTGCAGATGCCGGCAGTGAGTCTTGGCATTGCGGTCTCAATCTTTGCAGCACAATTCATTGGTGCAGGGAATATGAATCGACTGAAAGATGTCATTAAAATTGGGTTAGGACTTAACTTCGCCATAGGCGGATGTATCATTATTTTCGTTTATATTTTTGCACCGCAGATTTTATCTATCTTTTTAACAGATCCTAAGACGATAGACATTGCTTATAGTTTGGTTGTCATTACACTATGGAGCTATCTCATTTTTGGAACGGCCCAAATTGTTGCAGCCACAATGAGAGCAAGCGGGACAGTTCTTTGGCCGACGATCTTTAGTATTTGTTCCATTTGGCTTGTAGAAGTACCAGTCGCCTATGTGCTATCACATTATACATCCCTCGGCATTAAGGGAATATGGATTGGCTACCCTGCTGCGTTCTTTGTGAACTTACTCCTCCAATACAGCTACTATCAGCTCGTATGGAAGAAAAAACAAATTGTAGCGCTTGTTCAATCATAATGTGAAGGCGTAAAGTAGCATATACATACGAAGATCTATCACTTTTAAGGAGGCCGGATCTTCTATGTTTTTGAATCAAAGAAGTGAACTAAGCTCGTACAATATCGGTGACTTTTCTTATGCCGGACCAGATTTCCAAGTGCTGACATGGGGGGAAGGAACGACATTACATATTGGGAAGTTTTGTTCCATCGCAAACGAAGTGAAAATTTTTCTAGGCGGGGAACACCGTACAGATTGGGTCACAACGTATCCGTTTAATCAAATTTTCAAAGAAGCTGCACATATTAAAGGACACCCAAAATCGAAGGGGGATGTTCATATTGGACATGACGTATGGATTGGATATGGTGCGACGATTATGTCCGGAGTATGTATAGGCAACGGGGCTGTGATAGGAGCAAATAGTGTGATCACAAAAGATGTGCCTCCATATGCAATAGCCGCAGGAAATCCCCAGCAGCTCATGAAATATCGATTTTCATCCGAAATAATCGAAAAACTGCAGTTATTAGAATGGTGGAATTTAGAGTTTTCAATCATCCAATCTGTTTTTCACCTTTTGCAATCTGATGATATTGAACAGTGTATAAATGTAATAGAAGACATAAAAAAGAAAGGCTGAAAAAGCCTTTCTTTTTTCGTTTAGCTTAGCCGTATAATGGTCAAGGCTGCTCCTGCAGCACCGCCCCCGCCAACTAAAATAGCTGTGACAACTGCCCCAAAAAACTGCAGTGAAATGGTGCTTCCAGCTGTTAAATTAACAATAACAGTGTTGTTGATAAATGAAGTTGAGATAACAGGTGATTGAACAGAACCAGAAATAGTAGTTGCTCCATTTAAAAGCAAACGTGTACTAATCAAAAGAGCTGTAGTGGTGTTGACTTGATACGTAATATAATATTTACCAGTTTGCAGAACGGTAAAAACAGTACTTGTGCCGTTTGCCGTAAAACCAGTGATGTTTTGAAAGTTTGGCAGAGGAATATTCGTTCCACCGGCTACAGTAACAATGGTAGGTCCAGAACTATTAGCAGCATAAAGTGCAGTATCTGTAAAACCACCTGTTCCAGTTGCCCCAGTGACACCAGTAACACCTGTCACGCCAGTAGGACCAGTTGCACCTGTAATGCCTGTGGCGCCGGTAGCTCCAGTGATACCTGTGGCACCGGTAGGCCCAGTAGCTCCAGTAATACCCGTTGCGCCAGTAGGTCCGGTAGCCCCGGTAATACCTGTGGTGCCAGTAGGTCCGGTAGCTCCAGTGCTACCCGTTACGCCAGTAATACCCGTAGCGCCGGTAGGTCCGGTGGCTCCGGTAATACCCGTTGCACCAGTGATACCTGTAGCCCCGGTAGGACCAGTGGCTCCAGTAATACCCGTAGCGCCAGTAGGTCCGGTAGCCCCGGTAATACCTGTGGTGCCAGTAGGTCCGGTAGCCCCGGTAATACCTGTGGTGCCAGTAGGTCCGGTAGCTCCGGTAATACCAGTGGCACCGGTAGGACCAGTATCTCCAGTGCTACCCGTTGCACCAGTAGGTCCGGTAGCTCCAGTGCTACCCGTAGCGCCAGTAGGACCGGTTGATCCAGTAGAACCTGTGGCACCAGTAGGACCAGTTGATCCAGTGCTACCTGTAGCCCCGGTAGAACCAGTAGCTCCAGTGCTGCCCGTAGCGCCAGTAGAACCGGTAGCTCCAGTGCTGCCCGTAGCGCCAGTAGAACCGGTAGCTCCAGTAATACCAGTGGCACCGGTAGGACCCGTATCTCCAGTGCTGCCCGTGGCGCCAGTAGGCCCAGTAACTCCGGTAGGACCCGTTGGTCCAGTGATACCAGTAGCCCCGGTAGAACCAGTAGCTCCAGTGCTACCCGTTACGCCAGTAGGACCCGTTGGTCCAGTAATACCTGTTGCGCCGGTAGCTCCAGTGGCTCCGGTAATACCCGTTGCACCAGTAGGTCCGGTAGCTCCAGTGCTGCCCGTAGCGCCAGTAGGACCAGTATCTCCAGTGCTACCCGTAGCCCCGGTAGGTCCGGTAGCTCCAGTAATACCAGTGGCCCCGGTAGGACCCGTATCTCCAGTGCTGCCCGTGGCGCCAGTAGGCCCAGTATCTCCAGTGCTACCAGTAGCCCCGGTAGGACCAGTATCTCCAGTGCTACCCGTAGCCCCGGTAGGGCCAGTAGCTCCAGTAATACCAGTGGCACCGGTAGGGCCAGTATCTCCAGTGCTGCCCGTTGCCCCGGTAGGACCAGTATCTCCAGTGCTACCTGTAGCCCCGGTAGAACCAGTAGCTCCAGTGCTACCCGTTACGCCAGTAGGACCGGTTGATCCAGTGCTACCCGTAGCGCCGGTAGGACCGGTTGATCCAGTAGAACCTGTGGCACCAGTAGGACCAGTATCTCCAGTGCTACCTGTAGCCCCGGTAGGACCAGTATCTCCAGTGCTACCCGTAGCACCGGTAGGTCCGGTAGCTCCAGTAATACCAGTGGCACCGGTAGGACCAGTAGCTCCGGTGATGCCCGTTGCCCCGGTAGAACCAGTATCTCCAGTGCTACCTGTAGCCCCGGTAGGTCCGGTAGCTCCAGTGCTGCCCGTAGCGCCAGTAGAACCGGTAGCTCCAGTAATACCAGTGGCACCGGTAGGACCAGTATCTCCAGTGCTGCCCGTAGCGCCAGTAGAACCGGTAGCTCCAGTAATACCAGTGGCACCGGTAGGACCCGTATCTCCA
>NZ_JBYTDZ010000002.1:0-996828 GCF_058791855.1 Bacillus sp. EB106-04-04-XG123 | reverse complement strand
CTCCCTTCTGTCCGCTCGACTTGCATGTATTAGGCACGCCGCCAGCGTTCGTCCTGAGCCAGGATCAAACTCTCCGAAAAAGTACAAAACCGAAGTTTTGTTTTTCGTCAGCGTTTGACTGACTACCTATGAAGTATCATAGGATTTTTTTATAAAAACTCGAATTAACAGGTACGTTTTGTCTTGTTTAGTTTTCAAAGAACTTGTGTGTCACTCTCTCAAAGCGACCACTTAAATATATCATATATCTCTATCAAGAGTCAACATTTTTCTTAAAAAACATTTTATTTTTTTAAGAAGTTTCCACTGTAGAAGAGATAAAAAATAGAGCCTCTTTTTGCTCCTTTGAAAGATTAACACATATCTATGAAAAAAGCATTATAAATTTCAAAAAAACTCATGTTTTTTTAGAAAAAAATAAAGCCGGTGAAGAACCGGCTTTATTTTTACTCAGATTGCTCTTGATCTGACTCTATAGTTTCTACGTTTTCTTCACTATTCTCTTCATCATCTTCTTGTGATTGTTCAACTAATGCCACTGTAGCGACATGTTCATCATCACCAAGACGAATCAGGCGGACACCTTGAGTGACTCGACCTGTTGTTGAAATGTCTGAAACGGCCATACGAATGATCACGCCGCTTCCTGTAATAATCATCAAGTCCTCTTCAGCTTCAGCATTTGTTGCCTTCACTGCGACAAGCGGACCATTGTTATCAGTGATTTTACATGTTTTAAGACCTTTACCGCCCCGGCTTTGAACACGGTATTCTTTTTCAGGTGTTAACTTACCATATCCTTTTTCGGTTACGATCAATACGTTTGCATCTGGCTCAAGGATTTCCATCCCAACGACGATGTCATCCTCTGAAAGCGTAATTCCTTTCACGCCAGCCGCCGTACGTCCCATTTCACGAACGTCTGTCTCGTCAAAACGAATCAGCATACCTTTTTTCGTACCAATGATGATTTGTTTTTCTCCATTGGTTAAACGGACAGCCATCAGTTCATCTTCGTCACGAAGACTTAATGCGATAAGTCCATTGTTTCGAATGTTGGCAAACTGAGATAATGATGTTCGTTTTGATACGCCGTGTCTTGTTGTAAAGAAGAGATACGAATCTTCATCAAATTCGCTTACTGGAATAATGGCATTAATCCACTCTCCCTTTTCTACTTCAAGCAGGTTAATAATCGGAATCCCTTTCGCCGTTCGTCCGAATTCAGGAATTTCATATCCCTTCGCACGATAGACCTTCCCTTTATTAGAGAAGAAGAGGATCGTATCATGGGTAGATGTTGAAATCAGCTGTTCTACGAAATCATCCTCATTGGTTCCCATGCCCTGAACACCTTTACCGCCTCTTTTTTGGCTGCGGTATGTTGATGCAGGCAGACGCTTGATATAACCATTATGAGTCAGCGTAATCACAATATTCTCAACAGGGATCAAATCTTCGTCTTCAATTGTTTCAATTCCTGCCGTCACAATTTCAGTACGGCGCGTATCATTGAAACGTTCTTTGATTTCTGTTAATTCTTCTCTAATGATTTCAAGAACTTTCTCATTGTCTGCTAAAATGGCTTTCAACTCAGCAATCAAATCAACAAGTCCTTTGTATTCTTCTTCTATCTTTTCTCTTTCCAAACCAGTTAAACGCTGAAGACGCATATCAAGAATGGCCTGTGCTTGTTTTTCGGACAAGCTATAGTTCTCCATTAAGCCATTTCTCGCAATTTCAGCAGTTTGAGAGCTTCTAATTAATGCAATGACTTCGTCTAAGTGGTCAAGAGCGATTCTCAAACCTTCTAGAATATGAGCTCTTGCTTCAGCTTTACGAAGTTCATATGCTGTTCTTCTGCGAATGATCACTTTTTGATGCTCTAGATAATATTCAAGACATTGTTTGAGGGACAAGACTTTCGGCTGTCCATCAACTAGTGCCAATAAGTTGATCCCAAATGACGTTTGGAGTGTCGTTTGTTTATAAAGATTGTTTAATAGAACGTGGGCGTTCGCGTCTCTTCGCAGTTCAATCACAATCCGCATTCCATTACGATCAGACTCGTCACGCAGATCTGTAATGCCATCAATCTTTTTATCGCGCACAAGATCAGCGATTTTTTCGATCAAACGGGCTTTGTTGACCTGATATGGAATTTCATTGATGACAATCCGCTGCTTACCGCTGGATGTTTCTTCGATAATAGAATTTGCACGTAATGTAATAGAGCCCCGGCCTGTTTCATATGCTTTGCGAATTCCGCTTCGGCCTATGATTTGTCCCGCGGTTGGGAAATCTGGCCCTGGAATGATCTCCATTAGTTCCTGTGTTGTCATTTCTGGGTTTTGACTAATCGCCAGTACCCCATCAATCACTTCACCTAGCTGGTGAGGGGGAATGTTGGTGGCCATCCCTACAGCGATACCTGTTGCCCCGTTGACTAATAAGTTCGGGAATCGAGCTGGCATGACAATTGGTTCTCTTTCACTGCCATCGTAGTTATCTTGATAATCAATCGTATCCTTGGTGATATCACGTAGGATTTCCATTGAAATTTTAGATAGACGCGCCTCAGTATAACGCATTGCCGCTGCACCGTCTCCATCGACAGAACCAAAGTTTCCATGACCTTCAACCAGCATATTACGATAGTTGAAATCTTGCGCCATCCGAACCATCGCTTCGTATACAGCGCTGTCACCGTGAGGGTGGTACTTACCGATAACTTCCCCAACGATACGTGCAGATTTCTTAAATGGTTTATCACTTGTCATACCTAGGTCATTCATCGCATACAAAATTCTTCGATGCACGGGCTTCAATCCATCTCGCACATCTGGTAATGCACGCGAAACAATAACACTCATTGCATAATCTAAAAAGGACGTACGCATTTCTTGACTAATATTTACTTCGCGTACATTTGGTGTATGTTGTTCACTCACTATAAGAACCTCCCTTTACGTATCACATGAAATAAATTATGTGGGAGTAAAATATGTATTTATCTTCACAAGACTATTCTCCATTATATCAATAATCTCGGCTTTATACACATTTATTTACTAGAAAATCAACGAAAACACGGAAAACCAGGACATTCGTTACACGCCCCTATTTCTTGAAAAACAACCTTATTCCAAACAAGAAATAAGGTTGTTCTCAGGAGGGATCTATCTAAATATCAAGGTTTTTCACGTATTGTGCATTTTCTTCGATAAAGTTTCGTCTCGGCTCTACTTTATCTCCCATCAGCATTTCAAATGTCTCATCAGCATCGATCGCATCCTCAAGTGTGACTTGAAGAAGTGTTCTCGCATCAGGGTCCATTGTTGTTTCCCAAAGCTGAGCAGCATTCATTTCTCCAAGACCTTTATAACGCTGAAGTCCAGGCTTTGGTGTTTGAGGAAGTGATTTTAACAGCTCATCCAGCTGTTTATCGTTATACACGTACTCCACACGTTTTCCTTGCTGCACTTTATATAAAGGCGGCTGCGCAATATACACATAACCGTTTTCAATAATTTCACGCATGTAGCGATAGAAGAATGTTAAGAGCAGCGTTCGAATATGTGCACCATCCACATCGGCATCTGTCATGATCACAATTTTGTGATAGCGTGCTTTCTCTAAAGTAAAGTCTTCTCCGATTCCAGTTCCTAACGCTGTAATCATTGAGCGAACCTCGTTGTTCGATAAAATTTTATCTAGACGAGCTTTTTCTACATTTAGGATTTTCCCTCTTAACGGTAAAATCGCTTGGAAGTGACGATCACGGCCTTGCTTAGCAGATCCGCCCGCAGAATCTCCCTCTACAATATAGAGCTCAGAGATGGATGGATCTTTAGAAGAACAGTCTGCCAGTTTCCCAGGTAAGCTGGAGACTTCCAGCGCACTTTTACGTCTTGTCAGCTCACGAGCCTTTTTGGCCGCCATTCTTGCACGAGCCGCCATCAGTCCCTTTTCCACAATTTTTTTCGCAGAATCAGGATTTTCAAGCAAGAATTTCTCTAGTGCTTCTGAGAAAAGGGAGTCAGTGATGGTTCTCGCTTCTGAGTTCCCAAGCTTCGTCTTCGTTTGTCCTTCGAATTGAGGGTCTGGATGTTTGATGGAGATAATGGCTGTTAAGCCTTCTCGCACATCTTCACCGCTCAAATTCGCATCCCCATCTTTGAATACGCCATTTTTACGAGCATAATCATTGATGACACGCGTTAGACCGGTTTTAAAGCCAGCTTCGTGTGTTCCGCCTTCATACGTATTGATATTGTTGGCGAAGGAATAGATATTGCTTGTATAGGAATCGTTGTATTGTAATGCCACTTCAACCGTGATTCCGTCTTTCTCACCTTCGATATAAACAGGTTCTTCGTGAACAACTTCTTTTGAGCGGTTTAAATGTTCTACATAACTCTTAATACCGCCTTCGTAGCAGTATTCATTTCTCCGCTCTTTGCCTTCACGCAAGTCTTCAATGATGATGTTTACACCTTTTGTTAAGAAAGCCAACTCACGAACACGGTTGGCAAGTGTATCGTAATCAAATTCAATGGTTTCATTGAAAATTTCTGGGTCTGGCACAAAGTGAGTGGTTGTCCCGGTTACATCTGTTTCACCAATAACCTCTAAATCTCCCACTGGAACGCCGCGTTTGAACTGCTGATAATGAATTTTTCCGTCACGGTATACAGTCACGTCTAAGGTAGTAGATAATGCATTTACAACAGATGCCCCTACACCATGCAGACCGCCTGATACTTTATAACCGCTGCCGTCGAATTTACCACCAGCGTGAAGAACAGTCATAATGACCTCTACGGCAGGACGCCCCATTTTCTCATGAATCCCAACAGGAATCCCGCGGCCATTATCTTTTACTGTAATGCTGTTATCTTTTTCAATTTGCACTGTAATGTCTGTACAATAACCAGCTAATGCCTCATCAATACTGTTGTCGACAATTTCCCATACAAGATGGTGAAGTCCTTTTGCATTGGTTGACCCAATGTACATTCCTGGACGTTTTCTAACAGCTTCTAGTCCTTCAAGCACCTGTATCTGATTTTCATCATAACTATTATGTTGCTGTTCCATTGCCACGTACATTCACCTACACTTTTCTTAAACGATATATTTATATGAATTGAGCTTTTAGACTTCAATTTCAATCACAAACGAAGCACGTTTTTTGAGCGTGCTTGAGGAAAGAGGAGAGTAATAAACAGATTCAGTTGTGACGACAATGGATTTGGGTGTCCCTTGGGATAACGAAATGATCTGTTTCTCTTGTTTTTGTAGAAACTCTTCTACAACAGAAGACGACCTCATTTTGTAATCAACAATTGCGACAATCTCTCGTGTAGAAACAACACAATCATCACCTAAATGAATATACAAGACTCACACCTCATTTATCAGTCAATTACTTTTCCACTGGCTACTCTGAAAATTTCCGCTTCTTTCAGGGTGGCGTGATCGATACCTTCAACACTTGTTGTGGTGACGAAGGTCTGGACACGTCCTTGAATGGTATGGAGCAAATGAGACTGTCTGTAATCATCAAGTTCAGATAACACATCATCAAGTAGAAGAATAGGATATTCTCCGATTTCTTCATGTATCAGATCAATTTCTGCCAGCTTTAGTGAAAGAGCTGTTGTTCTTTGCTGCCCTTGAGAGCCATATGTCTGAACATCCCGACCATTTACAAAGAAAAGCAGGTCATCTCTGTGAGGTCCCCACAGTGTCACCCCTCGGTCTATTTCTCTCTCTCTTAGTTTCTGAAACGATTCTTCATAGCTATTCTTTATTTTCGACAAGTCTGACGCTTCTGATACCTCTATTGCCGTCTGGTATTGGAGCGTGAGTGTTTCTAGCTCTCTAGAAATCCCAAAATGCAGCGGCTGCGCCCATTTTTCGAGCTGTTTCGTAAAAGTCAGTCGTCTTTTGACAACTTTCGCTGCCGCATCAATCAACTGCTCTGTTAAAATCTCCAGCATCGCTTGATCCGTTTGCTTTCTTGTCTGCAATTGTTTCAAGTAATGATTACGCTGAGAGAGGATTTTTTGATAGAGCGATAAATCATGCAAGTAGACAGCAGAAACTTGTCCAATCTCCATGTCGAGGAATCTTCTGCGGATTTGCGGGCTGCCCTTCACAAGACTTAAGTCCTCTGGCGCAAACATGATGGTGTTTAACGCACCAACATAATGACTGAGCTTCTGTTGTTCAATGTGATTGACCTTACCCTTTTTCCCTTTTTTTGAGATCACGAGCTGCATTGGGAGTGGACCATTTTTTTTAATGACTCTACCTTCTATTTTAGCATAGTCTTGGTCCCATCGGATAAGTTCTTTATCATTTGACGTACGATGAGACTTTGCCATCGACAATACATAGATCGCTTCCATCAAGTTCGTTTTACCTTGGGCATTCTCACCGATCATGACATTCACCTTATTGTCGAATTGAAGCTCGGTGTGTTCATAATTTCGGTATGAAGTTAACGCCAGACTTTGAATGTACATGTATTGTCACCCGTTTCTAATTCACAACTTGAAATGTGCCGTAACCTTCTATCTCGACAACATCTCCTGGGTATAGTTTGCGTCCCCGTCTATTATCTGGCTCTTGATTAATGAACACCTCATGTTCACTTAAAAACCATTTCGCCATTCCGCCAGATTGGATGACTTCGGCTAATTTCAAAAACTGCCCTAATGTAATCATTTCTGTTTCAATGGTTATAAGATTAGGCATTGTATCGACCTCTTTCAATATCACTAATATCTAATTGTACTAAAAAACAAGACAAGAAGGAAAGGGGGAAAGCGAACTGGGATGAAAGAAAGCATGGAAAACGAGAAGAAAAGCTGCTGTGCACTCACACAGCAGCCATTTTAGATTGAATTAATACGTTCTTACCGGAAGAATCAATTGCAGGATAGAATCATCATTCGGCGTACGCAGGAGGAACGGTCTCATTGCACCAGTGAAGCTTACATGAATATCGGTTCCCTCTAATACTTTTAACGCATCCAGCATATATTTTGGACTGAAGGAGATTTTAAGATCTTCCCCTTTAATATCATCTGCTTGAACCGTCTCCACCACTTTACCGATCTCAGGTGAATTAGAAGAGATTTCAAGGCTTTGTTCAGGATCAGCCGACAGTTTCACGACATTATTACGTCCTTCTCTTGCCAAAAGTGATGCACGATCAATAGCTTGAAGGAACTCTTTCGTGTTGACCACGACATCCGTTTTACTTTCTTGCGGGATCAGACGAGCTGTATCTGGATAATTACCATCCAGCAATCTCGAGAAGAACAGGACGTTTTGTGCTTTAAAAAGAACTTGAGTTTCTGTAATGACGATGCTCACAAGATCTTGTCCATCATCAAGAATTTTACTTAGCTCTGTTAAACTCTTCCCTGGAATGACGACATTATACGAACTTTCCTCGTTAATATCTAACTTCGCTTTTCTTAAAGCAAGACGGTGGCTATCCGTCGCCGTGCATATTAATTCACCTTTTTCAACTTTCCAGTTTACACCTGTCAAGATAGGTCGTGTTTCTGAGGTGGACACTGCAAAAACAGTTTGACGAATCAAGTTTTTAAGCAGATCTGTCGGAATTTGAAATGCATGATGCTCTTCAATTTGTGGAAGATGCGGATATTCTTCAGCATCTAAGCCGTTTAAGTTAAATTCTGCTGAACCAGAGCGGATGATGGTCAGATGATTTTGTTCTACTTCAATTTCGACAGTAGCCATAGGCAGTTTCTTTACAATTTCACTAAAGAAACGGGCTTGAAGCACAATACTTCCCGGACGATCAATGGTGATAACCTCTAAATCTCCATCTCTTTGAGGAATGAAAGATTCAATTGAGATATCAGAATCGCTTCCTGTTAGAGAAACTCCTTCATCAGACGCAACAATTTTAATCCCTGTCAAAATAGGAATCGTTGTTCTAGAGGATACGGCCTTTAATACATCTTGGACACTTTGGACAAGACGATCTTTTTGAATCGTGAATTTCATAGTGGTCCTCCTAAATTTTCTTAATGACATGTATATATATTTTATTAATAAAAATCGTAGAAGTAATAGTAGGGCTTGTGAATATGTGGATAAGTCGAGAAAAAGAAAGGAAATACAGCCTATCCACATGTGGACAGACTGTGTATGACTATGCTCTAGTTATTCACATTTTCCCGTACTCATTATATCAGCTTGGTTATTTTAATTGTTCTTTGATCTCTTTGACATGCTGCTGAAGCTGTTCATCTTCAACGATTAATTTCGAAATCTTCTCATGAGCATGAATGACAGTCGTATGATCACGACCGCCGAATTCTTCTCCGATTTTAGGCAGAGAGGAATCGGTCATTTCTCTAGAGAGGTACATGGCAATTTGTCTTGGATAAGCAACTGACTTCGTACGTTTCTTCGCTTTGAAATCCTCTAATCGAATATTAAATTGCTGCCCTACGATTCTTTGAATATCTTTAATTGTAATGACCTTTGGCTTCGATGATGGAATGATGTCCTTTAGTGCCTCAGCTGCTAGATCTGCATTAATGTCTTTATTAATTAAAGATGAGTAAGCAACGACACGAATCAAAGCACCCTCCAGCTCACGAATATTGCTGTCGATTTGATTGGCAATATAAAGCATGACTTCATTTGGAATATCTAAGCCTTCTGCTTTTGCTTTTTTGCGCAGAATTGCGATACGTGTTTCTAGATCTGGCGGGGTAATGTCTGTAATTAAGCCCCATTCAAATCGAGAGCGCAATCTGTCTTCAAGTGTCGGAATTTCTTTCGGAGGCCGATCACTAGAAATGACGATTTGCTTACTTTCTTCGTGAAGTGTGTTGAATGTATGGAAAAACTCTTCTTGAGTTTGTTCTTTTCCTGCTAAAAATTGAATATCATCTATCAAAAGCACGTCTACATTCCGATAACGGTTACGGAAGTCGACAGCTTTGTTATCTCGGATTGAGTTGATAAATTCATTAGTAAATTTTTCAGATGATAGATAGACCACTTTGGCTGATGGATTATGGTCGATCACATAATGACCAATCGCATGCATCAAGTGAGTCTTTCCTAAACCAACGCCCCCATAAATAAAAAGCGGGTTATATGCTTTTGCTGGTGCTTCCGCGACTGCAAGTGAAGCGGCATGAGCAAAACGGTTGCCTGAACCAATAACAAAAGTATCAAATGTATATTTTGGATTCAGCATATTTTGTGGAATGTCAACAGGCTCTTCTTTAGACATTTTTTTGATTGGAGATTTTGGCATGGCTTCCTCTTCGTCCTGATTTTGAGGAATAATAAATTTAATGCTGAGCTCTTCACCTGTTAGTTCATAGATGGTATCAGCAATTAAGTGAAGATATCTTGACTCGAGCCAATCTCTAGCAAATTCATTTGGTGCCGTAATTGTAAGCGTATCTCCCTGAAGAGAATGGGCTTTTGTCGATTTCATCCATGTCTCAAAACTGGGTTTGCTCAATTTTGTCTCTATTTTTTGAAGTGCTTTATTCCACAGATCCAAAATATTTTCCATAAGGCCTCTCCCCCCTCCTTTTCTTTTTAAAATGACCAGTATCAAACTGTTATAGAACACGAAAAAGAGCAAATGGTCATCACCATTCGTGTACATACATTGTTGAAAACAATTAATATAGTAGAAAAACGTCTTTTCGACAAATTACACAAGCTGTGGATAAACAATTCAACAGGCTGTGTAATAACTTTCCACAGGTTATCCACAAATTGTGGATAATATAAATGGGCCAGATAAGTAATTAAGAGTTAAAACACAAATATAATATCAAAATAAACAAGATGGTGCAATGGGTGTCACAAACTTATCCACACACTTTACATCCTGTTGAAAAATAATTATCCACATCGGTTATTTGTGTGAAAAAAATGTCGATAATGGGTGTGGATAGTCTAAATATGCCGGAAAAATATCCACATCCATGTTTTGAAGGTCTTTTAGGAGGAAAAAAAGAATAAAATGCTGGAAACTAAAAAAGAAGGTTTCTTCGTTTGATAACTTATGTTATGCTTATAAGGTTGATAATAAGAGTTTTATCATTGATATTGACAATCGATGGGTTACACAAATATAATGAGTTAGACTGTCTTAAACAGCTATTCCTCAGGGAGGTGTCATAAATGAAAAGAACGTTTCAACCAAATAACCGTAAGCGTAGTAAAGTTCATGGCTTCCGCAGCCGTATGAGTACTAAAAACGGACGTCTAGTTTTAAAGCGACGCCGCAGCAAAGGTAGAAAAAAATTATCAGCTTAGGCCACTGAATAATGTCAGTGGTCTTTTTTACATAAAATCGTAAATGAACTGTCAGTTTTTATCGGAGTGGAAGAAAACATGAAGAAGCGAAACAGGCTAAAAAAAAATGAAGAGTTTCAAAAGGTGTTCAAAAAAGGTCAATCAATGGCAAATCGCCAATTCGTTATTTACCAGCTGGATCAGCCAAATCAAGATGAACTGCGTTTAGGATTGTCTGTCAGTAAGAAGATTGGTAATGCAGTGATAAGAAACCGAATTAAACGACTGATCCGTCAGGTGTTTTTAGAGGAAGGTCATAAGTTAAAGCAAGAAAAAGACTACATAGTCATTGCACGAAAACCAGCGAGTGAATTGACCTTTGAAGAAACAAAGAAATCTCTCCAACATTTATTTAGAAAATCCGCTGTTTATCAACAACAACCGAAAAAGTCTTCGTAATAGAAACTTTCGTTGAATCAATTTTTAAAAGCGCTTCCTTCATCTAGTGAATTAAAATGTAACCACCACTTTGCAAAGAAAAAATGTTACCATACTGATTAGGTGAGTCACTTTCTTAATCAATTCCAACTTAAATAAAGTTTGAAGTAATGGGAGGAATCTTGTTGAAAAGGCGATTATTACTAATATTTAGCTTGATTGGCGTATTGGTTTTATTGGCAGGATGTACACAGATCAATGAACCAATTACATCAGATAGTAAGGGATTCTGGAATTCTTATATTGTTTACCCGCTATCTCAATTAATCACGTACATGGCAAACTTAACTGGTGAAAACTATGGTGTAGCGATTATTATTGTGACACTGCTAATTCGCTTGCTTATTTTACCATTAATGATTAAACAGTTAAGAAGTACAAAAGCGATGCAAGCATTACAGCCTGAATTGAAAAAGCTTCGTGAAAAATATAGCTCTAAAGATCAAAAAACACAGCAGCAGCTTCAGCAGGAAACAATGGCCCTTTTTCAAAAAAATGGCGTCAATCCGTTAGCTGGCTGTTTCCCAATTTTAATTCAAATGCCAATCCTTATTGGTTTCTATCATGCAATTATGAGAACAGCAGAAATTAAAAAGCATACATTCTTATGGTTTGACTTAGGCAGCCCAGATCCATTGTTCCTATTACCGATTATTGCGGGTGTAGCTACTTTCATTCAGCAAAAGCTGATGATGGCTGGAAATCCTTCGGACAACCCTCAAATGGCTATCATGTTATGGGTGATGCCGATTATGATCGTTGTGTTTGCAATTAGTTTCCCAGCAGCACTTTCATTGTACTGGGTTGTAGGTAACATTTTCATGATCATTCAAACATTGGTGATTAAAACACCTCAAGTAAAAGTAGATACAAAAGAAAAAGCTGGCGGGAATAAAAAATGAAGGAAATAACTGCTGTCGGTCGCACAATCGAAGAAGCAGTAGATTCCGGACTTAAACAAATTCAGCTACTACAAGAAGAAGTAGAAATCACAATAGTAGATGAAGGAAATAAAGGGTTTTTAGGATTATTTGGTAAAAGACAAGCTGTGGTCAAGTTAGTAGAAAAGATAAATGCACTTAAATTAGCTACACAGTATTTAGATAAAATTGTTAAGTCTATTGATCCTAAAGCAAAGATTATTTCCAAACAGGAACCGAAAAAGATTTCTTTCCACATTGATGGAGATAAAACGTCATTAATGATTGGAAAAAGAGGCCAAACATTGTACTCTTTAGAAACTCTGGTACAGCTAGTGTTTAATCGTTATTCTGATCAATATCATCATATAACAATTGATATTGGCGATTATAGGAAGAAACGACAAGAAGCACTTGAACAATATGCCGTCAAAACAGCAAATCGGGTTTTAAAAACGAAGAGAAAGGTTCATTTAGAACCAATGCCTTCGAATGAACGAAAAATTGTTCATGATGCGATTGCTGCATTCTCTAAAGAACTTGCAACGGCATCTGAAGATACAGGCAGCAAGCGTCATGTTGTGGTGTTGTATAAAAAATAGCAGAAAGGCTAAGATTCAGCAAAGCTGGATTTTAGTCTTTTTTTATTGAAAAATTGCTTTTTATAGATGATTCATCCTTTATTTCTAAAAATTAAGTGTGAGATATGAGTGTAAAACGCCATTTTAACAAGTAAGTAAAGGGGTCAGGGCGTTTAAATTTATTGGATTTAGGTGTAAGATGTGAAGACAAGTTTCAAACGTCGTTATTCACATGTGGATAAGTTAAGTGTTAAAATAGATAAGATGCAAAGCTGTGGATAATTAGATATGGGATACTTTCACTTCGCTTTCATTTATGGTATCTTTAAATTTTGGATTAAGCGTTTTTGATATAGAGATGGACAATGTCCATTTAATAGATAACAGACTGTTTATTCAGTAGAGAAAGAGGTGAATGAGTGATGGATACAATTGCAGCAATTTCTACGCCTATGGGTGAAGGAGCAATTGCGATTATTCGTTTAAGCGGGCCTGATGCGGTACAGATTGCTGATCGGATGTATAAAGGTCCTAAGGAGAAAAAACTTATATCGGTGGATTCTCATACGATTCATTATGGTCATATTGTGGATTCTAGCACTGAGCAAGTAATAGAAGAGGTCATGGTGTCAGTATTAAGAGCGCCAAAAACATTTACGAGAGAAGACGTTATTGAGATTAACTGCCATGGCGGAATTGTAACGGTCAATAAAGTATTGCAGCTTGCTTTAAGAGAAGGAGCAAGATTAGCAGAGCCTGGTGAGTTTACAAAACGAGCTTTCTTAAATGGAAGAATTGATCTTTCACAGGCTGAAGCGGTAATGGATTTGATTCGCGCAAAGACAGATCGTGCGATGAATGTAGCGATTACTCAAATGGAGGGACGCCTCTCCGGTTTGATTAAACGACTTCGCGGCGAGATATTGGAAACTCTGGCCCATGTTGAAGTCAATATTGACTATCCTGAGTATGACGATGTTGAAGAAATGACGCATCGGGTCTTAGTTGAAAAGGCAACATCAGTGAAAAAGGAAATTGAGTCACTGCTAACGACGTCTCAGCAGGGGAAAATACTTCGCGAGGGCTTATCCACTGTCATTATTGGAAGACCGAATGTTGGGAAGTCTTCCTTGTTGAATAGTCTTGTACAGGAAACAAAAGCGATTGTAACGGATATTCCTGGAACAACGAGAGATGTCATTGAGGAATATGTAAATGTTAGAGGTGTACCGCTTCGTTTAGTCGATACTGCGGGTATACGTGAGACGGAGGACATTGTTGAGCGTATAGGGGTTGAACGATCTAGACAGGTCTTAAAAGAAGCTGACCTGATTTTACTTGTGCTCAATTATAGCGAGGAATTGTCAGAAGAGGATATCAAACTATTTGAGGCCGTCTCAGGCATGGATATCATCGTGATCGTGAATAAGACAGATCTTGAGCCTAAGCTTGATATCGAAAAGGTCAAGCAGTTAGCGAAGGATCGTCCGGTGGTTACGACATCATTATTACAAGAAAAGGGGATTGATGAGCTTGAAATTGCGATTCAATCACTATTCTTCACGGGTTCAATTGAAAGTGGAGATTTAACGTATGTAAGTAACACAAGGCATATTGCGCTCCTTCAGGCAGCAAAACAATCAATTGAGGATGCTCTTGAAGGAATTGAAATGGACGTACCGATCGACATAGTTCAAATAGATTTAACACGCTGCTGGGAACAGTTGGGTGAAATTATTGGGGATGCTGTTCATGAAAGCTTGATTGATCAGTTATTCTCTCAATTCTGTTTAGGAAAGTAAAGGGAGGAACATAAGAAATGGGTTATGAAGCTGGCAATTATGACGTAATCGTCGTGGGTGCCGGTCATGCTGGAGTTGAGGCTGCTCTTGCATCTGCAAGACAGGGCGCCAAAACACTTGTATTGACTATCAACCTCGATATGGTTGCTTTTATGCCATGTAATCCGTCCGTAGGCGGCCCCGCAAAAGGGATTGTCGTCAGAGAAATTGATGCTCTAGGCGGAGAAATGGCACGAAATATAGATAAGACGCATATTCAAATGCGCATGCTGAATACGGGGAAAGGACCTGCTGTCCGTGCGTTAAGAGCGCAAGCAGATAAGTTCCAATATCAGCATGAAATGAAAAAAACAATGGAAAATGAACCAAACCTGACAATGCTGCAAGGTATGGTAGATCATTTAATTGTAGAAGATGATGAATGTAAAGGTGTTGTTACTCAAACAGGGGCGAACTATCGTGCGAAGTCTGTTGTATTAACAACAGGGACTTTCTTGAAAGGCCGCATTATTTTAGGAGACCTTTCGTATTCAAGCGGTCCAAATAACCAGCAGCCTTCTATTAAATTATCGGATCATTTAGCAGAACTAGGATTTGATTTGGTTCGTTTTAAAACAGGAACACCTCCTCGAGTGAATAGTCACTCGATTGACTATAGTAAAACAGAAATTCAACCAGGTGATGATGTCCCGCGGGCATTCTCCTATGAAACGGTTGAATATATTACTGACCAGCTGCCATGCTGGCTAACATACACGAGTTTAGAGACTCATCAAATAATTGATGAGAATCTACACCGTTCTCCAATGTATTCAGGTATGATTAAAGGAACTGGCCCTAGATACTGCCCGTCCATCGAAGATAAAGTGGTGCGTTTCAATGATAAACCGAGACATCAAATTTTCTTAGAGCCAGAAGGTCGTAATACACAGGAAGTTTATGTTCAAGGATTGTCTACAAGTCTTCCTGAGGATGTACAGCAGCGCATGCTTTCAACCATCCCAGGACTCGAGAATGTACAAATGATGAGAGCGGGTTATGCCATCGAGTATGATGCGATTGTACCTACTCAATTGTGGCCTACACTTGAGACGAAGAAAATTTCTGGATTATATACAGCCGGCCAAATTAATGGTACGTCCGGTTATGAGGAAGCAGCAGGTCAAGGGATTATGGCAGGTATTAATGCAGGAAGAAAAGCATTAGGTAAAGAAGAAGTCATTTTAAGCCGATCTGATGCATATATCGGTGTTCTCATCGATGACCTTGTCACAAAAGGAACAAATGAACCGTACCGTCTCTTGACATCACGTGCTGAGTATCGTCTACTTCTACGTCATGACAATGCTGATTTAAGATTAACTGAACTTGGGTATCAAATTGGATTAATTTCTGAAGAAAGATTCCAGTCATTCCAGCAGAAAAAAGAAGCCATCGAAGCAGAGAAAAAACGTTTATATTCTGTCATCATTAAACCAACAGCAGAGACTCAAGAATTTATTCGTTCACTCGGTGGAAGTGAGCTGAAGGACGGTATTCGTGCAAGCGATTTGATGAAGCGTCCAGAAATGAACTATGAATCTGTTGTGAAATTAGCTCCTGCTGCAACACCGCTTCCTTCTGATGTGTGTGAGCAGGTAGAGATTCAAATTAAATACGAAGGTTATATTGAAAAGTCACTCCAGCAAGTTGAAAAACTGAAAAAGATGGAGAACAAAAAGATTCCTGATCGAATTGATTATGACGCCATCAAAGGAATTGCAACTGAAGCGAAACAAAAGCTGAAAGAAGTCCGACCGCTTTCTGTTGCACAGGCTTCTCGTATTTCAGGCGTTAACCCTGCTGATATTTCTATCCTTTTAGTATATTTAGAGCAGGGGCGTATTGCGAAGATAGCAGAATAGAAAGGATGTCGGCATGAACATTGAACAATTTACAGCGGCACTAGAGGAGAAAGGGATCACTCTTTCTCCTGTGCAGCTTGAACAATTTGAAACCTACTTCCGCATGCTTGTAGAATGGAACGAGAAAATGAATTTAACGTCCATTACTGAAAAGGAAGAAGTGTATTTAAAGCATTTTTATGATTCAATATCAGCAGCATTTTTTATTGATTTTCACAAAGTGACGACGATTTGTGATATTGGAGCTGGTGCTGGTTTTCCAAGCATTCCTCTTAAAATTTGTTTCCCTCATCTACATGTGACCATTGTTGATTCTCTTCAGAAACGAATTACGTTTCTCAATGAGTTAGCAAAAGGATTAAACTTACAAGATACTACTTTTTATCATGATCGTGCGGAAACGTTTGGACAACGTAAGGAAAAGCGTGAAAGCTATGATCTTGTCACTGCTAGAGCAGTTGCACGTTTATCTGTCTTGAGCGAACTTTGTCTGCCTCTAGTGAAAAAGGAAGGATTGTTTGTTGCCTTAAAAGCATCTGCCGCTGACGAAGAAATGCAAGCAGGGAAAAAAGCCGTCACAGTCCTCGGAGGAGAGGTTGTTGAGAAGCATTCCTTTGTTCTGCCTTTAGAAGAAAGCGAACGGAACATCATTGTCATTGAAAAGAAAAAGCAAACACCAAAAAAATATCCTAGAAAACCAGGAACACCTAATAAATCACCAATAGAAGGTTGATCATGTAAAAGGTCGGTTTTTCTTCAATATTTATGATTTTACAGAAGGAAAAAACATGAGAAAATAGAATTATAAAAAGGTAGTTTTTAAAGGTGGTGTAGGTTCATGAAGCATTCACTCTCACGCTTCTTCGGGCTTGGTGACAAAGAACATCCTGAGCGTGAAACCGAAATAGAGGCAGAGATTGCTGAGCATGATACATTAAAGGAAGAGATACAGGAGCTCCCGGTCGACACAATTATGCCAAACCGTTTTCAGCCACGCACCATTTTTTCAGAAGAAAAGATACAAGAGCTGGCCACGACGATTCATACCCATGGCATTATCCAACCGATTGTTGTTAGACCAACAGAAGAAGAAGGAAAATATGAACTGATCGCCGGCGAAAGACGTTGGAGAGCGGTACAGACTCTTCAATGGGAGAAAATCCCCGCTATTATAAAAGATTTTACTGATACGGAAACGGCATCTGTGGCATTGATTGAAAATTTGCAAAGAGAAGAGCTGTCTGCTATTGAGGAGGCTCATGCTTATGCACGTCTTTTAGAGCTCCATGATTTAACACAAGAGGCGCTTGCTCAGCGTTTAGGCAAGGGACAATCAACTGTTGCAAACAAATTAAGACTTTTAAAGTTGCCTGAAGAGGTACAACAAGCCATTTTAGAGAAAAAAATCTCTGAAAGGCATGCACGTTCACTTGTGCCACTAAAGCTTCCAGAATTACAAATCGCGCTATTGCAGGAAATCATCGAAAAGCAGTTGAATGTGAAACAGACTGAAGAGCGTGTAGTGAAGATGCTTGAACAAAAAACAGATCGCAAACCGAAGCCAAAACGTAAGGCGTTTAGTCGTGATACACGAATTGCGATGAATACCATTCGTCAGTCTCTCCACATGGTGGAAGACAGCGGACTTAAGATAAATACCGAGGAAGAAGAGTTTGAGGAATATATCCAATTAACAATTCGAATCCCTAAATAGAAAAAAGCTGATGAGCGCCACTCGTCAGCTTTTTTTGTCTTATTTCTAGCACACATTCAATATACATTATATTTATAAATTGGTAAAATATGATTTTAGAAGTGTAAAGGAGGTGACAACTACTTGATGAAAATGAAGAAGACTACTTTCGCCATTATTTGTTATTTACTATTTTCTTTTTCTCTTTTTTCAAATGAAGCGACAATATACGCTGTGAAATCGTCAACGGCTCATCATGCGGATGAAAGTTTGATGACCAACGAAGAATTGAACGTTCTGAAGGAGCAAGGTGCTGTTTCTCAAGATGTGACTGTACAGCAATTCAATCAAGACTATGTGTCTTCCGACGATTCGATCGACTTGATTACAGCTGACGATGATTTGAAGAACTATGGATTACGACAAAATAAGCAGGATGAGCTGGTGACGGATGAGAAGCCGCACACCCTCAAGCTCCTTTTAGGAAAGCCGTATCCTGGTACCGATATTATCCCTAAAAAAGGAGATATTTTGGTGACAACCACTGATGCTGTGAAGGGGTTGGTTGGACATGCAGGTATCGTCATTAATGAGAAAAGCTATGCTTCTATTCCAGGGTTACGGCAGCATCCGCAACTAGATTCCATTCATAACTGGTTTCGCTATAGTGCCAATACAAAGGTAATTCGGATTAATCAAGAGGAAAAGGCAGATTTAGCAGGAGAATGGGCACACGATTATGTGAAAGGTCATCCGAAGGCTCGCTACTCGATCACCATGTCCATTCAATCACTGGATCCGACTTATTGTTCAAAGATTGTGTGGCAGGCCTATGGCAAAACAGGGGACGCATTGGGACATGCGAACTTTACCATTAAGACACCCTACGGATTTTTAAAAAAGAAAAGCTATAAAACAGTAACTCCTAAGGTCATTGTGAGTGAAGGCCGTAAAATAGGTGAATTAAACTTTTGACATGTGACCCTCACTTTTGATGAAAGTGAGGGTTTTGAGCATGTCTATTTCTTGAAAAAGATATATCAATATACTTTTTGGGTGTGTTTTCATTCATCCTTTTATGTACGAAAAGGCACATTCACCGACGAATTTATAATAGGGAAACAAAAAAAGCAAACGTTTCATACTTTTTTTGATAGAATAGGAAGTATGAATGAATGAGAAACTTGTTAAGTTGAAAGTGGGTGACATCGTGGGAAAAATCATAGCGATTACCAACCAGAAGGGCGGCGTCGGGAAGACGACAACTTCTGTTAATTTGGGTGCGTGTTTAGCATACATAGGCAAACGAGTGTTGTTAGTTGATATTGATCCGCAGGGCAATGCCACGAGTGGTATTGGGATTGAGAAGGCCGACGTAGAGAAGTGTGTGTATGATATTTTAGTTGATGATGCAGATGTTCTTGATGTGATTAAGACGACAGAGGTCGAAAATCTTGATGTCATTCCTGCGACGATACAGCTTGCAGGGGCTGAAATAGAGCTTGTGCCTACAATCTCACGTGAAGTGAGGCTGAAGAGAGCACTTGAATCTGTTAAGCAGAATTATGATTATATGATTATTGACTGCCCGCCATCACTTGGACTACTGACGATTAATGCGTTAACTGCCTCTGATTCCGTTTTAATACCAGTTCAGTGCGAATATTATGCGCTTGAAGGATTGAGCCAATTGTTAAACACAGTTCGTCTCGTGCAGAAACATTTAAATACCGATTTAGCCATTGAAGGTGTCTTACTGACAATGCTTGATGCCAGAACAAATCTTGGGATTCAGGTTATTGAAGAAGTGAAGAAGTACTTTAGAGATAAAGTCTATCAAACCGTGATTCCTAGAAATGTGAGGCTGAGTGAAGCGCCAAGTCATGGAAAGCCGATTATCTTGTATGATCCACGTTCAAGAGGTGCAGATGTCTATTTAGACTTAGCAAAGGAAGTGGATGCGAATGGCTAAAGGTCTTGGAAAGGGTATTAATGCACTATTTAACAACGTAGACTCAAATGAAGAAACGGTTGAAGAAATCAAATTAAAGGATTTGCGCCCGAATCCGTATCAGCCAAGGAAAACGTTTGATGATGATGCGTTGTCTGATCTGAAAGAATCGATTCAGCAGCACGGTGTTTTACAGCCAATCATTGTTCGTAAATCGATTAAAGGATATGACATTGTAGCAGGAGAGCGCCGTTTTCGCGCGGCACAACAAGCTGGTCTGACAACAATTCCTGCGATCGTTCGAGAGTTTTCAGAAACGCTGATGAGAGAAATTGCCCTTTTAGAAAACCTGCAGCGCGAGGATCTATCTCCACTAGAGGAAGCCGAAGCGTATGCTTCCTTGCTGGATCATCTAAGTGTGACGCAAGAGGAATTAGCGAAGCGATTAGGGAAAAGCAGACCGCATATTGCGAACCATCTCCGTCTGTTGACTTTACCGGATGACATACAAAAGCTGATTGCAAATGGAACGTTATCAATGGGACATGGCCGGACATTGCTTAGCTTAAAAAACAAAAAGAAGCTGGCGCCTTTAGTAAAGAAAATCGTGGATGAGGGATTAAACGTACGCCAGGTTGAGAAACTTGTGCAGCAGTTAAACGAAAATGTTCCACGTGAAACAAAGAAAAAAGAAGCACCAAAGGATCGAGTGTTGAAAGAAAGAGAGTCTTTCTTACAGAACTACTTTGGTACTTCCGTGACGATCAAGAAACAGAAGAAAAAAGGGAAAATTGAGATTGAATTTCTCTCCAATGAAGATTTAGAAAGAATCCTTGAATTGCTTTCTACGAGGGAATCATCAGAGTGACCATCTTGATACAGGATGGTCTTTTTTATATTCGCCCAGTGATATTTTGAATAGGGGTGAAAAGAGACCGGCTTTTTTCTCTTGTCCAATCCATTTGGTCAATGTGAGATAGACTTTCAGAAAGTGTATTGGCCATAGACATGACTAGATGAAGACGTGTGTTTTGGAGAACGAAGTATTCCATGAAACCACTCACATTGACGATTCCATTAATATGAATATCTCCTACCTCTGGCAGTTCTTTTTGCACACCAGCCCCGGGCTTTAACGGTCCATCTCCAATTTGGAAGGAACCGACACTTTTCACTCTTCCTAAACAGGCATCAACCGCTACAATAAACGGGTGTTTATGAGCTTGTTCAATTTCAGCGAGTTTTTCTTTTAAATTGACTGCATGCACTGGATCAGAGAGTGTTCCATATACATGAAGCTTTTTCAAATTCAGACCTGAAAGCTTTGTACCAACAAGTGGACCTAGAGAGTCGCCGGTTGAGCGGTCTGTTCCAATACAAACGATGGCAACGGGTCTTTTTCCTGCTTTCTGAAGATGCGAGAATAAAATACTTTTAAGCTGTTGAATGGCATTTGTATCCGTATGGGACACGTATTCTTTCACCCTATTTCTAAAAAAAAGACCGTTCTTGCTATTCATAGGTCTCACTTCCTTGTCATAGTAGTTAGTAACAGTATACGGAAACAAGCTTAATTCTATACCTATGAGGTGATGATTGTGTGGAAGGCTGGTTCAAGGTGGACGCTTTTAATTTTAGGAAGCTTAATAGGAGCGGGATATGCTTCCGGCCAGGAAATTTGGCAGTTTTTTGGCATTGATAGCGGACTAGCCATTCTACTGTTTACATTGATGTTTATGCTGTCTACCTATGTGGTGTTAAAAATCAGTTATGAGGTGCGTGCCGATCACTTTGTGCCAGTGCTGGAGCGGCTTGTCGGTCCATGGCTGGCTAAGGTGTATGACGTGTTAATTGTCCTTTATTTATTCACGACAACGACGGTCATGATTGCCGGCGGCGGGGTGACTCTTGAGATGTATCATGTGCCTTTTTGGATTGGCATCGGCGCGTTCTGTTTGTTTTCGTTTATGATTTTTTTCTGGGATGTGAAAGGGCTTTTATCTGTGAATGCTTTCATTATACCAATTTTGGTGGCAGGGCTCATCTATGCGTTTGTTTTTTATTATATGAACCATGATCATATGTGGCGGATTGATTTTGGACAGCAGTACAATTGGCCTGCCAGCATTGTCTTTGCTTCTTTGAATATATTATCCGTTGTGGCAGTGCTGTCTTCGGTTGGGAAAGAAATGAAGGGGCTTGGGGAAGCCAAAGTGGCGAGTATATTAAGCGGTCTCATTTTTGGTGTCATCTCGTATGTGTATAACGAAATACTGGTTGATATTTCTGGAAGCCTTTCAGCAGAGGGAATTCCTTTGTTTACAGTATTAGAAGGGGCGCCGGCGTCTTTGTTTGTGTTTATGACGGTTGTCCTTTGTCTAGCCATTTATACGACGACGGCAGCAGGTTTATTTGGATTATCCAGCCGGATGCTTTCTTTTGTACGAATGCCCCGCTGGCTGGTTGTATTGGTAATGCTTCTTTTGATGGCACCTTTAACATCTCTTGGATTTGCTGATTTGATTGCTTTCTTGTATCCAATTTATAGTTTGTTGAATCTTTATTTGCTCGTCTGTTTAATGCTGTATCCGATTTTAAGTAAAAAGATATTTTCTCGCCCTAAAAATTATATTGATAAAATAAAATAAGCACCTCTCTTTTTAAGAGCTGTGCTTATTTGATCTGAATTGAATCAATAGCTTCTTTGATGTCATCGTAGACAGGCATTTGTTTAAGACGCTGGAGGCGATCCTCTAATTCAGAAATGGCCTGTCCCTTTAAATGCTGGGAAATGTGTTGTTTGACAATGGTCGTCTGGTTTATCATGTCTTCTGTTTTAGCCAACTGATACTCCAAGTGCACGCGTGTATTTGCTAATTCGTCGTGCAGCCGCATTTTGAGCAGCCGTTTTAAATCCTTACGCTGTCCTTCTCTGCGCATGGCCTGAATGGCGGCAATTTCTTCAGGAGACTGTGTTTGTGTGTGTGGTGCCGATTGATTTTCAAATACAGACATGGAGCGGCGGGCACTCACATTTTGCAAGAAACGCTGGGCGTCACTAGGAGGTTTATTTTGATTGATCATGCGATGACTCCTTTCTTAATGAATACCCATTTGCACCGCAAGGCGTCTATCTGCCTTGGCGTAGTCATCACCCATTGTGTACATATGTCTTGAAAGGGTAGAAAGCTCTTGTTCGTAATCTCTCAGGGTGTACAAGGCATTCAGTTGTTTTTCGTGTGAATAAAAGGAGGAATGGGTCTGTTCCATTCTCACTTCCTCTACGAGTGCTTCCACATCACTATGACTTAATAAATCATAGTGGCCAAAGCCGACGAGTCCTTTGAGCTCTTGTTTTACATGATGAACGGCGTCTTTTACGCTTTCATCAATTCCATCGATTTTTTCAAATACAGTGTGTACTTCATGTTCAATAATACTTTGCAGATCATAGGATGAATTTTTCAGTAAATGGGATTTTATGATAATTTCAAGTCCGCTTTGTGCATATGCACGTCCAGAATGAATTTCTTGCAGCAGCATGGCTGTAAAACTTGTATTATGATCAAGCTGTTCATCTAAAATACGGGCAGATCCATTCGGATGGAATGAATATCCATTTTCTTTAAATTCTCCTGAAACGAGAGCTAAAAAAGCATTTGTATCAAAGGATTCGTTCCATTCTATATTCATAGATGCAAAAGCTGATTTTAAAAAGGTGTCTATTTCTCTTTTTTTGTATTTAACGGATTCTTGGACTGAGCCTTGCTGCTTTGGCGGTACGGTGTACTTGACTTGTCCAACCCCTTGATCATGACGATTGAGTAAACCGACGTAATGACTAGGCTGAATATATTCAGTCAACATGTGTGTATATTGACCTTGCTGCGCCTTTTGCTGAATCGAAGGCGATAGACTGCTCCATATATTTGGGCTGTCAAAAGTGACGGCTTTTTTGACAGCTGGCTGTTCTGTTGCAACATAAGCACAAACAGCACCGGCAAGTGCTTGTCCAGTGAGATGGATACCTGCATTCGGATGCTTCTGACAGACTTTCTCTATGTATTCCTTCCCTTTAAAAAAGACATGTTCTTGATTGCTGTCAAGGGACTTTCTTTCAATTGGATAGGCATAATCTGTTTTGAGTAATGACTGTGCAGCGTTGTGTACATCTTGCTTAGATGTCACTGTCATTTGATGTGGCAGCGGACAGTGAAAAGCGACGATGAATTCGTCTGATTGTTCCGGTTGCATCGTTAAACCATATAATTTTTGATCGATTTTTAGAAAATCGTGGACAGTGAGTGTTTGCTGACCTATTTCTATCGTATGGTGCTGCTGGTAATTGTCGATATTTCCAGCATGATCGGATATGATTTTATAGTCTTTATCAGTTAATCTATCCTTTCGATTGACCATCGTACCTGCTCCCTCACATAACATTTATGCAGATATCATAAATCAAAAAATATGGAAAAACCACCGCGTTCTACCAATAAAAACCTTTTGACCTACAGTGTTTGTGACAATATTGAAAAAAAGCGGAGTTTAAGTAACTATTGGTCACAAATAAAATGATCTAAAAGAAGGGTTTTTTCTTTAAAAAAGAATAGGATGAACGATTGAAAGAGACTCTTTGTTTTGTGCATTGCCCTCCATCGCCGTTTTTTTGTACAATAGATGCAATGAAGTGAGCAAGAGAGGTGAAGGCTGATGGCAGACAAAGCGTTTGGGTTACATGATGTTGTTGAGATGAAAAAGCCCCATCCATGTGGTGCCAATCGGTGGAAGGTCATTCGTTTGGGCATGGATATCCGTATTAAATGTGAAGGCTGCGGACACAGCGTGATGATCCCAAGAAGAGATTTTGAACGAAAAATGAAGAAAATTCTCGTCAAGCATGAGGAGCCAACTGCTTAAGTAGGCCTCATGCTTTTTTTATTAAATTTGTCTTTTCTACAGCAAAGCCAGGTGCAATTTCCCGTTTTGAAGCATTGATTTATTCATTTTGACGATGTTTCTTCTATTGAAAATGCATGATGGTTAGCTTGTCTTTTCATGTAAACCTACTTATAATTGCTCTAGGTTCATATTACGCAGTATAACGAGCACGTTTGATATAGAGGAGATGAAAGAATGGCTTTAACAGCTGGTATTGTTGGCTTACCTAACGTCGGGAAGTCAACGCTATTTAATGCAATTACACAGGCTGGAGCGGAGTCTGCTAACTATCCGTTTTGTACCATTGATCCAAACGTCGGAATTGTAGAAGTTCCAGACGAGCGTTTACAAAAGCTAACAGAATTGGTGCAGCCGAAAAAGACAGTTCCCACTGCTTTCGAATTCACTGATATTGCGGGTATTGTCAAAGGTGCATCTAAAGGTGAAGGTTTAGGGAATAAATTCCTTTCTCATATTCGTCAAGTAGATGCGATTTGTCACGTGGTTAGAGCTTTTGCAGACGATAACATTACACACGTAGCTGGTAAGGTTGATCCTGTTGCAGATATTGAAACAATTAATCTCGAATTGATTTTGGCTGATTTAGAAACAGTTGAAAAGCGTTTAGCTCGTGTGAGCAAGCTTGCAAAACAAAAGGACAAGGAAGCAGTAGCTGAATTTGAGATTTTGTCGAAGCTAATGACCGCATTTGAAGCTGGGAAATCGGCAAGATCTGTAGAATTTACAGATGAGCAGCAAAAGCTTGTGAAACAGCTCCATTTACTCACATCTAAACCAGTTCTTTATGTAGCAAACGTGAGTGAGGATGAAGTAGCGGATCATGACGGCAACGAATATGTGCAGCAAATCCGTGAGTTTGCTTCTGGTGAAAACGCTGAAGTCATCGTCGTTTGTGCGAAGATCGAGTCTGAAATTGCAGAGCTTGAAGGAGAAGAGAAGCAAATGTTCCTTGAAGAGCTTGGTATTAATGAGTCTGGGCTTGATCAGCTAATTAGAGCATCTTATTCTCTTCTAGGATTAGCTACGTATTTCACAGCAGGTGAGCAAGAGGTACGTGCTTGGACATTTAAAAAAGGAATGAAAGCGCCAGAATGTGCTGGAATCATCCACACAGACTTCGAGCGTGGATTTATTCGTGCTGAAACGGTTGCGTATGAGGATTTACTAGCTGGCGGAAGCATGTCTGCTGCTAAAGAAGCAGGGAAAGTTCGTCTAGAAGGTAAAGAATATGTAGTGAAAGATGGAGACGTCATTCATTTCCGTTTTAACGTATAGGTTCTTGTCATAGGCCAAGTGATTTGTTATAATATACAATTGTGAGTAATATAATTTATTGCTCCTTGCCCGTTTAGGGCCGCTTAGACCAAAAGGAGGTGCAATCAGATGAGAAAGTACGAAGTTATGTACATCATCCGCCCAACAGTTGACGATGAGGCTAAAAAAGCAGTTATCGAGCGTTTCAATAACGTGTTAACTTCTAACGGTGCGGAGATCACTGGAACAAAGGATTGGGGTAAACGTCGTCTTGCATACGAAATCAACGATTTCCGTGACGGTTTCTACCAAATCGTAAACGTTCAATCTGACGCTGCAGCAGTTCAAGAATTTGACCGCTTAGCTAAGATCAGTGACGATATCATTCGCCACATTGTTGTTAAAGAAGAAGTATAAATCATTGAAATATATATTTAAAGGTGGTCTTTCAATATGCTAAACCGTGTTGTATTGGTCGGAAGACTAACAAAAGACCCTGAGCTTCGCTACACGCCTAATGGTGCGGCTGTAGCCACGTTTACTCTAGCTGTGAATCGTACGTTTACGAATCAATCTGGAGAGCGTGAAGCCGATTTCATTAACTGTGTTACTTGGAGAAGACAAGCCGAGAACGTGGCTAATTTCTTGAAAAAAGGAAGTCTTGCCGGTGTAGACGGTCGTTTGCAGACAAGAAACTATGAAAATCAGCAAGGACAGCGTGTCTTCGTGACAGAAGTTCAAGCTGAAAGTGTTCAATTTCTTGAGCCTAAGAGCGGCGGTGCTGGTTCAGGTGGATACAGCGGCGGTGGCAATAGCGGAGGCCAGTATTATGGCGGCAGCCAAAACGATCAGAATCCATTTGGAAATGAACCAAGTCAAAATCCATATGGCAATCAAAACAACCAAAATCGTAATCAGGGAAATAGCTTCAATGATGACCCATTTGCGAACGATGGTAAACCGATTGACATCTCCGATGATGATTTGCCATTCTAATTGATCTGAAAAAATGACTAAAGGAAAGGTGTGAAAACAAATGGCAGGTGGACGCAGAGGCGGTCGTGCGAAACGTCGTAAAGTATGTTTCTTTACTTCTAACGGTATCACGCACATCGATTACAAAGATGTTGATCTTCTTAGAAAGTTTGTTTCTGAGCGTGGTAAAATTTTACCTCGTCGTGTAACAGGAACTAGCGCTAAGTATCAACGTAAATTGACATTAGCGATCAAAAGATCACGTCAAATGGCATTACTTCCATACGTTACTGGTGAGTAAGTCGTTGACTTAAAAAGCGGAGAGCCCCGAGCTCTTCGCTTTTTTTATTTGTCTCACTAAGAACCTCATCTATTTTTGCTAGAACTGTTTTTGGCAGTCAACCGAGGGGAAGTATGTTAAAGTGACAGTTTATTCTATACAAATATGAGGTTGATCTGTCATATTGGTAGTCTAGAAAATAATTGCAGTCAGGGCGTGGGAAGATGATTGAATTTAAAAAGGTATCGATGCAATTTTCTGATGAGCGCTATGCCGTTCAATCTGTTGATTTGGAAATTCAGCAAGGTGAGTTTTTTGTATTGATTGGACCTAGTGGCAGCGGGAAAACGACGACATTGAAAATGATCAATCGTCTCATTTCTTCAACAGAAGGTGAGATTTACATAAAAGGTCAAAAAATAAGTGATTATGATATGTATGAGCTGCGCTGGGATATCGGTTATGTTCTACAGCAAATTGCGCTTTTTCCTCATATGACCATAGAAGAAAATATTGCTGTGGTGCCAGAGCTTAAACAATGGAGCCGGAATGAGACCAATCAGCGTGTCGATGAACTCATGTTGATGGTTGGGCTTGATCCTGCTGTGTATCGACATCGAAAGCCAGCAGAGCTTTCTGGTGGGCAGCAGCAGCGTGTCGGTGTGGCACGTGCACTTGCAGCTGATCCTGAGATTGTCCTGATGGATGAACCTTTTAGTGCGTTAGATCCACTAACGAGGGAGAAATTGCAGGATGATCTGCTTGATTTGCAGCGCCGGATTCAAAAAACCATTGTTTTTGTGACGCATGATATGCAGGAAGCTATGAAGCTGGGTGATCGAATTTGTGTGATGAATGAAGGAAAAGTAGTGCAGATCGGACGTCCTGAGGAATTGGTTCAGCAACCAGCCAATGCCTTTGTACAGGAGTTTGTCTCAGGGGCTGCCCATCATGTAGGACATCAAGCATTTGAGCTGGAAACCTTGGCGCAACCGATGGCTCACGAAGCTCTTTTATCCTATGAGGCGGTCTCAGCACGTGCCACACTGGATGAAGTCTTATCTCAATTGGCAAGGCACGAGGAATTGGCTGTTGAAAAGAATGGAGATCGGATAGGACTAGTGAACCGTCAAGCAGTGATTCAGTTTTTAGCTGATTCTCCTAGAGAGAGGGGCGATTCACATGAATGATTGGACCCGTGTGTTATGGGAACGAAAAGAACAATTGGGACACGCCTTACTTGAGCATATTCAAATTTCTTTTATTGCTTTATTTTTAGCGATTTTGATTGCCATTCCATTAGGTATCTATTTAACAAGGGTTCCAAAGCTAGCGGAGTGGGTCATCGGGGTGACGGCTGTCTTGCAAACAATTCCGTCGCTCGCACTGCTTGGCTTGCTGATTCCTCTCGTGGGGATTGGGCAAGTGCCTGCGATTATTGCGCTTGTGGTCTATGCCTTACTCCCTATTTTAAGAAATACATATACAGGCATTCAGGAGGTTGATCCTTCTCTGAGAGAAGCGGCGCTTGCTATGGGGATGAATCATCGCAAACGGTTATTAAAGGTGGAGCTCCCTCTTGCGATGCCAGTGATCATGGCGGGTATCCGAACCGGGATGGTTCTCATTGTGGGAACGGCCACTCTGGCCGCACTGATCGGGGCTGGGGGATTAGGAAGCTTAATCCTGCTGGGAATTGATCGAAATGATATGTCGCTCATTGTCATTGGTGCGATACCAGCTGCTTTACTCGCACTCTTATTTGATGTGGTGCTGCGAACCTTTGAGAAGATTTCCTTTAAAAAGACGGTGATCTCTGTGACTGTTTTTGCTCTGATTGCTGGAGCAGTTGTCGCTTCCCCCGTGCTGTTTCAGCAAGAAAAGAAAGAAATCACCATTGGCGGAAAGTTAGGTTCAGAGCCTGAGATTTTGATCTCGATGTATAAGCTTTTAATTGAACAGGATACAGATATTCAAGTGAACCTGAAGCCTGGTCTTGGTAAGACGTCCTTTGTTTTTCAGGCTTTACGCTCTGGTGATATCGACATTTATCCTGAGTTTACGGGTACAGCGATTTCTGAATTCCTCAAGGAAACAGCAAAAAGCACAGATAAAGTAAAAGTGTATGAGCAAGCTCGGCGTGGATTGGAATCATCCTTTCAGCTCCGCCTTCTTGAGCCCATGGCATACAACAATACGTATGCTTTAGCCGTACCGCAGTCACTGGCTGATCAATATAAGGTGTCCAACATTTCAGATCTAGGTAAGATCAAAAACCGTATAAAAGCTGGATTCACCTTAGAGTTTTCTGATCGTCAGGATGGGTATCGAGGCATTCAAAAAGCCTATCAATTTTCCTTTGATGATGTCGTGACGATGGAGCCAAAGCTTCGTTATCGAGCGATTCAAAAAGGGGATATCAATTTGGTCGATGCGTATTCGACAGATAGTGAATTGAGACAATACAAATTAAAGGTGCTTGATGATGATCAGCATGTTTTCCCGCCATATCAAGGAGCACCGCTGCTCAGGCAGGAGACATTAACTGAATTCCCTGAGATTGAGACCTCTCTCAATAAGCTTGCGGGTCAAATCACAGACGATGAGATGAGAGAAATGAATTATGAAGTCAATGTGAAGGGGAAGGATGCATTTCAGGTAGCGAAAGCCTATTTAAAAAAGAAAAAATTGCTGCAATAATCAAGGAAAAGCAGGGCTGTTTATGGCAAAGCAGCTCTGCTTTTTTAAAAGAAAAAACAAAAATCATTGACATTTACTTAAAAACATCATATCCTTAATTCGAGATAAATATATTTTTTTGATTTAATATCTCGAATTCGAGATAATATAAAGACGTCAGTAAAGACATAATGAATAGAGGTTTATTACTTCATGATTAGGAGGTCATTAGAAGTGAAAAAAACAGAAGGAATTCACCATATTACAGCTATTGTGGGTCATCCTCAGGAGAACGTTGATTTTTATGCAGGTGTTTTAGGGCTTCGTCTCGTGAAGAAGACCGTGAATTTTGATGATCCGGGCACATACCATTTATATTTTGGAAATGAAGGCGGCTCTCCAGGGACCATTATTACATTTTTCCCTTGGCCGGGAGCACAAAAAGGTCAAATTGGTGCAGGTCAAGTGGGCGTGACGACATATGTCGTACCGACAGGCGCTTTCTCTTTCTGGAAGGATCGTCTTGAGCAGTTTAATGTTTCTTATGAAATGGTTGAACGTTTTGGTGAAGCTTTTCTCTCATTTGAAGACCCACACGGCTTATTGATTGAGCTAGTAGAGCGTGCGGAAGGAAAGCAAAACGAGTGGACATTTAACGGTGTCACACCAGATGTAGCGATTAAAGGATTTGGCGGAGCTGTTTTATTAACTTCGCAGCCGGAACAAACAATGCAGCTGCTAGAGCAAACGATGGGACTTGAAAGAGTCGGAGCAGAAGGAGACTATGTGAGATTCCGTTCGTTTGGTGAAATAGGCAATGTCATTGATGTGAACATCACACCTGTTCCACGAGGACGTATGGGTGTTGGAGTTGTGCACCATATTGCATGGAGAGCAACAGATGATCAGGACCAATTAGATTGGCAAAGACATATTGCACAAAGCGGGTATCAAGTGACACCTGTGCAAGACCGAAATTACTTCAATGCCATTTATTTTAGAGAACTTGGGGGCATATTATTTGAGATTGCCACTGATCCTCCAGGGTTTGCACATGACGAATCAGTGGAAACAATGGGTGAAGCATTGAAACTGCCACCGCAATATGAGGCGCAGCGCAGTCAGATTGAACAAATTGTACTGCCAATTGAAGTGAGAGAAGTTAAAGGGAAAGGAGATTCATGATGAAGCATCTTTTTCGAAAAGGAAAGAATGAACAAAGACCTGTTCTGCTATTACTGCATGGAACTGGCGGGACGGAAGAAGATTTATTGCCGCTTGCACAGATAGTAGATCCTGACGCATCTGTTCTTAGTGTGAGAGGGAATGTATTAGAAAACGGCATGCCGCGGTTTTTCAGACGTTTGGCAGAGGGCGTATTTGATGAGCAGGATTTGATTGCTCGTACAGAGGAGCTGTATATATTTATCGGAGAAGCAGCCGATGAATATGGGTTTGATCGTCACAATGTGGTGGCTATCGGATATTCCAATGGGGCAAACATTGCTGGAAGCTTGTTATTCCATTATGGGGATGCTTTAAAAGGAGCCATCCTGCATCATCCAATGGTTCCAAGACGCGGGGTTTCATTGCCTTCATTAGCGGGGAAACAAGTCTTTATAGCAGCTGGTGAAAATGACCCAATGTGCCGTCCAGAGGAATCGCAGGAGCTGGAGCAATTGCTGCAGGGTGCAGGCGCATCGGTTACACTTCATTGGGAAAATCGCGGACATCAGTTAACGAGAGAAGAAGTCGATGCTGCGGCTTTATGGTATCGTCGTCAATTTTAAATAAGGTGGGGAATACAGGTGGGATTTTTACAGAAGCTTTTTGGGCAAAACAAACAAAAGGAGATGGATCAAATGGAAAACGTAAAACTAGCGATTATTTATTATAGTTCAACAGGTACAAACTATCAGATGGCGAAATGGGCTGAAGCTGGAGCAAAAGAAGCTGGCGCAGAAGTTAAAGTATTAAAGGTTGCTGAATTGGCACCAGAAGCAGTTGTAGCTTCAAATCCAGCATGGAAAGCACATTTAGACGAAACAAAGGATGTGCCAGAGGTTCAATTAAGTGATTTAGAGTGGGCAGATGCCATCATCTTTAGCATGCCGACACGTTTCGGTAACCTGCCAGCTCAAATGAAGCAGTTCTTAGATACGACAGGCGGCTTGTGGTTCCAAGGTAAATTGGCAAACAAAGCAGTCAGTGCGATGACTTCAGCTCAAAATGCAAATGGCGGACAGGAGCAGACGGTTCTCAGCCTTTATACGACAATGTTCCACTGGGGAGCAATTATTGCCGCTCCTGGATACACAGATGATTCCTTATACGGTGCAGGGGGCAACCCTTACGGTGTGAGTGTGACCGTTGACCAAAATGGAAAAATCCAAGAGGATGCAGAAGCAGCTGTGAAACATCAGGCAAAACGTACAGTGAATGTGGCAGAATGGATCAAAAAAGGTCAAAATGCTTAATAGATGTATACAAAAAGAATGCAGCCTCGCCGCTGCATTCTTTTTTTCATTAATAAGGATCTGATGGTGTGCTGTTGTTGATGGCTTCGTCCACGGCTTGAGCAGCGCCTGTAGAGCCGATAGGTCCGCTTGGCTGCTCTTGTTTAAAGGCTTTTAAACCGTCAGCGACACGCTTTCCGTAATCAGGGTCTGCTTTTGTAAAGTTTTCGATCATTTGGTCTTGAATGTCCTTTTGACATGTCGCAAGGGTGTTGACTAAGTTCTTAATCAGTTCCTCTCGCTCCCAATCATTAAAACGGCGATACGTTTCTCCCGCTTGTCCGAAGTTGTTTGGGCGGTCAATGGCTTCTCGTTTGACTTCACCCTCTACAAAAGGCGTATGATCCTTTCCATCCTGTTTGGCTTCTTTTAATCCCCCGAGGATCGATGGTTCATAATTCACATGGGGATTTTGCCCTTTGCCTTGATCGACATGGTATTCCATTTGGCCGTCTCTCTGATTGGTGGCGACTTGCTTTTTCGGTGCATTGATCGGCAGCTGTAAATAGTTTGGTCCTACACGATATCGCTGCGTGTCAGAGTAGGAGAAGGTACGGCCTTGAAGCAATTTATCATCTGAGAAATCCAAACCATCTACGAGTACACCAGTCCCAAAGGCAACCTGCTCGACTTCTGCGAAATAGTTTTCTGGATTTTTGTTTAATACCATCCGTCCGATTGGTTTCCATGGATAGTCATCCTTGTACCAAAGCTTTGTCGGATCAAGCGGGTCAAAGTCGAGGTGAGGGTGGGCATCATCTTCCATGATCTGTGCATATACCTCCCATTCAGGATAATCTCCTTGCTCAATGGCTTCATATAAATCCTGTGTGGCATGGTTAAAATTTTCTCCCTGAATCGCTTGCGCCTGTTCTTGGGTCAGATTGCGAATGCCTTGTTTCGGTTCAAAATGATATTTAACCAGCACCGCTTTTCCTTCATGATTCACCCATTTGTACGCATGGACACCTGAGCCTTGCATATGCCGGTATGTTGCTGGGATGCCCCACGGTGAAAAGAGAAATGTCACCATATGCGTCGCTTCAGGTGATTGTGAGACAAAATCAAAGATACGCTCGCCGTCCTGACGATTGGTGACGGGGTCTGGCTTAAAGGCATGAACCAAATCAGGGAATTTTAAAGCATCTCGGATAAAGAAAATTTTCAGGTTGTTCCCCACGAGATCCCAGTTGCCTTCTTCTGTATAAAATTTAATTGCAAACCCTCTCGGATCGCGTAATGTTTCTGGCGAATGCCCGCCGTGAATCACAGAAGAAAAACGAACGAAAACAGGCGTTTTTTTTCCTTTCTCCTGAAACAATTTCGCTCTCGTATAGGTGGAGATCGGTTCATCGCCAAATGTGCCATAGGCTTCAAAATAACCGTGAGCTCCGGCACCGCGTGCATGCACAACACGTTCAGGGATGCGTTCACGATCAAAATGACTGATTTTCTCTAGGAAATCGTAGTTTTCAAGCGTAGTGGGTCCTCTATTCCCAACAGTTCTCATATTTTGATTGTCTGTGACGGGATGACCTTGCCGATTCGTTAAGGTTTCTTCTGACTCTGAAGATGGTTTAGGCTGTTGATCTTCTTTCAATTCAAATCCCTCCTTCAATATCTCCTTAACAATATGGTCATGCTGCTCCCTATTTCATACAAGGATTGATATAATGATTGAAAACTTTCACGAGGAGAGAGCCTGATGATTCGATTACACTGCCTTCACGCCCATCCGTCCAATCAGTCATATATAGAAGATGTTTTTGGTGATACAGATGTTGATTTGCATCACAAAGTCGATTCATCATTTATAGAACGCGCCACTCAAGATCCCTCGTTCGATCAACACAAGCAGCAAACGTATGCTATCAACAGATTAAAGCAAGAAAGTGAAGCTGATCTCATTCTGCTCACGTGTACACAATACATTGCTGCTCTAGGTGATCAGCAGCACCTCTTTAAACAACCGATTGTTCCGATCGATGAACCGTTATTTGAGCTGATTTGTGAGAAAAAAGGGCCTCTTCAGCTTGTGTTTTCCAACCCAAATACAGTGGAGGGAACGATGCAGCGGCTTGAATCATATGCAACAGAGCGGGGTAAACAGGTTGAAGTAGAAATGGTTGTGATGGAGGATGTCTTTCATCTTTGCCTAAACGGTGATATGCAAGCCTATGATGAACAAATCATGGAGCAGCTGAGAAAATGTATGAAGCAAAAAGGCAGAGATATTTGTGTGATGCAGCTTTCGATGGTTCATGCGGCACAGCAGATGGAGCGGGAGACAGGCGTTCCTATCATTCATCCGCTTTCTCCACTAAAACAGTTTGTCCATCAAACACTATCCGTCTGGAAAGAGTGAACCCATCAGGTTCGCTCTTTTTGTATAGGAATGCAAATGCGATGACATGTTAAAAAAATAACCGAGCGCAAACTATTTTTAAAAGGCGCGCGTCTATCCAATGTAAGAAATAACAGATGCGCATTTAAGATAAAGGAGCTCTTTGTAAAATGAAGAAACGAAAAATAGACGATCAATTTGCGGATTACGTCATGGAGCATAAACACAGTTTTTATCGGTTGTCCTATAGTTATGTCAAAAACCCGGAAGATGCTATGGATGTTGTTCAGGAGGCTATTCATAAAGCACTTAAATCTGTTCATCGATTAGAGGATACGAGCAAGATGCATAGCTGGTTTTATAAAATCGTGGTGAACGCTGCCCTAGACTTTTTACGAAAGAAGAAGCGGGTGCAGGTGACAGATGATGATACGCTTGAATTCTTATCACAGGGCGAATCAGATGTATACGAGGATCAAGACGTCAAACGGGCTATAGAAGATTTGCCTGAGATGTATCGAGTCATCATTATTTTGAGGTTCTTTGAAGATCTAAAATTAGAGGACATCGCCCAGATTCTCGATGAAAATGAAAACACCATTAAAACAAGATTATATAAGGCGCTGCGGCTTTTAAAAGTAGAATTATCACAGGAGGAAATATAAATGGATAAGTATTTGGAACATTTAAAAGATGAATATTTAGAAATCCCTATACCACCGGAATATGATGCGATGATTGAACGAACGTTAAAAAGAAAAAACAAAAAACCTCATTTTCAGCAATGGACCATCGGACTTGTTGCAGCGGCTGCTCTTTTTGTCACAACTGTTAATGTTAGTCCACAGGCAGCAAGAGCGATTTCAGAAGTACCTATCATTGGCGAGCTGGTGAAAGTCGTGACGTTTACAGAATTTAAAAAGAGCGATCAAGGAACGAATATTGATCTTAAAACACCACACGTTTCAGGACTTGGGGACGGAACATTACAAGACAGCCTGAATGAAAAATATTTAGCTGAAAACAAAAAGCTGTATCAAGATTTTGAAAAGGAAACAAAGGGTTATAAAAATGGTCATTTGAGTGTAGAGAGCGGATATGAAGTAAAAACAAACAATGACCAAGTTCTTTCACTAGGTCGATACAAGGTGACGACTCAGGCTTCTGCGGCAGAGGAAATGACATATGATACGGTGGATAAGAAAAATCATGTCCTCATTACATTACCAAGTCTGTTTAAAGATAACCGGTATATAGATGTGATTAGTGAAAATATTAAAGAGCAGATGAAGAAACAGATGAAAGAGGATTCAAACAAAATATATTGGATTGGCAAGCAAGATATGGCGGATCCATTTAAGAAAATTAAGCCGGATCAAAATTTCTATATCAATTCAAAAGGCAAACTGGTGATTTCCTTTAATGAATATGATGTGGCACCTGGTTACATGGGCGTAGTTGAATTCACGATTCCAACAAGTGTGTTAAAGGATATTCTCGTGAGTGATACGTACATTCATTAAAAAGAAGACAGACAAAAAAGACTGCTGAATGATTCAGCAGTCTTGTCTTGTTTTATTAAGAAAGTGCGTCTGTTAATGCAGGTACGACTTGTTTTTTTCTTGATACAACACCTTTTAGTAAAGCTGTGTTGTTTTCAAGCGTGACGTTAAATGCTTTTTCTACTTTTGCTGCTTCTGCACCGAGTGCAAGAGCAAGGGAGTCATTTTCTAAAATGTCTGTGATGACTAAAACAAATAGATCAAGACCTTTTGCTGCAATGACTTCATTGATTTTCGCTTCAATGTCAGCCTGTCTTGCTGTCACTTCAGCGATATCTACTGTATTGACTTGCGCAATTTCCACTTTGCTTTTGCCTAGTGCGAATTCTTTTGCATCAAGTGTAATTAATTCTTGAACTGTTTTTTGGCTTAGATCAGCGCCGGCTTTCAGCATGTCTAGGCCATAAACTTCTGGATCTACCCCTGCGATTTTTGCAAGCTCATGCGCAGCATCAATATCTTGCTGTGTGCATGTTGGGGATTTGAATAGTAAGGAATCAGAAATGATCGCAGATAAAAGCAAACCAGCGATTTCCTTTTCAATCGTCACTTGGTTTTCTTTATACATTTTGTTTAAGATCGTTGCTGTACAGCCTACAGGCTCAGCACGATAGTAAAGAGGTTCACTTGTTTCAAAGTTGGCAATACGGTGATGGTCAATGACCTCAGTTACTTGTACTTGATCAATGTCGCTTACACTTTGCTGGAATTCGTTATGATCGACAAGAATGACTTGCTTTGTTTCATTTGCAGCCGTTTCAATGAAACGAGGTGCTTCTTGTTTAAAGAAATCTAATGCGTATTGTGTTTCTCCATTGATTTCTCCAAGTCTGACGGCTTCTGCCTGAACGCCGATTTTGTTTTTCAGATCAGCGTAAGCAATAGCAGAACAAATCGTGTCTGTGTCAGGATTTTTGTGTCCGAATACGAGTGTTTTTCCCATGTGAATTCTCCTTCTTACTTTTATTGATGATGTTTCTATTCTAACAGCTTTTGACCTTGAATTCAGGGTTTATAGCTAAGAATTATCTTAAAAATTGTAACATGCTGTTTGAAAACTTGCATGTACGATTCCATATCGGTGTTCCACGTGAAACGCTCCCAGAATAGCCTGCATTTTACTTGAGATTTGCCGCTATGGTAAAATAAAGGTTGGGGCAAGACATGATGGAGCTGACATCATACGTATACATAGAAGTACACATTGAGCAAGATATAGACAAAAGGATTGGATAGAGGTGAAGGTGTGAAACAAACAAAAGCGTTAGTAGAGGGCGCAATCATGATGAGTATTTTCGCGGTCATGACGTTGTTTTATTTGTATGTGCCGCTATTATCCATTATTTTTTTTCTATCTGCTCCGATTCCGATCATCCTCTATACAATTAGACACGGCTTGAAAAAAGGAATTGTTGCTGGCGCTATTGGCATAGTGATCAGCTTTTTAATTGGGTCTATAAATGGTCTTATGACTGCACCAATATTGATTGCCGCCGGATTAGGCATGGGTGTTTTCTACAGCAGAAGGCAGCCCGGGAATGCCATCATAACAGGTGCGCTGATTTATTTATTCAGTTTTCTCATCTCCTTTGTTGTCAGTGTTCAGCTCTTTCAAATCGATATTATGAATATGGCGAAAGAGTCGATTGAGCAAATGATGCCGATGGTAGAGAGTACTTTAAAGCAATCCGGCGCGTCTGAGAAGGACATTGCGAAGCAGCTGAAGCAGTTCAGAGAGTTGCAGGATACGGCATTAAGTGCTTTACCTATAGCGTTATTGATTTTGGTCACGCTGATGGCTTTTGTGAATCATTGGTTCGTGCGGCCTTTGCTCAAACGGTTTGTTTCAGACATGCCGTCCTTGAAGAAATTTAAGGATATGCGGCTGCCAAAAAGCATGGTATGGTATTATTTACTCACATTGCTTTTGATGTTGATTCAGACGGAAAAAGACAGCTTTTTATGGCTCGTTCAATCGAGTTTGTTTAAAATTTTATTTATACTGGTGCTTATTCAGGGATTTTCTTTTCTCTTCTATTATTGCCACGAAAAAAACATCTCAAAAGCGGTACCCATTTTCGCTGTCGTGTTAACGGTTTTCTTTCCGCCGATCGGTGTGATTGTGCGAATTATAGGGATTGCTGACATAGGCTTTGATTTAAGAGAAAAAGTAAAAAACAAATAATTCACTCTGAATGTTGAGGAGTTGATATCAGTGCCAAGCTTCTATAGAAAACCTGTCATCAAGTATCCGATCATCGCGTTAATTGTCCTTGCGGTGGTCACAGTCCTCCTCAACCTTTATTTTAATTGGATCATAGGAGCGGTTGGTCTTTTCGTCCTTGCAGGTGTGCTCTACTTCTTAAAGTGGGCAGATACGCAAGTGCAGAAAGAGATTGATTCATATATTTCAACATTATCCTATCGAGTCAAAAAGGTTGGAGAAGAAGCATTAATGGAGATGCCAATTGGTATTATGCTGTTTAATGACCAGTATTATATCGAATGGACGAATCCATTTCTCGCGTCAAGCTTTCATGAAAGCACACTTGTCGGCAGATCCTTGTACGATACATTCGAGTCCATTGTGCCTCTTATTAAACAAGAGGTCGAGACCGAAAATGTAACGCTGAATGACCGGAAATTCAAAGTCATTATTAAACGATCAGAGCGCCTTTTATATTTCTTTGATGTCACGGAACAGGTGCAGATTGAACGACAGTACGAAAATGAACGAACGGTTTTATCTTATATCTTTTTAGACAACTACGACGATGTCACGCAGGGCCTTGATGATCAAGTGCGCAGCGCGATTAATAGTGAAGTGACGTCTCTGCTCAACAATTGGGCACAAGAATACGGAATTTTCCTGAAGAGAATTTCGTCTGAACGATTTATGGCGGTCCTAAATGAGAGCATTTTAGCTGAGCTTGAGGCGTCGAAATTCTCCATTTTAGACGAGGTCCGTGAGAAAACAGGGGCACATAGTGCGACGCTTACTTTGAGTATCGGGATTGGTGCGTCCGTTCCTTCTTTGAAAGAGCTTGGAGCACTAGCACAGTCGAGTCTTGACCTTGCCCTCGGACGAGGCGGGGATCAGGTCGCCATTAAACAGCCGAATGGAAAAGTGAAGTTCTACGGTGGAAAAACGAACCCAATGGAGAAACGGACACGCGTACGCGCACGGGTCATTTCTCATGCTTTAAAAGAAATTGTATCTGAAAGCGGTAATGTCATGATCATGGGTCATAAGTTCCCAGACATGGACTCAATCGGTGCATCCATCGGGATTTTAAAGGTCGCTCAGGCCAATGGAAAAGAAGGCTATATTGTCATTGATGCCAACCAGATTGGCGACAGTGTTCAACGCTTAATTAGTGAAATTAAAAATTATGAAGAGCTTTGGTCACGTTTTATCACGCCAGAGGAAGCAATGGAGCTTGCAAAGGATGACACATTGCTTGTCGTCGTGGATACACATAAACCGTCTCTCGTCATGGAGGAACGACTACTGAATAAGATTGAAAACGTCGTGGTCATTGACCATCATAGACGAGGCGAGGAATTTATCCGTGATCCTTTACTTGTTTATATGGAGCCGTATGCTTCATCTACAGCAGAGCTTGTGACAGAACTCTTAGAGTATCAGCCGAAGAAATTGCGGATTAACATGATTGAGGCGACTGCGCTTCTTGCTGGGATCATCGTGGATACGAAGAGTTTCTCTCTGAGAACGGGGTCAAGAACGTTCGATGCAGCATCTTACCTTCGTGCAAAGGGAGCAGATCCTGTCCTTGTGCAAAAGTTTTTAAAAGAAACAGTCGATCATTACATCAAACGGGCAAAACTCATTCAGCATACAGAACTGTATCAAAATCAGGTGGCTATTGCTTCATTACCGTCTGACAGGTCGGAGTATTATGATCAAATTACGATTGCCCAGACGGCTGATTCCTTGTTGTCAATGAGTGAGGTAGAAGCGTCATTTGCTGTCGCTAGACGAGATGACGATACGGTATGCATTAGTGCCAGATCATTAGGGGATATCAACGTTCAAATTATTATGGAAGCACTAGACGGCGGCGGTCATTTGACTAACGCTGCTACCCAGATTTATGGTATAACCATTGAAGAAGCGGTAGGGAAGTTAAAGGCTGCCATAGACGAATATTTCGAAGGAGGGGTTCAAAGATGAAAGTCATCTTTCTAAAAGACGTAAAAGGCAAAGGGAAAAAAGGCGAAGTCAAGAATGTAGCTGACGGATACGCTCACAACTTTCTCATCAAACAAGGGTTAGCTGTTGAAGCAACTCCAACGAACCTAAGTGCATTGGAAGGGCAGAAAAACAAAGAGAAAAAGAATGCCATCCAAGAGCTTGAACAAGCAAAACAATTAAAAGAAACACTTGAGGCGTTAACAGTGGAACTCACTGCAAAATCAGGTGAAGGCGGCCGTTTGTTTGGCTCCATTACAAGCAAACAAATCGCTGATAAATTGCAAAAAGATCATCAAATTAAACTCGATAAGCGCAAAATCGAGCTGAATGATGCCATCCGTGCATTAGGTTACACAAATGTACCGGTAAAGCTTCATCCAGAGGTACAAGCAACGTTAAAGGTACATGTGACAGAGCAGGCATAAGCAGAAAAGAACCCGTCTCACGAGGAGGCGGGTTCTTTTTTATGAAGGATCTGAAATATAGACGCTGCGTCCGGCACGCATACCGGATAAAAACATGAAAAATAGGATGATGATAAAGATGATAATGGCTGGTGTCCATGTATGTGTGAAATCAAAAAGGATACCGATCATGAATGGACCAACAGCAGCTAATAAATAACCGAGTGACTGCGCCATTCCAGAGAGGGCAGCTGCTTGTTCCATATGTCTTGTCCGCAATCCAATGAAGGTGAGCGCTAGACTGATACTAGCACCTTGTCCAATGCCGATCAATAGGACAGAGATGACAAGAATAGGTGTCGATCCTCCGAGAAGAAGTCCAATCATGCCGAGTAAATACACAAGGACAAGGCCGGCGACAAGCGGTCTTTGCGTTTTTAATTTTTCTGCAAGAACGGGCGTTAAGAAGGTGGATGGCAGACCAGCGAACTGCATAATGGACAGCATCCATCCAGCTGTTGATAGGTTCATTCCATGTGATGTTAAGATATCAGGAAACCAAGCGATGCTGCTATAGAAAAGGAATGATTGCAAGCCCATAAAAAAGGTCACTTGCCATGCGACACGTGAGCGCCATATTGGCTGCTCTGTAAGAGAAATGGTTTTGACGGCCGCTGTATTCTGATGAAGAAGCTGCGGCGCCCAAACCATCATGGCGAGAAGGGCAAGTCCAGCCCATACAAGGAATGATGTATTCCAGCCGCCAGGCATCGTATGACTAAGCGGAACACTGACACCTGATGCAAGTGCAGCGAAGACGGACATTGAAGTCGTGTATACACTTGTCATCAAACCTGCATGTGCAGGAAATTTATGCTTCACAAGCCCCGGTAAGAGCACATTACAAATCGCAATTCCGACGCCGACTAGCGCCGTTCCAATCATTAAGAAGGTGATGGTGCCAAACGAGCGAATCACAATCCCAAAGAGAAGGACAGCAAGTCCAAGCCAGAGGGTTCGTTCATTGCCAAGGCGTTTTCCGATTTTAGGTGCAATTGGAGAAAGCAATGCGAATGAAAGCAGTGGTAATGTCGTAAGAAAACCTGCCAGTCCATTTGAAAGCTGTAAATCGGAACGAATCGCGCCGATAACAGGGCCAACGGACGTAATGGCAGGCCGCAGATTAAATGCAATGAGCAAAATCCCAGCAATCAGCAGGATGGTTTGTCCTGTACTGCGAGGATGTAATGTTGATTTTTCTAGTTGTTGTTCCATGAATGTAAACTCCTTTATTTCTTTAAGAAGAACGATCTTTCTTCTGTTCAAGCTCCGCTAATTTAGCTAATAAGATATGCTGCGGCATATGCATAATTTGTTCTAATGGTACATTGAGTGATGCAGCAAGCTTTTGTGCGGTATCGGCTGAGATTTGTAAAGGTCTCATGCGCAAATCCCTCCTCTTTCAATCTATACGTTCCAATATATCATATCGGCTTTGTGTCATGCTGATAAAAAATTAGCATTCTCTTTTATAAAACCACTTTAGGGCCGATAAGAAATTTTTTTGAAATTGTTTCAGATGATGGCCCTCTCCTTGTTCAATGTAATAGTGCAGCTGCGATTCCTGCATCCCTTTCTGTAATACAAGATCATGCAGTTGTTTGGTGAATAACGGCATGTGCTGTTGAACCGATGTTTTGCCTTTCCCTTCTTCACTGCCTACAGACAAATAGACAAGGTGATCCACAAACTGAATGCTTTGTTGTTTAGCAAACGGTAGAAAATCTTCATACCAAAATGACCCGGAGATCGATGCGATATTTTTAAAAAGATCAGGGTGCATGAATAAAGTATAAATAGCAAATAGCCCGCCTAATGAAGCACCTACGTGGCTATGCTCATGACAGGTCTCTTGAACTGGGTATTCTCTTTTGATATATGGGAGCAAGTCATTCGTTAAAAATGACACATACGTCTGTGCCTCGCCTTTAAAGTCAGGGAACCCAGATCGCAGTGATGACGCCTTCCATGGGGTATATTCGTCAAGACGATTGAAGGGATGTATGCCGACAATGATGATTGGCGAGATGGTATTGGTTTCGATCATTCTTTCGATTTCTAGCAGGTGTGTTCTAAACAAAGAAGAGCCATCTTGTACAAAGACAGCTGGAACATTAATAGAAGTGTCCGGTGGTAGGTAAATATCAAGCTGACGCCCGTTAAACTCGTCATATAGAAACATTCCGTTCATGTGTCATCTCTCCTCCAAGTTTTCAAGCTCCGCTGAAAAGAAGACAAAGGGCTAAAAATAAAGATCATTTTAGCCCTTTGTCATTCGTCACATCTTTTTTAGTTGTTTTGATCTAACCATTTGACGGCCTTATCAAGGAAGGTTGTTTTGCTTAGTGCTGTTCCTCCTTGAAGCATAGGATCAACGGCATTTTCATTGATGTGCCCATTTTTCACAGCTTTTAGGCTTGTCCAAATTTTATTTTTCTCTAAGTCCTTCAATGCGTTCGGATTCGATGAGTTTTCCTCTTTAGAGAACTGAACAAAAATATAGTCAGGATTGAGTTCTCCTAGGCGCTCCAATGAAATCAATGCTTGTGCTTTGGCTTTTTTGATATCACTTGGTGCTGTAAATCCTAAGTCGCCATATAAAGTAGAGTTGAAGTATACGTCTTCAGGGTACACGTATAGGTCGCCTTGTCTAATGCGTAAAATGACAGCTGTTTTGTTGCTGCTTTTGTCTTTCAAAGTTTCTTTTGCTTGTTTAAGATCTTTCTGATAATCAGAGATGATGTTTTTGGCTTCTTCACTTTTTCCAGTCAGTTCACCGAGTAATAAAAGATTGCTTTCCCAGTCGGAAGAGACATGTGATACTGGGATCGTCGTTTGGACTTTATCTAGTTTTTTAATTGTTGCAGGCGGGAACTTGGTTGATCCAAGTATCACATCTGGTTTTAGTTTTAGGATTTTTTCTAGGTTCGGTTCTGTTTTTTCCCCGATGCCTTCAGTTTTTGCTGTGATGTCTTTAAATAATTCAGGGAAAGTGCCGCCTACAGTAGAAGCACCAATAGGCTCGATACCAAGTAATTTTGCATCTTCCATTGATTCTAGGCTTCCAGCAATGACGATTCGTTTCACTGGTGTTTTGAGTTTGTACGTTTGTTCTAAGTATTTGATGTTTGTTTCAGCTGCTTCAGCTGACTTGCCTTTGGTTGTGTTTGAAGCAGGTTTATTTTCTGAAGCACCACAGGCTGCTGCGATGATCGTCATGATACAAAGGATAAGCAATGCGAACCATTTTTTCATTTGTTTTCTCCTTTAACTGATAATTGTTCTCAATTAAAGATTGTAGTAGTCTTTCGTCCTTTTATCCATAGACAATGATCTGTCAAATGATGGACTTTTTACGGAAAAAAAGATAAAAGGTCCTGAATGACTCGTTGATGACTGGCTGCTGTGTATTCACGCCAAGGGTCAGACGTAAGTGGATAGACTGCTTGCTGCGTAACAGCTTTGAGATTTTGCCAAGCCTCCTGCTGCTTTAATTTTTGATAAAAAGCAATGGTTTTTGGTTCCTTATGCAGGAAAAGGAAGATGGTATCTGGATCTAGCTGTTGTATAGATCGAATGCTGATTTCTTTTTCTATTAGCTGGCCGTCATTCTGAAAAGCTGGCTGAAGACCAATGTCTTGAAAAATCACTTCTGACATGGTGCGATTCACAGACAAATAGAGCTGATCTTGAAAGATACGAAGAGGCAGGACGGTTTTTGGTGGATGATCAAAAAGGCATGCCTTTTTCGCTTGAATGACGAGTTCCTCGTAATGAATCAGCCATTCTTCTGCTTCCTTCGCTTCGTTTAGGAACATAGCTGTTTGTCTGAATTGAGTGCGCCAATCCAATTGTGTGAATGGAACAAAGTGAACAGGACAGATGGTTTTTAACACTTGTTTTTCTTCCTCTGTCACATGATCATTGGCAATGATCAGCTCAGGCTTTGTTTCCTTTAATAGCTGTAAATTGGCTTCAGCGTGCTCGTTGATCCGATGTGCACTCAGGTGAATCGGAATTTCTTCTGCATAATGCTCAAAATCATGTGCTGTCCATTTAGGGTGAAGAGGGGCAGCATATGGGATGATATGAATGGGTGTGAGCTGGCCGAGTATGGAATGGCCATAGGCTGCAATTTTCCGCTGCCGGCTTTTCATATAAGTAGAAGGGGTCATTCCCGTTTTTTTCTTAAAGATGCGGCTGAAGTAATACGGATCTTGATAGCCGATTTCAAGTGCAATGTCTTTGAGCTTTGCGTTGCCCTTTGCCATTAATTGTTTCGCTCTAGCCATCCTTTTCTTGGTGATATAATCAGTGACACTCACATCAAAATGCTTTTTAAATAGCTCACTGTAATGATTAGAGCTGATGCCAGCCATATGAGATAGACTTGTCAGGCTGAGAGGTTCTTCGGAATGTTGATCGATATATTGTTTTGTTTTGAAAAGGGCATGTGCCGTGTCACAAATATCTTCTTTATGCAGTGTGAAAAGCTGCATAATGAGCTGCTGAAAAAGAGTTTGGCTTCTAAAAAAGCTAATGGATTCAGGTCTTTGCCATTCCTCTGTCATATCGGACAGTAAAGAATGAATTTGTTCAATCGAACTAATATCGATAAATTGCCATTTATTCAGTAAAGAACGGGCATGTTCCGTTGATACTTCTCCTATGTTTTGATCTTGCAGCGTGTAGAGCTGAAAGCGAAACAGATAGAGCTCGTGTTTTTGATAAGGCTCTGTTTTCAACATAAATGTTTCTCCAGGCATGATCGTATAGAGTGTCAGATGTTTCAATCGCCATTTTTGATCGTTCAATGTGAGTAAACCGCTGCCGCTTATGCTGAAGAGGAGGCAGAATGTATCTGATAGCTGCTGCTCTGTATGTGGAAGCTCTGCATTATTTATTTTTTCAGTATATGTTAATCGATAGATGAATTGTTCGGCATTTGCCAATGTACGTAATTGATTGTTGTTTCCCATAAAACCACCTGATCTCTTATTGATTGATAAACATTCTCAATTAAATTGTAGCAGAAAGAGCTGAAAGATGGTGATGTTTATTCTGTCAAAAAAGCACCCTGAGTGAGATCAGGGTGCGATGATTTATTCCGTTTTTCCATGTGCTAGTGCAGGTTCTTTTGTTAAGCTTAATGGCCGCAAGTCCTGCCAGTGTGTCTGGATATAATCGATGCAGGCATTTCTAGTGTCTTCACCAAAGACCTTTTCCCATCCATCTGGCACTGGTGCAAATGATGGCCAAAGTGAATGCTGTCCTTGTTCATTGACCAGCACAAGAAATACACCGTCTTCACGATCAAAGGGATTTGTCATTTGTCATCTCTCCTTTATTCTTAGTGCTTTTGTTTGACCCGATGCAGTGCGTTGTCTAAGATGACACCAATTTCTGCTAGGGGTTTAGGCTGGCACATGTCTTTGTGCCGGCAATGAATGTCGTGCTGTTCGATTGTTCCGTTGATATAAGGTGCCCATGCTTCGGGATCAATTGGTGTAAACCAATCTGGGATAATGGTAGATCTAAAGAATAATATGTCTCCCTGATAAGTTTTTGGCTGATATTCTCCGAGCAATCGAACTGAATTCACATAGGTTTCTTTTAGATTTCTAATGGCATCTTCACTTAAGCTTGCTAGTGCACTGCCATCTTTTTTCAAAATGTCGACGGCACTTTTCATCGTGAGCGGTTCACCTGTTAAGGTATCTGGATCATAACCGCCGAGCGCAAGAAGAGCGATTAGTGCTTCTTCTTCATCAGGTGCTTCTTTAATCGGTAAGAAATGGTTTGGATAGGCATCCAGCATCGCAACGAGTGCGATTTCTTCACCTTGCTGCTGGAGCTGTGTAGCCATTGCTTGTACAACGTTTCCACCTAATGACCAGCCAAGAAGATGATAAGGGCCTTTTGGCTGAATTGTTTGGATGTGCTTGATGTAATCCGCAGCCATATCATCTAGTGTGTGCGGGTAGTCATCTTTTCTTGCGATTCCTCGTGCCTGTAATCCATAAATAGGGATGTCTTTCTCTAATGTATTCAAGAGGCCGGCATAGCACCAGCTAAGACCACCTGCTGGGTGAACACAGAAGAGAGGATACCTTTCTCCATTTGTTCGCAGCGGCAGCAAGATGTCTAGTGCATTTTCATCGCTTCCTGTTTCTAGTTTCTCTGCCAAACTTGCCACATTTGGTGCTTCAAACAATGTTCCGATACTTAGTTTGACACCAAGTGCATCACGAATGAGGCTGATTAAACGAACTGCAAGCAGTGAATGCCCGCCAATGTCAAAAAAGCGATCGTCTATGCTGATTTTAGGCAAATCAAGCACCTCTTCAAAGAGATGACATAGGATTTCCTCTTTCGGATTTCTTGGGCCGCGCCCATCCGCTTGCTGTAAATGCAATTGAGGGGCCGGCAGTGATTTTTGATCAAGCTTCCCATTTGCTGTAAGCGGCATGGCGTCAATCTGTACATATGCTGCGGGCACCATGTAATCAGGAAGACTGGCTGCTGCAAAATGACGAAGGGCTTCAGTATCGAAATGGTCTTCTTCCGTTGTGACGATATATGCGACTAAGCGCTTGTCGCCAGGCTGATCCTCTCGCATTATGACGGCCACTTGTGCAACTGCATCATGGCGTGCCAGAACGGCTTCGATTTCTCCAAGTTCAATACGGAAGCCGCGTATTTTAATTTGATAATCAGCTCTGCCAATGTAATCAAGAGCCCCTTCTTCTGTCCAGCGCGCAAGGTCGCCTGTACGATACATCCTTGTGCCAGGTGCTCCATAAGGATCGGCAGGGAATCGATCAGATGTCAGGTCAGGTCTGCCTAGATAACCTCTTGCAAGGCCAGCTCCAGCTACATACATTTCACCTGTTGTCCCAGGGGGAACAGGCTGCAGGTATTCATCAAGTACGTAAACGTGTAAATCAGGAATCGGTTCGCCAATTAAACTGCTGGAGTTCTTTGTGATCATGTCTCGATTGAGTTCATTGTACGTAACGTGTACAGTGGTTTCTGTAATGCCGTACATGTTAATTAGCTTTGGCTTACAGTCTGAGTGACGGCTGTACCAATCTTCTAATCTGCTAAGCTCTAATGCTTCACCGCCAAAGATGACATAGCGGAGTGATAATGCTTGGCCTAGTGTTTGTTGTTCCTTGTCTATCTGCATGAGCTGATAGAAGGCAGAAGGTGTTTGATTAAGCACAGTCACACCTTCCTCGACTAGAAGCTGCAGCATCTCTTCAGGAGAGCGAGAGATGGTATGAGGTACAATGACAAGCCTGCCGCCATATAAAAGTGGTCCCCATATTTCCCATACTGAAAAATCAAAGGCATATGAATGGAACATTGTCCAAACATCCTCTTCATCAAAATGGAACCAATGTTCAGTAGATGTCAGAAGACGGATGACATTTTGATGTGGGATGACCACTCCTTTTGGTTTCCCTGTAGAACCGGATGTATAAATAATATAGGCCGGATGCAGAGAAGATAGCGGTTCAATTCTGTCTATATCAGCCGGATTATGACTTGGCATAGTCAGCAATTGATCGCTCGTTTCTTTTTCGTCTAACAAAATCAAATCGCAATCAGCAGGGAGATGCACTGCATCTGTTTTTGTTGTGATGCTGCAAACTGGTTTGGCATCTTGTATCATGTATGCCAGCCTGTCTGCTGGATAGTCAGGATCAAGCGGAACATAGGCTGCGCCTGCTTTATGAACGGCTAATAAGCTTACGAGCATGTCGATTGATCTAGGCAGGGCAAGTGCAACGAACTGTTCTGGTCCAACGCCTCTTTGTATTAATAAATGAGCAAGACGATTGGCTTTGTTGTTTAACTCACCATAGGTAAGCTGCCTATTGCCATACGTTACAGCCACTCGATCAGGATATTGCTGCGCCGTTTTTTCAAATAAGGCTGGGAGACTATGTGCTTGATCTAACTGAGCGAATGTCCTTTTATCAGGGAGAAATGTTTGCCGTTCTTTATCTGATAAAATGTTCACTTGGCCAATCGGCACGTGTGGGCGCTCAGTCACTTCAGTTAAAAAGCGCTTCATTCTGTCAGCGATTGCTCGAATGGTGCTTTCTTTAAACACATCTGTACTGAATTCAAACAAACCTGTTAATCCTGCTGCTGATCCAGTTTCAGTCCTTTGTTCTGTCAATTCAATGGTCAAATCAAATTTAGCTGACCCTACTGGTTTCACGTAAAGATCTGAGTCAAGCTGTGTCAGCTTCATTTCTGCCTTCGGTGTATTTTGGAAGGCAAGCATGACTTGGAACAATGGATTTCGTGATCTGGATCGGGTAGGATTTAGGATTTCGACTAGTCGCTCAAATGGCAGATCCTGATGCTCATAGGCTGCTAAGTCAACGTCCCGCACTCGCTTCAATAGCTCACTAAAGGTTGGATTACCAGCTGTATTTGTACGTAATACTAGTGTGTTCACAAACAAGCCTACAATGTCGTCAAGTGCATCGTCATTCCGTCCAGCAATTGGACTGCCGATTGGAATATCTGTCCCCGCTCCAAGGCGTGTCATTAATGCTGCAAGTGATGCTTGAAGCACCATGAACAAACTCACTTGATGCTGCTTGGCAAGCTCAAGGAGGTTCTGATGTAAAGCGGGTTCAATCGTAAAGTCTATCGTCGCACCGTTGAAGCTTCCTTCCTGTGGACGCGGGAAGTCATAAGGCAGCTCAAGTTCTTCAGGCAAGTCATGTAAGGCACCTTTCCAATAGCTGAGCTGCTTGGCAAATAGACTATCCGTCTCTTCTTCACTGCCCAACAGCTTCTGCTGCCAAATAGCATAGTCAGCATATTGAACAGGTTCTGCTGGCAAGGAGATGGATTTTCCTTGTATACGGGCTTCGTAAGCAGCAGCTAAGTCTCGCGTCAATGGTGCAAGTGACCAGCCATCACCAGCGATATGATGCAGCAATAGAAGCAGGACGGATCGGTTTGCATCAAGCGTGAATAACTCTGCTCGCAGTGCAGGTTCTTCTTCAATTTTAAAGCTATAGCGAATGGCTTCGTTTAACTGACGCTCAATTTGTTGATCGGTTGAAGCTGTGACATGGAGTTCAGGCTGAACACTTTTCGGATGTAAAATGACCTGTCTTGGCATGCCGTTCTTATCTGGAAAAATGGTTCTAAGGGTTTCATGTTTTTCAGTGATATCTGCCAGTGCACCAATTAGAGCTGTTTGATCTAGTGTACCTGTCAGTTGAATGACAAGTGGAATATTGTAAGTTGGACTTGGCCCTTCAAGGCAATGAAGGAACCAGAGCCGTTTTTGGGCAAAGGATAATGGAATTTCATCTGGCTTGTCTTCAACCTGAAGCGGCGGCCGAATGTCCTTCGCTTTGTCAATGTGCTGCGCAAGCTCAGCAACCCGAGGCGATTCAAAAATGGTACTCATGCTTAGGTCTGCGCCAAGTGTATCGCGTATACGTCTAAGCAGGCGAGCGGCGAGTAAGGAATGTCCTCCTAAGTCAAAGAAACTATCATCTATGCCAATTTGAGATACTCCAAGGGTTTCTGCAAATAAACTACATAACATGTCTTCTTGTGGTGTTCTAGGTGTCCGCTCAGAACTAACTAAAGACATATTTGGTATTGGTAATGCTTTGCGATCGATTTTGCCGTTTGGCGTAAGTGGAAGTTCTGGCAAAACGACAACAGCAGAAGGCACCATGTAATCAGGAAGTAATGAAGCCACAAACTGTCTGAGCTCTGAAGGGTGTAGAGAAGAGCCGTCTGTGAGTACAACATATGCACAAAGCAGCTGCTGCCCAGGTTGATCTTCACGAACGATAACAGATGTATGCTTAATGGCTTGGTGCTGCATCATCACGGTTTCGATTTCACCTAGTTCAATACGGAAGCCGCGTATTTTAATTTGATGATCGGCACGGCTGATATAATCAATCGAACCATCTTCACGCCATCTGGCTAAATCACCAGTACGATACATTCTCGTGCCGCTTGTGCCGAATGGATCAGCGACAAAACGTTCAGCCGTTAAATCATATCGTCCAAGATATCCTCTAGATACTCCTTCACCAGCAATATAAAGTTCACCGATTGACCCTGCTGGGACTGGGTTTAGTCCTTCATCTAAAATATAAACGCTCGTATTCCAAATGGGTTTACCGATTGCCGGTCCGCTATTCTCTCGATGTGCTGTGACATTTTCCATCGTAGACCAGATCGTCGTTTCTGTAGGGCCGTACAAATTAGTAATGTCGCATTGAAGAGATTGCAATGTGTGCAAAAGGGAGGCAGGGAGTGCTTCTCCTCCAACAAGAACACGCATACCTGTTATCACGTCAGGGTATTCATCTGCCAACGCATGCCACAACGTCGGTGTTGCCTGCATGATTGTGACATGATGAGAACGAATCATGTCTGAAAGCTTTGCTGGTTCTTGTATGGTTTCTTTTTTTGCCAATAAAATAGCAGCCCCATGTAAAAGCGGGAGGAACATTTCCAGCCCGGAAATATCAAAGGCAATGGTCGTTACCGCTAAAAGCTGGTCTTCTTGATCTAATAAAAATGAATCTTGCATGGACAATATAAAGTTGATCACATTTCGTTTTGTTACAACAACACCCTTTGGTTTGCCTGTCGATCCTGATGTGTAGAGGATGTAAGCCGGGTGATGTGGAGAGCCCTCGCCCCAAGTCGGATTGAGATTTGGACTGCCTGCTATCTCCTGATGAACAGTTGAATCATCCAGTTGAACGATGTGTGGATGGTCCAAACCGTCTGCTGTCTCTTTGACTGTGAGCAAGCACGCCGGTTTGGCATCTTCTAGCATATAGGCGACTCGATCGTTAGGGTAATCAGGGTCTAATGGCAGATATGCAGCTCCCGTTTTGACGACGGCTAATAGACTTACGACCATATCGATGGATCGAGGCAGAGCAATGGCGACAAATTGTTCTGGTCCAATGCCATGTTTTTTCAAATAATGAGCTAATTGATTTGCCCGCTGATTTAGCTCTTCGTAAGTCAAAGTGATTCCTTCAAACTGTAGTGCTTTTGCTTGTGGCGTTTTGCTCACCTGTTTTTCAAATAGTTCCCGTAAAGATTCCTTTGGTAATTCTCGTTTTGTATCATTCCAGTGCTTGAGAATGGTCTCTTTCTCTTCAGACAAAAGAAGGTTGAATTGACTGATCGTTTGATCTTGCTCTAGTCCGGTTATTTCCTCCAGCAATTGAAGAAAACGCTGCTGATGAGCGTCAACTGCTTGCTCTTTGTAAACGGCAGGGTTTGCATCAAAGTCGATTTGAAATCCGTTCCCATCCGCGCGGTCGTATATGTTGATCGATATATCATCCACGGGTCCTGCTGAGAGGTTATGTGCTTGACCAATGCTCTGATCGAACATGAGATCATAATCAAATGGCATGATATTGATCTGCGGGCCGAATAATCGCTGATTTCTTCCGATAAGTTTAAAGTCTCTCCGCATGTCCTCGTGGCGATATCTTTGATGAGGGCGAATGGCTTTTAGTTCATCAGATACTTGGCGAACAAGTGCTGAGAGCGTCATTTCTGGTTTGCATGTTAAACGAAGCGGTACCAGGTTCATGACCATTCCGGGTGTTTGTAAGGCGCACGATCCAAGGCGCATCATCACAGGTAATCCTAAAACAATATCATGTGCACCAGTCATACGATGCACATATAAAGCGGATGCAGCAAGGATCATTTCATGCCACGTACCACCGAAGGCTGGAGCATTTTTTTTCATTTTGCTTACCTTTGCGGCATCGTAGCTAGCCGTTTTTCGGATAAAATGATCCGACGTTCTTGGTGCAAGCTCAGCAAGGCTGACAATTTCCGGTTGATCAGCAAAGCGATTTTTCCAAAACGCTTGATCATCTTCATATCGATTGGACTGTTGATAGGTGAGCTCCTCTTGGACTACGTCATGTAAGGATCCAAATGTTTGAGGGGGCATAGGTGTCCCTTTCGATAGGGCTGTATAGACCTCAGCAACACGACGCGCAATGAGCGAAAAGGCGAATCCATCAATGGCAATGTGATGAATGCGCTGATACCAGATAAATCGATCGTCAGCAAGTTGAAAAAGTACTTCACGGAATAATACATCTTTCTCTAAAGAGACTGGCGTTGAAAGATCTGCCTTCATCCATGCTTTAGCCGCATCAAGCGGCTGTTTTTCATTTTGTAAATTGATCAATTGGAATGGAATCTCGTTCTTAGATGAGAACCATTGCTTTGGACCGTCAGTATCCTCAACGAAGCGCATATACAAGGAATCTGCTTCTAAGACAGTCTTTCTAATGGCTGCTTCAAAGTGTATGGGGTCAATAGGACCTTTAATATCTATATACTCAGCTGTATTGAAAATAGGATTAGATGGATCAAGCTGCTGCGCATACCAAATGCCTGATTGGGCACCGGTTAGTGGAAATGAATCGACTGACTGGATCGACAAGGGTCTATACCTCCTTTACAAGTAATCGATATTTGGAATAGATGGCTGTTTGTCTGGGAAAAGAAGAGTCCGCCAATGAGCGAGTGTTGGATTTGCTGCAAGCTCAACGAAATTGACTGTCGCTCCTTGCTGTCTCCACTTTTCCGCTAGGCTCATCATTCTAATAGAATCAAGTCCAAGGTAGACGAGATTCTCGTCAAGCGGTATTTCATTCGGCTCCATTTGGAGATACTCAGCTACTTGCTGAAGAATGGCCTCAAAAGATAGGTCATCACTTTCTGCTTCCTGTCCTGTTAAACGACCAATGATTTGATTTGTTGTTGTGGTGACCGCACAGCGTTCAGCTGCATAGGTCATGGCCATTTTGTGATGTTTCAATGAAAAGTCAGCGACGGCATCTGCGACAAAGAAGGTTTCAATATCGAGCATGAATGCTTCTGCGGCTGTCAGCATACAGCCAATATGTGCATATACGCCAGTAATGATCAGTTGATCACGCCCGCCTTCTTGAAGAATATCCAAAAAATTAGATTTTTTGAATGCGCTATAACGCCATTTTGTCAGCATTGTATCTGTTTCAGATGGAGCAAGCTGATCAATGATTTTTGTCAATGCTTCATCATCACCAAGTCCAGGTCCCCAAAAATCTGTTAATAGGGCACGATCCTTCGGGTCTTGGTCACCAGGCTGTGCTGTATAGACGACTGGAATGCCAAGTTCATTGCATGTGTCACGTAATTGTTCAATATGCTGAACTAACTCTGTGATCGGTGATGTATCTTGTTGAAATGCATTTAAAAAATATTGCTGCATGTCATGTATCAGCAGAACAGCACGTTTCGGATCTGGTATCCAGTTCACTTTATTTTCGGGTAAATCTTGTGTGCTTGGCATTGGATATGCAGGAATAGTAGGGATTGCCATGGTTTTCACTCCTCTTTTTATACGTTGGCAGTATGGGTTGCAGCTAGTTCTCTTAATGCTTTTTTACTGACTTTGCCTACACCTGTTTGTGGGAACGCATCGATCCATTCAATGCGGTCAGGAATTTTATAGGCTGCGAGTCCGCGTTCTCTTAGAAATGATTTTAAGACGTGCGGTGCTGGTTTGTTGTCTCCTTTTGCAATGACAAAGGCACATGAGCGTTCGCCAAGAAATGGATCCGGCATGGATACCATGGCGGCATCATGAATGTCAGCATGCGCAAGTAAATGGTTTTCAACTTCTTCAGCGGCAACCTTTTCACCGCCACGATTGATTTGATCCTTGTCTCTGCCTTCTACAACAACATTTCCTTCTTTGGTTAATCGCACGATGTCACCTGTTCTGTAAAAGCCATCGGGTGTAAATGCTTTTTTGTTTTGTTCATCGGCTTTATAGTAGCCACGAATCGTATAAGGTCCTCTTGTTAAAAGATGTCCAGCCACTTCATGCGGGACGGGCTTGTCCTCATCATCTACCACTAGTACCTCATCATATTCAGACATCGGGCGTCCTTGTGTATGAATAATGACATGTTCAGGATCATCTAATCTGGTATAGTTGACCAGACCTTCTGCCATACCAAAAACTTGCTGTAACTTACATCCAAGGGCAGGCATCACTCGTTTTGCTGCCTCAGCACTGAATTTAGCACCGCCGACTTGTAAGACTTCAAGACTCGATAAGTCATCTGATCGATGAGGAGCGGCCTCTAGCCAAATCAATGCGATAGGTGGAACGACAGCGGTAATAGTCGCCCGTTCTTTTTCAATGAGTGGAAAGACGACATCAGGGCTTGATCCAGGTGCAAGAACGACTCTTCCGCCTGCGTATAACGTCCCAAGGACTCCGGGCGAGCTTAATGGATAGTTGTGTGCAACTGGAAGTGTAGCTAGATACACACTTTCTTGTGTGAGCTCGCACACCTCATTGCTTTTCCAAAGACTATAAATATAGTCATCATGTGTACGAGGAATAAGCTTAGAAAGGCCTGTGCTGCCTCCAGATAACTGAAGAAATGCAATATCGCTTGCCTCTACATGAATTTGGGGATCAAGTGCTGGGTCCTTGCGCAGATCATCTAAGCCAAGGAATTCCTCAGCTTCCCCTGCAACAATGACATGAGGTAATGAGGGAAGCTTTTCTTTCACTTGACGTGCGAGTGTTCGATAATCAAAGCCGCCATCGATATCTGGTATGACATATGCGTCTGCTTCGGCAAACTCAATAAAATAAGTGATTTCACTGCTTCTATGAGATGGCAGAGAGAAGACGGGTAAAGCACCGATTCGAAATAAAGCGAAAATGACCTCAAAAAAAGCAGGAATGTTAGGAAGCTGCACGACAACTCGACTTCCTTTTTGAATGCCAAGCTGATGAAAACCGGCGGCAAGACTGCTGACGCGCTCATCAAGTTCTTGGTAGCTCATATGCGTATCAGCGTATGTAATCGCTGTTTTATTTCCTAACGATGCGGCGCGTGCACGAAGCATACCGCCAAAGGTTTCCCCACGCCAACAGCCGTTTTCACGGTAGCGTTTTGCAAATTCTTCTGGCCATGTAGGTGGTTGAACAAACATGTTTTTGTCATCTCCTATTTACTTTTATAGCTGATGGATGCCCATCGCATGAAGCATCGTGTTGAATTTTGCAGATGTTTCAGCTAGCTCATCCTCTGCTTTTGATCCTTTGACCACTCCTGCACCAGCAAAGAGGCGAAGGGAGTGACCCTCAGCTTCTGCACAACGAATGGTGACAATCCAATCACCATCACCATTTGTATCTGCCCAGCCGATCATTCCTGTAAAAAATCCTCGATCGAAGGGTTCAATCGCTTGAATGGCTTCACGTGCATCTGCTGTAGGTGTTCCGCATACTGCAGGTGTTGGATGAAGGCTAAGCGCTAAATCAATTGAGGACACACTAGAATCTGTTAATTCACCTTTGACCACAGTAGACAAATGCCACATCGTTTCTGTTTGTATGACGGATGGTGATGCAGGCACATCTAATGTGTGACAGTAAGGAGTAAGCGCTTTAGTGACAGCTTCGACAACCACTGCGTGCTCGTGTAAATCCTTCGCTGAAGTAAGAAGTTCATCGCGGCGGCGCTGGTCTTCTACTGGATCTGAACTGCGCGGCCGAGAGCCAGCGAGTGGATTGGAAATCACAGATGAACCAGTTTTTGAAAGTAGCAGCTCAGGGCTTGCCCCAAGAAGTGTGCGCTTTTGGGAAGCCTTCGGGTCAGCTATATTTGCAGCAAACGTATAGCCAGTCGTATTATGACGAGCCAGTCGTTCGAGTATTGCTTTCGTATGAATTTCTTGATTTGCTTTGAGATGGAGAGATCGAGAGAGTACGATTTTGCTAAGCTCTCCGTTCTCAATTTTAGCTAATCCTTCGTTCACACCTTCCATGTAGACATCTGGGGCAGGGACAGGTGTCACCTCATAGGATGGCGATACCACTTCTGACTCCTCATCACCTTGTTGAAATTCGAGTGGATCACTAAACTGTACATGGACTGGCACATTTAAACGAACGGGCTGCACCGGATCAAACGGGACAGCACCAGCCACAATCGGTGCTTGAATACCAGCTTGTTTGGCAGCGTCAAATACATGCGCTACCTTTGTAGATAGTTCATTTAGCTGATTGGTTTCAATATGCTGGAAAATCCCTTCGGCAAGTATCGTGCGTTTAGGTGAAGCAAGAAAAAAAGCGCCTGGCTGATAGTCTTGAAGCAACTGTACTTTTTCTTCTGACGACAATAATGAATGTTTCATGAAAAGGCCTCCTTTTGATTGAAATGCTAGATTCCGAGTGTTGCGCCACCATCAATTGTGAGATTCTGCATCGTAATATGATTGGATTGCTCAGATGCAAAGAAAATGACTGCATCAGCGATGTTTTGAGGATCAGCGATTTTTTGTAAAGGAATTCCGGTTTTATACGTCTCTAATGAGCCTTTAATCACCTGATTTTCTCCTTGTTCATCAGCCCATAAAGCCCATTGCATAGGTGTTGCGGTAGAGCCGGGAGAGACAACGTTGCATCTGATCCCGTAGGCTGCCAGCTCTAATCCAAGCGTTTTTGTAAAGGAAGTAGCTGCTGCTTTTGAAGCGGCATAGGCAGCCATATTCATTCTAGGAATGGCACCTGCGTTAGAGCTGACAGTCACAATGACCCCTTCTGATCTTTTCATCATGTATTTGGAGACAGCTTGAGATACGTAAAAGACACCATGTGTGTTGACTGCGAAAGTTTGTTGCCAGTCATCTGCACTAAGCTGGTCAATAGAACTGATTCGAAGGATGCCTGCTACATTGACCAGTAAATAAATGGGTCCAAGCTGCTTTTCAATTTGATCAACAATGTGCTGAACAGAAGTTTGATCGGTGATGTCACCTGGATAGGCAAAGGCACGTATGCCTTCATCATTCATTTGCTGGACGGTGCTTTGCAGCTGATCTTCATTTGCGTCAACTGCTGCAATAATCGCACCTTCCTCGGCTAGTCTTTTAGCGACTGCTTGTCCAATACCTTGTCCTGCGCCTGTAATAAGGGCAATTTTTTGAGATAGACCACTATGTTTCATGTGTTCACTGCCTTTCCTTCATGTCTGTGGTTGTGAAAGGATCATCATGATAGAGTGCAAAACGAAAAGCGTAATTCATTAGCACTGGTAAAACGGACGTATGTCCTTCTTCAGGGAACTCGTGATAGGCCGTATGCAAGCCATTTGAAGATAAAGGCAGCATCCGATTTGCTAGTGCATGTGCATGATCATTCATTTGACATGGATGATGTTTTTCTAATTCACCTACACCTACAAGCAGCCTGGCATCCATAGACATCTGACGTATATGATTGGTGAATTGGTGTTCTTTTTCTAGAAATAAATCTTTGTTCCAGTGGATAGAAGGACTGCCCGCAATATATGTCTGATAAGCATCAGGGTGCTCAAATAGTGTGTGTAATACAAAAAGACCGCCAAGAGAGTGCCCAAACAGTGTTTGACGACTCTGGTTGATCGGAAAGCGCTGCTCGATATAAGGCTTTACAATCTTTTCTAAAAAAGAAAAGAACGCAGAGGCGCCGCCATATGTATGGTTGGAGAAATCCTTTCTTTTGCCACCAATGGAAGCGTCAGGGCCAGTTAAAGTGAGATCATAATGCCTGAGCGGATGATAGGGTGCTTCTGTCTGATAGCCAATTCCAACAATGATGGCAGGTACGACACCTGTTTTTTCAGGTCTTCTTGACTGTAAACGAAGTGCTTCGACCATTGTGCCAAAAAGTGAATTTCCATCAAGTACGTACATGACTGGAAAACCAGCCGCTGGAGGAGTAGTATTCGGTTTAAATATAAAAAGTCTATATGGGTGTGCTGTGATATCCAGTTGCTCCGTCCCAGGTATAAAAAAAGGACGGCTTTCTCCGAAAATTGAATCCTCAGCACCCATTCCATCAGGGCGTTTGGACATATGTAAAAAATCCCCTTCCTCAAATTGAGCCTCATACGATGATAAAAGCAGGCTTGCGGATATAGGATGAGTGTAGTAATAGAATTGAAATGAAAATGATTCTCAATTATCACGCAAGCAAATCAAATGATAATGGTTATCAATTATGAAGTCAAATGTTCATTAAGTCGTGTAGTTGATCATTTAATCTAAATATTATGAAAATAAAGGACTAAATAACTACCAAATGAATGGAAATAGGGAATGCCGGACTGAGTCATTTAAAAAGAGGAGAAATGCCAAAAGACCTTGATCGTCTCGGGATATTTACCATTTTCTTCTGTTTGATTCAGGAATATATATAGGTTTTTCTTCTTGAAATCATTTTGAGGAAAAATAAGTCTATAGACCTTCTTGTATTTTTAGGAAAAAAGAGGAGAATTTTTCGAAAAGCTGGTGATCATATCTCACAACTTATTCAATATTATACGTAAATTCATATACAATTTTCTAAGGAAGACAAGATCGAAGGGAATGTAGGCAGAATGAAAACTTCATTAGGAAAGCTGAGGCTAAAACTGCATGAAAATCAGCTCAAACTGACAAATACATTTACAGTGGAAGAATATCATGAAATGAAACAGTCATTACATGAAATACGGATGTCATTTGCGGCCTATGAACAATGGGATTTATACCAGCGGGCCACCGATATGATCACCGTCCTCCTCTTTCAACACGCCCTCAAGCAAAAACCCCAATAATTTCTTATGAAAGGACGGTGCTGTCTTAAGACTGGTAAAAGATCATATAGCATCAAAAATGCGGCAATTAAAAAAGTAAGGGAAGTCCCCTTACTTTTTTTCTGCAAACACCATTCAATTAAAATCCATCTGTGACATCATATTCGTAACGAATATCGGCTTTGACATTGCTCATAGTAGATCTCGCAGTAGCCTTTGCGTTGTACTTAAAGCTCCATTTTTGCGCGACTTTTAATTGATCATCCAGAGAAATACGGTAAGAACCACTTGTTGCAGATGAAACAAGTGATGTGTACCAAATATTACTTTCACTAGCCATCAGTTTGTGAGTGACATTCCCTTGGTTGGGTGTTTGGGTACTAGTTGTCGAAATCGATTTAACTACAGCACGTTTAGGAACTGTGGAATTATTAGTTAAATCCATTGTAATGACTGAAGAATCAACTCCTAAAAAATTTAAAGAAGAATTCCCCAAGTTAGTAGCAGTCCCCGAAAAATTGAATGTCCCATTCCCAGATTTAATACGATCTTGAATGGAAACAGTAAAGTACATATTCCCTGTATATGTACCACGGGTCACTTTCACAAAATAAGTTTCTGAAGTTGAAGTCACGTCACCAGTATTAGCAAAAATAAAAGGCGTTACTGAATCAGGATTAATAACTTCGGACCCTGTCCTAGAATATTTAGAATTATACACCTCGATATTCATCCCTGTATATTGCTTATTATACGAACTTCTGACATAAACTCTTTCACCTTTATTGATCGTAAACTGATAATACGCTTCATTTTCACCTTCAGGTAAGATTGTCGTATCTGGACGACTATATTTCCAATATCCCATTGAGCTTGCTGTGTTAGGACTGTTATTCCCCGTAATAGCTGCTTCTGCTGAATGAGGTGCAAAAAAACTAGTAAAAAGCACTAATAATAATGCAGGTAATAAAAAACGTTTGAAGATAGTATTTGTCATATTTTAACCCTCCTTGTAATAATTACTATATCGGATCAAAACTAACAAATTTTAACTGAATTGCCGATATATTTAATAATCACTAATTTTTTTAAAAAAGGAGAATCAAAATGAATATCAATACGTCATATACGATACCTTCAAACAATCAGAACCGAATCGACTCTAAAGATCAATCAGCTATTAAAAGTACAAATGAGGTGATGACCGAATCTGATAGACGGATGAAAATATTAGATGAAAAATACGAAAAAATAAATGAACAAAATAAACGATTCAAAGATCCTCAAGACCATATATATAATAAGTATAGAAACCCTTATTCTTCTTATTTCAGAAGTGATTTAACAAAAACGGAAAGAGAAGCTGCTTACATTATGGAAATGAGTTGGGCAAGGAATAATAAAGGAGGTCAATATGACTTTAATGACGCCATCTTCCGTAATGAAAAACGGTACGATCCTACGCAAGAAAGTGTAGAAAAGAAAATACTCAATCGTCAAAAGGTGAACGAACAATTACAAGATTTATTCTCTAAAAACGGTATAACCATTCCTAAAAACACAAATTTAACTTTTACCATTGATCCAAATAATTTCAAATTAGTGGTGAGTGGATCAACAGACGAATCGCTGATGAAACAAATAGAAGACCTATTAAATACAACCAACAATACAAGAGAACTATTTTTCCATATTATGAAAAGCAGAAATGATGATTCTACTCAATTCACACCTGATTCTCTGGCAAAGTTCCATCTTGTCAATCAAATCAAAACGGTGACAGGCTACAATTTAAAAGATTTAAGCATTGTAAACGGTCAATTTGTAACGGATAACGGAGCGAATATTTTTGATCTATACAAAGAAGAACTCCTAAAAAATCCATACACAGCTGAAAATGCACGTATTGCTGCTTCACATTATGGTGCACAGCTCTTTGATCTAGCCAAAAATGGGTTTGACTCTATTCCCGATTTGGTGCTATCTATTGGTTACCAAAACGGCTCCTTATATGACATTGGACAAAAGGTGAATTACGGAGTATCAAAGTGAAGATAAATACATCTAACACGACAGCCGTTCTAAATAAGCAGAACCTTTCGGACTTCAATAGCCATTCAGCTATTAAAAGTACAAATGAGGTGATGACCGAAGCTGATAGACGGATGAAAATACTAGATGAAAAATACCAAAAAATAAATGAACAAAATAAACGTTTCAAAAATCCTCATAGTCATATACACGATAAGTATCGAAATCCACGCTCTCCTTATTTCAGGAGTGATCTAACTAAAGTAGAGAGAGAAGCTGCTTATACGATGGAGATTGGCTGGGCTAATTCTGGAAAAGGAGGTCAATATGACTTTAATGACGCCATCTTCCGTAATGAAAAACGGTACGATCCTACACAAGAAAGTGTAGAAAAGAAAATACTCAATCGTCAAAAAGTGAACGAACAATTACAAGATTTATTCTCTAAAAACGGTATAACCATTCCTAAAAACACGAATTTAACCTTTACTATTGACCCGAACAATTTTAAATTAGTGGTAAGTGGTTCAAAAGAAGAATCGCTGATGAAACAAATAGAAGACCTATTAAATACAACTAACAATACAAGAGAACTATTTTTCCATATTATGAAAAGCAAAAATGATGATTCTACTCAATTCACACCTGATTCTCTAGCAAAGTTCCATCTTGTCAATCAAATCAAAACGGTGACAGGCTACAATTTAAAAGATTTAAGCATTGTAAACGGTCAATTTGTAACGGATAAAGGAACGAATATTTTTGATCTATACAAAGAAGAACTCCTGAAAAATCCATACACAGCTGAAAATGCACGTATTGCCGCTTCACATTATGGTGCACAGCTATTTGATCTAGCCAAAAATGGGTTTGACTCTATTCCAGATTTGGTGCTATCTATTGGTTATCAAAATGGCTCTTTACAAGACATTGGACAAAAAGAGAATTATGGGATTAAGAGAACAATAGATTAACAAAACGTGGACGACAACAGGTACAAAACTAGATACCGTTAATAAAGGACTCTATAACAATTTATGTTACAGAGTCTTTTCTATTGAAGTGCGTTGTTTTGCTGTTCAACGAAACATCCTCATGGTAATTTTGACTATAGTCGATGTTTTTCACTTTTTTATTGATGAAAATGTTAAAATGATGAGTAGCGTATTTTTTTATGAAAGGACGGTGCTTGGCATGACGGAACTTCTCGATGACCGGCTGCCGCCGCAAAATATAGAAGCCGAGCAGGCCGTATTAGGTGCTGTTTTTTTAGAACCATCTGCGCTAACGCTCGCTTCTGAGGTATTAATTCCAGAGGATTTCTATAGAATGTCGCATCAAAAGATTTACAATGCGATGCTTATACTTGGCGATAGAGGAGAACCGGTCGATCTTGTCACGGTGACATCTGAGCTTGCCAATACAGATTTACTAGAAGAGGTAGGCGGGATTTCATATTTAACCGATATTGCGAACTCGGTCCCAACTGCCGCAAACATTGAATACTATGCAAAAATTGTAGAAGAGAAATCCATTTTAAGACGTCTGATCCGTACGGCGACAACCATTGCACAGGATGGGTACACGCGTGAGGATGAAGTAGAAGACCTGTTGAGTGATGCTGAAAAGACCATCATGGAAGTGGCTCAGCGTAAAAACTCAGGAGCCTTTCAAAACATTAAGGACGTTCTTGTTCAAACATACGATAATATTGAACAGCTTCATAACCGCAAAGGCGATATCACAGGGATTCCAACGGGTTTCTCTGAGCTTGACCGGATGACAGCTGGATTCCAGCGAAATGATTTAATCATTGTAGCGGCTCGTCCATCAGTAGGGAAAACCGCCTTCGCATTGAACATTGCCCAAAATGTCGCGACCAAAACGGACGAAAGTGTCGCCATCTTTAGTTTAGAGATGGGTGCGGAGCAGCTCGTTATGCGTATGCTGTGTGCAGAGGGGAATATCAATGCACAGAACTTAAGAACCGGTAATCTGACAGAAGAGGACTGGGGCAAGCTGACAATGGCGATGGGCTCGCTGTCAAACAGCGGGATTTTCATTGACGATACACCTGGAATCCGAGTAAGTGAAATTCGCTCGAAATGCCGCCGCTTGAAGCAAGAAAATGGTCTTGGCATGATCCTGATTGACTACTTGCAGCTCATTCAAGGAAGCGGACGATCAAGCGATAACCGTCAGCAGGAGGTTTCTGAAATCTCTAGGGCATTAAAATCGCTGGCAAGGGAACTTGAAGTTCCGGTTATTGCCTTGTCTCAGCTTTCACGTGGGGTTGAGCAGCGTCAGGACAAACGTCCGATGATGTCTGATATTCGTGAATCAGGAAGTATTGAGCAGGATGCCGATATCGTGGCATTCCTTTATCGTGATGATTACTATGACAAAGAATCAGAGAATAAGAACATTATCGAAATCATTATTGCCAAACAGCGTAACGGTCCAGTTGGTACAGTATCACTGGCGTTCGTCAAAGAATATAACAAATTCGTCAACCTGGAAAGAAGATTTGATGATGCGGGTGTTCCGCCCGGTGCTTAAAGCCCAGCTCAAGAAGCTGGGCTTTTTTTGATTATCTACATCGAAAGAATGATTGAAAAAACAGTCAATATGAGGAGGAGAGAGAAAAAGAGAGCGCGTATACTAAAAGGAGAAAAGGAGTGAACTGATGAAATTTCAACAGTTTGAAGCCGCTCAATTACGTATCGCACGCCCAACCGTCAAGATGAAAGAGGTTGTTTCCTTTTATGAAGAAGGCTTAGGGCTCAAACGAATAGGCTCATTTGATCAGCATGAAGGGTACGATGGTGTGATGCTCGGGCTACCTCACCAGCATGTTCATTTAGAAATCACCAAACATGAAGAAGAAGAAAGTCTGCCCGTCCCGCATCCAGAACAGCTGCTTGTTTTCTATATTCCGGATGAAGAGGAATTTCAGCAAATGAAGGAGAGATTGATTTCATTTGGCGGACGGCATGTCATCTCAACGAATCCATACTGGGACCGGGGAGGAGCAACCATTGAAGACCCAGATGGGTACCGGGTTGTGCTGATGAATACAGATGGTATTACACCGGTTTAAAAAAGACTCCTATTGGTGGGGTCTTTTTTATGTTGATGAACAGTGGACACGATAAAAAGTTGTTTTTTCTCAAAATCTCCATTTCCAAGCGCTAAAGAAGTGATTAAAGCGCTTTTCTATATATTTAAAGCGAACAAAATTTGATTTCAAGATATTAATGTTCGGATTTCGCGTTGACTTTTTCGGTGTGCATTGATAAAATAAATGTGTTTGAAAGAGATAACGTTTTGAAAGGTTAACGGAGGTGCACGATATGTCTTCAGTAGTCGTAGTAGGTACGCAGTGGGGTGACGAAGGGAAAGGGAAAATTACCGATTTCCTTTCAGAAAATGCAGAGGTGATTGCCCGTTATCAAGGGGGAAACAATGCAGGTCACACGATCAAATTTGATGGAGTGACATACAAGCTACACCTCATTCCATCCGGTATTTTTTATAAAGAGAAAACTTGTGTCATCGGTAATGGAATGGTGGTTGATCCTAAAGCATTGGTCACTGAGCTTGCGTATCTTCACGAACGGAATGTGAGTACAGATAACCTCAGAATCAGCAATAGAGCCCATGTTATTCTGCCTTATCATTTAAAATTGGACGAGGTAGAAGAGGAGCGGAAAGGGGCTAACAAGATCGGCACGACGAAAAAAGGAATCGGACCAGCTTATATGGACAAAGCAGCTCGCGTCGGTATCCGTGTCGCAGATCTTTTAGATCGTGAAGTATTTGAAGAGAAGCTTGCACGTAATCTAGAAGAGAAAAATCGTCTTTTAGAGAAAATGTACGACACAGAAGGCTTCAAGATTGAAGATATTTTAGACGAGTATTATGAATATGGCCAGCAAGTGAAAAAATATGTCGTAGACACATCTGTTGTTCTGAATGATGCACTAGATGAAGGCCGTCGCGTGCTATTTGAAGGAGCACAAGGGGTCATGCTTGATATCGATCAAGGGACATACCCATTTGTGACGTCATCTAACCCAGTAGCTGGAGGAGTGACGATTGGTTCTGGTGTAGGACCAACGAAAATTCAACATGTGGTCGGCGTGTCAAAAGCGTACACAACACGTGTTGGAGATGGCCCATTCCCGACAGAACTCCATGATGAAATTGGCGATCAAATTCGTGAGGTTGGCCGTGAATACGGTACGACAACTGGACGCCCGCGCCGTGTCGGCTGGTTTGACAGCGTTGTTGTCCGTCATGCACGCCGTGTGAGCGGAATTACAGATTTATCTCTTAACTCAATTGATGTACTAACAGGGATTGAAAAGTTGAAAATCTGTGTTGCTTATAAATTGAACGGAGAAATCACAGAGGAATTCCCAGCAAGCCTAAATGAATTAGCGAAATGTGAGCCTGTCTACGAAGAAATGCCTGGATGGACAGAGGATATTACAGGTGTGAAGAACTTAAGTGAACTGCCTGCAAATGCCCGCCATTATTTAGAACGCATTTCACAATTAACAGGTATTCCACTTTCCATTTTCTCAGTCGGACCAGATCGTTCACAAACGAACGTTGTCCGCAGCGTGTACCGTCCATAAGAATAGATTGATGAGACACCAGTAAAATCTCGCATTTTACTGGTGTTTTTTTGTTTAAATATTCCTTAATTTCAGTAGAGCGGACTTCCGATCATTACCAAAATATGATAACTGTATAGAGGGAAGGAGCGTTCTAGTGAAAGAAAGAATACGATTATTAGATATTTTACGAGGTTTTGCCATTCTAGGCACATTGGGAACGAACGTCTGGTTTTTTGCGTACACAGGGGATACCTTTGCGACAGATCAGATAGCGGATGAATATGAAAATGGCAGTTTTCTTGAAAGCCTTGTCTCCATGTTCGTTTATGGAAAAATGCTCTCGCTGCTCACGATCATGTTTGGTGTTGGATTGGAGCTGAAATACCAGCAGGCAAAAAGGAAAAACACGCCTTGGCCGGGCACTTATTTATGGATTCTTTTATTTTTATTTATCGAAGGCTTTGTCCATTTTGCGCTCGTGATGGAATATGATGTGCTCATGAGTTATGCCGTTACTGGGCTGCTTGTGGCTTACATTGTACGGGGAGGCAGCAGGCGTATCAAAAAAGGCATGATGGTCTCAGGTGTGATTCATCTGCTCGTCATGTCATGTTTGATGGTGTACTCCCTCTCTGACATGGAGTCAGCGGCCGATGATCAAAACGGTGAACCGGCATTAGAAGAGCAGCTGCCAGAGACATGGATCTCGCAGGTTCAAGAACGGTTACAATACTTTTTCATGTACCGAGAAGAAGCGATCTTTATCATTCCAATGAATACATTTCTGTTTTTATTAGGTGTGCGGATGCTGAGAGCCGGTGTATTTTATGCAAATGAACGCGGACAATCTCTCCGGAAAATATTGTTCCGAATCGGACTGTGGGTTGGTCTGCCGCTGAATGCACTAGTCTTCGTTCCAAACGATCTAGTGGAATTTGTGGTGCGCTACGCCTTTTCACCATTCCTCTCTATTTTCTATATAGCTGTCATTGCGAAGCTCCTCGCACGCACGGAGTCATGGTTCATGTGGAATTGGTTTGAATATGTAGGGAAAATGGCGCTTAGCTGCTACATCCTGCAAAATGTCATCTGCTCCATTCTTTTTTATAGCTGGGGATTGGGTCTTGGCGGTCAAATCAATGCGCCCCTTATTGTATTGGCATGGCTGTTAATTTCACTTCTGCAAATCGCGATTTCAGCAGTTTGCCTAAAGGTTTGGAGAATTGGACCAATGGAATATATCCGTTCACGGGCACTTCGCAGGGTGACGATGAAAAAAGCATCATAAAGGGGATAGACAATATGTTTTTTAAAAAAATGACGAAAAGAGAACAAGCGAATGCACATCAAGCGGCTGTGCCGGCATTTGTCTTTTATCTTCTGGCATTAGGAGGGCATGCGTTGTACGCGTATTTCCAAGGTGACAGGCCACCGGTTACTTTTGTCATTTTAATGGCGGGACTCCTTGTTTTTTTCTCCGCTGACTGGTTATTTAACAAAAAACATTCATAAAAAAAGCCCTCATCACGAGGGCTTTTTTCTTACTTCAGGCTTTTATATTGGCCTTTTAAGTTTTTACGGATGTACTGAATGATTTTGCGTAATTCGTTGGCATGCGGTCTGCCAAACGGACTAGTTTGTCTTTGCTGATAGAGCACTTGCCCTTTTTCATTTAATAAGAAATAGGCGGGTTCACCATGCACCCCGTGGTCTTCATATGGGGCATCTTCCCCGTGATAGTGGACTTCATATGCTTTTAATGACGTGAGGTCATGGTCATACATGATCGGGAAGGACAGTCCCTCTTTATCCGCAAATGCCTTCAAGTCATCAGGGTTATCGGTTGAAATCGCCATCAAGTGAATATCCTTGTCCTGAAAATAGGACTGCTGCTGTTCGAGCTCTTTTAATTCTTCTACACATACCGGACACCAAGATCCTCTAAAGAAAACGATCAGGTGCCAGCTTTGATGCTCCTCTAAATGTTTGTCGAAATCAATGTGATCGCCCTGTATTGTTGGAAGTGAAAAGTTGGGCATTTTATCTCCTAATTTGAATGAACTCATACTGCTTCCTCCTTTTTCAATGACAATGTCACTTGTTTCATGTATAGCCATTTTTGAGCGGCCTGAAACGTGTCTATGTGTTTGAATAGGCAGAGATCATCCGAAAAGACGTGTAAAATGAAGGCGGTTGCAGAAGTGGAGGCTTTGAAAGCAGATTTGACATTCGACACTTTTTTTAAAAAAATGTCGAAAAACGTATTGCCATATGTAATTATTCTATGATATTATAAATCTCGTTGTTGCAAAGGTCTCTGAAACTTGTTAGGATGCGATGTTCCAGCTTTTTTAAAGCGATTGGTTTGACGCAATACAACTTCTTCAGATTTACTTTTCACAAACCGAGAGCCATTAGCTCAGTTGGTAGAGCATCTGACTTTTAATCAGAGGGTCGAAGGTTCGAGTCCTTCATGGCTCACCATGTATTGGCCCGTTGGTCAAGCGGTTAAGACACCGCCCTTTCACGGCGGTAACACGGGTTCGAATCCCGTACGGGTCATTGATTTACTTTAGCGTTAAGCTAATTTTTTCCTCACTTGCTTGAAGGAGCACCACGATTGCTTTTTCGGGCAAGTTACTGAGGTCCGGTAGTTCAGTTGGTTAGAATGCCTGCCTGTCACGCAGGAGGTCGCGGGTTCGAGTCCCGTCCGGACCGCCATTTATACATATTCATCTTTTTGATGATGGCTCGGTAGCTCAGTTGGTAGAGCAACGGACTGAAAATCCGTGTGTCGGCGGTTCGATTCCGTCCCGAGCCACTTCCAAACGCATCTGCAATCGCAGGTGCGTTTTTATTATGAAAAGAAGGCATAAAAAGGGAGAAGCCGGACCTAGGTAGGGCCCGGCTCCATAAGAAGAAGACGTTACATCTATATAGACGGCTGGTGATTGGAAAAGTTTCAATAAAAAAGGAAAAAGTCATCAATTTTTTTGAGCGGCGCCTTTCTATCCAACGTTTACTAGAAAAGAAAGCCGTTATTATTTTTATCTTTGCCTCGTAAAACGTTATAATAGACAGTGAGCCTTTTTTTCGTAAACGGAAAAGGCGTAATGATACATGCAAAATGGAATGACATAGATGCTAAAAATGCAGGAGGAAATCACAATGGAAAAAAAGATTCTTGTCGTAGATGATGAAAAACCGATTGCTGATATATTGGAATTTAATTTAAGGAAAGAGGGCTATGAGGTTCATTGTGCATATGATGGAAACGAAGCCCTTGAAATGGTAGAAGAAATTAAGCCGGACATTATTCTGCTCGACATTATGCTGCCGAATAAAGATGGTGTTGAAGTATGCCGTGAAGTGAGAAAGAAATACGACATGCCCATTATCATGCTGACAGCAAAAGACTCTGAAATTGATAAAGTCATCGGCCTTGAGCTTGGCGCAGATGATTATGTGACAAAGCCTTTCAGTACGCGTGAGCTGCTTGCCCGCGTGAAAGCGAATTTGAGAAGACAAACCGCTGCTCCGCAGACGGAGGAAGAATCTGAATCAAATGATATTGAGGTTGGATCACTCGTCATTTATCCAGATGCGTATGTGGTGTCTAAGCGTGAGGAAACGATTGAATTGACGCACCGTGAGTTCGAACTGCTTCATTACTTAGCGAAACATATCGGACAAGTCATGACACGTGAGCACTTGCTGCAAACCGTATGGGGCTACGATTACTTCGGAGATGTCCGTACAGTAGACGTTACAGTCCGCCGTCTTCGTGAAAAGATTGAAGACAACCCTAGCCATCCGAGCTGGATCGTGACAAGACGAGGCGTCGGCTACTATTTAAGAAACCCAGAGCAGGACTAAGATTCTTATGAGTAAAGTAGGTTTTTTTCGCTCGATTCACTTCAAATTGACCTTGATTTACGTGCTGCTGATCATCGTCGCCATGCAGATCATTGGCGTGTACTTTGTGAAGCAGCTAGAGCAGTCCTTAATTAATTCATATGATAATTCCTTGAATCAGCGAATCTACTCGTTATCGTATTACCTAGAACAAGATTCATCGAAAAGCAAGGCAGAATTAAAAGAGGATGCTCAAAAGATATTAAACGATTTTAACAACAAAGATGAGTCTAATGAAATCTCTGAAGTCAGCTATATTGACGAAAGCAGAGAGGTCATTGCCTCTGTCAATAACGGCAGCCAAGAGATTGCCGGCAAGAAAATCACTGATCAAATCATTAGCCGTATTTTCGCGGTTGGCAAAGACTATGAGAAAAAATTCTATGACCCTGAATCAAATAAAAGGGTGCGTATTTCTGCGACAGCCGTAAAAAATGAGAACCAAGAGACCGTTGGTGTGATTTATGTTGTGTCTTCAATGGAAAGTGTGTTTAACCAAATGCGAACCATTAACACCATTTTGGCGACTGGAACACTGATTGCACTTGGGACGACTGCTCTACTTGGTATCTTCATCTTCAGAACGATCACTCATCCTATTTCAGATATGAGAAAGCAAGCGATCGAGCTTGCCAAAGGGAACTTCTCCAGGAAGGTCCGGAAGTATGGGCATGATGAGATTGGGCAGCTTGCGACAACCTTTAACCATCTGACGAGAGAGCTGGAGGAAGCTCAGCTGATGACGGAGGGTGAGCGGAAAAAGCTTTCTTCTGTTATTGCCTATATGACGGACGGCGTCATCGCAACGAATCAAAACGGTGCAATTATTCTATTAAACAGCCCCGCATTAGAGCTGTTGAATGTTTCACGTGAAACAGCATTAGAGATGCCGATTACGTCTTTACTTGGCTTAGAGGAAACTCATACATTTGAAGATTTAGTCGAAAATCAAGATTCCATGCTGATCGAAATTGAACGCGAAGACCAGCTGTCTGTATTGCGTGTAAATTTCTCCGTTATTCAGAAAGAGCATGGGAAAATTGATGGCTTAATTGCGGTCATTTATGATGTCACTGAGCAGGAGAAAATTGATGCGGAACGTCGTGAATTCGTCGCGAACGTATCGCATGAGCTGCGCACACCGCTGACGACGATGCGAAGCTACCTTGAGGCGCTGGCTGAAGGTGCGATTGGTGATAAGGAGCTTGCGCCAAGATTCCTTAGTGTCACACAAAATGAAACTGAGCGCATGATCCGGCTTGTCAATGACCTGCTGCAGCTGTCTAAGTTCGACAGCAAGGATTATCAATTCAACCGTGAGTGGACGAACTTTATCAGGTTTATCTCGCTCGTCATTGATCGTTTTGAAATGACGAAGGAGCAGCATGTCGATTTTATCCGCAACCTGCCGCAGCGTGAAGTATATGTGGAAATCGATCAAGATAAAATTACACAGGTGCTCGATAATATCATTTCCAATGCCATGAAATACTCGCCAGAGGGTGGACACATCACGTTTACCGTTGATCTGGATGAAGAGAAAGGCCTTGTGTTATTCAGCGTGAAAGATGAAGGAATCGGTATTCCGAAGAAGGATATGGATAAAATCTTTGAACGTTTTTATCGAGTGGATAAAGCAAGAACAAGGAAGCTGGGCGGAACCGGCCTAGGTCTTGCGATTGCAAAAGAAATGGTTCAGGCTCATGGCGGAGATATTTGGGCTGACAGCATTGAAGGAAAAGGGACAACGGTGACCTTTACCCTTCCGTACAATGAAGAACAAGAGGATGATTGGGATGAAGCGTGAGACCTTTAAAACCATAATATTGACAATCCTAATTGCGATCAGTCTAGTATTTACGTGGAATATCTGGATGTTCCAGCCCGTCATGCAGGATCAGGCAGATACAGGCACAAAAGTCGTGGAAACGAAGAAGATTTCAAGCGACGAGCCTAGAAGTCTCATTGATGTCGTGAAGCCGCGCGAGATGTTTATCCATTCAAATGGGGAGCATTTTAAAGTAGATCAAAAGGAACTCTTTCAAAACTTTTGGAATGATGTGAGCCTTTGGGATGTCAAAGAGATTAATGATGTGTCGGATCAATATTCCGAGCAGAAATTTAAGAATTTCTTCTATGGACGCGATGGGCAAGGAAAGACATTGGATCTTGTGTTCAATGATCCGATTCCGATTGATATTTTCCAAGCGCTTTTTAAATGGCCGAACAAGTCCATTGAATACAACTCGTTTGATCGGATGATCGTGCCGTTCGCTCAGCAGGATAAGGCCAATAAGAAAGTGTACTTGGTCTCATACAGCAAGGAAACGGTGCTTGAGCTGACAATTGAGTCCGCCAACTACCGTAATCTAATGGACAGTATCGCTGCCGCTCAAAACGAGATGCCGCGCTATGATCTTTATACATTCTCTACGAATTCTAAACGAGATTTCCTTCTTCCGAGAAAGCAAAAGCAGCTTGAAGCGAAAATGTTCTTTATCGAAACGATTAAGACAAACAAGTTCAAAGACGCTTTGTTTACGGACCCGAGTCTTGTCGGTGAGGAATCTAATTTAAACCGGACGGTATACACAGATGGCACAAGCCGCCTTGAAGCCAATCAAAAAGACCACCGCATTCAATATCAGCATCGCAATATCAATTCCAGCACTGTTTTCCAAACGGGGGATTTGATCAAGCGAAGCGTGAAATATTTCAATGATACGGGAAGCTTTACTGATGACTACCAATACTTTGGCATCAACAGCAACCAGCAGCTGTCCTTCAATATGTTTATGGACGGTCTGCCGATTGTGAACAGTACAAAGCATCCATTTGGGATGACCTCCCTTGAAGTCCAATGGGCGAATGATGACATTTTGAATTACAAGCGTCCAAATTATATTCTTGGCAATAAAGCGAGTCAAAGTGAACAGGTCAAGCTGATGAACGGGACAGAGCTGAAGGACTTGATCATCAAGCAGACGAAATATGATGATCTGGAGAAAATTGAACAGATTTTCCCGGCATATCAAGCTGCTTCAACTCCATCAGACCAAGATCAAGGGATGTTTGTCTGGCTGGAGCCTGTATGGTGTATGAAGTATAACGGCAAAACCGTGATTCTATCGAATGATCTTTTGACAGAGGGGAGCGAGAATCATGGAGTGGAATAAGACCAAAACGATCTTTATCCTAGCCTTTCTCGTTCTCGATATCTTTCTAGGTTTTCAATACTTTGAAAAACGGTCAACCGATCATTTTGCGATTATCGAAAAAACGGATACGCTGGAAGAAATGAAGGCAGACGGGATCAAATATGGCAATCTATCAGATGAAGCGAAGATTGGATACCGCATTACAGCTGAAAAGAAACAATATACGAAAAAGGATGTCGACGGATTAGCTGATCAAAAGGCGAAAAGCACATTCCCGAAAACAGACAAAGATGATCCTGTCACGCTGCTTGAAATGACCTTCAACAAACCAGTTGCCTTGCCGAAAAAGGATATCAAAACAGCGGCGACGAACCTTGTGAACCAGCGTTTGCTGGATGGGAAGAATTATAAGCTGTGGAATATAGATGAAGAGACAGGGGAAATCGTCTTTTTTCAAACGTATAAAGGGAAATACATCTTCCAAGAAGGCCTTGATGACACCGAAACCATCGGGAAAATCACCTTAGATCTTAACGATCAAAACGAAGTTGTCTCTTATCAGCAGTCAATGGTGACGTCGATTAATGAAGTGAGAAAAGAAACACTTGTCCCAGCACTTGAAACCGTGAAGGACTTATATACGCAAAATTTGCTGAGCCAAAACACGACCGTGAAAAAGGTAGAGCTTGGTTACTATACGCAATACCCGGGGGCAAGCACGCAAGTCATGGTTCCTGTATGGCGTGTGGAGCTTGAAGGCGTATCAGCAGGTTCAAAGAAAAAGACAGAGGAAGAATATTTGATCAATGCCATCGATGGCTCAACACTTGATCATATAGAGAAAGATGACAAATCTTCAATGGAGTGAGAGAACATGAGCTTGCAGTTCAGTGTACTAGCGAGCGGAAGTACGGGGAACGCTTTTTATTTAGAAACAGACGAGCATGCCTTTTTGGTCGATGCTGGTTTAAGCGGCAAACAGATGGTCGAGCTGCTTGGCCAAATCGACCGCAAGCCTGAAGACTTGGACGGCATTTTTGTGACACACGAGCACTCCGATCATATTAAAGGGCTTGGTGTCATGGCAAGAAAGTACAAGCTTCCTGTCTATGCAAATGCGAAAACATGGAAGGCGATGGAATCTCATATCGGAAAAATCGATACAGAGCAGAAATTCCATTTTGATATGGAGACCATTCAATCCTTTGGCGGTCTTGATGTCGAGTCATTTGGCGTCTCACACGATGCGGCAGAGCCTATGTTTTACGTATTCCATTATGGAGGGCGCAAACTTGCGCTCATGACAGATACCGGCTATGTGAGTGACCGCATGAAAGGCATTATTAAGTCAGCCAATACGTTTGTGTTTGAGAGCAATCATGATGTCGGTATGCTGCAAATGGGCCGATACCCATGGAGCATTAAGCGTAGAATTCTGAGCGATGTCGGACATGTATCAAATGAAGATGCTGCTCTTGCGATGACAGATGTCATTGGAGATGCCACCTCACGCATTTATTTGGCTCACTTGAGTCAAGACAACAACATGAAGGATTTAGCCCGTATGGCGGTCCAGCAGACGCTTGAAATGAAGGGCTTTGTTGTCGGGGACGGCTTTGATTTATTTGATACGGACCCGAAAAAAGCAACCCCGCTTTGCGCCGTATGATTTTTACAATCGTATGATTAAGATAAGAGCTTCTTACCAACACTATATACATCATCTATTCACTGAAAGGAAGGAAACATAGTGGATTATCGCGATGTAGAGTGGAAGCCGAGACGAAGCAGAAAAGGATATTTTCTTTCTGGTTTGATCGGTGTATTGGTAGGAGCTTTTTTAATGGGATTCTTTTTCCCCTATGTATCTGGACAGAGCGGCAGTCCCTTTGGATGGCAGCAAAACGGTGATGGACAAACATCTCAGGGCCCTTTAAAAACTGTGAATGTAAACGTCAATGATGCTGTCACGAAAGTGGTGTCTAATATGTCAGATACGGTAGTCGGCGTCATTAATATTCAAAAGTCGAGCTTTTGGGAGGAAGGCGGAGAAGCAGGCAGCGGGTCAGGTGTGATCTATAAAAAAAAGGGTGACACGTTTTATATTGTCACAAACCATCACGTCATCAAAGGCGCCAACCAGCTTGAAGTGAGCCTTCATGATGGGACAAGAATTGGTGCCAATCTTGTCGGCAGTGATCAGCTCATGGATTTAGCGGTTCTCACTGTCAAAAGTGATAAAATCAAGAAAACGGCAGCCTTCGGTAACTCAGATCATGTGAAGCCGGGTGAGCCAGTCATCGCCATTGGAAATCCATTAGGGCTTGAATTCGCAGGCTCTGTCACACAAGGGGTCATTTCGGGCACGGAGCGAGCGATCCCTGTCGACTCAAATGGAGACGGACAAACGGATTGGAATGCAGAAGTACTGCAAACAGACGCCGCCATCAATCCTGGAAACAGCGGTGGTGCCTTGATCAATATGGACGGAAAAGTGATCGGCATCAACTCAATGAAGATTGCTGAATCAGAGGTAGAAGGAATCGGGCTATCTATTCCAGCGAATTTGGTTATCCCTGTCATAGAGGATTTAGAGCGCTATGGAGAGGTGAAGCGTCCGTATCTTGGCGTCGGCATGAAATCATTAGCGGATATTGCGAGTTACCACTGGCAGGAAACATTGAAGCTGCCATCCAAGGTCACATCTGGGGTTGTTGTCATGAGTGTTGAGCCTTTATCTCCAGCAGGAAAAGCAGGACTAAAAGAGCTGGATGTCGTGACCTCCTTTGATGGCAAAAGTGTACAGAATATCGTAGATCTTCGTAAATACTTATATCAAAAGAAGGTCGGCGACAAGGTAAGAATGCAATTTTACCGAAGCGGGAAGAAAAAATCAGCAGAGATTAAACTTTCTCAAACCGACCGATATGGCAGCTAACCAGTTCCAGTAAGGGACTGGTTTTTTTGGCATGACTGACATATGATGAAGAAAAGGGGGTTGTACGATTGGTTACACTACAACGGATGTCACAAACCGATTACGATGTATTGATAAAGAAGGCCATTCAGCGGTACGCGGAAGAAAAGGTACTCGCAGGGACATGGGAAAAGGAAGAATCACTTGCGAACGCAGAAGAACAATTTGACAGACTCCTTCCAGAAGGACTTCAGACAGAGCATCATGAGCTGTGGAATTTCTTAAACGGAGATGAAGCGATTGGCTGGGTTTGGCTTTGCTATGACCCGAATCACCCGCAGCACGAAGGATTTATTTATAACTTTATTTTGTTTGAAGCTTATCGAGGAAAAGGCTTTGCAAAGCAGGCTATTGCTGCATTAGAAGAGGAGGCAAAGTCATTAGGTGTGCAAAAACTCTCGCTCCATGTCTTTGCTCACAATCAAATCGCCCGTTCGCTGTACGAAAAAACAGGATTTGAAGAAACTGGGATCTATATGAGTAAACCTTTATAAAAAAGAGCTTTTTGAATTCCTAATACCACTCAAGGACGGATTCGAGAGCCCTCATTGTTCATCGGAACACGTTGTTCGGTTCGGAAAGTATAAGGATCGGAAACGGTATTTTAGGGAAGTGATTCATGATATGATAAGTGTTCTTGAAAAATTTATGGATGAACCTTGGTGGATAATTAATGATAGTATGTCGGAGTTTTTTAATGCAGAATTAAAGAAAGAAGTTCATCCAAATCACATTCTCTACGGAAAAAAGGCTGTCGCAGTTGCAAAAAGGGAAGATAACGATGATATAGTTTATTGGATAAGTGAACTAAAAAAATTCGCATTAGTTCATTTAACGTATTCCGCAGATAACACAAGCCAATATCCAAAAACACAGTTAATTACAATAGTTGAATTAGAGGAACATTGTAAAAATGTATCCGAGTTTTACTAAATATGGGCTGGTTCCCTCTTAATTTCATTAATGATCGACACTAAAGTTTACCAGAGCCATAAAAAAAGAAGAAGTACCGTGCAGAAAGCGTACGGTACTTTTTTATGAGGACATCATGGCATCCTGAGCCGTGACTCTGTACAAATCGACTTTACACTTCACGAAAGCGCGAATGATCGCTGGAACTTGAGCTTCTGAACGAATTAACAATGAGGTCTCGTCATCACTGATCACAAGATCTGTTCCGACAGTTTGTAGGTACTGCGTGAGAACAGGTTTCACCTCATCATCAATCCATGCATGCTTGAAGGTTGCACGTATGTTTGAGGATGTGATGGTTTTCTCTTGAGGATGAGTATGTGGGGACACTAATTTTCCTTCAGAAATGAATGCAGTTTTGGTACAAATACTATTGGTGAACCTTGGGCGGTCAGCTGTTAAAAAGACGGTTTTTCCTTCATCCTTTAATGCTTCAATGACCCGCTGAATGTGGAAAATCGAATCTGCATCAATATCGGCAAAAGGCTCGTCGAGTAAAATAAATTCCGGCTGATGGGCAATGGCCTGCGCCATTCCAAGCCGCTTTTTCATACCAGGTGTGAAGGCACTTACCTTCTCCTGATGATCATGATGTAAGCCGACAAATTCGAGCAGTTCTTCATAATCACTCGTTTTCTGGCGTGTTCCGGTGATTTTTGATAAATAGGCAATATGCTCAAGAGCCGTGAGACCTTCATATAAATCCGTATATTCAGGTAGAACACCGATATGCTGCCTCACTTTTTTTAGCGAAGGCTTATTCATCACTGTAAACGTACCAGAGGTAGGGCGGGAGATTCCGGTAATAATATTGAAAAACGTCGTCTTACCAGATCCCTTTGGTCCAATGAGTCCGAAGATATCGCCTTGATTGACATCAAGATTAATATCATTTATTGCGACTTTTGTACGATATTTTTTTGTGAGCCCTTTTGTATGAAGCATCTACACATCCCTCCTTTGAAACAGCAGTGCAGTTCCAATGAGTAAGATAACGGTCAATGCCGTGTTCATTAGGACGTAGGTCAGCGGTTCACTCCAGCGCGCATAATAATAAGGCGTCATATATTGGAACCAATGAATCATTCGTTCAGAAGAAAGAACAGAAATCATACTGACGATTGGGAAAAGAAAGGAAAATAACATGCCGACAAACATTGATTTCTGCGGTGTTGGAAAGAGCATGGACAAAAATAAAGCACATGAGATACCGACACTGATAAAGGTTAAGATTTTTAACGCATCAGAGAACAGAAAACGGTGTGAGATCACCATATTCAGTACATATGTCGTCATAATACAGCTAAGCCAAAACAGCATCAGTCCAAGATATTTCCCGATGATGATGTTCAAACGGGTTGTTTTACTGACGAGAAAACGAATGGTTTTCAAATGAATTTCGCGGCTTAAAATATCATGAGACAACAAAAAAATAAGGAAAAAACCAAATAAAGAAATCACCAGTTCATTCCCAATAGAATAAGGATCCTTTGCCAGTTCCCATTGTTCCTGATGAGCAGCGATAAACGGAAGACTTGAAACAAAAGTAGATAAAATGAAAATAATAACAATTGTTAAAATAGATTTTGTGCTTTTGAAGAGCTGCTTAAACTCATTCATACAGATGGTCCACACACGCTGTACCTCCCTTCACCTTTATTATACCCCTAGAATAGAAAGACACCATATCTTGCTCTTTAACATTTGTTTAAATTTCATAAAAAGAAGACTCTTCCAGCACCAGTTGACTCATTTTTAAAAATGTTCAGAAAAATATCTTGATTTATGAAAAAACATCATGTATGATAGCTTTAATTCAAGATAATTATACAGGCAATGACGAGAGAAAGTACAATCATCAATTTTTCCACAGAGAGCTTCGGTAGCTGAAAAGAAGCAAAAATAATGATTCGAAAAATGGTCTCTGAGCCTCGTGCTGAACATATCTATGATATTAGTAGGTGACGACGAGAGTTGGTACTCGTTATCAAAACCACAGTATATGAGCCAGATTGGAGCTTTGTACTTGTAGAGGCTGTTTAGCGCGAGCAAACAGTAAATAAAGGTGGTACCACGAGACAAATACCTCGTCCTTATGATTCAAAGATAAGGATGGGGTATTTTTTATTGTCCACTTTTTTTCATACAATTGTTCAAATGTTCCACGTGAAACACCACATCCATTTTTTCAAATGAAAGGGAGATTGACATGAGTGAACATGCATTGGTTTTACAATCAGATTTCGGCATTGATGATGGAGCTGTCAGTGCAATGTACGGAGTCGCAAATACGGTCAGCATCCGCATCCGCATTTTTGATTTAACACACAATATTCCGCAGTATGACATTTGGGAAGCTTCTTATCGTCTGCTTCAAACCGTCACATACTGGCCGGAAGAGACGGTATTCGTTTCCGTCGTTGACCCAGGTGTTGGGTCAGAGAGAAAAAGTCTTGTTGTCAAAACGACAAGCTCACACTATATCATTACCCCAGATAACGGGACACTCACGCACGTCGCGCAGGATATTGGCATTGTGGAAGCCCGTTATTTAGATGAAACCATTAACCGGCTGCCAAAGTCGGGAAAATCACATACATTCCATGGGAGAGATATTTACGCTTATACAGGGGCAAGAATTGCATCAGGTGTCATTTCTTTTGAAGAGGTTGGGCCAAAGGCGAATATTGATGATATTATCCATCTTCCAGTCGTACAGGCATATGCGGAAGAAGATGTGATCACAGGGACGATTGATATTTTAGATGTGAGATTTGGAAACCTATGGACAAACATTCATCACACGCTATTTGAACAGCTTTCAATTAATTATGGGGATGCAATAGAAGTTACCATTGCCAACGGGCCAAAAAATGTGTATAAAAATATCATGACCTATGGACGATCTTTTGCCGACTTAAAGGTAGGCGAACCACTCGTATATGTCAATTCACTAGACCATTTAGGCGTGGCGATCAATCAAGGGTCATTTGCAAAGGCTTATAACATCGGTACAGGCACAGGCTGGCGCCTTTCGATTCGCAAAGCTCCGCGCATTATATACGAATAAGAGGAGGATACATCATGGCAGGAAAACAACTTTCAACGAAAACTGTCGTTGCTATTGGAATTGGCGCAGCCGTCTTTGTGATTTTAGGACGATTTGTCTCCATTCCAACTGGAATTCCGAATACACAAATTGAAACCTCATACGCATTCCTTGCATTAATGGCCGTGCTATTTGGTCCTGTTGCAGGCGCACTGATTGGTTTTATTGGCCATCTCATTAAAGATGCGACCACATTTGGCCCTTGGTGGAGCTGGATTATTGTTTCGGGTGTGGTTGGTTTATTGATCGGCTTCATTTCTAACCGTTTAAAAGTAGAAGAGGGAGACTTCGGCTGGAAGAAAATCACGCTCTTCAACGCCGTACAAGCAGGCGCACAAGCATTAGGCTGGTTTATCATTGCTCCTGTGCTCGACATTGTGATCTATGCAGAACCTGCGAACAAAGTATTTGTTCAAGGCATCGTGGCAGGGATTTCAAACATCATCACAGTTGGTGTATTAGGAACCATCATCATTGCAGCCTATGCAAAAACGAGAAGCAAAAGCGGCAGTCTATCGAAAGAAACATCATGAAGCAAGGTGGAACACATAAATGAAGAAACCGATGATTCAATTCGAACATTTCGGATTCAAGTATCGCAGTCAGGCAGAACCAACATTAAAGGATATCAACCTGACCATCTATGAAGGAGAAAAAGTTCTCATCGCAGGCCCGTCTGGATCGGGAAAAAGCACACTAGCCCATTGTATCAATGGGCTAGTTCCTGCGTCTTATAAAGGTTCTATGGAAGGAAGTCTTCACATCGGCGGGAAAAATGCAGAGAAAGAGAACATTTTCACCCTCTCCCAGCTTGTCGGAACGGTGCTTCAGGACCCTGATGGACAATTTATCGGGCTGACCGTTGGAGAAGATATCGCATTTACACTTGAAAATGATCAAGTCGCACGTGAAGAAATGAAAACACGTGTCGAGGAAGCGGCAAGATTAACAGAGGTAGACGGCAAGCTGGCATCGTCCGTGCATGAGCTGTCAGGTGGACAAAAACAACGTGTCGCCATTGCGGGCGTACTGGTCAACGATGTCGACATTTTGCTGTTTGATGAACCACTTGCAAGCCTTGATCCCGCAACAGGTAAAGAAGTCATCGACCTCATTGACCGGCTGCAAAAACAAACGAAAAAAACCATTGTGATGGTTGAGCACCGATTAGAGGACGTCCTCTTCCGTCATGTGGATCGCATCATCGTTGTCAATGAAGGAACGATTGTAGCGGATATGACACCAGATGAATTGCTCGCCTCAAATGTTCTAGAAGCGGCGTATTTACGTGAGCCTTTATATGTAAAGGCGATGAAATATGCAGGCATTCCGGTCGCGCCTGGAGATCAAATCGCTGATTTACAGCGTCTCATCTTAGACGATGAGGCAAAAGAGAAAATTGAGAAGTGGATGGAAGCGTCTGAACCATCAGTAGAGCAGATTGCAGCACAGGATTTACTAGAAGTGCGTGAGCTGAGTTTTGATTATCCAACAAGACCAAACACGCTGAGCAACATCTCTTTTACGGTCAAAAAAGGAGAAATGATCAGCATCGCAGGAGCCAATGGAGCAGGCAAGACAACATTATCTAAGGTGCTCTGTGCGTTTGAAAAGCCAACGAAAGGCTCAATTCTTTTAAATGGTGATGACATCACAGGAGATACGATCAAACAGCGCTCCGAACGAATCGGCGTCGTCATGCAAAACCCCAATCAAATGATTTCAAAACAAATGATTTTTGATGAAGTCGCACTCGGTCTCGTTTTAAGAGGCGTAAAGGAAGAAGAGATCAAAGAACGGGTGGAGCGGGTCCTGAAAGTGTGTGGGCTGTATCCATTTCGGAACTGGCCGGTTTCAGCGCTCAGCTTTGGACAGAAAAAACGCGTCACCATTGCGTCAATTCTTGTATTAGAGCCAGAAATCCTCATCCTAGATGAACCAACCGCAGGACAGGACTTTAAACATTACACAGAGATGATGACGTTTTTAGAACAATTAAATCAGCAGGGTGTCACGATTTTCATGATCACCCATGATATGCACTTAATGCTAGAATACACAACAAGAACCATTGTCATTTCAGATGGAGAAAAAATCGCAGATGATACACCAGCCAAAGTACTGACAGATCAGCTGCTTGTCCAAAAGGCGAGCTTAAAGGAAACTTCGCTGTATGAACTGGCGCTGAAAGCTGATTGGCCGAATCCAAATGAACTCGTGGATCGCTTCATTGAGGTTGACAGAAAGGAACGAATGACATGGCTGTAGACATGCTGTCCTATATCGATCGCCCGTCGCCGATTCACCGGCTGACAGGTGCCACCAAACTCATTTGCTTTATCCTCTGGTCATCCGCAGCGATGCTCACGTATGATACAGGCGTTTTAGTGTTTATGCTAGTTGCTAGTATCGTGTTCTTTCAGCTATCAAACGTGCGATTTCGTGATATTTCCTTCGTGGTGATCGTCCTGGCGATTTTCCTAGTGATTAATAACATCGCCATTTACATCTTTGCGCCTCAGCAAGGTGTCGCCATCTACGGAGCAAAGCATGAGCTGTTTCATATTGCCGGCTGGTACAACGTCACACTTGAACAGCTTTTCTATCAGTTGAACATTACGCTAAAATACGTGACCGTGATGCCAGCAGCGCTTTTATTTATTGTGACAACAAATCCAAGTGAATTCGCCTCATCGCTCAGCAGAATTGGGGTCAGCTACCGGATTTCCTATGCGGTAGCGATTGCCTTGCGCTATATTCCAGATATTCAGCGGGATTTTCGCACGATCGCGATTTCTCAGCAAGCAAGAGGGATTGATTTATCGAAGAATGAGAAACTTGGAAAACGCATTAAAAATGCGCTGTCGATTGTGATGCCGCTGATTTTCTCCAGCTTGGAGCGGATTGAAACGATCAGCAATGCGATGGAGCTGCGCGGGTTTGGAAAGCATAAAAAGCGTACATGGTTTACGACAAAAGACTTTCAAAAAGCAGATTATGTGGCGTTCATATTTGTTGGTGTGGTACTGATTGTTTCGTTAGTGATTACATTTGTTAGAGGAACGAGATTTTATAATCCGTTTTTATAGAAAGAAGCCTTCACAGGAGTGGAGGCTTTTTTGTTTGGTTTGTGGATAAAAGGTGTGGAAAATGGTAAAAGACTATTAACATGTGAATAAATCGGTTATATTGAACAATGAGCGAAACACTTGTGAATAACGAAACAACATATTGGAGGAATTAGAAACTTATGAACAAATCACTTTATGCTTGTGCAGAACACATAGAAACCGTATTAGACATGTACATAGATGATCACGAAACGCCGCCAGAATTCAGAAAAATCGAACATACACACAGTTTATCCACAACCTGTGAATTGTGCGATGAACCTGCAATATATATAGTGGGGAACGAATGATCGGACACAAAATACACAAATTTTATCCACAATTGTTGATAACTTATATGAATAACTTGTTCTTAAGGTGGGGATGACCTGTGAATATATCAATTATCACAGTAGGAAAATTAAAAGAGAAATATTTAAAGCAAGGCATAGCCGAATACACAAAACGATTACAAGCCTATGCGAAATTCGAAATCATTGAGCTCGCGGACGAAAAAGCACCCGAGAATCTCAGCGATCAAGACATGAAAATCATCAAAGACAAAGAAGGCGAACGCATCCTAAGCAAAATCAACCCAGACGCCCATGTCATCACCCTCGCCATCGAAGGAAAAATGAAAAGTTCCGAAGAATTAGCCGATACAATAGATAAGCTGGCAACATACGGAAAAAGCAAAGTATGTTTCGTCATAGGCGGATCCCTTGGCTTAAGCGATGCTGTGATGCAGCGTGCGAATGAGAAATTGTCGTTTTCGAGGATGACGTTTCCGCATCAGTTGATGAGGCTGGTGCTGGTGGAGCAGATTTATCGGGCGTTTCGGATTGTGCGGGGGGAGCCGTACCATAAGTAAATGAGGTTTATAAAATTTATATCTGATATGTATATCAAAGGCAACTTAAGATGCTTAATGGCACTCGTTGCTTCATAACTAAAATCCTTAAAGCGAGCAGACAAAGAGGAATATCTATTTATGATATGTTTATAATCATATTCACAAAAATAATTAGCCAAAATGTAAATCTTCATTCTGATATAATTAGAAAGGTTTAGAAGGCAAGTTATGATGGAAACTATTCCTGATGTTTAATAATGTTATAGAAATACATAAAGGAGTATTGATAGTGAGAGAATTACAGGAATTTACCAAAAAATATCAAAAGGAACTCGATTATCATATAAAGGAAGATAATTATGATAGAAGTAAAGAATCCCTACTAATGAATCATATGTTACTTTCTACTGAAGTAGCTGAAATAGCTGAGCTTCTAAGGGAGCTTTTTACTACTACAAATGAGAAAAAAATTGAAGGTTTAGCTGAAATTGAAGCTTTTAAGTATGCAAAGGGCAAGATTTCTGATGACTTAGGTAAAGAAATCTCTGATTGTGTTGCTTACTTGTGTAAATTAGCAAACTTTTTTGAACGTGATATAGAAAAAGATTTTTATGATAAAATGGAAGAAGTAAAACAGAGGGTTAAAAGATAATAATTTAAATAAAACCAGATGGAACTTTGTTAATGAAGAACCCATTTGGTTTTATTTATGGATGAAGTCTTTTAAGAGTTGCTATAGAGTATAGAAAGCTTAGTAGAGCGTGTGTTATAATTAAGTATTAAAGGAATGTACGTTCTATATTTGAATGAGGTGTTACTTTTGATTGAACCAATATCAAAATCAGTAAAAGCAAGCTCGCATACAGCACCATATAAAATGCATAAGTACTTCGCAAGAAGACCATATAATGTTTTTCAAAACTTAATTCAGCATTATACATCAGAAGGTGATGTCGTTCTTGATGTATTTTGTGGTGGAGGAGTAACTGTATTTGAAAGCTTGGCTTTAAGTAGAAAGGTTATTGGAGTTGACCTTAATCCGTTAGCAACCTTTATTACAGAAATGCAAGTTAAATATGTGCCTATAGACGACTTAAAAAAACTTTTTGAGCAATTTCTAACTAAAGCTAAAGAAAAATATAACCATTTCTATGAATTTGAATTAGAAGATTCAACTTATGATATTCAGTGGGTTGAATGGGCATATGTTGTTTCTTGTCCAATTTGTAGCAGCTCAATTGTTTTAAGAGAAGAAAATAAAGTTATGAAGGAAGATGGAAAGTATAAGAATGGCTTTTATAACTGTCCGAATAAAGATTGCTCAACTAATAAGGGTACTAAAATAGGAGTTAAAAGAACTGAATGTAAACCTCTTTCGAGCACTCCAATTAGATTAAAAGTTAGTAATAAAGAAAACTCAAATACTTTTGTACATGTACTTACTGATCGGGAAATTGGAAATATACTTAAAAAAGACTACTCCTGTTACTTAACTTCACAATTAGTTAAACCAGATGGGGATATACCTAATGATTGGGATAGAACTCATGAAGATAAACTGTTCGAAAAAGGAGTAAGTAAATTCAGCGATTTATTTACTGAAAGGAATTTTATAGTAAACGTTCTAATATACAATGATATTCTTTCTTTAAGGAGTAGTGTATCTAAGGATTTATTAGACTGTCTATATTTTGCTTTTAGTTCTTCTTTGAGATATACAAATAATATGTCTAGAGTCACTGAAAATTGGGAAAATGGTAATCCTACTTCAATGGACAAACATGCTTATTGGTTGCCTAACCAGTACATCGAAGCAAATGTTATAAAAGCACTTGAACGTAGAATGAGTGCTGTAGTGAAGGGCTTAGATTTCACAGTAGATAAAATGAAAGATAAACCAACTTTAGCTCAAAACTTTAAGGAGCTAATAGAAGATGATGGTAGTTCATATATGATTTTAAATCAAAGTTCTTCTAATTTGCCTATTCCTGATAGAAGTATATCTGCAGTAATTACAGACCCGCCATATGGTAGCAATGTTCAATACGGTGAATTGAGTTCATATTGGAATGTTTGGCTTAAAGCTTATAAGCAGTTAGATGACTTTATCTTTAATAGAGAAGAAGCTGTTATGAATCGAAAAAAAGTTTTAAATGGTTTCAAAGATGTTCATCATTATGAAGAGGTTCTGTATCAAGTTTTTCATGAATGTAATAGGGTTTTAAAAGATGATGGATATTTAGTCTTTACTTTTAATAATAAAAACTTAAAAGTGTGGATAGCTATGCTAAAAGCAACTATTCGAGCAGGCTTTATTATAGCAAAAAATGGAGTTATATTCCAAGATTTTGTGCAGTCTTATAAAAACACTTCTCATCTAAAATATTCAGGTAATGTTCATGGAGACTTTATTTACTCATTTGTAAAAGGTGAGCATGAAATTAATGAATCTTTACGAAATAGCGAGCCAATGGAGTATATAAAAACAACCATATCCTCCAAAATTAAAGAGTTATTTAGGAAGAAATACAGTTATACTACAGCGCAACTCTACCAAGAACTGTTTTATGACTTAATCAGTGTCCTATCAGATTTAATTGTAATTGATATTAATGCAAACGATAGTTGGTTTGCTCAAATTGAAGAGCAGTCTAATGATATTATAGATAGAATTCTTAAAGCGGAACTGATTTTTGAAGAAAATAAGTGGTGCTTAAGAGAGGAAAAGAAATAATGACGTCATTAGTTAAAGTTTTAAATGAGAACACAATTTATAATAGTGAGAGGTTAAGTAACTTTATAAAATATCTTGAAGAGAAATACATTATAAAAGATGAAGTCATATTTTTTAATCAGTTAGTTAACTTTTCCCAAAACAATTCTATTCCTTTACATGGTTGGTTTAAGTATAGAGAAGGCTATTCACATACATTAGTAAGGGAGATGATTACTAGGTTCACAATTGATACAAAAAAAGAATTTATAGTTGACCCTTTCTGTGGTGCTGGTACTACCTTAGTAGAGGCTGCAGTTAATAATTTGGATAGTATGGGGATTGATGTCAATCCGATGTCTGTTGCAGTAACAAACGCAAAGACGAATAGCTATTCAAAAGCAGATATTGAAGAAGTAAAGTTATTGATTGAGGAAATTCCTTCTATTGATCTTGATCAGACAGAAATAATTGATTACGAGGATATACAGCAATATTTTAGGGAAGATAACTTTAGAGCACTTCTAGCAATAAAAGAATTTGTTAATAATATATCTAAACCTAGTGTGAAAGAACTTTTCTTCTCTGGTTTCTTATCAATAATTGAGGACAGTTCAGACCGTAAAAGGGATGGAAATGGGTTGAAAAAATCGCTTTCTAAAGTAACTTCAGTTATTGATTTTTACTATGATAAAATGAAGTTACTTATGGCAGATATCAGCGAATCTTCATTTTGTAATATAGGAAAGGGTTACTTTGGATCTGCAACACAGTTAGATAAATACGTACATGAGTTCTCAGAAGAAATCAATAAAAAGCCAGGATTGATCGTATTTTCGCCACCATACGCTAATTCATTTGATTACTTTGAATCTTATAAGATGGAACTTCGAATGGGTGACTTTATTCCACGTTTAGGTGTAAAAGGTTTAAGTGACTTACGAAGACTAGCAATCAGGTCATTTGTTTCAGCGGCCAAAGATCCTATTGAAGTAGACGAGATTATTGATTTAATGGCTATTGAAATTGAAGAAGCAATTCCTTTAAAAGAAACTTATACTGGAAAAAAAGACAGTAGAACTAGAAAAGTACCCCAAATGATAAGGGGATACTTTCACGATATGGGGAAGGTGCTCGAAAAGTGCGGCAAGGTATTAGAATCTGGTCATAAATGTTGCATAGTAGTCGACCAAAGCTCATATCTAGGGAAAATTGTCCCAACAGACTTATTTTTAGCATATTTAGGTGAACAAGTTGGTTTTAATGTTAAAGAGATTATCATTTGTAGAAAAGCCAAAACATCAGGACAACAGCTTCAGAAATACCCTTACTTAGCAGAATCTTTAAGGGAAAGTATAGTAGTATTAGAAAAAAAGTAGGAACAATAAAAATATAAAAAGGGAATTTCTAATTATTTAGAAATTCCCTTTTTTGTATGAAATTAGAGTGTTATATATTTTTTTCTTAATAGGTCAACGTCTTTTGTTTTGGATGCTAATTCTTCCAATTCATTGGATTCCTCTAACAAGGTTTCGATATTGATTTTTGCTCCTGGTTTCATTTCAATCACATGCTTCTCCGTTGGGCTCATCTGAAAGATGTTATCAAATGAAAGGAGATGTTTTACAAAATAATTAAACTGATTATAAGAAGTACCTCTAGAAGTCCATACATCCTTGTAGTCTATTTCAATGTCGAATTTTTTGTTTAGGATTTCTAAAACTTTTTCTTTATTATCATCATTGAGTATTTCAACAGCAGAGTATGTGTTTTGAAGGAAAATAATTTGGTCGATTGCATTGTCAATTACAGAGCTTTCTGTCGACTTTAATGGGTAAAGCCCATAGATAAAATCAAGTTTTCTAATCCTGTTTGTTTCTTTTATTACTTTAAGCCATGCCCTGTATGGAAATAGAAATTCATTGGTTTCTTTATTGAAAATATGGTATCTCAAAAGTTGACTTTTAAAGATTGGTTCAAAGATGTTGTTATCTTTTTTTATTGCTTTACCAATTTCAGTTATTGAAAAAACCTTAGCACTTTTTTCAATAGCACCTAAGCGGTAAGTGTGTGAAACATTATTGTTATTAATTTTAATATCACTACTAGAAAGTTGCTCCTGCATAGAAGAAAATTTACTTAGTGTAGGGATAACTAGGCTACTTTTATATGCATCCATATTATAGTCTCCCATGGAAGTAAATACACGTTTAATACTCCCTTTTCTTTCACCTTTAGCACCTGTAAAGATTACTTTTGCTGTATCTTTAGAATCTTTTTTATTAATTTCACCAATTCTAAACTGTAGTGATGTTTCAAAGTTCTCAATTCGAATTTTATTAGGCGCAAATAGCACTAATTTTTGTTGTAATTTTTTGTTGATAACACCTCTCTTTGGACTATATCCTAATGCAGCCATACTATAATTTACTTCATCAATAATTTGAGCAAGTGTATGGTCTTGGTCACGAAGAGCTTGAATTACACTGTGTAAAGTATCAAATGTTTCCGATTTTAATCCACTAAATGACTGTTCTTTTGAAGGTAAAATTACAGGTAAGAGTATATAAGAAGTTTTATCATCGTTCTTTTTCTTACGCAATGCCCTTCCAACTGCCTGAATTATATCAACAGTTGAATCTTTAGAATCGGCAAAATATACAGCATCTATTGCTGGTATATCGATTCCTTCAGTTAAACATTTAGCATTTGAAATTACACCAAATTCACCTTTTTCAAAGTCAGACAGAATTTGTTTTCTTTTTCCAGCGGACATGCCCCCATTAACATGGTTTAGATATAAAGAAGAGTCTTTAATCGATGGAGCTACTTGTGAAAATACGTCTCTTAAAGATAGTTGATTCTTAGACCCACTTACAAATTTTGATGCAATATCTACTCTACTGTGGTAACTTACAATTTTTTTTATGCCTAATTCTTTTACTGCTTTAGCAAGAATTACTTGCTTTAATAAATTTTCAATTGTGGTTGAAGAGGTTCCATCACCTATATCTACCTGTACATAGGAGTTTTCTTTTGCTAGTTCTAATAATTCATCCTCTGCCATTGCACATACCACTATTTTATAATCAGCAATAATCTTTTTTTCTATTGCTGTTCCAAAATTTAATTCCGAGAATGTTGGCCCGTATTTCAACTTATCATCCATAGAGAAAATTTCAATTCCTGATTCTTGAGCAAAATTTTTGACTCTTTGAGTGATATTTCTTTCTGTAGCTGTTAAAAATAATCTCTTCTTCACTGGGATGTATCTATCTTCTAAAGCGTATACAAACATTCGTGAATCCTTAGTTCCAGCTGTTCTATGAGCTTCATCATACAAAGCTAAGTCGAATGAAAATTCATGTTCAAGCTTAATCAGTGCGTTCATTATAGCATCGACTGAATGATAGGTACTAAAGATAACTTTTGGATATTGGGACTCTTTTGTTAAAAAGTCTTTAATAACTTCTGGGTCTGTTGTAACAGGGAAGTTAACCTCATTTATACCTAATTCATTTGTGTCTTCATGTAAACTTGATATTACAGATTCATCACTACAAACGGCCAAAAATGTTAAAGGATGTTTCGTTTTCGTAGTCCATTCTTCAATTGTTTGCTTAATTAAGGAAAGAGAAGGTGCAGTAAAAAGAGTGTAATTAGAACCCATTGCATCATGAATCCACTTTGACACTAAAGTTTTACCAATTCCACATGCTGCTATAACCTTACCTCTGTCATATTCTTCAAAACTAGATATTACATCATCTATAATTTTTGTCTGATAAGGGAATGGTGTAGGAAGTGGTTTTTCAGGGATTTGTTGACCTTTAAAATTAATGGACAAGGCCTCAAAGAAACTACTGTCGAGGTTATCCAAATCATTTCCTAACACAGCCATTTGCTTTTTCCGTCTAACATTTTCAATTGGTAAGGAATTTGCATTACTGAAAATCAATCTGTAATCCGCATATTCTGACTCAGTCCAGAAAGTAGCTAACTCACGATAAGTGGGTTGCTCTCTATTAGTACGAAACTTTACTTGGTAAGCGACTAATTTACCATCATTTCTAATATAAACTCCATCAACACCTCTATCAGTCGCTTCTAATTTTAGAGTGTCAATAATTTCTTCAGGTATTTCATGTCTCATAAAAACTTTATTTATTTCATAAAGAGAACTAAAGTATTCGAGATAAAATTTTGCGAAATACTCCATTAAATCTCCCTTTTCGGTATTTAATTCGATGGACTCTAATTCATTTTCTAATTCAATCCAAGAGTTAAATATTCTTGTTAAAAGTTGAGTACTGGTTTTCATCATACACATCCCCCTTACCGTAAAAAAAATTTTAAACGTGTAAATCATACATGCAGTGTATTCCGTTTTTGTCGTAAAGTCAACCTAAAAGTTAAATAATAAGAAATCAAATATATATTATAAATAAGACCAGAAATACTTAACTTAGAAATGAGGTTAAATAGTGAAATCATCAAAAAGAGTAAATATTGTTTCAATTAAACTTGTTAAAGAATCAAGTATTCTTTATGAAAATAGGAGGATTCGTTCTCCTAATAATGCGTATGAATTGGTAAAGGATTTCTTCAAGGGGAAAGATCGTGAACACTTTATAGTAGTGTCATTGGATACTAAAAATCAACCATTAAGTATTAATATTTGCCATATTGGTAGCTTGAACGCTGTTCTTGTAAGCCCTCGTGAGGTCATGAAACCCGCAATATTATCTTCCGCTGCTAGTATAATTGTAGCTCACAATCATCCTTCTGGAGACATAACAGAATCTAGAGAAGATATTGAGGTGACTAGACGTCTTGTTGAAGCGGGGAAACTTATAGGAATTACTCTACTAGATCACTTAATTATTGGCGATGGAAAATATACATCTCTAAATGAAAAAGGATATATTCAATAGGAGCGGGAAAATGAAATTAATCAAAAATATGATCAGGACAGAAGTCATTTATGATGATGGTTTGCACAATAAGTTTTTAATCAAAAAAGAATGGAATCAGTACGAGAAAAAGGCTCTTGTCATCATGAAAAAGGCAGGCAAAGCAAATGAAATATTGTTAGATCAAACAACCATGTATGTTACGAATAATCTCTTTAAATTGGGCTATGGTAGTGTAAATATCGTAAATCTGTTCCCTACAATCAAAGGAAAAGAAACAAAAGAATCTATAACCACAAATATGAAATGCATACAAGAAGCAGTCCAAAGTTCAGATGATGTAATTATTGCGATCGGGAAAGGAGCCGAAATCAATAAGAGAGCAATGAAAAGACTAGATATGATTTTAGCTTTATTACTTGATAAGAAAGCAAATATTTTAGAGATAGAATCGAATTCTGGAAAAAAAGGTTTTCATCCTCTATATCCAGCATTAAAGAATCAATGGAAGTTAGTTCCCTATAGCAGAGAGAAGGGGTAAATAGAATGAATACCGAGCAATTAATCAATTTATTTAAAAAGAAGTTTGGAGTCAAAATGGAATCAAATAATTTAGGAAATGAGACGGTTTTACTGTATCATGACGAACTTGATACTGCCCTCTTTCCAAATCATTTGTTAGAATTACTTCCGAATCCTGTTTTGATTCACACATATACTTATAAAGAAGACTCAGAGTGGTTGATAGGTATTGCATTAAAGGCAATAACAAATCAGCCACTCTATTTTATTTGCTTAAAAGATGGGAAGAAAGTCGATGAGCAAATATTCAACACAGATTAACAAGTATTTATGGATGTTCTAAAGTTGATCACTAATGAAATCAGAGTCCATTTTCATGAATGTTACTTTTTATTTTTCTGACAATTTTATAAAAATAATCAAGAGAGAAGTCCGTAATAATATTGGACTTCTCTTTATGAAGTGATTGGAAATGTTCAAAGAGTTCTTTAATGTTTAATGCGTCAATTGATCCGATTCTATTAAGTTTCTCGTTATGAATAACTAACTCTTCAATAGTACATAAAGTATCTTCATTTAATTTATAAGGTTTTCGTTTTCTGTGTATTGTGGAGCTTACATCAATCATATTTATGTATTCCGATAGATCAGCATCTGCATCTAGGTTGAGTTCATACATTTTTTTCTGATACCTTTTGATAATTTTGCTAACCGTTCCTCGACTAATTCCCAACTGGTGACTAATTTTCCGCTGTGTTAAGCGTTTAATAAACCATAAGTTATAAATTTCTTTTTTTTTGTCTATTGAAATCAAATGATACCCTCCTTCTCAGCATCATTATTTAATTGTAACGTGGATCAATTTAAAAGTACAATATGGCATTCATCTAATTATATTGATTATAAAAGAACAATATATTATAGGCACCTTTCTAAAATTATGATTTTGAGTATGGTGTTTTTGATTTTATTAAGGAGGGATTTTAGTGATACGTAAAGATTGTGAACCAGCTATACTAGTACCACCCAGTGAGGACATTGAATTATTCCCTTATCGTGTTCAAGGGAATCAGTTATTTAAATTTGATAAAAAAACGGAGGAATACAGATATATCTCCAAAGCAGCTAAAATTAAATCCATAGAACGCTGTTTAGAGACAGGCGAATTAAAAATGAAAATCAGTTTTTGGTCAATTGATTGTTGGATCATAATGGATATTGAAAGATCGGATTTAGATGGAAAAAACACAAAGAAATTTTTGAATCAAGGCATGGATATTATTGGTGATAAAAAGACAAAAGAAGTCTTTTCATTCCTTAGTGAGCACGAGAAGAGCATTCATCCAAGATATTTCCATACAGGATTAGGATGGGATCGAATAAACGGATTTATGAACTATAAAAGCCATTCACTTATCAATAATAATAGAATTGAATCAAGGTATTCGGGTGAAATCAATTTACAACCAAAGGGGTCTCTTGAAGGGTATGAAGATTTATTAAAAGAGTACGTTTTAGGACATGCTCCTCTCGAGCTAATGTTTTGCATAGGTCTCTCTGCTTCATTGTTAGGATTTCTTAATCAGTCAGGTGAATCATTATGGGATTGGTCGCTCATGTGTCACATCCATGGGTTCTCATCTACTGGCAAGACTACCGCTAGTATGCTTGCAGTATCACCTTTTGGTAATCCAAATAATAATCATCAAGGTCTTATCCGTTCTTTTAATGGAACAAAAAATGCTCTCATCTCCTCATTGACTGGCAACTTTGGAATGCCAATCGTCTTCGATGAAACAACGATGAATGAGATGGAAAGCAAGAAATTAAGCTCCCTTATTTATGAATTTTCACAAAATCAAGAGCGAACACGCCTTAATCAAGATTCCACCATGAAGAAAAGTGGCACGTGGTGTACAACGATTATAACTACTGGAGAGCAATCCATTATTAATAGAGCAGAAAAAAATGCTGGGCTTCGGGTTCGATTGTTTGAATTTGAAGGGATCAACTGGTTTAAAGATGCCACTCATGCAGAAAATGTGAAAAAGGCAGTGAAACAAAACTATGGATTCTTTGGAGAAGCATTTGCAAGACTCCTTAATCGTTATCCATCTAGGGAATTGGAAGAGTTGCTAGAAAGAAATAAAGAAGAATTAAAAAAAGAGATGCCTGTTAGTCATTTAGTTGACCGCATTTCTGGAAAAATGTCTCTTATATTAACAACTGTTGATCTTTTAGAAAAAGGATTTGGATATAAATTATGTCGTGATCAGATTAAGAGTATGCTAATTGATCAAGAGAAAAAATCTTGTGAAGATCGAAATATTGGTGAAAATTTTCATAGACAGTTTATGGACCATGTCATTCAACATAGTAGAAAATATTATCAAAAAGGATCTAGTGGAGGTGGCTCTGAAGTTTGGGGCACAATTGAATACGAAAAAGGTAAAACATACGTATACACTTTGTCCAATGTATTTAAAGAAGCTGTAACTTATTTGGGTTATCCAAATGACAAATTGGTACTACATGCATTAAAAGAAAAAGGTGTGCTACATCACGAAAATAACAAACTGAAAATTCGTAAAAATATAAAGGGAGCGAGTAATCAATCAAAAAATGGTGTTTATACGATCTGTATTGTTTTTTCTGAGGATATTTTATCTTTAGAAAAGCCATATGAGAATTTTATATTAGAAGCAGCAGGGGGGGATTTTCCCCCATTCCCCCTTTTATTTAACTGAATGAATTAATATATTGTTCAAATATATATCATAAAAAAGGATGAGGATAATGGATTTATTTTACGAAGATAAGAATAAAGATTTTGATATTGTTATAGAAATGATGACTCATGTTGTAAGAGAAGCAATTAGTGATATTGACAAAGAATCAAAGAAAAGTGAGGAAGGAAGATGAATAATTCGACAAAAGCAATAATGGATCTAAATACGACATTAGAACGGAAAAAGGCTGCGTTATATGTGAGAGTATCAACAACAGAGCAAGCGGAGGAAGGGTATAGCATTGAAGAACAGATTAGAGTATTGAAAGAAATGTGTGATCGTGAAGGATATGAAGTATTCAAAATTTATGATGATAGAGGTATAAGCGGCAAATCAATAAAAGGCAGACCTGCATTACAGCAATTACTTAGAGATGCAAATGAACATGCCTTTGATATGGTTCTTGTTTGGAAAATGAATCGATTTTCAAGGAAAACGTTAGATTTGTTAACTATCGTTGATTTGTTAAAGAAGAAGCATATTTCATTTCGTTCTTTAACAGAGCGTCATGAAACCGAAACGCCATCTGGTGTTATGCAATTCCAAATGATGGCGATTATAGCCGAGTTTGAAAGAGCAAACATAGCAGAGAACGTAAAGATGGGAATGATTGCAAGAGCAAGAGAAGGATCATGGAACGGTGGACAGGTTCTTGGCTACGATGTGGTTGGTCATTTTGATGATAACCGTAAAAGAAAACAATCTAAATTGGTCATCAATGAGGAAGAAGCGTCAATAGTAAGAGAAATATTTCACATGTATAACACAGGTCATGGCTATAAATCTATTGCTAATCATTTGAATAAAAAAGGTTTCACAACTAAAAAGAATAAATCATTTTCAATATCAGCGATAAAAACAATTTTAACAAATCCATTATATGTAGGCATGATTCGTTTTAATGTAAGAAGAGATTGGGAAGAAAAGAGACGCAATAATATTAATCCTCATCCAGTCATAGAGAAAGGCAAACATCAGCCAATCATTACCGAAGAAACATGGGAAAAGACAAAATCTATTATGAAAAGCAAATCGGGAAAACCAAATCGAATCCATAATGGCAAATTCCCTTTAACGGGCATTATGAAATGTCCTGTTTGCGGGTCAGGAATGGTTATAGGAAGAACAACCAATAAGAGAAAAGATGGAACAAAAAGAATATTAGAATATTATGTTTGTGGTGCGTGGAAGAATAAAGGGTCTACTGTATGTCAATCAAATGGAGTGCGTGCTGATTATGCAGACAAATATGTTTTGAATCAGATTTCTAAAGTGGCGAATAATGAGAAGGTTATTAATGCTATTCTTTCTAAACTCAATAATAGTGAAAATAATGAAATGCCTGAATTAGAGAAACAATATAGACAGTTGAAAATTGATCTATCAAACCTGCAATCAAAGAAACAAAAAGTAATTGAGATTTACGAGGACGGGACAATTACTAAATTAGATTTGCAAAATCGATTGAAAAACATCAATTCTGATCAAGAAAAGCTAGAGGAGAGAATGCGCCTCATTACAGAGAAGTTAGGTGAAAGTCACACGAAACCAATAGATTATAATATTGTATCAGCCATAATGAAAGAGTTTCATACGAGATTAAAAAAACAATTGACCAACGAACAAATGAAACAGTTAATGAGGTTGATGATTGATCAAATCACAATATCTGATAAAAGGGAAATTGAAAGTATTCAAATAACGTTGAATCATCGAGTCTTAAAATATTTTCATAACGAAAAAGGAGTAGCGGAGTCATCCAATGAGGATGATTTTGCTACTCCTTTTTCTATTTGTTTTGATATCTGTCATTTGTGAGAGGAAGTGATGTTTGAAGGTATGTTTCAGAATCATAGGGGGAATGGGGGAATTTTAAACAGTCTAATGATTTTTTGGAATGGACATGTTGTGTCCATGTATTTGGTTATAGTAAAAAACAACCAACATAATTGCAGAAAAGGTGTATGTGTTGAAATTTGAAAGAAACAAAACTAATCGGATGCTGTTCTTGTATGAAAAACTTTTAAACAAAGAAGTGATTAAAAAGCAAGTTGAATCAGATCGTTTTCAAGTGACGCTCAAGACGATACAAAGAGACGTTGCTGATCTGAAATATTATATTGAAAGGTTTCATTATCAATTAGAACTCATCTATGATCGGCGTTTAGGAGGCTATACTCTATCAATAAACGAGAGTATGCAATTACATAAAGGTGAAATGATGGCTCTCTTTAAAATTGTGTTAGACAGTAGCAGCTTAACATCAAATGAATCAAGAAAATTATTAGAAAAGATTCTCTTCTCAATCCCTATCCAAGATCAACAAACAACTCAATTTTTTTCAAGGTACTTGCATGAATGTGATACTGAAAAAGATGCAACGTCAGTATTGAACACTTTAAAATTGTTGACTGAGGCAATTGAAAAGAAAAAATGGATACAATTATTAAGCTCAGAAAAGGGAAAGATAGTCTTTGCACCAGTAGATATTCTATTACACCAAAACTCTTTCTATCTTACAGGATTTTTGAAAGAAAAAATAACAAAAGAGCGTTTACCAAATGTTTTTCTCATACAGAAGGAGATGAAGATTGATGTATTATCGGAAAAATTTCAGGTCCCTTCTCATTTTAGAGTTGATGGAGAAATGCTAAAGAAAATGATTTAGATATAGAAAGGTGTAAATTCTATGGGGAAAGAATTAACTCAACACAAAATGGTGCAGCTACTTGACTGGTGTTTTGAGAAATCATTGAATGGTTTTTCAACCTCACTTTCTGCAAAGCAGTTAGCGGAGGATTATTTGAAAAAGCATCGATCTAGAGAAGATGCAGTAAACGCTTTAATACGTTGGCAGACCGCAAAAGTCGGTGCAACTGGGTTTTTAACTGGTGTGGGTGGTGTAATGACTCTGCCTGTTGCTGTCCCAACAGATATGGTAACTAATTTATATAATCAAATTCGTATGATTGCGTGTATTGCTTATTTAAGAGGATACGACTTGCAAGACGATAAAGTGAAAACATTTGTATACATTTGTTTAATTGGAAAGAGTGGAATAGAACTAATCGAAAAATTGAGTTTAACTATAGGAGGAAAATTGGTTGTAACTACAATACACAAAGTCCCTAGACAACTACTAGTGAAGATTAATCAAAAAGTTGGTTTTAGACTTGTAACAAAGTTCGGATCAAAAGGTGCTGTTAACTTAATTAAACTTGTCCCAATTGCTGGTGGTGTGATTAATGGTTCGTTTAATGCTAGTGGAAATATGATCATTGCAAAGGTAGCAAAAGAAGTATTTGTTCCTTTTGACACATTACGAGAAAAAGCAGAGGGGGAAGAGACGTGTTAAGGTCAATGTATTCTGGTGTTTCTGGTTTAAAAGCCTTTCAAACAAAACTTGATGTTATAAGTAATAATGTTGCCAATGTAAACACTGTATCTTATAAGAAAGATCAGGTTACTTTTAAAGATATGATGAGCCAAACACTGGAAACTGCTTCATTAAACAAGAATTCTAAACAAGTTGGATTAGGTGTATCTGTAGGTGCAATTCATACTAAACATGCTCCAAACAGTCTTGAAACCACGGGAAGAACACTAGATGTATCTATCCAAGGAGAAGGGTATTTTATAGTTCAAAAAGGAGCGGATGATACAAGAACATTTACAAGAGCAGGTAACTTCTATATTGGAGCTGATGGTGTACTCGTGAATCAAGATGGTGTTCCGATTAAAGGATTAGCTAGAAATAATCAAACAGGTGAAATATTGCCACCATTTAATAACACGATTCTTCTAGAATCTATTATAATTCCAAAGCCATCTGATTGGGATGCTACTTCTGGAGAGGAACGCCCAAATGTTAATATTCAATCAATTGGGAAAGATGGAACGGTTTATTATACGATTGTAGGTGATGAAGGTACATTAAGAGAAGCAGGACCTATTGTTCTAGCAACCTTCAATAATCCAGCAGGACTGGACAAGATCGGTGGAAACCTATATCGTAAAACTGCAAGTTCTGGTGATGAGCAATATGATCCAAATGATGATAGCAAATTGAGATCAGGTACATTAGAAATGTCTAATGTAGATTTATCGGATGAGATGACCGAGATGATTATCTCTCAACGGGGGTTTCAATCAAACGCAAGAACACTGACAACCTCTGATGATGTATTGGCTGAACTTATGCAGCTTAAGAGATGATGTGAAGTAGGACAAAGTCGAATCCAGTGAAAACCTAAAAGTCACAAAAGGCTGCACAGCTTTAGCGTGTGGCTTTTTGCTATTTTTGTTAATGAACTCGAAATATTTCCAATTAATAGATAGAGATAGTAAAATAATACATGTGAATTAAATAAAGGGTGGTGACTTTCCCTGAATAAAATACTTGATGCAAAAGCACTTATAAAAGCCATGGATACAAGGGCAAAACACTATCAGGCACTCCGCGAACAAATGGTAGATTTAAAAAAGGCGCTCCAGGGCGTGGCAAACCTTGGTGACGATTTCACTGGAAAAGGCGCCGATAATATTAAAAGCTTCTACAAAGAGCTGGCTGGCAATGTGGACATGTTTATTAGCTTCATTGATAAGCAAAAAGCCTTTCATGAAGGTGTTTCTGGTACACTTGATGATACAAACTTTGGCGGCGATACCTTTGTAGAAGAACACTTTTTAGACAACGCAGTACATATGGGCATCAAGAATGCCAAAAGCATTGTAAAGGATCAGAAAAAGGCACTTAAAACGATTTTCGAAGATATTGATGACCTCATATCTCTAGAGGTATTTGATAGTAAAACCGTTGATGAAAAGATTGCAGATGCGGAAGATGAACGGAAAAACACTGTTAAGGATTTGATTGAACTTGATCAAAATTTAAAAGATGAATATGCTTTGTCAGAGACAGAGCAACAGGCTACAATGGCATTGTACGCTGAAATGATCAATGCGACAAATGACGGAAAAGCGATTTCGCCGATGAATTTTGACAAGAAAGCGTATCAAAATAGCGAAATCTACAAGGCAAAAAGCGATATTGAGAAGCAAACTTCTGAATATCTGAACATCAAAAAAGAACAAGAAGAGGCCCGAGAGATCGCAAAGGAACAAGAAGCACTCGCCAACCGTCCTTGGTATGAAAAAGCCCTTGATTATGGCGGGAATATTGTCAATGAATTGACAGGTGTGAACGATGCAAAACGTGCCGCTACAGGCGTCGATCCAATCACAGGTGAAGAGCTCACCGCAGGCCAGCGAGTCGCGGCAGGCGGCATGGCAGCAGCAGGTTACATCCCAATCTTTGGCTGGGCAGGTCGCATTTTTAAAGGCGGCAAAGCGGTCTATAAAACCACCCAAGCCACATCAGCCGCAGTTAGGGCAGTCGACATCTACAAGACGTCCCAAAAGTCCTTTGATACCTTAAAAACATCTCAAAAAGGTTTATATGGCCTTACCGCCACGAACGGCTTCAGCGAAGCGATTACAGGGAGAGACATGTTTGGAAATAAGATCTCGAAAGAACAGCAGGAAGCGAGTATGAATGCGGCACTTGGAATGCTTTTGCCGTTTGGGGCGAAAGGGTTTCAGGGGAAGATGGGGACTAAGGGTACAAGTGGGATTCAAACTGGTGGTAGGGAAATTTCAATCGATGATTATCTAAAACAACTTGATAGAGCAGAAGAAATGTATGCTAATTTTAGAAAATCTAAAATTGATGTTCAGTTAATTTCTAAAAATACAGGAATGACTAAAGAAAGAGTTCAAAGAATTAAAGAGCATTTATTTATTAAGGAACACATAAAGGAGCATGGTGTCGGACGCTTTGATCCTGATTATGAAATTGCACAGGCATGGGACAGGCTACAAAAAGGAAGTTATAATAAGAATGATATTGCACTATTAAATCATGAAATATTTGAATCAAAGTTCGAGGGGATTTTTAAAACTAATTATAGGACAGCACATGATAAAACAGTAGAGTCTGGTCGTCCTTGGTATCCATTAAAGGAGGAATGAAGATGGCTTCATACGTCTTGTTACTAAAAGAATTTGAAAGTAAAGATGCAGTCATATATAGATTTGGTCCAAATGAAAATAGTATGGGGAAAATTGAATTGAATAAATTGACGAGAAAAGTTTCAGAAATAGAAGCTATACCAGATGAGAATATTCCCTCAAAATTTTATTTTGATAGAGCTGCTCAAAGGTTAGCAGTTTGCCTAATCAGAGAGGGAGGAGTATTCCCAGAAAGAACTGCTTTTGAGTCATAAAAAAGGTTCAATCAAAACTCATAAATCAAGAAATAAGAAGATGAGATACATGAGTGATTTACTATACCATGCATATTTTCCCGAGAGTCATGAGTTTCATGTTTCACAGCAGGAAGTCATGAACAGTGGCATTAAATATTCTACGAAGTCAAATCATAGATATAGTAATGGTGGGAGAGTGAAATTAGAGATAACAGAAAACTTAAGACCTTCTGATATTCCTAAATGGATTAATTTCAAAGAAGCAATAGGCGCTGATATAATCAATCGTTTTTCCGAGTCTTTTTGTTTTCCTATATTTACGGACAAGATATTTGTATTTGATAGTGAAATTTCACTTTCTATTTATGATCAAGCATTCTATGAAGATATGAAAGAGTTTGATGAGGAAGCTTTAAATTTTGACACTGGAGAAACGATTGATTATTGGATTGAGCAGTACTGGAAAAGTATGATCCCACTCAAAGATTATTTGAGGAAAAGGCCTTATCCAAAGCCAGAGGTATTAATATTTGAACCTGTACCTAAGGAAATCATTAGTTTTTGTGAAGAATGATAGGCACTTTCTAATTTAAATGTAGTTCTAGAGATCTTCTAACATAAAATGATATTTTAAGAACCTTGGTAGAGGTTGGTCTCCACCAAGGTTTTTTTAATAACCTCATTTAAAGGCATCACGGTGAGCCTTATCATAAGTGAGTAGGAATTTAGGAAAACTTATATTTCAGCCAAAAATTAAAGTCAGGTAATTAAAAATATAAGTTTAAAGAATTAGAAGGGGGAAAAGTAGGTTGAAGCCTAAATCAGTAAAAATTGATGATCTCTATATTAATGAAGAAAATCCGAGAGATGAGCCACAAGAGAATGAAGAGGGTGCAATAAAAATATTATTAAATGAAGAGAGGAAATTCTTTAATTTAATGAAATCAATTGCAAAGTATGGCTTTGAAATATCAGAAAGAATAATTATAATAGAAGCAGACATCCCTCAAAAATATAAAATCATGGATGGAAACAGACGTATATCGTGCATTAAACTGCTAAATAATCCAGATTTTTTACCTCGCGATATAGGTGAAAGGGATCGTTTGTTAAAACGGATAAAAAAAATCGCAAATGATAATAATTACAATCCTATTTATGAAGTTGAGTCTGTTTTATATGATATTCCTGCTGAGGAAGAATCGATGAAAAGGACTATTCAAAATAAGCACACTGGTGAGAATGATGGTACAGGACGTCTGCAATGGAATTATAAAGCACAATCTAGATTTAAAAATGATGATTATAAAATATATCTTGTTGATTTTCTAGATAATATATTAAAAGTAGAACGCTCATTTTCAACAATGGAAAGAATTTTTGGTGATCCCGATATGAGGATTTTATTGGGAATAATTATTAATAAAAACAAACCAGAAATCCAATTGGTGAATAATGATAGTCTTAAAAAAATCTATTTTATTTTATATTTAATCAAATCAAAGCAAATAAATGTAAGTGACGTTTATTATAAAGGTGATCGTCAGGAGTTTTACAATAAATACTTCAAAGATGATGAAAGTTGGAAAAGTGTAAAACTGCCTATTAGCCCAATTTTGAAATCTAATGAGGCATCAGGAGAAGGACAAGACAAAGATTCTTCTAGTGTATCAGGAGAAGGACAAGACAAAGATTCTTCTAGTGTATCAGGAGAAGGACAAGACAAAGATTCTTCTAGTGCATCAGGAGAAGGACAAGACAAAGATTCTCAGCAAGAACCAGCGGACGAACAGTACCATAATAATCGTGGGCCAAGATTGGAATACAGAGAGGATAACAATATTCAAAACGATAATGAGACTAAGCTGTTACAACCTGAACCAACTGATAAAAAGAAGCAGTCCAAACCAGAAAGTAGTTCGTTTTTATTTCAAGGTATTATTTACACTGGGCGACACCCAGGAATTAGCAGAGCACTTTATGAATTGCACAGATTGCGAATCTCGACTCATAGTCTAAGTGCTACCTATTTAACTAGGACTCTATTGGAGTGCACCTTACAAGAGTATTTAGTGGAAAATCAGCTTTTTGGAAAATGGAAAAAAACCGAGATAGACCCATCAATTACAGATTTGTTAAAGTACTGTGTGAATAATAAAACGTTTCTAAGTATTAATAGAAATTACCAAAGAACTATAACCACAGCTTTTTCGAAAAAGGATCATGATGAACTGAATTCAATATCGCATGGGAAGTATAATCTGCCATCTGTCGATATTCTGTGGGATATTGAACGTAGATGGAAATTGTTTTTACAACATATGATAGAAGACTTAAATAATAAAATACAATAAATAAAGATGAAAGAAATGTATGAGGTGTCTTTTATGCCAAATATTCTTTCCCCTCTTCGATACCCAGGTGGGAAGTCTCAAATGTCAAAATTCGTTAATAACTTGCTTGATATTAATAGTATTGATAATACTATATATGTAGAGCCATTTGCAGGTGGGGCTGGGATTGCAATAGATTTACTATTAAAAAATAAGGTCGCACATATAGTTATAAACGATTATGATCGCGCGATATACGCCATATGGTATTCTATTTTATTCCATACAAGTGAGTTTATTGAAAGAATATTAGAGACTCCTATTAATATGGTGGAATGGGAAAGGCAAAAATTAATATATCAAAATAAAGAAGCATATGATTTATTAGATTTAGGGTTTGCGACATTCTTTTTAAATCGTACGAACACTTCTGGAATTATAACAGGCGGTCCTATAGGGGGGAAACAACAATTAAGTCAATATAAATTGGATTGTAGGTTTAACAAGGTTGCATTAATAAAGAAAATCTCTAATATATCTAAAAGAAGAAATGATATCTCATTGTATAACTTTGATGCTAAATTGTTTATTAAATATGTAATAAAGGAATTAAATAGAAGAAATACTTTTATTTTCTTCGATCCGCCCTATTATAAGCAAGGAAAGAACCTTTATACAAATTTTTTTAAACATGAAGATCATAAGGAGCTAGCCCAAGAAATTATGATGCTACATGATTTTCATTGGATTACAACATATGATCTCGAAGAAAATATTTTAGATATATATAAATCATTTCCAAAAAAAATCTACACTCTTCAATACTCTGCAAGAAACTCCCGTAAAGAGAGTGAATATTTATTTCACAATAATAAAACAGTTGTTACAAATTTTGATAAAGTTGTTTTCGAAAAAATCCCTATCAATTGTTGATGGGATTTTTTCTAATTTGTATATTATTTGAATAAATTTATAAAATTATTCAATTTATTTTGTTTGCTTGAGTATTCATAAAGACTTTTTTAATTAAGTACAGGCACTATATTAAACTATTTTTTTTTCTTAATAAGAGAAATTAAAATTAATATGATTGTTATAATAGATAAAAAAAACGAGTTGTTTGTTTTTTTCTTAGTTTCTTTTAGAAGGTTTTTTTTCTGGAGAATTTCAGTTAACTCAAGATTACTATGCTTACGTACATTATTTGGAAAAGAAACTTTCTGAATATAAAATTCTTTTTCAGACGAGTATTTAAATTTATTTCTACTAAATTTTTCATAGATAATGTTTATTATTAAACCGAAAAAAACCATTTGTAGTATAAAACTAGTGAAAATTTCAATAATTACAATATACCGGATGTTTCCATGGGGAACTATATCACCGTAGGACCCACCAAAAAATGTTGTTATACTAAAATATAAATAGTCATAAAGATTATTTAAAAAGTATGTTTGGTCATTTACTAATAAATAATTATCTTCAGGAACAGTGGTATGTGAAATAATATTCTCTTGAGAAAAACCTTGTTCTAGAACTGTTATTGAACGAGGATTGTCGAATGCATCATAAACAAAGGTAAAATAAGAAATTACTATAAATACAGAACCTATCATTAGTGCTATGAGCTTCTTAATGGTTAAAACCTCTTTATGCTTTATTATAAATTTTGTCAAGTGATGAAAAATATTTCCTATCAACAACAAAATGAATAATAAGTATACTTTAGCACCTAGATATGAATGGATTGTAATAACTGTTGATGGAAAGGGTATTAATAATAAAGAAAAAAAACCATAGAAAAGTCCTTTCCAACTGGGTATAGAAGATAACTTCTTCAGTGAGAACATCAACACCCATATATTGGAGAAAAGAAATGCAGACAACAGAATATATATTATCTCAGAATATGTAGAATCAGCACTTCTAGAGTATGCTGCTTTGAAGCTAATGTTCCAAATTCCTAAGTTATTGGTTTTAGCATTTAACTCCTCTTTTAAAAAATCCATCTTATAATTAGAAATAATATTTTTATCAACCGATGCAAAACCCTTAGCAATTAATAATTGATTAATACTATAATGATCTTTTTTTGAAAAATATAATAAATAACTATCGTTTCTAACTTTTTTAATATGTACACTTCTATTGATAAGTAGTTCTTTCAAATCTTTAAGGGCGTCTTCTTCAACAAATGTATTACCTTCTATTGTATATAATTCCGATTCTCCCATCATATGATAATCAGTATCTGACTGCATATTATGTTTTTCTGCAAACTCTTTGTATTCTTCATAGATTTCTTTTGATATTCCGTGCAATTTGATTGTAGATGTTTTGTTAATCTCTAATGTATCTACAGAAATTACATTTGTAATAATATCTTCTTTTGCTGAAGCAGAATTCGATAAAAAGAACGAAATAAATAATGCAAATAATATCTTTTTTAGATTATTCAAATCTATCCCCCTTTAAATATGAATAAAAGATTGTAAGGTAGAGATCTTAAAAAAAATTAACTTTTATCTTTATTGTCCTTTCTTTGTATATATCGGTGATTTTATTTATAATTTAGAGGGATTTTATAAATTCATTTGTTAATGAACTAATAATAAAAAATCGAGATTTTTGATAAAGTTAGGTGAACAGTCATCATATATAGAAGACTTTCTTAGAAAGGAGGTATACTCATGCACACAATCAAAAAAATAGGCCAAACCTTCTCCTACATCACTAGTATCACTCACCGACCGCCCCATCCTAGGCATGGTCGTAGGCAATAACAAAACATTAATGATCGATGCAGGCAACTCGGAAGATCATGCAAGATATTTCATCCAAAAAACCTCAAAACAAGAGAACGCTTCGCCCGATATGGTTGTGCTCACGCATTGGCATTGGGATCATATTTTTGGCTTGCCAGCGCTGCCTGATACGGTTTCGATTGCTTCTGCAAAGACCAGAAAGGAAATGGAGAAGCTTGTTCCGTTTTCGTGGTCAGATGAGGCGATTGATGAGCGGGTGAGGGAAGGAACGGAGATTGAGTTTTGCGCGAAGGCCATTAAAGAAGAATATAAGAATCATCGAGAAATTCAGGTGGTTTTACCGGATGTGACGTTTGACCGTCGGATAGAGATTGATCTTGGCGGGGTCACTTGCATCGTGCAGCATGTTGGAGGCGACCATGCGGCAGATTCCGTGATCGTGTATGTGAAAGAAGAGAAAATCCTTTTTCTTGGTGATTGCATTTATCCGAAAATGTATGCCGAAAAAGTTCATTATACGGTGAAAGAAATATTGCGTCTTTTAGATGAGTTAGATGCTTTTGATGCCGATACGTATATTCCTTCACACCAAAGACCGTGGACAAAAGAGGAGTTTCGTCAGGAAACAGACAAACTTCGGATGATAGCGAAATTCACTGATCAATGTGGTGGAGATAAGCAGAAAATCACGAAAGAATATCAACATTACGTGAACAGAGAACTGAAAGAAGATGAATTAGAAACTATTGCTTACTTTGTAAATGGGTATTAAATAATTATGGTAAGGTTACTAAACTAAATAAGTCTCATTTGAGCTATTTTCCTCAAATGAGACTTATTAATTTCTACGGCAAACCTACAACATCTCTGCATCACGAACTGTGACAGACATGTTTTTGGCATTAATAATAATGACACAATCCCAAGTCGGCTCAATTTGCAGTTCATCATTCTCATCAATACGGATAATTCCTTTAAATTCAACGGAATGAGGTAAACACCTACAGCAGTTGCATTTGCTGAAGTATGAATTTCACGAAATACTCAGCAACTTTTAGGCTGCCGAACCTGCCATACTCTCTTACCAAATGAAGTGGCATCTCAAAGTGAGACAGCGTAATCACAGGCTCAATGAATGTAAAGGCACCACGGTGAACTGTACCAGAGGAAGAAGGAAAATAGAAATTTTAAGGATCTCAAACAACACATGTTGACATATCGTTATTTATCGATATAATGATTTGTATGGAGCCAATAGAAGTTTTCAAAGCCTTATCCAATGAATCAAGACTGCAAATTTTACAATGGTTAAAGGAACCTGATCGTCATTTTACACCCCATGAAGGGATTGATATGAATACTACAGGGGTATGTGTTAGTCAAATAACAGATAAATTGAAAATGACGCAATCAACAGCATCTCAATACCTTTCAATTTTACTTCGAGCTGGATTAATCACGACAGAGCGTATAGGTAAATACACGTATTATAAAAGAGATGAAAATGCCATAAAACAAATTGCTGAGATTCTAGAAAAAAATATTTAATAAATGAACTGAATTCATACATCAGAATTCAGTTTCATTTATTAAATACAAATCGACTTATCGTAATATGTTTTTTTGTCCATACATATTAACAATTCTAGATATGTGAATGTATTATATATAAGGAGTGATCTATATTGTCAAACACTGTAAAGATTTACATTTTAGCTATTGTCAGTTTTTTAGTTGGTACATCAGAGTATATCATCTCTGGCATTTTGGATAATATTTCTGAATCATTAGGGATTACGATAGCTGCAGCTGGCCAGTTAATTACGATTTTTTCTCTTGTGTATGCCATCTTCACCCCAGTATTAATGGCTTTAACATCGGGAATGAATAAACGCAAGTTAATGTTATTTTCACTTAGCGTTTTTATTCTAGGTAATATTCTTGCATTCGTCCTCCCTGGGTATCAATTATTTATTGTGTCAAGAATTATTATGGCTCTTGGAGCGGGGATGGTCGTAGTTACTGCATTAACAATTGCTGAAAAAATTGCACCAAAAGGTAAGCAAGGTACCGCTATTGCTACAGTAGTAATGGGATTTACAGCATCATTGATCATTGGAGTCCCACTGGGCAGAATGACTAGTGATTTCTTCGGTTGGAAAGCTGTATTTGGAGGAATAGCCTTACTCGGATTATTAGCCATGGTGATCATTTCTCTTACGATTCCAAAAATCCAAGGGGATAAACCTGTACCTTTAATTCAACAACTCGCTCTTTTTAAAAAACCAAAAGTAGTGTTAGGATTAGCCATCACCTTTTTCTGGCTAGGTGGTTATTCAATTGCCTACACCTATCTATCCCCTTACCTTTTAAATATATCGGGTGTAAGCAGCAAATTGCTGAGTGGAGTTCTCCTTGTATTCGGGATTGCTAGTCTAGTTGGGTCAAAGTTTGGTGGATTTAGTACCGATCGATGGGGTGTGAATTTTACTCTGATTAGTGGAATGGCATTACATGTCATCATGCTCATATTGCTCTCACTAGTTACGCATTCTTATGTTGGAGTATTACTCATTTTAATATTATGGTCATTTGCTGCATGGTCTTCTGGCCCGACTCAACAATATCACTTAGCTACAATGGAGCCAGAGTCATCAGGTATACTATTAGGTCTCAATCAGTCAATGATGCAATTGGCGATGGCTGCAGGTGCAGCTATTGGAGGTATCTTTGTAGAGAGGGTTTCTCTATCTTCCGTTACTTGGGCAGGTGCTTTAGGCGTTGCAATCGCGATCATTGTAACAATATTGGCTTCGCGTGCTACTTCGAGTAAAGAAATTCGATATACTTAAACAGTAGAACGATGGGAAAAAACGTGATTCAATTTAAAAAATAATGACAGAAAGTAGGAAGCACCTTTGCACTCAATTAAAAAAATAGGTCAGAGTTTTTGGTACATCACACCAGTAGCACTTACTGACCGCCCCATCCTAGGCATGATCGTAGGCAATAACAAAACATTAATGATCGATGCAGGCAATTCAGAAGATCATGCGAACTATTTTATCCAGAAAACTTTTAAACACGAGAACGCCAAGCCAGATATGGTTGTCCTCACGCATTGGCATTGGGATCATATCTTTGGTCTGCCTGCGCTGCCTGATACGGTTTCAATTGCTTCTGCAAAGACAAGAAAGGAAATGGAGGAGCTTGTTCCGTTTTCGTGGTCAGATGAGGCGATTGATGAGCGGGTGAGGGAAGGAACGGAGATTGAGTTTTGCGCGAAGGCCATTAAAGAAGAATATAAGAATCATCGAGAAATTCAGGTGGTTTTACCGGATGTGACGTTTGACCGTCGGATAGAGATTGATCTTGGCGGGGTCACTTGCATCGTGCAGCATGTTGGAGGCGACCATGCGGCAGATTCCGTGATCGTGTATGTGAAAGAAGAGAAAATCCTTTTTCTTGGTGATTGCATTTATCCGAAAATGTATGCCGAAAAAGTTCATTATACGGTGAAAGAAATATTGCGTCTTTTAGATGAGTTAGATGCTTTTGATGCCGATACGTATATTCCTTCACACCAAAGACCGTGGACAAAAGAGGAGTTTCGTCAGGAAACAGACAAACTTCGGATGATAGCGAAATTCACTGATCAATGTGGTGGAGATAAGCAGAAAATCACGAAAGAATATCAACATTACGTGAACAGAGAACTGAAAGAAGATGAATTAGAAACTATTGCTTACTTTGTAAATGGGTATTAAATCATAACTAAAAAAAGTCTCATTTGAGTGATTTCCCTCAAACGAGACTTTTTTTGCATCACGTATTGTGACAGACTTATTTTTAGCATTGATAATAAAAACAATCCCCAAGTAGGCTTGAGTTTTCCTTATTAGGAGGTAAAAAACAGATGGACAAAATAACTGACCCATACGACACTTTCAAAACCAAAATATCCAAATATCCAATCGAACAAAATCATTGGCAAGCCTTCAAAGATGGAACAACAATTAAACAATTAAAAGCGGGTACATGCATGGTCAAGGCTGGCGATCTTGTGAAACACGCTTATTTCTGCATAACGGGGCTCTTCCGTCTCTTCTATTTGTTACCGGATGGAAGGGAGTACAACGTGGCTTTTACGTTGGAAGATGATTTTGCTACTTCTTATGCAAGTATGATCAACAGGCAGCCTTCTCCTTATTCGATTGAAGCGATGGAGGATTCTATTGTGATTGAAATTCCGTATGATCTGCTTCAAATGTTGATGGATAGAAGTCATATGTGGGAGCGGTTTGTTCGGGTTAGTGTAGAGAGGCTGTATACGAGAAAGGAAGAGCGTGAGAGGGAACTGCTTTATTTGCCAGCAATTGAGCGATATCAGGCGTTTTTATTGAAATATCCCGGGTTACATCAACGTATCGCTCAATATCATATTGCCTCATATATTGGTATTTCTCCGGTTTCGTTGAGCAGGCTGCTCCATCCTGCTGAACATTAACCTATGTTAATGCACAATCTCTAGATCTGACGTACAATCATCACATCATAGAAGAATCGGGGGTATGATGATGAAATATATGATGGTTGTTTTATTAGAGTTCTACCCATCTTGGCTTGCTTTACCACGAGAGGAGCGCAGAACCCATGCGGCTTCGCTGCAAGAGTTGATGCAGAAATATGAGGAACATGTGACGGTGCGCTTTTTTGATGCTGAAGCTCTTCCAGGTAAAGATTACACAGATTTTGTGATGTGTGAAACGGAAGACCTGAAGTTCTATCATTTTATGTGGGAAGAGATTAGGGATTCTATTCCTTACACAAGTGGTTATGTCAAAATTAAAGAAGTCATCATGGGAATGGAAAATGCTTTTCAAACATATGAAAAAGAGTCTCTGAAAATGGATCAGTAATCGAAAACCACCTGATAGCAGGTGGTTTTTTGTACATTCTATTTTTTGGTATAATCAGAGGTAATGTAAGAACGGAATTTTTGAACTGAATCGGAGGTACATATGAAACAGCTTTATATGAAACAAAAAATATTTAGTCTGAGCGGCAGGTTTACGGTAAAGGATCAGCAGGAGGACGATGTGTATGTGGTCGAAGGCAGCTTTATGAAGATGCCAAAGACGTTTACCATTTTGAATACAGAACGAGATGAAATCGCTGTGATTACGAAGAAAATGTTTACCTTTTTACCGAAGTTTTTAGTAGAAGTTGATGGTCAAGAGGTATTGACGATTAAAAAAGAGTTTACGTTTTTTAAAGCAAAATATTCAATTGATGCTGCTGGGATTGAAGTACAAGGTAACTGGTGGGATATGAATTTCCAGGTGCTCCAGAACGGCGAAGTGATCGGTCAGGTGAAGAAGGAATGGTTTACTTGGGGTGACAGCTATAAGGTTGATATTTTGAAAGAAGAAATGGAGCCTGTGATGATTGCGCTCGTTGTTGCGATTGATTGTGTGAAAGCTGATGAAGCAGCGTCTAGGTCTTCGTCGTCGGCCACGACGAATTAATAAGTGAGGTGAGCACACTGATCACATTCCAATACAAAGTATTTCTAACAGTCGTCGAATGCGGCAGTTTTACAAAAGCCGGGGAGAAGCTTGGGCTGACGCAGTCTGGGGTGAGTCATAATATTGCAAAGCTTGAGTCGGAACTCGGGATTGTGCTGCTTCGACGGAATCGAAACGGGCTGTCGTTGACAGACGCAGGTGAGCGGGTGATGCCTCATATCCGGCAAATCTTGCATCATGCGGCATTGCTTGAGCAGGAGGCGGCGCTAATTCAAGGGATGGAAGTGGGGAGCATCAAGATTGGGACATTTCCTAGTTTTTCTTCAAATGTTCTACCACGCCTTATTCACCGTTTTACGCAATGCTATCCGCATATCAAGCTGGAGTTATATGAAGGCGGTTATGAGGAGATTGAGGAATGGATCGCTTCAGGCACGGTTGATGTTGGTTTTTTAACGCAGTCATCGAGGGAATTCGAGACCATTCCACTTTTTCAAGATGAATTGGTGGTGCTCATACAAGAGAATCATCGCTTTCATACGAAGAATGTGATCGAAGTTGATTCATTACATGATGAAGCCTTTATCATGCCGAAAGCGGGCTGCGACATACTCGTCAAGAAGCTGTTAAAAGAAAGAGGCGGCGTGAAGCCTCATGTTTTGTTTGAAATTGAAGACAACAATACGCTCATTTCTATGGTGCAAGAAGGGCTTGGGGTCACGATTATTCCAAAATTAGTGTTACCGCCGCACATACCTCATACGAAAGTCATTCCACTGGAGACGAGCGTCTTTCGTGAGGTCAACTTGGCGCTCAAATCGTTCAAAGCAGCTTCCCCATCGACCAAGAGGTGGATCGAAACGGTCAAAAATCATTTTAAATAGAATCAGCTTGAACAGGAAGTCCCCATTCAAGCTGGTGTTTTATAAAGACAACACGCCGCGGATCGTGATGACAGCTGCGCCTGCCACTTTGATCACCGGCTTTGATTCATTTGGAATGACTGTGATACGAAGCAAGCCAGGTCTGCCGATGGCATCGCCTTGGGCAATGTTCAGGTGAGTGATTTCTTGCTGAGAAATGATGCCCTCCAAATAAAGATATCCAGCCAATGCCCCGTTTGCTGCCCCCGTCACAGGATCTTCGGGTATACCAATCCCAGGTGCAAAATCTCTCGTATAAAGATCGCATTCTTTTGAGGTGTGGAACGTATAAAGGTGGGTTGTCGAGATGACATGCTCTTTATTCATTCTAGCTAAAGCCGCTAAGTTTGGTGCTGCTTGATCAATGTCCTGTTGGTCCTTCATCGGAACAAGCAGATGCCAGTTACCGGTGTTTGCTAATTTGATAGGAAAGGATGGATCAATGCGGTCAATGCTCACACCAAGCATGTCACTAAGCTCTTCTAAATCAATGACAAAATCTCGCGTCTTCGGTGTCACCTGAGTCATTTCCACATCAACGACCTTGCCATTTTCTTCGTGCCATACGACAGGAACCTTGCCGATCTTTGTTTCTAACACGACCCCTGATCTCTCTTTAGCCAGCCCTAGCTCCGTCGCCAGAAGCCAAGTCAATCCAACAGTCGCATGCCCGCAAAAATTGACCTCTTCCGTCGGCGTGAAGTATTTGACCCGATAATCGGCTTCCTTATCATGGGCAGGCAGCAAGAAGACGGATTCCGGTAAATTCAACTCCTTGGCGATGCTCTGCATGTCATCTTCTGTTAAAAACTCACCATCCAACACCACCCCAGCGGCATTTCCTCCAAATTTCTCAGTTGTAAACGCATCAACATGATACACTCTAATGTCTCTCATCTGACGAACCCTCCTATACATTTTTGTTACGTTTATCATAAGTTTGTTTGATGCATTCGTAAAATGAATCTTTTTGATGTTTTAAATCGGAGATGTTCATGTAAGAGAGGAGGTTCACTGTACCTATTAAATTGGTAGTTTGATAAGTCTTTAGTCATGTTATTAACTCTTGTATCTATACTAGATGAAATGTATAATATTTGTATATAAAAACATTAATAGGAAAAGTGAGGATATATTTATGAAAATGGTCCTGAAATTAGTAGCTTCTATTCTATGTGTGATGATGTTGAGTTTTCATATACAAGAAAGTGTGAGTGCCACAGAGGGTGGAACGAAAACAACGGTTGATCGTTATCAATATGGTGATAATTATCTGACAGGTAAAACAGCGCCAAACGCAATCGTTGCATTCGTAGATTGGGGTGTTCCGAGTAACTGGAAATCTAAATATATGCACTACGCAAAAGCAGATAGTAATGGAAACTTTAAGTTGTTTTCTTGGAACATTAGTTCAGGTCAAACGGCGGAGTTAGATACGTATGACCAAAATGGGACAATGCTTTCTTCAAACAAAGTGTATGTTTTCAAGGAATCTTTTAGCTCATTAGATCCGATATATGATACTTCTCAGGAGTTAACTGGGAAAACTGTGAAGAACACAAAAGTAGAGGTCATGAAAGATGGCAAAGTAATTGCCTCAGGCACATTCAATGATGCCATTCATTTGAAGCTGCCTGCCCTAAGTGCAGGGACATTCCTAACAGTGAAAATGACGACTGGCAGCAATATCGACGTTTACAAAAAAATTGTGAATCCTAAGAAAATCTCACTTATTCCTACGACAAAATGGTCTAAATCAGTGAAAGGCCAAACGGGAATTCCTTATGCAAAGATCGTCTTTAAAAATCAAAAATCAAGTGACATCATTCAATCGATGACTGCAGATGGTGATGGCAACTTTGAGTTGAATTTAGACAAAAACACAATAAAGTCATTAAATCAAAGTAAATTTCAAGTGTTGGAACCTTCTTATGATAATGCTTTGTATGAGACCACTTTCCAACTGAGATCAACCGCTCCGACTATTGATCCTTTTACTCAGCTTTCAACTTCAGTGGGCGGAACTGCAACTCCTGAAAGTATGATCAATATTTTAGATGGAGAGGGAAGAGTCATTGGGGAAGGTCAGACAGACTCTAATGGCGTCTATGATGTTCCTGTTTCAAAGTTAATCGGTGGTGACTTCATTACAGTCAAGTCGTTCATGGCTGATAATCCGAGTGAAACGGATCAATCTCAGGAAGATGTACAGAAAGTTTTTGTGGAAGAAATCGATGATTCAAGTGAGACCATTAATGGCATGAGTACGTTTGGCGATCAAGCTATTGTAGAGGTGCAATCTGATTCAGCGAATAACACAATAAAAGCAATGTCGAAACTCAGCGCTAGCACAACGAAAAAGAAATTTGGACCATTCAACATTACGCCGGGCAAAGATTTTAAATTGAAAACGGGAAAATTACAACAAGGATCTAAAGTAACAATCACGTTGCAAAGTGGAAAGAGAAAGGTCGCCTTGCCAGCCTTCACCGTCAAAAAAGTCGTCACATCTCCACTTCTAGCATCTCAAGTAAAGGTGGCGAACAATAAAGGGAAAAACGATACGGTGACGATAAAAGGAATCAAAAAGCAATCAGTCATCAAAATATTTAAACCAGCCTCTGGCGGTAAAGAGATAGCCCAGCAGACTGCTTCAAGTTCGAACATGGCAATTTCCATCAAACAATTGGGTCAAACAAGTGGAACGCTTTATATCAGTATAAAAGAGCCTGGTTTAAAAGAGGGAAATCGAGTACCAATTCGTTATCAGGGTGAAAAGTCAGAGGCTTTAAAAGCCAGCCAAGTCAAAATCAATAATCTTAAAAATAAAAATGACATCATTACAGTGAGTAAATTGAAGAAAAAAGATGTAATTAAAGTCTACTCAACAAGCGGGAAATTACTAGCTGCATCAAAACCAGCTACCAGCTCGTCCATCAAATTGTACGTTAAACAAGTTGGGACTAAGAGCGGTAAAGTGTATATCACGCGTAGCAGCGATAAGATGCTGGAAAGCGGAAAGCAAACCATTTCTTTTAAAGGTGAGCCGTCTGCTTCGTTAAAAAGCAACCAAATCAACATTGTGAACAACAAAAAGAAAAAAGACGTGGTTACGGTCAGTAAACTCACCAATCAAGATGTTGTCAAAATCTATCATTCTTCGGGAAAGCTTATTGGGAAGTCAACAGCTACTAAAGGCAAAGTTGTAAAAGTCACTTTTAAACAACTAGGCGCTAAGGGAGGAAAACTCTACTTCACCGTCACTGGGAAAGGCATGTCGGAAAGTAGTAAAACGGTAAAGGCGTTTAAAGCTGAAAAGTAGAGTTTAATGATCATTTAAAAAAAATCGTCATTCATTTCTATGGTGACGATTTTATTTTTAAAAGCCAAACGATATAAATTCCAATGATAGGAGAGTGTTTATATTGAAAAAATTGCAGTGTTTTATCCTAACGGCTGTCATCTTTTGCTGCAGTATGTGGTCCGTGACTGTTCAGGCACAATCCGGATATTTCAACACATATACAACGTATTCTGCAATGTCCGGTTCTGGGTTCTACACTTCTATGCAAGGGATGGCTGTAGATCGTAATAATAATATGATTTATGCTGCAAAAATAAATACGTCAAATCACTTGACGCAATTGTACGCTATTAAAATGAACAGCTCTTCAAGCAATAGAATTGTTAAGCTCCTTAAAAACTCTGACACCAACAGTACTAGTAATGACTTAGGACATGCTAATGACTTAGCTGTGAAAGCTCAAAAAGGTGATGAGCAAGTTAGCTTATATGTAGCGCCTATGGCCGATGGTGTAAAGTATGTAAAAAAGATAGTGAAGTTAAGTGTGAACACGAAGAAAAATACGTACAAAGTGGCTAAATCCTATGTCCTTCAGTACCAAGGGGCGAATTTATCAATTAGCGGCATCACATATTCTGTTGGAGCGGACAAGTTTATTGTCAGGTCTGGCAATCGCTTTTTTATTGGGAATTTTAATGACCAAAAAGGACAATTTGAATATGAGGCAACGTTTACATTAAATTATACGAAAGCGATTGTAAATCAATCAGTGGTGGATGTTTCTAAGTACATTCTTCAAGGCATTTCTTTCTATCAAGGAACATTATATGTACCATTATCTAAGCCAGACTCCAATGGAGGGGCTTCTAATGTGAGTGTCATTCTCACATATCCATTAAATATCAATCAAATCCTGAAAGAGCAAAAGGAAACACCTGCAAAAGATTTTTCAAAAGAGTTGTTTACTAGAAAAGACCTTTCATTTCGAATTACGAGCAGTGCATTTACTCTTTTTGAAATAGAAGCTGTTGATTTTGATGACGGAACGTTATATTTTAATACAAATCGCGGGAAGAAAGGCACACAAGAAGATATGATCGCGACGTTCAATGATTATAACTATTACAAGTGATAGGTTATTTGCAAAAAGCCCCTCAGTTTATGAGGGGCTTTTTCCGTCCATCACCCATAATAATTATTGGCTTGAATAAAAAATTGGGATTGTGTGTAGTTATATGTGATTTTCGAAAAGTCGAAGGGCTGGCCGTTTGTGAGGTGAAAGACCGTCTCGACGCGGAGGGCGGGATCGTCTTGTTTGAGGCCGAGGTGCGTCGCTTCGGTTTCATTCAATTTGCCTACTTGTAAGTACATATCGGAGAAACCGACTTTGAGCCCCAAACCTTCACTGACGAATTTAAAAACAGAATCGGCGGCAATTTCTGTGTTGAGATAAGGAATAATCGTTTTTCGGTAATAGGATTCTTCTAAACATAAGGTTTGTCCGTTGATGTAACGAATGCGTTTAAGGTAAAAAACATCTTCATCTTGTTCAATGTTCAAATTAAGTGCAGCTTCTTCGGACGGTTTGATGGTGTCTAGCATTAAAACCTCTGATGTCAGTTGAAATTCCTCTAAGTCTTTTTTAAACCCTTGGTTGGATAAAAGGCTGATGTATCCCTTGCGCCGGTGTCTTCGAACAAAGATGCCGCTGCCCCTCACTTGATAGATAATTCCTTTTTTTTCGAGTAATTCTAACGATTTGATAATGGTACTTTTGCTCACAGCAAATTGACTCATGAGTGTTTCGAGTACAGGGAGCTTATCTCCTTGTTGCATCTCATGGGTGACAATATATTTTTCAATATCGCTCGCAATTTGTTGATACTTTAACATGGCTATTCCTCTTTGTTTTCACGATTTATTGTCTTTGTATTATAGCACATACCTAATTTCCTTTGATATGCTATCTAAAATTATATATGTATTGATAAATTGTACCGGTATAATTATAATGTACATATACTAGTAGTGATAAAGGGGGGTTTTATATGTCAAAAGTGAGGGACTATCAAAAGCTTGCAGAAGACATCTTAGAGGCAGTTGGCGGAGAAGAAAATGTGGTGAGTGCTGCAAGATGCGCCACGCGGCTGCGTTTGGTCTTGAAACGTTCGAATCCAAAGGCAAAGGAAGCAGTCAATGCGATGCCTGGCGTCATTACCGTGGTGGAAAATGGCGGTCAATTTCAGGTCGTTATCGGTCAGCATGTTGGTGAGGTATATGAGCATTTTTCAAGCCTTGTTCAGCTGCAGCCGTCTGATGATGATCAGCCAAATGAAAACAAGGGAACGGTGCTGAACCGTGTCATCGCGACCATGTCTGCTGTGTTTGCGCCATTTGTGTATATTTTGGCAGCAGCAGGTATTTTACAAGGTGCACTTATCCTCATTAATTTATTATTTCCAAGCTTCTCGAAAACGGGAACGTATGAAGTCTTTAGCTTTATTTCATGGGCGCCGTTTACGTTTTTGCCTATCTTTATCGCCATCACAGCAGCCAAGCATTTTAAAACGAATATGTATATCGCCGTAGCGTGTACAGCAGCGCTTGTCAGTCCAGCTTGGACGGAGATTGCTGGACGCGTGGCATCAGGGGAAGGCGTTACTTTTTTAGGCATAGCGTTATCTGAAACGGTTTATACGTCATCTGTTTTGCCGCCGCTATTCTTGGTATGGATCCTTTCATATGTAGAGAGATTTTTAAACAAACGCATTCACGAGGTGGTCAAACCGTTATTTGTCCCATTTATCTGCATGGTTGTCATGGTTCCGTTAACGATTCTATTAATTGGTCCTCTTTCGACAGCCGGTGCAAATGGGATTGCAAACGGATACAATGTTTTAGCGGAAAATGTCCCAGCTTTAGCAGGTGCTATTATCGGAGGATTCTGGCAAGTGCTTGTCATTTTCGGTGTTCATTGGGGCATCACACCAATGGTGCTCGCCAACTTTGAACAATATGGACGTGACTCCTTCCAGGCATATCAAACCATCGCTGTTATCGCTCAGGTCGGCGCAGTGTTAGGGGTTATTTTAAAAGCAAGAAACCGCGAAACACGAAAAGTCGGGGTTTCAGCGGGAATCACGGGTCTCTTTGGAATTACTGAGCCTGCGATTTATGGGGTTACCCTGCGTTTCAAAAAACCATTTATTTTCGGATGTATATCTGGAGCGGTCGGTGCCATTGCTGCCAGCTTCTTTACGCCTTATTACTTTGCGTATGCAGGTTTGCCTGGTCCACTGACGATTGTAAACGGAATTAGTTCAGATTATCCAACATCAATTATCGGCATATTGATTGGTGTCGCAATTGCGCTGATCTTACCAGTTGTGCTTATTCAAATGTTTGGTTATGGGGAAGATACAGTGGAACAGACAGCCGGTGCAACGTCTGATAAAGAGCAAGTTGGAGAAAAAATGAATGCTTCGATGAATAATGAAGAGACCATTCCTGCACCGCTTGCAGGGAAAGTGATCCCGTTATCTGAAGTGCCAGATGCCGTATTTAGCTCGGGGGCGATGGGCAAAGGGTTTGCGATTGAACCGACAGACAACAAGCTGTATGCACCGTTTGACGGCAGTGTCGTCATGCTTGCGCCAACAAAGCATGCGATTGGACTGCGTTCAGAATTCGGGGTGGAGTTACTAGTTCATGTAGGAATTGATACGGTTTCCCTAGATGGCTCAGCATTTACTCTGCATATCAAAGAAGGCAGTAAGGTGAAGAAGGGTGACTTGTTGATGACATTTGATCAAGAAGCCATTGAAAGCAAAGGATTAAAAACAATCACACCAGTCATCATCACCAATACACAAGCGTACGAAGATGTGATTGTAGAAGAACAATCGACATGTCAGCCAACAGACGTCATGATCACAATTGTGAAATAGGAGGAATGAATAATGACATTACCAAAAGATTTTCTATGGGGCGGAGCATTAGCTGCACATCAATTTGAAGGTGGATGGAATGAAGCAGGAAAAGGCCCAAGTGTTGTAGATGTGATGACAGCAGGTGCTCACGGAGTACCGAGACAAATAACTGAAACGATAGAAGAAGATAAATTTTATCCGAACCATGAAGCGATCGATTTCTACCATCGTTATAAGGAAGATATCGCAATGTTTGCCGAAATGGGTTTAAAATGTTTACGTACATCGATTGGCTGGAGCCGGATTTTCCCTAAGGGAGATGAAGCAGAACCGAATGAAGCAGGGTTACAATTCTATGATGATGTATTTGATGAACTGCTCAAGCATGGCATCGAGCCTGTGATTACGCTGTCTCATTTTGAGATGCCGCTCCATTTAGCAAGAGAGTACGGCGGGTTCCGCAGCCGAAAAGTCGCTGAGTATTTCGCGAAATTCGCAGAAGTATGCTTCAATCGATACAAAGACAAGGTCACATACTGGATGACATTTAATGAAATCAATAACAAAATGGATGTCAACAACCCGCTGTTCCTTTGGACAAATTCAGGGGTTTCAGTCAAAGAAGGCGAAAATGCCAAAGAAGTCATGTATCAAGCAGGACATCATGAATTACTTGCAAGTGCATGGGCAGTAGCCAAAGGAAAAGAAATTAATCCTGCTTTCCAAATTGGAGCGATGGTGTCTCACGTGCCAATCTATCCATATTCCTCAAACCCTGAGGATGTCATGCTGGCAGAGGAATATATGAGACAGCGCTATTTCTTCCCAGATGTACAGGTGCGCGGCTACTATCCGAGCTATGCATTAAAAGAATTCGAACGCGAAGGCTATCACATTCCATTTGAAAAAGGAGATGAAGAAAGCTTAAGAAAAGGGAAAGTGGATTATCTAGGCTTTAGCTACTACATGTCGACAACGGTTAAAAGTGATACGGTGTCTGATCACAACGGAGACATTGTCAACGGAGCCCTGCCGCATGGTGTAGATAACCCTTATATCAAATCAAGTGACTGGGGCTGGTCCATTGACCCGACAGGCTTAAGATATACATTGAATCGTTTTTACGATCGCTATCAAATCCCGTTATTCATCGTAGAGAATGGATTTGGTGCGATAGATCAAGTGGAAGAAGACGGTTCTATTCACGATCCAGAAAGAATTCAATATCTCGCTTCTCATATCGAAGCACTGAAAAAAGCCATTGAATACGACGGTGTCGACCTTATTGGCTACACACCTTGGGGCATCATTGATATCGTGTCATTCACAACAGGCGAAATGAAAAAACGCTACGGTATGATCTACGTTGACCGCGACAACGAAGGAAACGGCTCAATGAAGCGCCTTAAAAAAGATTCGTTTACTTGGTATCAAAACGTCATCGCAACGAATGGTGAAGAAGTGTAATAAAGGAAAATAGAAGCCCGGACGAGCGTGGTATATGCTTGTTCGGGTTTTTCATTGTTTATGTTTTATTAATGCCTGAATACAAAGAAAAAAGAGAGTAATAGCGACAAAATAGTTCATTGGATTGTGAAAGATCTTAATGTTCAAGGAAATTTGAAGAAGAATCCAAAAACCGAATATCACCATAACAGCAGGAATGATTTTTTTATACACATTGATTCTCCTTTCGAGAGTAGTTTGTTTTTAATTGGCATTGTCTCATATCATGGCAGAGATTGAAATGAGATAAAGATATTAATAGGCTCTACTAAACCATTTGGTATAATTGATCTATAAAAGCGATAAATGGTAGATATAGAATAGGAGTTGTTGAAATGAATCAAACTCTGCAAATGGGTGCCAATACTGTACTAAACTCTCCAAAGGGACAAGTATCCATCAGTTATGAAGTATCATCTGCAATTGATATTTCTTTAACAGCGTTTCTCTTAACAGATTCAGATCTAGTTCAAGGAGATCATGGCATTATTTTTTACAATCAGCCGGAGAGTGCCACGGGTGTCGCGACACTTTTACCAGCAGAGATATCAGGTCAGTTGAAAAGGCATCAATTGAATTTTGATATGAGCAAAGTGCCTGCTGGAATCACAAAGGTGGCGATTACACTAACAGAGGATCAAGGAATTGGTTTTTCTCAAGTGAAGAATCTGCAAGCAGAAATTCAAACAGGCGATGAGGTACTATACCTTACACCAGTAAGCTTTACAAATGAAAAGGGTATTGTCGTAGTAGAGCTATATATCAGAAATGGTGAAACGAAAGCACGATCCATCTGGCGTGGCTTCGATTCTGGATTAGAAGGGTTATGTCAGCTTTTTGGGGTAGATGTTGAACCTGATGAACAGGATGTTTCTACACCTCCTCAAATGACTTCTGAAAAACTAATTGATGAGCCTGCTCCAATGAAGCCAGCTGCTAAAGAGAAAGTCGCTGCACCAATTAGCTTAGAGAAAGTTCAAGGTAAAATTAGTCTAGACAAAGGTCATAAACCGATCATCATTGAAAAAACGCCTGAGATTACAGCTACAGTATCCTGGGAGTCTGGAACCGATTATGATATTTATGCATTGGTTTATACAAAGTCAGGAAAACAAATAGATGTGGCCATGTTTGGCGCAAAAGGTGTTCCTGCTCTCAAAAGTTACGGTAACGGGGCTGTAGAGCATATGGGAGATGTCGGTAGAGACCGTGAATTGATGAAAACAGAAGTCATTAAATTACGGTTAAATGACGATATTCTTGCTATCGTTCCGGTTGTTTATTCTGCTCAATCAAACGGAACAGGTTCCTTTTATAGATATAGGGTATCTATGAGTATCGATAATCACCAAGGAACGTCTGTGACAATTCATGCCAAACATGCGAATGATAATGATCGGATTTATTCTTGTGTGCCGGGTATGCTTCAAAATACAAATGATGGTGTGATCATCCGTCCGCTAGAGCTTTACAGCAAACCAAATTCCGAGCGCAGGCCTAAATTAAAAATGAAGTCTTCTAATGAAATTGATGTTTTGATGGATAAAGGACCAATCAATGATTATAAATAAAACGAATGTATGGCTAGACAGAGCAAAGTGCATTGTCTAGCTTATTTTATTGATCTTTAAATTGAAAACGTCATTTAGCCTATTTTTCCGTTTTGAAAGCCACCATAAAATAGACTTTATGATCAATAATGGAGGTGTTTTTGGGACACTGGATGATACAAACTTTGGCGGCGATACCTTTGTAGAAGAACACTTTTTAGACAACGCAGTACATATGGGCATCAAAAATGCCAAAAGCATTGTAAAAGATCAAAAAAAGGCACTGAAAACGATTTTTCAAGACATTGATGACCTCATTTCTCTAAAAGTATTTGATAGCCAAAACTTTGACGAAAAAATAGAAGATGCGGAAGATGAACGAAAAAAGACGGTCAAAGATCTAAGAGAGCTTGATCAAAATTTAAAAGATGAATATGCTTTGTCAGAAAGTGATACGGTGTCTGATCACAACGGAGCACTGCCTCATGGTGTAGATAACCCTTATATCAAATCAAGTGACTGGGGCTGGTCCATTGACCCGACAGGCTTAAGGTATACATTGAATCGTTTTTACGATCGCTATCAAATCCCGCTATTCATCGTCGAGAATGGATTTGGTGCCATTGATCAAGTGGAAGAAGACGGTTCTATTCACGATCCAGAACGAATTCAATATCTCGCTTCTCATATCGAGGCGCTGAAAAAGGCAATAGAATGCGACGGTGTTGACCTCATCGGCTACACACCTTGGGGCATCATTGATATCGTGTCATTCACAACAGGCGAAATGAAAAAACGCTACGGCATGATCTACGTTGACCGCGACAACGAAGGAAATGACTCAATGAAGCGCCTCAAAAAAGATTCGTTTACTTGGTATCAAAACGTCATCGGAACGAACGGTGAAGAAGTGTAAAGATAGGTAATAGAGAGCCGAATGAGCATGGTATCGCTTGTTCGGTTTTTTTTGTATGGAGTCACCCAGACTCCTCTATACTTAATAGTCGGTGTAGTTGCTCTGTTCCTCAAAAAACTTCAAAAACTCTTTTGTCGAAGCTGATAAGTAGCTATTTGATCTCCAAACTAATGAAGGATCTGAAATCCATGGATGATCTTGAATGGAGATCTTTTTAAATTCTTTCGTAAGTGGATGGTTGACCATGGATAAAGGTAAGATTGTCGCCCCGAATCCTTTTCTGACTAAACTGAATAACATAGCAGAGTCGTGACATTCACATAATATATTAGGCGTTAATTCTAACTGTTGAAATGTATCAACTATTTGATCAAATAATCCCACTCCCTCTGTTGGACGGAGTAATAAAAGCGGAATGTCAGAAAGTGTTTGTATGCTTATTTCTTTTTCATCTATCTTATATTCTTTAGGGACAACTAATACACAAGGATCTGTATACAAACTTTTCACTTTCATATCTTTTTTAGGAAAAGGTCCTCCTGTGATTGCAACATCAATTTGCCGATTATTCAATAATGTCATTAAGTGCGCAGAGTTTCCTTCCCAAATATTAAATTTAACATGCGAATGCTTTTTCCTAAATTCGGTAAGAGCTGAAAGTAAAATCGGTGCACAATAAATAGTAGAACCAATTGAAAGAGTTCCGCTTATTTCCTCACTAAATTCTTTAATTTCATGAATAGCATCCTCCATGCTATAAACTATTTCTCTAGCCTTTTTTAAAAATAGTTCTCCCTGAGCGGTTAGAGTGACTTTCTTCTTTTTATTCCTTTCAAATAAAACAACACCTAATTCATCTTCCATCATTTTTAATTGCCTGCTAAGTGGCGGCTGAGCCATATGCAGGGATTCTGCAGCTTTAGAGATTGTACCTTGTTCTGCAATGGCTATAAAATATCGCAGTTGTCGAATATCCATATGTCTTCTCCTGTCTTTTTATACTTTGTAAGTATTATATATAAACAATATGAATATTATCAATATATTAAACTGGAGAGTATACTTTATTTAGAGATATGAATCATTAATATTAAAGAAGGTGAAGCGTATATGAAGATTATTGTTGGAATGTCTGGTGCTACAGGAGCCATTTTTGGTATTCGTCTTCTAGAAATTCTCAAACACACAGATATTGAAACTCATTTGGTCATGTCTTCATGGGCAGCCGCAACCATAAATGTTGAGACATCTTACACAGTAAAGGATGTTGAAGAATTAGCTGATTTCACATATTCATATAAGGATTTAGGTGCGAAAATTTCAAGCGGATCTTTTAGAGTAGATGGAATGATTGTGGCACCTTGTAGTATGAAAACTCTTGCATCAATTCGAATGGGGCTGGCAGACAATCTTGTTACGCGAGCTGCTGATGTCATTTTAAAAGAGAGAAAAAAATTGTTATTGATGACCCGTGAAACACCTCTTAATGATATTCATCTTGAAAATATGTTGACATTATCAAGAATGGGATCTATCATTTTTCCTCCAATGCCTGCTTTTTATAATCATCCTCAACAGATTGATGATATTGTTAACCACATTGTTTACAGAGCCTTAGATCAGTTTGGTATTCAATTATCAGAAGCTAAGAGATGGGAAGGTATACAAAAAGCGAAGTAAGCTGATCAAAAGATGATTTGAGAGGCTTTTTCAATCTGGTTCGTCCTTTTAGGACGAACCTTTTGTATTTGATTTTCATGTTGAACTTCATTTTAGTTAAAAAGCATACCTTTAAGGTATATTTTAAATATTTAATAGATATTTTTAATATCATATGATGGGGCGTACAATGGTGATGTAAGGGAAAACACATCACATAAAAATTGCTGAATAGGAGGATTTCCCATGTCCTATAGAGATTTAAGAGAGTTTCTAGATTTACTAGAATCAGAAAATCAACTAGTTCGTATTAAGGATGAAGTCATGCCTGAACCAGATTTAAGCGCAATTGGCCGTTCTGCCCCGGATATGGAGAATGCACCAGCTGTTCTTGTAGAAAAAGTGAAAGGATATAAAACACCTGTTGTCCTAAATGTACACGGTTCATGGCAAAACCATGCCTTGATGCTTAACATGGACAAGAACACACCGGTTAAAGAACAGTTTTTTGAACTAGAAAGAATTTGGGATAGATATCCGATTAAACCTGTTTGGGTAGATAAAAAAGATGCACCAGTGAAAGAAGTTGTAATTGAGGAAGATATCAATTTATTTGATGTGCTGCCACTGTTTCGTATTAATGAATTCGATGCGGGCTTTTATCTTTCTAAAGCTCTTGTGGTTAGTAAGGATCCAAATAAGCCTGAAAGCTATGAGGAACAAAATGCCGGAACTTACCGTATTCAAGTAAAGGGTAAAGATAAAGTAGGCATTCAGCCACTTCCATTTCACGATATAGCGGTCCATCTAAAACATGCAGAAGAAAAAAATGAACCTTTACCAATTGCCATTTGTTTAGGTAACGATCCTGTCTTGAGCTTTATGGCGAGTACACCGATAGAATATGCTCAATCCGAATATGATTTTGCCGGAGCCTTAAAAGGAGAAGCAATTGAATTAACGAAAAGTGAGCAAGGTCAATTAGATATTCCAGCGAGAAGTGAGGTTGTTCTAGAGGGATACATTATGCCTCGTGAAAGAGAAATAGAAGGCCCATTTGGCGAATTTCCTGGAAGTTATTCAGGAGCACGTTTGCAGCCGATTGTAAAAATCACTAAAATCACTCACCGTCAAAATCCAATTTTTGAAAACTTATACTTAGGTATGCCATGGACGGAAATTGATTATTTAATGGCTTTAAATACAAGTTTACCATTGTATAAACAGTTAAAGCGTGACTTCCCAGAAGTTGAGGCAGTAAACGCAATGTATACACACGGTATAGGAACTATTGTATCGACAAAATCTCGTTTAGGTGGATACGGTAAGGCGGTTGCGATGAGGCTATTATCCACTCCTCACGGAATGCCTTATACGAAAATAGCGATTATCGTAGATGAATTCGTTGATCCGTTTAATTTAGAACAAGTGATGTGGGCATTAACCACTCGGGTACGTCCAGACAAAGATGTTTTCAAAATTCCATATGCACCTGGAATGCCATTAGATCCATCTTCTGACCCTGCTGGTATGCACACAAAACTAGTCATTGATGCGACAACTCCGATTGCACCTGATATTGCCCGAGATACTGAACTTTTGGCTACCCCAGAAAAAGCAGAAGAATGGTCTGCCATTCTCCGTGATTTAATAAAAAAGGGAGGAAATAAATAATGAAGTGTCCGAGATGTGAATCTGAAAAAGTAAGCTTATTAACAAAGTCTCCTGTTAAGGATGCTTGGGAAGTATATATTTGCGATACTTGTACCCTATCTTGGAGAAATACAGAAGGTCCTAATATCACAGACCCCGAAAAATATGATAAACGTTTCAAGTTGGATGCAACTAAATTTAAAGAGTTAGATCAAATTCCTCCAATCCCAAAGTTAATAGATTAATGTAAAAATAAGAAGATCTCTATATACCGCTTAGAGATCTTCTTATTTAGTAAAAAAAGTAACGATAGATTGTCTAATGAATCTTGGCTCAGTATCGTCTAATAGGTGAAGGTAAGGTGGTGTTAGCATGTGTAAAACGGAATTGTCTCCTGAGGTATTTGAATTCTTGAATGGAAAAAAGCTGTCAGATAAACAGCACGAAGCTATGATGTTAATGACTGTAGGAGAGGATGGCTGGCCACATAATGCGATGATTAGTGTGGGGGAAATTGTTGCATTAAACTGCCAAGAATTAAGAATTGGTTTATGGCCAAATACAACGACTACATCCAATATCATTCGTACACAGAAAGCGACTTTGGTAATGGTATGTCAAGGAAAGGTTCACTATATTAGACTGTTTTTGAAAAGGCTAGATAAGACGCCTGACAGCCATTATGTAAGAGAAAGATTCTCTGCTCAGGTTGTTTTAGCTAGGGAAGATGTAGCAAAATATGCACAAATAATCTCCGGCATCAACATCGACTTATTCAATGAGAAAGAAGTCATTGAACGCTGGGAACAAACAGTGAAAGAAATGAAAGAATAAGTAAAAGGGATGGCTTAGTTAAGCCCATCCCTTTTTTCTCTTAGAAAGGATATTTTCTTGGTTGATTTTGTACAGAAACCCATTGGACTCGGGTGAATTCTTCTAGAGCCCATTGGCCCCCGAAGCGACCAATTCCAGAAGCCTTTTCCCCGCCAAATGGCGCCAGGCTATCATCATTTACGCTTTGATCATTCACATGAGCCATTCCGCTTTCAATGCGTCTTGCTAATGTAATCCCTTTTTCAATATTCTCTGTAAAGATACCAGCGCTTAAACCATATTCACTGTCGTTTGCGATATGGATTGCTTCTTCCTCATTGTCAAAAGGAATGATAGAAACAACTGGACCAAATATCTCACTGCGTGCAATCTTCATGTCGTTATTGACATCTGCAAATACAAACGGTGTGATCAGATTTCCTTCTCTTTTTCCTTCTAACACTAATTTGGCACCTTCATTTTTTCCTTCTTCAATGATCGACATGACATGATCAGCTTGTTTCTCATTAATGAGAGGCCCAATCACTACAGAAGGATCTACGGGGTTCCCACATTTTAATGAAGCTGCTCTTGCAGTGTACTTTTCAATAAAGGTATCATAAAGATTACGATGAACGAGAATGCGATTAATAATCATACAAATTTGCCCTTGGTGTAAAAATTTACCGAAAATTGCAGCGTTTATCGCTTGGTCAATGTCTGCGTCTTCTAATACAATAAACGGATTGTTTCCACCAAGCTCTAAGGCTGTTCGTTTCAGGTTTTTCCCCGCAATTGAACCAATACGACGCCCAACGCCAGTTGAACCTGTAAAAGAGATGATTTTTGGAATGGGATGTTCGATAAATGAGTCTCCAATTTCTTTTGTATTGGTCAGGATTAAGTTGAAAACCCCTTTTGGCAGACCAGCGTCTTCAAACGCTTTTGCAATGACGACACCACCTGATAATGCTGTTTGCATGTCTGGTTTGTGTACAACTGAATTTCCTGTAGCAATTGCAACAGCAATAGAGCGCATAGATAAGTGAAGAGGAAAATTAAATGAACTGATAATACCAGCTACCCCTATAGGTGCTCGATAGACATAATTTGTTTTGTTTTCTATTAAAGCAGGAAGCTCTGATCTCTCTTCTAGTTGGTGTGGATAATCCATTGATTGTTTCAAAACATTCATGGTAGCTTCGAGTTCGATATTGGCTTTCACGAAGGAACTCCCTGCTTCTTTACAGAGCGTTTCTAGTATGTCATCCTTATGTTTTTCAAAGAACTGATATGCTTTTTCAAGCACGCTCACCTTTTTTGAAGCTGGTACTTTTCCCCAATGCTCTTGAGCTTCTTTTGCAGCTTGGTAGGCTGCGTGAATATCCTCTTCTGAAGCTATATGTACTTCAGTAATGACCTCTGAAGTATAAGGGTTATAAACTTTCTGAATTTTATTTGATGAACCTTTTCTCCATTGTCCATCAATATATTGATTTATTTTTTTTGCGAATAAATCCACAATGATTCCCCCTTGTGTCTATCAATTTCAGCCATTATTTAATTATAATGATGATATATTAAGAGGGGAAATATCCATTTTGTATAAAGAAAATACCTATTAAGTATCTTATTCCTCGAATTTTAATAGGATAGGATGAACAAAAGAACCTTCCAGAGTGGAAGGTTCTTTATTGTCATGTTCAGCTAATTTTCACAATCGGTTTTAAAACGGCACCAGATTTCGAATCAGCAAAGGCTTGGTTGATATCTTCGAATTCATAAAATTTCACTAGCTTATCAAATGGGAACAACCCTTTTTTATAGAAATCAATAAGCTTCGGAATGAATAACTTAGGAACTGCATCGCCTTCAATCACACCCATTAATGTCTTACCTTCAGCCATGATATCGTTATGGACATCAAACTCCATTTTTGGTGTGACTCCAACAACTGCGGACACACCTAGCGGCTTTAGAGCATGTAATGATTGACGAACAACAGGTGGTACACCCGTTGTTTCAACAGCATAATTAGTTCCACCGTTTGTTATTTTTTTAATTTCTTGTACAGCATCTACTTTTGCTCCATTAAAGACATCTGTAGCACCTAATTCCTTGGCAAGTGCTAATCGGTTTTCATGTACATCTATCGCAATGATTTGTTTACAGCCTGCAATTTTCGCAGCCATAATGGCACTTAATCCGACTGCTCCACAGCCATATACAGCAATTGTCGAACCAAATTCAGGTTTTAATTTATTTAAAACGGTTCCACTTCCTGTTTGGATTCCACAACCTAATGGTCCAAGAAGAGCCAAATCAACATCTTTCTCTACTTGAACGACATTTCGTTCGTTAACAACTGCATATGTGGCAAATGAAGATTGTCCAAAGAAAGTAGAAACTGCATGATTGTGTTTGTGTATTCTGTTTGTATGATCTTCCATCTTGCCATCAAAATTTAGTTCATTGAACCGCATACAGCTAGTAGGATGTGCAGCTAAACAGTTTTCACATTCTCCACAAGAAGCAAATGATAAGACAACATGATCTCCTTCTTTAACGGACTTGACACTATCTCCGACAGCTTCTACAATTCCAGCTCCTTCGTGGCCTAAAACTACAGGGAAGGGTGATAATCCCATATCGCGAGCGACAGCATCTGTATGACAAACTCCAGTTGCTACCACTTTAATTAATACTTCATTACTTTTTGGGTTTTCTAGCTTTAGTTGTTCAAATACAAAATCTTCACCTTGTTTTTCAATGACAGCCGCCTTAATTTCCATCATAAAGCCCCCTTTTATGAACTCTTCTTAATGTGAATTAAGAAATCAGAGAAATTATATGCTGTAACTGTTTAGATTACAAGTGATTGATTTCCGGTTAATTGACAAGAAGAGGGTGACGATGAAAGCGTGGTAAGGGTTGTACCCGTTTGAGAAAAAAGTCCTAATTTGAACAAATGGATTGTTTTATTAGATAATTCTTGTGATGATAGTATAAAAAAACAAGGATTGTTAAGTTGATTTTTATGAATAACAACAGAAAAACAAAAATCGAAACCTTAAAAAGAAAAAGCAGAAGAAAGCACTTAATGAACGAATTGAGCTACATGACACTTCCAGAACACCCCTTTTTAGATATCGAAGAAAATCAATTGTTTTGTCAGAAGGTGTTTGCTTTCCTTTATGCAAGAGAAAATAAGATTCAAATACATGGGGATAACTATCGAGAACATATAAAAAAATCTACACAAATGTTAAAGGAATTGGTCAAGAATGCAGAACGTTATCCCAAAGAAGCTAGAATCATGTTTTTTCGAGAGCATGAAATTGAAGCTCTTTTAGTAAACGTGAACGAAGTGTTTAGCCATTTAAGCCAGCTTCTTGAGCAAACGAAATTTTCAATTGGATATGGAGATTTTATGTTAGTCACAGAGGATCTTCATTTTGGATTATGCATTGAACGGACGGAATATTTTTATGAGTTAAGTACTTGGGGACTTTAAGTTTAGACGGTCTTTATTAGAAAGAGCATGACAATACCATTCATTTTCAATAGGTACGATTAGATGATATAACAGTGCTCTTTGATCTATATTTAATCAATTTATTATTGTTTTTCGAGAAAAAACATTGCTTTTGTGAAGATAATTAATTACTATAAAGATATTAACATGTTAAAAGCGGTTTCATGAAACGATGAAAATTTAAAAATAGAATAATGCGTACATTCAATAAGGCGTGTTACTGTTCGGCAGGCAAGACCTAGATTGGATGGGATATCTGTATTTGTATATTCCCACCCAATCCAGGTCTTTTTTTGTTCCCTGAGCGCCTATAATCAAAAATGAAAGCGGTGACTTTAATGAATCATAAAGACTTAGCTCAAGACATTCTAAAACATATTGGCGGAAGCGAAAATGTTCAAAATGCCATCCACTGTATGACGAGATTAAGGCTGACTTTAAAAGATTCTTCACGCGCAAACTCTGAAGAAATTAGCCGTCTTGATGGCGTCATTCAAGTAGCAGATACAGCAGGTCAGTATCAAATTATTATTGGAAATGATGTGGGTTATGTTTATAAAGAGTTTGCAAAACTGATTGATCAAAATCCGGAAGCAAGCGGACAGATTGTACAGAATAAAGATCATAGCTTGAAAGGATATTTCAATCGTTTTGCCAATTTGATCACTGGCATTTTTGCACCGATCATCCCTGCGATCGCTGGTGCAGGAATGTTGAAGGCTCTATTAATTTTATTGCCGATGCTGAACTTGATGAAAGAAGACAGCCAAACCTATTTGGTATTGAAAATCATCTCAGATGCAGCGTTCTTCTTCTTACCTATTTTGTTAGCCTATACAAGCTCACAGAAATTTGGCACAAACCCTATGGTATCAATGGCTTTGGCTGGGGTTTTGTTACATCCGAACTTAACAGCCCTGTTTAGCAGTGGTGATCCAGTTGTCTTTGCAGGCATCCCACTAAAAGCTGTTTCTTATGGAGCATCGGTTATTCCGATCATACTCATTGTTTGGCTGATGTCTTATGTAGAAAAGCTGGCAGATAAATTATCACCGGGACCTGTCAAAATCTTTATGGTTCCTTTAATTACGATGATTATTGTCGCTCCGATTGGTTTACTGTTTTTAGGGCCGCTCGGTATGTATCTTGGTGCAGGCTTAGCCGCAGGGGTCTTATGGATCCAGCAAACTGCGGGATGGGCAGCTGTTGCGATTTTAGCCGTTTTCTTACCTTTTATCGTCATGTTTGGGATGCAGAAGGTGTTCTATCCAGTTGTTATCGCCTCTCTTGCTTCACCAGGATACGACGCTCTTATCGGAGTGGCTATGCTAGCAGCGAACTTTGCGCAAGGTGGAGGTGCTTTGGCTGTTTCATTTAAAACCAAAGATCCTAAGTTAAAACAAATTGCGATGTCCGGAGGAATTTCTGCTTTATTTGGTATAACAGAACCTGCATTATACGGCGTTCATTTAAAACTTAAGAAAACATTACTCGCATGTATGATTGGAGCAGGGGTTTCAGGTATTTTTGTTGGATTGATTAAGCTAAAGGCGTTTGTCATGGTTTCACCTGGTATCGCAACAATGCCGATTTTCATTGAAAAAGGGACTTCAAACTTTACGTTTGCCATTATTGGTGCAGTCGTTTCAGCGGTCGTTGCGTTTATTGCTGTTTACATCATCGGCTTTAAAGATGCAGAAACTGAAAACATCGAGAAGAAAAATGAGCCTGTTTCCACATCAGAAAGCACAAGAAATCGTGAAGTCATTTATGCACCAATTAAAGGAGACATCATTCCTTTAGCAAAAGTGAATGATAAAGTATTCTCTGAAGAAGTGATGGGGAAAGGGGCAGCGATTCAACCTAGTGAAGGGAAAGTATTTGCTCCTTTTGATGGACAAGTAGAAATGATTTTCCATACAAATCATGCCATTGGTTTAAAATCCAACCTTGGTGTGGAAGTTCTGATTCATATTGGTATTGATACTGTAAACTTAAATGGACAATATTTTACTTCACATGTTCAAAAAGGTGATACAGTGAAACAAGGTCAACTTCTGATTGAATTTGATCAACAGAATATACAAAAGGCTGGCTATGATACAACAACACCAGTCATTATTACAAATACAGCTGATTATTTAGAAATTTTACCCCAAGAGGGAAAAACGAATCCTGTTTCTGGTCATCAGCAGCCACTTTTAACGGTCTTATAAATCGATTTTGAATGTATCCAGGAAGGTGATATGGTATGGAAATTATAAAAGTGCTGAATACCAGTGTGGTTCTCGCTAAAAGAGATGACGGTAAGGAAATCATCGTAATGGGTAAGGCGATTGGATTTAAAAATAAGCCAGGCAGTCTTATTCAAGAGTCTGATATTCAAAAGATCTATGTGCTAGAAGATCAAAGCACGTCTAATGATTTAGCTGAGCTTATGAGGGAGACCCCAGAGGAATTTTTAATCATGACAGATGAGATTATATCCTATGCGAAGCGCCGTTTATCTACACACTTAAATGAGCATCTTTATATTTCTTTAACCGATCACCTTTTCATGGCTACGAAGCGCTTTAAGGAAAATTTAACGATACAAAATCGCCTGCTGTGGGAAGTGAAGAAATTTTACCCCGAAGAATTCAGTATTGGTCTGCATGCACTAGAGCTGATTGAAAAACAGTTAGGCATTCAGCTGCCTGAAGAAGAAGCGGCGAATATTGCATTTCATCTAGTAAATGCGCAGCAGACCAAAGATAATTTAAATCAAATCGTGATGATGACTAATATGGTCAAAGACATTTTAAATATTATCAAAATGCATTATAAGATCGACATTCCGACAGATACGATTAATTACTCCAGGTTTTTAACACATTTACAGTTCTTTGTTCAGCGTTTGCTGGAGAACAAAATGCTTGAAACAGATGATCACGATCTAATTGATCAAATCATGAGGAAGTATCCTGAAGAAGTAAAATGTGTGGAGAAAATCGAGAAATATATTAAAACAAGTGTGGATTACACGATTTCCAGTGACGAAAAAATGTATTTAATTATTCATGTCAATCGAGTGGTTCAAAGAAATAACGCATAGTCTTGAGGAGGAAGAAACATGTCTAATCAAATCAGGAAATTTCCAGAAGGATTTTTATGGGGAGGCGCCATCGCGGCAAACCAAGCAGAAGGCGCATGGAATGTAGACGGAAAAGGGCTATCGACTGCTGATGTGGCGATCTTTAAAAAAGGTCTCAGTAAGTCTGATTATAAAAAGCACAACAAAGTGGATGAAGAACAAATTCAGCAAGCGATGCGTGCAGATACCGCTGAAGGTTATCCGAAACGAAGAGGTGTAGACTTTTATCATCGTTATCCTGAAGATATGGCGCTGTTCAAAGAAATGGGATTGAAGACGTTACGTGTCTCGATTGCATGGACACGTATTTTTCCAAACGGTGATGAAGAAGAGCCAAATGAAGCGGGATTATTATTTTACGACCGCCTATTCGATGAGATGAAGAAACATGATATTGAACCACTCGTTACGTTATCTCATTATGAAATGCCGCTATACTTAGTGAATCAATATGGAGGATGGTCTCATCGCATTGTCGTTGATTTCTTTGTGAAATTTAGTCGAGTTGTATTTGATCGATATAAAGATAAAGTCAAGTATTGGCTGACTTTCAATGAAATTGATAGTATTGTCCGACATCCATTTACAAGTGGTGGAATCGTTTCAGAGCGCTTTGACAATGTAGAACAGGCAGTTTATCAAGCATTGCATCATCAATTTGTTGCAAGTGCTTTGGCCGTTAAATATTGTCATGAAATGATCCCAGGGGCAAAAATAGGGTGTATGCTGACGAAATTAACAACATATCCGTATTCTTGTAATCCAAAGGATGTTCTGAAGGCATCAAAGAACAATCAGTTTAATATGTTTTTTACAGATGTACAGGTGCGTGGTGAGTATCCGCGTTTTATCAATCGACTGTTTAAAGAAAAAAACATTCACATTGAGAAACAGCTGGGAGATGACGAATTATTAAAGGTGCATACGGTTGATTTTATTTCATTCAGTTACTACAATTCCTTGGTTGCTACTGAAAATAGTGAAGGCATGGAAACTGTCAGCGGCAATACAATAGGTGGAGTGAAAAACCCATATTTAGAAGTGAGTGAATGGGGCTGGCAGATCGACCCGATTGGAATTCGTATCTCTTTAAATGATTTATACGATCGCTATCAACTACCACTATTTATAGTTGAGAATGGATTAGGTGCATACGACAAGGTGGAAGATGGAAAGATAAATGATGATTATCGGATTAGCTATCATGAGCAGCATTTCCAGCAAATGCTGGAAGCCATTGAGGATGGAGTCGAATTAATAGGTTACACCAGCTGGGGAATTCTTGATTTAATTAGTTACTCGTCATCTGAAATGGAAAAGCGATATGGGTTTATCCATGTTGATCAAGATAACGATGGAAACGGAACGTTAAATCGAACACCTAAAAAAAGCTTTTACTGGTATCAAGAAGTCATTCGTCAAAATGGGTTGAAAATGAACGATGAACAGAAATGAGACATCAGTTAAGGAGTGGCAGCTAACCACTCCTTTTTTCTATCGATGGTGTCATACGCTTGATCGATGAATTCCCCTCAAATTTAAGCAATTCACTATCTTTACCTTTCTCATTCGTATAAAATAAGAGCAGTGAAAAATTGAAGAAATGCTTGATACATGAAGGGCGTGTAAGCTGTGAGCTGCATGACATGATGAGATGTATGAACGTGAAGGCTGCAAAGCTGTTCTTCCTCACATATGAGATCTTGTAAGCGTAACCATTATTTGTCACTTCATTGCGATGGTGTTGAGGGGTGTGTCAGGATGAGGAATCCGTATGTGAGAACGGCTTCTAGTCTGTATATTAATTACTTTTTATTAGGTATGGTCAATATTATTTTGGCTTCAAATATGCCATTTTTAATCGAACAATTAGATACCAATAGTGCGGGAATTAGTTATATGATTTCGGCGCTTGGCATTGGCAGGGTGCTCACGTATGGTTTATCAGGCGTACTGTCAGATCGTTTCGGGCGGAAGCCGGTCATTTTGGTTTCTGGTGTGCTGATGGCGGTGTTCCTCATCGGAATCCCATTGTCTCCGAATTATCAAATCGCGTTTGCGTTTGCGATTTTGGCAGGGGTCGCGAATTCGGCAATGGATGCAGGAACGTATCCTGCGTTAATGGAGGCTTTTCCGCAAAACTCAGGATCTGCGAATGTGATGGTGAAGGCCTTTATCTCCATTGGGGCCACCATTTTGCCACTGGCGATTTACTTTTTAGCAGAGCATGATTTGTTTTATGGAATTTCATTTTTTGTTCCTGCTCTGATCTATCTTGTGAATGTCTTGATGCTGTGGACCTTACCATTTCCGAATCATCGTAAGGTGGAGCAAGTCCAGGTAACGAAGCATGATGGACTTCCGCGCTTCTCGACAGAGCCTACATTTTGGAGGGAAGGGATCGCACTCATTTTGATCAGCTTTACGTCAAATGGGCTGTATGCACTGCCGCAAATTTGGCTTCCTACGTACGGTGAGACCATCTTGGGGATGGCATCGGGCAGTGCTGTGAAACTGCTCAGTTACTATAGCATGGGCGGGCTGCTGTCTGTCGTAATGCTCGCATTTCTGCTGCGCCGTTTTGTCCGTCCGGTCACTGTGCTACTGATCTATCCAATCATTACACTTGTTTCTATTTGTGTGCTCTTGGTCGTGAAATCCCCAGTGATAGGAACCGTCAATGCTTTTGTATTAGGATTTTCAACAGCAGGAGTTTTTCAGCTAACGTTAACTGTGATGGCTGAATTCTTCTGGAAAAATAAAGGAACGATGACTGGGATTATCTCCACAGCGGGCGGCGTGTCGGCTATCGTCATCCCGGTCGTAACAGGGTTAATTCAGAGTCACGCGTCCATTTTACAAATCTTTATGTTCGATGCAGTGGTGGCTGTTGCAGCCATTATCGGCGCACTGTATATCCTGTATCGCTACCGTCAAGTTATGGTACATGATTAAAAAAAGACGACCTCCGCTTAGGAAGTCGTCTTTTTTTTGTTTTAGAAACGGTCATTTTCAAAAAGAATTTGTTTTACTTGATCAACTGGCATATCTTCACCAGTAAAGAGTTTGTAAGCAAGTGCTCCTTGCCATAACATCATTCCAAGACCGTTAATCGTTTTGGCGCCAGCTTCCTGTGCTTGTGCAAGAAGCTTTGTTTTTTGCGGGTTGTATACGACATCTGTCACGATCAAATCTTCACGAAGTACATCAAGTGTATCATCGATAATGCTGAGCTGATCTAGTGGTTTCATGCCAAGGCTTGTCCCGTTTGCCAGGATCGCACTTTCTGCTACTTCACGGCGGAAAGCGTCTTTGTCTTCAAGTGGGAAAATGTTTGCTTTGACACCGAAAGATTTCATTTCGTTGTTGATGTAATTTACATTTTCTTCTGCTTGAACAAAGTATTGGTCATTACGAGCAAAAATACTAATTTCACGAATACCGGACTGTGCAAGCTGAATCGCAATCGGAGTTGCCGCGCCACCAGAGCCAACAAGTGTGACTTTTTTGCCGGCTAATTCAACGCCATGCTCAATCAAGTTTCTCACATATCCAAGACCATCTGTGTTGTAGCCGATGAGCTTACCATCTTTGTTTACTACAGTGTTACTTGCACGTGTATATCTTGCAGAATCATCTAGTTCGTCTAAGTAATCTAGTACTTTCATTTTGTTCGGCATAGAGACGTTAAATCCAGCTGCACCCATTGCTTTCATACCGTTTACGGCTGCTTCTAGTTCATCGTTCCCTACTTCAAATGCGAGGTAAGCATAGTTGATACCTGTTAGTGTATAGCCAAGGTTATGCATACGTGGTGAAAGGCTGTGTCCGATTGGTGTAGCAAGAAGACCGACTAATTTTGTTTTTCCATCAATATTTCGTTCATGTATGTTTGTCATGATTGACATCTCCTTTAATTATCTAAATAATTTTTTCATGCGTCCAAGAACAAAGACCGCTAGTAATACGCTAATAACCGCAATGATCATATCGAAAAATAACGTCATTTTAATATCGTACGTGCTGACCAACCCACTTGTAATGAGCGGCACGAGAATAAACGCTGAGCTTGCCGCAATATTAACGTAGGATGAAGCCGTTGCTTTGTTTGTCGGGAACAATTTCATCATAATACTCATCGCCAGCTGGAAGATTCCTGCTGTAAATAGCCCTAAGAAGAAGGTGCTGACAATGACAATGCTGTACGTTTCGATTTGGAAAAGTGAAAGCATTGCAAGGAACGCCCCAATTGGATAAATGATTGCCACCATAATCGGTGAAATGAATTTATCTAAGACGATCGAAAGCAAGAGAACAGATACGAGTGCACCAATACTAAAATAAGATAGAAGCTGTGTGGCTTGTCCTGTGCCAAGTCCGATTAATTTTAACCCGAGCTGCGGAAGCCATGTCTGCCATACGACAAACAATGCAGTCGACGTGAATCCCATAAGAACAACGGCTAAGCCTTCACCAAGCATTTTTGGTTCTTCCTTCAGCTGGTCCTGTACTGGAAGAGCATCTTGTGAAGAAACTTGCTTATGGTTCGGGAATGGCATAAAGAGTAAGTAAATTCCTACAAGTAAATAAAGAAGCCCTAGTCCAAAGAACGCCCAGCCCCAGAAGATGTCATGTGCCACTAGGTACGCCAAGATAAATGGAAGAACAGTCGCCCCAATGGATACAGACGCTTTTACTAAAACAGAAGCCGAACTTGCTTTTTTCGGAAATGACTCTGTCAAAGCAGGGTAGGTTCCTGAATCAAGCAGTGAGTTGGCAATACCTGCTGAAATCGCAAAGATAAATGCCAGTGTATAACTCGTTGTCGTTGGAATACCGATTAAGAATAATAAGTAAAGAAAATTTCCTGTAATAATGACAGGCTTACGTCCCCAGCTATCGGCTAACCGACCTGAGAAAAAGAGAGCAATGAGTTTACCAATTCCGATCGCCGATACAAGCAAGCTGATTTTCGGAATATCTACATGGTAGCGTTCAGATAAGCTGTCCATGTTGGAAGCTACAATAATATTGATCATGCCAAGCATGAAGTAGTTTAAATACATGCCAAGTGACGATTTAATATAAGGATTTTTCATGTTCCCACTCCTATATTTGAAACCCCTTTAAGGTCAAATTCTTTGTATACCCTTTGTTATTGTTTCCTTCAAAATGAATAATATGAAGCCCATCACAACACCCCTTATTGATGAAAAAATAATGAATATTCATCTGTTCTCCAATTAAGTACATCGTTCTACTAAAATGTAAAAAATAATAACAGCCTTGATTAGGAAGTGAAACTTCATGATTTGATCAGAATCATAAAAAATCACTTTTAACTGTTTTTTGATAGAAATAACGATATGACGAAATAGGTATAACGATATACTAAAAGAAGCAACGAGATAAATATACTCCTGCATTTTAAATGTGTCAAGTTTATGACTTTGTGATTTAAAAAAAGAAAAATGAAACAAAGAAATAGTTGACTTGTTCAATAAAAAAAGAGAATTGCTGCACACAATTCTCTTTTCATCATGATGGAGAGGTTTCTCTAATATGAAGTTGAGGCTTTAAAATCAATCGCTGCAGCTCTTCATCCTGCTCGTGCATTTTATGATATAAAAGGTTCGCTGCTTTTGCCCCGATGGATCGGGGGAAGGAAGAAACAGTGGTGAGCGGCGGATGGTACATCTCCGCTTCAGGAACATTATCGAATCCAACCACATCAATATCTTCACCTGGCTGGATGCCCCGTGCTGATAGTTCTTGCATGACTCCAAATGCAACTAAGTCACTAAAACAAAAAATAGCGGTAGGAGGCTCGGATTGATCCATCACTTGAGCGAGTGCTTCTTTCCCGCCTTCACGAGTAGGTACGATATCAATAATAAGGGAATCATCAATTGCCGCATTTTCTTCGTCATGGGCTCTTTTGAAACCTTTCATCCGCTCAATCCAAGTCGATGAGGTCTTGATCCCCCCTAAGAAGGCGATGCGCCGATGTCCCTTTTGAAGAAGATGATGAACCGCCATCCAAGTACCTTGTTCATAATCAACACCGACATAATCACATTGCACATCTGATAATTCACGATTTGCCAGTACTTTTGGCGTGCGAATTTGATTTAATTGTTTGACGGTTCGAGCAGAGCTTTTCGAAGCTGGGTTTAAAATAATTCCGCCCACTCGGTGCTCTACCATGGTGGAAATGAGCCGCTCCTGTTTGTCGACACTGTCAAAGGTCGTACCAAGTAAAACGGTATAGCCCAATGATTCAAGCGTGGTTTGCACGCCAATTAAAAACTCCGAAATAAAGGTGTTAGAAATATCCGTCACAATCACACCAACGATATTTGAGCTTTTTGACCGCATGTTGGCAGCAACGCGGTCGTATACGTATCCTAAATCCTCCATGGATTGAAGCACTTTGTTTCGAGTGGCTTCAGAAATTCTAGGATTGTTTCGAACAACGAGTGATGCCGTTGAAGTCGAGACACCGGCATGCTTGGCGACTTCCTGTAATGTGACACGCTGTTTGTTCATTTTTTTCATTTATCTTCACCAACTTCAATGGATTGCCTAACTTTGTTCATGATCAAGAGGGATTTCTCCATCAGACGAGCCGAACATCTTTTGGTTTATTATACATGAATTAGGGGGGATTGATGAAGTGAAGACATATGGGTATCACTGTAAATCATAAAAGATTACCATTGACAGCTTTCTGATTGAGGCGTAAAATATAAAATTATTCAGAAATAGCAACATTTTAATTAAATAACGAAGGCTATGATTGCTGTGGGTCACACTATAGCAGGAGCAGCTTCTGGAGAGACCGCATGTATGTGCGGCGCCGAAGGGTTCACAATCTCAGGCAAAAGGACAGAAGAGTACGAAATATTGTATTTGTGATACATGGATGATGCCGTGTATTACTTTTCTCTATTTTGCTATTCTTTTATGACCGTGAGATTGGAGCGCATCCAATCTCTTTTTTTATGGACTTTTTAAAGAGTTCATTATTTCAGTATAAGATCGTGTCGTAGGAGGGTGTTAGCATTGGCACAACAAGAATTAAAACGAGATTTATCAAACCGTCATGTACAATTGATTGCCATTGGCGGAACCATTGGAACAGGGCTGTTTTTAGGCTCTGGAAAAGCCATTCAATTGGCAGGTCCATCAATCATTTTTGCTTATTTAATTGTCGGAATGGCCATCTTTTTTGTCATGAGGGCACTTGGAGAATTGCTTCTATCGAAGGCAGGCTATCAGTCATTAACCGATATTGCAGAGGACTATCTCGGCCCGTGGGCATCTTTTGTGACAGGGTGGACATATTGGTTTTGCTGGATTATGACAGCGATGGCGGATGTCATTGCGGTTGGGGTGTATGTACAGTATTGGTTTGACATTCCGCAATGGATTCCTGCCATCATTTGTTTGTTGATTTTACTAGGATTGAATCTACTAACAGTGAAGCTTTTCGGAGAAATGGAATTTTGGTTTGCACTCATTAAAGTGATTACGATTCTATTATTGATCGGTGTTGGAATTGTTCTTTTAATCATTGGTTTTCAAACCGATGCCGGACCGGTGACAGTAACGAATTTATGGTCTCATGGCGGGTTATTCCCGAATGGTGTCACAGGCTTCTTGCTGTCATTCCAGATGGTGATTTTTGCGTATGTGGGAGTTGAACTGGTTGGCGTATCCGCAGCAGAAACAGCCAATCCGCAAAAAAACATTCCCTCTGCGATTAATAAGATTCCATTAAGAATTCTATTTTTCTATGTGGGTGCGATCTTTGTTTTACTATGTATCAACCCATGGACTGAGCTCAGTGCATCAGAAAGTCCTTTTGTGAAAACCTTTGGGCTCATTGGGATACCAGTAGCAGCGGGGCTTATCAATTTTGTTGTGTTGACGTCTGCGGCATCAGCTTGTAATAGCGGCATGTTCTCGACAAGCCGTATTCTGTATAATCTCAGTCATCAAAAGCAGGGGCCAGCTTCCTTTGGACGTTTGAACAAGCACGCTGTCCCTAGTAATGCGCTATTCGTTTCAACGATTGTAGTATCGGTCGGTGCTCTTTTAAGCAAGCTGATTCCCGAACAAGCCTTTGGGATTGTTACGACGATTAGTGCCATTTGTTTCATTTGGGTATGGAGTATTATTTTAATTTGTCATTTGAAATATAAAAAAACACGGCCTGAACTGCATGCAGCATCTACCTTTAAAGCACCGTTCACACCTTTTGTGAATATTTGCGTTCTTGCGCTCTTTGCAGCCATTCTCGTGATCATGCTCTTCGCAGATGCAACACGTCCTGCGCTACTATTGACACCGGTATGGTTTGGTTTCTTATTTTTGATTTATGCACGAAAGAAACGCCGTGCTTCGTAACGGACGGAAAAAGCACAGCCTTTTGACAGAGCTGTGCTTTTTATCATTTAACGATTTCTAATCTTTAGCACATAATTTGCATTCAAAATGATCAAAACAACCCCAATGACCACGATCGAGAACAGCTGAGAGTGATTGGCTCCAAGGGAATACACAATCAAAATAAACATGGCACTGGTCAATAGAATATTCATCATTTGATACGTGTGAAACAGTCCGCCAAGCATGACATGCTTTTCCCCTTCGTCTGAAATGGCGAGCAGCTTTTTACTATAGTCTTTGTCGGACGGATTTGGCAGATTGCGATTAGGATAGACAAGTTTGAGGACGGATATCGCTGCATAAGAACTGATAATGGTGACGATAAATAAAGCAGCATTGACCAGAATCAACCAGAGTGGCTGCTCGGTGACGATGGTTATACCGATGGCAATAATGGACAAAATCGTACTCACCGTATTGGCTAATGTCGAATCAGTAAAGGTCCGATATTGCTTTGCCTCCAGTTCATCTTCCTCATCTCCAGAGACCGAAAGAGACACTCTTTTTTTCATACGTGAAATCCCTGAAAAACAATAAATAATCAATAAAATTGTCACTCCACTGATAACAAGAGTCGCTTCAAATGCAATATCAAGAAGTGTCATCTCAAATTCGGCTGCCAGCAGACAATAAGCACCGAGAAAGCCAAGGAGAGCACCTAAGAGCATTTTGTATACAGTTTTCATGATAGTTCATCCTCCTCGAATAGAAAAATACGTTCAATGGGTTCCTGAAAAATTCGTGAAAGCTTAACAGCGAGCAAGAGAGACGGCATTAATTCATCACGTTCCATTAAGCTGATGGTTTGACGAGAGACCTTTGCACGTTTCGCAAGCTCAGTTTGGTTTAAACCATCACGCGCACGAAGCTCTTTTAACCGATTTTTCATTCTGTCACCTCAAGTTTTAATTGAAATCTTTCCTTGATTGTAAAGTATTATATTCAATTTGACAAGTAAAGTTGTCAAATTGATAAAAATTATTGTCAGAAAGATCATCTTTATTGAAAAGGTGAACCATGATACGCTAAAGGAAAGAGAAACAGAAAACAGGTGATGGCCGTGTTCATTGATCAATTAAAAAATGACTTACATCAATCACAACCGTTGTTCATTGGAGAAGAGACAGCGTTCAAAGCAGCAGTCCTTATCCCTTTAGTACAAGTAAATGGAGAATGGCATATATTATTTGAGGTACGATCGCTGACGATGAGAAAACAGCCGGGGGATATTAGCTTTCCTGGGGGCAAGCTCGACGGCAGTGAAACAGCACAGGAAGCTGCACTGCGAGAAACACATGAAGAGCTGGGTATCCCGCCAGAATCGGTCGAAATCGTTGGGCAGCTCAGTCCTTATATCGCTTCTCCATCCTTTGTCGTATACCCATATGTCGGTATCATTGATGAGCAAAAAGTGAAACACTCCTTTAATCAAGAAGAAGTAGAAGAGACCTTTACCGTGCCTCTATCATGGCTCAGCCAATATGAGCCGTACCTACATCATGTATCCGTTCAGCCAACACCAGGAGAGGACTTCCCTTATGAAAAAATCATGAATGGTGAAAAATACAGCTGGGGGAGCCGTTCAATCGAGGAATGGTTTTATGATTACGAAAACTACACCATATGGGGATTAACAGCCCGCATATTAAAGCATTTTGTATCTGTTGCAAAAAGAAATTCCTAGAGAATCGCTCTCTAGGAATTTGTTGTATTCAGACGTTCCTTCGCTGTTTGTTTTCCTTTGTCAATTGGAATAGGCGCTCTCGCTTGGCTCAGTCCGTAGGAAGGCATGTTCACGTAGACGGATTCATACGAGCCGGCTTGAATTTGGTATGTTTCATGATAAATTCCGACCGCATCATTATTTCGTGCCATTTGGTTAAATCTTTTCCAAGCAGCCAAATGCTTCTCCATCTTGGCATAGGCAAGGAGGTCATCTGTTGATTTCCAATATTGAATCATTGCTGTCGTGCGTAATCCAAAGTAATTCTCTGTCCCAAGAAACCCTAGCTCCTCTTGATGGGTATACAGCTCCTTGATCATGCCAGGCATCGCCATGAACACAGGCATCCATTGATGAATGGCCCAGCGTTTGTTGATCCTCATTCCGATAATGAACACCACAATCGAATCAGAATTGTCCGTTGTAAATCTGCCAGCACGTATGTCTTTTTTCATTCATTTACCCTTCCTTCTTCATCGAATGGAATGTCTCCACGCACCAATCAATTCCTGCTTGAGCCACTCTTTTCCCATAATCTAAAGTAAACAGCCAATACTTCGCATCCGCTTCATCTGGGTAAAGCTCTTGAATGTTTTGTTCAATCGCAACATATGTCTCATAACGAATACGGAGCTGCCTCTCATAATCCTGTAAAAGCGCTAGTTTTTTCTCAAACGAAAGATATTGACCGAAGAATAACTTTAATAACACCTCATTACGCTCTGTTGGTAACTGATCGAGCGGCTGCGCCAGCCATTCTCTTAACGTGTCCAGTCCTTTTTCAGTCAAATGATATTCCCGCTTGTCTGAGCGACCAGAGCTAGCAGCAGGTGAAACCTCCGCAAGGCCTTCCTCGACTATTAACTTTAAAGCTGGATAAATTTGTCCATAACTGATTTTCCAAAAATGATGCAAGCTCCTATCAATTAATTGCTTCACTTCGTACCCTGACTTACAATCTGTCGTTAAAATACCTAAAATCGCATACGTCGTATCATTGTATTTTTTCATATCAACACACCTATCTAAAAGATATATCTTTTAGATATATAATAAATGATGTGGAGTGGCAGATACAAGGGGTTGTTGAAAAAAATTCGATAAAGGAGGTGACTCACTCATATATTGATAGAAAAAATTAAATTCTGTCGGTGGAGGTATGTATGAATAGATCGAAAATCTGGATCGTGGCAATTCTAGCGGTACTAATCATGGGTGCTGTCAGCTGGATAGCATATCAAGCAAATGCAAAAAAGAGTGTATTGAATCAATCTTACGCCTTTGCATATAAGACAAAGGATCATGTGAACTGGTTCAAAGTAACGGAGAAAAAAGGAAAAGTCACAGGTCATCTGAATGAAACCATTTTGGAGGAAAATCCAAAAAGGCATTTTGATCCTAATCTATTTATCAACAAATATAAATTAACCGGCAAAACGATTGAAAACGGTTACGAATTTCAAGTGAAGCAAGGGAAAGAGACGGTCACATATGAAGTTCACCCTGTTGAAAAAGATCTTTCTGTGAAAAAACAAGGTGAAAAACAAAGCATCACATACAAAGCAGTTGATCAAACAAAACTACGAGCTGTACAAAAGGACATTCATGACCGATATGATGAACTGATGGATGACACAGAGAATAGATTTTATGATTATGTAAGAAACTTCATCAAGAAAGTAACGGGTACTTACGGTTATTTGTACACGTCAGAGGATGGTTCATATCAGCTATTTCTACAAGTAAAACGCATGCATATTGAGTCTGAATGGTCAGGATCTTTTCTGATGAGAACCGTTCCTGGAGATAGTAGTGAAACTTATAAAGAAACAAAATATGAGGCCAGAGGTATTTCGGACGGTATGATGTTTGATTTGGTCACTTACCCTGGAATTGGAACTGAAAATGATTTTATTGTAGGTGAAACCGATCGAGACGCAACCTCAATTAAGCTTCCTTTTAAAATGGCAGGCGGTACAATAGAATTTAAAGCTGTCACGAAAGAGGAATATCAAGAACAAACGGAAGCATTTAAAAAGCAGGCTGAAGAAAAGAAAAAATAGACCGTATTGGATCAGGTGAATATGGGGTTAACATTTCTAACTTCTCCATGAAAAAAGGAAAATGCTTTGCATAGATTTAAGTCGTTATCGCAAATATTCTAAGATCTATTTTCAAACTAATAAGGATTTAGTTGAAAAAATGGTGAAATATTGTTGAGGTGGATTTCTCAATTATATATTAGAGGAGGTACGTATGAGCAAATTGAAAATGTGGGTCGTGTCTATCCTGGCCGTACTCATCTTGGGTGGAGGCGGCTGGACAGCATATCAAGCAATCGCACAAAAAAATTCATTGAATCATTCCTATGCATTTGCGTATAAAACTCAGGATAGACTGAGCTGGTTTGAGGTATTTGAGAACAAAGGGAAAGTAACAGGCCATTTGAATGAAAGATATATAGAAGAAATTTGGTGGGACCCTCAATTATATAAAAAACAATATGTCATAACCGGCCATTCAAAAGAAAATGGGTATGAATTTCAAATGAAAAAAGGAAAAGAAACGATCATATACGAAGTTCATTTTTCGGGGAAAAACCTTTCTGTGAAAAAACAAGGCGAGAAGCAAAGCACGATTTATAAAGCAATCAATCAAAAAAAGCTAGATACGTATCAAAAAAAGATTCAAAATCGACATCAAAATCTAGTTGATTCATCAGAAACTAGATATTATGAAAATATGAGACACTTCAGGGATAAAGTGGCGAAAGTATATGGTTTTCTATATACGGCAGAGGATAAACAACTATTTTTACAAGTGGAAAGCATGCATGTTGAGAATGGATGGGACGGCTCCTTTTTAATAACAACTGTTTCTGAAGAAGGTTGTAAGCCCTATAAAGAAATGAAAATAGAGGTCGGGGGCTTTACTGATGGGGCAGGATTTTTCGAAATGAGCTATGATCCTATAATTGAAGATGGTGTCATTATAGGTTCGACTGATCGAGATGCAAAATCAGTAAAGCTGCCAATTAAAAAGACAGACGGTACAGTAGAGTTAAAAGCTTTCACGAGGAAGGAATATAAAAAACTCCCTAAACCATATATCATGACAGGCGATTCAGTAGAGTTAAAAGCTGTCACGAAAAAGGAATATGAAAAACAAGCGAAAGCATTTAAAAAGAAGGCAGAAGAAAAGAGAAAATAGATGAATTTAAACCAGATGAGTGAATCAACTTATCTGGTTTTTTGTGGAGAAAAATATTGTTGATTGATGATAGAAGGAACAAAAGAGTAGAAGGTTTCCTATAAGTGAATAGAGAAAAGTATTTTAGGTATATAGACCCCAATAATTTTTAGAAAAATAAATGTTGACGCTTTCATATAATGCATATATACTAAAAACAAATCCAATATCAATAAATTAGACATGTGACTGGTCATGCAGGCAGGATCTAAAAACGATGAATTTTTCTTTTATTTGTCGTTTTAGGTCCTTTTTTTATTGCCAAAATATAGGTCTCATGTATGAGAAAAGGGGGAGGAAAAATGAATTACACACAAGTTGCCAAAGACGTTTTACAGCATGTAGGTGGCAAAGAAAACATTGCGCACCTTGAGCATTGTTCAACAAGACTTCGCTTCACACTCATTGATCAGAAAAAAGCAGATGTACCAGCACTGGAAAAAACACCGGGTGTCATAGCTGTCAGAATGACAGGACAATGCCAAGTAGTCATTGGGAATGACGTCATTGAAGTGTATCAAAAGGTAACAAATTTAATAGGCAGCAGCTCATCAAGCCAAGACGTGCCATCCAATCAGCCAAAAGAAAAAAGAAAAGCAGGCACAGTTCTGTTAGATTTCATTGTCGGTGTCTTTCAGCCGCTTGTACCAGCTATCGCAGGCGGAGGAATTTTAAAATCATTTCTTCTCCTTTTCTCTTTATTAGGCTGGATGGATGCAAAGGGACAAACCTATCAAATACTGAACATGGTAGGTGACGCACCACTTTACTTTCTGCCTTTACTAGTTGCTGTAACGACGGCGAATAAACTAAAAGTAAACCCACTGGTCGCACTATCAGCAGTCGGTGCGCTTCTTCTGCCGAACATGACGGCGATGCTTACAGAAGGTGCACAATTACTGTCATTCGATGTGAAAAATATAGCTTATGCGTATCAAGTGTTTCCGGCAATCCTTTCTGTATTGCTTTACGCGCAAATGGAAAAATTCTTTACACGGTTTTCACCAAAACCAATTCGGATTTTCTTCGTTCCGATGATGTCATTGGTCATTACTGTACCAGTTACGCTACTTCTGTTAGGACCGATTGGTTTTACAGCGGGGCAAGGTTTTTCATCTATTATTCTTGCGATGTTTAATACGGTAGGTTGGGTAGCTGTCGCCATTTTAGCAGCGGTCCTCCCATTCATGGTTGCATCGGGCATGCATAAAGCAATGGTTCCTTATGCAGTCACAACGATGGGAACCCTTGGGAAAGAAGCACTTTACTTACCGGCATCACTTGCGCATAATATTGCGGAAAGTGGAGCGTGTTTCGCTGTGGCACTTCGAACAAAAGACAAGGTACTTAGATCAACAGCCATTTCGGCAGGGATATCAGCCTTTTTTGGCATCACAGAGCCAGCGCTGTATGGTGTGACACTGCAAAATAAGCGAGTTCTAGGAAGTGTTATGATTGGTTCGTTTGTTGGCGGAATTTTCATTGGATTAGTTGGTATACAAGCCTTTGTGCTTGTTGGCCCTGGTTTAGCAAGCATGTCGATGTTTATATCAGATGAGCTCCCGCGAAATCTGATGTTTGCTATCATTGGAGCGGTCATTTCGTTTATTGTCGCCTTTATCGCTGCTTTTATATTAGGTAAAGATCGAACAGTAGAAGAAAAGACAAAGGATCAAGCTGGGTTTGCTGAAAAAATTGGAGCAGGCGAAACATTCAAAAGCCCTGTGATTGGCCAAATGATCTCTCTATCCGAAGTGAAAGATGATATTTTCTCTTCAAAGGTCATGGGAGAAGGAATTGCCATTGTACCTTCAAAAGGAGCACTTTATGCACCTGTAGATGGAGAGGTAACCTTGCTGTTCGAAACAAACCATGCACTTGGTATGAAAACGGACCATGGAGTTGAAGTATTATTCCACATCGGCATTGACACCGTTCAGTTGGAAGGGCAGTATTTCCATCCAAAAGTACAGGCTGGAGATCGTGTTCAAGCGGGTGATTTATTGATTGAATTTGATCTAGAAAAAATCATGGAAGCAGGATATGATCCAGTAACACTTGCTGTAGTCACAAATACAGATCAATATGATATTAAGGTACAGCCATTACAAGAGGTCAATCGTCAAGATACATTGATGGTTGTTACACAATTAGGAGGCTAATCATATGACAAAAATCAAAGGTTTTCCAAAAGGATTTTTATGGGGCGGCGCCATTGCTGCTAACCAGGCAGAAGGCGCCTGGAATATAGATGGAAAGGGGCCGTCTGTTGCAGATATTGCAATGTACCGTTCCAACTTGAGTGTAGAAGATTATGAAGGCCATCTTGCAGTTACCACTGAAAATATAGATCGTGCGATGAAAGATCCAGACGATAAAAAATACCCAAAACGCAGAGGTGTCGATTTCTATCATCACTATAAAGAGGATTTGGCTCTCTTTGCTGAAATGGGATTTCAAACACTTCGAATTTCTATTGCATGGAGTCGTATCTTCCCTACTGGAGAAGAAGCTGAACCGAATGAGAAAGGGCTGCAATTTTATGATCGTGTATTTGCAGAAATGAAAAAACACAACATAGAACCGATCGTGACTCTCTCTCATTATGAAATGCCTTTAGCCCTTAGTGTGAAATATAACGGCTGGGTTGAAAGAAAAGTAATCGACCTCTTTGTGAAATTCGCCAATGTTTGTTTCGAACGTTATAAAGATGATGTGAAATATTGGCTTACCTTTAATGAAATTGATAGTATTCACCGACACTCTTTCATTACAGCGGGAATAATTCCTGATCGCTGCCCAGAAGGAAAAGTAGAAGAGACGGTGTACCAAGCACTTCATCATCAATTTGTTGCATCTGCTCTCGTAACAGCAGATTGCCATCGTATCATTCCAGGCAGCCAGGTAGGATGTATGCTGACAAAATTGACAACGTATCCGCATACGTGCCACCCGAATGATGTAGAACAAGCTTTGAAACAAAACTTAGAAAACTATTTCTATGCAGATGTTCAGGTGTTTGGCGAGTATCCGCCACTGATCAAGCGTATGCTTGAGAGAAAAGATATTCATATTCATATGGAAGCAGATGATCTTACCATTTTAAAAGAAAACACAGTAGATTTTATCTCATTTAGCTACTATATGTCTTTAACGGAATCAGCCCAAGATGGATTAGAAGAGACAGAAGGGAATACCATTCGTGGAGTCAAAAACCCTTATCTTCCTTCAACTGATTGGGGCTGGCAAATTGATCCGGTTGGTCTGAAAATTTCTTTGATCGAATTGTATGATCGCTATCAAAAACCTCTTATCATTGTCGAGAACGGCATGGGTGCAAAGGATATAGTTGAAAGTGATGGTTCAATCCATGACGACTATCGTATTAACTATTTCAAAGAGCACTTCCGTCAAATGAGAGAAGCCATTGAAGAAGGCGTCGATCTCTTTGGATATACGAGCTGGGGCTCGATTGATATTATTAGTGCAGGTACATCACAAATGTCAAAACGGTACGGCTTCATTCACGTAGATCAAGATGATGACGGGAACGGGACATTAAAACGATCTCGAAAAGATTCATTTTATTGGTACCAAAAAGTCATTGAGACAAATGGTGAATCGCTTGATTGAACACCACAATCATGAAAACAGGTGATGACGATGTTTAAAATCAAAAAAGTTTTAAACTCGAGCGTGGTCCTGGCTGAAGATCAGAACCAACAGGAGATGGTTTTGTTCGGCCGAGGAATTGGCTATGGCCAGAAACCAGGTCAAATGATAGAAGAGAAAAAAGCGGACCAAGTCTTTATGTCAGTCGATAACATGAGAGCAAAAGAATTTCTTCAATTGTTAGATTCAATGCCTCAGGAGTTTATCGATTTAACTCAGCAAATCGTCCAATATGCAGAAAAACGGTTAAGCTCAACTTTAAATTCAGGTGTTTATTTTACCTTAATGGATCATTTGAATTTTGCAGTGGAACGTCATAAAAAGAATATTAATATTACGAATCGTGTGTATTGGGAAATCAAAAATTACTATACAGAAGAATTTGAAGTAGGGAACTACGCACTTGAGTTAGTCAATGACACATTGGGCATACAATTACCAAAAGAAGAAGCTGCCAATATTGCCTTTCACTTGATTAATGCATTAGGTGAAGAGTCCGAGTCGAAAGATGGTATGAAATACGCCAAGATGATCGGAAGTATTGTCAATCTTGTTCGCTATACGTTGAATATGAAAATGGATCAAGAGAATATTCATTACAGCCGGTTCATTACACATGTGAAATTCTTTGTAGAAAGATTTTATGCTGATAAATTATTATCAGATCAAGAAAATGAGTTATTTGAACAAATTGCACATTTATATCCTCAAGCGATGGATGTTGCTTTTAAGATCAAAGACTATATTAAACAGGTGCATAGTATCATCATTCCTAATGATGAGCTGACTTATCTTGCGGTACATATACACCGCCTCATTTCTTATCAGCAACTAAAATAAATGTGGAACCACTTGCCTTGATGAGGCGAGTGGTTCTTTATTTGGCAAATGTTTATATTAAGTTCCGATAGGTCGTTCTGTTGGACCATTTTCATCATTTAATGAATTGAAAGTCCCTGTTTGTCCTAAAACAACGATGGTCAAAGTGATAATCAATAAACTCATTTTTTTCATTAGAATTCCCCCAGTCAATGATAGGATGTTTCATGCGATCAGCTTCCTTCAAAAAGAAGTAGGCTTGATGAATTGCTCCCAGCTCTTCAAAGTGTTTTGCTGCTAATGCACTTAATTCACAGACTCCTTCAGCATCTTTTAATTTTTTAAGAATGCTGATTTCATCGAAACAGGCTTGAGCTTTTTGAGCCATATCTTCAGTGAAATATAGATGGTAAAGCAAATTCATTTTTGCTGTATAGATGGGGCATTTCTCTGATTCATGTTTTTGGTTAACCAATTCGAAGTAATAGAGAGCTTGTGTCCTTTCATCGATAGAAAGCAGCTCTTTCATTAACATGTACATGGAGTGATGGAAGTAACACGATGAGAGATAGTCTTCGTCACTAAGAGCCTTTTCTAGGGCATCGATACATTTTTTTGATTCGCCAGCTTCGGCGTACAAAATACTGATATTATGATAAAGCTGTGATGTTAGAAAATGATCATTGAGACTGTCTGCGATGTGTAATGCTTTTTTGTAGTAATTTTCTGCCCTTATAAAGTCGCCAATGTCCATATAATTAGCAGCGGCGATGACAAAGGCTGCAGCTAGTCTTCTTTCATATCCTTCATGGCTTTTGAAAATATCAATAGCATTCTGAATGTAGTGTAGAGAAATTAGGCTTTGACGAAGCAGCATATATAAGTTAGCGATTTTCGTATGGAATTCTGCTACTTCTATTTCATCAGGAATGTGTTGTAGTTTTTTCTCGGCAATTTTAAACAGTCCAATGGCTGATGCATAGTCTCTTTTATATGACGCGTAAAGAGCTTTGTATAGGTAAAAATAGTATTCAATTAAGTCGTTTGTTTTAGAGGGGCAATCCGGCTCTGGCTGTTCTTTCAGTTTCGTACCTCTTCGTTCATATAACATGAGCTTATACTTGCCTTCTAGCAATGAGTAATAGGTCAAGACCTCCTGATTCTCTTCCATTTTTTGAAGTAATTCCTTTAATTCTGTATACATTGCTTTTGCACTGTGTACATCGTGCTTGCGAATTGCAATTCTCCAATCATTTAAACGATTCCCCACCTGTTCAGCAGAAATGATAGCCATGGAAATTTCACCTCGTTAAGATCCTTTCACCTGTTTCATAAAAAACGATATCACAATTTTTGGTAAAATATAATCGTTTCGGTGAGGCGATTGACAAGGGGTAATAAAAAGGACCAATGGTCATGTGATGAACGAATTTGTAATGGTGATTGAATGTTTTTACAAATGATTAAAATCTTTTTTAATTGTCTAAAAGAGGAGTATATACAATGGGCTTTAGGATTATGATCGAAAATATCATTGGTATATTACAAATAAATGAGAAAGAACTTCAAATACCAGATACCACATTACGAAGATACATTCGTCAACATGGCCATCATTTGAACATAAAGAAAAACGGAGAAAGCTATTTAGTAGCAAATGAGTCCATTCCTTTGCTGAAAAAATTCGTGGTTTATACGTAGAAGGAAATTCTATAGAAAACATTGAGACCATCCTCACTAATGAAGGACATCCAATCAATATCAAAATATACAATCATACAGAAAGTACAACATTGACGCTGAATGAGTCGATAGAGGACATAAGGAATACTCTTCACTCACAAATGAATGAACAAAAACAAATCATCCAATCTCTTATTCAGACAATTCATGAACATCAACACTACATTGAGGCTAAGCTTGAGGAACGCGACAAAAACCTCATAGAGGCTCTAAAAGAGAATGAAGAAATGAAAAAACAGATTGCTGCAGTTCAACAAAAAAAGTGGTGGCAATTTTGGAAATGGAACACCAATGACAATGGCCCTTTACCATAGATCTTCCCTAATTTTTAAATTTTTGATGTATCAGTTTTACTGTTTCTAATACAACAAGGCATTTTTATTAAAAAAACAGACTCATTTGAGTCTGTTTTTTGGATAGATGAATTATTAAATTCCTCCACCTTGATACGTTTTATATTTTGTAATAGTCTTGATATATTTTTTATACTTTGAATCTTTATAGTAATTGTATTGGGTTTTTACAGAAAGTTGCCATTTCCCTATCTGTTTTGTATAAGTTCTTTCTTTCCAATACATCATTTTAGATTTTGAAGCTTTATATACTGAAGCAATTGAATATGCTACTCCTGCTGCAGTACCTAATGGTCCACAGACTGATGTAATAATAGCAACTATAGCTCCTTCTTTAGCAGAATCTAGTAAGGTATTATGATTTGTAGTTCTCTTGTATTTATATCCATTAACTGATCCTTTCGGAGGTCCAGCTGCATATGTAGTTACTTCTGATACTTGATTATCTTTATTAATAAGTGCATCTGTTTTTGCTTGTTCTAAAGGAGTTTCATAATATACTTCTGAATTAATTTCAATTTCTTTAACTTCGCCAGTTTTTAAATTTTTTAATTCTAATTGACTTTCAGATTTTCTAATTACTTCAAATTCTAAATTCCCATCTTCATCAGTTGCTGTTGTTTTTTCATCACTTACTTTAGTTACAACAATTCCCGAATTAAGAAATATTTTATTTTCTTCAACTTTTTCAATCCCACTAAATTCATCATTTTGTATTTTGATTTCTTTAGCATTTAAAACATTGCTCCCACCCCCAGATAATGGTAGGCCAATTAGGAGTGATGCAGCTAAACCAGTAATAATCATTTTATTTTTCATTTATTTTACCTCATCGTTTACTTATTTTTTTAAAAAGGTCATATCTGATAAAGTGATTAAACAGAAATTGAATAATAACAGCACCCAAAACCATGATAGGAATAAGATAGAAATTCCCAGTTTTAATTGTAAGATTAAAAATAACAACTACAAAAATAATCATTATAATAAAACCAGTGACATTAAATTTATACTTTTTATTCATAGACTCCTCATCTCTCCTTAATTATTTCACAATCAACTCCTAACTGTATTTTACAATAAAAAACTATTAAATTGTAAATTGTTAAATTTTTAGCCTGAAAAATTTCCCTGTAAGATGAAAGAATCCTAAGTTACTAACGTTCTATATTTTAACATGTTCATAAACAAAAAAACCTTAAAATTACATTAAAAAACAAATTTATAGAATCCATTGATAGATAAAACTCAACAAGTTACAAGTCAGATGATATAGAAGCTTCTAATAAATTATGGAAATCATGTGTGATCAACAAGATCATTGACTTCACTGGAATTTGATTTATTACAGGTAGAATGCAAAACTGATCTAAAAAAGCTATGGGGTAAATTAACTGTTGAGATCATAAAAATCGTTGGAAAGAGCGCAGTCAAGGATGGGAATCTGCCAGCGCTTAGTGCATTAATAAAGGGGGCGAATTAGTATGAACGGTATTAAGTACATATCTTATTTTGTAATATCTTTGGTGTTACAGTGACTGTGGTTCCTAGCAATTAAAAAGATCCTAGATTTTAGTTAATCGATAGGTAAGTTGGAAGGTCGATCTAGGAAAGAAAATCAGGTATGATGTTGCTAGATCATGAGATAAGGAACTGATAGATGACGACAAAAGTAAGTATTAAACACCAACTCCGACCTTTTAGAAAGGATGTTGAAATGAAAAAAAGATTTCAAAGCTTAAACAGACAAATCACAGTCATTATCACGACTCTTTTACTTGTTTTAGTGACTCTATATATGTCAAAGAGATACTTCTATAGCAAAGAAATTGAGCTGCTGACAGAATCTTGTCAACAAGCTGGCGGCAAAATCATCTTAGAAACAAATAGTTTGTCTATGGATTACTCGTTTGAGTGCCAGAAAAAGTAGAACAGGCAGTTTCCTGCCTGATTTTACTCAAATTAAAAACCTAAATTTTGCAGCCATTGATTTAATCTCATTTCTCGGTTCTCGGCAGTTGAACGATCATATCTTCCTAATTGTAAACTGTCTGCCATTTCTCCGTCATTCATAAACATGATTCTTTCAGAACGAAGAGCCACCTTGGGGTCATGTGTAACAAGCAGCAGTGTTGCTCCTTCAGAGTGGATTCTTGAAAAAATATTCATCACTTCCTTTGTTGTACTGGAATTAAGAGCACCTGTTGGTTCATCAGCGAAAAGTATGTCTGGTTCATTCATGAGCGCTCGGCAGATAGCGGCTCTTTGAAGCTGTCCTCCCGATACTTCTGTCAAATATCTATTTGCCAAATGATCAATTTCAAGTTTTTCCATTAAATATTGAGCTCGTTCATTCACTTCTTGTCTTGGCTTTTTCTTTGCTAAATAAGCTGCTGCAATGATGTTGTCAAATAGATTAAGATTTTTTAATAAGTGGCTGTGCTGAAAGACAAATCCCATCTCAGTTAAGCGCAGAGCACTTAACTGTTTTTCTGTCATTTCTGATAGTGATCGGCCTTTATAATTGACCTCTCCTGTTGAAGCTGTTTCTATGCCGCTAAGCTGATAAAGTAAGGATGTTTTTCCACATCCAGAAGGTCCCATAATGGTCACGAATTCCCCACGCTTTATCGATAAATGAATATCCTTAAGAATCGTTTGTTTCTGTCCTTTTAATGAATTGATATGCAGTGACAATCGCTTCGTTTCAATCAAGTGTTCCATGTGAAACAACTCCTTATTAAAGTGTATGCCTTGTCGTTTGACTAGAAAAAAATGTCTTTAATAACCAGGTGGTCAAAGCTAAATTGACAATAAATAGTGTGAGTGGATACACAACTGACACCCATTGCGGTGACAGCCACTGGAGGCTCGACGCCCCTAATGATGCTCCACCTATACTCATCAAAGCAGGACCAATTGTATTGACCGCGATTGTTCCAATAAAGGCGCCAAAAGAGAGAACAACAATAAAACTTGTTATATATTGTGCTGTTATATCTGTTATAGAAAATCCAATTGTTCTTAACATGTTGTTCCGGCTTGAATCTTTCGCCTTTAACATGTGCAAAAACATGAATAGCATTAAGCTGGCGGTTCCAAAGGCAGCTAATGCAGCAAAAAATGCAACGACTTTTACGATAGCTGCTGTACTGCCGATCGTTTGATGAACGTATTCTTTCATATCTGTCACTTTTGCAGGAGATACCTTTTTTTCAAATATCGCCTTTTTCTCTGCAATATTTACTCCTGGTTTTAGTTGGATTTGAATGGTTTTCCAAAGAGCTGATTGAGGAAATGGCTGTGATATTGCTTTTGCTGTTTTGCCTCCATTGGTGACGTCCTGATAAATACCTGTCACCGTTCTTTGGGTTTCATGTCCGTTAGTTACGAGAGTGATTCTTTCTCCTATCTTTTTCTTAAGTGAATCTGCATTTAACACGGATAAGGCAATTTCATCATTCTTTAAAGGTTGCCGCCCTTGTAAATAGGTGAGGGGAAATGCTGAGAGCTCACCTGTTTCTAAATAGAGCGTTTCTAATGAATTCTCCTTTGATTTCGACTGAAGAGAAGCAGTCTCATAGATGGCTGCTGTTTGAATGCTCCGATCTTCACGAATCATTGATTCTATTTCGTTTGTATTTTTCGTTAGTTGATTTCCTTGGCGTATATCAATTCGGAGGTCACTTTTACCAGAGCCAAGGTATGTGATGAAATTCGGTGATTGTAAGGTATGCCATAGCTGAATAGGCATCAGCATTAAAAATGTACAAAGTGCAATAATACAAGTAATCGTTGTGTACAACTTCTTTCGTGATATCAGGTCTTTTAAACCAAGCCAAATATGGATCGGTAAGAACCTGCTTTTCTTGAGGTGCATAGGTATTTTTTTCTTATGATTCGATGAATGGATACCACCTTGAAGGGCTTGAGCAGCTGATATTTGACCAAACTTTCTTAGGACAGCATAGCTGCAAGAGATGACGATCATTGCTGTCACAATAGAAACAAAAAGCGGGATTAACAAATGATCAAAAGAAGGCTGATTCCCCATGTATTGCTGAATATTGGCCGTAAACATATCACCAAATATAAGTGTTAACACATAGCCTGCTATACATCCTGCACAAGCAAGCACGGCATACTTTCCAACGTATAATTGCTTAATTTTTGTTAAAGGAATCCCAAGTACCTTCAGTATGCCAATTTCACGTTCATCTTCTTCTATAGAAGCCGTCATAGCAAGATGGAGTGAGAGAAGGGCTATACTAATGAGCAGCAGGCAAACAAGCAAAAGAATGGCAATCACCATTCCATCTGTCAATGCGTTCAGCATGCGCAGCAAAGGCAGTGTGACAGCTGGGCCTTGTTGTGGCATCTGTGATGATTGATAGATTGCTTGAAAAGCATCTGTCTGCGCGGCATCATGCAGTAAAAATTCGATTAAGTACTCTTTTTGTTGAAACACTTGATTTATTGCGTCCCAATCCTCGTTATGAAGAAGAAATCTTTTTGAACTGACTAGACTGGGGTTCATTTGTGCATCTCGCAAGAACGCTTTAATGCGAAAGGTGAATTGATTAGCTCCTTTCTCAATCAGTAATGTTTCACCTATGTTGAGATGATACTTTTGTTGAAAATAAATTGGGACAGCCACTTCACCTTTATTGACAATGAGCTTCTCGTTTTGTTGATTTAAAAGAAAATCAAAATTGCGATTTTGCTTCACAAATAAATGATCCATCACACCTGCTTTGGCAGGCTCATGTCCGAACCTGATGTTTGCATGTTCAATTGGTATCATAGGGACGATTTGATGAGCTTTTACCATGGACTGCTTACTTGAAAATGCTTCAATGTCTTTTTCATTTAGGTCGCCGTCATGCATTTGGACAAAGTCTGGCGCTTTAGCAGAATGGAGCAGGCCAGAAATGGACCCATTCAGCTGTACTGTCATTTGAGCGGCACTTGCTGCGAGAAATGAAGTCATCATGATGCAAATAGTTAAACCAATTGAAATAAGACGGTGGCGGGTTAAGTCTTTCTTTATAAAGGCGAATCTCATGAGGCTGATTCCCCTTCATGTTGAAGCATATTTTTTGTTAGGTAGGCTAGGGCAAACATGAAAACACTGACGATTAACACAGTCACATACATGTTGGCTGAAAACGTATTAAACAAGAACCCATACATCATTTGACCAAGCGGAACTGCACATTGAGAAACCATTGTTAGATTGGCCATCACTTTTCCTAATTGCTGATTTGGAGTTTTCTTTTGAATATGTGATATCACAACGACCGAGATCATTGTAAGCAGCATAGCAATTGGAAGACATCCTGCTAAAAAGAGAAAATAAGCTGGATAAGTGCCAAATTGTAGAGCCATGGTCGATGTTGAGAACGCCACAGGCAGCAGGATGATGGCGATGACAAGCATCCAGCGATATAAAGTAGGAATGCGCCAATGCTTCGCTACAAGTCCAACTAGCAGAGCACCTGCGATGACAGCGAACTCAATCAAGCCCATTCCTATTCCATACATGATGTCACTGGTTTTCATTGTGACCCTTAAAATGATTGGGCCACCTACGATAAAAAATGGTGTAAGAATGAAATTTAACATTGCAGCAAGCAGCATGGTTCTTTTTAGAAACGGCTGGCTGCCGATATAAGAAAATCCTTGTTTCATATCTTTTATGAGCACTTTGCCCATAGAATCTGTCAGCGGACTAGAGGAGAAGGGTATTTTTAATCGTAAGAGCATGCACGCAGATAGGAAAAATACGATGGCACTGGCACCTATAATGAATTGACTTCCAATCATTCCGTATAGAACACCACCGATAACAGGTGCGAGAACACCTGAAAGTGCCTGAACGCCATTGACGATGCCGTTCGCTTGTTCTAATTGCTCTTCTTTCACTAGCTGTGGAATGCTGGACATCACAGTAGGTGCATAGAACGTACTCATCACACCAAGAAGTATCATGACAGCTCCTATCATGTAGAGCGAATCATTTCCAGATAATAACCAGAAATAAAAAGCAAGAATCATGATGCCGGCGAGGACGTCAAATAAAATCATCAAGTTCCTTCTGTTAAACCGGTCAGCGATTGCACCAGCTAATGGGGAGAGAAGGAACGGGATATTGGATAAAGCGAAAAGTAAGGCAAATAAATCAACTCGTTGTGTCATATCAAGCACATGTAAAGATAGAACAAATCGAATGAGAGAAGATCCGAAAACGGAAATAATCTGTCCGAGAACGAGGTAGATAAAGTGAGATGAATCTCTTTTGAATAATACATTCATAAATATCACTCTCCTTTTAGACCGACCGTCAGTCTATAATGTATGCAGGATTGGTATTGAAGTGACCAATCACTGATTATTTTCATCCTGCTCACCAGATAATCGCTTCAGCAGGAAGGAAAAGCTCCCCTTATCTGCATGCAATGAGGATTCGAGTATATCGATAAAAGCTAAAGCGCGTTGTATACTTTCTTCGGCTGTCCATTGAAACAGGCCTTCATCAAATATGACCTGTGCAGAAGCGAGAAGGAATTCAACCGTCTCTTGCGGATACTTCGTTTTGAATGTCCCTTCCTCTACACCTTGCTGAATGACATCTGCCAACACTGGTGATAGTTCTTTAATGGCTTTAATTAAGCTTTTTTGATGCATTTCTGCATTAGAAGGCTGATGGAACTGATCGATCATCCCCTGTTTATGGCTTCCTTGCTGAGGTGATTGCGCCATGATGATACGAAATAGTTTGTCAACGACTGGAAGGTCTGGATCAGCCGCAATACGCTTTGCCACGATGATATCTTCTTTGATGATCCTGTCAATAATGGCATCCATTACTTCTTCTTTGGATGCAAAGTAGTAATAAAAGGTGCCTTTTGCAATGCCAACGGCTTTTAATATGTCAATAATCGTTGTTTTCTGATAGCCTTTGGTTGAAAAAAGCGCTTCTGCTGCGTTTAATATGTCATTTTTACGTTCCTCAGGATGTTTAACGGTTCTCATAAAGCCATCCTTTCTTTTAACTAGACTGTCGGTCGGTCTTTGATTTGATTAAACACTTTTAGGGTGTCTTTGTCAATGGCTGGTTTTTAAACACTTTGCGTTTATTGTTCAAAGACACTATGATACATTGAATGAAAACACCTTCAGGAGAGATGCCTCATGCAATTTTTAACCAGTGAATTGGCTCAAGAAATGGTTGAACGTACGATGCATATTTTACATAAAAACATCAATGTGATGAATGCAGATGGTGTCATTATTGGTTCTGGTGAACGAAACAGGATTGGCCAGAAACATGATGGTGCACGACTTGTGCTGACAAGCGGGAACAGTGTGGAAATTGACCAGGAGACCTCCTTGCGCTTAGAAGGAGTGAGACCCGGGATCAACTTGCCTATTTGCTTTCATGAACAAGTAGTTGGTGTGATTGGGATTACTGGTGAGCCAGAGGACATTCGGCATCATGCCGAGCTGGTGAAGATGGCAGCTGAACTGGTGTTAGAGCAATCTTTTCTGCTTGAACGGGTTCAATGGCGTCATCGAATAGAAAGTGAAATTGTCAATCAGTTGATTTCATATTCTGATGTTGGGGATCATCAGCTGAAAAATCGAGCTGCTTGGCTGGGAATGGATTTAGACAAGCGCCGAAGGGCTATTGTTTTTCAGCCAGTTCCATCCTCAGAGGATGCTGTTCATAAATTGATGCATGCGATTCAATATGATAAGAAGGCGGATGATTTACTTGGTATGACCTTTTGTCATGAATTGATTCTTTTAAGTCATTCCATACCTGAACATCAATTAAAGCAGGTGGCAGGTCATCTGCAAAGAACAATGCAAAGAGCAATAGGAGGCCAAGTGCTAGTGGGGGTAGGGACTGTCGCTGACGACATCAGCCAGCTGCCAATTTCTTTTCAGCATGCGAGAGAAGCCCTGAGATTAGGGAAAGCTCTTGATCCGGAAGAAAGTATGTATTTCTTTGAGTCTTATCAGCTGGAAAGCTTATTCATGATTGCGGGAATTGCTGAAAAGAAAAGTCGATGGACTGACTTTTACAAGCCGCTGACACAAGAAGCAGAGCTCGCCCATACATTAAGGGTTTACATTGAAGAGGGCGGTGATTTGCAGAGCATTGTTGATCGTTTATTTATTCATCGGAATACATTGCGTTATCGTTTAGACAAAATTCAAGAATTGACTGGAAAAGACCCTCGTCATGTAAAACAGTTAATCGAGCTTTATATGGCGCAGCTAATGAATCAATTATCTTGATTGTGCAAATGCACAATTGAGTAGAGTGATAGATGAAAAAGTTCATCCAGATTCACAACACAATCCCTTTGGGTAAACGCTTACAATTGGAGAAAGATATTTTTAGGGGGATTGAGGATGAGTGGATATGTAACGGTAAGTACTTTGGGAGCCCTGGCGGCGCTTGTGATCGCGATTGTTCTCATTCTAAAAAAAGTATCACCTGCTTATGGCATGCTGGCAGGTGCATTTATAGGCGGCTTGGTTGGCGGTGTAGATATTGTTCAGACCGTCAACGTCATGATGGAAGGTGCTAAGGACATGATTCCAGCTGTCCTTAGAATTATGGCGGCAGGTGTACTGGCTGGTGTTCTCATTGAGTCGGGTGCAGCGTTATCGATCGCTGAGGCCATCGTGAGAAGGCTTGGTGAGGCGAGGGCACTATTAGCACTCGCACTTGCAACGATGATTTTAACAGCAGTGGGCGTGTTTGTAGATGTTGCGGTTATTACGGTAGCGCCCATCGCACTTGCCATTGCCAAACGCGCAAAGCTCTCAAAAACGGGAATTCTCCTTGCTATGATTGGAGGCGGGAAGGCAGGAAATATCATGTCACCGAATCCGAATGCCATTGCCGCTTCAGATGCTTTTGGTGTACCTCTGACTTCAATGATGGCTGCGGGTGTCATTCCAGCTGTGTTCGGGCTGGCGGTTACATATGTATTAGCTAAAAAGCTTGCAAACAAGGGGACACCCGTTCTTGAAGAGGAAACCGGGCAAAGTAAAGTTCAAATACCTGCTTTTTTTCAAGCACTGGCTGGTCCGCTGGTTACCATTTTATTGTTGGCTTTAAGGCCGCTTTTTCAAATCAATATAGATCCAATGATCGCCTTACCAATTGGAGGGATTGTAGGCGCTCTTTTCATGAAAAAAGGGAAATTTCTCAATGATTATGCGATGTCTGGGCTTCATAAAATGTCAGGTGTCGCGATTATGTTATTAGGGACAGGTACATTAGCAGGAATCGTATCGAATTCTTCCTTAAAAGATGTGTTTATTCAGGCACTTGATGCATCGGGTTTACCTCCATATTTACTTGCACCAACTTCAGGGATATTTATGTCAGCCGCTACTGCTTCGACAACAGCTGGCACGGCGGTAGCGAGCGGTGTGTTTAGTGGAACACTGATTGGGCTTGGTGTATCTGCTCTTTCAGGGGCAGCCATGATTCATGCTGGCGCAACAGTGCTTGACCATATGCCGCACGGGAGCTTTTTCCATGCAACAGCAGGAAGTGTTCAAATGGATATTAAAGAGCGTTTAAAGCTCATGCCTTTTGAATCGTTAATCGGTTTGACGTTAACCGTTGTATCGACCATTATTTTTGGCGTTTTCCAGCTGTTTGGCTAAAGGACATGATAAGAAATGAGGGGCTGATAGGATGAAAATTGTGATCGCACCAGATTCATTTAAAGAAAGTTTGTCTGCTTATGAGACAGCATGTGCCATTGAACGAGGATTTCGTTCTATTTTGCCACACGCAGAGTATATCAAACTGCCAATGGCAGATGGCGGAGAGGGGACTGTTCAATCGTTGGTTGATGCGACGGGCGGGCATATTGTTCATCAAGTGGTCACGGGCCCGCTTGGTGAGCCTGTGGATGCTTTTTTTGGCATGTTAGGAGACAGTCAGACTGCTGTCATAGAGATGGCTGCAGCCTCTGGATTACACCTTGTTCCGCGAGAAAAACGTAATCCGTTATGGACGACATCGAGAGGAACTGGTGAATTAATACTTACAGCGCTGGATAATGGAGCGAAGCATGTGATCATTGGGCTTGGCGGAAGTGCAACAAATGATGGCGGTGTTGGAATGATGCAAGGATTAGGTGCAGCTTTCCTTGATAAAACAGGACATGCACTGACGTCAGGCGGCGGGGCACTTCATCAATTAGCTTCAATTGATTTATCTGGACTCGATCCAAGGCTGCAATCTGTCCGGCTGGAGGCGGCTTGTGATGTGGATAATCCTTTAACAGGTGAGAGAGGAGCGTCTGCCGTTTTCGGCCCTCAAAAGGGAGCAGATGAAGAAATGGTTCAAGTGTTAGACAAGAACCTAGCTCATTTTGCACGAGTAGCTGAAAAGCAGTTCAATATATCCTTTGAAGATGCAGCAGGGGCAGGAGCGGCAGGAGGACTTGGTGCGAGTTTATTAGGCTTTTTAAAAGCAGATTTGCAAAGAGGAATCGATATTGTGCTGAAAGCTGTTCATTTTGATGACATCATCAAGGAGGCAGACCTTGTCATTACGGGAGAAGGCCGAATTGACCGGCAGACCATTTATGGAAAAACGCCAATCGGCGTAGCCAAAGCAGCGAAGCAGTATAATCTACCCGTGATTGCCATCGCAGGCTCTCTTTCAAAAGACAGTGCATTCGTACATGATCATGGAATTGATGCACTTTTTAGTATTGTTCCAGGTATCACCTCTCTTTCTGAGGCGATACACGATGCGAATCTTCATGTAGAGATAACAGCTCGGAATATCGCAGCTGTGTTAGAATTTGGAATAAAAAAGTAAACGATGAAAAATGTTTCCTTTTCTATCACATTCCTTCTATAGAAATGTGGTAAAATCGATATAAATGATGTAGAAAGTTGGAGGAAACAAAAATGTCTAATCTACCGAATTGTCCTTCGTGCAGCTCACCTTATACTTACGAGGACGGCAGTCTGTTGATTTGTCCTGAGTGTGCGCATGAATGGTCACTTGAACAAGAACAAGCGGCAGAGGAACAGCTTGTTGTCAAAGATGCGAATGGGAACCTGTTAAGTGATGGGGACACGGTCTCTGTTATTAAAGACCTAAAAGTAAAAGGTTCTTCATCCGTTTTGAAAATAGGAACGAAGGTCAAAGGCATTCGTTTAGTGGAAGGCGATCATAACATTGATTGTAAAATTCCTAGCTTCGGCGCAATGAAATTAAAATCAGAGTTTGTGAAGAAGATATAATGTATGAAAGGAGGCTGTAAGAGGCCTCTTTTCTTTATTTATAGGTGAAAGGAATAATCTCAAACAAAATTCCATACATATATACCTGTTGAAAAAGGTTCATTTTTTAAAAAATCAAGCCTCTTTTCACATAAAAATCCGCAGTTTTCTTAACCCTACCTTAAAAAAGGCAGATGATTCGCTAAATTTTGGCTAATCCCCTTCACAACTTTTGGGCAGTGCTGTACCATATGGAAGTGTATTTCTATTTTTGACGGATCATGGTGTTTGTCAGGAAATAGAATGATAGATGATACTTAGACAAAGAAGGAGAGGTAACGTGACGAACGTTTTAGAACTGCATAATGTATCTAGACATATTCGCGGGAAAAAGATTGTTCAAGACTTGAGCTTTTCTGTCCAAGCGGGCGAAGTCTTTGGCTTCTTAGGACCAAATGGTGCAGGGAAAACAACAACCATTCGTATGATGGTCGGTCTTTCTCCCATTACATCTGGTGACATTCTGATTAATGGTCATAGTATTCAAACCTCCTATCAGCATGCCATCCAAGATGTCGGTGCCATTATTGAAAACCCAGAAATGTATAATCACTTAACGGCAAGGCAAAATCTTGTTCACTTTGCCAGAATGAATGGGAAAGTGGATGAAGCGCGAATTGATGAGCTGTTAGAGCTAGTCAGCTTACAGCATGTGAAACATAAACGTGTGAGTACATTTTCATTAGGAATGAAACAGCGATTGGGCATTGCGCAAGCACTCATACATAGACCGAAACTGCTAATCTTAGATGAACCAACCAATGGACTTGATCCTGAGGGGATTCGAATGATACGAGATTACTTGAGAAGGCTTGCGAAGGAAGAAGGGCTGGCTGTTATTGTTTCAAGTCACCTCATGTCAGAGATGGAATTGATGTGTGATCGCTTTGCAATTATCCAAACAGGAAAGCTAGTTGCTATTGAGGATCAACGTGCTGAGACGAAGCAGGATGATATGGTTAATTATCGAATGAAGGTAGCAGCCGGGGAGCTTGAAGAAGCACAGAAGCTCATTGGTGCATTTGAGGAAGGCGTCACTGTAAGAGAAGAGGAACAGTACTTATTCTTCTCTATGCTAGAAGAAAAAATGCCAGAATTAATTCGTCATTTGAGCAGCGCGTCTATTCATTTGTACGAAATTAAAATCGAAAAACAAACCTTAGAAGATAAGTTCTTAAGCTTAACAGGTAAAAAGGAGGCAGACGTATGATTCGCCTCATTCAAAACGAGTGGATGAAGATCAGTTATCGTATTGGTACTTGGATTATGGTTGGGCTTCTTGTATTAGGTATGGTTGCCACGCTGATCTTTGCAGTGAAAACAAATGACAAAGATCAAGCTTCAGGTGATTGGAAGACTGAACTGCAAGCGATCAATAAAGCAAACAAGGAAGAATTGAAAGAGGATAATATAGGATTTTATAAGAGATCCCTTGAAAGCGAAATAGCAATCAATGAGTATCGAATCAAGCATAATTTACCTCCTGTAGATCAATTCGGTAAAAATGCATGGACTTATGTGAAGATCAATGCTGATTTGCTTCAGCTGGTCGGTGTATTTGTGATTATCATTGCAGCGACGATTGTCTCGGCTGAATATAAGCATGGTACAATTAAATTATTACTCATTCGTCCACCATCAAGAATGAAAATACTTTTATCTAAATACTTTACCGTTCAGCTTTACTCTCTATTTCTGATCGCGGTCCTATTTATCCTGTCATTTATTCTAGGTGCGATCTTCTTTGGACTTAATCATGATTATGTGTACTTGTCCTATCAAAATGGTAAAGTCATTGAACAATCTCAGCTTACAAATATGGTGTCATATTATTTGGCACATTGTGCTATGTTTGTTGTACTAGGAACACTTTCTTTTGCCATTTCAACGGTATTTAGAAGTGAGGCCCTTTCTATTGCGATTAGTGTGTTAGCTTATATTGTTGGAGCATCCATCACAAGCATTTTGATGTTCTTCTTTGATTGGGCGAAATACTTATTGTTTGCCAACGATCCTGCACAATATTTCGCGGACACACCTACTTTTATCGAAGGTATGTCTCTAGGATTCTCATTAATCGTCCTAGTCATCTATTGGGCTATTTTCTTAGCCATTGCCTTAATTGTCTTCCAAAAGCGTGAAGTGAAAACAGGTTAATTTAACTTTTTAGGAGGTTTACACATGATGAAACGTAAAGGTGAAAAAATTATGGGGATTATTAGTATTGTCCTCAATGCCATTGGTGTTGGGTTTGGGGCATTAATCCTTTCTGTGGGTCCATCTTTTTATGATGAAATCAATGAAGTGTTAAAAGAGGAAGGAGAAACATTGCCGATCGAAACGCTTCAGGCTTCGGTTCATGCATTTGGTACTCAGTTCATGGTCGTTTCCGCAATTGCGGCTGTGCTGTCGATTGTTGGTGTGATTTTCTTGAAAACTGACCGCCGTGCCGTGCTATCAGGTATTCTTTTCTTGGTTTCTGCTGTGACTCTTTTAATTGGAACAGTTGGCCTTGCATTCGTTCCAATGGTTCTATTGTTTATCATTGGATTAATGTCTCTTATTAGAAAGCCGAATACAGACATTCACACAAGTGAATATCCTTCATAATGATAGAAAAGACATGCGCATATCCGCGCATGTCTTTCTTTTTAAATGATGCCAATCAGCATCGCCACGAACAGAAGGATAATACTGAATCCCCACATCCAAAAGAAAGAGTAGCGGATGTGTTTCCCCATATCAACCCCTGCAAGACCTACAGCGAGCCAAACAGCGGGAGCAAGCGGGCTGACAAAGGTTCCGATGATGTTCCCAATCATCATGGCATATGCCGCAGAAGTGCCTGGTACGCCAACTTCAGATGTAATGGATTCAACAATTGGCAGAAGGGCGTAATAATAGGCATCTGTACTTGTCAGCATATCCAGAGGCACCCCAAGCAGCCCAACAATGATATGTAAAAATGGCAGCAAGAAGGCTGGTAAAATGTGAATACTGTCCACAGCAATGGCTTTCAGCATCCCCGTGCCTTCAAGAATTCCTAAAAATGACCCTGCGGAGAAAATGACAGCCGCCATCATCAGCGCACTAGGTGCGTGTGCCTTAATCCTTTCCATTTGCAGATTCACATTCGGAAAGTTAATCAATAGTGCCAGTGACAGGCCAATCATAAACATAAAACTAGCAGGAATCACGTTCAACACGAGAAGCACGACAACAGATACAAATAGGATAAGGTTGACCCAAATGAGATGATAACGCTTTAAAGAGGCGTCTCCCGTTTCACTAATAGACTGAATCGCACGATCCCAATCTGCGCCTTCTAGTTGAACCGCAGCTATTTCATTTGCAGCAATTTTCACCCGAATTCGTTTTTCTTCCCTTTTTCCTAAAATGAATGCCATCCCTAATACGAGCACAACGCCAATGAGCTGAATTGGAATGAGCGGCACCCAGAGTTCAGAGGGATCCATATTCAGGACACTTGCTGCCCGTCCAGTCGGTCCGGCCCATGGAATCATATTGGTTAATCCGGCACTCGTCCCGATTAATAACAGCAGTAAATAAGGACTCATATGTAATTTTTTATAAAGCGGAAGCAGTGCAGGTACAGTTAATAAAAAGGTCGTAGCCCCTGCTCCGTCTAAGTGTGCGATAACCCCAATCAAAGCAGTTCCCATTGCAACTGTGACAACATTTCCTTTTGTCAGCTTGATTAAAGCTTTAATTACAGGTTCAAAGAACCCTGTATCTTGCAAAATGCCAAAAAATAAAATGGCGAAGATAAACATGGTCGCCACCGGTAATACTTTGATAATCCCTTCCTCAAAGAAGGTTTGAATGTCATTGATCCCAAATCCCGCGATGAGTGCCCCTATTAAAGGCACCATGACCATGGCGACAATTGGACTTGCTTTTCCCCAAATCAGCAGCACAACAATCGTTAAAATAATCAACAATCCAACAAACGTTAACATAAGCCCCTCCCCCTGCAAATAAACCGTTTACATTTATCTATTCTTTTCATCCAATGCACTCCCATAGGTGCATTGAAAAAAAAGATTATCAAATTTATGAGTATGAAGCAACCGCTTTCATACCTATACAATGGTAAAAAAGGATGGAGAGACCAGTCGTAATGCGGCATCAAATATTGCAAAAAAATTTAGATAAAAAATAACTAATAAATTCACAGCGATAAATATGGGTATATATACTCATTAAAATCAAAAAGCGCCCAATAAATGGACGCTTCTTTCAATTATTTTTTCAGGATGACGTACTCGTAAGGATCAAGTTGAAGCTGCTCAGGCACTTGCTGGCCAGTCAGTATATTCTCATAGCTTGCCTCTGAATCTAGTGACATGTTCTGCTGCTCTTCTGAAAAATTCATCAAAAACACATAGTCCTGCGTACCGTCTGTTCGTTTTTGTACACTGACTCCTTCTGGAATTGCAGTGGATAGGACGGGTTGTATGCCAATGCCTGCGATAAGGTCTTCGTAAAACTCATCATAAAAAGCCTGTTCATTTTCTGAGGCCATATAGTATGCCTTCCCTTTTTCTAATGAACGGACAGTCAGGGCTGGCTGTCCTTCGTAGCAACCATTCTCAAAATGCCCTAGCACAGAGGCCGTTTCAGGATGTATGGATTCGCAATATTGTCCGACATGATAGGTGCGTCCATTCCCTGTCGTCATTAACACATGTTCATCTGGCATCAAAGTGTTGATTTCCTCTGCCCAAATGCCAAGTACATGACGGAGAGGACCAGGGAAACCTCCGAGGAAACAGAGATCATTTTCATCGACCATGCCGCTCCAGTAAGTCGCAATAAAAATGCCGCCCGCTTTGACAAAGGCTTCAATTTTTTCTGCAACGCCTGGTTTGATCATGTAGAGCATTGGCCCAATAAGCACACGATAGGATGAGAAATCCTTTTCCATTCCGACAATGTCAACAGGAATGCCCTTTTTCCAAAAGCTTCGATAGTGAGTTTGACAAGCCTCTACATATCGTTTGTTTGTATTATTTAAGCCTTGCGCATCATCAATGGCCCAGTGGTTTTCCCAATCGTAAATGATGGCAACCTCTGGCTGAACGGATGTGCCCGCAATTGGCTGCAGCTGCTCCAGTTGTTTCCCTAGATCAGCCACCTCTTGAAACACGCGCGTATGTTCATGACCAGAATGATCGACAACGGCACCGTGGAATTTCTCAGAGGCGCCTCGGCCTTGCCGCCACTGGAAATAAAGCACGGAGTCTGATCCGTGGGCAATGGCCTGCATGGCAGAAAGGTGTGCCATGCCTTTATGTTTGACCTTGTTTACTTCATGCCAGTTCACAAGACTCGGCGTACTCTCCATGACGAGAAACGGCTGTCCGTCCTTTAATGAACGATACAAATCATGTACAAAGGCGACGTTTGATGCTAATTCGGCAGTTGTTTCTCTGCCGCTATGCCAAGCAGGATAGCTATCCCATGAGATCACATCGACCTCTTTAGCAAATTGATGATAATTCAGCCCAAGGAATGGACGCATATGTGGATAGTCACCCATAAAGTTCGTGGTTACTGGGATATGAGGCGTCAATTCCCGCAGCGGTTCAATTTCATTTTGATAAAAATTAATCGTTTGCGCTGTGACAAAGCGTTTCCAATCCAGGTTCATGCCGTGAATCATGTGCTCCCCGTGTGGTGCGGGAGACTCGATTTGTGACCAATCACTATACGTGTGGCTCCAAAATCCTGTCCACCATGCTTGATTCAAAGCCTCAAGATCATGATTGTATTTGTCCTTCAAATAGTCTCGAAATGTTTCCTGGCAAAGATCGCAATGACACTCGCCGCCGTACTCATTTGAAATGTGCCACATGATCAGTGCTGGATGATCCTTGTAGCGTTCCGCAAGCAGCCGGTTGAGTGTGTTCGTTTTCTCTCGATAAACCGGAGAGGTGAAGCAATGATTATGGCGCAGTCCATGTAAGTTACGCTGACGATTCGCTTCGACGCGCAATACTTCTGGATATGTTTGCGACAGCCAAGCAGGTCTTGCCCCGCTTGGCGTAGCGAGAATGGCGTGTGCCCCCTGCGCTGCCAAGCGGTCCATAATGTCATCCAGCCAAGCAAAGTCATATTGACCTTCTTTTGGCTCTAGCTTACTCCATGCGAATATGTTGATGGAGAATGTTTGACAGTGTGCAAGCTTCATTAATCGAAAATCTTCGTCAATGATCTCTGGCATATGGAGCCATTGATCTGGATTGTAATCGCCACCATGCAAAAAGCCTTTCACATTTGGGTGAACGAGTGGGTAACGCTTTCCCATTTTGTCACGTCCTATCCTTTTAGTTACGGTGTCATTTGTTTAAATACATCAAGAGAAGGTAGTGCTTTTCCGTTGAAATCAAACATCGCTTGATTTTCCCACGCATTTCCGACAGTACCGGTGGTTTGAATATAAGCGAGCCCGTATTGACTAGACCACGGAGCACCTTTCGCTGGAATCCAAAGCGGCTCCCAATAAAAGAATCCTTTTCCGCGGTTGTTGTTTACTTTTGAAATCTTTTCGGATAGATCTCGTATAAAAGATGCCTGGCCTTGAGGTGAGGCTGGATAGCCGGCTGTGTTGACAGAGTCTTGATTAAATGAGTTATCTAGGTTGTCACCGTTTGCTGTCGTAAAGCCGTAAGCAGTTTCCACCACGATGACGTCTTTGTTATAGCGGGCACTAATATCATTCATATTGGACGTAAGACCGCTAAAGCCGCCGTCCCAATACGGGTAATAAGATAAACCGATTGTATCGAATGAGACGCCTCGTTTTGTGATTTCATCAAACCACCAGCGGGATGCACCATTGTCTCCGCCATGTGCAAGGTGAAGCATGATTTTGATGTTTGAATCGACAGAGCGGACGGCATTTGTGCCAGCTTTTAGCAAAGCAGCGAGCCGATCAAATTCACCACCGCCTTCACCCCAGCTTTTTCCGTTTGGCCACAGCATACCTGAGTTCAACTCATTCCCGACCTGAACCATATTCGGCAAGGCATTTTGCGCTCTCATCGCTTTGAGCACATCGCCTGTGTAAGTGCCGACTGCTTTTTCTAAATCACTTTGTGAGAGGGACGCCCACGCTTTCGGTTTGAATTGTTTACCAGGATCGGTCCAGAAATCACTATAGTGAAAATCAAGCAGCACTTTCATATTTTGTGCTTTTGCACGTTTCGATAAAGCGATGGCTGTATTGAGATCATTTGTCCCGCCGTTATAGGCACGGCCTTGATTGTCATATGGATGGTTCCACAGTCTGATACGCACATAGTTGACGCCTTTATCCTTTAATAGCTTGAGTGGATCAACCTGCTGTCCGTTCTGGTTGTAGTATCTGCCGCCGCTTTTCTCTACTTCTGCAAGCATAGAGATATCGGCTCCTTTGATGAAATCACCTTGCAATCCATTGATCGGCTGAACAGAAATCGCATCTGCCTTAGCTTCAGGCAAAACACCTAACCCTATCAGAAAGAAAAAGGCAACAGTGACAAGCAACCATTTTTTCATCAAATCTCCCCTTATCCTTTTGTCCCGCCTTGTGTGAGACCGGACACAAATTGTTTTTGTAAAACAAGGAACAATAAAGCGACTGGAATCGCAATGAGTAAAGCCCCGGCTGCAAAGGTCGTGTAGCTGGCACCCATTTTATCTGACACAAGATTGTACAGACCGATTGGGAGCGTATACATTTCGGGTGAGCGGACAATAACACTGGAAATGATGAAATCACCCAGTGGACCTGTAAATGAGTTGATCGCGACAACGGCTAAGATGGGCTTAGCGAGCGGCATAATAATTTGGATGAAAATCCGGAAATGCCCTGCGCCATCCATTCTGGCTGATTCATCGAGATCCTTCGGAATCGCATCAAGATAGCCTTTCATTAAATACGTATTCATCGGAATTTGTCCACCTGCATAAATCAAAATCAGGGCAAGGTGGCTATTAATGAGTCCAAGCATTTGAGCAAGAACAAAAATCGCAATCAGCGCTGAAAATTGAGGAATCATTTGCAGCAGCAAAAAGAGCATCAGCCCATTTTTCCGTCCTTTGAAGCGGAATCTGGAAAAGGCATAGCCTGTAAAACTAACAAGAATCAGCGTTAAAACCATAGTGGCAATACTGATCTTCATTGAGTTCCAATACCATTTTGCATAAAGTGCCCCCTGACCGAAGAACAGCTCGGTGAAATGGCTGAACGTTGGATTCTTCGGAAACATACTGGTACTCATCAGGCTGTTCCCAGGATTAAAGGAAGCACCGATCGTCCAAAGCAGTGGATATAGAATACAAATGGAGGCAATGAAAAGGATAAAATAAGTGATGCTCAGGCGAATGAGCTTATTTTGTTTTGATCCCATATCACATCATGTCCTCCTCTTTGAATGAATTCGTTCTCTTAAACTGCCAGAGTGCAATGGCGATGACAAAGATTGAAAGTAAGATCGTGACTGCGGCAGCAAGTGCATATTGAGAAGACTGCATCGTGAGTTTGTAAATCCAAGAAACCAAGATGTCCGTTCCCCCAGCAGTTGAGCCAGCCACAGGCGGTCCTCCACCATTAAATAAGTAGATGATATTAAAGTTGTTAAAGTTAAACGTATATTGCGTGATTAATATAGGCGCAATGGAATAAAGGACAAGCGGTAACGTGATGGACCGGAATTTCTGAAAGAAGTTTGCCCCATCAATGGTCGCAGCTTCGTATAGATCCTCTGGAATCGCCTGTAAAACACCGGTTGTCATAATGAAAACAAAAGGGAATCCAAGCCAAGTCTGCATCGCGATGAGGGCGATTTTGCTCCAAAATGGATCTGTTAGCCATGGTTTTGGATCAATCCCAATCGATGCAAAAAGTGTGTTGTTAATGGCTCCAAATGTATCGTTGAACAGTCCGGCAAACACCAAAATGGTCACAAAACCTGGAACAGCCCAAGGAAGAATCAAAATCGTTCTAAAAAAACGTTTTCCCTTTAAATCCTTCTGGTTGAGCAGAACCGCTAGAAAGATGCCAATGGCACATTGAAGGGTCGACGCAGCCAACGTCCATACGACGGTCCAGCCAAGTACATCAATGAAAGTGTCTCTCCAAATATCAATTGAAAAGATATTTTGAAAGTTCTTGATCCCTACCCAATCAATCAGATTGGCAGGAGGCGAGTGGTATAGATCGTAGTTCGTAAAAGCCAGCGCAAAGCTGAACATAATAGGAAAGACAACAGAGAATAGAAGTAAAAAGAAAGCAGGAGTGCTCATTAAGTAAGGAAAGCCTTGGTCGATAAGCTGATGATATTGAGCTCGGATGGAATGAAGCGGATCCCCTTGATCACGTTTTTTTCCGTTTATAAAAGCGTCACGCATCATGAGTACGTAAAAGCCGATACCAAAACCAGCTGTTAACAGCGCAATAATCCCTTTTGCCAAAAGAAAAACAGAGTTGTCACGAGGCAGCATCGTACCTAGTGTGAACAGCCCCCAGAAGCCAATATTAAATAAATCATAAAATACGATGATAAAAGAGACGCCGAATAGGAAAAAAAGTGCCCCTTTGCCGTACTGTTTATTGTATATCTGCCCCATCCCGGGTATTAAGGAGAACATTAGCGCCCGTCTCCGGTGTGTCTTTGATTCCACTATGTGTGTGCGGTCTAGTTCAAGGTTACCCGTCACGTCTAACACCTACTTCATATGAAATTAGATCAAATACGGGCAGCTTGATAGACTTAAAGGCTACCCGTGTTTGATGATTATTTAGAGTGATTTGCTTTAATTTGAGAGTCGATTTGATTGACCGCATCATCAAATGCCTTTTTCACATCTGTTCGTCCGGTTGCAATGAGACCTAATGCGCTGTCAATCGGCTTCCACACCTCTGCCATTTCAGGGGTATTCGGTGTCAGCGTGGCATATTTCGTTTGTTTTGAAACAGCATCCGCATTGACGTTTTCAGTAATAATTGGATCCTTCATCAGCTTTTTCACTGGTGGAATTTCCTCTGTTACTTCAAATCGCTTCTTCGAATTTTTTTCATTCGTGATAAACTCAACAAATTTTTCAGCAAGGTCTTTATTTTTAGAATAAGAGGAGACGTTGTAGCTCTTTACACCTAGGAATGAGCTCATATGCTTTCCGTTCGGGAGTGTTGGCAGCTCTGTTACGCCATAATCAATTCCAGCTTCTTTATATGGACCAAATGACCATGGACCAGAAATGACAGCTGCCGCCTTTTTCTCTGTGAATAAGGAGTTGAGGACATTGATTCCTTGTTCACCGATGATACCTTTCGGGAAAAGTCCTTCGCTAAAGAATTTTTGAATGTATTTTCCGCCTTCGATGGCGCCATTGTTGTTCAGGCCAATATCATTCACATCATAGGAGCCATCGCTTTTCTGTTTGAAAATATAGCCCCCTGATCCGCCTAACACACTTTGTGCATAGTAAATTTCATCCCATTTCGCAACAAAACCGTATTTCCCGTCTTTTGTCAGCTTTTTCGAAAGGTCATACCAGTCATCAAGTGTAGTTGGTGCCTTTTTGACAAGGTCTTTGTTATAGAAAAGCACAGTCGTTTCAACGGATTTCGGAAGGCCATACAGCTTGCCGTCTACCGTTTGTGATTGAATGGATTCGTCTGTAAAGGAATCGATTACTTTTTGATCAGGCTTGATTTCCTGTAACAGCCCCTCAGTGACAGCTGATCCAATTTGATCGTGAGGCATTGTGATGACGTCTGGGCCTGTCCCGGCTGCTCCATCAAGGCGGAGAGCTTCGATTTGGTCAGCATACGCTTTTTCGACCACTTTGATTTTCACATCGTTTTGTTTTTCGAATTCTTTTACAGCGTCTTGAATCCCATCAGACTTTTTGACATCCTCCCATACTAGCAAGGTCTTTGTACCTGTAGATGCTGGCTGACTCCCGCTTGAATTGTCATCTCCTGGCCCGCATGCTGAAAGCAGAAGCACAGCAGTACCAACGACTGCTGATAATGTCGCCCATTTTCCCTTTTTCATTGGTAATCCCCTCTCGTTCTTTTTTCACAGATGATAAGAAAACGCTTTCTTAATGTGAGAATATCAACTTAAGTAAAAAAAGTAAACATATTTTATTAAATTTATTAAGTAAAATTTTTTACTAATATAGAGAGAAAAGAAGCCCTCCATATTAGGAGGGGCTTCCAGTTGATTATATGGTGCTTTTTCGAAAAACAGGCTCTGAGGCAATCAGAACAGTTTTAGGCAATGTTCTGCCGTCCACAAGTCTTTCTAAAAGTAAATCGATCGCTGTCTCACAAAGTAATGACGTATGGATATGATACGTGGTGAGCGGCGGCGACACATATTGAGATACATGAATATCGTTGATACTAAAAACGCTGACGCGATTCGGCAGAGAAAATCCGCGCTCATTTAATGCTTGTAAGCAGCCAATGGCAAGAGGGTCACTAGCGACACAAAAAGCGGTGGGCAGATCATCACCAAGCTCATCAATCGCCTTCATCATGAGCGCATAGCCTTCATCGACTGAGAAATGGTGGCCGATATAGACCAATCGCTCATCAAGCATATGGCGGGCAAGCATGTATTCACGGAAAGTCGTTTCACGAATATCTGGAATGTGCACATTCGTATTGAGATCAAGATCTGTGCCGCCAATGAATCCAATGGATGAGTGTTCTTTTTCAATAAAAGAATCGATGATCTTTTGAACAATTCGTTTCAGGTTCGGCTTTACAGAATCAAAACGATCTTCATCTGGTGTCGTATCAATAAAGACAATGTGCGGAGTGACAGCATATAATTGGTCAAGCTCTGACGTTTTAAATCGGCCGATGGCGATGATCCCTTCTGTAGCAGGATCAATGGAATGAAGCCCATCAGACGGATTGTAAGCGGTAACATTTAAACTCCGAGTGTTGGTCAGTTCCTCAATGCCTAGTCGAATGGATTTAAAATAAATATCTTCAAGCTCTTCCTTTTCAGTCATCCAATAGAGAAAGGCGATTTTTTTTAATGAATGTTTGAATGTCTTCTTTTGGTAGGACAAAGCTTCTGCGGCGGCATATACTTTTTCGCGTGTTTGATCAGTGACAGATAGGTTGGGATCTTGGTTCAGTACGCGAGATACCGTTGCAATGGATAAACCTGCTTTTTCTGCAATGTCCTTTATTTTAGCTGCCAAATCAGCACCTCCTATAGAAAATATCTCCTCTTAGTATAGAGTCTTTAAAAAAATTAGTAAATATTTTTATTAAATTGTTTTCGTTTAGGCGGTTCTTTACGTGCTGGAAAGGAATTAGTAAGATATATATATGTAAGGTGTTGGATTAAGATTTCTGATAGGAGAGGGACCGATGTATTACGATGCACTGAAGACTTTTGTGACAGTGGTGGAGGAGAAGAACTTTACAAAAGCAGCCCAAAAGCTGCGGATTTCTCAGCCGAGTGTCAGTCTTCATATTAAGAACTTGGAGCAGGAATTCCAGACCGTTCTGCTGAATCGTTCGCCAAAGCAATTAACCGTTACACCAACAGGGGATATGCTATACCATCGATCAAAACAAATCATTCGTCTCTATGAACAGGCGAAGCAGGACATTTATGAGCATCATCATTTGGCAAGAGGAAAGCTGACCATCGGGGCGAGCTTCACAATTGGTGAGTATGTGCTGCCGCAAATATTGGCGGAGTTTCATCAGCTCTATCCGCATGTTGATATTGAGGTGGTCATTGATAATACAGAGGCGATCGCCGGACACGTCCGTTTATTCCATGTCGATATCGGTTTGATCGAAGGACAAACCAATGACAAAGAGCTTTCTGTAGAAACTTTTCTAGAGGACGAGCTGTATATTGTGGCGCCATTAGATCATCCTTTTGCCAAGAAAAAAGATGTCACCATTGATCAATTACAAAACGAAACATGGATCACGAGAGAAGAGGGATCAGGGACAGGAGAATATTTACAGCATGTCCTGAAATCAAATGGACTGAAAGCACGAACCTTTGTGACCTTTAGCAGCAATCAAGCCATTAAAGAAGCTGTGATCCACGGAATGGGTCTTTCTGTTTTATCTAAATATGTCCTCCAGCGAGGCAGCATTGGCGGTGAATTGGCTGTTATTTCTGTGAGAGGCATGGATTTCAAACGAAAATTCTCCTATGTCGAGTCACCGATGACTGGGGGAAATAAAAATAAGGAATTGCTCGTTGAATTGTTAAGGAAAGAGAAAAAAGGAGCTTCTCCACAATAGGAGAAGCTTCTTTTTTTATAACCCTTTGATTTTAATTTCATCGACTGGAAGGAAGATTTCACCTGTATCTGTATATTTCATGGTGACCTGATCGCCCTCTTTTAAATAGATGACGAGAGGTTCTTTTTCAGATGACATAGTGTAGCTTTTTCCATCGTCTAGCAGGAAGGTGACGGTTGTATAATCACCGGTCTTTTCTTTGTAGACTCGTTTGACCTTCCCTGCTGCTTCTTTCTTTTCTTGCTTAGAGGAACTGTTAACGGTACCGCCGCCTTTTTGCAGAGCTGTTTTATAGGCTCTCAGTGCTTCGTTTGGTGTAGAAGCGTACGCAGCGATTTCTGGATTGGCTGCAGAAACGATAAAGTAGTTTTGCAGGAATCCATTTGAATCGAGAACCGGTGTGAGCCAGCTGGCTTCACCATAGAAATTATAGAGAATCGGCATGCGCCCTTTCCATTTCTTCTCGATGAATCGTTTCTCAATAATTTGCAGAGCGCCCTGAGAATCCATATAGGATTCTTCAAGATTTCCGGTATAATAAGTCGCTTTTCCTGTCCGGGCATTTGTGAGGGCATATCCGAGCATGGAATCAACGCCCTCTTTCGGACTTGTGAAATCTGTGAAGTAATACATATCTCCTTTTGAATCAAACACTGGGCTCACATTGGCTTCCGTTCCTTCATCGGAAGGCAGCTTTACATCTGACTTCCCAAACATACTGTTCCAGAACCCGTGAATATAGTTTCCGAAATAGCTGTTTTGCAGGCTGACCGCCTCTGGTGAAACAGCACCGTCGATAAAGGCAGGTACTTGATCTAGAGCATATTTCTTCGTGGCACCCGTTTTGGCATCAACAACGACCACACCGGAAGCTTTAAAGCCGTTTCGTGCAGAGATGAAATCGCCATACGTTTGAATGTAATAAGGCTTGCCGTCATCATTGATTTCCAGCTGTGTATCGCCGTAGAAAATCAAATCTGGGTACTGGAGACGGATATGCCGCTCAATTTCTTTGTTGAAATAGGAGGAAGGCGTATAAACCATCTCCGTCTTCACGAACTTTGGATTAGCAGATGAGTCAGTCGCGCTTAATGTAAAGTAACCCGGCGTGCTGCCTGCACGAATCCATTTAAAGAAGTCCGAGAATTCCACCGGAGCGATGTAAACATACTCACCGTTGACCTTCTGAATTTGCAAGCTGCCAAGCTCATAGTAGCTTGTATGTGGAACCTGTCCGAACGATTTCTTCATTTTATTACGGGCAAATTGAGGCGGTACACTCGCAGGTGTTTCTGTCTCTTCAAACGCTTTGATTTCTACTTTTTGCTCCATTTTGGAGACATCGAATTTCTCATTCGCATTGAATAGAAAAGCTGTCGCCATGTAAACACCGAGCAGTAATAGAATAAGGAACAGCACGCCTTTGATTTTACGCTCCAATCCAACTGACAAAAAGGCGCCTGCTGCTGTCACAACAAGACCAATCAGCCATAGGGAGGAAGGGTTCCGATCTAAATTGGTGATGTAATAGAAAACAAAAATACCGATCATAAACAGTAAAGCAAGGCCAGCAATCCACATGAACGGCACCTGCTGTTCTGTTCCTTTCTTTCTTATAATCAACCTAATTGGTGTGAGCAAAAGGGTCAGGACAAGACCGATCACAACCGAAAATAACAGAATATATCCCACAAACAGATCTCCTTTCAAATCAATCACTCTTTTAGTATATACGAGTGAGGCGGGGAAAAGATTCATCGGATGGAAGGTTCATCTAAATGCCAATCGAGTTGATGGCGGAACGAACATCTTCTTTCATTTCGTAGAACTTGAGTCTTTGTTCAATTTTTTCTATTAAGGCATCAATGGCTTGACCTGACATATGTGTTTGGATGCGATTTTGATGTGTATACACTTTGATCTGAAGTTCATCGATTAGATCTAAAATTTTTTCCGCTTCTTGACGGTCATCTGCAAACTCATTTTGAAGCTGATGCCGGATGGCTCTGATAAGTGCTGTTTTCTGTTCTTCTTTAATCTTTGCTTTCAAAGCTGCCAGCTCTGCTGGTGTCATGTCTTCCGTGTCAAAGTTTGCTTTTGAGAAGATGGAGCTTGATGTATGCGTATCTGTCATTCTTTGCAAAAAACGATCTGCATCTGTTGGTTGTTTCTTTGAAAATTCCATTTATCGTACTCCTTAAGAAATACCCATGTTCTTTGCCAGGGCTGTATCTGCATTGTGGTATTGTTTTCCAAGATCGCTCATATCATCTGATATTGAGTCCATCCACCTTTTCATATTCATAGCGCTATCTATCGCTGTATCATACTTTTTGACCGAATAGAACTCATTTTCAAGACCTTCTGTTTTTAAGTGGCGAATCACGGCATCTACATCTGAAGCCGTCAGCTGATCATACGAACCGAAACCGACAATTTGTTTGTATCTCGAACGAACTCGTTCTACCGATTGATCTACTTTGTCATCGAGTTTCTCAATTTTGCGAATGATTTGCTGCATATGGTGATCAGCATATGTCGAGAATTTACGCCCTGTGTTCATGAGAACGTGGGACTTAATTAAAATCGCCACTACACTATGCGGATCAACATTAGATTGACCCAACTGTTGTAACATGGCCGTAGTAAGAGAAGGATTTTTTTTCAACATATCATCAATGGTTTGAACGGAGCCATCTGGCGAAAAGGTATAACGATCTAATCCATGGCTGCCAGCGAGGGCTTCAAGAAATAAATTCGCATCCAGTGAAGGATTCACACTCATTGCCCGATTGAGGAGGTCTTTTATGAATTGGACGGCTTTTGAGGAGTCCTCGGAGTAATCGACGCCTTCAGGGAGAGCGGCATCATACATCACTTTCACTCGACCGATTTCTGTCGTATGCCGATTTAAAAGAGAAAGCCCGTCATTGAGATTGATATATTCTGTTAATCTACTGCGGTAATCGCCTTTTAATGCTTTAGCTTGTAGACCATCCGATAGATTTGGGTAAATATTCGGATTCTCAAAGGTGACCCCGCCTTGAATAAAATCATTTTTGACAAGAACATAGGAAGCATTTGACCCGCCGAGTGAATGCCCTGTGACATACATCTTCGCATTCGGCATTTTCTTATGGATTTCTTTCGCATACCGATCCGCTTGAACCATTTGATTCTCTGCACCATGCTCAAATGGGATATTTTTAATCAGATACTTTGTATCCGAAACCATCCAATCTTGAACAATTTCATTTGTATAGGCGGTTGTACCTGTTGTCAACTTAGTCGTCACTTCCTGTGAACCCTTCGACCGACTAAAAGGAGGCAGCTTCGTCAAAATGGTAGAAAGAAGATCATCTGACTCTTTTTTTCCATGTTTTTTAATGGTATCTTTATATTGGCCTGCACCAATCGGTTCTGAGCCACGGTATGCGATGACTGCGTTTTTGATTTTGGTGAGGTCTTTGCCGCCATTCGATCGAGTGAAATCCTCTTCAGAAACAAGAGTTAAGGCATTGAGCCCTTTTTCTGTCTCTTTATAATCAATGACGTACATGTTGTTACCATTACTTATTTTTATCATGTTTGAATCACTATAATTTTCTATTTTATAGGATTCGTCCGAAATTTTATTATAGTCTTCGTCGCTAAGCATAATTCTTGATATCTTTTTAGACAAAACTGTCACTCCTGTAATATTTATCATAATAATTATATTATATAGTTTATTAAATATCTATTATGGTCTGGGATTTAAAGAGCATAAAGTTTAAAAATATATTTTAACTTTTTAAAAGGTGGATATAGTTGCTAATGAAAAATACATTAAAGGTTTTATTTGCTCTAATTGTAGTAATAATCATATCGGTGGTAGTGCTTTTAATCCAACATGATAAGCAAAATAAAACTAGCGATTCAGGAGGAAATAATACTGTGCAAGAAAAAGAGAAAAGTGATCAACAAAAGGCAGAAGAACTAGCTGAAAAAATGAAACCGAAAATAGAAGAAGATCTTCATGAAATGGACATCCATCAATTCATTAAAGATATAACTTTTAAAAAGGGAGTTACCATTAGTCCTATGGGCTATATTATTGTTAAAGGGTACGTTAACGATGAACCTGAGAAGTTCAATTTTTCTGCATCTTTAAAGTATAGAACGAATGAAATTAGTTCAATGAGTTATTCATACGAGTTATCAATTCGATTCAGGGATTGGGAAAAATATAAAGATGAACCGGAATTAAAAGAGAATTTCCTAAAAAGCCTCCCCAAAAAAGAACGAGAGCAATATCTCAAAGACATTGGAGAAAAAGAGTAATAAGATCAACCTGCTAATATTCGCTGAATAGTTGAAACAGGCATATGCTATCATTCACTTAACAACACTTACAAACAAGGGAGAGATTTCACCCATGCCAAATACTAAGAAATTGATCTTAGATGTAGATACTGGAATCGATGATGCGATTGGGATTTTGCTGGCAGTGAAAAGTAAGCAGTTTGATATGTTGGGGATTACAACGGTGTGCGGGAATGTGTCTGTCGATACCGCTACTTTGAATACGTGTAAAGTGCTTGAGCTGGTTGAGGCAGATAACATTCCTGTCATCAAAGGTTCAGCAACCCCTCTTTTAAGAGCACCTCATTATGAACACCGGGTACACGGTGAGGATGGAATTGGCGGCGCTTTAAAGGATGCCCGGCCTAAGAAGACCGCAGATGCTGGTTTTGCGCCTGATTTTATCATTGAACAAGTGCTGCAGTATTCGAAGCAGGTCACGCTTGTGTTGACAGGGCCTTTAACGAATTTAGCCCTTGCGGTAAAAAAATGCCCTGAGCTGATTCATCACGTGAAAGAGGTCATTTTTATGGGGGGAGTCGTGCAAGGACAGGGGAATGTCACACCGGTTGCGGAATTTAATACATATGCAGATCCAGAAGCGGCAAAATTGGTGCTGGAGGCTGGGTTCCCTTCATTGACTCAAGTAGGGCTGGATGTCACGAGACAGGTCTTGTTAACAGATGAGAGAATCGATGCCATTCAAAAGGGAACGTTGGCAGCTTACATCAGAGAGAGTACAAGCATTTACCGCCAGCGCTATTTTGAGCGCAATGGTGTGTGGGCGTGTGCCATGCATGATCCGCTTGCTGTAAGTCTTGCCATTAACAAGGAGCTTGTAAGCACACAGGCTTTTCATGTAGAAGTGGAGACGAAGAGTGAGTTTTGTGACGGTCAAATGATCGGTGATTTTCAGCACCAATGGGAAAAAGAGCGCAATGTCCAAGTGTGTATGGATGTAGATGCTGAAGCTTTTTTTGATTTATTGATCAAAACGATGAATTCATAAAAAAGAAGTCTGTGCAAACAGGCTTCTTTTTTATAAGATGGGAACATGAGGAAATGTATGCGCTCACATGAAAAGGAAGGAGTGAAGTCAATTGGCTTCTGTCAGTTTAAGTAGTATTGAAAAAATACGAGCAGCAAGCAGAGGGTTGCCGCCAAAGCTGAAAGGAATAGCAGAACATATTACGAGTGAACCTGGCGACATTATTCATTTATCTATTGTCGAGCTTGCCAAAAAGACAGCGAGCTCAGAGGCAACGATTTTTCGTCTTTGTAAAAGGCTTGGATTTGAGGGCTTTCAAGATTTGAAGATTGCAATTGCCCAGGAAATAGATCAAACAAAGCCTGATTATGTAGACGAAGAAATGAGTCTTGATGATGATACGGCCGTTTTTATGCAAAAGGTTTTTCAGGCGAATATATCCGCATTAAAGGATAGCTTTCAATTGTTGAATCCAGAAGATGTAGAAAAAGCCATACAACTCATTCATGAAGCAAAGCGCTTAGAGTTTTATGGGAGTGGCGGGTCTGGCCTCATTGCAACAGACGCTTTTCATAAATTTATGAGGACAGGCATCAACTGTATTGTTCACACCGATTCTCATTTTCAAGCGATGTCTGCCGGTCTTCTCGACCAGCACAGTACAGTGATCGGTATATCTCATTCTGGCCGGAATAAAGATTTACTCGATGCGATGAAAACAGCAAAGGAAAAAGGCGCGAAAACCATCGGTATTACAAGCTATCAGCGCTCTCCATTAAGCCAGCTTGCTGATGTTACATTGTATACATCGACGCAGGAAACGGCCTTTCGAACAGAGGCGATGTCTGCAAGACTTGCTCAGCTCACTGTCATTGACGTACTATACTTTGCACTTGCTCACTTAAGGCAGCAGGAAACTTTATCGAATTTAAAACAAATGAGAGAAACCATTTCACAAAAAAGGGTGTAATGGTTTCAAAAATAAATTTTTCTATTAATGAAAAATGCTGTTGTGGTAACGATTGTGAGCTTTTAAGTGAAAAAAATTTTCTTTTCAGTCGTTGAATGTCGAAAAAATTATTCCTATAATGGGATTTAACAGGTATATGAAAACAGTAAATATGATTTCAAATCAATGATTGGGCGTGATACAGATGAAGGGAAACCAGGCGGTAATTGGTTTGGATATTGGAACAACAAGTACAAAGGCGGTTCTGTTTGGACAACAGGGGAAAGTGATAGCAAAGCATTCGGTTCCTTATGATCTCATTCAGCCCCAACCAGCATGGGTTGAACAGGACCCTGAACATATATTAGAAGCTGTCATTGCAAGTGTAAGAGGTGTGTTGACGAAAGCAGCATTTGATGCAAAACGTCTCATAGGCATCGGAATTAGTACAGCGATGCATTCCTTGATTGTGATGGATAAAGATGGCAAGGCGTTAACGAACAGTATCATTTGGGCAGATAACAGAAGTGCAGAACAAGCGAAGCAAATCATTTCGGACATGGATGGCTTCCAAGTGTATAAAAGAACCGGTACACCGATCCATCCAATGTCACCGCTTTCAAAAATAAGGTGGTTCAAGGAAATGGCACCTGATGTCTTCAAGAAGGCAGCGAAATTTATTTCCATCAAAGAATATATTCTTTATCATTTCTTTGGCCAGTATGTGGTCGATTATTCAATTGCTTCAGCAACAGGGCTGTTCCGATTGGAAACGCTTCAATGGGATGAAGAGGCGCTTCGTATTACTGGAATTAAAGCCAATCAATTGTCTGAACTTGTTCCGACGACGCATCAGCTGAGAGGTCTTCAGCCAGAGATCGCCCTGCGAATGGGTATTGCGGAAGATACACCATTTGTGGTTGGTGCGAATGATGGGGTTCTAGCGAATTTAGGTGTGGGAGCGATTGGAAAAGGGGAGGTGGCTGTCACGATTGGGACAAGCGGTGCAGTCCGTACGGTCGTGGACAAACCAATCACAGATGAACAATCAAGAACGTTCTGCTATGCGCTGACTGATAAGCATTGGGTGGTTGGAGGACCGACGAATAATGGCGGAATCATGCTGAGATGGCTGAAGGATGAATTTGGATCCTCGGAGGTGGAGGTAGCAAAGCGCCTTGGAGTGGATCCTTACGATCTGATGATTGATATCGCGAAAAAAGTTCCAGCCGGCTCAGAGGGGCTGCTGTTTCTGCCATTTTTAACGGGTGAGCGTGCACCTTATTGGAATCCAAATGCGAGAGGTACTTTCTTTGGGATCGGTCTTCAGCATAAGCGGGAGCATTTTATAAGAGCTGTGTTAGAAGGCGTCATTATGAGTGTTTTCTCAATCGGTGTTGCCTTAAGGGATTTAACCGGTTCAGCAAAGGATGTCAGGGCATCGGGCGGTTTTGCGCGATCTCCGCTGTGGCGGCAAATTTTAGCGGATACGATGGGCAGGGAAGTACTTGTTCCAGAAAGCTACGAGGCATCAGCACTTGGGGCGGCTGTCCTCGCACTTCATAGTTTAGGTTATATGAAAGAGATAGAAGAGGTTCAAGATTGGATTCGAATCTCTGCCCGTCATGAACCAAATATGGAGAACAATGAAACATACATAGAATTGTTTTACTTATATGAGCGCCTCTATGACAAACTGAAGGATGAATTTGATGTCATCAGTGCGCTGCAATTAAAACAAAATCATTAAACATCAGGGAAAAGGTGGGAGAGCATGCTTTTATTCATCGTGATTGCAGCAATTGTCCTTTTACTCATCCTCATAACAGTTGCTAAGTTGAATCCGTTTGTGAGTTTAATTATTACTTCTATGTTAGTCGGCTTTGCCACAGGGATGGACCTGCAGGAAATCATTCAATCCATTAAAACAGGGTTAGGCAATACGTTATCATTATTGGCCATAGTTCTAGCGCTTGGCACCATGCTTGGGAAAATGATGGCTGAATCAGGTGGAGCTGAGCGGATCGCTCACACATTAATCGGCCGGTTTGGGACAAAAAATGTGCATTGGGCAATGATGTTTGTTGCCTTTATTGTGGGGATACCTGTCTTTTTCCAGGTCGGATTCGTTCTTCTCATTCCTTTATTGTTTACGATTGCGATTGAAACGGGCATCTCGCTCGTGACAATTGGGATTTCGCTCATTGCTGGCTTGTCTGTCGTTCATGGTCTTGTGCCGCCTCATCCAGCTGCCATGGCGGCTGTCGGCATCTATCATGCCAACGTGGGGAAAACCATTTTCTTTTCCATTATTGTCGGTTTACCGACAGCTATTATTGCTGGGCCGCTGTATGGAAAGTGGATTGGAAAACGGATTCATAAACCAGTTCCGGAGCTGCTGAGAAAGCAATTTACTGAACGCAATGAAGATCGAAAACTTCCCGGCTTTGCAAATACGATGTTTACGATTTTGGTGCCAGTGATTCTAATGCTTCTTGCCACACTGGCAGATATTATTTTACCAGAGGACAGTTTATGGTTTCAGATATTCAAGTACATTGGAGATCCAATTACAGCACTGCTGATTGCAACCGTGTATTCTTTCTTCAGTCTTGGCTTTGTGCAAGGTATGAGCCGTGACCGGGTGCTTTCCTTTAGTAATGAGTGCTTAGGTCCGATCGCTTCCATTCTGCTTGTCATTGGAGCAGGCGGGGCTTTCAATAATGTGCTTATCGATTCAGGTGTCGGTGATTATATTGCAGATTTAGCCAAACACTCGCCGATCTCGCCAATTTTGCTTAGCTGGCTGATTGCTGCGGTTATTCGTGTGGCAACAGGATCTGCTACGGTCTCCATGATGACCGCAGCCGGTATTGTCGCACCGATTGCTGCATCTATGCCGGATGTGAGCAGAGAGCTTCTAGTGTTAGCTACAGGGGCGGGTTCGTTGATTTTGTCTCACGTGAATGACTCTGGTTTTTGGCTGATTAAAGAGTATTTTGGTATGACCATTAAAGAAACGTTTTTGACATGGACGGCTATGGAGACGATCATTTCTGTTAGTGCCATTGCATTTATTATGATCATTAATATGTTTATATAGTGAAACGCAACAGCCTGATTCTTCGGAATGGGGCTGTTTTTGCTTTTAGCCATACCACCTTTTTCAGATTGGGGTAAAATGAAGATATTGAGAAGTGGGAGGCGGACAAGATCGAACCATTAAAACACGTTTATCATGAATTATTTATTGCAGAATTAGCCGAGAAACTTGCACAAGCGTCGACTGGATTTGATGCTGAAGAATTCCAGCGGCTTGTGCTCCAAAAGGATTGGGAGCAGCTGGAGTTAAAAGGCAGAATGAGAAGAGTCACTGAATCAATACATGCCTGTCTACCTAAGGATTATGAGCAGGCAATTGAGGTGCTGCGTCAGACAGCCCCGCATTTTTCAGGACTTAGTGCGCTTGTATTTCCAGACTACGTCGAAACGTACGGTCTAACACATTGGGATATCTCGATCAAGGCGCTCGAATTCTTTACGCCTTTTTCCACTTCTGAATTTGCTGTTCGGCCTTTTCTAATTCAGGATCAAGACAAAATGCTGGCGCAAATGCTCGTATGGTCACAGAATCAAAACGAGCATATCCGGCGGCTTGCTAGTGAAGGATGCAGACCACGTTTGCCATGGGGATTAACTGTTCCTGCACTTAAAAAAGACCCTTCGGTTACGTTCCCTATATTAGAAAACTTGAAGTCGGACCCAGCGCGGTATGTGCAAAAAAGTGTAGCGAACCACTTAAATGATATTTCTGCAATTCAGCCTGATCTGATGAAGAAGACGGCTAAAAGCTGGTATGGAACGAATGAACATACGAACTGGATCATCAAACATGCATCCCGTACCTTACTAAAAAAAGGCGATCCAGATATCATGGCTTTGTTTGGTTATGGGGACGATCCATCTGTTCAAGTAACGGATTTGAAGGTAGTGCAAAATCCAATTCGTATTGGAGAGAAAATGATCTTTCAATTTACACTTCAAGCTGCTAAGCCACTAAAGTTGCGTGTAGAGTATGCCATAGACTATGTCAAAGCTCGGGGTACCCGCAACCAAAAGGTATTTAAAATCACAGAGTTTGAAACAAGTGCAGCGTTACATAGAGAATTCGTCAGGTCACAGTCCTTTCAAAATATGACGACGAGAAAGCACTATGAGGGAATCCATACTTTAACGATTATCATCAACGGCATTCCAAAAGCGTCGGTTGATTTTGAAGTAACAGAAGATAGCAGCTCATGAAAAAACCCGCCATTTCGGCGGGTTTTGGCGTTTAAGCCTTCTTTTTCATTAAGAATGAAGCGATGATGGCAGCGACTAAGAAGCCGATGCTGATAATGGAGCTAGGCAGGTTTTCTTGTCTGAATAGGAACAAAACAAAGCTCAAGCTGAGTACAAGACCTGCAAATAAAGTCAAATACGGAAACAGCCACACTTTGAAATACGGCTCCTGTGGATATTTTGGACGTAGCTTTAGATGTGCCATACAAATGCTGATCCAAATGAGTGAAACCGCAAAACCAGGAATAGCCAGCATATAGCTGAAAATTTGGTCCGGATATAAGTAAGCAAAGAATGTTCCAATGAGAAGAAATAGAACGGTGACCCATAAACTCAAAATGGGTACGCCTCTTTTGTTGACCTGTGCCAGCTTTTTCGGCCCGCCATCTGATTTAGAAAGAGAATGAATCATTCTCGTCGTTCCATAAATTCCAGAATTCGCCGCAGATAGAACGGCTGTAATCAAGACGAAATTAATGAAGTGAGAGGCGCCTTGCATACCAGCAGCAGAGAAGACTTGGACAAAAGGACTGTTATTTGGGTCAATTTGATTCCAAGGAATGAGTCCGCAGATGATCAAAATCGGCAATGTGTAGAATAAGATAATCCGCCACATCATACTTTTGACTACTCCAGGCAAGACCTTCTCCGCATCCTTTGTTTCAGTAATGGTCAGCCCGATCAATTCAGAGCCTCCATAAGAGAAAATAACCACTAAAAGTGATGCAAAGATCGCTCCCCATCCGTTCGGGACGAAGTTTTGATAGTTGGTAAGCGCTGGTGTGCTTTGTTCGTTTGGAATGATCCCAAATAATAATGCTGCACCGAGAATAATAAAGACAATAATAACGAAAATCTTCATTCCAGCGAACCAAAATTCAATTTCACCAAAGTATTTTACATTATTTAAGTTAATTCCGATGACTAAGAGTGAGCAAAGTAAACATAGTGACCATAGCGGTACGTTCGGCAGCCAGTATTGAAGCAGACTGCCAGCTGCAATAATCTCAATGACACATACAGTGAGCCACATAAAACAGTAAACCCAGCCGACGACAAATGAAAAACGTTGACCAAGCGCAATTTGTATAAGGTCGCGTAGATTATTTCCCGGGTACACAATGGCCATTTCGGCTAATGCTGCCATCACAATGAGGAGCAGCAATCCGGCAAATACATAGGAAAAGATCACCCCAGGACCTGCTAAACCAATTGTATCGGCACTTCCTTTAAAGATTCCTGTACCAATGACCCCGCCCATCGCAATCATGCGAATGTGACGCGGTGATAAAAGCTTTTTTAATTCTTGTTGCTCCTGATTCGCGCTCATGACGTTCTCCTTTTTTAAAAATGCTTATGTTCCATTTTCTTTTTTCAAGACGCCAGTGTCAATATAAAAAAAGAGATTTTTCAGACAAAAACAGAGGTTGATTCTATCATTTTACCCACATAACTCCATAAAACACTTCCTTCATCCAAATCCAACATATGAAATCCCATGAAAAAATAAACATTTGCCTTCATTATGACATAAACAATTGTCTGTTTTTGTCGATATATCTTTTGTATTACTAAAGTCCTAATAAAGAATTGTTTATAACTGTAAAATATTTCAAAAACGTAAGAGTTGAAAGGAGTTATGAAAGATGTTTAAGAGAAAAGGAAATGATTCATCGACTGAAGTCCTTCTGAATGAAAGCAGTCAATTAATAGAACGAATTGAAAAGGGAGACCTTTCAGCAAGACTAGATACTGCTGCATTTTCTTCTAGCCAAACGATAGAAGCAGTGGCACAAGTGAATGAAGCGCTGCAAAAGATGCAAGAAGCAAATGAAAATATTCAAATGCGGATGGATTTAGTGACTAAAGCCATTCAAGTTGGCTTATGGGATATGGTCGTTATCGCTGGAGATCCAGTTAATCCAAAGAATGAATTCACATGGACGGATGATTTCCGCAAAATGCTCGGATTTCAAAATGAGCACGATTTTCCAAATCTATTAGACAGCTGGGCATCTCGAATTCATCCGGATGAACAAGAATATACATTAGACGCATTTGCTTCGCATTTATTGGATCATTCAGGGCGTACGCCGTATGATATCGAATATCGCTTAAAGTTAAAAAACGGAGATTATCGCTGGTTCAAAGCAACTGGAACGACCGTTCGTGATCGAAATGGTGTCCCTCTTCGTGTGGCGGGAGCTCTTTTTGATATTCATGATCAGAAATTGAAAGAAGAAGAGCTGCAAGCATTCGTCACAAGATATGACTTAATCAACCGTGCGCTTGTTGAAGCTCCTTGGGACATGGTGGTAGAGGCCGGTGATCCAGTCAATCCAAATAACGAATTCTGGTGGTCTCCGCAGTTCAGATCAACTCTTGGCTTTAAGGATGAAAAAGATTTCCCGAATGTTCTGAGCAGCTGGAGCGATCGTCTGCATCCTGAGGATCAAGAAATGGCACTCCAAGCTTTTGCAGATCATTTAAATGACCACTCTGGCCGCACACCATTCGACATTGATTACAGATTACAGAGTAAAAATGGTGAGTACCGCTGGTATCATGCGGGTGGTGAAACCATTCGTGATGAAAAAGGTGTTCCTCTTCGTGTGGCAGGAACCATTCGTGACATCACGTTAGAAAAAAACAAAGAGAAAACAGCGGATGAAATGGCTTCACAAGTAGAACAGCTTTCAAGTTCTATTAGTGAGATGGTCTCGGGCATTAGCTCTGTGACAAATCAAGCACAGGAGCTTGCTGTTGCTCAAGAGCAGTCAACGTCTGCCGCCCACTTAGCAAAAAATAGTGCAGATGAGACGAAAAATATTTCTGACTTAATTAAAGAAGTGGCGAACCAAACGAACCTGCTTGGTCTAAATGCTGCGATTGAAGCGGCTAGAGCTGGTGAACAAGGCCGCGGATTCTCTGTCGTTGCAGATGAAGTACGAAAGCTGGCGCTGCATAGTGCCAATGCAACGGAAAATATCGAATCTAGTTTAACGGATATGAAAACACAAATTGATGAAATTCTTGAAAATATCTCGAATATGACAGCTCTTACGCAAACTCAGGCTGCTTTAACAGAGCAGGTGAACGCTGCAGTCGATGAAGTGAATCACATGTCTCAGCGTCTTGTGGCGTATTCAAAGAGTATTTAATCGTCAAAAACCGCCCTCTCGTCGAAGGCGGTTTTTTCATTAAAATTGATCTGCTGGGAAAACAATACCTGCATCTTTTCTTGCAGCGTCAAGGACTTTCATCACGGAGAGACTTTCATCAAGCCATGCATAGCATTGTTCGTGATTTTCTGTTTCAATAATATGCTGGAAAGCTTCAGCCTCATAAAACAGACGGTTTGGATTCGTTTGTGCATTGAGTGAGACGACCCTGTCATCAACATGCAGCAGCACTTCCTCACATCCATTCGCCCCATTTTTCACATGAATGAAGCCTTTTTCTCCTTGAATCAATGCAAAGTTCATGCTGCTTGTATCCTTACTGCCCACACTTGTCGCAATAAAATCATTGTAAGTGAACGTCAAAACACCAGATGTGTCAATACCGTTTGGATGGTGGTTTGCCTGATATCGGACCTGCTCTGGTGATCCAAAGAGATTCATGATGAAATGGACATTATAGATATTAATATCCATCAGCGCTCCTCCAGAGAACGCAGGGTTAAAGACATTTGGCGTTTCGCCGGCTAGCAGCTGATTATATTTGCTTGAATATTGACTATAATTGCATTGAACCAGTTTGATTTTACCTAATTGATGAAGATGCTTTTTGATTAAATGATAGTTTGGCATATGAACGGTCGTAATGGCTTCAAATAGGAGAAGCTGCTTTTCCTTTGCGAGAGCGATTAAGGCTTCCAGCTCTTTAACATTTGAGGTGAAAGGCTTTTCGCATATCACATGTTTTCCGTGTTTCAATGCAGCCGTTGCATGCTCGCTATGTAAACGATTCGGTGACGCGATATAAACGGCTTCTACGTGAGGATCTTCTAGCATAGCGGTAAGATCCGTATAAGTTGTCTGCACCCCAAATTTGTCTGCGAGCTTCTTTGCCGTTTCTTCCTTTCTTGAATAGACAGCGTGGCAAGAAGCACCTTCGAGCTGGTCAATGGCTTGCAGGAAGCCTTCCACAATGATACCTGATCCAATGGTTGCGATGTTCATTCTCCAAAACCCCTTCCACTCGTTTAAGCTGTCTCTAGTATAACCGATGTTCTCATTGGACGTGTAATGAGATACCTGAGCGAAGGTGTGCCAGTGACCAAGACCGGCACACCTTTGGTAGCCCTTACAATCAGCTGATGTTTGCTAATGTTTGCTTTGTTAACAATTGAATAGCTGCCTTCCTTTTTTTTAACTCTTGAATAGAGTGTTGAATATCTTCGACTTTTTGCTCGAGCAGCTGTTCAGCTTCTGTTTTTGACTGTTTTTCGAAAAGTGATTTGATAATTTCACGAATTTCTTTAAGGGAGAAATCTAGCTTTCTCGCTTCGGTGATAAATGATAGCATGAGTACATATTTTTTATCATATAGACGATAGCCGTTATGCGCTCTTTTGGGCTCTGGAAGCACCCCTTCATTTTCGTAAAAACGAATGGTTTCAATATGTACTCCAGACATCTTTGACAATTTACCTCTCGTAAACGTAATCATTCCCTGCACCTCCTTTCTTTGCTATCCATCATACAATTAGATTTGCTAGTTTCAAAACATTCTATAGTGCTAAACAATTGGTCTATTTTACTTGTTGTAAATGGGGGATCAGCACGATGAATAGAATACGTTATAATAGAGTAGACTCATGTGATATTTGTTACAGATATGAACAAGTAGACAGCGTGAAGAAAAAACGATAGGCTAAAATAGGTAAATAGTAATGAAATAACCTGTCATCATGGGAATGGTGGCTCAAAATAGTGACAGCACGTTTTTGCTGAGAAAAGGGGACCAGTGAATGTATAAATTAGTCGCAATTGATATGGATGGTACGTTATTAAATGATCAACATATGGTGCCGGATGAAGTGTTTGAAGCCATTCAACAGGCAAAGGCAGAAGGAATTAAAATTGTTTTATGTACAGGCCGGCCAATTGGCGGGGTAAATCGCTATTTAACTGATCTTCAGCTTGATCAAGAGGGAGATTATGTGATCGCCTATAATGGAGCGCTTGTTCAAAACAGCCATACAAATGAAGTGGTGTCAGAGCTGACATTATCCTATGATGACTTAACTTCTTTATATGAATTGAGCCGTCAGCTGGATACACCGATGCATTATTTCGATTCGGCCAATTTATACACACCGAATCGCGATATTAGTGAATACACAGTGCATGAAGCCTATTTAACAAAGCTGCCGCTGAAATATATGCCTGTTGAAGAGGCAGATTCATCGATGAGACTTCCGAAAATGATGTATATTGATCAGCCAGAACGTTTGGAAAAAACGATACAAGCCATCCCGTCTGAAGTGAAGGAAAAGTATATGATGGTGAAAAGTACAGATTTCTTCCTTGAAATCTTGCATCCTGATGTGAGTAAGGGAAATGCTGTGAAGCTTCTAGCGAAGGAGCTGGGAATTCCTCGTGAAGAAGTCATGGCCATTGGTGACAACGGGAACGACATATCAATGGTAGAGTTTGCAGGCTGCGGCGTCGCTATGGGAAATGCCATTGATGATGTCAAAGCTGTAGCAGATGTTGTAACAAAATCTAATAATGAAGCCGGAGTAGCACATGTGCTGCATGAGCTGGTTTTAGGAAAATAAAAAGAGAGAGCGGTCTACCAGTGCGGTAGCCGCTTTTTTATATATTGGAGAAAAAGTAAACAAGCATACGTCTGCTACTTAAATTCGTCTTTTGCAGCATCGCTTTCACATGATCATGAACGGTATGGGGTGAAATAAATAACGTGCTCGCAATTTCCTTTGTCGACTGGCCCTTTAATAAGCAGTCGAGGACGTTCATTTCTCTTTCTGTCAGTCTGTACGTTTTCGCCGCATAAGGAAGGATATCATTTGTTTGAGCTCGTTTGATGTGAATCATGACAGCCTCCTCCTGCCTGTCAGCCTGCGCTAATCGAAAGGCTTGAAGAGAGAGAAACAACCCCGTAGGCAATCTCGTCATGCTTGCCGGTGTTTGCTCAATACCGCCGTATAAAAGTTTTGCCCCTAATGCTCTAAACGGGCGTGGCATGATCGCCCTGTCATGGATTTGTTCAAAGGCTTGAAACGTCTGAAGCCAATGAAGACCTGTCTCATTTCCATAAAGAAGGTGGTAATCGTGCGAAAGAATAAGGAAGCCTTGTTGCTCCGCCGCCGCGTCTTCTTCAGTATCTCTTTTCTTGAAAAGTTCATCTCTTAGCTTGGCTGCGAGTCTGGGCGTTTGTTCGATGACCGCTTGGATATCTTTTTCTTGAAAAGGTTCCTTGTCCTGTAGACGATAGAGGCTGGCAATCCCCCAGCATTCCCCTTGAATCACAAGAGCTGCCCGCAATTCATCAGACCATCCTTTAGGTAACAAAATATTTTGGTAGCGCTCACTGCTAAGATATTCTCCGCTTTGGACTAGGCTCGCCGCATGAACAGGGCCTTTGGCTAGAAACTCATGCTGATGTACGTCCCTTTTTAAAAACTCATTTTGAAACAGCTGGTCATGAATTTCTTCAATCGGTTCATCTGTGAAGGAACCTGTCGAGAGGAGAGTGGCTGGATCAATGGTCGTGATACAGGCGGCATCAAAATCAAGGACGGCAGCAAGTTCGTCCCGAATGTGTTGTCTCAGCTGCTGAAAATGAGTGGCTGGATTGGTCACATGATCTCCTCCTCAAAAATCCCCACTTTTAGGGATCGTGTTTTCTGGTGTCTCTTTTTACAATAAAGATGTCATATCGTTAGTGTACAGGAAACGATGGAAAGCGGAAAGGAACTGGAGGAGAAGGACATGAAAGAAAACCAGCATTGGCACGATCCTGTTGCTGAGTCATATGCAGCGACGATTTCACATAAAGTACCCGGCTATCACCTTTTGCATGAGTTAACAGTAGATGTATTAGAAACTGAAATAAAGGGAGCAGCTCCCCGCATTCTAACTGTCGGAGCGGGTGGGGGCGAAGAGATCATCAACATGTTACAAAGAAAAGAAGACTGGCTCATCACAGGGGTCGATCCGTCACCTTCTATGCTGGACATGGCGAAACAACGAGTTGCACAGCTAGAAATGGAGGCGCGTGTCACATGGCTTGAGGCCTCATTAGATAAGGTTTCAGCTGAACCTGTTTACGATGCAGCAGTGAGCTTGCTTGTCATTCATTTTATAGAAAAACGCCAGCTCTTTTTAGACGAGGTTGCCCGCAGGCTTCAACCAGAAGCACCGTTTATGTTGGCATTTATACAAGGCGAGATGAAGTCCCATGCATTTCTACAGGAGCTTCACATGCTCTCTCTTTTCATGCAGCGGCAAGGCCTAGAAAAAGAGGTGTTTACGTCCTTTAAAAACAGGCTGGGACAGACGACACACCCTGTTCCCGAGGAAGAAATAAAAGCGCAATTAATCAAAGCAGGATTTGAAGACATCAGACCTTATTTTCAGGCAGGAATGATCAAAGGGCTTGTTTGCAAGCGGAATCGTAGAGAGGCGGATGAGAAATGAGAACACAGGTGATGGTGATAGGCGGCTATGGACATGTTGGACAGCAAATATGTCTTCAGCTAAGTGAAGTGTATCCCGGTCAAGTTGTTGCAGCAGGCAGAAGCTATGAGAAGGCAGAGAAATTTTCACGCCAGACAAAAGGGAAGGTTCTTCCCTATCAACTTGATGTCAGTGAGCCGTTATTTTCGGACTGGGTGGATCACACAAAGCTGGTGATCATGTGTCTCGATCAAGAAGACACGTCATTTGCTGAAACAGTTCTGCAGTCAGGTATTGATTATATAGATATCTCTGCGAAAGGGGCGTACATGGAACAGGTGGCAAAGCTGGATCAGCAGTACATCGGTGCAACGGCTTTACTCAGTGTTGGGCTTGCGCCTGGCCTTACGAATTTATTGGCAGCAAAAGCATCATCTATGCTCTCATCAGTGAATCAAATAGATATAGGGATTATGCTTGGATTGGGTGATCAGCATGGAAAAGCCGCCATTGAATGGACGCTTGACAATGTCCATACTGACTATGTGCTTACTGAGCAACATCAACGTAAAAGAGTCAAAAGCTTTACTGGAGGAAAGCGTATAGATTTTGGGGTGAAACTTGGAAAGAGGAAAGCCTATCAGTTCCCCTTCTCTGATCAGCAGACATTGCCTTTGACACTCAGCGTGCCTTCTGTGACGACAAGGCTTTGTTTTGATTCTCGCGCGGCAACGCGGGCATTTGCCTTCACAAGGAGTCTTGGAATGACGTCACTTCTCACTGTTCCGAAAATCAAGGGAAGAGCCATTTCCATGATTCAATCGGCTCAAATGGGAACAGATCAATATGCAGTGAAAGTGGAGGCGACAGGAATGGAGAGGAACAAGATTCATCAAGCAGCGCTTGGAATAAAAGGGCATGATGAGTCTCAAGCCACAGCTCAAGTCGCCTCTGCTGCAGCACTACATTTATTGAGCAGGCGGTTTCAGACAGGTGTGTTTCATATCGAACAATTATTTTCATTAGCGTATGAGAATGGAGAATTTGCGTTGGTGGATCAAAAAACAAAGGAAAAGCGTGTGTTAGCGCTGAAAGCCAGCCTTTTAACCGCATAAAAGAATACGAACATAGGGTAATTCAAATGGAGGGTTGTAGACGGGAATGATAAAAAGGTTACGTTTTGCAAATAAATTTCAAGCGGGTGTTTACAAGTGTTAAATACAGAACAAGATATCATTAAGAATTATATAGATTCACCCCAAAAATTGAAAAAATTATATAAACGAGTATTGTTCGTTGTTAGTTTATCGCAAATATTTGGAGGGGCTGGACTAGCCGCAGGGATTACGGTAGGTGCCCTTTTAGCTCAACAAATGCTTGAAACGGAAGCCTATGCAGGAGTGCCAATGGCTTTATTTACTTTGGGGTCGGCTTGGGCAGCTTTCATTGTAGGAAAACTTTCACAACGTTATGGACGACGCATCGGTTTATCGACAGGTTTTGTTGTTGGAGGGATCGGAGCAATTGGCGTTGTGATTGCAGCTATGATAAATAGTGTCATTTTATTATTTGCATCGCTCTTCATTTACGGTGCGGGAACAGCCACAAATTTACAAGCTCGTTATGCTGGGACTGACTTAGCGAACTCTAAACAACGTGCAACGGCCATTAGTATGACAATGGTCATGACAACATTTGGGGCTGTAGCAGGTCCGAATTTAGTTGAAATGATGGGTAAATTCGCTGTATCAATTGGTGTTCCATCACTTGCGGGTCCCTTTATTTTATCAGCCGCAGCATTTATTGTAGCAGGTCTTGTCCTTTTTATTCTGCTGCGTCCTGATCCGTTAGTTATTGCTCAAAGAATAGCAGCTTACAAAGCAAAACATGAGCATGGAAATCAACCAGATGCTGTTGATAAAAAAATAGATAAAAAAGGGATTACAGTAGGTGCCACGGTTATGATCTTAACTCAAATTGTCATGGTTGCACTCATGACTATGACACCGGTACATATGCAGCATCATGGTTATGGATTAGCCGAAGTGGGAATTGTTATTGGTTTTCATATAGGTGCAATGTATCTTCCTTCACCTATCACGGGTGTACTCGTAGATAAATTAGGACGAACAACTATGAGCATAGCGTCGGGCATAACATTGTTACTTGCTGGTTTATTAGCAGCATTCGCACCAAGTGATTCAATGATTCTATTAATCATTGCTCTGTCTTTACTTGGATTGGGATGGAACTTTGGTTTAATTAGTGGTACTGCTCAAATAGTTGATTCTACAGAACCATCAACCCGGGCCAAAATCCAAGGAACACTCGATGTTTTTATTGCGTTAGCAGGTGCTGCTGGCGGTGCTCTTTCAGGAATGGTAGCTGCGAATACGAGTTATGCGACATTATCTTTAAGCGGAGGAATTTTATCTTTATTTCTCATACCTGCAATAGTTTGGTCCTTTAAAAGTAAAACATAATGCAGCTCCGTGCTGCATAAGCTCCTGCAATCCATCACAAAAAAAGACATGACGCCCCATCATGGGAGAGCATGTCTTTTTTTCATCTTCCATAAAAATACGTTTTGCTTCATAGTAGAGCACCTGCACAAATTTCTTCACATTGACAAGCTGGATGCTTGTTTTTTTATGATGATGTCGACACATCCCCTTTTTTCTTGATGCTCGCTGTGATGAGCTGTGTCAATGTGTCAGAACCTTTTTTTGAAAGATGGACACCATCGGGCTGGAAATAGGATGGTTGTCCAGTAGCGGCTGAATGCCAATCAACCAAGGTGACATTTTGATCTTGATCTGCCACTCGCTGAATTACCGCATTCACATCATTTTCCCATGACCTCGGGACCCTCGTATTCACTAGGAAAATATGTGCCTTTGAAAAGTTTTGAATGAATGCTGTCAGCGTGTCCTCAGTAAAATAACCATTTGTGCCAAGTTCAATGATAACAGCGGCATCAGATTGATTAAATGATTTGTATTGAGGGGCGATGCTGATGGCTTCGTTCATCTGTCTGCCAACTTTCCCATCGATGGTGATCTGTTTATATGCTTTTTCAAGATTCGGCGCAATGTCTAACATGACAGAATCACCAATGGCAAGAATTTGGTGAAATTGTTTTTGATCAGCTGCTTTTTTCTCGTGCTTTTCTTTCTTTTTCTTCGCTTTTGATTCCGATGGTTCGGCTGTTTTTTTCGGTGCTGTCTTAATTTGCGTCACTTCCTTCACATGTGGGGAGGAAGTGGACGAGCTAGACATGCCAATGATAAATAAGATCAAAAGAGCTGCAGTGATTCCCAGGAACACCTTATTAGATGTAGACCATTGTTTGATTCCTTTTTTCCAAATAGACCAAGAGGCAAAATATTGTCTAAAGCCATGCTGGCGGATTGGCTGTTCAATGAAGCGATAGGAAGCCTCAGCAACTAGTAAAATGGCGATGAGCTGCAATGTGACACGCGCGATGGAAGGCTGTCCAATTTCAATGACCGGTGTGGTCAGAACGATAATGGGATAATGCCACAGATAAATACCATAAGATCGCTTACCAAGCCAGACGAGCGGCTGAAAGGACAGCCATTTCCCGATAAGACTTGCAGGGTGGCAGACGCACGCAATTAAGATGGCCGCATTCAGACAGAATAAAAGCATGCCGCCCTGATAGAGAAAGGCATCAAAATCGTCCACTGCATAAACACAAAGAAGGAAAATCGCAAACGAACCGAACCCGGCAATATGTAAAATACGTCTGCCAACAGGAAGTAATTTCTTGCTGGATAGTCTTTGCATAGGCCACACAAATGCCAGACTGCACCCAATCAGGAGCGCAAATGCACGAGTATCTGTTCCATAATAAACCCTGCTTGGATCGGTATCTGGTGAATAAAGAATCGCCATCCATAGGGCGGAGACAAGTGCTAGGCCAAAGGTGATCATAGGCAGATGAGATCTGTTTTTTACCCATTTCAGCCCTGCAATCAACAGGACCGGCCAAATGATATAAAATTGCTCTTCAATTGCCAAAGACCACAAATTTTTCAGTGGAGATAGAGCATTGAAGCTATCAAAATATGAAAGCTCGTGAAAAATATACCACCAGTTACTGACATAAAAAAAGGACGATATGGCATCGCCACGAATGGACAATAATGCGTTTGAACCTGCAATCGCGCACCAGCTGACGGTTATAAAAATCATGATGTAAGCAGCTGGAAGAAGCCTCCTGATCCGTCCCATCCAAAATGGCAAAAGCTCTTGATAGCCTAAATCCTGCTTATGTAACAAGATCGTTGTAATCAAGTAACCAGAAATGACAAAAAATAAATCAACGCCAAGAAACCCGCCGCTTACGGGTCCGATATGTAAGTGATAAGCAATGACTGCCAATACAGCAACGGCTCTTAGTCCATCTAATCCTAAAATATAACGAAAACGATTTTCCTTGCTGTTCATGAAAATGAATCCCCCATCAATGTCAAACGCTTCTTTTTGTTGTTCATTCAAAAGAGCAACGATTCTTTTATTTTATATAAAATTAGACGAATCAGCATTACATTTTGTTGGCGAATTTCTGTCTTTTTTTAAATTTTTTTCATACGAAAAAAGAATTGGTGGGTGAAGAGATGTCGAATTTGATACTCAAAACCAAAATCCCTGTCATAATAAAAGAAGAAGGAAAGGGGATGTGCTGAATGAGAACGATCGAAAATGATCAGTTATTGGTTCAGATTCATGAAAAGGGAGCGGAAGTCAGGGAGGTGCTTGACAAGAAAAGCGGGCGTCACTATATGTGGTCTGGTGATCCAGCTTATTGGGGCAGGGTGTCGCCTATCTTGTTTCCAATTGTTGGGCGATTAATGAATGATCAATACAAGATGGACGATCAAACCTTCGAGCTCACGCAGCATGGATTTTTGCGTGATGTCAATTTTGATTTATATGAAGAAACGGAGCATACGGTGACCTTTCAATATGAATCAAGAAGCCGACACATGAAGCAATACCCGTATGAATTTACAGCACGTATTCGTTATGAACTATTAGAAAATGGACTGAAGATTTCCTGGGAAATTGATCATGACGGAGATGATACGATGTATTTCTCCATTGGAGGGCACCCAGCATTTCGTGTTCCTCTTGTTGAAGGTGAGCAAGCAGCAGATTATTCACTCACATTGACACCTTCGACTGAACATCTCCCTGTGCAATATGAACTGCGGAATTCACTTGTCAGAGAGAAAGGAAAAGGCATTGAGATTGAGCCGATCCAGCTTCGACCAGAGCTTTTTCAGCAGGATGCGATGATCTTTAGCCATATCAATCGAGTGTCTTTGACTTCTAGGGCAGGTCACGGAGTTGAGGTCGATCTCACTGGTTTTCCGTTCGTGGGCATTTGGTCGCCTTATGACCAAGAAAAAGGAACGATGGCTCCTTTTGTTTGTATTGAGCCGTGGTATGGCATTGCCGATATGGAAGGGACGAATGGGCAGTATAAAGAGAAGTTTGGCATTCAAACGTTAGAAAAGAATGAGACCTTTCATGCCGCTTATACCGTTTTCTTCAAATGAACATTTGTGCATGAAGAGGTGAACAATTTGTTATGATAGAAGAAAAAGGGGGCGTATGAATGGATCGAGAGAAACAACAGCTGAGTATTGAAGCGGCAAGGCTTTACTATTTGTCTGATTACAGCCAGCAGGAAATTGCCAAGCAGCTCAACTTGTCGAGACCGACTGTATCTCGGCTGCTTCAATATGCGAAAGAGAAGGGATACGTCCAGATTACGGTGATGGATCCGTTTGAGGATTTAAACGAGCTTTCTTTATTGCTCAAGGAAAAATATGACCTGCTCGAAGCTCATGTGGTGTTTTCGCCAAAAGACGACTATCCAACCATCACCGATTATTTGAGCCGATTTGGTGCAGATTACTTGCAAGAGACGGTGAAAGACGGTGATATCGTTGGCGTGAGCTGGGGAACGACTATGTATCAAATTGCACAAAAGATGCAACCTAAACAGGTAAAAGGTGTAGAGGTTGTCCAGCTCAAGGGCGGAATCAGCCATTCTCATGTGAATACATATTCTGCGGAAACCATTCAGTTGTTTGCTGAGGCCTTTCAAACAGCACCGCGCTATTTGCCGCTTCCTGTTGTATTTGATAGTGCTGCTGTCAAGGAAATGGTTGAGCAGGACAGACACATTCAGCGAATTATTGAAATGGGCAAGCAGGCGAATATCGCTGTGTTTACTGTTGGAACGGTAAGAGATGAGGCACTTTTGTTTAGACTAGGTTATTTCCGTGAAGAAGAAAAAGCGCTCCTCAAGGCATCCAGTGTCGGAGACATTTGCTCGCGTTTTTATGATCAAGATGGACGCATTTGCAGTGAAGCCATTAACAATCGCACAATTGGCGTGGAGCTAGATGATCTAAGGACAAAAGAACGATCCATCCTTGTCGCTGGCGGTCATCGAAAGGTGGCTTCTATACACGGTGCACTAAGAGGGAAATATGCGAATGTATTGATCATCGATCAGCACACGGCGAGGGCTCTTTTAAATGTCACAAAATAGATGAACAAAATTTCATAACCATATTTACAATTGTTCATCCGTCATATATGATGAAAGTATCATAATTAAAAGGAAGTGTGAAGCATGACGATAGCAAAGCTCATTGATCATACAGCACTAAAACCAGATACATCTAGAGCTGCAATTATGCAGTTACTTGAAGAAGCAAAGACTCATCAATTTGCATCTGTTTGCGTGAACCCAACTTGGGTATCTCTTGCGTCGAAAGAACTAGCAGGAACAGGTGTTGATGTATGTACAGTCATCGGGTTCCCATTAGGCGCTAACACAACAGCGGTGAAAGCATTCGAAACAAAGGATGCGATTGAAAACGGTGCAACAGAAGTGGACATGGTCATCAATGTTGCCGCATTGAAAGACGGCGAATATGATGTGGTTGAACAAGATATTCGTGCAGTTGTAGACGCAGCAAAAGGCAAAGCATTAGTGAAAGTTATCATTGAAACATGTTTACTTACTGATGAGGAAAAAGTCAAAGCTTGTGAGCTTTCAGTGAAAGCGGGCGCTGATTTTGTGAAAACATCGACTGGATTTAGTACAGGCGGTGCAACAGCTGAGGACATCGCATTAATGCGTAAAACAGTAGGACCTGATATCGGTGTGAAAGCATCAGGCGGCGTGAGAACAAAAGAAGACGTTGAGGCAATGACAGTTGCAGGTGCTACCCGTATTGGCGCAAGTGCAGGCGTTTCCATTATCAAAGGGGATCAATCATCTCCTTCGAAAGACTATTAATTCATACGATCCTATGGTAGGATAACATTCATGACTCATAAATGATGAAAAAGTCATATGCGGAAGGATCTCTCTTCTGGGAATTTCTTCCGCGTTTTGTTTACGAAATAGGGTTTGTTCCATACAAGCGCATTAATGTAAACGAATTCATTCAAGGAGGAAAAACATGAAATACGTGATTGGTATCATCGGTTTGCTAGTGATTCTCGCCATTGCATGGCTGGCTAGTAATGGGAAAAAACGAGTGAAATTCCGTCCAGTAATTGTCATGATTGTACTGCAATTTATTTTAGGTTATATTCTGCTCAATACAGGTGTTGGAAACTATTTAATTGGTAATTTTGCCAAAGGGTTTAAATTACTCCTAGGCTATGCCAGTGATGGAATCAATTTTGTATTTGGCGGGTTAATGAATGATAATGCGTCCACTTTCTTCATCAATGTCTTACTGCCGATCGTCTTTATCTCGGCGTTAATCGGTATCCTGCAGCATTGGCGTATTCTTCCGCTTATCGTACGTGGAATCGGATATTTGCTTAGTAAAGTAAACGGTATGGGAAAACTAGAATCTTACAACGCAGTAGCGTCTGCGATTTTAGGTCAATCAGAAGTCTTTATTTCTATTAAGAAACAACTTGGATTATTACCTCAGCAGCGTCTTTATACATTATGTGCATCTGCAATGTCGACGGTATCGATGTCGATTGTTGGTGCGTACATGCAAATGATTAAGCCAGAGTACGTGGTTACAGCACTTGTGCTGAACCTATTTGGTGGATTTATTATCGCATCGATCATCAATCCATATGAAGTATCTAAGGACGAAGATATGCTTGAAGTCGTTGAGGAAGAAAGACAATCCTTCTTCGAAATGCTTGGCGAATACATTATGGATGGTTTCAAAGTAGCGATTGTTGTTGCTGCAATGTTGATTGGATTCGTTGCATTAATTGCGATGATTAACGGTATCTTTACAGCTGCCATCGGTGTTTCTTTCCAAGATGTACTTGGATATGTCTTTGCTCCATTTGCGTTCATTGTTGGTGTTCCTTGGAGCGAAGCGGTACAAGCAGGAAGCATTATGGCGACCAAAATGGTATCGAACGAATTTGTGGCAATGCAAATTCTATCCGGTGATGCTTTCCAATTCACTGCTCGTACAGAAGCGATCATTTCTGTATTCCTTGTATCATTCGCGAACTTCTCTTCTATCGGTATCATTGCTGGAGCAGTCAAAGGCTTAAACGAAAAGCAAGGGAACGTTGTCGCACGCTTTGGATTAAAGCTGTTATTCGGTGCAACTCTTGTCAGCTTCTTAACAGCAGGCGTTGTCGGTTTAATTTTCTAATTTAAAAAAAGGAATGGTGAAAAACAATGAGAATGGTAGATATCATTGCGAAAAAACGTGACGGAAAAGAATTATCTTCAGAGGAAATTTCTTTCTTTGTCAAAGGTTATACGGACGGAACAATTCCTGACTACCAAGCAAGTGCCTTGGCTATGGCAATTTTCTTCCAAGATATGACGGATCAAGAACGTGCAGACTTAACACTCGCTATGGCGAACTCAGGAGATACAATTGACCTGTCTGCTATTGAGGGTATTAAAGTAGACAAGCACTCAACAGGTGGTGTAGGTGATACAACTACGCTTGTACTCGCTCCTCTTGTTGCGGCACTAGATGTACCTGTTGCGAAAATGTCTGGGCGCGGCCTTGGGCATACAGGCGGTACAGTGGACAAGCTTGAAGCGGTCAAAGGCTTCCACGTAGAAATTACAAAAGACGAATTCATCGAGCTCGTGAACCGTCATAAAGTAGCGGTCATTGGCCAATCAGGCAACCTGACACCAGCTGATAAAAAGCTGTATGCTCTTCGTGATGTGACAGGAACTGTTAACTCAATTCCGCTTATTGCAAGCTCCATTATGAGTAAGAAAATTGCTGCTGGTGCAGATGCGATTGTACTTGATGTGAAAACAGGCGCAGGTGCTTTCATGAAAACACCAGAAGACTCAGAGAAGCTTGCAAAGGCTATGGTGCGCATCGGAAACAACGTAGGCAGACAAACGATGGCGGTCATCTCTGACATGTCTCAGCCGCTAGGATTAGCGATTGGAAATTCTCTTGAAGTGAAAGAAGCGATTGATACGCTTCGAGGCGAAGGTCCTGAAGACTTAAACGAGCTTGTGCTCACATTAGGTAGTCAAATGGTCGTTCTTGCGAAAAAAGCAGACACACTTGATGAAGCAAGAGAAAAGCTGATTGAAGTGATGAAAAACGGCAAAGCACTTGAGAAATTCAAGGAATTCTTAGAAAACCAAGGTGGAGACAGCTCCATTGTGGATCAGCCTGAAAAACTGCCGCAAGCACCTTACAAAATCGAAGTACCTGCAAAAGAATCAGGTGTCGTAGCTGAAATCGTCGCGGACGAAATCGGTGTTGCAGCGATGATCCTTGGAGCAGGACGCGCAACAAAAGAGGATGATATCGACCTATCTGTCGGCATCATGCTGAACAAAAAAGTGGGCGATCGTGTTGAAAAAGGAGATTCACTTGTGACACTGCATGCGAATCGAGAGGATGTTGCAAATGTCATGGAGAAAATTTATGACAACATCCGCATCGCTGATCATGCCGATGCACCAACTTTGATCCACACGGTCATTACTGAATAAAGAAAAAGGACAAAAGTGATTCGTCGCTTTTGTCTTTTTTTATGCTCGTCTTTTCCTATTGAAATAAAAAAATTCACTTTATGAAACAAACCTCTTGCAATCATCAAACAATGGGTGTATATTAATTGACGAGTCAATGATTGATATATCAAGTAATTGATTTCTGAATAGAAAAGAGGGGATGGCATTGACTGCATTTTGCTCTGAAGAGGCAGAGGTATTATATCGTTTGCAGTGCGTGAACCGTATGATGGGCGTGAAGTTCGAAGCATGCACGGGCATCAGCCAATCAAGGCTTGAGTTGTTATCGCTGTTATTCCAAGCCGATGAAATCAGCCAATCAGATTTGCAGAAAAAAGTAAATATTGATAGTGCAGCTGTGACGCGTCATTTAAAACAGTTAGAAACAAAAGGAATGGTCACACGCAGAAGAAAACCAGAAGACAATCGAGTCACACTTGTTCGCTTAACAGACGAAGGCAGAACAAGAATCGAAGCATCTAAAATAGAAAAAGAACGATTTATCTCAGAAATGCTTGAAAACGTAAGTGAAGAAGAACGAAGGCTTCTCACTGATGTGCTCATCCGTATACAACAAAACATCGAAAAGATTCAAACAACCTAAAGGAGTGTTACACATGGCTACAACATTAAAAACAAACGATTTTATGGAAATTATGAAAGGGCGCCGCTCTATTCGTAACTATGATCCATCTGTGAAAATCAGCAAAGAAGAAATGACAGAGATTTTAGAAGAAGCAACAACTGCACCATCATCAGTGAATGCACAGCCTTGGCGCTTCATGGTGATTGACAGCCCAGAAGGAAAAGAAAAGCTTGCACCACTTGCAAAATTCAACCAAACACAAGTGTCAACATCAGCAGCTGTCATTGCAGTTTTTGCAGATATGAAAAGCGATGAATACTTAGAAGAAATTTATTCAAAAGCAGTAGAGCATGGCTACATGCCGCAAGAAGTGAAAGAAAGACAAATTGCTGCATTAACTGCACACTTTGAAGTTCTTCCAGAGCAAGTGAACCGCGAAACAATTTTAATTGACGGTGGGATTGTGTCTATGCAGCTTATGCTTGCTGCACGTGCACACGGTTATGATACAAATCCAATTGGCGGATATGATAAAGAAGTCATTGCTGAAACATTTGGCTGGGATAAAGAACGTTATGTACCAGTCATGCTGCTATCAATTGGGAAAGCAGCTGACGAAGGCTATGCATCTTACCGTTTACCGGTTGATCGTATTGCTGAGTGGAAATAATATCTTTTCAAAAGGAGACGATCAAATGATTATTATTCATGCAGGGATGACCATTCATCCAGAAAAAGAAAACGTATTTTTAGAAGAAATCAACGAATTAATGAAAGCTTCACAGGCTGAAGAAGGCAATGTTTCCTACAAGCTGTTCAAGGATACAGATAAGGAAAATACCTTTTTAATGGTAGAAGTGTGGAAAGATGACGCTGCGGTTCAAAGCCATAATGCAAGTGCTCATTTCCAGGCTTTCGTAGCGAAGGCAAAAGAATTCTTAGCCGCTCCACTTGACGTGGTTGCCTTTCAAGGCCAGCAGCTTTCATAGAAAAACAACAAACACCCTAGGCGATTATCGCCTAGGGTTCTTTTATTTTCGACATATGGTTTCACCCATTTCATTCACGTATTGTGCATTTTCCACAAAATTTCTGAAAATAAAATGTTTTTCGACTTAACTATATTGGAATATGCTAGAATTAGATATTATTTATTACCAAAATAGGGAGGAACCAAAATGAAACAAGGGAAATGGACGAAAATTGCACTAACCGCTGTCCTAAGTTTAGGAACATTGACAGCTTTCAGCACCCCTCTATCTGCCCACACCACAGAAAAATCAACATCCTCTGATGGCGGTCATTATTCAGGTATTCCATTTGACTCAAGTGTCGTAAATGAAGACCGTCTTGTCAAAGCCTTGAAAAAACAAGGAAAGATCAAAAAGAATGCCAATGAGGCAGAAACCCAAAAAGCATTAAAGAACTATCTAAAGAAAAAAGAAGAATCGGCAATGAAACAAAGTGCCAGCACTTTAACAGAAGAGCCTGAATTCCTCAAAGAATACAAACAAGAGGTACATAACAAACTTGCCAAAAAGAAAAAGTTAACGAAGCATAAAGGAAAAGAAGGCAATCAAGTAAAACCGGTCAAAAAGGAAAAGTATAAAGGTGACGTCCGCAATGATAAGGTATTGGTTTTATTAGTAGATTTTAAAGATTATAAGCATAATAGTATCAAAAAAGAAGAGACTGATATGTATTATGACAAGTTTGATCAACAGCATTATCAAGATATGCTTTTCGGAAAAAATGGCTACATCGGTCCAGATGGGAAACGAAAAGTATCCATGAAGCAATATTATGAAAAGCAGTCCGGCGGCAGTTACACAGTCAGTGGAACAGTTGCAGGATGGTATACAGCGAAGCATGAAGCAGCTTATTACGGCGGGAACGTACCTGACGATTCAGGCAGTGACGGCAGACCGCGCGAATTGGTGAAAGAAGCACTCGAAGCAGCAGCAAAAGATCCAAATGTTGATCTCGGCGAGTATGATCAATGGGACCGCTATGATATTGATGGCGACGGTGTTTATAACGAGCCAGACGGCATCATTGACCATCTGATGGTCGTTCATGCCGGTGTAGGTGAAGAAGCAGGCGGCGGACAACTTGGCGCTGATGCGATTTGGTCACACCGCTGGTCACTTGGTGATGTATTTGAAATTCCGGATACTGAATCTGAAGTCGGACAAGGCGGGAAAATAGGCGCATTGGATTACACCATTGAGCCTGAAGATGGCGCAGCCGGTGTGTTTACACATGAATTCGGACATGATCTTGGTCTTCCTGACGAGTACGATACACAGTACACAGGCAACGGAGAGCCCGTTTCTTACTGGTCGATCATGTCAAGCGGAAGCTGGGCAGGTAAAGTTCCTGGTACGGAACCAACAGGCTTTAGCCCATATGCGAAAGAAATGCTTCAAAATCTGCATGGGGGTAACTGGCTTTCTGGACAAACCATCGATGGTAAAACATTAAAGAAAAGCAAAACCGTCTTAATTGATGAAGCAGCAACAAAAGGAACGAACCATGATGCCGTTCGAGTCGATTTACCAGATAAAGAGATTGTCGTCACGACACCTGCTCAAGGAAAATATTCGTACTTCAGCGGAACGGGTGACAATTTGAATGCAACCATGACGACAACAGGTATTGATTTATCAAAAGGAAGCAAAGCAGAGCTGACATTTAAAGCATGGTACGATATTGAAGAAGATTATGATTATGCGTATGTCGAAGTGCGTGAAACAGGGACTGATCAATGGAAGACCATCGCGGGTAACATCACGAATGATCGAAATGAAGCAGGTGCAAACGAAGGCAATGGCATCGATGGAAAATCAGACGGATGGGTAGATGCATCCTTTGACCTGTCTGCTTATGCAGGGAAGAAAATCGACCTGCAATTCCGTTACACAACCGATGCAGGCTATTCACTTCCAGGTTTATTTGTAGATGATCTGAACGTCAAAGCAGATGGAACGAACGTATGGTCAGATGATGCCGAGGATACATCTACTTTTACCTTTAATGGATTCTCAAAATCTAATGGAAAACAATATGCAGCACAATACTATTTACTAGAGTGGCGCTCTTATGCTGATGTCGATAAAGGCTTAAAGCATATTAAACGCGGTGCAAGTCTGATGAGCTATAATAACGGTTTGGTCGTGTGGTTAGTCGATCAATCATACAGTGATAACTGGGTTGGAAAGCATCCGGGGAACGGCTTCCTTGGCGTAGTAGATGCAGATCAGCAAGTATTAAAATGGAGTGACGGTTCCATTGCCGCCACAGGCTTCCAAGTACATGATGCAGCATTCTCTTTGAATCCAAGTACAAAGCTGAATATCGATTATACAGCAACAACGGGCTTAACTTTGCAAGATCGCTACATTCGCCCGACTCGTACATTTAGTGATAAAAAGAACTATGTGAATCCAAACAACCCAGATGCAGGACGCGATGTACCGAACTATGGATTATCCTTTAAAGTCGTTGGACAAAGTAAGGATCGTTCTGTTGGAAAGGTGTTAATTTCGAAAAGTAACTAAATAGAAAGCCGGATTCTACTATTGAATCCGGCTTTTTGATATGTGAGGAAAGGATAATAAGGACACGATTTGGTTTTTAATCGAATGTCTGTTCTTTTTTATTTTGATATCCGAATGAAACCATTATATAATAGAGCCTGGAAGGTTTTTCTTTCAACCATGATTCTTTTAGCTGTTAAAACAAAGGAAAGGATGAGCGTTACCAATGAGTTATGTCACTGCCAAGCAATTAAAGGTGATTCGAGGAACGATGCAGACTTTTTGCAGCCATTTGGAGTATGATGGTCATGGTAAGCTTCATATCAATACCATCATGGCTTTTATTAAAAAGGAATTCGGCGTGAGAAAAATGAAAGACATTCCACAAAGTCGCTTTACAGAAGCGCTAGAATTAATACAAGACTTTGATTTATACACGGATAAAATAGAAATTCGTGACCGTCTATCAGAAAGGAATTAACTAAATTGAATATTTTAGCAATGATTTTAGTAGGAATTGTCGCATTAGAACACATTGTCATCATGTTATTAGAAATGTTTTTTATGGAATCAAAGATGGCGAAGAGATCTTTTAAGCTGCCAGAACACTTGCAAAAAGATCCAAATGTCAAAGTGATGTTTGCTAATCAGGGGCTTTATAACGGGTTTTTAGCAGCAGGACTCATTTGGGGACTCATTCTTGGATCGAATACCGTTGGATATATGATTCAGCTATTTTTCATTCTTTGTGTCATCATCGCAGCAGTATTTGGCGGTGTAACATCCAATAAATCAATTATCATCAAACAAGGAGTACCAGCGCTTCTTGCATTAATTGCACTGATGCTGGCGATCTAATCTTAAATAAAGCCGCCCCTAGTAAGGGCGGCTTTTATCTTTTTCGAAGTCCCATCAAACGAATAATGGATGTCAGACAAAGGGCAACAGCAACGGCCAAAATGATTTTTCCGTACATGACCCCTGTTAGGTTCATCAAAAAGACGGCCAATATAATACAGAGCGTGATGATGATCATCACAATCGAATAGGTTTTCATCTCTTTTTCACTCCTTTAAAAATCCCCTCATGTGCCACGAGAGATCTGTCAATCTTTCCTCATATTATATCACTCAATGACAATTTTACATGAAATTCCCTACCAATAGAATGTGACATATTGATTAGATTTTGAGTCATACCATATTTTTTAGAAAATCGGGTATAACATAAAGAACTGACCCAAAGTCATATTGCTTGATATTTAATTGTGCAAAATATAAAATAACCACAGGATAAATCGAAAGGATGATCAAGATGAGTAAGAAAGTGTTATTAGTATCGACAAGCAGCCCAGAAATGAATGGACATCCAACAGGCTTATGGCTAGAAGAGTTAGCAGAGCCATTTCATATTTTTAAAGAAAATGAACTAGAAGTACAAATTGTCTCTATTCAAGGTGGCACTGTACCAATTGACAAAAATTCAATTCCTGAAGGTGTTCCAGCGCAATATCAAGATGTGTATGAACGACTTCAAGACACAAAGGCGCTTACAGATGTGAATCCAGCTGATTATGACGGCATTTTCTTTGCTGGGGGACACGGCCCTATGATCGACTTTGCGTCTAATCAATTGGTAGCGGATGCGATCTTAGCGGTTTCAGATAAAAATGGTGCGATCGGAGCCGTTTGTCATGGTGTTTCAGCATTCGTTGATGTGAAGGACGAAAATGGCAAATCATTTATCGAAGGCAAAAAAATCACAGGCTTCACCAACGAAGAAGAGGAAGCCGTGCAGCTGACACCAAAGGTTCCATTTTTATTGGAAACAAAACTTCGTGAGCAGGGGGCAGCGTTTGAAAAAGGAGATGCCTTTGCGCCATTTGCTGTCGTTGACGGACAAATCATTACTGGACAAAACCCAGGATCAAGTGCAGAAACAGCACGTTTGTTTGTTAAAACTATTGCATAAAACGATCAAAAACCAGCCGTTACATGCGGCTGGTTTTTTTGTTATAAAAATGTCCCAAAAAAGACCAAAACAATGATTGGAATAATGGTAAAATTATCACAGGGTAAAAAACCCAAAAGAGGAAAAGGGGATGTTCCTGTGAGAGCATTTTATGTCAAAATCACTGCAGCTTTACTGTCTGTTTTACTCATCGCAACAGGTTTGTTTTCACCAGCATTAAAAGCAGAAGAAGCACCAAAATCAAGTGGGAAACAATCACTCCTGACAGAAAAAGCGATTCAGCAAGTGCAAGAGTCGTTTTTGAAGCAGGATGAAGGAACCGCTATCCAACAGAAGCAAGTGAAAAAATCATTTAAAGTGAATAAGAAGAAAGGAATCAGTATCAAACGAAAAGCTGCTAAAGATGGCAAAATGCGCACGTCTGCCGTTCGCTCCATTGATGGACTAGCCATAAATCAATCGGCTGTCTTAACAGAGGAAGACCCAGTTGATTTATGGTTTTTAAGCACATCTTCACCTCAGGCACTCATCAGCCGGATTACTTCTTCAAACCCTGATTATTTCGTTCAATTGTTTGTTGTTGATTATGAAACAGGACAAGCCTACCCAACGGATCTTATTCAACCGGCAGGCAGTCTGCTTGCGTTAAGCAATTTACCAGCGGGTGATTATGCGTTTGGTATTACCAGTGGTGGAGACTTTGGAGACTCATATACATTACAGGTAAATGCCAAAAACCCACCAAATTTCACAGGTGCTGAATCCCTGTCATCAACATTGCAATACTTTGTCGCTACGTATGCCAATGGGGATGTTTTCGCAAATGGTACAAAAGTGTATAACAAACAATCTAAGACCGCCGATTATAAATGGGAGCGTGTATTTTACTTCTCATATGATGGAAAATATGAACAGAGAACTCATTCTGTTGACAGTGTGAAGGTGAAAAGTATTTCGGCACCAGTGTCGTACTCTGCTCCATACGCAAGTTCCTCAGAGGCCATTCTCGTCTACTTAGATGTGGAGACTTTATTTATGTATCATGAATCATCGTTTGCTAGCGGGCAGTACTACCATAGTAGCTTTGTTGATACACTTGGGAAGACAACACCAAGACGCTTAGATATTGATGATATGACAAATTACGGTGATCATATTTTAGCTGTAGATTTAAAAACAGGAAAGCCAATTGATTTCTTCAGTGTGTTGAATTTCTACTATGCTGCAGGAATCGAGAAACTGCCAACAATCAGAACGTTGAATTAAGAAAGGCGGTTGACATCAAATCGCCACATGTGTAGAGTAAAGATAATTAAATGACAAAAGTCCACTAGGGGAGTCATGTATGACTGAGACAAGAGAAAATCTTGGACCCTTTGAACCTGATCTAGTTCGTACTAGCGGAGGGAAGTGGAGCTGGACCTTGTCTTATTCATGATTGAATCGATAAGAAGGCCGCTCCATTTGGGGTGGCTTTTTCATTTATTCAACTGAAGAAGAGGAGGCTTTTTTTATGACATTTTCTACGCAATTAAGGAAAGAAGCAGAACCGTTATTTGAAGCCATTTATCAGCATCCGTTCGTTAGAGGCCTGGCAGCAGGAAAGCTGGAAAAGGAACAGATCATTCATTATGTCAAACAGGATGCAGAATACTTACAAGCATTCATTAAAATTTATGCAGCAGCGCTCAGCAGATGTACAGACAGAGAGGATATTGCGTTTTTTCATCAGCAGATTGCGTTTGTACTAGATAGTGAAACGCACCCTCATCAAAACCTTTGCCGAGTGGCAGGAGTAGCGTATGATGAGCTCCAAGGTGCTTCTTTGGCTCCGAGTGCTCATCACTATATTCATCACATGCTGCAAGTCGCACAGGAAGGTACGCTTGGTGAAATCATCGCTGTCCTGCTTCCATGTCCTTGGACATATTGGGAAATAGGGAAACGAATGCTCACAGATGTGCAGCCAGACCTGTCACATCCGTTTTATGAATGGATCACGTTTTATGGAGGGTTAACCGATTCTGTCACAGGTGAGCTTTGCAAACGGCTCGATCAATTGGCAGAAGCAGCAAGTGAGAAGGAAAAGGAAAAAATGAAACAGCATTTTATCTTAAGCTGCCAGCTCGAGTACAAGTTTTGGGAAATGGCCTTTACTGTTGAAGAGTGGCCAGTTCAACTGGAGGTGCATACATCATGACATGGAAGATGAAAGAAGTCGTCCTTGCCGTGATTTTATCCGTTGCGTGCGGTGTGATCTATTTAGGATGGTCCACACTTTACTTACCGATTACAGCACTTGTTGGCCCAGCAGGAGGCAATATCATGTTTGGAATATGGGTCATTGCCAGTCCAATCGTTGCGTATATCATTCAAAAGCCGGGGGCTGCCCTGATTGCGGAAACAGCTGCCGCGGCTGTGGAATTATTGACAGGCAGCCACTTCGGACTTTCAGCTCTGCTGATTGGTGTATGCCAAGGGCTTGGGGCAGAAATCGCCTTCGCTCTTTTTGGGTATAAACGATACCGCATGTGGACACTGATGCTGTCTGGTGCCTTTGCCGCTATCGGAGCGATGGCGTACAGTCTCGTGGCAAATGGCTTCGGATATTATACGCCTCAAGTTTTACTTATGACGCTTGTGACTCAAATCATTAGTGGAATGATACTTGGCGGATGCCTTGCGAAAGTGGTGGTGGAGGCACTATCCAAAACTGGTGTACTCAATCAATATGCCATCATGAAAGAAAAACGAAATAAAGGTGAACAGCATGAATTCATTTCTCGCGTGCAATGATCTGACTGTCCGTTTTTATGAACAGCCTAAGCCAGTTTTGCATCAAATCTCTCTTACGATTCAAAAAGGGGAAAAGGTGCTTATTTTAGGACCGAGCGGAAGCGGGAAATCCACGCTCATTTCGGTTCTGGCTGGAATCATTCCAGAGCATGTGGAAGCTGACATGCAGGGCGAAGTGGTGTTACAAAGACATACAGGCGTCATGTTTCAAGATCCAGACTCTCAGTTTTGTATGCACCGCGTCAATGAAGAAATTGCCTTTAGCTTAGAGAATCGTTCCGTCCCACGTGAAGAGATGGATGACATCATTCAGCAGCTCATGCAAAAAGTCCAACTGAATGTCGATCCGCATACAGAGATTCACACTTTATCTGGCGGCATGAAGCAGCGATTGGCACTTGCTTGTTTACTAGCATTACAGCCGGATGTTCTATTCTTTGATGAACCAACCGCACAGCTTGACCCGGCAGGTAGAATGGACATATTTCAACTGCTGCAGCAGCTTGCAGCCGATCAGCAGCAAACCATGATTTTTGTAGAGCATGTGCTTGACGGAGTCATCGAATGGATGGATCGGGTGATTTTATTAGATGATCAAGGCAGCATTTTAGCAGATGGAGCTCCAAAAGATGTGCTCGTGACATATGAGGAAGAAATGAAAGAGGCAGGAATTTGGCGGCCAAAATTATTTCCCGAGAAATGGTCCACGATTATTCAAGATCCATTTCATCCACTGAGTCAAACCTTTATGCAAACCTATGAAGCAAGAAAAGCGCAGCATGAAAAAGTGCCGTCAATCGAACGAGAGACAATGATTCGTACAGAAAATCTTCAATTAAGCTACGGGAAAAAAAGGATTATGAGTAACCTTCAGCTTGATATCAAAGCAGGAGATTGGGTGGCGATTATTGGAGAAAATGGGAGCGGAAAAAGTACGTGTCTCAAACATTTGATCCGCTTAGAGCCAGCTAAAAAAGGTCATATTTACTTAAAAGAAACAGACCTTAAAAAATGGTCTGACCGACTACTCTATGAAAAAGCAGGCTTTGTGTTTCAAAATCCGGAGCTTCAATTTATACAAGACACAGTATTCGATGAAATCGCCTTTGGCGGCAGACAGCGAAACTGGCCAGAATCAGTCGTACAAGAAAAAACGGTTCAGCTGCTGAAAGAGTTCGGTTTAGAGAAGCATGCAAAAGCACATCCCTTCACCTTAAGTTTAGGGCAAAAAAGAAGATTGAGTGTTGCCACGATGCTCCTTTTTGATCAAGATGTATTGCTGTTAGATGAACCGACTTTCGGGCAGGATGAAAAAACGGCGAAGGAATTAATGAGGCGTTTAAAAGAGCGGCAGCGCCATGGCACGACCATTGTGATGGTTACACATGATATGGAGCTTGTCGATGAATGTGCCGATCAAGTGCTTCTTTTTCATCAAGGCAAGCATGTATATGATGGCACCCCTTATGATTTATTTTCAAATCAGGAACTTGTCGATGCTTATCAGCTGAGAGCTCCTTTACATTATCGCTATGTGGCAGAAAGAAAGGATGTGCTGACGATTGCAAAGTAATCATTCCTTTCTTTCTACTGTGAATCCAGTCATGAAATTACTCGCTCACTTGCTTGCGATGGGCTGCCTCATGGCGATATCTGATCCTAAAACAACCTTTATCATCTGGCTGTTTGCTCTTGGCATTGGACTTGTTTTAGGTGGATGGAATATGAAGTATCTCATCACAAGGCTTGTCCCTTATCTGCTCTTTTTTATTCTCGTCTTTTGGATGATGGCGGCATTCGGCAAGGGGGATCATACTGTTTGGAAGTGGGCGTGGTTTCATATCACGGAGGAGAGTTTAAGAAATGGTCTCACCATCGCTTTCAGAATGCTTGGATTTGTGACATTTGGCCTCCTTTTTACGTCCACCACAGATTTGACGGCATTTATGATGAGTTTGATTCATCAATGCCGAATGTCCCCAAAATGGGCGTATGGAATGCTTGCCGGGTTCCGGTTTATTCCGTTATTTCAAAGTGAATTAAAACAAATGAAAGCTGCACATAAAATCAGAGGCTACAAGCAAAAAAACAGCTGGAAGGCCTTTATGCGTTATGCATTACCTCTTTTTACGCAGGGCGTACGAAAATCAGAACGCTTAGCGATTGCAATGGAAGCCAGGGGCTTCACAGGGACGAGAGAGCGAACGTATTATCATATCATGAGCACCTCATGGATTGACTATATGTATCTTTTTCTCATCGGTATCAGTGTCTTCATGTGCATTTACCTTGTTTAAAAAACACCCACATTCTCTTGATAGAATGTGGGCTTTTTATATATCTTAGGTCATTTGATTGATATTAGTACACATTACAGGCTGTAATAGATCATATAACGAACCGATAAAGAAGGTGTACTGAGAAAAAGAGAGGATGAACGTAAGCGAATGTCACAGAGAATTGATAACATTATAGACGCTTTACCAATCATTGGACTTGCTATGAGAGAACAGCTAACCTTTTCTGTTTTAGGGAAAGAGAAGGTTCTTTATTATCAGCAACATGGGAATATTGATTTAGGATTTAAAGCTGGTGATACAGTAGATCCTGGATTCCAAAACTTTGCGATGCTGAAAAATGGGAGAGAACCATCGTTTATCCAAATTCCGAAAGAAGTATACGGGATTCCAATGGATATCGTAGCCGTTCCAATTACTGATGAATCAGGTCAAGTGGTTGCTGCCTTCTGTGTGGCCTATGACCAAACCAATCAACAACGATTAGAGCACATCATGACGGAGAGCAACGAAGCTTCCGAAAAACTAGTCGCAATGGTACAGCAGGTTGCCGCACATTCAGAGGAACTACAAGCGACAAGTGAACAAATTCTACAAAATACGAAAACCACTGTCGAAAATTCCTCTAAAATCAATCAAGTGTCCAATCTCATCAAAGGTATCTCTGATCAAACGAACTTACTTGGACTCAACGCATCAATAGAAGCTGCAAGAGTGGGAGAAGCAGGAGCAGGATTTGGAGTGGTCGCAACAGAAGTGAGAAAGCTGTCAACTCACGCGAAACAGGCGACAACTGATATTGAAACAGCCCTAAAAGATGTGCAGGGATCAATCAAAGGAATGGAAGAAGAAATTGCGCAAATTGTCGCTTCCTCTGAGCATCAGGCAGAACTTGTAGGCACTTTTACAAAAATTATTGAAGGCCTTCATGAAACAAACGAAACGATGAAAGCATTAGCAAACGACTTAGTGAACTATCAAGTGAAATAAAAGAACGACAAAACCTCCAGCTGAATTGGAGGTTTTTTATCATTTCAAGGTGAGAAACTTGTTAGGATTATGACCGTTTTATCGCTGACAGGCAGGATACACTTCTGTATGATAGAAAAAGAGAGACTAGTTTTGTCATTAGACCTATTCATAAGGAGGAAGATCATCGTGACACAATCAGCAAAGCTGCAAGAAATACTTGCACCCTACCGTCCGTTGTTAGATGAAACGGAAAAACCAATGATACAATTGCAGATGAAACAAGGAAAAACAGGACCATACGACAGCAAAATAGCTGGTGATCCTTACTTCCCCAAAAACAACGAATATCCAGTTGACGGCGAAGGACATCCTATGAAACTTTTGGCACAAATTAATTTCGGCCAGCTGCCAAAGCTGAAGGATTATCCGGAAACAGGACTTTTGCAAGTCTTTATTTCTGTGCATGATGATCTTTATGGAATGAATATTGACCATAAAACAGAGCAAAAAGATTTTCGAATTAAATTTATTGAGGAACCTTTCTTGGCAGAAGAAGAGTTATTGACTGATTTTTCTTTTGTGAAAATTCCAGACGATTTTTATTTTCCTGTAACGAAGGAAGGCGCAATTACAGGTGAATTAGCAAGCGAAACGATCAGTGTAGGAGATTTCCGCTTTGAAAAAGTCACAGGAAAGAACAGCTGGGACCTATTCGAAGATGCAGATGGTGTTAATGGCGATGAAGCAGATGCCCTGCTGGATGAATTTTATGAAACAGCGAGTGGCTTTGGTCACAAATTGGGCGGGTACCCAGGGTTTACACAAGAAGACCCGCGTACCTATGTAGATCAAGAACATACTGTTTTGTTATTACAAATTGACTCAGATGATGAAGTAGATTTGATGTGGGGAGATTGCGGTATTGCCAACTTCTTTATCAAACCAGAAGACCTCAAACGAAAAAATTTCGAGAATGTTGTCTATAATTGGGACTGCTCCTGATTTTGTAAAAAACACACTTTAAACACTCTTTATAGAGTGTTTTTGTGTATGTTTTTAGACTTTTTTGCCCCTATTTCGTCATTTCTGAGAGGCAATATGTCATTCTTACTAGTTGACCGGATCAAAAAAAAATGTAAAATCATCTTAAAGTCCTCTTTTTTGAAAATAATAATAAAATGACATATCAATCAACGATAAAATGCTCGAAAAAGCGGAATGTACTGGGGGGTATCAATTGATCATTTCGAAAGTAATCAATAATAATGTTGTCAGTGCGTATGATGACGAGCAGCATGAGCTGGTCATTATGGGCAGAGGGATCGCGTTTCAAAAGAAAAGCGGAGACCCGATTGACGAAGAACGAATCGAGAAGGTATTTTCTATTCAAAATAAAGATATATCAGAAAAATTCAAAACCCTGCTTTATGATATTCCAATCGAGTATATGCAAGTGTGCGAGGCGATTATTGAGCATGCGAGAACAACCCTTAACAAAAATCTAAATGACAGCATCTATGTGACGCTGACGGATCATATCACCTTTGCCATAGAACGTCATCAAAAAGGAATGGACATCAAAAATGCCTTGCTCTGGGAAATCAAACGGCTGTATAAAGATGAGTTCAGATGTGGTTTAGAAGCGATTCGGATCATTGAGGACAAGCTGAGCATCCATCTTCCTGAGGATGAAGCCGGCTTTATTGCCATGCATATTGTCAATGCAGAGCTCAATGAGGAAATGCCAAACGTGATTCAAATCACCAAGCTCATTCAAGATATTTTAAACATCGTAAAGTATCACTTTCAAATTGATTTAGACGAGGAATCATTAAATTATTTCCGATTTGTGACGCATTTGAAGTTTTTCGGACAGCGTCTGTTTAACGAAACTCAAATGGAAAATCAAAATGAGTTTCTGTATGAAGTGGTAAAAGAGAAAAACACTGCAGCTTTTCAATGCGCAGAAAAAATTAACGAGTATGTTCAAAAAGAATACAACCGAAGTCTCATAGAAGATGAAATGCTATATTTAACTTTGCATATAGACAGAGTAATAAAAAGAAAATAAATTCAAAAAGAAAGCGTTGACATCACAAAATTAACATGATAATTTATAACTATAAACTAAATAACCCACAATCTTTTAGGATTGTTACTGGTCAAGCAGGCAAAACCTAAATCATTGTCCCTATCTTTGATAAGGCATGATTTAGGTTTTTTTATATCTAAAGACTTATAAAAATTAAATAACGATCAATCGCTATGAAGGATTGTTACTGGTTAAGCAGGCAAAACCTAAATATCGATTAATGTCTGAATCGCTATTTCTCGGACATTAATGGATGTTTAGGTTTTTTCTATATCAAGATGAAATCAACGATTGGAGGGTAACACAATGAACCACAAACAAACAGCAAAAGAAGTGCTAGAACTTGTCGGCGGTGAAAAAAATGTTAAGCAAGTCACACATTGTATGACAAGACTTCGCTTCAACTTATACGATGAAAGCAAGGCAGATAAAGAAAAGCTGCAATCAACAGACGGCGTCATGGGCGTGAATCAAAGCGGAGGTCAATATCATGTCATTATCGGCAATGATGTCTCAAATGTCTATCAAGCGATGATTGCTGACTCTGGACTATCAACAGATGTAAAATCAGGCGGTACAGACGAAGCGTCAAAACAGAATGTGATATCAAAGTTATTCGATTTTATCTCTGGTGTCTTCACACCGATTCTTCCAGCCATCGCTGGAGCCGGTATGATCAAAGGAATTTTGGCACTGATGCTCACATTTCAGTGGATATCAGATAAAAGCAGCACGTATGCGATTTTAACAGCTATCGGAGATGGAGCCTTTTACTTCTTGCCGATTCTGCTTGCTGTAAGCGTAGCCAAAAAAATTGGTACAAATCAGTATATCGCAGCTGCCATTGCAGCAGCAGCACTGCACCCGCAGTTAACCGCTTTACTGGGTGCGGGAAATACAGAATTCCTCGGCTTGCCAGTGGTTGCCGTTGTGTACTCTTCATCGGTGATTCCAATTCTTCTTACCATTTGGCTCGGCTCATATGTTGAAAGATTCGCAGAAAAATATAGTCCAAAATCATTAAAGATCATCCTTGTTCCAACAGTTACACTTCTTGTCGTTGTACCGGTTATGCTCATCGCGGTTGGACCACTTGGTGGAATTATCGGTAATGGCCTTTCAGGTGGAATTGATTTATTGTTTAAACATGCAGGTATTCTGGCCGGACTCTTGATTGGCGGATTCATGTCACCATTGATCATTACGGGCATGCACTATGCACTGCTTCCAATCATGATTAACAACATTACATTAAACGGTTTTGACTTTATTCTTCCAATGATGTTTGTAGCGAATATGGCACAAGCAGGCGCAGCATTCGGTGTCTTCTTAAGATCAAAAAACAAAACATTCAAATCATTGGCGATGTCTACAAGTATTACAGCTTTAATGGGTATTACTGAACCTGCTATGTATGGTGTGAACATGCGATTGAAAAAACCGTTCTTTGCAGCCCTCATTGGTGCAGCAACAGGCGGCGTGTTCATGTCGATCTTTAAAGTAAAATCATATGTGGTATCTGGATCAGCAGGCCTCCCAGGTCTCCCAACATTCATTGGACCAACATTTGTCTACTCTATCATCGGCTTAATCATCGCCTTTGTCGTAGCATCAATCATGACACTTGTTCTAGGATTCAAAGATGTACCAGTGAAAGATGATAAAAAAGCAGACAAACCAGAAGAAAAAAAAGACACAGCAGGGCTTCAAAATGAAGTGGTACAAAGCCCGCTTGAAGGTCAATTAAAGCCGCTCAATCAAGTAAATGATGCAACATTCTCTAATGAAATCATGGGCAAGGGTACAGCCATTGTGCCAACTGTTGGACGCGTTGTTGCACCGTTCAATGGCAAGGTTGAAACCATTTTTCACACAAAACATGCCATTGGCTTGAAGAGCGACCAAGGCACAGAACTTCTTATTCATGTCGGGATTGACACGGTAAAGCTTGACGGAAAGTATTTCACAAGTCATGTGCAGTCCGGTGATCTTGTTAAAGCAGGAGATGTGCTTGTTGAATTTGATATCAAGGGTATTCAGCAAGAAGGCTATGATGTGACTACACCTGTTATTGTTACCAACACAAATGATTATGCTCAAGTTGATGCTGAAACAGATGGAGCAATTACAGTGAAAGAGACACTGCTTACAGTCAGTGTAGAAGAAAAAGAGGAGGGCATTCAACATGAACAAGTTAGAAAAAACATTTCCTAAAGGTTTCTTATGGGGCGGCGCTGTTGCAGCCAACCAAATTGAAGGTGCAAATAACAAAGATGGAAAAGGCTTATCGACAGCAGACGTATCACCGCATGGTATTATGCACCCATTCGATGAATCAATGAAAGACCTTAACTTATATCATGATGCCATCGATTTCTACCATCGCTATAAAGAAGATATTGCACTATTTGCAGAAATGGGATTCAAGTGCTTCAGACTATCCATTTCTTGGCCGCGTATTTTTCCAAATGGCGACGATGCGGAACCGAATGAAGCAGGCCTCGCTTTTTATGAAAGAGTATTTGATGAACTGCATAAGCATGGAATTGAGCCAGTTGTCACGATCTCTCACTATGAAATGCCGCTTGCACTTGTGAAAAACTACGGCGGATGGAGAAACCGTAAGCTTGTGGATCTTTATGAAACATACGCTAAAACATTGTTCACTCGCTTTAAAGATAAAGTGAAATATTGGATGACCTTCAATGAAATTAATGTCGTGTTACATGCGCCTTTCACTGGCGGCGGGCTTGTATTTGAAGAAGGTGAAGATGAGAAAAGCATTCAATATCAAGCAGCGCATCACCAATTTGTGGCAAGTGCTCTGGCTGTTAAAGCAGGACACGAAATCATTCCAGATGCAAAAATTGGCTGTATGATTGCAGCGATGACCACATATCCGTACAGCTCAAGACCAGAGGATATGTTTGCTGCAATTGAGCAAGACCGCAAAACATTGTTCTTCTCAGATGTACAGGCAAGAGGCTATTACCCAGGTTACATGAAACGTTATTTCCTTGAAAATGACATCAACATTGAGTTCCAAGACGGGGACGAAGACATTTTAAGAAACCATACAGTTGACTATATTGGCTTCAGTTATTATATGAGTTTTGTGACGAGTACAGATCCAAAGGTCCTTGAACAAGTTACTGGTGGTAACCTATTTGAAGGTGTGAAAAACCCATATCTGGAAGCAAGTGATTGGGGCTGGCAAATTGATCCGAAAGGACTTCGTACAACACTGAATCAGCTGTATGACCGCTACCAAAAGCCATTGTTTATCGTAGAAAATGGATTGGGTGCTGTCGATCAAGTAGAAGAAGACGGATCAATTCAAGACGATTACCGAATTGATTACCTCAGAAGCCATTTGCTAGAGGCGAGAGAAGCCATCGCAGACGGAGTCGACCTGATCGGTTATACAAGCTGGGGCCCAATTGACCTAGTCAGCGCATCAACGGCTGAAATGAAAAAACGCTACGGCTTCATTTATGTCGACCGTGATAATGAAGGAAACGGTACATTAGATAGAAAGAAAAAGAAAAGCTTCGATTGGTATAAACAAGTGATTGCGACGAATGGAGATCATTTAGACGCTTAACAAAAAGAGACAAACCGCTCATACGGCGGTTTGTCTTTTTTTCGTCAAAGGGACTAAGAAGTCCACACTTGATCAGCAATCTCAATCACATGACGCAGTTTTTCCCATTGCTGTTCTTCTGTTAACAGGTTGCCTTCCTCTGTTGAGGCGAATCCGCATTGTGGACTCAAACAAATTTGGTTAATGTCCACATATTGAGCCGCTTCCTCAATGCGTTTTTTAATCTGTTCAACTGGCTCAAGCTCACCGTATTTTGAAGTGACAAGGCCTAGTACGATTTGAAGGTTTGGGTTCTTCACATATCGAAGAGGCTCAAATCCGCCAGAACGATCGTCGTCGAATTCTAAAAAGAGACCATCAAGATCTAAGCCGGCGAAAATTGTTTCTGCCGCTGCTTCGTAACCACCTTCAGCTGCCCAAGTTGATTTAAAGTTACCGCGGCAAATGTGCATAGTAATCACCAAATCCTCTGGGCGATCAGCAACAGCTTCATTGATTGTCTTCGCAAACGACTCACGAAGTTCATCCTCTTCACGGCCAAAGGCTTTGATTTGTTCGTGACCTTTTTCAGAAAAGAACACGGCCCATGCCGTATCATCCAGCTGCAAGTAGCGGCAGCCTGCATCATAAAAAGCACGGATGGCTTTCTTATACGCCTGTGCCACATCATGGTGGAATTCCTCTAAGCTGTCATACACTCCTTCTTCAAGCTTTCCACGGAAAAAGAGCATATTCGGACTTGGAATCGTCATTTTAGCTGTATGATCACCAGCGATGCTGTGAAGGAAACGATAATCCTCCAACATTGGATGATCTGTAAAATCGATCTTGCCTGTTACCTTGATCCCTCTTGCTTTTGTCGTCGTGTTATGGAATTGAATGCCCTGATCTGCTTCAAATCCTTCAACCCCATCGAGTCCTTCCAGAAAGTCAAAATGCCACCATGCACGTCTGAACTCACCATCTGTGACAACCTCTAACCCAATTTCTTTTTGCTTCTCTACAATACGTGTGATTTCTTCGTTTTCAATTTGTCGGAGTTGTTCTGCTGTCAGCGTACCGTCTGCTTTTAGCTTGCGTGCTTCCTTGATGCGTTCTGAACGTAGTAAGCTTCCTACTTGATCTGCGCGGTATGGCGGTTTCGTTGTTTTCTTTCCAATGGTTTGTACTTGTGTCATGCTGAATCCCTTCTTTCTTCAGGTTAAAAAATCAAATAAAAAAGCTCTTCCTTGGATAAGGAAGAGCATCATATACTGTGAGAACTCTGCCTTATCTTCAAACAAGCATCTGCTTGCTTAAGGAATTAGCACCATTCTGTTCCTAGGAACAGCGGTTGCCGGGTTTCACAGGGCCAGTCCCTCCACCACTCTTAATAAGGTTACCTTTTGATTCAATTTTCTTAATAAACACAATTATTCAACCTTTTCAGGGAAAAGTCAATGGTTTTTACAATTTAATTTCCTACATGAACAAATCAGCAACAAGAACACCAGCAAGTCCGACAAGTGAAAGCACGGTGACCATCAATGTCCACGTTTTAAAGGTTTGAGCCATTGATAGGTTAAAGTATTCTTTATAAATCCAGAAACCCGCATCATTCACATGAGAGAACGTGATACTGCCGGCACCTGTTGCGATCACCATTAATTCAGGGCTGACACCCGTCAGGCCAATCAGTGGTGCAGAAATGCCAGCCGCCGTGAGACCGGCGACAGTCGCTGATCCTAAAGAGACACGAAGGACAGCAGCAATGAGCCAAGTCAGAAGCAGGGGAGAAAGTGTGCTTCCTTGCATAATCCCTGCAATATATTGATCGACGCCGCTATCAATGAGCACCTGTTTAAAGGCGCCTCCGCCCGCAATAATTAATAAAATCATGGCAATAGAGCCGATAGAATCCGCGATGGACTTCATCACGTCCTGCATGCTCTTTCCTCTTCCAAGCCCAAACGTGTAGATGGCAAGCAGCACTGAGATTAATAGTGCAATCGCCGGTTCGCCTAAAAACTCAGCGGTAGGCAGCAATGGGGAGGAAGGGAAGAAAATTTCTAGAAATGCTCTGAAAGTCATAAGCAATACAGGCAAAACAGCGGTGAAAATGCTAATACCGAAGCTAGGCATTTCTTCTTCTGTGAATTCCTTTGGATTAAATAAGTTCTTTGGAATATGTGCGTGCAACTGGTCTTTTTTAAATAGTTTTGTAAACAGAAGTCCACCTACTAAAACAGCAGGAATCGCTAAAATAATCCCAACCAATAAGGTTTGTCCCATGTTTGCTTGAAAGACATTCGCAATGGCAGTCGGCCCTGGGTGAGGAGGGAGGAAGCCATGTGTGGTGATGAGAGCAGCGACAAGCGGCATGCCCACATACAGCACAGGAAGTCTTGCAGCCTGAGCGATCGTAAAGACTAATGGAATTAAAATAATGAATCCGGTTTCATAAAATAGAGCAATTCCAATCACAAATCCAGTCAGCATTGTCGCCCATTGAATTTTTCCGATGCCAAATCGGTCAATGAGTGTCATCGCGATACGCTGAGCACCGCCAGAATCAGCCATCAATTTCCCAAGCATCGCTCCAAAACCGAGAACGAGTGCCAGGTGTCCGAGCGTACTGCCAAGTCCTTTTTCGACGGAAGCAATCGCTTCTAGCGGTGTCATCCCTTCTAACACAGCAACAATTAAAGAGACAATAATCAAAGAAATGAAAGCGTTTAACTTAAAGACAACCATGAGTAAAAGCAATAACAAAACGCCAAGTCCAATAAACACTAACGACATGATCTTTCCTCCTTTGTGGTGCATAAGGGGGCGCAAACACCCCCTATGCCTTATCCTTCAAGTATGTCTACAGCTTCTTTTAACGTATCCTTTGACCCAACATTTCCCGGGAAAATCACATAAGACATGAAAGGGAATTTACTTTCTTCTCCTGTTTGCCAAACAGGGATCCCTGGTTTGATTTGACCTGCCACGGTCGCACGTCTCACGCTAAGTCCTCTTGTCCCAATATCGCTGGAAGTAATTCCGCCTTTGGCAATGAGATACTTAGGTCGAATGGTGAGGCGCTGGACAATACTTGTCACAGCATCACTAATCTGTACAGAGAGCTTTAATTCTTCCTCTTGGCGATCATCCCCAAGATCAAGCCGTTCTCTTCTTGTATAAACAGCCACAGATTGACCTGCTGCCAACAGTGCTTCAGTTTGCTGAATGACACGGTCAATTTCTTTGCGAAAGGCATCAGGCTCTAACACGAGGTGTGTATTAAATTCAATAAAAGCCATCTCTTTATTTTGCTCAAGCGCTTTTAATTGTTCTGTTGTTTTTTTCACATGAGAACCGACCATAATGAGGCCACCATGAGGGCTTTCTTCTTGTATCAAGTCACCTCTTGTTAATAAGGCGTGATCCCCTATACCGCCTAGTACCTTTGTGAGCGCCGCCGCACTTCTGAACATCAGCTGCTGTCCTGCTTGAATGGCTTCAATGAGAGCTGTGACAAAGACTTTGACATCGTCATAGTCTACAGCGTTTACAACCACCTTTTTGAAATCCTTCACACCCATGAGCTGATGTTTGATTTGCTCAATGCGTAAAGCCCGGAGATCATCTAACGAAATGTATGTCGTGTTCTTTTTTGTGAACAATCCGTCTGACTTTTCTTCAATCCATTCTCCAAGATGAGAGGATTGAAAGCCGAATGTACGGTCTCTTGCAAATTCTGTGTCACCAGCAGGAATTAATTCGTGTCCTTCCTGTACGTAATGAATATTGTCGATCGTAAAGCGTCCGCCTTCTTGGAAAAAAGGAAGAAGGATTTCTCCATCGAACTGACGGGAGCTTTGCTGTTCAATGGTCGTTTTGAGCACCTCAGTTTCAAGCGGAAAGTGTCCGCGAAGAGTAGAATCTCCTCGGCTGACAATGATGAATTCCTGATTAAGCCGTTCAGCCACCTTTACAATGGTTGCAGCAATGGTTTCGTGCGCAGCGGCAGTTTCTTTCTCAGTCATACTGCGAGAATTAGTCAAAATAAAGAACATGCGGCTGTCTTCAAGAAAACCAGCCTCAATGCTTTCCTCTGACCAATCGGTGAAAACAGAGACGCCATGTACGGTTTGAATCCCTGTTGGATCATCATCTAAAACAATGACTTTATGCTGAAAGCTGCTCAGTGCTTGTTCGTATGCTGATTGAATGGCCTTTGAATCTGCTTTCGGAATGGCATTCAGTATGTCAGTAGTTTGCTTCATGATCATCTCATCCTTTCTTTACTTCGACATGAGCCATTTTTTCGTAATATTGAACGATGCCGCCATGATCAAGCCCGGATTTTCCGTCCGCTTTGAGGGCGTGGAAGATTTCAAGCAGCTGGCTAGAAAGGGGAAGAGGAACACCGATATCATGAGCAGTTTCCATGACATTGGTTAAATCCTTCAAGTTGATGTCGATGCGTCCGCCAGGTTCAAAATTTCGTTCTAAGATGAGAGGAACTTTTGCATCGAGAACGGCACTTCCTGCCAGTCCGCCGCGGATGGCTTCATACATCTTATCAATGGCAATGCCTGATTTAGCGGCTAGAACGAGTGCTTCAGACATGGCGGCAATATTTAAATTGACGATGATTTGATTGGCTAGCTTCGCTGTTGTGCCGCTGCCATTTGCCCCAACTAATACGACCTCAGTGCCCATCGCAAGCAGGACATCCTTCACTTGCTCAAAGATGGATTCTTCGCCGCCAGCCATGATGGCAAGTGTTCCGTCTATTGCTTTCGGTTCTCCGCCGCTGACAGGTGCATCGATAAATTCCACCTGATGCTGTTTGGCAAGAGCAGCTAAAGCCCTAGAGGTTACAGGAGAAATTGAGCTCATATCTACGAGGACAGTGCCAGGTGCGGCTGTCGTTAAAATGCCTTGATCACCTGAAACGACTGCCTCTACATGCTCTCCTTTAGGAAGCATTGTGATGATGATATCGCTTTCAGAAGCTGCCTCAGCTGCTGAAACAGCACCTTTAGCTCCGGCTTTCTGTAACGATCGAATCGCATCCTCATTTAGGTCAAAAACCGTTAAAGTATGACCGGCTTTTAATAGATTGAGTGCCATAGGTTTTCCCATAATACCTAGTCCAATAAATCCAATCTTCATTGTCACGTTGTCCGCCTCCTATATAGAAAACCCTTACAAAAAGCGCTTTCTTTTCTTTGTGTTAGTATATATACTATCTTTTAAATTTAATAGTAGGAAATAAACTATTGTTCATTTAATGTACATGACGTGATAGGAACGTGTCAACGGAAAATATGAAAAAAGTCACAAAAAAAGACCGGAATCAGCTCCGGTCTTTAGAGTTCATGTTTTATTTTTAGCTACAGCTAATCGAGATCGTTTCACGTTTTCAATGGCATTTGATCCTAGCTCTAAAACAGCGGCGACGTATAGTACATCAATGATCACAAGCTGGTTGATACGGGAGATCATGGAGTCCGATCGATAGGTTGTCTCTCTGGAAGAGCTAAGCAGATGAAAATCAGACCGTTTTGCGAGCTCTGATTTCGGATAGCTGGTGATAGAGGCAATTTTTGCCCCTTTTTCTTTTGCAAACTGTACGGCGTCAAGAATTTCTCTGCTTTCTCCTGAATGGGAGATTGCGACGATAAAATCGTGTTCCGTGGCGTGTGTTGCAATCATATTCATCATATGCGGATCACTGCAGAGGCTCACTTCAAAACCAAGCTGCAGGAACTTATGATAAGCATCACCAGCAATAAAGCTGGACGCACCTGCTCCAAAAAAGACGGTTTTATGTGCCTGTTTCATGTGTTCAATGAATTGTGTGACGGCATGATCCTCTAAAATATGCTTCATATCTTGAATAGAGTTTGTTGTTAACTCTATGACCTTATGCTTAATGTCAGCTACACTATCGGATGCCTCGATCTCACCGTATATGGATTGAGGTGTATTGGTCGCGATATCCTGTGCGACATGGACACGAAACACTTGATACGATTCATAGCCAATTTTTCTTAGAAAACGAAAGATCGTCGTTTCACTTGTGCTGCATTCAGCAGCGAGTGCACTGATAGAATGAAGCACAACTTTCTGAGGGTTTTGTAAGATGTAATTGGCAATCTTTTTCTGGGTTGGGGACAAACTATGAAACGTCGTCCGAATGTGACTAAAAATATTCTCTTCTATGATAAACACCACACTTCATCTAGCATTCTATATTAAGCATACAGGAACTTATGAAAACGGTAAACAAACCAGATGTGGAAAAATGAAGAATAATATGGAAAAAATACTTCTTTTGGTTCTTTTGTCATGGTATACTCATTTGGAAATAGACAAAAATGGGGGTTTTTACTATGACAATGAAAAAAGGCCTAACGATCAGCCTGCTTATTTTCTCACTGATTGTTTCCTTGTTTGCGCCAGTTGGATCTGCGGATGCCAAACAAGCAAAAAAAGCAAAAGTAAGCACACACTATTATAAAAAGAAAAAAACGTTTAAATATGCACAGGTGAAAAACCTAAGCAAGGCGCATATGAAAACCATCAATCGTGATTTAAAAGAAGATATCGCTTTCTCTTATTCTACTTACTTGTTCTTAAAGGATGAAGCGAAAAAGGAAGGCTTTGGGAAGATCACGTACGAGAGATCGTTTAAAACGAAATTTAACAATGGGAAGAAACTAAGTATCTTAAACTATGACTACATGAATGATGGCAGCATGCACGGGGACACAATGGTTTCCAGCATGAACTATGTGTTAACAAAGAAAAAAACAAAGCAGCTGTTCTTGACTGACGTTGTGAAAACGAAGAAAAAGCGTACGAAAGTAAGAGATTATATTTATAACTACACAAAGAAACATAAAAGTAAATTCTATGCGAACCTGAAAAAAAGTGACATTGAAATCAACTACAACACACAGTATTACTTCACGAAAAAGGGAATTGCTGTTGTCTTCCAGCCATATGAAATTTCACCTTATTATGTTGGAATTCCTATGATTCAAGTTCCTGCGAAGGTATATAAATAAAAAGAAAAACGACCACTGAATCTGGTCGTTTTTTGCTGTTTATGCAAACAAAAAGAGCCCCTCAAGAGGCTCTTTTATTTGGATTTATACTTGTTTAGGTGCTTCGTTTAGTGGGTGACGGCGTTTTCCGTTGTAGTGGCGGCGCATACGAAAGATTTCAAACTCCGAAAGCTCTGCGCTTTTTCTTTTTTGGGTGCGGTTATCTTTTTTGAAAGAGAATAGTAAGTAGCAGCAAAGTGAAGCGATAATCAATAAAATCATCATATGACATTCCTCCAATTCATCCTATTCTTTAAGTGTAGACAGGGTGAGTGATGTTTATAACTGAAAATAAGCAGCAGAATCGGTTTAGTCCTTAAGGTTCATTCGATCTGCTATTTTAGGTCTAAAATACTGGTTGTTTTTAACTATTATATTTCCAGTTATTTCACTCGTCAAGAAGAATTTTTTCTGGGGTTGTCTCTATTAGTACGAATAAGTGTCATAAAAGTTTCAGAAAATTGTAAACTTTTATTAAAAAACCGTTCCCGAACAGGAACGGTTGTAAACATGTCTATGCTTTTTCTTCAAATAGACGGGCAATTTCAACGATAACTTCAGTTGCTTTCACCATGTTTTCAACGGAAATAAATTCATATTTACCGTGGAAGTTTTCCCCGCCAGTAAAGATGTTTGGCGTTGGTAGACCTTTATATGAAAGCTGGGAGCCATCTGTGCCGCCGCGGATTGGTTCAATGACCGGTGTGACTGAGCGATTTTCCATAGCTTCATGAGCTATGTCCACAATATGTTTCACCGGCTCAATTTTTTCTCTCATATTATAATATTGATCCTGAATGCTGAGGGTGATGCTGTTTTCTCCGTAGGTGGCTTTTAAGTCATTTGCTATTTTTTCAAACAATGCCTTGCGATTGTTGAATTTCTCTTTATCAAAATCACGGATAATATATTGCAGCTCCGCCTCTTCTACTTCCCCTACAAATTTCGTCAGGTGGAAAAAGCCTTCGTAGCCTTCTGTATACTCCGGAGATTCGTCAGAAGGAAGTTTGTTGTGAAAGAGCATCCCGATTTTCGCAGCGCTGACCATTTTGTCCTTAGCTGTTCCTGGGTGGACGTTGTTTCCTTTAATGGATACTTTCGCACCTGCTGCGTTGAAGCTTTCATATTGCAGCTCGCCAAGCGGTCCGCCGTCAATTGTGTAAGCATAGGAAGCGCCAAATGCATCAACATCAAACTTGTGCGGCCCTCTGCCAATCTCTTCATCTGGCGTAAAAGCGACGCGGATTTTTCCATGCTTAATGTCTGGGTGTTCGATTAGGTAATGCATAGCTGTCATAATTTCAGCGATACCAGCTTTGTTATCTGCACCAAGCAGGGTAGTGCCATCTGTTGTGATCAGCGTATGTCCTTGGTACTTTTGTAAATTTGGAAACTGTTGTGGAGATAAAACGATATGTAGATCTTCATTTAAGGTAATGTCGCCGCCTTGATAGTTCTCATGAAGCTGCGGTTTTACATTTTTGCCGATGAAATCAGTGGCTGTGTCGATATGAGCCAAAAAGCCAATGGTCGGCACGTCTTTGTCTGTGTTAGATGGGATCGTTCCCATGACATAGCCGTTTTCATCCATTGTCACTTCTTGAATCCCGATGGATTTCATTTCTTCAACAAGCTGTCTCGCCAGGTTCAATTGTCCTTCAGTAGATGGGCAGCTTTCCTTTTCTGCATCTGACTGCGTATCTACCTTCACATAGCTTGTGAAACGCTGAATCATTTCCTCTTTCATCTATACGTCACTCCTTTTGTAGAATACGTCCATTTTATCACGTCTTGAATGCGCTTCATAACAAGAAAGGCTTTCTCTGGCAATTAGAGAGGAAAAAGGCCTACTTTCATTAGGTGATGTGCTGAATGGTTCTTTAGGGTGATTTTTTTGGGTGTCTTTTTATTTATAATGAGGACATATAAAATCATCCATTTGTACGTTAAATTGGGAGAAAGGGGTGCGAAAGTTGGATTCTAGTCAAACGCTGGCACTCGCTCAAAAGTTTCAGGAAGCGGCTGATGAGATTCGGCAGTCAAAGCAGCTGCTGGAAAATCGGCTGAAGGCAGTAGGATCAGGCTGGCAGGGAGAAGCAAGAGATAAATTTGATCAAAGCTTTGAAGAAACAACGGCACGCTATGATCAATTTGAAAAGGATTTGCTTGAAACAAGTCAGGAACTGCGTGATGCAGCGGTCAAAATTGAGGAGCGTAAAGCTGAAATTGCCAGAATGGAAGAGCTTGAGCGAAAGAGACGAGAAGAACGGAGAGAAAGAAACAGAGAAGGGAGATGATGTGATGGCACGTGACATTGTGGTTGATCCAGATCAGCTGACAGGGCTGGCGAATGATTTTGTAGGAGAGCTGTCAGCCATTGAAACGAAGCACCGCGATTTACATAGTGAACTGGACGGGCTGATTTTAGGCTGCGATCCTCAGTATAGAAGCTGTTTTTCTGGTGTCGGGGATGCATGGGGAGCAGGACAAGCGTTAATCAGCAAATTGAGCAGCGATGATATTGCCATTCGTCATGCAACAGATAAAATGGTCGAAGCAGATGATATATTGCGGAAATTGTACAGCATCTATGATCAATATGGTACACTCACGAGCTTAGCAGGTATCGTGATGATGCAGGCATTATGGGCTTGGAATGACGACCTTTATTAAAGAAAATGGCCGATATGCAGCGCAGCATTCGAAGCTGCTGCTTGATCTGACCAGCCGGGTAGAAGGAACGAGATTTGACCGGTTAGCAAGGATTTGGCTGAGTAAAAAAGAATTATTAAAACGATCGAACTGGCCGATGGCTGACTTGGTCCATAAGAAATTCACAAAATTTTATCCTGACGATACAGTTGCGTTCACAAACAGTGTCCGTGATTTTACAAAAGGAAGTATTAATTGGAAGGACACAGCTGCGATCAAGTCTGTTCTGAAAAATGGTGCAAGGTTTGCGAAAGGGAATGCCATCATTGCAACAGTTGTCACTGGTGCAACAGAAACAGTGGGCTGTGGATTGAAAATTGCCGAGAACTATGCAGAATTCGGTGATCAGCCAGAAGTTCTTAAGCGTGAGAATGCAAAGGCTGTTGGAAATGCAGTGAACAATACGGTCTTTATCGCTGGCGGTTCTGTCGCAGGTGCCGTTGTCGGGGGCGCTCTTGGAAGCTTTGCAGGTCCGATTGGAACCGTTGTTGGCGGAGCCATTGGTTCAGCAGTAGGGGGATTTATTGGAGAAAAAGTCGCCAAGCTGACATCCGGTTTTGCTGAACAGATGGCAGTGAAATTAAAGGACCCGATTCATGCGGTCGTGGATAAAGGGAAAAAAGCATTCGAACTGGCGGGTCAAGGTGTGAAAGCAGTCAATGATACCATTGATCAGGCAAATCAGGTGATACATAAAGGGATAGAGAAAACAAAAGAAACCGCAGATTCGCTCATAAAGGGTGCAGGCGATTTCTTTAAGGGTGCATTTTCTTTTGGATAAGGAGAGATCAAGTTGGATCAGCTAAGTCTAAGTATTGAGGAACTCATCTTTAGTTTTTACAGTGAAGGCTATTTTGAACAAGGCATGTCCTTAAAGGAAGCGTATTATCCTGATGTTGAGGATGAGCGCCTTGGGTTTTTATTTGAAATTGCGTGCCGTTCTTTGCTCTCAAAAGGTGTACTGGAATTTCGAAACAGACAATACCGTTATAAAGCGGAATACCGTCATTTCATCCAGGCGATGAATGATGCCTCTTACACCGTCAAGGCGTCTAGATTTGGAGATTTAGATGAAGAAATCAGCACCTCCTTTCACACAACTCAGGCGGGTGTATATGCGCATCATACGCTTTATGATCAACAAGTGCATCAGATTCGTAAACTGAGCGGCGATCAGCAGGCAGAAGAGCAAGTGACAGCCTTTTTCAACATACAGATGAATGATCACCCTGAACCTGTCATCAGTCTCCAGGCGGAGGAATTTGAAATGCTGTTAGAGCAAGCAAGCGAAGCAAAAAATGAGTGGCCATCCTTTCTGAATCAAGCAGAGAATCAAGAGCTCGTGAAGGCATTTGTTTCTGATGTACAGACGAGAAAAGGAAAGATGGATTCCCTCATGAAGGTCGTCTATGACAAAAATAATACGCCTGATGTGGAGTCGATGATATTTGTCATTCCAGGTGAGAACCAATCGTGGCTTGTATCAGGAGTAAAAGAAAATCAATTTCGCATTGAGACGGCTCATCGAGACGGGTTCCGTTCTATATTCTAATGGAGAAAAGGAGAATGACGCTTGAATCCAAGTGAAGTAATAGAAGTAAGGAGCAGACCTTTTTTAAGAGTATGGGCATTCTTAGCAACGGGCGGCTTCGGTATCATCGGTATTTGGTTATTTTCAGAAGCTCTTACATTTGAATCGAACTATACATTGTTTTTATTTTTAGGCGGACTATTAGGTATTGTCTATGGCTGGATCTCCTTTTTGATGATTTTGCCTGCTTTTACGAAGAGGGGAAATGTGATTTTTCGCATTCAGCGCGGAGAGAATGGCGCTGTGCTGCACCGGGAGCGAACAATTCCTTTTCAAGATATTCAATCAATCGACATGCGCAGGCATCGTTACAGTATAAGAGGATTTCTTTTTATGGATGTGCTCATTCGGAAAGTCGATGGGAAATTGATCAGAATTCCGGCGTACAGCATTTTAGATGAAGAAGTATTTGAGCAGACCGTCAAACAGGAGATCTATCCATATTTACATCAGGCAGCCCAAGAAAATTGGAGACAGCAGCATGGCCAGGGAGAAGAGAAGACCGACTAAGCTGTGTTTGTCAGAATTGTATAGGATGAGGCGCCACTTTTTCGAAAAAATCGTGTATGATGTCAGTAAAGACTGAACACTCGGAGAGGTGATGAGATATGGATAAAGAGATGGTAATCGACCTCGTCACAGAACAAATGGCACGGATTCGAAAAGAAAAGGATTATACGCAGGATCGCATGGCGGAGGTACTTGGTCTATCGAAACGGCATTTACAGCAGGTTGAAAAAAACAGGCTGCGTCTCAATTGGACGCAATCCGCGGCCGTATGTGCATTATTCAGAGATAGTGACATTCTGAAAGGGACACTAGGGGATGACCCGCTTGAGATTTTGGAAGTTGTGGCACATGATGAATTACATCTATCAGTTGAGCGTACGATTGGCGGAAAGGTTTGGTGGAGGACGGCTGTCAAAAAAGGCACGTTTCGCCTTCAGCAAAATGTACTTAGTCAGCACTACCGCATCCTAGATGAGGAGAATTATCGCTATTATAGTTCTTTTAATAAAGAAGAAGCGAAGCGGCGGCTAGAGGAATTAAGCCAGCTGTCTTCTCCATATTGAGATTGGAAAAGGAAAGAGAGGCACCTGTTTGATAGGTGCCTCTCTTTTCTGTGTTTATACTTTTAGAGTGTTTTTCGCCCGAATAAAGGCAACAAGCTGTTTGATTTCTTCATCATTTAGGGGAACGCCGTCTACATGAATGGTTCCTTCTTTTGCTTCCGTCAGTTCAATTTTGATATCAGAGATTTTGCGTTGTATCTCTGGCTCGTCCGTTCTACCAAGTAAAAAATCAATGGACGTATCATACAAATCAGCCAGCAGCTTCACTGCTTCAAGCGAAGGTCGTCGGTACCCAGATTCGTAACCGGCATAGGTGCTTTTGGCGATACCTAGGCGATCTGCCGTATGCTGGAGAGACCATTTTTTCTTTTTTCTAAGAGTGGTTAAACGATCGAGTATCATACATGAACGCTCCTTTATTTACAACAACAGTATATCATATTTTGGCATAGAATGTACGCGTTATGCGTAACAATTTCTTGATTAATTCGCGTTATGTGACTATAATGGCAATGAAGGTACGCGTAAAGCGTATATTATAGAATAGCACAAGCTAGCTTATAATATGTGTGACAAACGAAGTAATTTTACGAAAGAGGTGGACCTGTTGAAGAAATTATTGCTTTTAACGACTGGTGGGACGATAGCATCTGTAGAGAGTGAAAATGGATTAGCTCCAGGTGTTAAAGCTGAGGATCTTTTGAGCTATTTAAACGAAATTAATGCAGAATATACAATGGACACAAAGTCCCTAATGAGTATAGATAGTACAAATATGCAGCCTGAATACTGGGTTGATATCGCAACAGCCATTTATGAGAATTATGATCAGTATGATGGGTTTGTTGTGACTCACGGAACCGATACAATGGCCTATACATCAGCAGCGCTGTCTTATATGCTGCAAAATCCTGATAAGCCGATCGTAATTACAGGTTCACAAATTCCGATTACTTTTAAGAAAACAGATGCGAAGAAAAACATCACAGATGCGATTCGTTTTGCATGTGACGGTGTTGGCGGCGTATATGTCGTGTTTGATGGCAGAGTCATCCAAGGAACACGTGCGATCAAACTAAGAACGAAAAGCTATGATGCATTTGAAAGCATTAACTACCCATATATTGCATCAATTGAAAACCATCAAATTGAATACAATAGCAAAGTAAAAAGAACACCAATGAAACCGCTTAAATTAGATGCATCCTTGAACACAGATGTGTGTCTGTTAAAATTGCACCCAGGCCTGAAGCCTGAGTTTTTAGATGCAGTCAAAAGCATGTACAAAGGCGTTGTCATTGAAAGCTACGGCAGCGGCGGAATTCCTTTCGAAGGAAGAAACCTTTTAGAAAAGATCAACGAATTGCTGGAAGAAGGCATTTCTGTTGTCATCACCACTCAGTGTCTTGAAGAAGGCGAAGACATGAGTGTGTATGAGGTAGGACGCAAGATCAATCAAGAATTGGTGGCACGTTCAAGAAATATGAATACAGAAGCTATCGTGCCGAAACTGATGTGGGCACTAGGCAAAACAACAGATCCAAGAGAAGTCAAAAAGATTATGGAAACGCCAATCGCAGAAGATTTAGTGATTTAACTATTCTATAGAAAGCAGGTCATAAGAGATGGTTCAAGCAACTTATCGCTATGAGAAGGATTTTCTTGGTGAAAAAGAAATTCCAGCAGACGTGTATTATGGGGTTCAAACCCTTCGTGCGAAAGAGAATTTCCCGATTACAGGATATCGGATGCACGAGGAACTAATCAGAGCCTTTGCCATCGTGAAAAAAGCAGCAGCTCAAGCCAATATGGAAGTCGGACGTTTATATGAAGGAATTGGAAATGCCATCGTTCAAGCGTCTGACGAAGTCATTGAAGGCAAACTGCACGAGTACTTTATTGTCGATCCAATTCAAGGCGGCGCAGGAACGTCCATGAATATGAATGCCAATGAAGTGATTGGAAACAGAGCGCTAGAAATCATGGGACATCAAAAGGGTGAATACATCCATTTAAGCCCAAACACACATGTGAATATGTCGCAATCAACAAATGACTCATTCCCAACGGCGATTCATATTGCTGTACTCAAGCAGTTAGACATTCTGCTTGAAACGATGCAAGCCATGCAGGACGTCTTCAAAAAGAAAGCAAAAGAATTCGATCATGTGATCAAAATGGGCCGTACGCACTTGCAGGATGCTGTTCCAATCCGTTTGGGACAGGAATTTGAAGCTTACAGCCGCGTGCTGAGCCGTGATATTAAGCGGATCAACCAATCGAAGCAGCATTTATATGAAGTCAATATGGGTGCGACAGCTGTTGGGACGGGCTTAAACGCAGATCCTCGTTATATTGAGATCGTGGTGAAAAAGCTCGCTGATATTTCTGGTCTTCCTCTTGTAGGGGCAGAGCATCTCGTGGATGCAACGCAAAATACAGATGCTTACACAGAAGTATCCGCCGCTTTAAAAGTATGTATGATGAACATGTCTAAGATTGCCAATGACCTTCGCTTAATGGCATCTGGTCCACGTGCAGGTCTTGCTGAAATTGCATTGCCAGCCCGTCAGCCTGGATCATCCATTATGCCTGGGAAAGTCAATCCAGTCATGGCAGAGCTCATTAACCAAATCGCATTCCAGGTCATTGGGAATGACCACACGATCTGTCTTGCTTCTGAAGCAGGCCAGCTTGAGTTAAATGTGATGGAGCCTGTTTTAGTCTTTAACTTGCTTCAGTCTATTAGTATAATGAATAACGGATTCCGCTCATTCACAGATCATTGCTTAGTGGACATTGAAGCAAATGAACTACGTTTGAAAGAATATGTAGAAAAAAGTGCAGGCGTGATCACTGCCGTGAACCCTCACTTAGGCTATGAAGCAGCTGCTAGAATTGCAAGAGAAGCCATTTTAACAGGTCAATCGATCAGAGATCTTTGCTTGCAGAACGATGTTTTAACGGAAGAAGAACTTGATATTATCTTAAATCCATTTGAGATGACAAAGCCTGGCATTGCGGGTGCAGAGCTCCTAGAGCGATAATATTATCAAAAATTTTATTTTATTAATATGTGGAATTGCCTGTGAAAAAGAGAAAAAACAGGCAATTCACTTTCTTTCGAATTGACACACTTTTTTCACAATATTTTGAAAACGCTTAACGCACGCACAAAGGGAGGAAACACAATGAAAACACCACGTCTACCATCTATTTTAGAAGTCGTAGCTGTACTTGGCTTGTTTTTAGCAATTGTTTTATCATTTACTCTTTACTTCAAATTAGATATTCAACTCGCATTGTTTATCTCATGGTTTATGGTTATTGCGTTGGGTATTCGATTGGGGCATTCTTATAAGGATCTTCAAAACGCCATTACAAAAGGGATATCGAATGGTTTAGAAGCTGTTTTAATTTTAATTGCAGTAGGTGCACTTGTAGGAACATGGATTGCTGGTGGAGTTGTACCAACGTTAATTTACTATGGACTGGAATTTATTCATCCTAATATATTCTTACTAGCTACACTGATTATCTGTTCCATTATGTCTGTTGCTACAGGAACATCATGGGGTACAGTTGGAACCGCAGGTATTGCCATGATTGCGATTGGTGAAGGTTTGGGAATTCCATTACCTATCGTGGCTGGTGCTGTTTTATCTGGAGCCTATTTTGGTGATAAATTATCTCCATTATCTGATAGTACTGTCCTTGCTTCCTCACTTTCAAAAGTGGACGTGCTCGCACATGTTCGAGCGATGATGGTCTTATCCATACCTGCCTTTGTCATAACTGCCATTATGTTTACCATTACCGGGTTTATGTATGGCGGAAAAAATATTGATCAAGGAAAAGTAGAGTTTTTGAAACAAGCACTGCAAGATACATTCACGATTAATATTTGGATGATCATTCCGGCGCTTATTGTTGTGCTATTACTTGTCTTGAAAAAACCTTCAATGCCTGTTATTGCGATTGGTGCGCTTCTTGGCGCAGTTTGGGCAATGGCATTCCAAGGAATGAATCCAGCCGATGCACTTGGTACAGCTTATAATGGTTTCTCTATTAATTCAGATGTAGAATTCTTAAATACGCTGTTAAACCGTGGCGGTATTGTGAATATGCTTGGATCTTTAGTGGTCATTATTCTCGGACTTGGTTTCGGTGGAGTATTAGAATATTTAGGCGTATTAAAAGTCATCGTTGCGACATTTGAGAAAAAATTACATAATGCAGGGAATGTAACGCTGTCTACACTCGTTGTTGCGTTCTTCGCCAATATCTTTGGCTGTGCGATGTATGTATCGTTAATCCTTACACCAAAAATTATGGAAAAGAGCTACGATAAATTAAAGTTAGACAGACGGGTTTTATCCAGAAACTCTGAGGTCGGTGGTACGCTTACTTCTGGTATGGTTCCATGGTCAGATAACGGTATTTACATGGCAGGAATCCTCGGCGTATCGACATTCTCTTATTTACCATTTATGTGGTTGAGCTTTGTCGCCATTGGTCTTGCGATCATTTACGGATATACGGGCAAATTCATTTGGTACGTGAAAGATCAACAAGAAAGAGAAGAATCGGCCTCATAAGCCGTTTTCAAAAGCCGCTCCTGCACGGGGCGGCTTTGTTTGTCCTAGGACTGAGAGACTATATGTGACATATAGCAAACGAACAGGAATTTAGACCTCCTATAAAAGAGGTCAAAAGAGGGAGTGTAAAACAGAGTGAAAGCATATTTATCCCATAAAAAGGGCACAAATCCCTATTCAAACATGAGTCTTTGAACCTTATAATAACAATATTGGAAAAAGTGCTATTCACCTTACGCTCGTTTAGAGGGACTCTAAGCAGCGTTTTTATTTTGACAGGAGGAGGAACCCATATGAGCTTATCGGATATGCTGTCTGCCCTTAACGGTGGCATTTCAAATAAAAAAGCAGAAATTGAAGAGAAAATCGCTCGGCTCAAAAAGGCGAAAAGCAAGGTTGAACGTGAACAAGATGCGGCAGAAACAGATTTAAAGCAAATCAAGCAGCCAAAGCTTGGGACCTCTTGGAAAGGTGAGCGAAGCCAGGATTTCAAAACAGACCGAAATGAAGCACATGATGCGCTGCAAACGATCGTGAACGATAAATACCCACGTTATGTGAGCCGTATCGAATTCAAAATCAGTACATTAGAAGCAGAACAAGCTGCGTTATCCTTTGCCAGTTCCTTAGCTGGAGACGCCGCACGCCTTGCTGAAAAAGGAGAAGACGCAGTAGAGGACGCAAAACGCTTGATCTCAAAAGCATGGAGCAGCTTGTAAGCGAGCTTCATGCTGAACAAATCTGGAGGATATCACAATGGGACAAATTAAGTTAAACTACCAAACAGTCATGGATCAACTAGATGAAGTCTCCCAAGCAGTCGAAGCTTTAGCGATGAAAAAAGCAGCAGATAAAGCAGGTGAAAACAGTCTTGAATTTGTAACCAAGTGGACGGCACGTGAAGCAGAGGTAAGCGAAATGGTTTCAAGCTTTAAAGAAGCTCTAATCAAAAACGTTCAGGATACACGTTCTAACGTGAAAACATTAAAAGAACAAGACGAAGCGATTGCTGCAAAATAATCAGCACAATCGCTTTTATTTATGGATATCATTTACATGATGTAATTTAGTTATAAAGACTCATATAAAATTCGGGGTGTAAGACCTTGTATTATTCCGTTTTTCTTCCAAATGCGTCGCTAAAAGGACACCTTTTCCCTATTTAAGCCTGAGGCTTTTCACCTTATACTATACTTAATGAAAGCAGAACGATAGAAATATCAGGATTGGAAAAATCAAGTGAGTCGACGGTTTCCAAAGGCGCTCACGCCGTGCTTTCGTATGAGGTCAGATAGAGGTGGATGACATGAGTTTATCCGAGATGCTGCACCATCTGCATATGGGAATTGAGAACAAACGTGCAGAATTTGACGAAATGATCTCTCGGTTAAAGACAGCCAAAAGCAATATTCGAACAGAACAAGATCTTGCCCAGTCAGATATCAAAGAAATCAAGAAGCCTGCTCTAGATTCGTCATGGAAAGGCGAGAGAGGAACCGACTTTCATCGCCACCGGAAAGACGCTTACAGCGTGATGCACGACATCGTCAACGATGAATATGAAAAATATATAACAGAGATTGACCAAAAAATCTTACACTTTGAATTGAAAAAAATGGAGCTGGCCGTTGCCAGTAATTTTGCAGGAAGAGCTCAGGACGTGATGGAAAAGGGCGAGGATTTTGCAAAGGATGTTAAACATTTGATTGAACGGGGCTGGAAAGCTCTTTAAAACCATAAACGAAACAGCCGTCTCATAAAAGGGCGGCTGTTTTTTTGTTTAGTCACATCCACCACCGCCGCTATCACCTGAATCACTCCCGCAGGAGGCATCAGAAGCGTGATGGGTATACGAATCAGTATATGTACTAGTCGTTGAATTATGATGTGCAGAACGCTTAGCAGATGCACGTTTATCCTTTGGTGTGAACAAGCTGGCAACGATGGCTCCTAAAAAAGCTAATATGATAATGACAACAAACATAAAAGCATCCCTCCTCTAGTTTCATATTCATACGAATGAGCCATATCTAGGTTCCCGATTTGAAAGAAATACTGGGCAAAGAGTTCTATTTTCGTTTATGATGATAGGCAAAAGTAAATGCCAAGGGAGGAGAGCCCATGCTATCTCTACGTCAGGAGGAGCTTCTGAAACGATTGATGCAAGCGGAGCAGGAACTGACAAGTGAAGAAATTGCCCGTGTGATCGGAGTCACATCACGAACCATCCGCACAGATATGAAAGCGCTTAAAGTGATCTTAGAAGAACATGGTGCCGCACTACATATTAAACGCGGGGCAGGCTATACATTGAGCGTTGAAGATTATGGGGCATTTCGTACATTTTTGAAAAAATCACTGAGAGAAAGAAATGAGAAAAAGGAACAGTCCATTCCCAATCAGCCTGAGGACCGCGTGGCTTATCTATTGAAAAGGCTGCTTCTGTCAGAAGAATATATCAAATTAGAGGGATTGGCAGAGGAATTATTTGTGAGTGAATCCACAGTGAAAAATGATTTAAAAGCTGTCAGGCATTTGTTTTCATTGCATGGACTTTCTATATCGCACCGCCCTAAATATGGACTGCGTCTGACAGGCGATGAAATGAAATTAAGATATTGTATGGCAGAGCATGTATTTCAGCAGGATCAAGCGCACTCTATACTGTTACCTGAAGAAACGTATCAACTGATTCAGGACATCGTGCGTTCACGTACAAAAGCCACCGGACTTCATTTATCAGAAATCGGTTTAAGCAATTTAGTGACCCATATTGCCATCGCATGCAAACGAATAGAAGAAAAAAAGCTGGTTAAGATGCCAGAAGCGGAATTGAGAGAAATTCAAGTGCAGCCAGTTTTCCAAATAGCTCAACAAATGACTGAAGATATTCGCCGCGTATTAGCGATTGATTTTCCGTTATCTGAAATGGCGTACATCGCAATTCACTTAATGGGGGCAAAGATGATGGCATATGGAGAGGCTGGCCATACGCTATTTCATCTGCTGGACGAAGATCATTTTCGTTTCACTCACCAATTGCTTGCTTATGTGGAGGAGCATATGTCACTTGATATTCAGTTTGATAAGGAGCTGATCGTTGGTTTAAGTCTTCATTTGCGTTCCGCCATTCATCGTTTTAGATACGATATGAATATTCGAAATCCCTATTTACCAGACATTAAAAGGCACTATCCCATTGCGTTTGAGGCGGGTGTTTATATGGGCAGGTGGCTGAAGGAAAAAGAGGGTGTTGAGATTCCTGAGGATGAAATCGGATATTTGGCACTTCATATTGGAGCTGCAATCGAGCGGACAAAAACACAGCATGTGAGAAAGACATGTCTTATTGTGTGTGCGACGGGTGTCGCCAGCAGTCAGCTTCTTCTTCATAAGCTCACGGCGGCTTTTAGCGGAAGACTGGAGATCGCTGGAACTGCAAGTGTGGGGGAACTTCCTTCGTATGATTTGAAAAGCATTGATTTTATTATTAGTACCATTCCGCTTCAGAATACATTGCCTGTGCCAGTAATTGATGTACATACGATTCTAAGTGATGATGATATTGTCCGGCTAAAACGATTTGTGCAAAATTCACAGGATACAGGTGTTTTACGGTATGTGAGTCCGGCGCTGACATTTTTTCAGCAAGACCTTCAATCAAGGGAAGAGGTTCTTCAATTTTTCGTGAACGTGTTAAAGGAGCAGCATCGAATCTCAGACGAGTTTGAACAATTATTGCTAGAAAGAGAGCAAGTGTCACCCACCTCTTTCGGTCATTTGGTTGCGATTCCTCATCCAATTAAGCCGGCAACAGACGATACGTTTTGTGCAATCTGTACGTTAAAAAAGCCGGTGCTGTGGGGAGAAGATCGAGTACAAGTTGTTTGCTTGTTAAGCATCCAGAAGACGTATCAAAAAGAATTACAGTCGCTTTATCAATTTCTTGTGCGGCTGACAGAACGGAAGGAAGTGGTGGAACAGCTCATCAAAGCCTCTTCATTTGAAGAACTGACAGCAGCACTTCAAGTATTGGAGCAGCCAAATGAAAAAACGCGACATCCATTTCCGCATCTGTGAGGAAAAAGATTAGATGTTAATGAAAGCGCTTTTAAAATAACATCAAAAAGGAGGATGATCACGAGTTTGTGCAAAGGGGGAGACGGATCATGAGCTTCAAGGAGAAAGCGGCAGATGTCATGGGGCATGTGGCTTATCGCATCACCAATCAGAAATATATTATGGCGATTAAACAGGCATTTGTCACATTGATGCCGATCATCATTACAGGAGCTTTTGCTGTACTGGTGGCAAATATGATCATGAGCCCGGAAACAGGGCTTGCTCATTTTGAGATATTCAGGTTTTTAGCAGAGCTTCAGCCTATTATGAAGGCAATCAATTATGCCACGCTGAACTTTTTAACCATTGGGGCTGTGTTCCTCATTGGGATTGAGCTTGGGAAAATCAACGGGCACAAGTCGCTGTTCCCAGGATTGATGGCGTTGATTTCATTCATATCTGTTATTCCAACGACACTTCTTCTTGAAGTTGATGGATCGATGCGTGAGGTTGTAGACGTGTTGGCAAGACAATTTTCCGATCCAAAAAGCTTATTTTTAGGGATGATCATTGCGATCGTATCTGTGGAAATCTTTTGTAAGCTGACTGAGGTGAAATGGCTGCAAATCAAGATGCCAGATTCGGTTCCGTCGAATGTGGCAACGTCTTTTTCATCACTTTTTCCTTCTATCATTACAATTACGATCATTAGTTCATTCGGGTTTGCATTTCATCGTGTGACAGGCATTTATTTGCATGAAGCAGTATATAACGTGGTGCAGCGTCCGCTAGAAAGTGTTGTACAGGGGCTGCCTGGGATTTTAACGTTGATGTTTGTGGCACAATTTTTCTGGGTGATCGGCATCCATGGCAACCAGATGATTAAGCCGATCCGGGAGCCGCTCTTATTAGGATCGATTGCAGTGAATATGACAGCATTTCAAGAGGGAAAAGAGATCCCGAATATTATCACGATGCCGTTTTGGGATGTGTATATGAGCATCGGTGGTTCAGGTGTGACCATTGGACTTTTGATTGCAATTTTCATTGCTGGGAGAAGGGAAGAGATGCGAAGCATTGCCAAGCTCTCATCAGGACCCGGACTGTTCAACATCAATGAACCTGTTATTTTTGGATTACCCGTCATGCTAAACCCTGTGATGGCGATCCCATTTATCGTCACACCGCTTGTGACAGGTACGATTGGTTATATTGCGACGGCTACAGGATTCGCTGGAAAAGCGGTCGTGATGGTGCCGTGGACGACACCGCCGCTTGTGAATGCATGGCTGTCAACCGCTGGCAGCATGGGAGCCGTCATCACACAGCTTATCTGCATTGTGGTTGCTGTTTTCATCTATTTACCGTTTGTTCTCTTGTCTAATCGCAAGCCAGAAGCAGCACCAGATTCAGAATAAACATTCAGAAGAAGAAAAGGGAGGCGGCGACATGAACAGCATTGAGATTCCAAGAGATTTTATCCTAGGTGCTGCGGCTTCTGCATGGCAGACGGAGGGCTGGAAGGGAAAGCGGGCGCATCAGGACTCGTACATCGATTTATGGTATAAGGAAGGGTATCACGTATGGCACGAAGGCTATGGGCCAGCTGGTGCGACGAACTTTTACGAGCGCTATCCTGAGGATGTAGCCTTAATGAAAGAGATTGGGCTGACACATTACAGGACATCGATCAATTGGTCGAGATTTCTCATAGATTACGAGAATGGGATAGTGGATGAGGCCTATGCTCGTTACATTGATGATCTGATCAATGAATTAATCGCAGCAGGTGTAGAACCGATGTTTTGCTTAGAGCATTATGAGCTTCCTGCCGTTTTGCTTGAGAAGTACGGCGGATGGTCATCAAAGCATGTCGTTGATCTGTTTGTTCTCTATGCAGAAAAAGTGTTTGAGCGCTACGGAGACCGGGTCAAGCATTGGTTTAGTTTTAATGAACCGATTGTTGTCCAGACACGTGTTTATCTAGATGCCATCCGATATCCGTATGAGCAAAATACGAAGAAATGGATGCAGTGGAACTATCATAAAGCACTGGCAACAGCAAAAGTGGTGAAGCTGTTTCAGGAGATGGGTTTGAAGGAATCGACAGGAGCCAAAATCGGCGTGATTCTCAATCCAGAAGTGACGTATGCAAGATCGTCTGCTCCGCATGACCAAGAAGCGGCACGTATGTATGATTTGTTTTTTAATCGAGTGTTCTTAGATCCTTCCATCAAAGGGGAGTATCCAGAGGAACTGATCGATGTGTTGAAAAAGCATGATATTCTTTTCGATTCCACAGAGGAAGAGCTTCAGATCATCAAGAATCATACGGTAGATGTCGTCGGACTTAACTTGTACTATCCGCATCGTGTCAAGGCGCCGAGTAAGGCTTGGAACGAAGGGACGCCTTTTCACCCATCCTATTATTACGATATGTTTGAGCTTCCAGGGAGAAAAATGAATCCTTTTAGAGGATGGGAAATCTACCCGAAGATTGTCTACGATATGGGGATGAGGATAAAAGAGGAATACGGAAATATTGAGTGGTTTGTGGCCGAAAATGGCATGGGTGTAGAAAAGGAAGAACGGTTTAAAAAAGAAGATGGAATCATTGATGACCAGTATCGCATTTCATTTATCAGCCAGCATTTGAAGCGGGCACTTCAAGCGAAAGCAGAAGGATCAAATTGCACGGGTTATATGCTTTGGGCATTTACAGACAATGTCTCACCGATGAATGCCTTTAAAAACCGCTATGGATTAGTCGAAATCCAGCTGGAGAATGAACGGAATCGACAGCTGAAAGCATCTGCGTATTGGTACCAGACATTAATCAAAACTAGGCAACTGACAGTTGAAACAGAAGTCATTTATCAATAGGAGTGATGGGATATGAAACGAATCATTCTCGCTTGTGCAGCAGGAATGTCGACGTCCATTGTGGTGTCGAAAATGAAGGCCGCCGCAGAAGCTAAAGGGCTGGATTACTATATTTATGCTATACCTGAAGGAGCCATTGCGGATGAACTAGAAGAGCATGGAGAGGATGTACAGGCGATTTTACTTGGACCGCAAGTAAGTTTTATGAAAAAAGCAGCAGAAAAAACAGCGGCACCTTATCAAATCCCTGTCGATGTCGTCAATGTGAGATTATACGGAACAGCAAACGGAGAAAAAATCCTAGATCATGCACTGAAACTAGCAAATGAATCTTGAGTAATTGGAGGAGAAGCAGATGACGGTATTAGAGGAAATGCAGGGAGCAGCCTTTCAAATCATTGCCCATGCAGGCGAGGCAAGAAGTCATTATGTAGAAGCGATTCGTCTAGCAAGAGCTGATGATTTTGAAAAAGCGCAGCAGTTGATCGAAAAAGGGGAGGAAGCGTTTCGAAGCATCCACAACCTGCACTTGTCGCTGATTCAAAAAGAAGCGGCAGGTGAACAGCTTCCGTTTTCTTTACTGCTGATACACGCAGAAGATCAAATGCTCACAACAGAGACCATTCATCTGCTCGCCATCGAGATGATCGAAATGTGTAAAAAAATGAATACCCTGTCAAAATAGATATCAATGAATAACCAATTTCTGTTATAATCATTCGGTAGATAAAGAGAAAGCAGGATTGGTGAATGAAGAAAACATGTATGCTGATGACGGTTGGTCTTATGCTGCTGCTCATTTCGGGCTGTACGGGAATGAAGGAGCAGGCGGAAGGAAGCCAGCAAGTCGTCAAAGAGGAAAAGGGTCCATTACAAACAAAAGATATGCATCAGAAAAAAGAAACGGCAGTGATAAAGACACAAAACTGGATGAAGCAAAAGGAGCCGGTCGAGCTTCCAATTTTGATGTATCACAGCATCTCAAGCGGTAACTCGTTACGTGTGCCAAAGAGCGAATTTGCATCCCATATGAAATGGCTGAAGGACAACGACTATGTCACACTGTCGCCAGAAGAGGCGTACCGCGTTTTCACAACAAATTCGATGCCAAGTAAGAAGAGTGTCCTCATTACATTTGATGATGGATATACGGATAACTATACAAAGGCATTTCCGATTTTAAAACAGCATGGAATGAAAGCAACGATTTTCATGATTGAGCAATCCATTGGCCGTCCGAATCACTTAACGGATGAGCAAATGGATGAGATGATGGCACATGGGATCTCGATTGAGAGTCATACGATTCATCATTTAGAGCTCAATCAATTATCAAAGCAGCAGCAGGAAGAGGAGTTAAAAGGATCAAAGACATTCTTTGATCAGCGATTTTCTCAGCGTACGAGAATGGTCAGCTATCCTGTCGGGCGCTATAATGAAGAGACGTTGAAGCTGGCGAAGGAAGCCGGATACCAAATGGCTGTTACCACTGAACCAGGACATGCGAAGAAGGAACAAGGCATGATGTCCTTGCACCGCGTCCGCATTTCACCGGGACTTTCACCAGAAAGCTTTGGCAGGCTCGTTGAAGCGAAGTAAAGATCAATGTTTCACATGAAACATTTTACGACAAGTTTCGCGATACCTGAATAAAACTTGTTTTGGATTTAAATAGATTCATGCAATATAAGGAATCAGTTTTTAATATACTGATTCTTTTTTATTTAGTTAAACTAGGTCATACAGTTGCCAATATAAAGTAGGGGGCATAGAAGAAAAGTACTCAGACTTCTAATTTATAAGATTGTTGAACAAGTTATTTGATCAATTGAGCACACTCTAATTTTAAATTACTGTAACTAAAGCTCTTATAGTTTTTTACACATTAAGCTTTAAAAAGTACGCTTATCTATGGTAACAATTTGTTACTTATGGTAACATGTAATTGCACAAGTTTTTTGTTCAACTCGGACTAAGTTGAACTAGTTTTCAAACTGAAGCACGAGAGCTTCAAGGTGAATTTCTTGAACGTCACCATATAACTGAAAAGAAATTTAATTTGAGCACTCGGCTGACTACCGTGTGCTTTTTCTATGTATAAATTTAAAATGTGATGAATATACTGAAGTAATATAGAAAAAATAAAGCAGCCCTCCAAAAAACAGAAACGAGATAGAACCAGCATTACCTTGACTAGAGGTAATGAAGGTGCCACTTTATTTTTCATTATCATTTTAAGGGTTATTTCAGAACGGTCTCTTATCTATCATCCATGCTATGAACTGGACTAGAGTTCGTATTAAATTTAAGATAAGAAACCAAAGCTTGTACTTGCAGGTACAAGCTTCTTTCTTTTTGTTCTTGCGTCTTTCAACGCGTGAACGCACAAGTTTTGTTCCCAAACTGACCCCTCCTTTCTCGGCATAAAAACACCTTTAGTATAGAAGGGGGGAGGACTATCGATTGCTACACGTTTCTATGTATATTTTACCATTACTTCTATTAAATAACGAATAGCACTTTGGTTTTTCCTCGCATTCTTTCATCATTTGTCAAAAAATTCTATATGGGTTTTCTCTTGCTTATAATACTCCAATCGATTTTTTAGTGTTCCAGTATGAAATTCGAATTTATGTCCATCAGGGTCCGTAAAGTAGATCGATTGACGATCCTTTTCATCTCTTGGACGGCCTTGCAATAAGTTGACGTTCATATTTTTTAGTTTGTTGTACATGTAATTTATATCCTCTTCATCAATTGAAAAAGCGATGTGTGTGTATGATTCATGAATATCTTGGCGAGGAATATCCTTTTCTACATTGAGGGCAAGCCATAGTCCGTTCAAATCGAAGTAAGCTGTCGTTCGTCCCTTTGCTAACAATGTAGCATCAAAGATCTTTGTGTAAAAATCAATAGATGCCTCTAAATCTGAAACAGAAAATAACAGATGGTTTATTCCTTTTACTTTCAAATTAATCACCTCATAATAAATGATGAGAAAAAAGGTTGTAGATGTCGATCTACAACCTTTTTTTGTTTATTGATAAACGGGATAGCCCGTCATTTTGATATCTTTCCCGAGTGGTTCCACGGTGAGTTGATCCAGTTCAATGGCATCACTCATGAGGCGTATGCCTTCGCCTCCGAAAAAGGAAGGGGAAAGTCGTCCGCCAATGAGTTTAGGCGCCATATAGATGACCAATTTATCTACAAGCTGCTGTTCTAAGAAAGAGGCGTTAATCTGGCCGCCGCCTTCAATCATGAGAGAGGAGATATTTTTTTCTCCCAGTACTTGAAGCACTTCCTGCAGGGGAACCCGCGTGTCGCTGTCAGTCATAAAGACACGGACGCCAGCTTCTTCTAAAGCCGCTCGTTTTTCCTCATCGGCTTGCTTTGTTGTAAAAATCCATGTAGGTGCCATCTGATCTGTGACGATCTTTGCTGTCAGTGGTGTAGACAGCTTAGAGTCTAAGACAATTCGAATCGGATTGTTTCCATTTGGAATCCGCGCAGTTAATGAAGGATCATCGTGAATGACAGTTTGAGCACCGACCAAAATCGCATCATTGATACTGCGGATATGGTGAGCATCATAACGGGATGTCTCAGATGTAATCCACTTGCTGTCAGACGTGGCAGAGGCGATTTTCCCATCTAAGGTAATGCCCGCTTTGAGCGTCACGAAAGGTGTTTTTTTCGTAATAAAGTGATTAAATACTTCATTCATCAGTATGGATTCTTGTTCAAGTACGCCCGTGATAACTTGGATGCCCGCGTCTTGTAAAATGGCAATCCCGCGGCCAGCGACAAGTGGATTCGGATCAAGAGCTGCGACGACAACGGTTTCGACGCCGGCTTTCACAAGTGCTTCGGCACAAGGGCCTGTGCGCCCATGGTGGGAACAAGGCTCAAGGGTCACATAAATCGTGGCTCCTTTTGCCTTGTCTCCAGCCATGTTAAGTGCATGAATTTCAGCATGCGGTTCACCGGCTTTCATATGAGCGCCGACTCCAACAATCTCATTCTCTCGCACAATCACAGCCCCGACGAGCGGATTCGGAGATGTCTGACCTTTCATTGCTCGTGCATTATCAAGGGCTAGCTTCATATATCGCTCATGATGTGGCAATCGTACGCACCTCTTGCTCCGCCTTCATGTGACCTGAGCGGTTGATTTTTGTCTGCAAGTATTTCTCGTTAAATTCAGAGACATCTCCCCAAAGCGGAATGCGTCCAGAAAGAGATAAACCTGCATGGCTGATCGCATCTGTCTTTTTCGGGTTATTGGTAATGAGTCTGACCGGCTTTGTACGAAGTGTTTGAAGAACGGCAATGGCTTCTTCGTATTGACGTGTGTCATCTTCAAAACCAAGTGCTTCATTCGCTTCTACTGTATCATAGCCGTTTTCTTGAAGAATATAAGCCATGGCTTTACTGAAAAGACCAATGCCGCGGCCTTCATGATTGGCTAAGTAAAACAGGGCTCCTGCTCCATTGTCCTCAATCATTCGCATAGACTGCTTCAATTGGAATCCACAGTCGCAGCGCTTGCTTCCGAAAATATCGCCAGTGTGGCAAATGGAATGCATACGGATAAGAGCTTCGTCAGCGTGCTCGAAATCCCCATACACAAGAACGCTTGACTGCTGATGATCAGCCAGCTGGCGGGACGAAAGGCTTTCAATTAAAGCTTCATCTGACAGTGGCTCTTTTCCATCGTCTTTTAACCATGAATACCAGTTAAACATCACGGTTCTGCCGTCTAAATTCACTGGCAGTTTAATGGGTCCAGTGATATAGATATACCCGTCTTCTTGCTGTACTCGTTTGATTTTATCTTTTAATATGGCTGTTTTAAGCTCTGTGTGTTTGTCCATATTCTGCACCTTCTTTTTAGTCTGTTTCTTCAATCTGTAAACGAACGAGAACGCCAAATGGATCAACAAATTCGCTGCTTTTTCCTGTCGTGTTGACTTGAGTGCCTGCTTTTGTCAGACGTTCGACGACGGATTGTCTGTCTGCTTCTTCTGGGAAAACCAGTGTATAGCTTCTAATTCCTGAAAAACGTGGATCAATGGCTCCTTTTCGTCCGCGTCCCCATGCATTAAAGGCAAGGTGGTGGTGGTACACACCAGCGGCGATAAATACGCTTGCTGGTGGAGCCATTCGGATATGAAAACCGAGCGTATTGACATAAAAGGAATCCGCTTCTTCTGGGTTGAGATGGAAATGCAAGTGTCCCATCACTGTACCGGCAGGGAGTCCTTCCCATGTGGTATCAGCTGCTTCTTGCAGGAGTCCATCTCCATCAAGCGGTGCATTTCCGCCACCTTTCAGTTCTCCATGCTCACCGACCCAAATGTCCTGAGGACGGTCAGCATAAATTTCTACGCCAATGCCGTCAGGATCACTTAAATAAATGGCTTCACTGAAAAAGTGATCGCTTGCTCCAATTAAAGGATAGCCTTTTTTGATTACATGTGCCAGCCATGTGCCCAGGTTTTTTCTGGTAGGTAATAAAACAGCAAAATGATAAAGTCCTGGCTCATGATCAGGCTTTTCTTTCAGTTGTGCATCTTCTTTTAACAAAAGAATCGGTTCCTTTGCATTGCTGCCAAGTGTCACCGTGGAATCTGTCTTTTCTAATATAGAAAATCCTAAAATGTCTGTATAAAAAGGTAAAGAACGATCAAAGCTGGACACATGTAATTCTGTTACACCCAGCCTTAGCTGCTCAATTGTCTTCAAGCTCGGTCATCTCCTTCATGATATATGCATCGGCATGTTCAAATGTTTTTGAAAATCTATAAAAAATGAATACCTTGTTACTTTTAGTAACTAAACTATATAATAGTTAGTGACTTATTTCAAGTAATTAATTGTGTTATAATAAAAAAAAGAGAAAAAAGCAGGAGGGAGTAAGATATGGCTCAAGTAGATGGCTGTCCAATTACAGATGCCATGGAGATTCTAGGCAAGAAGTGGGTCATTCTCATCATCAATCAGCTTCTGACAGGGCCTAAGCGTTTTTGTCAGCTTGAAAATGAAATGAACATCAGCGGAAGATTACTATCAGAAAGGCTGAAGGATTTAGAAGCTGAGGGACTTGTTGAGAAAAAAGTATACCCCGATATTCCAGTGCGGATTGAATACGAATTAACAGTTCAAGGGAAGAAAATTGAACCGATTATTCGTGAAATGTATGCTTGGTCTTTAGATCGTAAACACAGCAAAATAGAGGAACATGTTTCATCTTAATCCATTTCGATCAGTGTGTCTGATCGAAATTTTTTTGTGTGATTTTCCAGAAAACTAAGACAATAGTATGAAAAATGATGTTGACAATCATTTCATGCATTATATAATATCAAGGAGAAGAGGGTTCTTTTCCCTGTAATGGAATGGAGGTTATGCCATGGTATTATAAATGGGACAGATTGCCTAAAACTCGTATCAATCCATCATTTAGAAGCAGACATCTTTGACTTTTAGGAAGCAAAGATTTATTTTTTCAACTCAATTGATAATGATTATCATAATCATCTATAAGTGTGTTCCAGCACTTGTGAAGGTTATTTTTTTTATTATCTATTGAGAATAATTATCAATATCATTTAGGAGGGTTCACATGAAAGTCATTCGTTCAACATCACCCGTATTATTATTCCTTAGTTTTGTTCTATTATTTGCTCTAGCCCCTGTTAGCTCAGCTTCAGCAGCTGGCTTAGCAGATGGTCAATATTCAGCGCAATATGTGGTATGGAAGGCAGATAGCGATTCGACTTCAACAGCGAATACGTATTTTGAAAAACCAGCTAAGCTTGTCGTAAAGGATGGAAAAATCAAAGCGCAAGTCACGTTAACGAATAGCTCTTGGATCACAAGCTTTAAAACGCTCGATCAAGGTGTCTACAAAGATGCGAAGGTGATCAGTACAAATACAGCTGCGAATAAGAGAACCGTAGAATTCAATGTGAACAGCCTGACTGAGGTTGTACCAGCAAAAGTGAGTGTGACTGTACCAGCAATCGGATATACAGGCAATTACGACATTCGCCTCAAGTTTGATGCGGCAACTGTTCAATAGAAAGGGAGGAAATTCGCTTGATGAAAAAAAGAATGAGGCTGTCAGTCTTCATGGCGGTTTTTTTACTGGCACTTCTACTGCCTTTTTCAAACGCACAGGCTGCCACGTTAAAGGATGGTACATACTCCGTCAATTATACTGTGCTGAAAGCTGAAGGAAATGCGGTATCAATGGCAAATGATTACTGGCTGAAGCCGGCAAAAGTGGTTGCGAAAAATGGGAAGTTGACTGTGCAAATGACGATTAAAAATAGCAGCTGGGTAACGGAATTTAAAGTGCCTGGAAATGGCGGCTATGTCGACACAACTGTTCTCTCAACGAATAAAAAAGCGAATACAAGACTCGTTCAGTTCCAAGCTCAGAGCTTGTCTAAACCGATCAAGTCAAAAATTCATGTCACTGTAAAATCTGCTGATTATGATCATGATTACACCATTCAGCTGAAATTTGATGAAAGCAGTATGAAATCGCTATCGTCTACCAGTGAAAATAAATCAACGGGTGCACAAGAAAGTCAGCAGCCATCAAAAGAATCAACAAACAAAGCTGATACATCCACAACGAAACAACAAGAAGACAACCCTCAAACTGGTGATACAAGCCAGATAGGATGGCTCCTTGTGCTTGTCTTATGTTCAGGCGGATTTTTAGCAAGAAAGTGGATCATCAAGCATTAACGGAAGGAAGTGTCACCATTTGAAACGTCTTTTTCATCTAAAGGCAGCCATTCTGCTTGTTTTATTCAGTTTGTTGACTGCGTTTCAGATTCCTCAAGGAACAGCTCAAGCGGCATCATTCGTTGATGGGGAATACACAGTCGGATTCACCATTTTAAAAGATGGTACCTCAGAAGCGTCTATGATGGATACCTATACAGAAAAGCCAGCTAAGCTGATTGTGGAAAATGGCAAGACAACAGCTTATGTCACACTGAAACAAAGCCAAGAAATTACAGACTTCAAGGTTGAACAAAATGGTGCGCTCGTCACCACTGAAACAGTCAGTGAGGACGAAACAGCCAATACACGTGTGATCAAATTTGATGTCGCCGACTTATCAGCGAAATTAAACGGCTGGGTGAAAATTTACTGGGATTTAGGCGGCTTTATTTATGACGAAGCATATGACGTACAGCTTGCATTCGATCAAAGCAGCCTTACACTCGTTAATTCTGCAGAGCCAGAAGAAAACGAACCAAAACCAGATGATCAAAATGGCACAAAGCCAGACGATAACGAACCAAAGCCAGATGATCAAAACGGTACAAAGCCAGACGATAACGAAACAAAACCGGATGATCAAAACGGTACAAAGCCAGATGACAATGAAACAAAACCGGATGATCAAAATGGCACAAAGCCAGACGATCAATCGACAACACCAGGCAATAACAATGGCACAAAACCAGATGATTCTGCGCAAAATCAATTAAAAGATGGCGTATATCGTATCAATTACAGTGTGCTAAAAGGGGATACGGATGAGGCATCTCGAATGAGCAATTACTTCTCACATCCTGCATCTTTAACTGTCAAAAATGGAAAACAAACCATCTCCTTTACGGTGAAAGACGATAAGTCTGTAGCTTCTTTGAAAACAGAGAAAGACGGTTCTTATCAAGAAGCGAAAACAGTCAGCAAGGATGAAACGAAGAACACAAGAGTGGTTTCATTTGATGCTGCTGATTTGAAAAAAGCGGTGAAAGGAAAAGTACACATTGTAGTAGCAGCCGCTAACTATGACCAAACCTACGATATTCGTTTTCAATTTGACTCAAAGAGTATCGCTCCAGTGAAGGACGGACAGGTGGTAGAGGAAGAACCACCAGCTACACCAGAAACGCCAAAACCAAATACACCATCACCAGAAACAAATAACAGCGGAGCTGATCAAGAGACTACTCAGCTAAAAGATGGTGTATACAAGCTTCCTTTCTCAATGAAGAAAGCAGACAAGGATGAGCTTTCCCGCATGAACGATTACGTCGTGAGCCCTGCGACACTGGTTGTGAAAAATGGCCGCCATTTCGTTTCATATAAAGTGAAAAACAGCTCAGCCATCACGTCATTCCAAGTAGGAACAGGCGGAAAGTTTGAAGAGACACTTGTCGCGAAAACAGATCAAAAAGCAGATACACGTGTCATTCAATATGAAGCAAAAAGTTTAAGCAGTGCTCAGGCTGCACGCGTAAAAATTGATATTCCAGCTGCGAACTATCATGAGCAGTACGATGTCAAACTTGTCTACGACACAAAAGGAATCGCTCTCGGTGAGGGAAGCGGCATTTCAACGGTCATTGGAGACGATGAGAGTATCGGATTTGTCAAAAATCCAAATGATCACGATTCTCAAACACCTCAACTTGAGAATATAGCACCAGAGGAAACGGGTGCGGAGCAGATGACATTTACGCCATCAGATGACCAAACCAAATCTGAGTCTGGACAGCTGAATCCGAAAACGGGAGATACCTCTCTTCTTTGGGTGTATATTCTTTTATTCGGCGGTTCGTTATTCGTACTCGTCAGAAAATATCAAACACGGACAAGATAGTTCGTTTTATTTTAAGTGAGATGCGTCTTTTTCCTCGGCGCATCCACTCTCTTTTTTCGAAAGGAGGCTTCTGTTTTTGAAGCATCGAATGTTATGTACCTTGATCGCTGCCTTCAGTGTGTGCATGATCTTATCTGGCTGCTCACAGTCAGCTGAAAGCTCAGCAAAAGGCAAAAAAAGCGCTGAATCAAGTGAGCGTATTGTAGCAACGACTGTAGCAGCCGCGGAAATCATGGATGCTTTAGAGGTTGATCTTGTCGGGGTGCCAACAAGTCAAAAATCCTTGCCAGCTCGTTACAAAGGACTGCCGGAAGTCGGCAATCCCATGAGCCCGGACATGGAAATCATCCAATCACTTCAACCGACAGATGTCCTGTCTGTCACAACCCTTCAATATGATTTAGAGAAACCCTTTCAGCAAGCAGGTGTCCCTGCCACATACTTAAATCTCGAGAGTATGGTCAACATGGAGAAGGCCATCACGAAGCTTGGGGATAAGTATGACAGGAAGAAGCAGGCTGAGCGCATTGTGTCTGCGTTTGAGCAAAAAAAGAAAGACATACAAGAGAAGACAAAAGGAAAACGCAAGCCGTCCGTTCTGATTTTGCTTGGTGTGCCAGGAAGTTATTTGGTGGCGACAGAAAATTCATATATTGGTGATCTTGTACGTATCGCAGGAGGAAAGAACATTGTGGAAGGCGAGAAAATGGAGTATTTGGAATCCAATACGGAGTATTTACAAAAAGCCAATCCAGATATCATTCTCCGAGCCGCACATGGGATGCCGGATGAAGTCGTCAAAATGTTTGATCAAGAATTTAAAACAAATGACATCTGGAAACATTTTAATGCGGTCAAACAAGACCGGGTGTATGACCTCGAAGAAAGCTTATTCGGGACAACAGGCAATTTAAAGGCAGCAGAGGCATTAGATGAATTGACTCGTATGTTGTATCCGTCATAAGTTTGCGAATCTTAATGATAAAAGGACGTTCAAGATGAAAAAAACAGGATTTTTATTTCTGATAGTCAGTCTCTTACTGGTCTGCGTGTTTATTTATTCAGCCATTACTGGGAGCATTCATGTGACCCCAATTGAATTATTAGAAGGGCTCATCACCGGTCAACATGCACAGGTAGAAATCATTAAAGATTTGAGAATCCCCCGCGTGCTCATCGCGATGTTTACAGGGGCCGCCTTATCTGTCTCCGGTGTACTGCTGCAGTCGGTCATGAGGAATCCGTTAGCTGATGCCGGCGTCATTGGGATTTCATCAGGAGCCAGCTTCTTTTCATTAATGGCGATTACAGCGCTTCCTCAATTTTATTTCTACTCACCTTTATTTTCGGTATTAGGCGGGGCGATTGCTTGTTTCCTCGTATACGTTCTATCTTGGAAGGGTGGTTTAAGCCCGATCCGCATGATCTTAGTTGGGATCGCCATCAATGCCATGTTTACTGGGATGGCTGAAGCATTTGTGACCATTTGCAGCTATTTCAATATCACAATTAATCAGTCAGGACAGTCGAATCTCACGATGAAAACGTGGGGAGATGTCCGTTTAATCGGTGTTTATGGTGTCGTTGGCCTTGTCGTGGCACTCTTCTTCAGCAGATGGTGTAACCTGTTGGCTCTTCAAGACAAGACAGCGAAAAACTTAGGATTGCGTGTGACCAGAATGCGCCTTTTGATTTCCATCACAGCCGTTTTACTTGCGGCAGTGACAGCAGCAGTAGCGGGCGTAATAGCCTTTGTCGGCTTGCTCATTCCGCACATTTCAAGAAGGCTTGTCGGCTCGGATCACCGAGTACTGATTCCATTTTCTGCGTTAAGCGGGGCTTTGCTGATTTTGACGGCTGATACGCTTGGCAGGACGCTTGTGGCGCCAAATGAGATTCCTGCTTCTACGATCATGGCCGTGATTGGCGGGCCGTTTCTGATCTTTTTATTAAGAAGGGGGGACCGTCTCCATGGACATTCGTGAGGTGTCATTCTCATATGACCAGCAGAAGGACATCGTTCAATCGGTAACAACACAGATTGAAAAGGGGAAAATCACAACCATTATCGGTCCAAATGGCTCGGGAAAATCCACACTGCTTTCCTTAATGGCAAATAATCATTGTCCAAATAAAGGGCAGATACACTTAGACGGGCAAGCGCTGAATGCGTTCAAGCCAAAGGAGCTGGCGAAAAAGCTCGCTGTCGTCCATCAGCAAAATGAAGCGCCTCTTGATTTAACGATCGAACGGGTCGTGGCATTCGGCAGAACGCCGTATCAGACAATGCGCGGAGGAGACAAGGAAGAGGACGAGAGAGCGATAGAATGGGCGCTGTCCAGTACAAAGCTAACGGACAAACGAAAGGTGCCGCTCGCCTCACTGTCAGGTGGAGAGCGGCAGCGTGTATGGATTGCGATGGCACTTGCGCAAAAAACACCGATCCTTTTCTTAGATGAACCGACAACTTATTTGGATATCTACTATCAATTTGACATTCTTGAGCTGATTCGGGAGCTGAATGCCAGGCACGGATTAACCATTGTCATGGTGCTCCACGATATGAATCAGGCTGTCCGCTACAGCGATATCATCATAGCGATGAAGGATGGACAGATTATCAGTGAAGGACAGCCAAATGATGTGTTAACAGAGGAAAATGTGCGACACATTTATGATGTGTCCGTGACGATTAGACAGGATGCAGAAACAGGGATGTACATCGTGCCTGTTGGTATATAAGCTGGGCAAAAAGCAGGTGAGACAGTGTGAAACGAGGAAAACGGCTTTGGCAGCGGATGCTGACGATCGTTTGTTTAGGCGTATTTATTTATAGCGGTACAGCTATCGGCTTCGAGCTTTTCGGTTATTATCAAAATCGCCAGGTGCTTGCAAAGGCCCAGACGATGTATGGACATGAAGAAATGAATGAAAAACGGGAGTCGGGAAAGATCCGTTCGTCATTTGATGAGCTGCGGAAGGTGAATGAGGACATTGTCGGCTGGATCAATATGGAGGATACGATGATTCAGTATCCGATCGTTCAATCTCGCGATAATGCGTTCTACTTAACTCGTAATTATTTAAAAAACGACACCCGGGCAGGCAGTATCTTTATGGATTATCGTAATGATGTCCTGCATGAAAGCCCAAATACAGTGGTGTACGGCCATCGGATGAGGGATGGATCCATGTTTGCTGGACTCACAAACTATCTAAAAAAAGATTTCTTTAATGAGCACCGGACATTTCAGTACGATACGCTGTATCAAAGCTATGAAGCGGAGATTTTTGCCGTGTATGAAACGACGGTTGACTTCGATTATATTCAAACCGATTTTCAGGATCTTGGCGAATATGCCCATTACTTGCAAGCTGTGCGGAAGAAATCAATCTATCAAACGAAGACAGACGTGTCCACAGATGACCTCATCCTCACCTTATCGACCTGTGATCATGTGCTTGCACCTAAAAACGGGCGTCTCGTGGTACAGGCAAAGCTAAAGAAAGTTTACTAGAAAAGGAGAGACAGACGGTTGAAAATTTCATATGTGATCTTGGCGGGACTCGTCTTAATGCTTCTCCTCGGCGGATGCAGTCAGGCAGCACCTGTAGAGAAAGAAAGCGCGGCAGGAGCGCTGAAGATAAAGGATTTTACCGGAAGAACGCTGTCATTTGATGAATCCCCTCAGCGTATTGTCGCCTTATCGACCGGGGACTTGAGCATTCTATATGCTTTAGGCGGTGAGGCGGTCGGCAGGCCAACTGCCGAGTTACCAGACAGCTTACAAAAGGCAAAGTCCGTACAAACGATTGGCACAACGCATCAATTTGATGTAGAGCTGATCACAAGCTTAAACCCTGATGTTGTGCTTGGAAATGAACAATTAAACAGCAAGGACATCTTTACAATAGAAGGAATTGGTTCACAGCTTCTTTTGACAAGCGCCAATTCAGTGAAGGACATCCAGCGCCAAATTTCGTTATTTGGGGAGTTGCTTGGGAAGCAGCAAAAGGCTAAAGCACTCAATGATCAAATTGATGAGCGGAAAAAGCAGGTCAAGCAGCCTAAGAAAAAAGTAAAAACACTCGTTGTGTACGGTGCACCCGGCACATATATGGCGGCGCTTCCTCAATCCTTAAGCGGAGATTTATTGCATATCGCCGGGGGTGCAAACATTGCTGAGAATGAACCGGCACTCGAAAAATTCCCTCAATACGCCCAAATCAATGCTGAAATGGTGATCGAAGCCGATCCTGATCTCATTCTGCTCATGACACACAGCAATCCTGAAGATGTGAAAGCGGGCTTTATGAGTGAAATGAAACAAAATGCAGCATGGCACGACGTATCAGCTGTCAAAAATGGCCGCGTGGAGATTTTGCCTAGTGATTTATTCGGGACGAATCCAGGCGCAGACGTCATCAAGGCGATTGATGAACTAGAGAAGAGATTGAAGCGATTGTCATCATGAAGGTGAATGCAGAGTTAGATTTTCAAAAAAGACAGTCGAGACGAAAATGGTTGATACCGGGACTACTTCTCTCGCTTGGTGTGGGCTTATGTTTAGGGCTTGCATTAGGTTCTGTTCAATTATCGCTGCCAGATTTGATCGCTGCTTTGACGCGATCAGGCCAGCCTGTCCATGAAAAAATCGTCATGGATTTACGCCTGCCGCGCGTTCTCATAGGCTTCATCGTCGGGGCCTGTCTCGCAGCATCAGGAGCGATTTTACAAGGAGTCGTCCGAAATCCACTCGCTGATCCCGGCATCATCGGTGTGACCGCCGGCGGTGGGTTAGCTGCTGTACTCAGCATGATTGTGTTTCCACAATTCACATATCTGCTTCCAGCAGCTGCCTTCCTTGGCGCTTTATTAGCGGCACTCGTTGTGTATATCCTGTCGTTTGACCAAGGGGTTTCGCCACTGAAATTGATTCTGGCGGGAGTGGCAGTCAATGCGCTGCTTGGTGCGGTCATGAATGGGTTGATGGTGCTTTATAGTGAGCGTGTGCAGGCTGTTCTGCCTTTTTTATCGGGAGGATTAAATGGACGGAGCTGGCATCATCTGAGCTTTGTGTCACCCTATGCGCTTGCCGGTTTGTGTCTTTGTTTTTTTGCGATCAAGCCCGCAAATCTTCTTTTACTTGGTGATGAGTCAGCGCAGCTGCTCGGCCTTAGAGTCGAGCGAACCCGTTTTTTCTTAATTGCACTGGCGGCGCTTTTGGCGGGTGCGGCGGTAAGCGTGAGCGGTTTAATTGGATTTGTCGGTCTTGTCGTCCCTCATTTTATCCGCCTTTTAATTGGAGATGACTACCGGTACCTGCTTCCGATCTCAATGCTGGGCGGCGGCGTACTTGTGGTCTTTGCAGATACAGCGGCACGGGTATGGTTTACACCGGTTGAACTGCCTGTGGGTATTCTGCTTGCCTGTATCGGTGCACCTTTCTTCCTCTATTTATTAAAAAAGAAAGGGAGGGGTTAAGTTGGATGTGATTGCGATGAATGACGTGAGTCTCAGTCAAGGAGGCTTTCGATTGTCGTCTATTTCAGCAGCTGTGCCTAAAGGGAGTGTAACAGGAATTATTGGACCGAATGGGTCAGGGAAGTCGACGTTAATTAAAGCGGCCGCACGCCTTACGTCGATCGAAAGCGGCATGATTTATATTCACGATATCCCGCAAAAAGAAATGACAGCGCAGGAGATTGCACAGGAAATCGCCGTTCTAATGCAGACGAGAACTGCCATCCCATCGATGACAGTACGTGAGCTGGTTGCACTTGGACGCAGTCCGCATCGTTCGATCTGGAAAAAGAGCTCGCAGGCAGATCAGGAAGCGATAGAGTGGGCGCTTGATGTGACAAATAGCCGCGTAAATGAAAACAGGATGCTGCATACATTGTCAGGCGGAGAAAGGCAAAAGGCGTATATTGCAATGGCACTGGCTCAGAAGACAGAGACGATTATTCTGGATGAGCCTACCACTTTCTTAGATATTGCGCACCAGCTTGATTTACTGGAGCTGCTCAAACAGCTGAATGAAACGCATGGGATCACCATTTTAATGGTTCTTCATGACCTGCAGCAGGCAGCAAAATATTGTGACCGCCTGATTGCGATGAAGAGTGGTCAGGTTTACCAAATAGGGACACCAAACGAAGTATTAACAGAAAACTTTTTCAAAGAAGTCTTTGGGATTCAGGCAGAGGTTCACTTAGATGGAGAGCATCCGCTCATTATCCCAATCGCTTCGATCCAACAACAAAAGGGAGATGAACCAAACATGATCATTGTAAACAACCAGGTTAGAGTAGAAAAAGGCAGTGCAGACCACCTCGTCAAGCGTTTTAACAAGCAGGGACAAGTAGAATTCATGGAAGGATTTTTAGGCATGGAAGTCTGGGTCACACAGCAGACAACCGATTACGATGAAGTGACCATTCATACCCGCTGGAATCGAAAAGAAGATTTTGTGAATTGGACAAAATCTCAGGCATTTGGAGATGCACACGCTCACGGAAAAGCAAAACCTGAAGGCATTTTAAAAAATAAAATTACGTATTATGAAGTGCAAGTCACAAGACCTGCATTACAGAAAAAAGCCTAAAAAAGAAATACAGCGCTGCGGCCCACATGCAGCGCTCTTTTTTTGCGGTTTTTTATTTTCCGTCACATATTGTTGACAAAGTATTCAAATAACTGACACAATACCATCCAATTTTTAGGTAAAATTTACTTTATTTTTGAAGCGTATGGGTGTAAAGTACAGGTATAAATAACTAACCGAATGAAAATCAAGAGTAAAATTTCACCGAGTGAACCATTTCAAATGGACTTTTATTTGTGAAACATTGAACAAATAGTGAACATTTTGTGAAATGGTGAGCATGAATCGTTCGGCATGTGAAAGTAAGGGAGGATGTAAGGCTGTGAGTGAGCTGTTTTTAGCAAGATTTCAATTTGCTTCAACGACATTATTTCATTTTATTTTTGTTCCTATGTCAATAGGTTTGGTGTTTATCGTCGCATTGATGCAGACCCTTTATGTCGTCAAGAAAAAAGACATCTATAAAAAGATGGCGAAGTTTTGGGGTCACCTGTTCTTACTTAACTTTGCAGTAGGTGTGGTGACAGGGATTCTGCAGGAATTCCAGTTTGGGATGAACTGGTCAGATTATTCAAGGTTTGTCGGTGATGTCTTTGGTGCACCGCTTGCCATTGAAGCGCTTTTGGCCTTTTTCCTTGAATCTACATTTATTGGACTTTGGATATTCGGCTGGGATCGTCTGCCGAAGAAAATTCATTTATTGTGCATTTGGCTTGTTTCCCTTGGTACGATCTTTTCGGCGTTTTGGATTTTACTCGCCAACTCATTTATGCAGGAGCCAGTTGGATTTGCCATTAAAAATGGCCGTGCAGAAATGAATGATTTTGGCGCTCTTGTGACGAACCCGCAGCTTTGGGTTGAGTTCCCGCACGTTCTGTTTGGTGCACTGGCAACAGGAGCTTTCTTTATTGCAGGAGTTAGTGCCTATAAAATGATTAAAAAACAAGAAATCGCCTTTTTCAAAAAGTCATTCCAGATTGCGATGGTCCTCGCTTTAATTTCTGGCTTAGGTGTGGCGTTCTCTGGACATGATCAAGCGAAGCATTTAATGAAATCACAGCCAATGAAAATGGCAGCAAGTGAAGCCCTTTGGAAGGATAGTGGAGATCCAGCGGCTTGGACACTATTTGCCAACATTGACACAGATAAAAAAGAAAACTCTGCGGAGATCAATATTCCGTTTGCCTTAAGTTATTTGGCTTATTCGAAGTTCAGTGGAGACGTTCCAGGTATGCTGACGCTTCAAAAAGAATATGAAGCCAAGTTTGGTCCCGGGGACTACATTCCGCCAGTGAAAACAACATTCTGGAGCTTTAGAATCATGGTCGGTGCAGGCATGCTGATGATTTTTGCTAGTATGATTGGCTTATACTTAAGCTTTAGAAAGAAACTCGAAACAAACAAATGGTATTTACGCTTCATGGTATGGATGATTGCGTTCCCGTTTATTGCGAACTCAGCCGGCTGGATCATGACTGAGATCGGGCGTCAGCCGTGGACCGTCTTTGGCATGATGACGACGGCTCAATCGATTTCACCGAACGTATCGTATGGCATGCTGTTATTCTCAGTCATTAGCTTTACGGCGATGTATCTGATTCTTGCTATTGTGCTCGCTTACTTATTCATTCGAGAAATTAAAAAAGGTGCACATTCTGAAGAAGATACAGATCAAAAGGATGAAACGGACCTGTCTACAGATCCATTTGATGGAGGCGCATATCATGGCATATCTTAACGAGATTTGGTTTATTCTTGTCGCAGTATTGTTTGTTGGATTTTTCTTCTTAGAAGGATTTGATTTTGGTGTCGGGATGTCCATGCAGCTGCTTGGAAAGGACGCGCACGAGCGCCGCATTTTAATCAATACGATTGGTCCTTTCTGGGATGCGAATGAGGTCTGGCTGATTACAGCTGGCGGCGCTATTTTCGCTGCATTTCCTAACTGGTATGCCACGATGTTCAGCGGATACTATATTCCGTTTGCGGTTCTCCTCTTAGCGCTCATTGGGCGCGGGGTCGCCTTTGAATTCCGAGGGAAGGTTGAGAAAGCCTCTTGGATCAAGGTGTGGGACTGGGTCATCTTCTTTGGCAGTCTGCTTCCGCCATTTTTACTAGGTGTATTATTCACGAGTATTTTACGCGGGATGCCAATTGATCAAGACATGAACATGTACGCTGGTTTTACGGACTTTGTGAATCTTTATTCAGTGATCGGCGGGGTAGCTGTGACAGTTCTTTGCCTGCTGCATGGCTTGATTTTCGTCACACTTCGTACAGAAGGTGATCTAAGAGATCGTGCAAGAAAACTAGGTCAGCGTGTCCTGCTCATTGCACTCCCTGTTCTTGTCATCTTTGTCGGTGTGTCTATCATTGAAACAGATATTTATACCGTACGCCCGATCATCACCATTCCGTTAACTGTGCTGATTGTGGCTTGTTATATAGCTGCTCTTGTTTTGATGAGAAAAGAACGTGATGGCTGGACATTCTTATTCACAGGCGCAGGCATCATGGTGACGGTGTCCATGCTGTTCACTGCATTGTTCCCGCGCGTCATGATTAGTTCAATCAGCCATTCATTTGATCTCACGATTCAAAACGCTGCATCTGGATCTTATTCACTGACGGTCATGACGATTGTGGCCATTTCTTTGCTGCCCTTTGTGCTTGGGTATCAAATTTGGAGCTATTACGTCTTCCGTAAACGTGTAAGCGGTAAGGAGCCAATGACCTACTAATGGATAAACGTCTGCTTCAACTAAAAGGAATGAGAGGGCTTCTTGCCCTCTTAGGTATTGTGTCACTCATCCAAGGAGCAAGTATTATTTTCCAAGCACAGTGGCTGGCACATGCCATTACAACGCTGTTTGACGGGAAAAGCCTCTCGCAGGCAACGCCTTATGTCCTGCTGTTTCTTGCTGCCTTTCTTGTGCGGCACGGTCTCACCTTGATTCGGGAGAAGGTCATGTTTACGTACTCTTCCCGAATTGGAGCAGACGTCAGAAAGCAGCTGCTAGACCAACTCTTTCGATTAGGGCCTGCCTTCGCAAAGAAAAAAGGGACAGGAAAGCTTGTCACACTAGCAATGGAAGGAATTGCTCAATACCGTCAGTATTTACAGCTGTTTTTGCCGAAAATGGTGAACATGGCAGTGATTCCGGCAATGGTCCTTATCTATGTGTGGACATTAGATGAAACATCGGCTGTCATTTTAATTGTGACGCTGCCTATATTAATTATTTTTATGATTTTGCTAGGCCTTGTTGCTCAGCGTAAAGCGGCCAAACAATGGAGATCGTATGAGAAATTATCCAATCATTTTACTGACTCTCTCCGCGGCCTTGAGACGCTTCGTTACTTAGGTATCAGCAAAAAACACTCCCGTAATATTGCGGAGGTATCAAAGCGATATCGCAAAGCGACCATGAGCACACTGAAGGTCGCCTTTCTGTCATCGTTTGCGCTCGATTTCTTTTCCATGCTATCAATTGCAACCGTCGCTGTTTTTCTTGGCTTGCGATTAATTGAAGGAGAGCTTCTCTTATTGCCGGCTTTGACGGCGCTTATGCTGGCGCCAGAGTATTTCCTGCCGGTACGTGAAGTAGGAAATGATTATCATGCGACGTTAAATGGAAAAGAAGCGAATGAAGCTATGCAGGTCATTTTAGAAGAAAAGGGCTTCCGCACGCAGGAGACACAATCTGTGCAGCTAGGCAAGTGGGATGCACAATCCGTGCTCACGCTGCAAGATGTTTGTGTCCAGCATGATGAACATGCCCCTTATTCCATTCAGGATGTAGATCTCACTGTCAAAGGGAAGAAAAAAATCGGCATTATTGGTGCCAGTGGTTCAGGGAAATCGACGTTAACCGATGTCCTCGGCGGCTTTGTTGAACCGTCTTCGGGTCAAATCACGCTGAACGGCCAGCCGCTTGTTCATTTACAGATGAAGGAATGGCAAAAGGAAGTTGTCTATATGCCGCAGCATCCCTATTTATTTCACATGACATTAAGAGAAAACATTCGTTTTTATGAACCGAATGCAACAGACGCGGAAGTGGAAAGAGCTGTGCATGAGGCTGGTTTAACTCAGCTTGTCACACAGCTGCCAAATGGTCTGGATGAGGTCATTGGAGAACAGGGAAGAGGGCTAAGCGGCGGACAGGCGCAAAGAATTGCCCTTGCTCGAACTGTGCTGGGCCAGCGGTCCATTATGCTGTTAGATGAACCAACGGCGCATCTCGATATTGAAACAGAGTACGAACTGAAGAAAACAATGCTTCCACTGTTTGAACATAAACTTGTGTTCTTAGCGACACACAGACTCCATTGGATGCCGGACATGGATGAAATCATTGTCATGGATCAAGGAACCGTCGCAGAAATGGGGACACATGATTCATTAATGCAAAGAAAAGGCGTGTATTATCAATTGGTACAGGAGCAAATGGGGGCGGTCACACATGATCAGTAAAGGCTGGTTTATACCTTATATCAAGGAGAATCGAAAGCTGTTTGCCTTGGTTTTATTTTTAGGGGCCATTGCGGTATTCTCTGCATCTATGCTGATGTACACGTCGGGCTTTCTCATTTCAAAAGCCGCGACAAGACCTGAGAATATACTCATGGTCTACGTCCCAATCGTGGCTGTACGTACCTTTGGTATTTCGCGCTCTGCTGCCCGCTATGCAGAAAGGCTGGCGAGCCATCAACTCATTTTGACAATGATTGAAAAAATGCGTGTGCGTCTGTATGACATGGCTGAACGAAGTGCGAAACAGACAAAGCTGGGGACAGGTGAAATGCTTGGTCTTTTGTCAGATGATGTGGAGAGACTGCAGGATGCCTATTTAAAAACCATCTTCCCATCCATCGGTGCACTGCTTTTATATGCCGCATCCATTGGAGCACTTGGCCTTTTCTCATGGCCTTTTGCTGGACTGATGCTGCTTTATATGGCACTTCTCGTCTTCGTCTTCCCATACGTCACAGTGCTTGTGAACCGGGCAAGACAAATTCAAATGAAAAAAGGCAGAAATGAACTGTACAGCCATTTAACAGATGCAGTTATGGGCGTTAGTGACTGGCTGTTCAGCGGCAGGCAGAAAGATTTTGTTGATGGTTATGAACAAAAAGAAGCGCAGCTGTTAGCGCTTGAATCAGCCAAGCACCGGTTTATCCGCTTGCGCCAATTTTTTGCACAGCTCTTGATTGGAGGAGCTGTCGTACTAGTCGTGTATTGGAGCGGCTTGGTCGTTCAGTCAGGATCCATGTCACACACACTGATTGCAGCCTTTGTGCTTGTGCTGTTTCCGTTAACAGAAGCCTTTCTTCCGCTGTCAGATGCGGCAGGTGATATCCCTGTCTATCAGCATGCTGTCAGCAGATTACATCATTATGAAAAGCAGTCATATGAAGGAGAAACTGAGAGCGAGGCAGTGGATCAGTCAACCCTTTCTCACGATGAAGCTGTCTGTTTCGATCAAGTGTCCTTTCGGTATGACACGCATCAATATGTACTTCAAGACCTGTCCTTTTCTCTGAAGCAAGGGGAATCACTCGCGCTCCTAGGAAAAAGCGGTGCCGGCAAATCGACCATTTTAAAATTGTTAGAAGGGGCAGTCGTTCCAAATCAAGGAGCTGTCAGCATTCAAGGAAAACCGGTTCAAAGCATTCAAGAGAAGGTGTCTGCCTATGTGTCTGTGCTCAATCAACAGCCTTATTTATTTGATACGTCTGTTTTAAACAATATCCGTTTAGGATCTCCAGAGGCGACAGAAGAGCAGGTAAAAGAAGCAGCTAGACAAGTGCAGCTGCATGATTACATCGAGTCTTTGCCAGAAGGTTATCACACAGGTGTTCAGGAGACAGGGGTTCGATTTTCAGGTGGAGAAAGACAGCGTATGGCATTAGCTCGGATTTTGCTGCAGGACACGCCGGTTGTTGTATTAGATGAACCGACCGTCGGGCTTGATCCACGGACAGAGCGTGAATTGCTTGAAACCATCTTCCGTGTGTTAAAAGGGAAAACAGTTATTTGGATAACCCATCATCTGACTGGCTGTGAGGCGTGTGACCGCATCATGTTTATTGAAGACGGACGCATTGAGATGCAGGGTCAGCATCAGGTTTTACTAAAAGAAAACAAGCGTTATCAAAAGTTGTATGAAATGGATCGTCCTTTTTCTACAATCTAAATGAAATGACAAAAACGTTCGGACAGGAAATCTCTGCCCGAACGTTTTGTGGTTTAAGGGTTTACTTTACCAACACCTGCATTTGAGATCACTTCTGATTTCACATTGTTCACGTTAAGCAAAGAGTAGTTATAAGGAGGGTTATACGTACCTGTTGAAGATGTTGGCAGACTGCCTGTGCTGTTAATATAAGAGTTGTTGATGACATGCCATGTTCCAACTTGACGGCTGTCCCAGCTTCCAATGGCATTATTGGTGTTTTCAAATAAGTTGTGTTCTATTCTCATCTTTGCGCCCATACGTGAGTTAATCGCTGTTGCCAAGATGCCTTTATAATAGTTGTTATAGACATGGCCTTCCCCGAAGCGCATAGACGGTACACGAGAGTTCAGGTTTTCAAAACGGTTGTTGTGGAACGTAATTTTTCGATTATAGTTATCGTTATCGGAGCTGCCCATGAGCATTGTTTTCCAGCTGTCATGTACATAGTTCCACGAGAAGGTAATATAGTCAGAGTCATTTTTTACATCAAATAAACCATCGTAGTCATCCTTCCCAGAATTCAATGTGTTGTACAGTTCATTATGGTCGACCCATATGTTTTTAGAACCGCCTTCGATCCCGATCGCATCTTTGTCACCGATTTTGCTGTGGTGGATTTTCAAGTTGCGGATGATGATGTTATTGGCACGCCATACTTTAATGCCAATCCCATTAAATTCGCCGTTCGTCCCTTTACCGACGATCGAAACATTATTTGTATCTTTCACATCGATTTTATTGGCTGATGTATTAGAAGGGGTAATCGTCCCGTCTACTACAATTTTTAATTTTTCGTTTGTTCCTTTATTTTTGAGGGCAGCCAATAATTCATTTCCAGTCTTGACTGTGACGGTTTTACCGCCTTCACCGCCTGTTGTGCCGCCATTTAATGTGGAGAAGCCTTGTTGATTAAAGTTGGCCATAATAGAAGGGCTTTCTGGGTATTTGGCTGCTGCCTTTGCCTCCCCGTTTGGTGCAAATAATGAAGTGACGAGACCAACAGCTAATACACCGGCTAACATTGGAACTTTTCTCTTCAAAGTCAACATCTCCATTCTCTATTTTGTTTTAATGAAAACGTTTCCAAAATAAGCTGTGATTCAACCAATCCTCCTTCCTTCACAAGCATCGCCTCATTCGGAATGTAGGAAGAGCATAGCATGCAAAAAGGTATCATCGGCTAAGGATAGGCGCGGCGTATTCCATGATTTTCTAGGAAGCTAAGCCAATGATTATTTTATTTCATCTTCATGAGATAAGGACCATTGTCGATAGGTATGTGGATGACATCATGATTATGGAGAGGAGGCTCTCCATTTGCTAGAAAATCAAAACGCATCATTTTGTTAGAGAAGAAGGAATGCCATAATCATTACATAAGAAAAAATGGCATATAAAATGGGTTTCATAGAAGTTATGCTAAAAAATAAGGTCTATTTTAAACGGTATTGTCATTCGTGTCGTCTCATGAGTAAGAGAAGAAAGGGAAGGAGGGACGTGTTTGGAGCAGACAGAAGAGACATTATTGATTCAGCGGGCAAAACAGGGCGATGATGCCGCGTTTACAGCCCTTTATCGGCATCATTATTCCTTTCTTTACCGATATATGCTGAAGCTGACCCTTCAACAAGAGCTGGCAGAGGAAATCATGCAAGAAACGATGCTGAAAGCGTATATGAAACTTTCTTCATTTAGAGGAGATGCCTTATTTTCAACCTGGCTCATTTCGATTGCATCTAGGCAATTTTTAGATCACCAGAAGAAAAGAAAACGTGAACAATTGAGAGAAGGAAAAGCCAATCAGGAGGCCATACGCCGTTTCAAATGGGACGTTCAGCAAAAGGGGAACAAATGGCATGACATGTGGGATGCTTTAAATGAACTAAAGGCTCAGGAGAGAGCACCGATTATTCTGCACTATTATTATGGCTTTACCTACCCAGAAATGGCTTCAATGCTCGGAATGAGAGAAGGCACTGTGAAATCGAGGGTTCATCATGGATTAAAGAAAATTCGAAAGGAGTGGGATGTATGAAGGAAGATCGTTTGACCGAACGTTTAAAAGAAGAGCTGCGGCAGCTAGACGAACAAATTGAAGTGGAACAGCCAAGTGAGCAGGCTGTCATGATGATGCTGAAACAGGCGAAGGAACAAGAGAAAAGGCGTTTTAAACAAGAAGTGCTGGCATACGTTTTGACTAGTTTGACCATTCTGGCACTCTTTGCAGCTGCCATTACCCATTTGCCTATCATCTTCATTCTTCTCCAAATAGTGAGCGTACCCATCTGCTTTATTGTTGGCTACAAGGAATATCAACATATTAAAGGAGGGTCTTCCTTATGAGTCAGACGGAAATGATCATCTTATTGTGCGTCTTGCCGTTATTGTTTGCACAGGGCTTTCTTTTATTTATGGATGCAAAGAAAAGAGGGCGTTACAAGTGGTTCTGGGGCATTGTCGGTCTCATTAACTTTCCATCGTCTTCTATTTTATATTGGCTTTGTGTCGTGCTACCTGATCGAAAAAGAGGCGGGAAGCTCCGAAAAGATTGAGTGCATCCGATCAAACTTTTGACCCTTTTTTCGTTGGAAAACAAGCTAGAAATTCATCATGATTCATGTATTTGTCAAAGAAAACGGGACGAGAAACATCCGCTCGTTCGTTTCTAGCACATTAGTCATTCCTTGAGCGCTTATTTTTAAAGTCAATTGCTGCGGCTGCTTGATCTATCTCAATTCGGCATCATTTTCATCTGTTATCAATATTGATCAGATTTTACAATTGGTGTTAAATTAATCTCAATATGCGTTAGAAAATCTAACAATTAAAAGTGTGGAGATATCTACAAGGAGGCAGATGCGGCATGTTGACCTTAGATCGAGCAGCACAAACAGCACAAAGCTACATCCACCGTGTGTTAGAAGAGGTGGAAAAACGAAATCCCGGCGAGGAGGAATTCCAGCAAGCGGTAAAAGAAATTCTGGAATCACTCGTCCCAGTTTTTGCGAAGCATCCAGAGTATGAAAAACAGGGCATTTTAGAACGGCTCATTGAGCCTGAGCGGCTTGTGGTATTTCGAGTGCCATGGGTAGACGATGAGGGCAAAGTACAAGTCAATCGAGGGTTTAGGGTTCAATTCAATAGTGCCATCGGTCCTTATAAAGGAGGCATTCGTTTCCATCCAACCGTCAATGCAAGCATTATCAAGTTTTTAGGGTTTGAACAAATCTTTAAAAACGCACTGACTGGTATGCCGATCGGTGGAGGGAAAGGCGGATCGGATTTTGACCCTAAAGGAAAGTCTGATGGAGAAATCATGCGTTTCGTTCAAAGCTTTATGAGTGAACTCGGCCGATATATCGGACCTGATCAAGATGTGCCAGCAGGTGATATTGGTGTAGGAGCACGCGAAATTGGCTATATGTTCGGACAGTATAAGAAAATGCGCGGCGCTTATGAAGCGGGTGTACTCACGGGGAAAAGCCCTGGATTTGGAGGCAGCTTAGCGAGAAAAGAGGCGACAGGCTACGGACTGGTGTACTTCATGGAAGAAATGCTGAAAGCACATGGGCTCCAATTTGAAGGGCGTTCAGTTGTTGTGTCGGGCTCAGGAAATGTGTCTATTTATGCAATGGAAAAGGTAATGGAATTAGGCGGTAAGGTTGTGGCTTGCAGTGATTCAAGCGGAGCAATTTATGATCCTCAAGGGATTTCACTTGAGACCATTAAGCAGCTGAAGGAAGTCGAGAATCAGCGGATTGGGGCATACCTAGACATTCACCCGCATGCTGAATTAATTGAAGATTGCGAACAAATTTGGTCCGTTCCTTGTGATATTGCGCTGCCATGTGCAACACAAAATGAAATATCAGAGGCGCATGCACAGCAGCTTGTGGCAAATGGTGTCATCGCTGTTGGAGAAGGAGCCAATATGCCGTCCACTCTTAAGGCGGTCAAAGTATTTGAAGAGAATCGTATTTTGTTTGCGCCGGCAAAAGCGGCGAATGCTGGCGGAGTAGGTGTCTCAGCACTAGAAATGGCGCAAAACAGTGCAAGAATGTCTTGGACATTTGAAGAAGTAGATGATCAGCTGAAACAAATGATGCAGTCTATTTATCGTCAATGTACAGAGACAGCGGACGAATATGGACACTCAGGGAACATCATGGTTGGAGCAAATATTGCAGGATTTCGTAAGGTGGCAGATGCCATGATCGCACAAGGCGTGATTTAACTCCTGCTCTCCCGCACCTGTTTATTTCATGACAAGATGGGGAATCGTCCTTTAAGAATGACAATAAGGAGGCGCGGGAGAAATGAAAAAATGGCTGAAACAAATTGTCAAATGGGCACCTGTGATTTATCCAGTGGTGAGGAAAATATATAAAGAGCGAAAAGCATCTAAACGTCGTAACGTATCAGCCGGATAATCCGGCTTTTTTTATGTAAACATACAGATCCTGTGTTGTAAAAAAAATAATAGAATCGAATGATCCATTTCATCCCTCTCTCCGTTAAGTACATAACAAACGGAAAGAGGAGGAAATAAAAGATGAACATGAAGAAAGCAATGTTAACCATTCCACTGAGCGCAGCGTTACTATTCCCGGCGGCTCATAGCGCAAGTGCACACGAAGGACATATGCATGGGGAGGCGAAGAAGACGTCTTCGTCACAAGAGGTATCAAATAAAGCAACAGATCTTCGAGCAGCACTAGATCAGCTGTTTTCAGAGCATGCCTATTTAGCGGTGATCACGATGCAAAAAGGAATTGACGGCAGTAAAGACTTCGATCAAGCAGCGGCGGCTTTAAATGACAACACGAATGACTTATCAGATGCAATAGCCTCTGTGTATGGTAAAAAAGCAGGCAAACAATTCAAAGACATTTGGTCAAGTCATATCGGCTACTTTGTTGACTATGTACAAGCCACAGCGAAAAAAGATGATGCAGGTAAAAAGAAAGCGATCAAGCAGCTTGACCAATATCGAATGAAACAAGCCGATATGCTCGATCAAGCAACAGACGGCAGACTGAAAGCAAGTGAGCTTGAAGAGGGCTTGAAGATGCATGTGAACGAACTGCTAAAAGCGTTTGATAGCTATAATGAAAAGGATTTTGATACGACCTATGAAACGGTGAGAAAATCCATTCATCATATGTTTGAGGTAGGAAAAGGCGTGTCATGGGCCATCACAGATCAATTTCCTGGGAAATTTGATCAAAAGTCAGTGGATACACCAGCAGCGGATCTTCGTGAAGATTTAAACTACTTGTTCTCAGAGCATTTGGCACTCGCAGTAGTTGCCATGCAAAAAGGAAATGATGGCAGCAAGGACTTTGAGCAAGCAGCAGCGGCTTTAAATGAAAACACAAATGATTTATCTGATGCAATTGCATCTGTTTATGGTAAGGATGCAGGCAAACAATTCAAAGACATTTGGTCAAGCCATATCGGTTACTTAGTTGATTATGTCAAAGCGGATGCATCAGGGGATCATCAAGCAAAAGAAAAGGCTGTCAAAGATTTAGATGCGTATCGAATGAAGCAAGCGAAATTCCTAGATCAAGCGACAGATGGACGTTTGAAGGCAGCTGATTTAGAAGCTGGTTTGAAAACACATATTGATGAGCTGATCAAAACATATACGTCTTATCATAATGGTGAATATGATCAGCTTTACCCGACAGTGAGAGAGGCTTATGGTCATATGTTCATGGTTGGTCAGGATGTCGCAGCAGCGATTGTTGATCAGCATCCTGAGCTGTTCAAATCGAACATGCCTAATGAAATGCCGAAAACAGGTATGGGGGGCACAGCCGGTCCTTTAGGCATGTCCTATGAAGCATTTGTGGGAATGATCGCAAGTTTGATCCTCGCAGGCGGCGTGGCAGGTGCATTCTTCCTTAATCGCCGTAAGGCATCAAATTCTAACTCATAAAGACAGATGGGAACGTGCACAATCGTGCCGTTCCTTTCTTCAAAAGGAGGCCGGCTTAGATGAAGAATTGGCTGCTCAGCATTCTTTCGTTTCTCATCATCACAGGCTGTTCATCACAGTCAATGGATGAATCGTCATCCTCAAAAAACATAGTAGCTTCTAAGGAAATGACCACACATCAAGCTGAGAAACAGAACCACTCACACGATACATTAAAAGACGAGCCATCTGGTATTGTGCCAGCTGAAATCGCCATTCCCGCTATTGATGTCAAAGCAAAAGTGGAGAAAACAGCTTTATTAAAGGATGGCAGTATGGGTGTCCCTCGGGATACAGACAACACAGCTTGGTTTAAAGATGGTCCAAAACCGGGAGATAAAGGGAATGCCGTCATGAATGGCCATGTAGATAATAAATGGGGGCCATCGGTTTTTTATCGATTAAAGGAGCTAAAAAAAGGAGACAAGGTGATCGTCACGTCCTCATCGGGGAAAAAGCGAACCTTTGAAGTCATAAAAGTAAGAAGCTATCCGCGTGAGGAGAAGCCCAATGCGTTTTTTGGATACGCCTTTACACGGAATCTCAATTTAATCACTTGTACAGGGACATTTGATCATGCTACAGGCACGCATGAAAAAAGATTGGTTGTCTTTACCCAGATGATCTCTTCATAAAGAAGGCGGATACACGATGGTGTACGCCTTTTTTTCGTGGTTTTCGCAAGTATCTTTCAAAAAGATTCATAGGACATTAGATATGGTTAGTTGTATAAATAGGGGCATTTGTCATATAAATGAGTTGGCAATTTTTATTTCTTTTCAGTAGAATATGAGTAATGAAGAGAACTGCAAGCGTATACAACCTGTCCAGACAAGGCAGATTCTCCACCCCTACATAAGGAGGCCGATCTGATGCTGAGTAAAAGACTGGCGCACATCTTAAGTCAGCTCATGGCAGCTGAGACCCCGCTCACAAGCGCTGCACTATCTGCCAGTTTACAAGTGACAAGCCGCACCATTCGTACAGACATAAAGGAACTGAACGACCGTCTTGCCCCTTATCAAGCAGCTGTAACAGCTGTAAGAGGAGCTGGCTATGAGCTGTTGATCAACGATGAGAATGCCTTTCGCCGTTTTATGAAGGAGGAGGTTGAGCAGGAAGAGCCGCTTGCTGTGCTGCCAGAGGAGCGAGTTCGGTTTATTTTAAAAAGGCTTCTTTTGGCAGAATCCTATGTGAAGCTGGAGGATTTACAGGAGCAGCTGTTTATTAGTAAATCGACGATGAGCAACGATGTGAAATCGGTCAAACGTAAGCTGGAGCCCTTTGATCTGAAGCTGGAAGCGAAGCCGAGCAAAGGCTGCCGGATCAAGGGATCAGAGATGAAAATTCGTTATTGCATGTCAGAATATTTATTCAATGAACGTCGTTCTTATCAAACGATGCTGAACACAGCGGTCACCATTTTGCCAAAGCATGAACTCGAATTGCTTCAGAAAACAATGATAGATTATATCAATGAGGAAGGCATGAATCTATCAGACATTTGCATGAATAATTTAATCGTTCATGTTGCTATTGCCTGCAAACGAATTAGACACGGAAACTATGTATCTGTTCTTCCAGAGGAAATCAGCGAAATTCCGCGGGCAAAAGAATACAAGGTCGCTAAAAAAATGGTGGAGCGTCTTGAAGGGCTGCTGGATGTCTCATTTCCACAAGAGGAAATCGTCTATATCACCATTCATTTACTAGGAACAGCCAAAATGGTACAGTCCTTTTCCTCGAGCGGTCAAAAACAAATTGTCGATGATGACACGAGTCGGCTTGTACAGCTCATGCTGAAGGCCATTGATCAAAAATTGCAGCTTGATTTAGCCGGAGATACGGAACTAATGATTGGATTGAGTCTGCACTTAAAGCCTGCCATCAACCGATGTAAATATGGAATGAACTTAAGAAATCCGATGCTTGATGAAATAAAAGCGGGGTATCCACTTGCCTTTGAAGCGGGGATTATCGCCAGCAGGGTCCTTGAAGAAGAGGAGGGGCTGAGTATTCATGAGAATGAAATCGGATATATGGCGCTTCATTTTGGTGCGGCTTTAGAGCGGAGGAAAATGGAGATCCCGCCGAAGCGGTGTCTCATTGTCTGTGCGTCTGGTGCAGGGAGTGCAAGGCTGCTGCAGGATCGTTTGCGTTCACAATTTGGATCAAAACTGACCATTTTAGGAACAGCAGAGCTATATTCGCTTCCGCATGTCTCTTTACATGCACTGGATTTAATTATTACAACCATTCCAATTCATATGGAATTACCGGTTCCAGTCATTCAAGTGAACACCATTTTGGGAGGCGGCGATTTTTTAAAAATTGAAGAAGCCCTGACGAGTGAAACAAGGGTGACATTGGCCTCGCAATATATGAAAAAGGAATTGGTTTTTACAAAACGCACCTTTCACACAAAAGAAGAGGTCATCACCTTTTTAACGCAAAAAGTCATCGATATGGGATTAGCGCCAGCTGAGCTCACACCATCTGTCATGGAAAGAGAAAAGGCTGCTCCTACCTCTTTCGGACATTATACGGCGATTCCGCACCCGATGACGCCGCTGACAGATGAGACGTTTTGGGCGATATGTACATTAGAAAAACCAATCATTTGGGGAGAGAAAAAGGTTCAATTTGTCTGCCTGCTTTGTGTCGAAAAAGAGAATGCCAAAGATTTAAAAGGCATGTACCGCCTGCTGGGGGAGCTTGTGCATAATGTGAAATTCATTCAGCACCTGATCGCCTGTGATACATTTGAAGACATGCTTGATATCATGTATAAAAAGGCTCCTTCGTACAAGAACTAACTGTGTGATATTAACTTTTTCCGCTTCCTAAAGGAAAAAGTATGGGTGTTTATGAAAGCGGTTTCATAATATGATGAATGTGTAAAGAATAGCTTCACACTTTGAAAAGGGGGCGTTTACACATGAATATCTTATTGGTTTGCGCAGCAGGTATGTCTACAAGCTTACTTGTCACAAAAATGGAGAAAAGCGCACAAGAACAAGGAAAAGATTATCGTATTTGGGCAGTATCTGGAGATTCTGCGAAAAATCATATTGATCAAGCCGATGTGCTTTTATTAGGACCTCAGGTTCGATATTTATTACCGCAAATGAAAAAGCTCGGAGAAGAAAAAGGAATACCAGTAGACGTAATTAATACCGTGCATTATGGCGTATGTAATGGCGCCGAGGTTTTAAAATCTGCTGAACAGCTAGTGAACGGATAAAGGGGGCGGAGGGGATGAATGGATTCAACCGATTTCTAGAAGAGAAGGTCATGCCGTTTGCAGGGAAGATTGCCGCTCAAAGACATTTACAAGCATTGCGTGACGGAATTGTTTTAACGATGCCTCTCATTATTGTCGGTTCACTGTTTCTCATTTTAGCCAACCTTCCGATCCCAGGATACAGCGATTTTATGGCAAGTATCTTCGGAGCAGAATGGGCCACGAAACTATCCTATCCTGTTAATGCAACCTTTGACATTATGGCACTTGTTGCGACCTTCGGGATTGCTTACAGGCTAGCTGAAAAGTATGCCGTTGATGCACTATCATCTGGTGCGATCGCTGTTGCGGCTTTCCTGTTGGCTACTCCATATCAAGTACCTTTCACACCTGAAGGCTCAACAGAAGCTATCCTAGTTGGCGGAGGAATTCCTGTCACACTGATGGGCAGTAAAGGTTTATTCGTTGCCATGATTATTGCCATGCTTTCAACCGAAATTTACCGCTTTATTGTACAGCGGAATATCGTCATCAAAATGCCTGATGGTGTACCGCCAGCAGTCAGTAAATCGTTTATTGCACTTATTCCAGGTTTTGTGGTCATCACGCTGATCTGGGTCTCTAGACTTGTGATTGAGATGACACCTTTTGAGAGTATTCATAATATCATCACGGTCTTAATTGGCACACCGCTTTCCATTCTTGGTGGCAGCTTAGGCGGCAGTATCGTTGCGATGGGTGTGCAAATGCTCCTATGGGCATGTGGTATTCACGGAGCAACCATTGTCGGGGGCGTCATGGGGCCAATTTGGCTCGGTGCAATGGATGAGAACCGTCTTGCATTTCAAGCAGGAGAAGTGCTGCCGAATATTTTCACAGCGCAGTTCTTTGAAATCTTCATCAACGTCGGCGGAAGCGGTGCAACGCTAGCTTTGGTGCTGACCATGATCTTACGTGCTAGAAGTAAACAAATGAAACAGCTTGGCCGCCTTGCCATTGGGCCAGCCATCTTTAACATCAACGAGCCGATCATTTTTGGAATGCCGATTGTGATGAACCCAATGCTTCTCATTCCGTTTATCCTTACGCCAATCATGATGATCATCACCACATATATCGGAATGAGCACAGGCCTTGTGGCAAAACCGGCAGGGATTGCTGTCCCATGGACTATGCCGCCAATCATTTCAGGCTATCTCGCCACAGGAGGTAAAATCTCTGGTGCTGTCATGCAGCTGATTAACCTTGCGTTGTCATTTGCTCTATACTACCCATTCTTTAGAATGTGGGATAAGCAGAAATTGAAAGAAGAAAGTGAGCTAGAAACAAAAGCATCAACTGATGAAAATGTCGTCAGCATGTAATAGAGGGAACAAAGGGGGGTGCGGCCGATGGAAATGGAACAAATTGTGTTTCAACTCATCCTGCACGGCGGAAATGGCAGAAGCTCAGCGATGGAAGCCATTACGTGTGCAAAGCAAGGTAATTTTGATGAGGCGAAGCAAAAAATGCAGGAAGCACAAGACGCGTTAAATGAGGCGCATCACGCACAGACAGAGCTGATCCAAGGAGAAATCAGGGGCGAAAAGACGGATATTAGCCTCCTCATGATTCATGCGCAGGATCATCTCATGAACGCAATGACCGTTAAGGAGCTCGCAGCAGAAATCATTGAGCTCCATGAAAAAATGAAGCAACTCGGAGGTGTCAATTCATGAAAGAAGGAATCAAAATTGTCACAATAGGCGGTGGATCGAGCTATACGCCTGAGCTCGTCGAAGGGTTTATTAAACGATATCATGAATTGCCTGTAAAGGAATTATGGCTTGTGGATATTGAAGCGGGTCAGGAAAAGTTAAACATCGTGGGCGCTCTGGCGAAACGTATGGTCGAAAAAGCAGGTCTACCGATTGAGGTACACCTGACTCTTGACCGCCGGGAAGCCTTAAAGGACGCAGATTTTGTGACGACACAATTTCGTGTAGGACTGCTGGAAGCACGGGCAAAGGATGAAAGAATACCGCTTAAATATGGCGTCATCGGTCAGGAAACGAATGGACCAGGCGGTTTATTTAAAGGCCTTCGGACCATCCCGGTCATTTTAGACATTGTGAAGGATATGGAAGAGCTTTGCCCAGACGCATGGCTTGTGAACTTTACGAATCCAGCCGGCATGGTCACAGAAGCTGTTTTACGCTACACGAATCTCAAAAAAGTCGTCGGTCTATGCAATGTGCCGATTGGGATCAAAATGGGAATCGCTAAGGCGCTTGAAGTGGATGTAGAACGCATTGAGGTACAGTTTGCCGGTCTCAATCACATGGTCTATGGATTAGACGTATATTTAGACGGGGTCAGCATTATGGATCAAGTGCTTGATGAACTAGGAAATCCAAACAGCCAGTGGTCCATGAAAAACATTGAAGCGAAAAACTGGGAGCCTTCTTTTGTGAAAGGATTAGGGGTCATCCCATGTCCGTATCACCGCTATTACTATAAAACGAAAGATATGCTGGAAGAAGAACAAAAGGCGGCTCAAGAAAAAGGAACACGAGCGGAGGTTGTACAGCAGGTCGAGCGGGAACTATTTGAGCTCTATAAAGATCCTGATTTGTCGATTAAACCACCGCAGCTCGAAAAAAGAGGCGGAGCCTATTACAGCGATGCGGCTTGTAACTTAATCAGCTCCATCTATAATGATAAGCACGACATTCAACCAGTCAATACAGTGAACAAAGGGGCGATTGCCAGCATTCCGGCTGAATCAGCGGTTGAAGTAAACTGTATCATTACGAAGGACGGACCAAAGCCAATCGCGACAGGTGATCTGCCTGTAGCTGTCAGAGGGCTCGTTCAACAAATCAAATCATTCGAGCGTGTGGCAGCTGAAGCGGCTGTAACTGGAGATTACGAGACGGCTCTTGTTGCGATGACGATCAACCCGCTCGTCCCATCTGACGAGATTGCAAAGCAAATTTTAGATGAAATGCTTGAAGCGCATCGTGAATATTTACCGCAATTCTTCAAATCAGTCAATGCTTAACACATAATGAGTGACCCCTTTTATGGGGTCATTTTTTATGATTTCTTCATATGGAAACTGGAGAAAGAAGTGTATGATAGAAAAAACAGCATGTATGGCTTCAAAGAAAGGACTGTTGGAATATGGTTGCAATTGGTTTAATGCTTTACGGATTTGTCGTACAGCCTGTCATGAGTTATGGCACAGTGATCTTGTTTTTGTATGGCCTTATTGCTTCATTTGTTGGTCTCATTCGGCATAAGGACTATGTGTGGATTTATGTTCTCCGCCTGCTTGTTTGTTTCACCATTCCAGTGACTAACCTGTTGATGTATTTCGCAACGATTGGAGGAGATGCAAGAAAGTTTGATTTCCAGCCGATGCCGCTTGTTTACTATCTTGTCTTTATCCTAGAAATCATGATCATCTTTTTGCCTGAGATTTTTTTACTGATCGAAAGAAAGCGAAGCATCAAGGGAAAACAGTGGATATACGCTGGGGCGATTGTTGGGGTATCGGTCTTGTTTTGGTGCACGATTTGATGGGAAGCAGACGAGTCAACTAAGCCTTTTTCGCCTTTTGTTTCTGTAACTTCTTTCGTCTAACCTTTACAAAAGAGATGGAAAGAGCAAGGATAGAAATCCCAAGCGCCTTAAATAGAAACCGGGTGAGGAACGGTGAATCGTCGAAACCAGTAGCGACGATCATCGATCCGATACAGATCCCAATGAACGCTAATAGATAAGTAAAAAACATACCATCCCTCCTTAATTTATTACCATTATAAGGTATATTGGAGAGGTAAATAAACAAAAAAGAACCCTTCGTGAATGAAAGGTTCTTTTACATGCTTATGCTTGCTTGACGACCGAGTCAACTTCAACTGTCCAGCCGAAGATGTCTGGCTGTGTTCCTTTTTGGATGCCAGTAATGGCTTCATACAATTTCTTGGATACTTCGCCTGTTTGACCATTTTGGATCACATATGGCTGATCATGATAAATTAATTCCCCGACAGGAGAGATCACGGCCGCCGTTCCAGTCCCAAAAATTTCTTCAAGCTCGCCAGATTGATGTGCTTCAATTAACTCATCAATTGAAATTTTGCGCTCTGTGACTGGAATTCCCCAATGCTTTAACAGCTCAAGTACAGAGTTACGTGTGATGCCTTCTAAAATGCTGCCGTTCAATTCAGGCGTCACGATTTCTCCGTTGATTTTAAAGAAGATATTCATGCTGCCGACTTCTTCAATGTATTTTTTCTCGACCCCATCAAGCCAAAGAACTTGTGAAAATCCTTTCGTTTCAGCCACTTGCTGTGCTTTAAGGCTTGAGGCATAGTTTCCAGCTGTTTTGGCATTTCCTGTTCCACCCTTAACGGCACGGACAAACTCATTTTCAACGGCAATTTTGACCGGATGAATGCCTTCTTTATAGTATGATCCCACTGGAGATAAGATAATGATCAGCTTATACGTGCTAGACGGTGCAACGCCTAAATACGGCTCAGTGGAAATAATGAATGGACGAATATACAAGGAAGTGCCCTCTGCATCAGGTACCCAATCCTTATCAATGCGAATGAGTTCATTTAAGCCCTCTAATACTGTTTCTGAATCAATTTGCGGAATACACAGGCGGTCATTGGATCTGTTTAAGCGTTCCATGTTCTTTTCTGGACGGAATAAGAGAATTTTTTGATCCTCAGAAACATAAGCCTTTAATCCTTCAAAAACAGATTGACCATAATGGTAGACCATCGAAGCTGGGTCCATTGGAATAGCCTGATAAGGAATAATTCTTGGATCATACCAGCCTTTATCAATTGAATAATCCATCACAAACATGTGATCTGTGAAGATTTTTCCGAATTCAAGTTGATCAGATTGAGGTTTTGGTTTTTTTGTTGAACTAAGTTCAACGCGGATGGGTTGTTTTGGCATTGTAAATCTCCTTGCTGTTTGATTATTTGAAAATTCTAATAATATGAAATAATTATGATTCTATTCTATACCTTCACAAAATATTAGCAATAGGTTTTCTGGAATTCAGACAAGAAAAATCTGTTAAAGCGCTTTCCTTCTCTCTGCTGTCAGTTTGGCTCATGTCCCCCCTTTTTAAAAAAGAAATAAAATCCAAATACGTTATTAACTGATTAATCTGACAATTTAAAAACGAATGGTTTTCCTGTAAGATATTCTTTCAACCATACACCTTTTGACTAGTACATTGCAAGGGACATTGTCATATTTTAATCCTCTTTTTTTTAACCGATAAAGGAAGAAGAGAAGGGAAAGGAGCAAACAACAAGATGAAACGAGTGATACCAAGCATTTTACTCATTGTATTCATGTCCATGATCAGCTTTGGCTGTCAAGCGATGACAGAGGAAGCTGGTGCTAAGCAAAGCACAGCTTATTACGTAGCGGTAAACGGAAACGACAAAAACCCGGGAACAAAGCAAAAACCTTTCCGCACGCTGAAAAAAGCAGCAAGTATGGCGAAGGCTGGGACAACCATTTACATGAGAGGCGGTACATACAAAGAGAAATTGATTGTCCGTTATTCCGGAACAAAGAAAGCACCCGTTGTCTTTCAAGCTTACGGAAAAGAAAAACCTGTGATTAGTGGGGCATCCCTTAAAGGAAATCAAGCCGATGGCGGTCTTGTCACGGTCGATCAAAAGAGCTACATCACCCTCAAAGGCCTCACTGTAGGACATCTTAAGACGAATAAAGAAGATTTAACACCAGTTGGTATTTTCATCAAAGGAAGCGGTAAAGGCGTAAAACTGCTCAATAACCGAGTGTATGACATTCAGACGAAACATGAAAATGGAAATGCACATGGAATTGCTGTCTATGGGACAAAAGCTCCTGCAGCAATAGAAGACATTGAAATCAAAGGAAATACCGTTGAAAAATTAAAACTGGGCTTCAGTGAAGCGCTTGTGCTAAATGGAAACGTCAAAAAGTTCCGTGTGACACATAACACGGTCCGGCACACTGATAATATTGGCATTGATTTAATTGGTTTCGAGAACGTAGCACCCTCTAAAAAGTATGATCAAGTTAGAAATGGAGTCGTCTCTAGAAACAAGGTATATGAGATTACGAGTGCAGGGAACCCAGCCTATGGAAGCGACATCTCCGCTGGCGGAATTTATGTTGATGGCGGAAAAGACATTGTGATCGATCATAACATCTCACATAACAATGACCTGGGGATTGAAGTCACAAGCGAACATAAAGGAAAAATGGCAGATCGCATCCGCATCGAACACAATCAAGTATATTTAAACCGTTATACAGGCATATCTATTGGCGGCTATGATACGAAGCGTGGCGGTACAACCAATACGACGATTTCACATAATATTTTGTACAAAAATGACACAGCCGGCTTAGAAGGCGGCCAATTGCTAATGCAGTATCAAGCAGTGAACAATCGAATCACGAATAATATCATGACGGCTAGCGCCTCGCATTACTTAGTCGTGAATCTTTATCAAGTGAACCAAAAGAATACCTTCCAGAAGAACGTTTATGATGATCGCAAAGGTGCGAAAGCATCACAGTGGATTTGGCGCGGGAAATGGATGGAAGGCTACAAAACCTATCTCTCTAATAGCGGTCAAGATAAAGGATCAGCCCATCTCAACCCACAATTTGTGAATGAGAAAAAATATGATTTCCGTCTGAAGAAATCATCACCTGCTAAGAAAATTATCGGAAGCTGATGATATTTTAGAAATTTTCAAAAAAGTCATTGACATTGATGTGACATCACATTAAAGTAAAGAAGACATTTCAACGAAAACAAATTTCATAACGGATCTCTTATCAAGAGAGGCAGAGGGACTGGCCCTATGACGCCCAGCAACCGTTTCTATTGTAGAAATTGGTGCTAATTCCTGCAAAGCTGTTACAGCTTTGACAGATAAGAGAGGAAGACTTCCCGATACATGTTTCATGCAACGGTGATCAAGCCTCTCTTTCCAAGAGAGGCTTTTTTTCGTCTCTTTTTCGAATCAAATGCCTGTTTGACAGGCGTATTTCCACTTTTTTACCTAGTTTTCCGATGTGAAAAATTTAAAACAACTTGAGGAGGAACAGCAATGAAGCGTAAGCATTTTACATCATTTCTTGTCTTATTAACGGCATTAACCGTCCTATTATCTGGCTGCGGCACTGGATCAAGTGCAGGCTCAAAGGCAAATGCAAACGAAAAAGTCTCTTTTGACAATGTACCGAAGCGATTTGCAAAGGGACAGGGGGCAAAAATTAAAGTGATCCGCAAAATTGGAGGAGACGATCATACAGCTCAATTTTTAGCTGGAACGAAGGCAGAAGGTGAAGCACTCGGCTTTACGGTAGATGTCTACACCGCAAATGGTGATACAGCAAAATTCCATGATGCCATCTCTCAGGCGCTGGAGGAAAATTATGATGGCTTTATCATCTCTCACGGGGACGACGAGGCGACAGTCGCTGATGTGAAAAAGATCACAGCGAAAGGCATTCCAGTTGTAGCATTTGATTCAAATCCTAAGCTAAAGGACATCAAAGGAGTCACAGTGACGTCTCAAGATGACGAACAATTAGCGAAAAAATCATTAGACGCGCTCGTTTCTGATTTTAAAGGAAAAGCAAATATTGCGTACCTATGGGTAGATGGATTCCCGCCAATGGTGAGACGAAATAAGGTCTATCAAGAAACGCTCAAACAACATTCAGGGATCAAGGAGCTTGACCGCTTTGGTGTAGCCTCTTCTGATACGTCTGTTCAAACGCAAAATGCAGTAGCAGCCATGCTGAATAAGTATCCAAAGGGCAAACTGGACGCTATTTTTGCCACATGGGATGCCTTTGCCATTGGGGCAGCAAGAGCGTTAAAGGAAGCAGGAAGAACAGAAGTGAAGATTTATGGGATTGATGTGTCAAATGCTGATCTTCAAGAAATGACAGCGAAGGACAGTCCATGGAAGTACACAGCAGCGGTTGATCCGAAGCTCATCGGCGCAGTCGACGTGAGGATTCTTGCGAAGAAAATAGCTGGTGAGAAAACACCATCTTCCTATGACCTTGAGGCCTCTCTCATCTCGCAAAAGCAGCTTCAACAAGCAGGAAAAGCCATTAACATGGTCAATCTTGCAGACGAAGTGAAGGGATTCGGTTCATCGACTGCTTTTGAGGAAGATTGGATGAAGACCTTGAAGAAGCATTATACAAAATAAGCGACGTGCACTCTCTTTCCATAGAGGGTGTTTCGTTTTTCAGATGATATCAAGAGAAGGAGGACACCTATGACAGCGCCGCTTGTTCGTATGAAAAATATTTCAATTGAATTCCCAGGGGTCAAAGCTTTAGATCAAGTGAATTTCACATTAAAAAAAGGGACGGTCCATGCGCTAATTGGAGCGAATGGTGCTGGGAAGTCCACGTTAATGAAAGTTCTTTCTGGCGCTCATTCCCACTTCGACGGAACCATCCACATCAATGGCCAGGCGGCAACCATTCAAACCCCAAAGGATGCATCCTCATATGGTGTGCAGACGGTCCATCAAGAAGTGGATACGGCTCTTGTTCCCTACTTAAGTGTTGGTGAGAATATGATGATGCATGAGATTGAGAAAAAAACATTTGTCAGTTGGAAAGAGCTGCATCGCAAGGCGGCTCAGCTATTAAAAGAAATGGACATCGACATCTCCACAAAACGACTTGTCAGCGATCTGACCCTTGCTGAAAAACAGATGGTGCTCATTGCTAAGGCCGTTTCCATTCAATGCAGCATTTTAATCTTAGATGAACCAACAGCTCCGCTTAGTCATGCAGAAACAAGCAAATTATTCTCCATGATTGATCGGCTGAAACAGCATGGGACAGGGATCGTGTTTATCTCCCATCGCATGCCCGAAATTTTCACCATCTGTGATGAACTGACAGTGATGCGAAATGGAACGGATGTTGCAGCCCACCTTGTCAAAGACACAAATCCGCAGCAAGTCATTGAAGAAATGCTAGGTGCGCCATTAGAGGAACAATTCCCGTCTCGCAAACCTTTGAAAGATGCACCTATTGTGCTTGAAGTGAAAGAGCTAAACGATCAAAACAAATTAAACAACATTCACTTTTATGTCAAAAAAGGAGAAATTCTCGGGATCGCAGGACTTGTCGGTGCTGGAAAAACAGAATTGTGCAAAGCCCTTTTCGGTGCCTCAGAAAAAAAGACGGGGACTGTGCAGCTGCATGGTCAAACCATTCACATCACATCGCCTCATCAAGCTGTGAGAGCTGGAATAGCCCTTGTGCCTGAAGAGCGGAGAAAAGAAGGGGTTCTGACCGAAGAGAGCGTGGGGTGGAACTTAACGGCTGCAAGTCTTCATTCATTTTCACGGATATTCAGCTTCTTACATCGTTCGAAGGAAAAGCAGGGTGCAGGCGACATCGTCAAACGACTTGGTGTCAAAACGCCGTCTCTTGAAGCAAAGGTGAAGCACCTATCTGGTGGAAATCAGCAAAAGGTTGCCATCGGAAAATGGCTGCTTGCTGAGGCAGATGTGTATCTCTTTGATGAACCAACTAAAGGTGTAGACGTTGGAGCGAAAAAAGATATTTTCACTTTGATCGCAGAGCTTGCCGCCCGCGGAAAATCTGTCATTTATGCGTCGAGTGAGCTGTCAGAGATTGCAGGTATCGCTGACCGAGTATACGTGTTATATGATGGCAGCATTGCCCGGGAAATGACTGCACCGACGACTGAAGAGGAGCTTTTATATCATTCAACAGGAGGACAATCATGAGCGAACAACAAATTCCAGCCCCTGTGCAGCAAATCAAAAAACAGCGGCCATCCTTTCATCTGTTTGATTTCTTTTATCGATATGGGACGATTTTAACCATTGTCGTGTTAATTGTGGTATTTGCGGCAGCGAATCCAGCGTTTTTGCAATCGGGAAATATCATCAATATTTTACGGTCTATCTCAATTGTGACCATCATTGCGGTGGGCTTAACCATCTCATTGGCAGTAAACGGTTTTGATTTATCAGTTGGATCAGTCGCTACGCTGTCAAATGCCATTGTCATTTCGATGTTCGTATGGTTCTCGCAAAACCCACTGATTGCAATCCTTTCTGCACTAGCGGCTTCTATCATTGTTGGATTGTTAAATGCATGGATGATCGTCAAAATGAAAATTCCAGATATGCTCATGACATTAGCCATGATGTTTATCATTCAAGGGCTGGCTCAAACGTATACGAAAGGGGCGACCATTTCTGAAAATATGGTGCTGCCCGATGGCACGTTTTCAACGGGAACGATCCCTGCCTTTTTCAGCAAAATCGGACAGGTGCCATATATCATTCTCATTATGGCTGCCATTGTTCTATTTGCGCATGTTTTCATGACCTACACAAAGCATGGCAGATTCATGTACATCATCGGTGGGAATAAGGAAGCGGCTCGATTGTCTGGCATTCATGTGAACAAATACAAAATTGCGGCCTATCTGCTTTCTGCGTTATTTGCAGCGATCGGAGGTATCGTGCTGGCATCAAGAGTGATGACAGCAGAAATTAATGCTGGTGCACCATATTTAATGGATGGAGTAGCGGCTGCTTTTATCGGCTTTTCCGTCATGGGAGCAGGTAAGCCAAACGCATTTGGTACTTTTATCGGGGCTGTACTCATCGGAATCTTACAAAATGGGCTTGTGATGATGTCTGTCCCTTATTATGCAATGGATATTGTGAAAGGTTCTGTGCTTGCCCTTGCACTGGCGCTGACATATTACAAACAAAGAGGCTAACTGCGTATTTTTTAAAACCATTCGAGTCCTCTCTCCGTCTAGTAAACGGAAAGCGGTACAGCTGCCGTTTCCCAAAAGGAGATGACAAAGAAAATGAATATGTCAGCAACTCATGTTGAAGATTTGAAAAATGTCATGGAAGACTGGAAAAATGAACTATTAGTATATAAATTTGCATTAGATGAAATGGATACAAAGTTTTCGATTATCAGTCAGGAGTATAATTTAATCCATGGACATAACCCTATAGAGCATACAAAATCACGGATCAAATCCTTTGAAAGCATTGTGAATAAACTAGCAAGAAAAGGATGCGATATCACGACACAATGTGCCAAGGAGCATATCCATGATATCGCAGGTGTCCGCATCATCTGTTCTTTTATTCAAGATATCTATAACATTATGGATGTATTGAGGCAAAGAGAGGATTTAAAGATCCTTGAAGTGAAGGACTACATTCAACATCCGAAACCAAATGGCTACAGAAGCCTTCACTTAATTGTTGAGATTCCTGTCTACTTAACGAATCGTGTGGAGTATGTGAAGGTTGAGATTCAGGTACGGACCATAGCGATGGATTTTTGGGCGAGTCTAGAGCATAAAATCTATTATAAACTGCAAAACGATGTTCCTCATCAGCTGACCGATGAACTGAAGGAAGCCGCAGATATTGCCCATTACTTAGATGAAAAAATGCAAAATATCAAACGAGAAATTGATTAACACATAAAAAAGCAGCTGTTTTGATCACAGCTGCTTTTTTCATATTAAGGGTTGGTTCCACGATCCCTCTTTTGAATGATATCTTGAGATTGTGCAGGTTTGCTGTCTTTTTGAACGGAAGCACCAATAGAAACACCTGTTATCAAGAGGGTAAAAATCGCACTTGTGATAAGCCATTTCTTCATCATACATCACTCCATATTCTTAACAAGTTTTTAAGGACAACGCCTTGTTTCTAAAATAAGAGGATTCTTCATGAAGTCCAAGATCCATTAAGTAAGCAGCTGCATCCTGACAAATAGCTTCAAGATCAACAAGGAAATTCATCGATTCTAATTGATCACAATAAGACTTGATTTGCTCAATCATGTTGTCTGGCTGAATCATAAGTGTTTCTAAAATGGATAATTTAAGTGAAATGTTTCGTTGTTTTAAATTTTCTGCTTTTTGAAGTGAAAGCTGTACATAATAGTGGAACAAACCTGGCTTTTTTAGCTTAAATAGTGCTTTTGTGTAGGCGTACATGGCAAGTAAATAGCCGCCTGGAGAAGAAGTTTCGAATGTTTCTATCATTAAAGCCTTTTCTAGGAGTGGCACAGCTTCACTGTATTCATTTCTTAGACTTTTAATAAAGGCTGCATTGCAATAGGCGTGTCCAAGCAAATCTGGATCTTCCATCTGTTCTAGTGAATGAATTACTTCTTCGAACAACGATTCTGCCTCATCATATTTCGACTGATCCGCATAATTCAAAGCAAGCATCATTTGACAGCTGATTGATTTTTTCACATAACATGGATCTGCATCGTAAATAGATGAAGCCTTCTTTAAGTGGTGGATGGAGAGAAGCGTGGACCTGATATTATAGTAAAGACACCCTGTTTTATAATGAAATTCGGCTTTTTCAATGTCATCATGCACGAGATCTAATTTATCTTCGGCCAATTTTAAATGGTGAAATGCCGTATCCTGATTGCCTCTGCGCATTTCATACATCCCTTTAAAGAAATAGAAATAATAGCTGAGCATATCATCCGTACGGATGGCATTTTCATCAACAAAAAGACTATGATCTAACGAAGCTGTATCTTCTATTAGATCTTTAAAACGGTACTCTAGCAGTTGATAGTAAAGTAAGACGTCTTGATTTTCTTCCATTCGATCAAACGCTTGAAGAATGTCTTCTTTTAACTGGATGGCACCTTGTATCTCTCTTTTTTTCATCATGACATACCAATCATTGAGCATATTTGCTACATCAACGGACGACAAAACACCTGCTTCTGCCAATTCATATCCTCCTTTCTTCATCTATTAAAAACCGTTCTTTTGAATCAACTTTCCATATTCCAGTATCTTCTTATATTTTAAGCTCTCTCATGCAGTTTGTAAAACATGTTTTTTGATGTAAATTCAACCAGTAGTGAAAGAAATAGGGAGAATCGACATTTTGTATACGCTTACATATTTTTAGGTAAAAAGAGGGTTTTGAAAAAAATATACTACAATATCAATAAAGAGTGGAAGCCGGTTGTTGAGTTTGCTTTCGTATACTAGAAAGAAACATCATTTATCAAGGTGCTGTCTCATTTTTTTGTAAGATTATCTTACATTATAATTGTGGATGACTCTTCTTTTAGAATAAAATGAGTTATTCGCAAAAAAGTAAAATTTAAAGAGACTATTGATCTAGAATTGTATGGATCTTTGGTATTGATAAAAAACATCACACACTATAGCTTTAGCGTGTTATAGTATTATTGTTATTGCGAATATTTAGACAAAACTGACAATGGGGGTCGTGTTTTATGAAGAAATCGATGTTATTGATCATGGGACTAATTGTTGTGCTTGTCATGGCAGCCTGTGGATCAAAATCGGACAGTGGTTCGGGAGAAGGCAAAGGCACATATAAAATTGGGATCGATACAACTTATCCGCCATTTGAATTTGAAAAGGGCGGTAAATATGAAGGGATAGACGTTGATTTAATTAATGCAATCGCGAAAGACCAAGGTTTCAAAGTGAAGCTTGAAGCGATGGACTTCTCAGGCATCATTCCAGCGATGCAAGCAGGACAGCTTGATGTTGGAATGGGCGGAATGAGTATTACAGATGAGCGTAAGAAGAAAGTAGATTTCTCAGATCCTTACTTCGACGCTGGGCTGACAGTTGTTGTGAAAAAGGACAGCAGCATCAAATCTATTAATGATTTAAAGGGGAAAAAGCTAGCTGTTAAAAACGGGACGACTGGTGCAAAGTTCGCATCTGATAACGCAGATAAATATGGGTATGAAGTCGTTCAATTCAATGACAGCCCATCTATGTTCCAGGAAGTATCAAACGGAAATGCAGATGCCTTAATTGAGGATTATCCTGTCATTACGTATGCGATCGCACAACAAGATTTAAAATTGAAAACAGTTGGAGACCGATTGAATGGAGACCAGTATGGTATCTCTGTCATGAAGGGGAAAAACCAAGATCTATTGAAGAAGATCAATAAAGGCCTTGAGAACCTAAAGAAAAACGGTGAATATGACAAAATTATTGATAAATATTTGAAGTCATAACACAAGCGAGGCGCGCTCCGAGCGCGCTTTCTTTATGTGTCAGCCGTATGTGAATTAGGGAGGGAGAAACATGGATACAATTATTAATGCATTTCCGTATTTAATGGATGGTTTGCAAACCACTTTATATATCTTTGTTGTTGCCATCATTTTAGGGTTTATCATCGGTTTAATTGTGGCATTATTCCGTCTGTCACCATTTAAAATCTTAAATTTCATCGCACTCGTCTTTGTGAATGCCATTCGAGGCACACCATTTATCGTACAGCTATTCTTCATTTATTTTGGTTTGAATACACTTGAATTCATTTCGCTTGATCGAGTACCCGCAGGAATTATTACAGTAGCGATTAATGCAGGGGCTTATTTCTCAGAAATTATTCGTGCAGGGATTCAGTCCATTGATAAAGGGCAAACAGAAGCTGCGCGCTCATTAGGCTTTACAGGGGGACAAAACATGCGCTTTATCGTCCTTCCGCAGGCCTTCCGCCGCATGCTTCCAGCGATTACAAACCAAGCCATCATCAGCTTGAAAGATACATCTCTCTTATCTATTATCGGGATTGCTGATATTATGCAGCGAGGACAAGTTCAAGCATCGGCTACATTTGATCCATTGAATGTCTGGCTCATTGTCGGTGTCATTTATTTCGTGATCATTTATTTACTTTCTCTACTGGCTAGCTACGCAGAAAGGAGATTTGATATCAAATGAGTATGATTACGGTAAAAAACTTAAAGAAATCCTTTGGCGATCACGAAGTGTTAAAGGATATTAATGCAGTCATCGAGGAAAAGGAAGTAGTGTGTGTCATTGGTCCTTCTGGATCAGGGAAAAGCACGTTTCTTAGATGCCTCAATAAATTAGAAGATATCACGGCTGGAGAGGTCGTTGTCCACGGACACACGATCACAGACCCAAAGGTGAATATTAATAAAGTACGACAAGAAGTAGGCATGGTGTTTCAGCACTTTAATTTATTCCCTCATAAAACCGTTTTAGAAAACATCACAATTGCACCGATAAAGGTAAAAGGCATCGAGAAGAAGGCAGCAGTCGAAAAAGCGTTAGACTTGCTTGAAAAAGTCGGCTTAAAAGACAAAGCCCAAAGCTACCCTAACCAATTATCTGGTGGACAAAAACAACGTGTCGCTATTGCGAGAGCGTTGGCAATGGATCCGAAAGTACTATTATTCGATGAGCCGACATCAGCTCTTGATCCTGAGGTCGTAGGGGATGTATTAGCTGTAATGAAACAATTAGCTGTCGAAGGTATGACAATGATTGTGGTTACACATGAAATGGGCTTTGCAAGAGAGGTGGGAGACCGTGTCATCTTTATGGATGGCGGATATATTGTCGAGGAAGACAAACCAGAAGCTCTCTTTGGAAACCCACAGCATGAGCGTACAAAATCATTTCTTAGTAAGGTGTTATAAAAAAGAGTAAGGGCATAAACATGCCCTTACTCTTTTCTTTATGAATAAATGGGGGAGAATTAGCGGCCCCATTTCCTAGGAAATATTAGCGCTGGAAGAATTCGATCCATTCTTGGTCTGGTCCTCTGAAAAAGAAGTAGCAATATCCATTTGGTAATGTCGTGATTTCTTCATCAATTAATTCAATTCGCAGCTTTTGAATACGATTGAATTCAGCATGAATGTTGTCTGTTGTGAAGGCGAGATGATGGACCTTTCCTTCAGATGGCAGGTCACTGCTGTAGCCTTGGATGAGCTCAATTTCCGTTTCGGTTTCATCTTTAAAACCGAGAAATGCAAGCTCAATCACTCCATTTGTATGAGTGATGCGGTCCTTTAATTTCATCCCCACCACTTTTTCATAAAAATCAATCGATTGATCAATATTCGAAACCATAATACCTGTATGATCTAAGCGTAATGTCGTCAAAAGAAGTGCCTCCTCTATGTCATGTTGATATTTTTCTCCTCATCTTATCATAATAGAAGTAACGTATACATTCATATGGTAGGATAGAGAGAGTCAATTAAGGATAAGGATGACACAAATGAAAAAAATCTCATTAAAACAAACATTTGCGGAACAAGTGAAAAAGGGATATCCGCTCATTTCCAAAGATGCAGTATCGAATGTGAACGGTGTACGGGAAGGCGAGCTCATTGAATGGGTGGATGAGCGGGGCGCTTTTTTAGGAAAAGGGTATTATGGTGTGCAAAACAAAGGAATTGGCTGGGTACTAACCTTTGATGCAAACGAAAAAATAGATCAAGCTTTTTTTGTCTCTAGGCTTGAGCAGGCAGCAAAAAGCAGAACGCATTTATTTCGTGATGCACAGACGACTGCTTTTCGTGTGTTCAACGGAGAAGGGGATGGAATTGGCGGCGTCACGATTGATCATTATGACGGATTCTACCTCATCCAATGGTATAGCGAAGGAGTCTATACATTAAAGGCAGAAGTATTGACTGCACTTGAGCAAGTATATCCAGACTATAAAGGCATTTATGAAAAGAAACGGTTTGATACGTCTGGACAGTATATAGAAGATGATGATTTTGTGAAGGGAGAGAAAGGTGAATTTCCTCTCATCGTGAAAGAAAACGGCATGAACGTAGCAGTTTACTTAAATGATGGTGCGATGACGGGCATTTTCCTTGATCAGCGTCATGTGAGAAAAGCGATTCGAGATCGTTATGCAAAGGGAAGGACTGTACTCAATACGTTTTCCTATACAGGCGCTTTCTCAGTAGCAGCTGCGCTTGGTGGAGCGAGCCGTACGACAAGTGTGGATGTTGCAAACCGCAGCTTGAAAAAAACATCTGAGCAGTTTGAAGTCAATGATATTGATGTGGACGGGCAGGATATCAAAGTCATGGATGTCTTTAAATATTTTCCGTTTGCAGCGAAAAAAGGCTGGACCTATGATCTTGTCATCTTAGATCCGCCTTCCTTTGCACGAACGAAAAAGCACACATTCAGTGCGGCGAAGGATTATAAGAAGCTATTAAAAGAAGCCATCCAAATCACAGCTGAGAACGGCGTCATTGTGGCATCAACGAATAGCAGTGCATTTGGCATGAAGAAGTTCAAAGGATTTATTGCGCAGGCCTTTAAAGAATCAGGGAAAACCTATCGGATTCTTGAAGAATATACACTTCCTGAGGATTTTCGTACAACGAAGAATTATCCTGAAGGGAACTATTTAAAGGTTGTCTTCATACAAGCATAAGAAAAAGCCATTTCCGATAAGGAATGGCTTTCAGCGTGTAGACAAACCCTCGCATTCGCCCGCAGGTCTGCGCTCCGGTGCTCACGAATGTCAAATTCGCTCCGCTCCTCGTCCTTCCTAGGGCTGCAAAGGTTTTCTATCATGCTGAAAAGAAGATAAAGTGCTAAAATAAAGAACATTTTAGCATTTTGTCAACAATCTAAAAGCTATTTCCTATAAGGGAAATAGCTTTTTTTATAAGGCAAACGACATGAGGATCGGCGCTGCACATAATGTAATAATGGCTGAAATAATCATCGATACACTTGAGATCGTCCCTGAGACGGAGCTCATTTCAAAGGCTTTCGATGTTCCTGCACCGTGTGCACCTGTTCCAAGCAGGACGCCCATGGCAATGTCATTATCGATGCGGAAGTAACGGATCACCATTGGACCGATAATCGATCCAAACAGTGCGGTTAAAATGACGAAGACAGCCGTAACGGACGGCATGCCGCCGATCATTTCTGACACACTCATTGCTACAGGTGTTGTGACCGATCTTGGGACAAGGCTCTCAATAAGGCCTGTGTCCAGATGAAATAACTTGGCGATAAATGCCGTAGATAAAATCGCAATGATAGAGCCGCAAGCCACATTCAAAAGAATTTCCACTGCATGCTTCTTCAGGATATGAAAATACTTATATAAAGGAATGGCAAAAGCAACAGTCGCAGGCTGCAGCATATTCGTGAGCCATTTCCCGCCTTGATTGTAAGCATCGTAAGGAATGTTGACGATTAACAGCAAGACGACAAGAACAAGCGGAGTGACAAGTAATGGTGAGACATAAACCTTCGGATGCCGTTTGTACACCGCTTTTGATCCGAGATATAAAAGAACTGTTAAAATCAGAAATAGTCCGCCAACTAACATAGCTTTTTTCGCTCCTTTCGTTTCGCAATCATTTGCGTCATGATACCAGTTGAAAGCATGACCACAAACGTACTAAGTAAGACGACAAGGACAATACTTGTGCCAGATTGAGAAAGCAGTTTTCCATAATCAATGACACCAACTGCTGATGGAATAAAGAAAAGCAGCAGTTCTCCGAGCAGCCATACGGCGCCAAGTTCTATCCATTTTAATTGAATGATCTTAAAATGAAGTAATAAGAAAATGACAAGAATGCCTAAGATCGTGCCCGGGATTCTTAAATGCAAAAAGGCCGCCAGCACATTCATGAATTTCGCAAAAATAAACAAGACCATAATCTGAAGGGCAGCAATCAGCGGCTTTTTGAGCAATTTCACTTTCTGTTCACTCCTTTTTCTATATAAATTGTTCACTATTTCACAAAAACATGACAACGTTCCAATTAATGAGCTTACTTTAAAGTGTACAGCACGTTTAGTTATAGGTAAAATACATATATCGAATAGTAATTATTCCTTTTGTCTATAGGAAGGATGAAGCATGTGGACATTAGACATTTAACATATTTCTTAGAAGTGGCAAGATTAAAGAGCTTCACGAAAGCATCGCAGTCCCTTTACGTATCACAGCCGACCATTTCCAAGATGGTCAAAAACTTGGAGGATGAGCTGGGGGTGCAGTTGTTTTACCGAAATGGACGGCAGGTTGAAATGACAGATGCCGGCCAAACCATGTATACACAGGCGAGTGAAATCACGCAGTCATTTCAGAATTTAACGAGCGAATTAAATGATTTAATGAATGTGAAAAAAGGGCATATCCGAATCGGACTGCCCCCGATGATTGGGTCAAGTTTCTTCCCGAATGTCATGGGAGAATTCCGCCAGCAATATCCAGATGTCACATTTCAATTGGTCGAGCACGGCTCCATTAAAGTAGAGGAAGGGGTCGAGGATGGGTCGTTAGATATTGGTGTCATTGTTCTGCCTGCAAATGATAAAATTTTTCATACGTACACCATTATTAAAGAGAACATGAAGCTCGTGACGCATCCATCCCATCCGATGGCCGGTCGTGAGGAGGTACATTTAGCTGATTTAAGGGAAGAGTCGTTTATATTCTTTAGAGAAGATTTTGTTCTGCACAGCCGGATTTTAAATGAATGTATGAATGCGGGATTCCGGCCAAATGTCATTTATGAAACGTCTCAGTGGGATTTCATTAGTGAAATGGTAGCTGAAAACTTAGGGATTGGACTTCTGCCAGAACGAATCTGCCGTGATCTTGATCCTGAAAAGGTAAAGGTCATTTCCCTAAACCCATCAATCCCGTGGCATTTAGGTGTCATTTGGCGAAAAGACCGCTATTTGTCGTTTGCGGCAAGAGAATGGTTAAAGCATACGAAATCTTACGTGTGGGATGCAGAGTAAAAGGAGGACGATACAGATGAAAACAAGCCGCGCGTCTCATTTATTGGAGAAGGTTCGAGAGGAAAATCCACTCGTCCATAATATCACGAATCAAGTCGTGACGAATTTCACAGCGAATGGACTGCTTGCTTTAGGTGCTTCGCCAGTCATGGCAAACGCCAAAGAAGAAGTGGCTGAAATGGCGCAATTAGCGGATGCACTTGTGCTTAATATTGGCACACTGACCAATGAGACGGTGGAAGCCATGATTCTCGCTGGACAAGCCGCCAATGAAAAAGGTGTACCTGTTTTGTTAGATCCTGTCGGCGTCGGTGCGACAACGTTTCGAGCGAATGCGGCTAAACAGCTGTTAGAGAAAGTAAAAATGACCGTTGTCCGAGGGAATGCTGCTGAGGTGGCTCATTTACTTGGAGTGGATGGCTGGGAGTCAAAAGGCGTTGATGCGAAAGCGGCGAATGGAGATGTATCGGCATTAGCCAAACAAGCGTCCATTGTACTTCAGACAATAGTGGTGATCACAGGAAAAGTCGATGTGGTGTCAGATGGAAATGAGGTGCTGTCCATTCATAATGGACATGAATGGCTCACCAAGGTGACGGGAACCGGCTGTTTGCTGACATCTATCATAGGAGCATTTTGTGCAGTAGGTGAACGGCCGCTTCATGCGTCGGCCGCTGCATTGCTGTTTTATGGTGTGGCAGCTGAAAAGGCAGCTCTGCACACAAAGGATAAAGGACCGGGAACCTTTCAAATGGAATTGTTAAACGCACTAACACACACAACCGGCGATGATGTGCTGACATTAGGGAAATTAGGGGGAGTTTCACATGACAAAGGCTGATCAACAGCAAATCAAACAGCAATTATCGGTTTATTTTATTATGGGAACAGCAAATTCAACGAGACAGCCGCTTGATGTTGTGAACGAGGCCATTCAAGGCGGAATCACCATGTTTCAATTTCGTGAAAAGGGTGAAAACGCCTTGCAGGCTGAAGAGAAGAAACAATTGGCTCGTCAAATTCAAGCGCTTTGCCAAGAAGCAAATGTTCCTTTTATTGTGAATGATGATGTACAGCTAGCGATTGATCTTGATGCAGATGGCGTTCATGTTGGACAGGAAGACGCAAACGCACAAGACGTCAGACAAAGGATCGGGAATAAAATATTAGGCGTGTCGACGCATAACTTAGATGAAGTGAAACAAGCCATGAAAGACGGAGCAGATTATGTCGGGATGGGCCCAGTCTATCCAACGGAAACGAAAAAGGATACACGCAGTGTCCAGGGGGTGTCTTTGATTACTGAAGTCCGCCGTCATGGCCTTCAAATTCCGATTGTGGGTATCGGAGGGATCACATACGACAACGCTGCACCAGTCATACAAGCTGGAGCAGATGGTGTAAGCATCATTAGTGCTATTAGCCAGAGCGCCGATCCAAAAAAAGCAGCAGAAAAGCTGAAATCACTTGTTGAAGCAGAAAAAGCATCTCTTTGATCTGAGGGAGACATGGATTGAATCAATTCATGTCTTTTCTTATGTCGGGGAAAATAGACAGGCGAGAAACAATTGTGTACAATTATATAGTTCGAATGTTTTCGAAATGACAGGTAAATAAAGGAGAATGAACATGGAAGTGCTCGATACGTATTTTCGCCGATACGATGAAGCAGGAAAAGGGCAGGAGCAACTGGATGAATTGCTGGCATTGTTTTCTGACGATGTCATGATTGTCTTAAATGGCGCCCGGAGGCCTGGAATCCAAGCATTCACACAATTTTTGAACACATTTTTCCACGTACATGATGACATTAAGCATATGTGGGATGGATGGATTAAAAGAGAAGATGGAAAGTATGAAACAAACTGGGCCGTGTGCGGAAAGCTTTCAGATGGCCGTGTCTATACAGCAGAAGGAATTGATATCGCAGAGCTGGACGACCATGGGAAGATCGTTTATTTAGAAAACGTTCCGAAAAACCCAGAGTTATTCCAGCGCTATTAAAAAGCCGGCTGAGCAGCCGGCTTTTTTATTTGTCTAAAGAATAGGCCTCGATGGCTTCTTGAACAGAAGTTTCTTCATCAAAAATAAGGTGGCGGCTGTACACTTCACTCAAGTGTAGTGATTTTTGCTCTAAGTGATCGACAAGCTCAAAAATATCTAGAATGGCTGCTAATTTTATGTTAGTTTGGCCACCTTCTGCATTATCATAGGTTTCCTCTGGGAAGCCTTGTTTGACTATTTCCTTCACTTGCAGTTGGTTCTTAGCTTTTACCAAGACGATTCGTTCTTCAAAGATTTTATCGGGAATACTGCTTGGTGATGAGATGGATTCGAATAATAATTTTGCAGAATAAATCCTTTGCATACGTCATCCCACTTCTTTCGTGTCGATTTAAATAATTTCCAGTATGTGTATAACATGATAACATAGGAATGACATCTTGCAGGGAATTCATAACGATAAATAGATTCATTACGAGGAGGGATAGAGATGAAGAATGTGGTTGATAACAGAGGGGAAGTTCATGAAATTCTGTTAATCCTCATTACATGCTGCTCTCTCATCACGTTTAGAAGGGTTGCCAGATTAGAGAAGTATAAAAATAAGTTGAAAAGCCAATTTATACCTTACTGAGATTTGAACAGAAGAACACAAAAAAAGCCGGCTGAGCAGCCGGCTTTTCCTTATGAATCAGTATCCATATGCATGCCTGTATGTGCCTTTACTTGAATTTCCGTAAAGGTGTCTTCATCTGCTTTTTCAGACGAGAATATCGTGCCTAAGTATGCGGCAAGGAATCCGAGTGGAATCGAGATAATCCCAGGGTTCGACAGCGGGATGAGCGGCTCTCCTGTGAAGATGGCTGCTCCTGATGGGTCCCAGACGCTTGGGCTGAGCGAGACGATAATCAGTGCGCTCAGAAGGCCTGTTAAGCTTCCGGCGATGGCACCCGTAGAGTTAAATCGTTTCCAAAAAACAGTGAAGATAATCAAAGGTAAATTCGCACTCGCTGCGACTGCGAAGGCAAGAGACACAAGAAAAGCGACGTTTAAGGACTGGGCAAATAATGCAAGAATGATGGAGAGGATCGCCACGCCGATTGAAGCAAAGCGTGCTGCCTTCACCTGCTCCCGCTCACTCGCTTTTCCTTTGCGGATAATCTGACTATAAAAGTCATGGGCAAAAGCTGACGCGGCGGATAAAACAAGACCAGTCACCACTGCCAATATGGTCGCAAAGGCGATAGCGGAAACAAAGGCAAATAATAAATCTCCTCCAAGGGCTTGTGCCAGAAGAGGTGCGGCCATATTTCCGGCTGCATCTGCTGCTGTTATCGCTTCTGTTCCAACAAAGGCAGCAGCACCAAAGCCAAGGAAAACCGTCATTAAATAAAAAATCCCGATGATCCAAGTAGCAGAAAGAACCGATTTTCGCGCAGAAATCGCATCCTTTACTGTATAAAAACGAATCAAAATGTGCGGCAGACCTGCTGTCCCAAGCACTAAGGCGAGGTTAAGAGACAAGGTTTCTAAAGGCACATCATATTTATTTCCCGGGTGAAGAAACGATTCACCAAGCGGGGTTGCAGTTTTCATCTGTTCAAACATCTTTAGCAGACTAAAATCAAACTTTGCAAACACAAGCAGAGAAATAATGAGCGTCCCAAGCATGAGAAGCACAGCCTTGGTGATCTGTACCCAGCTGGTCGCAATCATGCCGCCAAACACGACATAAATGGTCATCAGGACACCCACGATCAGCACTGCGATCCAGTAATCAATGCCAAGAAGCAGCTTGATTAACGCACCTGCTCCAACAAGCTGTGCAATCATATAAAAAGTAGAGACTGTAATGGTATTAAAGGCGGCAACCCCTCGAATTGCAGGGCGCTTAAATCGTGCAGCGATCATGTCTGCCATCGTATATTTCCCTAGATTTCGTAGCGGTTCAGCCACAACGTAAAGAACGACAAGATACGCTACTAGAAAACCAATGCTATAGAAAAAGCCGTCAAATCCGTTTAACGCGATCATTCCAGCAATCCCTAAAAAGGATGCAGCAGACATATAGTCGCCAGCAATGGCAAGGCCGTTTTGAAACCCAGTCAGGCCCCCTCCTGCAGTGTAAAAATCACTCGCATTGCTTGTTTTTTTCGCAGCAAAATATGTGATGACCAATGTGAGACCTACGATCGCTACGAACAAAATAAAAGCGGTCATGCTCATTCGTCATCACCTCTTGATTCAGTTTTTAAAGCGCTTACATAATTGTCGAACTTAGCTGCTTTTTTTGCGTAAAGTCCACATAAAACCCAGGTCATGACAAATTGTGTGAGGGCGAATAACCAAGCCCATGAGATCGCGCCAATTGCCGGCGTGTTCAAAAAGGTAAAGTAGGATGTAGCGACCGGAAGTGAAAAGTAAAAGAGAAAAAAGAAAATCGTCATCGGTACGATAAATCTGCGTTTTTCCTCAAGAAGTTTTCGAAAATCCTCTGAAGCGGCAACCTTCTTATAATGAACTTTTTTGTCTGCCATTGTTTCCTCCTTTGTACGAATTAGGGACAAGGTACTCCAATGCATATGAGACGATCTGGCTGTTTATGACAGTATATCATAAAAAAGGCACCCGAAAAGGGTGCTTTCTATCGATAATTTGCAAGAAATTGTTCTCTCGCTTTTTCATATGCTTCTGCGTCAAAATGATCTCCGCATTTATGAATACACCAAGGCTCTTCTTGTTTTGCAATTCCAACTTCATAGCCCTGCTGAGTGAATTCAAAGGACTGCGAGACATCATAAAAATGAAAGCCATCAAAGAGGTCCTCACGCCACCTCACATCGTATTGTGTTGCCATGAATAGACCATCAATAGCCGCAGCTTTGATATAATCTTGTACTTCGGGCTGCTGACGGCCTCTTTCAAAGGAAAGCAGCTGATAGGTGTCGTGGCGATATTCAATGACTTTTCCCCTGCAATCAGCACTCTCCCACCAAATTCCATTGTCAGGCACGTTTTCTGCTCCAATCACGCCAATCATGCCAAGTGATGGATTTTGTAAAAAAAGGGGGATGAGCTCAAGCAGCATATGCTGTTTGACAATCAAGGTATCCTGATGAAGATAAATTTTAAACTGAGCTGGATGAGTGATGGCTTCATTGTAGGCAGAGGTCATACTTGATGCCTGTCTGATTGGTAAGACCTCCACATGGTATCCATGAGGAGCCGGAAGCGAAGCGAGCTGCCGGAAGCAAGCCTGAAACATCGATTCATCATTTACACATAAAACAAACAGGATGGTCGGATTACTCATGAAATGGAACCGCCTCGACTACATATTGATAGGCTGTAGCGGCCTCGTGAAAATCAGAACGAATGCCGTGTTTCATGAGTAATTCATGTAGATCATTCAACACGCTTGCATAGGAAGGATGCTGTACGCGAATAGCCTCGAATTCGCGAATGCGAAAACCCGCTGAATGAAAGAGTGCATGTATTTCGTGGAGCGTGAAGAAGCGTAAATGGGTTTGATCCATTAACCCTGCATCTGTATAAGTAAATCTGCCGGCTAGTAATTCTAAAACCGTTGAAATGTGGCCGATATTTGGAATAGATGACAGGATGGCACCCTCTTTTTTAAGGAAGGGTTTCACCTTTTTTAAAACGGCCCAAGGGTCCAATAAATGCTCGAGGACATCTCCGAAAATAATGCAGTCAAATTGTTCATGGTCATAAGGGAGAGCCATCTGTTCAATATTTCCGCAGAGAACATGATCCAGCTCTTGCTCAGCCTCTTTTGCTGCGTCCTCAAATGACTCAATGCCATAGATGGTTCGGCCCTTTTGTTTCAGGACTTTTCCAAGCTTGCCTGTGCCGCATCCGATATCCAACAAAGACGTCCATTCCGCGCGAATACGACTGACGATGACCGGGTTTACCCCATGATAATACTGATCCTTTTTTTGGTGATAATACGAAAGGGAATCTGAACTCACGCTCTACCCACCTTTCTGCTTTCTCGTTGTTTTCATGGTTAATATATGGGTGGGCAGCTTGGTTTTATAACGAGAGAAGGACAATTTTCATGAATGCAACTAAAAAGGGATCATATAGAGAACGGGAAGTGGACTGTCCTCCTAATATAGAAAGACAGAACCCCATTGAGTGAAGGGATTGGTATGGAGAGGTGTTCAATTATTGTAGCGTATCGTCATGAAAGGATTTTCAAAAGGTCAATTGACAGGTCAGAACTTTTAGCCAAAGCAGTCTGAAAGACAAAGGATAACGGCGTTGATTTACGGTTTGTTTATCATCTTCTGATCACCGTTGGATGTTAAAAAAGCTTGTATTTCTTCGATGCCTAGTCCAATTTTTTTCGCTTCCTGAATCAAATAAACCCACTCTTCGTCAACTCTTCTTTTCACTTGCGTATCCATAATATCCTCCAGTTCAATAAGACATATTCACTGCAACCAATGACTTGAACAAACCGTCTAGTAACTGTACGTGTGGTTGAAAACAGCACAAAATAAATTTTTGTCGAAAAATGATGACATTTAACCTATTTTGTAAAACCTATCACCTACCACGTCCCTAAAAAAATGACTAAAAAACCCATAAATATTGAAATCTTACTTCTAATAATAAACAATTGTTATGTCAGTTGAAAGATTATAAATTAAAATAATGAAAAAGACCTAAAACATTTGACTCATATAAACCAATTGTGTTGACATTTGCCATCGAGTAGAACAAATTTCATCTTTGCAGGACGTACATATTGTTCGTTTGGGAAGTTCTTCTTAAGATGGTATTCTAAAAGAAACAGAAACCACCAAGAAGGAATGAAGAAAGACATGTATAGCCTTTTTCAAAAGTATCGAGAAGTTGTCATGTATCTTGTGATGGGTGTGTGTACAACCATTGTCAATATCGTCAGCTTCTATTTATTCGTTGAGATGTTTTCCATGGATTACAAAACAGCTACGGTTGTTTCATGGGTATTTGCTGTTCTCTTTGCTTATATCACCAATAAGAAGTATGTCTTCAAGCAAAAGGCTCGTGACACAAAAAGCCTCATGCGTGAGCTTTCTTCATTTTTTAGTGTCCGTCTCATGTCTCTAGGTGTAGATCTGGGGCTGATGATTTTATTTGTGAGCCAAATGGCGCTCAATGAAACCGTCGCAAAAATTCTCGTCAACTTTGTGATTGTGGTGGTCAATTATGTCGCCAGTAAATGGTTCGTCTTCAAGAAAACAAAAGAAGATGCGATTTAACACATAAAAAAAGATAGGTGATGTGAAATGAGCAGCAGGTCAGACGACTTATATGATGCCATATATCAACAAACAGAAAAGCAGCATGAACAAGTGCTGAGGCTAGTCAAAGAAATGACCGCACATCCAGAAGCGTTTTCGGAACAAGAAAAGGAAAAGATCAACCGAATGGACATTGCGCTTCAAACGGCAACTGACATTTTAGAAAACTTAATGACCCCTGATACGCAAATGACCATTGTTTTAAGACAAGGGAGAATTCATGTTGACCTGTCAAAAGCGTAAAAGAAGCAGCCAATGATAAAGCGGCTGCTTTTTATTATGCATCGCTTGTTTCCCGCATTTGCTTTGGAGACATGCCGATTTTCTTTCGAAAGACTTTATTCAAGTAATTCGCATTTCGGTAGCCGCACTGTATGGCAATTTCTTCAATCGAGTATTTCGTTGTTTTTAGTAATGTTTCCGCCTTCTCTAACCGGATATTGGTTAAGTAGTGAATAGGTGTGAAGCCAGTGGCCTTTTTGAATTCCCTTGTAAAATGACTTTTGGATAAACGTGCCGCAGCTGCCATATCGTCTGGGCCAATTTCCTCGTGAAAATGATGGCTGGCAAACAAGGCCGCTTGAACGATGGGCTCAGGCCATTTCTCCATTTGTCCCTCAAGCTTTGGCAAATATGAATACAGTTCCATGACAAATTGATAAGCAAGGCTAGACCCCTCAAATGGATTGGTAATCCGTCTTTCACTGGCTTCATCATAAATTTTCTTCAGCAGGCGGATCGGTTTGGAATTAGGATGAAAACGCATGACCTGCTTTCCTTGATCTATAAATTGGTCAAAGCAAAGATCGCAGGCGTCCCCATAAAGCGTCAAATAGAGAAATTCCCAATGCTCACTGTCTTCTGGAAAATAATATTGATAGGCACTTGGGCTTTTCACAAGAAAGGCCTGCCCTGGCAAGACTTTGAACCGCTTCTGTCCGATTTCAATCATGCCGTGTCCAGACAGTGTGAGCTGAAAGATGCACTTGCCCTGATCCTTCCGCTCCACGCCATTCCAGCTGTATAACGAAGATGATTGAACTTCCCAGCCAACAGACCATATTTGTGCCGGCAATGTAACATCAGAATGGTGAAAACGAAATGCAAATGCTTCCTTCTTCAAATTGGAAAACCTCCTTCACAGCAAAAAACAACCTTTTTCTATTTTGAATCATGGTACACCTCATATCACATCGTACCATTCACAGCAAAAAAAGGGTATTTTTTAACGATTTTTTTACCATTGAACTTACGCAGTTCAGGCAACTAAAATAAGAGTATCAGAAGAGAAAAGGGGAATGGATATGATCGATATGTTACGCACGGCATTTCACCAGCAATTTGGGGATAGAGAAGAAGAACTTCGCTATTTTTTTGCCCCAGGAAGAGTGAACTTGATTGGTGAACATACAGATTACAATGGAGGTCATGTATTCCCTTGTGCGCTCACTCTCGGTACATATGCAGCATGTGCCAAGCGGTCAGATGGCCGCGTGAGAATGTATTCTTTGAACTTTGATGGCGATGGTGTGAAAGAATTCGACCTTTTTGAAATCGCTTACTTGGAGTCGGACGGCTGGGCGAATTATCCGAAGGGCGTGTTCCATCAGTTTATCGAAGCAGGGATGAAGATAGAAGAAGGCTTTGACATTGTATACGGCGGCAATATTCCCAATGGCGCAGGGCTGTCTTCCTCTGCCTCCATCGAACTTGTCACCGCTGTCTTTATCAATGAATGGCATTCATTCGGCGTTTCAAGTGCCCGTCTTGCCCTCCTTTCGCAGCGTGCAGAAAATGAATTTATTGGTGTCAATTGCGGCATTATGGATCAGTTTTCAATCGCTCTTGGAAAAGAAGATCACGCCATCTTGCTTAATTGCGATACCCTTGATTTTGAATACAGTCCGTTTCGGCAAGAGGGGCTGGCGCTTGTCATTGCCAATACAAACAAAAAGCGGACACTGGCAGACTCCAAATACAATGAACGCCGGTCAGAGTGTCAATCAGCCTTAAACGATTTGAGAAAAGAAATCGACCTTGTCCACTTATGTGAGCTCACGGCTGATGAATTTGCCGAGCATGCCCACTTGATTCAGGATGAAACATGCCGCAAACGTGCAAGGCACGTGGTGACAGAAAACGACCGAACCATAAAAGCAGTCAAATTTCTGAAAGATGATAAAATGGAAGAAATAGGTGCGCTTATGAAGGCATCTCATCTCTCTTTAAAGAATGATTATGAAGTGACTGGATTTGAACTGGATACTCTGGCAGAAGCCGCTTGGATTCATCCTGGAACAATTGGCTCCCGTATGACGGGCGCGGGTTTTGGCGGCTGCACGATCAGTATTGTGAAAGAAAAGCAGCTGGCATCGTTTATAGAAGAAACGGGTGCGATTTATCAAGAGAAGACAGGTATTCAAGCCTCTTTTTACACAGCTGGAATTGGAGGCGGCGCAAGAGAACTCACGAAGGAGGAAGTGTAATGACGATTTTAGTGTGCGGGGGAGCAGGGTACATTGGCAGTCATGCTGTAGCGGCTCTTTTAGCGAAAGGTGAACAAGTAGTAGTAGTGGATAATTTGCAGACAGGCCACAAAGAAGCTGTTTTGGAGGGAGCTGTTTTAGAAGAGGGAGATTTACGAGATCAAGATTTTTTAAGACAGGTTTTCAAAACGCATCAAATAGAAGCGGTTATGCACTTTGCCGCAGATTCACTTGTAGGTGAGAGTGTAACAAACCCGCTAAAGTACTATGACAACAACGTTGGGGGAGCAACAGCTTTACTTCAGGTGATGAATGAATTTGATGTGAAACACATCGTTTTCTCTTCAACCGCAGCTGCGTATGGTGAACCAAAGCGTGTGCCGATCGTTGAAACGGATGAGACGAACCCAACCAATCCTTATGGAGAAACAAAACTTGCGATTGAAAAAATGCTGAAGTGGTCTGAGCAGGCATATGGAATGAAACACGTCGTGCTTCGCTACTTTAATGTAGCTGGCGCTCATACAGATGGACTTGTCGGAGAGGATCATCAGCCTGAGACACACCTCATTCCGATCATTCTGCAAGTGGCTTTAGGAAAACGAGATCAGATTATGATTTACGGTGATGATTATGAGACAGAGGACGGCACGTGTATTAGAGATTACATTCATGTCATGGATTTAGTAGAGGCGCACATCTTAGCAGTTGATCGTCTGCGTGCTGGAAAAGGAAGTGCAACATATAACTTAGGGAATGGCACAGGTTTCTCCGTGAAGCAGGTAGTAGATGCTGTAAGAAACGTCACGGGGCATGCGATTCCAGCACAGGTGGCTGACAGACGCGCGGGAGATCCAGCAAAGCTGATTGCTTCTTCTGAAAAAGCGCTGCAGGAATTAGGGTGGACACCTCAATATGCTGACCTTCACACCATTATTCAAAGTGCGTGGGATTGGTTTCAGAAGCATCCAGACGGTTACCAGAGTAAATAACGCGTAACAGGCAGGCAAGAGAGGGGACAGAGAGAATGGCGGTTGATATTTTTGAAAAACTGGAACAGCTGATTCAATACGGAGTTAATCAAGAGCTGATTACACCACTAGATATCGATTATACGAGAAATCGGCTGCTTGAGGTGCTTGGGCTGGATGAAGCTGAGGCAAGAACAGTCTCAGGGGATGCGGAACTTGAAGACATCTTAATGCCAATACTGGATTGGGCAGTAGAGACTGGCAATATCCCTGAGGGGACGGATACGTATCGCGATTTACTAGATGCGAAAATCATGGGATGCTTGGTGGCGCCTCCAAGTGTCATCTACGCGAAGTTTGAAGAGAAACGCCAGCATGAAGGGCCAGAGGCGGCTACAAGCTGGTTCTATGAAATGCAGCAGCACGCACACTATATTCATACTGGCAGAATCGCCAAAAATGTGCAGTGGTTTACACCAACAGATGATGGCGAGCTGGAGATCACAATTAATCTATCGAAGCCGGAAAAGGACCCAAAAGCAATCGCTGAAGCCAAAAAACTTAGTCAAAAGCAATATCCTCTTTGTCTGCTTTGTAAAGAAAACGTTGGGTTTGGGGGACGGATCAACCATCCAGCGAGACAGAATCACCGGATTATTCCTGTGACACTCACAGATGAATCTTGGTTTCTACAATTTTCACCTTATGTGTACTACAACGAGCACTGCATTGTGTTCAAAGGCGAACATGAGCCGATGAGTATCACCAAAAAGACCTTTGAACGATTGCTTTCTTTCATATATATATACCCGCATTATTTCATCGGATCGAACGCCGACCTTCCGATTGTCGGGGGCAGTATATTAAGTCATGACCATTTTCAGGGCGGTGCGCATGAATTTCCGATGGCGAAGGCGAAGCTTGAAGATGCTTTTTCTCTGAGTGCCTTTCCGAATGTGAGGGCCGGGATTGTGAAATGGCCGATGTCTGTGATCCGCCTTCGAAGCAGCGATAGGCAGATGCTTGCAGACGCCGCTGACTTTATCTTAAACGAGTGGAAAATGTATTCAGATGAAGAAGTGGAGCTGCTAGCTCATACAGGAGAGACGCCGCATAATACCATTACACCAATTGCACGCCGACATGGAGATGACTATGAATTAGATCTAGTGCTGCGTAATAATCGTACAAACAAGCAGCACCCGGACGGAATTTTCCATCCGCATGAAGAAGTCCATCATATTAAAAAAGAGAATATCGGATTAATTGAAGTGATGGGTCTTGCAGTTCTTCCTGGTAGATTAGCAGAGGAATTAAACCAATTAAAAGAAGCGCTGTTATCCCAAAACCCCCTTGAAGAAATCAAAGCCCGTTCTGCTATCACGAAACACGAAGCATGGGCAAAGCGTCTGCTTGAAGAGAACACCTTTACAGAGGAGAATACAGAAGCCATTTTACAAAAAGAAGTCGGCATGATTTTTTCTCGAATTCTCTCACAGGCGGGTGTGTTTAAAAGAACCGAGCAAGGGAAAACAGCTTTTAAACGTTTCATTCATACACTCATATAGGCAGGTGATTAGATGATTGAACAAGTAAGAACAATAATGGAAGAAAAACAGCTCGACGGTGTCTTAATTCACAAGCGAAATAACTTCTCCTGGCTGACAGGAGGAAGAAGAAATCATATCGTGTTAAATACACCAGAGGGCGTGTGCAAGCTGCTTGTGTTAAAAGACGACATCGTCCTCATTGTGAATCAAATGGAAGAAAAGCGGATCATTGAAGAAGAGATGGCGTATATCGATCACCCATTTCAAGTGGTGACGATGGATTGGTTTGAGGATGATACGGCACACATTCAAACACTCACAAAAGACAAACGAATCGGGTCAGACATTCAAATGGATGGATTCGAATCGGTTGAGCCGGATTTGTCGCAAGTTCGATCCATTCTTTCTGCATCACAGCTCCGCCAGTATGAAACGCTTTGTCATGAAACAGCGGTCATTGTAGAGAGTGTCTGTAAAGAAATCGTTCCAGGACAGACGGAGCACCAAATCGCTTCGCTTGCGGCTCAAAAAGCGATCGCGCAGGGAATGACGATTGAAGTGTTGCTTGTAGCAACAGATGACCGGATTCATCAATACCGTCATCCAATTCCAACAGATAAAAAACTTCAAAAGCATGCGCTTGTTGTCCTTTGCGCTGAACGGCATGGACTCGTGGCGAATGTCACAAGGTCTGTTTACTTCGGTCAGCTTCCACAGGAGCTTGAAGAGAACAAAGAGCGGCTTGCACGAATTGACACGGTCATGAATGCCGCTACGCGCCCCGGTAAGACTTTGGGAGACGTGTTGAAAGCAGGTATTGCTCAGTATGAAAAAGAGGGCTTCCCTGAAAGCTGGAAAAAGCTTCATCAAGGAGGGAAAACGGGCTTTGTATCTAGAGAAATGATTGCAGTGCCTTCATCGAAGGAAGAAATTCAGCTGCAGCAAGTGTTTACATGGAACCCTTCATTGCCTGGATTGAAATCAGAGGATACGATGGTCGTAGAGAAAGAGGGGAACCGCTTTTTAACCTATACAGGCAAGTGGACATACATTGACGTTGAACATGAAGGGGACATCTATAGGCGCCCTGATATTTTAGTAAGAGATGAATAATTGCAGAATGCCGGCGCTGAGCCGGTTTTTTGCTGGAAGTCATTAAGTGGGATTCCACATATTCAACATGATTACCAATTCTTACAGCGTATAGTCAGAGGATCGATACTTTCTTTTCTTATCAACTTGCGTTAAAATAAGTAAGGTTTTTGTTAAATGTGGGGATACCTATTTCGAAATTGTTTACCTAGATAAAATTTCATTAAGTTAAATTGAAATTTGACCAAACTTTTTTATTGTGGTAAACCTAAATTTGACAAAGTTCTTGATTGTTTGTCCTTTGCCTTCAACTCTCAACTTTTCAAAATCCTAGAAATTTATTGTGTGTGCAATAATATAAATTTATGTCGAATTTATGACATTTTAAAAGAAATCTGTTGAAAAATAAATGAACTTTTGAAAAAAGGGAAGCTAACTCTAACAGATTTTGATAGCATTACAAAGGGAAGAAAAGTTTTCGAAGGCAGATGGCTTTTCACAATTATTCAGCAATTTATACATTATCTAAGGAAGGATGGTGATCTTCTTGTTCAGAGCCATTAAACCTATGCTTTTATTAGCGATGCTCGTGAGTGTTTTTGTATTAGGAGGTTGCAGCAATATCGCTGTTTTAGATCCTAAAGGACCAGTCGCAGCACAACAAAAAGACTTAATCCTTTTATCGATCGGATTTATGCTCTTTATCGTTGGTGCGGTATTTGTAATGTTTACCATCATTTTGGTTAAATACCGTGAGCGTAAGGACGTTGGAAACGCCTCTTATAACCCAGAACTACACGGGAACACGCTTCTAGAAGTTGTCTGGACAGTGATCCCAATATTAATCGTTGCTGCCCTTTCAGTTCCAACTGTAAAAACAATTTACTCTTTGGAAGAGGCACCTCAAGCAACAAGCCATAAAGATCCTCTTGTCGTTTATGCGACAGCTGTTGATTGGAAATGGATCTTTAGCTATCCAGAGGAAAATATTGAGACAGTGAACTACTTAAACATTCCAAAAGATCAGCCGGTCTTATTCAAAATCACTTCCGCTGATACAATGGCATCACTATGGATTCCTCAGCTAGGCGGGGAGAAGTATGCGATGGCTGGAATGGAGATGGAACAATACCTTCAAGCTGATCAAGTTGGCACATATCAAGGAAGAAACGCCAACTTCACAGGCGAGGGCTTTGCTCAGCAAAAATTCAAAGTCAATGCGATGACGCAGTCTGACTATGATAAATGGGTAAATAAAACAAAGAAAGAAGCACCAAAGTTAACGAAGAAAACGTATGACTACTTGATGCTTCCTGATGCTGCAGATGTGCAGACATTCTCATCAACACATTTATCCTTTGCGAAGCACGGAGAGGATTCTGAATATGCACTCCAAGCACGCAAACGTTTAGGTTACCAAGCAGTTTCTCCGCATTCAAAGACAGATCCTTTCGAGAATGTGAAGAACTATAAAAGAAAATTAGAAACAGAATAAACTGACTAAGGAAAGGAGGAGGCCGTTATGCATTTAAAATGGGATGAGTTTTTTGTAACTGGAGACCCATTAATTCTTGGTGCGCAAATTTCTATCGCTCTTACCTCCATTGCCATCGTGTTTGTTTTAACCTACTTTAAAAAGTGGAAATGGCTCTGGAAAGAATGGCTGACATCAGTTGATCATAAAAAGCTTGGTATCATGTATATCCTTGCTGCTGTGATTATGTTCTTCCGCGGTGGGGTAGACGGACTGATGATGCGCGCGCAGCTGGCGCTTCCTAATAATACGTTTTTAGATTCAAACCACTATAATGAAATCTTTACAACGCATGGTACGATCATGATTCTATTCATGGCGATGCCATTTTTAATTGGTTTAATCAACGTCGTTGTTCCTCTTCAAATTGGTGCACGTGACGTTGCATTCCCTTATTTGAACAACCTTAGCTTCTGGACATTCATGGTCGGAGCAATGCTGTTCAACATTTCCTTCGTTATTGGAGGATCACCAAGTGCAGGCTGGACGAGTTACATGCCGCTCGCCGGAAATGATTTCTCACCAGGACCTGGACAGAACTACTACTTGCTCGGGCTCCAAATTGCAGGTATTGGTACACTTATGACAGGTATTAACTTCATGGTGACCATCTTAAAAATGCGTACAAAAGGTATGACACTTATGCGTATGCCAATGTTTACATGGACAACATTGATTACGTCTGTCATCATCGTTTTTGCATTCCCTGTACTAACAGTTGCTTTAGCACTTATGACATTTGATCGTTTATTCGGTTCTGCATTCTTTACACTCGAAGCAGGCGGTATGCCGATGCTTTGGGCGAACCTATTCTGGATTTGGGGACATCCTGAGGTATATATTGTTATCCTGCCGGCTTTCGGTATTTTCTCAGAAATTTTTGCGACGTTCTCAAGAAAGCAGTTGTTTGGTTACAAAGCGATGGTTGTCTCGATTGTGGCAATCTCTGTTCTTAGTTTCCTTGTGTGGGTTCACCACTTCTTTACAATGGGGAACAGTGCAGCGGTTAACTCATTCTTCTCGATTACAACAATGGCGATTTCTGTACCAACAGGTGTGAAAATCTTTAACTGGCTCTTTACGATGTATCGAGGCCGTATCAGCTTTACATCACCAATGCTTTGGGCACTTGGTTTCATCCCGAACTTCGTAATCGGTGGTGTAACTGGGGTTATGCTTGCGATGGCAGCTGCGGATTACCAGTACCATAACACGTACTTCCTTGTATCCCACTTCCACTATGTATTAATCGCAGGTACTGTATTTGCTTGTTTTGCTGGTCTTGTTTTCTGGTATCCAAAAATGTTTGGTTACAAGTTAAACGAAAGAATCGGCAAATGGTTCTTCTGGGTATTCATGATCGGATTTAACATCTGTTTCTTCCCGCAGTACTTCTTAGGACTGCAAGGAATGCCAAGACGTATTTATACGTATGGACCAGAAGATGGCTGGACTGCACTAAACTTTATTTCAACAATTGGTGCATTTATGATGGGTATCGGATTCATCATCCTTTGCTACAACATTTACTACAGCTGGAGACACGCAAAACGTGAAGTGTCTGGAGACAGCTGGGGAGAAGGGCGTACACTTGACTGGGCGACATCTTCTGCAATTCCGCCGCATTATAACTTTGCAGCACTTCCAGAAGTGACAACACCAGATGCATTCCATCATTGGAAGCAAAACAATGTAGACGTTCATCCTGAAAAAGAATTCAAGAAAATTCACATGCCGCACAATTCAGGCAGACCGCTGATCATGTCTGCATTCTTTGGACTTGGTGCATTCGGTCTTGTATTTGAATGGTACTGGATTGGCGTTATTGGCTTAATCGGTGTATTCGCAACGATGATTTTACGTTCATTCGAATATGACGATGGCTACTATATTCCTGTTGAAGAAGTAATCGAAACAGAGAAAAAGAATAAGGAGGCGCAGAAGTAATGGGACATAATGATAGCAGCTATGCAAATGCACCGCTTGAATATCGTTCTGAAACCGGACGTTTAAACATTCTTGGTTTCTGGATATTCCTTGGCGCGGAAATCGTGTTATTCTCAACACTTTTTGCGACCTACTTTGTTCTACATGGCAGAACAGCTGGTGGCGTTTTACCAGCTGAGCTGTTTGATATGAAACTTGTATTGATCATGACATTCCTGCTATTGGTTAGTTCATTTACATGCGGGATTGCCGTTCATGAAATGCGCCGTGGAAGTACAAAAGGGGTTGTCATCTGGACGATTCTCACACTGCTTCTAGGTGCAGGCTTCGTTGGATTTGAGATTTTTGAGTTCTTCCATTATGTACATGAGGGTGCGAGCATCCATACAAGTGCGTACTGGTCTGCATTCTTTGTACTCTTAGGAACTCACGGACTACACGTATCGATCGGTATCTTCTGGATTACCGGAATCTTGTTCCAAATTAAAAAACGTGGATTAACTCCACAAACAGCAGCGAAGATTTTCATCTCAAGTCTATACTGGCATTTCCTTGATGTTGTATGGATTTTCATCTTCACAGCTGTTTACTTGATCGGATTAGGGGGGCTTTTGTGATATGGCTGGAAAAACACATTCCTCAGCAGAGCACGAACACTTCCCTTGGAAACACGTAGTTGGCTTCATTCTATCCATTGTGCTGACAATCTTAGCATTCTGGATTGCCATTGGAGCTGAAATTGGCAGTTCCGCAAAACTATGGATTATCTTTGGTTTTGCGTTCATTCAAGCATTCTTGCAGCTGTTCATGTTTATGCACATGACAGAGAGCGAGAACGGAACTGTTCAAGTCGGAAATACTTTGTTTGGTCTGTTCTGTGCGATTATCTTCGTCATCGGATCTGTTTGGATCTTTGCGGCTCACTACAGCCACGGAGAGAACAGTAAAGACGGTTATTCACCGTCTGCACCAAAGCAGTCTGAGCATTCAGAGAAATAATAAAAAAACCACTCATCTCTTGAAGGTGAGTGGTTTTTATCATGATAGTGATAACGCTTCCAATAGTTGGGCGATATCTATCTGCTGCTGAATCTTTTACGAATGAATGGAAGTCCGTAGATGAGGAACGCTGCAATGTGAGCCAAAATCACGTTAATGGCAAAGAATGCGATCATGAAGGTATGTCCTGCTGGAGATAAACTGCTTGTCATGTAAAGACCGAAGAAAATCCACATAATCATAATGGGTGGAATAGATGCTAATGCAATCTTTCTGTTTTCCAGCCATAAAAACAGGGGTGTAGCCGTTGCAATACATAGGTACGCAAAGAACATATCCATCGTATCCAACTCCTTTGTAAGTTGATGTTCAAATCAAATGAGAGGTCAGGATGCAATTGTGTCTGTTTTTAGGAGATATTGTGAACATTTTGTTACAGGTATTATACCACAATTGACTTTGAAGTAAACGTAATAATTGGAAAATGGGCCTTATTCCATACAAAATGGTTTTATTCCTCATTCCTCAGTGCAGCTATCTCATCTGATGTTTACTTGTCATATCGCCACATAGGTCATTGAATTTTCCCCTTAAAATCTGTAAAATAAACTTTTTAAAGGACTTGAGATCGGTTGAATGAAAAGTGTATAGAGGAATTTTTTCCTATTGTTAGGATGAAAAGTATTTCATTTTTTGAAAATTGAATGGAACCTTTCGGATGTATCTTCCGTCATATTTAAGGTGAGTTGATTTTGTGAAAATTTCAATCTAATATAAACAAGGGCTTTTATGTTTTGTAATAAGGGTGGTTAGTTCATGAACAAGCAGAATACATCTCCTTACTATCAAGGAGATTTGATTTTTATATTTTTAGCCTTCTTTGCCATCAGTGTCATTGCGATTTATGCTGCGGGTCAATTTGGGCAGTATGGATCTAATGCATGGACGAGGCAGATCATATACTATATGGTCGGAGTTATATGTATTGTTGCTATTAATTATTTTGACTTAGAGCAATTAGAGAAACTGAGCTTATATATATTTATAGGCGGCATTATGCTGTTAATTCTTCTTAAAGTCGCTCCTGCACAAATCGGGGGTCATGATTTTGCTCCAATCAAAAATGGTGCAAAAAGCTGGTTTGTGTTACCTGGAATAGGGACATTTCAGCCTTCAGAGTTCATGAAAATTGGTTTGATTATGATGCTCGCATCTGTCATTGGAAAGTCTACACCTAGAGGAAAGCGGACATTAGAGGATGATATTTTCCTTCTATTAAAAATTGCTGGAGTGGCGGCTGTACCAGTTGGACTGATCTTCTTGCAGGATGCAGGGACTGCGGCTGTTTGTATGTTTATTGTTGTGGTGATGGTGTTTTTATCAGGGGTCAATTGGAAACTGATCTCACTCATCGGCTCAGTGGTTGTGCTTTTAGTTGCCTCTATTTTAGCCGTGATCATCTTATTCCCTGATTTTGCGAAAACAATAGGCATTCAGCAGTACCAGATCAACCGTATTACCGCTTGGCTGCCTGATAGTTCTTCGGCAGCCAACCAAGCACAGACGCAGGATGCATCTGGATCTGATAAATATCAAGTAGAGCAGGCGATTATGGCCATTGGGGCAGGGCAGATTTTTGGGAATGGCATTAAAAACTTAAAGGTCTATGTTCCTGAAGCACAAACGGATATGATTTTCTCCATTATAGGTGAAGCCTTTGGCTTTATCGGCTGTGCGTTTGTTGTGATCATGTTCTTCTTCTTGATCTACCGGCTGGTCGTACTGATTGACCGAATACATCCTTATAGCCGATTTGCGTCATTCTTCTGCGTCGGATATACAGCCTTGATTGTGATCCATACGTTCCAGAACATTGGAATGAACATAGGCGTGATGCCTGTAACAGGGATTCCGCTCTTATTTATCAGCTTTGGAGGAAGCTCTGTCTTGTCCGTTCTGATTGGATTCGGGATCGCCTATAACGCAAGCGTTCAATTAACCAAATATCAAAGTTATTTATTTAAATAAAACGGGTAAGGGCAGTCTAATTATAGGCTGTCTTTTTTTATTGCGAGTTTTAATTTTTGAAAAGCCCTATGTCTTTGTTTTATGATAGAAGAAGTCAAGGAGGTCTTCGAGTTGAACAAAACGATAGAAACCATATTAAATCATCGATCCATTCGTTCGTTTACAGACGAGCGTTTGACAGAAGAAGAGGTGCTGACACTGATCAAAAGTGCACAGGCTGCTTCAACATCAAGCTACGTACAGGCGTATAGTATTATTGGTGTAACAGATCAGGAGAAGAAGGCCAAGCTTGCTGAACTGGCTGGGAATCAGCCTTACGTTGAGAAGAATGGGCATTTCTTTGTCTTCTGTGCAGACTTGAAACGCCATGATCATATTGCAAAAAAAGCAGGGAAGAATCATCAGGAGGCGCTTGAGAATACAGAAGCCTTTCTCATTAGCGTCATCGATGCGGCATTGGCTGCACAAAATGTCAGTGTTGCCGCAGAATCAATGGGACTTGGAATCTGCTATATTGGCGGACTGCGTAACCAGCTGAGAGAAGTCTCTGAAGTGCTTGAAACGCCATCTTATGTGCTGCCATTATTCGGTCTGGCTGTTGGCCATCCAGCTAATCAGTCGTCTCAAAAGGAACGGCTGCCAGTTGAACTCATATATCATGAAAATTCATATCAGCAAGATGAAGCGTATGTGGATCGTTATTTAAAAGAATATGACGATCGTATTTCCGCATATTATGAAGCACGAACAAACGGCGAGAGAAAAGATACTTGGTCTGAGCAGATGCTGCGAGGCTTTAGCCAGCCAAAGCGTGCCTTCCTTGGAGAATTTGTGAAAGAGAAGGGCTTTAATCGAAAATAAATAAGAATCCCCCCTTTCTATTAAGAGAGGGGGATTTCTGTAAGAGGTGCAGCATGATGAAATTAAGTATACTGGATCAATCTCCTTTGATAGGAGGTGCTACGCCTGCTGAGGCTTTGAAGCAGACGGTTGAACTGGCGAAGCAGGCGGAAAAGTGGGGTTATCACCGTTTTTGGGTATCAGAGCATCATTTTTCAAATCGGCTTGCAGGATCAAGTCCAGAGGTGCTTCTAGGCCATTTATCAGCCGTTACGTCGCATATACGCATTGGCTCGGGCGGCGTCATGCTTCCCCACTATAGCGCCTATAAAGTAGCAGAGAACTTCAGGGTTCTCGAAGCGCTGGCTCCTGGCAGAATTGATCTTGGGATTGGACGTGCCCCTGGTGGTATGCCCATTTCATCTATTGCCCTTCATCATGGGGAGCGAAAGCGTTTAGGTGATCAATATCCTGAGCAAGTAGAAGAATTGAAGGTGTATTTACACGATTTAGCGGATGAATTTTACCCGCTGCCTCATTTGACTGCTTCTCCGAAGGTAGAGACCGCGCCAGAAGTTTGGATGCTCGGTTCCTCTGGAGGGAGTGCAAGGCTTGCGGCGAAAGCAGGTGCAGGCTACACGTTTGCTCTTTTTATTAATGGTGAAGGCGGAGAAGATTCTGTAGAGCAATATATCAATCGGTTTGAACCTTCAGTATTCGGTGATAAGCCGCGTGTCAGTCTGGCAGTCTTTGTTTTATGTGCTGAAACAGAGGAGCAGGCAGAAAAACTGGCTGTCAGCTTAGATTTATCTTTACTTGCCAATGAACAGGGGCTGAAGCTTGAGGGTTTTCCTTCATTTAAAGAGGCACAGGCGTATTCTTACAGTCCATATGAACAAAAACGAGTGGCTGCCAATCGTCAAAGGATGGTTGTTGGAACACCAGCATCTGTGAAAAAGCAGCTGACCACTCTCGCCAAGGCTTATCGGACAGATGAATTGATTGCTGTGACCATCACACATCACATGCAAGACCGGCTCACATCGTATCGTTTATTAAAAGAAGCCTTTGATGCATAACGTATGTATATTTATCGTCCACGCAGCCAGTAAAAGGGGAAAAGCAGCATCAGAGTGAGGAAGAAGGCGGCTGACACCAGCAGGCTGAGCGGGTAGATACAGGAAGCATAAACAGTCAGCTCGCATGCTTGATGAAAAGGACGAGGCTGCTTCGTATGTAAAAAAGTTAGTAAATAAACCAAGGTGATCGTCAGAAAAAAAGCAGTAAAAAAAGAAACGATCCATAGCCATATCAACATGAGTTTCTCTTTCCTCCATATATGATCGAAAAGCCTTGATGAGCTTATCCGCTCATACAAGGCTTTTCTTGTGATACACATTTATTCAGGGTAAATTTCGAAAGGTTCCTTCGTTTGTACGGTATCTGATTTTCCTTTCAAACTTGCATACGCAAGCATTGTATACTCACCAGCTTCAAGCTTCTGGCCTTGATTGATCGAGCCATTCCATTTTACGCGGTGCTCTCCTTTATCAACATGTTGATAAACACCAGCTTCACCTAAATACTCTCCATCTGTTGAGTAGACAAGGAATGCAAGGTTCTCAGCACCGCCAGGCAGGTAGCTGCTGATGACATAGCTTCCAGCACGGTTGTCAGGCTCTACGGAAACAGAAGTGACGCGCGGATAATCTGGCTCTTTCACAATCAATAAAGTAGGGATTTCCGTGACCTTTCTGCCATTTTCGCGAATGGTTATGCTGCCTTGGTACGTCCCTTTTTTGGTTTTTCCGTAATTCACCTGTACTGCGGAAGTAAAGGATCCAGTGGAATTCCCTTTGACGCTGATTTTTTTCGTTCCGTTTGTACTAATGCCGCTGCCATTGAATTTGTAATCAATGGTATACGTTTTCGGTGCTTTTGAAAGGTTTTCTACCTTGAATTTCTTCGTTTTGATTTGAACGCCTTTTTCCTTTAAGAAAGTGCCGTAAGAATAGCTCGCATCAGAAACGATAGAAGACGCTTGAAGTGATTCCATGATTCGAACGCTGCCTGTTCCTTGTGTGTTATGAGGGAATGGGCTGCCGTTTGCGTCAAACAGTTTTTCTGCTGTATTCATCAGTAATGCTTTGATTTGTCCAGTTGAGTACGATGGTTTTGCTTGTTTGATGATCGCTGCAACTCCTGCCACATGTGGAGATGCCATACTTGTTCCTTGCTTAGAACCATATCCGTAAGGCTGAGATGGATCATGCGTTGGGATCGTACTCACAATGCTGACGCCGGGTGCTGATAGATCAGGCTTAATCATCCACGTATCCACAACAGGTCCGCGGGACGAGAATTCAGCGACTTGCTCACTAAGTTCTTTGACAAATTGAATGGAGAAAGCCGTTGTATTGTTTCCAGCCTCAATGGCTTTGATAAGCGCTGTTCCTTCAGCTTTTGACAGCTTAATTGTAGGAAGTGCGAGACCTGGTACATCGACTGGGATTTCTCCATCGGCATTGTTATACATCACAACGCCGATTGCACCAGCTGCTTTTGCATTGTCGACTTTATCCACAAAAGCAATGGCACCACGTTCAATCACGGCCACCTTTCCTTTAACATCGATGTCTTCAAAGGCCTTTTCGTCACCGATTCCAGCTTGGACGAGTGTGACTTGTTTTTGGTCAAGCGCTTTTAAATCACTCTCTTGGTAGTAGCCCATGACTTTTGCAGTGGAATAGTTCGGGAATTTCACATTGTAAAGGCTGTACGGAAGCTGAGTTGCTCCGACAGAAATGGCATCTCTTGATGTGCCAGGTGAACCGACTGTCCAGTTGTTCGGACCGCTGTTTCCATTGGATGTAACAGCGACAACGTCTTCAGACATGGCCCAATCGAGAGCGATGCTCGTTGCATAATCAGGGTTATTGACACTGTTTCCAAGAGAGAGGTTCATGACATCTGCTCCGTCAGTAACCGCCCGGTCGATGCCTGCAAGAACGTTCTCAGTTGTTCCAGATCCACCTGGTCCAAGTACACGGTATGCAAGAAGTGTGGCATCCTTTGCGACACCTTTAATTTGTCCATTTGCCGCGATCGTTCCTGCGACGTGTGTGCCGTGATCTGTGGATTCACCTCTAGGATCTCCTTTAGGTGTCTCTTGCGGAGAATAATCATTATCAACAAAATCATAGCCTTTGTATAAACCGAAGTTTCCTTTTAAATCAGGGTGGGTATAGTCTACTCCAGTATCAATGACTGCGACTTTGACCCCTTTTCCAGAATAGCCGGCATCCCATGCTTTTGGTGCACCGATAAATGGAGCGCTCTTATCCATAAGCGGGGAGACATCTTCGTTTGGAAGCTGGATGCTTTCCTTTTTCACTTCATCGGTTTTATATGTAACATCCGGATAAACAGCTTTTACTCCATCAACTGCGAGCAGCTTCGGGATTTCGTTTGCAGGAAGTTTCATAGAGAAACCAGAGAAGACTTTTTCATATTCTTGACGAACACTCGCTTTATCTACCTCTTTGAGTGCTGCGTTCTTTACTTTTGTTCGAGATTTTTTGAGGGAGGCTTTTGTTTGTGCTTCGCCGTCTTGCTTAGCTTCAACTAAGGATTTTTCCTTTAATTCAACAATGACAGTGGTTTGTTTTTTCGAGTTGACATTGATTTCACCGAAGATTTCTGCTTTTTCTAGTTCCACCTTTTTGTTAGATGGAGCAGCAGCAGCCTGTTGACCGGTAAAGAATGTGGATAAAATAAAAATAGTGGAGAACAATAGAACAGAAGAACGAGATATGACCTTTTTCATTAATTTTCCCCTTTCTAGCTGTGTTTTTAGGGAGATAGCCTTTCTTTTTGTGGATAAATAGGAAAGATTCACTGCCCGTTATTAAGTATTCAATATGTTGAAAACAATTCCTTTACTAAAATGGTCTTATTTTACATAGTTACAAAGAACTATTTTGTTTATAAAGTCGCACTTATTCACAAATGTCTGTTGATAACTCGATTATTAAGATACATATATGGAAAATAAAAAATTTACATACACAAAATCTAGTGAGAGGGTGTTGATATGTGGATAAACCCTGTTGATAAGGTGTGCTTATCTTTGGGATAGCGTGTGCATAAAATTTTCAATGAAACATCTAGGCACATGATGATCTTCTGCACTTTTCAACAAAACTTCTGAAAACTAGTTTGTTTTTTCACCCAGATTGTGACAAACCTCTCTTTTTTCTCGGGATATGATAGGAGCAGTTGTTTTGATAGAGCTGCTAGATTCTAAGAAAAGCGGAGGGATGTTCAGTGGAGAAATTAAAAAGCTGGTTGAGCGTATGGTTTGGTTTCATGATGAATGTGCTTGTGAACCCTGGTGTGATGATGAAGCAGCAAGGGTTTCAGGCGGCCGCGGCGGATGCCGGATTTTTTCAAGTAGTGAAAGAGAGAGAGCTGGAAAAGCTGGCAGAAGAACATAAGAAGAAACGCAGGGCAGAGAAGCGGTTGACTCAAAGTCTGATGATGCTTGAAGAGAAGACGATGCGAGAGGCGCGTGCTGGTCCGCTTTTACCTTTACAGAAAAAGTGAAACAGGGTAAAATCCCACATAAGAAATGTTATCTGCTGGGAGAGGATACCCCTTGAAGATATATAAAATATTGAATAACAACGCAGTGGTTATAAAGGAGGGCGATCAGGAGAAAATTGTGATGGGACCCGGAATTGCTTTTCAGAAGGGGAAAAATGACGTCGTTCCTCTTCAAAAAATAGAGAAAATCTTTGTTGTGCGTGAAGAAAATGAGAAATTCAAACAAATTCTTGCCACATTGCCAGAAGCGCATATTGAGGTGGCAGAGCATATCATCAGTTATGCAGAAGGTAAACTCATGATGCCGCTCAGTGATCACATCCACATATCACTGACTGATCATTTGTCCTTCGCCATTGAACGTCTTCAAAAAGGCATTGTGTTATATAATAAATTGCTTGGTGAGATCAAAGTCTTATATAAGCAGGAATATGAGATTGGAAAGTATGCCATTCGTTATGTAAAGGAGCGGCTTGGGGTCGAACTGCCGGACGATGAGGCAGGATATGTGGCACTTCATATTCATACGGCCAAAATGAATACGGAGTCCATGAAAAAGACTGTGAAATATACAACGATGATTAAAGAAATGATCGAGCATATTGAAAGCTATTTTCAGCATTCAATTGATGAGGATAGTATTTCCTATCAGCGGCTTGTGACACATTTGAGGTATGCATTAGGCAGGTTGGAATCGAATGAGGCATTTCAAATCATGGACGATGACATGCTGATTTTTATCCAAACAAAGTATGATACGGCTTACCGGTGTGCACTTGGACTCGCTGATTTGTTAAAAGATGAATATGGACTTCATCTCCCTGAATCGGAGATCGGCTACATCACGCTGCATGTCCAGCGTCTGCAGGAAGCCGAATTGGTTTAATTGTGATGCCTGCATGCAGGCTTTTTTTTATGCACACTACTCTTATTAGTGTATATGGGTCATTGGATTTGAAAAAAGAGGTTGACGCATGTCACAGTCTTATACTATGATGAAAGCGTCATCAAAATTTGATATCGCGGGATTGTGACTGTTAGGCAGGCAAGACCTAAAATTTGCGTAACGAGGGGACGTGTATGTCCTTTGCTCGTTGGTGAATTTTAGGTCTTTTTTGCTTTAAAAAAGGAGGAGACATCATGGATTATCAAAAAACAGCCAAAGAATTAACAAGTCTGTTAGGCGGCAAAGAAAATGTCATCAGTGCCACGCATTGTGCAACAAGACTCAGATTGGTGGTGAAAAATGAGGATTTGATTGACAAAGAGGCCATTGAAGAACTTGAAGGAGTGAAGGGGGCTTTCTCGAGTTCAGGGCAATTTCAGGTGATTTTTGGAACTGGATCTGTCAACAAAGTGTATGAACCATTTGCTCGTGAGACTGGTCTCGAGACAGGCGACGAGAAACAAAAGCCTGTCAGCCATGATGAAGCAGTGAAACAAAAAATGAATCCACTTGCGCGTTTTGCAAAGACGTTATCGAATATTTTTGTACCGATCATTCCAGCAATTGTGGCAAGCGGTTTATTAATGGGTCTCTTAGGTATGATGAAAGCCTTCAAATGGGCTGACCCAAGCTCTGCGGTCTTCCAAATGCTTGATATGTTCTCAAGTGCAGCCTTTATCATTTTGCCGATTTTAATTGGGGTCAGTGCAGCGAAAGAGTTTGGCGGAAATCCATATTTAGGAGCCGTCATTGGGGGAATTATGATTCACCCGAATCTGCTTAATCCGTGGGGATTGACGGAAGCAAAACCAGAATATATGCATTTATTCAATGTTGATATTGCTCTTCTTGGTTACCAAGGGACGGTTATTCCAGTGTTATTGACCGTATATATCATGTGTCTTGTTGAGAAGAATTTAAGAAAAGTGGTTCCGAACAGTATTGATTTACTTGTGACCCCATTTGTGACGGTGATTGTAACTGGATTTGTGACGTTTATTGCAGTTGGACCGCTTGGAAGAATGCTTGGTACAGGAATTTCGAATGCGCTGACGCTTATTTATGACCATGCAGGGTTCTTAGCAGGACTCATTTTCGGCGGTGCTTACTCTTTAATTGTGCTCACAGGGGTTCACCATAGCTTCCATGCGATTGAGGCAGGATTGCTGAATGATATTGGACGTAACTATTTGCTGCCAATTTGGGCAATGTCCAATGTCGCGCAAGGCGGGGCAGGATTGGCTGTCTTTTTCTTAGCCAAGCGTGCAAAAACAAAAGAAATTGCCCTTCCTGCTGCCTTCTCTGCTTTTTTAGGAATTACCGAGCCTGTTATATTCGGTGTAAACCTTCGCTACCGTAAACCATTTATTGCGGCGATGATCGGAGGCGCATTGGGCGGGGCATTCGTCGTTTTCACGAAGGTAGCCGCCAATGCTTATGGTTTAACAGGCATTCCAATGATTGCGATTGCAGCACCATTCGGTGTTCAAAATGTGGTCAATTATGTGATTGGTATGTTAATCGCTGTTGCTGTTTCATTTATTCTCACCATCATTTTTAAAGTAAAAGAAGTCGAAAAATAATCAAGGGGTGGTCACAGTCATGACAACAACTGACGCAGCACTTCGTCAAAAGATAGCAGAACGTATTCGAAACTATGAGCATTTGGTTAAAAAGGATGTGTACCGGCAGCAATTTCATTTAATGCCGCCAGTCGGTCTTTTAAATGATCCGAATGGGCTGATTCAGTGGAAAGGAATTTATCATGTTTTTTATCAGTGGCAGCCATTCAAAACGGGACATGGTGCAAAATTCTGGGGTCATTATACGTCGACAGATCTAGTGAATTGGCATCACGAAGAAGCCGCTCTTGCCCCAAGTGATTGGTTTGATCAAAACGGCTGTTATTCTGGCAGTGCATTTATAGACGATGGGCAGATGTACGTGATGTACACTGGAAACGTTCGGGATGAACAAGGGAACCGTGAGACGTATCAATGTTTAGCTGTTTCAGAGGATGGCATTCACTTTGAGAAAAAAGGTGTCGTGGCAACGCTGCCGGAAGGTTTCACTGCCCATTTTAGAGATCCAAAGGTATGGAAGAGAAATGGTCAGTGGTACATGGTTCTTGGTGCACAAAGCTTAGACCTGAGAGGACACCTTGTTTTGTTTACCTCTGATACGTTAGAGAAGTGGACGTTTCAAGGCACGATTGCAGGCAGTGGAAAGAATGGTTTAGACAATTTCGGCTATATGTGGGAATGTCCAGACCTGTTTGAATTAGACGGCCGGGATGTATTGATTGTGTCACCGCAAGGGCTCAAGCCGGATGGTTTAAAATATCACAATACACATCAATCAGGCTATTTTGTTGGGAGATTGGATGATCATACCTATCAATATACACATGGAGCGTTTGAGGAGCTGGATCGCGGCTTTGACTTCTACGCGCAGCAAACCTTTTTAGACGAATCAGGCAGACGTCTTTTAATCGGGTGGATGGGGGTGCCTGATCAAGGAGAAGAGCATCATCCGACGATTTCTTATCAATGGATACACTGCCTCACGATCCCGAGAGAGCTCCGTTTAGATGATGACGGACATCTCATTCAAAAACCAGTAAGTGAACTTCAATCCATGCGGACCAATGAACAAGAGCATGTTTTTCATATTAAACGTTCTGTTCATTCTATCCCTGTAGATGATATTACGAGCGCAGAGGTATTCATTGATCAAATTGACACACAGAAAGGGTTTGAATGCTGTATCCGTGCAGCTGCACGGATCATCTATGATAAAGAGGAAGGGAAGCTGACATTAGAACGGGATCGATTTGAAGATCGATCAAAAGAAGTTCGTGAAGCGGTCATAGAGGAATTACACGACCTGCATATCTTTATTGATGCATCGTCGATTGAGATTTTTGTAAACGGAGGCCGAGAAGTTTTTACTGCACGTTACTTTCCTTCCCCGGGAAATAAATCGATCTCCATCAGTGGAAGAAATGAAACAAAGCTGACATTGAAGACATGGCATTTACAAAAAGAAGCAGGTCGTTGATCCGAACCCTACATGTGATGATTAATATGATGTGAAATTAAAAGTAACCAAAAACAGCACGTCATATAAAAAAAGGAGATTCAGAGCCGTCTGCACGATTGATAGGAAGGCTTGATGTAGAATACATTTCTCTATCAGATAAGCGAGGTGCGGGAAATTGGGTACCCCAATACCGCATCCTCATTTTATTCCACTGTCATAAGTGGAATTTTTATTTTCATTGTTTTTTTGCCTTTGGACCAATGGTAATCACAACGTCTACATATCCCTCGCCATCAATTCCATTATATTTTCCGGAAAACGATCGTTTCCCATTTGCTTCACTGTTCGTTTTACTTTATCTGCTGTTCTTTATAAAAAAGGTTTACTTTATTAAGTATGAGTGATAACATACATTTAAATTGTTGGTAATAAACATTACTTTTATATAAAAAATAGTAATTTTTATTACATGAGATAAATCATAAAAATTTTTTGAGGTGCGTGATAATCCTTTGGGGATAAGGATTGCGTCATTCATTTTATTTTTTGAAAGCGCTATCTTATTGGTTTGTGTATGGAAATGAACTACTTAGTTGATTGTTTCCACTATCCAAAAAGAAGAGGAGTGTATGTTGGTCAGTGATTTAGCACAGTGGTTGGATGTTATCAAGGCATGTAAAGAGAATGCTATTGTTAACAATTAAATAAACGAATCTATTATATCAATATGAAGTTAAGGGGTGTATTTGCATGGGAGTATGGAATTTTAAAGGCGGTTCTATTTGGTCAGAAAAGGGATTCATTCCAAATAAGTCTACAAGAATAACAGTTACTCATGAGGATGATAGGGATATTCATTTATCTGAATCTAGCGTAATTGTACCAGGACTAGTCGATTTTCATTGTCATTTATGGGCACCTGGAGCGGAGATTGGTGTGAAAGATAAACAATATCTCTCCTCAGGAGTAACGACAGTTGGGGACGCAGGTACTTTTGGCTATGACGGATGGGAGGAAGCAAATCGTTATTGGGAAAAGAGCCCATTAACAGTTCGTTCTTGGTTATCAGCCTTACCAGAAGGGCTAACCAATCATCCCAACCCTAACCCAACCAAGCCAGAAAGTATTTCGTTGGATCGAATTGTTGAAGTTGCATCTTTAGCTGATGATCGTTTATTAGGAATTAAGATTCGCTTAGGTCAGGTGGACGTAACGACTGACCGGTCTTTATTACGCTTAGCAAGAGAAGCAGCCGATCGAACTGATTTACGAATGATGGTTCATTTAACTGAAACTAAACTAGATATTGAAGAGGTAACACAATATTTTAATAAAGGGGACATTCTCACTCATCCATTTCAAGGAAGGGATGGAAACGTGTTAAATACTGCCGGGAAGGTAAAAAAAGAATTTCTAGATGCAGTAGAAAGAGGGATAGTATTAGATATCGGTCACGGTAGAAAACACTTTAATTGGAATGTTTTTTATAAATGCTTAGCTGAAGGAATTAAACCAGATACGATCAGTTCAGATTTAACAAGCGCGTCATGGAGAAAATACCCTGTTTATAACATGAGCTACATCATTTCTAAAATGATTGTAGGTGGACTGTCTCTAGATGAAGCTTTTAGAACCGTTCTGGTAACAGCTCCTAAATTGTTAGGAATTGACGATTTTACTTTTACTCCAAATAACCTTGTGGTTCTGGATTCTACTTCTACCGAGACTGCTTTTCCCGATGTAGATGGAGAAACTGTGTTAGGTAACATTAATTATCAACCGAAACACTTAATATTTAACGGTATACCAGATATTGAGAGCGTTTCTAGTTGGAAATAAACGTTTTTTGACAGATATATTTCATTTTGTTCGCTGTCTTGAGGAAACAACAGAAGGGTAAATGGAGATACTCTTACACATCTTACAGAACCGTAAGAGTATCTCATTATTTTTTAGATAAATGTAAGCGTTATCAAAATTTCTTTTTAAAAGGAGGAATTTGATTGGAAAATTCTCAATTGAATTTCGAAAAGAAGACGATTCGAAAGGTGACACAAAGAATTATCCCGTTACTATTTTTACTCTATATTATTTCTTATCTAGACAGGGCAAATGTGGGATATGCTGCATTGGAAATGAATGAAGCACTAGGACTAACAAGTAAAATGTTTGGTCTTGTGACAGGTGTTTTTTTTATTGGTTATTTTCTCTTTGAAGTACCAAGTAATATTTTAATGCAAAAATTTGGGGCAAGAGTTTGGATTACTAGGATACTCTTTACTTGGGGAATTATTTCTATGGCAACTGGGTTTGCTCAGAATGCTACCCAGCTCTATATCATTAGATTCCTTCTTGGAATAGCAGAGGCAGGTCTATTTCCAGGTATTATTCTATACCTTACTTATTGGTTCCGAGCTAAAGAAAGAGCAAGTACAATTGCGATGTTTATGACAGCAATCGCCGTTTCTTATATTATAGGAGCTCCCGTTTCTACTTTAATTATTGATCATATTCATTGGATGAATGTGCCTGGATGGCGTTGGATGTTTATTATCGAAGGCGCCCCTGCTGTTATTTTAGGATTTGTTACATATTTCTACTTAACAGACCGGCCAGAACAAGCAAAGTGGCTAACAGCCGAAGAAAAAAATTGGTTGATTTCAGAATTAAGAAAGGACGAGGAGCTACGAGAAAAGAAAGGCCAACAAACCTCTAGTCATAAGACGGCCTTGACTGATCCTAAACTGTGGTACCTCGCCTTAATTTACTTTGTATATACTGCAGGTACACTGGGTGTTGGATATTGGATGCCCCAAATTATTAAAGGCTTATCTAGTTATTTATCAAACACCCAGATCGGCTTCATTGCTACAATCCCTTACATTATTGCTTCAATCGTCATGAATTACTGGTCAAGACGCTCAGATCGCACTGGTGAAAGACGTATGCACACAGCTTTACCATTACTCGTAGCTGGTTTAACGTTACTCAGTGTAGGAATGGTATCCAATCCATTTATTGCAATGGTTTTCATCACCATATCATTGGCAGCCATGTATTGTTTTAAAGGTCCTTTTTGGTCATTGCCCACTATGATATTGAGTCCAGCCACAGTAGCTGTTGGAATTGCAGTCATTAATTCAATTGGAAGTCTAGGAGGTTTTGTTGGCCCTTATGCAGTTGGATGGCTAAAAGATGCTACAGGAAAAATGCAAGCCGGTTTGATTTTCTTAAGTATTATTTTAATAATAGCTTTCATATTAGTATTAGCGATGAAATTTGAGCAAAAAAGAACTGCCTTCAAGAGTCAGAAGGAAATAGGGGAAATCCGGCTTGAAAAATAATTTGTCTACAATCTGAGCAGATCAATGATCTGCTTTTTTCTAGTGAAATCAGCCTGTATCTTAAGGTCTATATCGTGTATATACAAGGTTGGCCTAAAGCGGTTTGATGACGTTTTACATATATGATAACAGGTGGAATTATGGTATCATTTTAAAATATATACAGCTGAGGCTGACGTTTATCCAAATGCGGTAGGACAAAAAAGGGGTTGTTTACTTGAATTCAAAACAGCAGCCGACGACTAGAAAACGCTTGGAGACAATGGCAGATCATGTTGAAGATAAACGTGAAGAATATAAAGAATTGCTCATTCAAGTTCAATCTATTCTCGGTGAACCTTCTTTAGAGCAGGAAGAAGTGAAAGAGAAGCTGACAGATACGTATAAACAAATGAAAGAATATGCTTTATTTGTTGAATCCATCGAAGCCTTTATTCGAAAAATGGCGAAAGAGTCCGATCAGCAAAAATAGGCATTCATGTATTGATAAAAGAGTGTACTCGGTTGCGGGTATGCTTTTTTGTTCCGGTCAGATTATTCAGAAATTTAAATGAAAGCGTTGACATTTTTATTGTCATGATAAATAATAAATAAAAATTCATCTGAGCATGTACAGGAGGAACGATATGAACCATACAACCAAGAAATGCCTGATCACCTTTATGATTATCCTATTTTCTATGAGTTTTCTTTTTCCTTCCATTTCTTCTGCCCGAAATCATACGTCGTATGCTGCATCAACTGCTTCAGTCCCGTCTGGTCAATATTATCGTTCACAAGAGGTAGCTCTGCATTCTCACGTTCAAAAAGCTTCTCTTTATTACACAACAGATGGCAGCCAGCCGACAACTCAAAGTCAGTTGTACAAAAAGCCCATACATATCGAAAAAGATACGACTTTAAAAGTAAGCGTTTACAAGAAAAACCACCGCCTTTCCACGTCTACATACAATTATCGGTTTGTCACACGAGAGGACATTGCATCATCTTTTTTATCTTTCGAATACAAAGGAATGCCTTATCGGCTGTATATTCCAAAAAATCGTAAGAGGGGTAAAGCCTATCCTCTCGTCCTGTTCTTACATGGAGGCGGTGAGAGGGGAACAGACAATCAAAAGCAGTTACTTGCGAATGATGGTGCAGTTTTATGGGCTTCCCCTGAAGTCCAAAAGAAACATCCTTCGTACGTATTAGCCCCTCAGGCGCGAAATGCTGTGGATGGAGGCTTTGCATTAACAAGAAATTTGCAAAATGAAATCGATCTGACAAACGTGTTTCAATTTTCACCGGATTTACACAAAGCTTATGATGTCCTTCAGCATGTGTTAACTTCTTATCAGATTGATCAGAAAAGGATTTATGCGACGGGTTTATCACAAGGTGGATTTGGCACGTACCAGTTGAACATCACATATCCTCGTTTGTTTGCAGCGATGATTCCTATTGCGGGGGGTGCAGATCCAAGCAAGGCAGGAATTTTAGCACACAAGCCGATATGGGCATTTCATGCAGAAGATGATTCCATTATCCCTATCAGCTATGCGAGAAATACAATTCAAGCTATTCAAAAAGCAGGCGGCCAGCCGCTTTATACGGAGTACGCAAGCAAGTATGAATATGACCATGCATCATGGACGCCTGCTTATGAGACGCCAGGCTTAACCGATTGGCTGTTTGCACAGAGACGCAGCTTTCGATAAACAAAAAACCGATTCACCTACTAACAAGGCGAATCGGTTTTTTTCTGTTTTATTTGTCAAAACGATGAGCAGAATGCTTTGTTGGTCCGATGTATTCGTTTAGCTGGAAAGAGCCTTTGATGGCAGCAGTGATGAATTCTTTTGCTGCATAAATGGCTTCTTTCACGTCTGATCCATTCGCTAGTTCAGCTGTGACTGCTGCTGAGAATGTGCAGCCTGCGCCGTGTGTGTATTCTGTGTCGATTTTATCTGTTTCAAGGCGTTCGAAGGTTTGTCCATCATAAAGCAAATCGAGGGCTTTGTCCTCGCTTAGCTTACCGCCTCCAGTGATGACCACATATTTAGCACCAAGTTCGTGAATGCGTTTTGCTGCTTCTTCCATTTGTTCAATCGTTTTGATCTCGCCAATTCCGCTTAATTGACCTGCTTCGAAAAGGTTAGGTGTAATAACGGTTGCCAGTGGCGTGAGCTTTTCGCGCAATGCTTCCGCGTGCTCTGGGTAAAGGACTTCGTTCGCACCCTTACAAACCATAACAGGATCAATGACGACATTTTTTAGGTCGTATGTTTTGATGGTGTCAGCTGCAAGCTCGATCACGTCGACGGTTGGGAGCATACCTGTTTTCAGAGCATCTACACCAATGCCTTCAACAATGGTAGAGAGCTGCGCGCGAATCGTCGCCGTATCAATTGGAAACACCTGATGATCCCAATGATTATGAGGGTCCATTGCAACGACAACGGTTAAAGCTGTCATCCCGTAGACGTTTTTTTCTTGAAACGTTTTTAAATCTGCTTGGATACCTGCACCGCCGCTTGAATCCGAACCTGCGATGGTGAGTGCTTTATTCATAGACATAGTTGCTGAACCTCCAATGTGATGTGTAACAGTTATTGTTCTATCCCTTATTATAATCAGCTTTTCCATTTATCACAATGAAACGGCATAAAAAAGCGTTCCTCTCTTCGGAACGCCTTTCTTTCTTACCTTTTACAAATCACCAATTTCCCTTTTTTCAGTTCGTCTAAAAGGGTTAAAGCTAACTTTTGATCGGCGCCAGCTGACATCATTTTGGCCATCAGTTCATCATCCCGGGTGCGAATGACATTGGCAACTTGATCCAAAATCCCTTGATCGACCGCAGTCATGCTTTTGGCGTCTGTATACTCCGTTACGGTATCAGAGCGTTCTGGGTCGTATGCAAAAACAAAAACAGCGTCCTTTGTTGGACCCGGTGAATGAAAGTGGTCGATGGCCTCTTTCGCTTCTTTACTATTCTCAGCCGTGATATATTCCATGATCATCACTCCTTTTCATCAAAAATTCCCATTTTCTCATCAAATCAAACCGCCTTTTATATCATGAGAAGAAAGTCAATTTATGTTTTAATGGAAAAAGACGAATCTATTAAAGGAGTAAGCTGCATATGAAGATTTCCTTATTAATTGTGACACATAACCGGCTCAGCGCATTGTGTGAGCTGCTTGAATCCATTTCAAGACAAACCGTACAGCCTTTTGAAATTGTGGTCGTCAATGATGCAGGAGAGCGAGTCGACAGCATTCAGGAACTTTACCCTGAGCTTCCGATCCGCTTGATTCATTTAGATGAGAATGTTCAGCATGTGAATGCCAGAAATGTGGGGGTGCGGGAGCTGACAGGCGACGTCATCATGCTGAGTGACGACGATGATTACTTCACACCTTGTCATATCGAACGCATGAGCAAGGCGTTGGAAGATGCCGATTTTGTCTTTTCTGATGCAGAAATTGTGTCGTTTGAAGAAAAAGGCGCGACCCGTTTTCCACTGTCGAGACGTTTGTTTGCTTATACAGCGGACATTGAGGATATGCGTGTCTTTTCTACATATGTTCCTTCCGGCAGTATGTACAAACGCTCTATACATGATGAGATTGGCTATTTTGATCCAGCGATGCATCATTATTGGGACTGGGACTTCTTTTTGCGTGTATCACAGCATGCCCGAGTCAAACGAGTACCGGCTGCCAGCGTGATCTATGCGTTTTTTGACGGCGGTGGAAATCAGTCTAGTGATCTTGGTGAAACAAGGAAGAACTACCTAGATGATTTAAGTGAAAAGCATGATTTAGGCGACCTGCCAACAGCGAACTTTGCTATATTATTAGAAGAACCAGCGATGAAAAAACGAGAATCAGAGAGTGAGATTGTGTGGGATGGAAAACCGATGATCTCCAGACTAGCGCAGCAAGTAGAAGGAGGAAAACCACAATGAAGCCATTTTTAAATGATAGCTGGTGGGCTGTGATGAAAAGTGAATTTGAACAGCCATATTATCAGGAATTACGAGAATGGATGAAGGAAGAATATCGCACGCAGACCGTTTTTCCAAAACCAGATGACGTGTATCGTGCCCTTCATTTGACGTCATATGAAAAGGTCAAAGTGGTGATTTTAGGACAAGACCCTTATCATGGCCCAGGGCAGGCACATGGATTAAGCTTTTCTGTTCAGCCAGGCGTCAAACACCCGCCATCTTTGAGAAATATTTTTCAAGAGCTAAAGGATGATCTTGGCTGCCCTGTTCCAAACCACGGCTCACTTGTCAGCTGGGCAGAGCAGGGTGTGCTGCTCTTAAACACTGTGCTGACTGTGAGAAAGGGCGAGGCGAATTCGCATAAAGGCAAGGGCTGGGAACGTGTGACAGACCGCGTGATTGATGTGCTGAATGAACGTGATCAGCCCGTCGTTTTTGTGTTATGGGGAAGACATGCTCAAAACAAGAAAGAACGCATTGATCAAAACAAGCATTACATTATTGAGTCACCTCATCCAAGTCCTTTTTCTGCAAGAAACGGCTTTTTTGGCAGCCGGCCGTTTTCAAAGGTAAACACGTATTTAAAGCAAATGGGATTCGAAGAAATCAATTGGTGTATCAAGGATATTGAATGAAAATAGGACGAGGGGAGAGCCCCTTCGTCCTGTTTATTTTAAAAATTTGCGGACCAAGTCGAGTCCGTTTTTCGCATTTGGGTAACGGAAGGAAAAATCGAAGCGGTTCGTTTGGCGCAGGACGCTTTTTTCATGCGTAAAAGTAAAGAAGCTTTCCTTCCCGTGATATCGTCCCATGCCGCTTTCGCCGACGCCTCCGAATGGCAGGTAAGGAGTAGCGACATGCATAAGCGTGTCATTGATACAACCTCCGCCAAATGAGAGGTTGTCTAGAATATACGATTCTGTTTCTTTACTTGTCGTAAATAAGTAAAGCGCCAGCGGCTTTGGCCTTGCTTTGATCATATGCGCTGCCTCAAGCAGAGAATCAAAGGTCATGACAGGCAGGATCGGTCCGAAAATTTCCTCCTGCATGACGGGGTCTTCCCAAGTGATGTCGTCTAAAATGGTCGGAGCGATTTTGAGCTCTTGTTCATTGCGCTGTCCACCTGTGACGATCGTTCCATTTGAGAGAAATTGTGTAAGCCTGTCAAAATGACGCTGACTGACATTTTTTCCGAAGTGCGGATGCGTTTCGGGATGTTCACCATAAAAGTCACGGATACAGGCCGTCATTTCTAGCAAAAGTTTCTCTTTGATGGATTCATGAACGAGCAAATAATCTGGTGCAATGCAGGTTTGCCCTGCATTGGTGAATTTTCCAAAGGTGATCCGCTTCGCTGCCAGCTTGATGTCGGCATCAGGCATGACGATGCAGGGGCTTTTTCCGCCAAGCTCAAGTGTGACAGGGGTCAAATGCTTTGCGGCGGCTTCCATGACGACTTTGCCGACTGCCACACTTCCAGTAAAGAAGATATAATCAAAGGGCAGCTTCAGCAGCTCTGTACTGACATCGACACCGCCCTCTACAACAGCCGCATGGTCTTCTTGAAATACACGTTTGATGATAGTGCTGATCACTTGTGAGACTGCCGGCGTCAGCTCAGATGGTTTTAAAATCACGGCATTTCCCGCAGAAATCGCGCCGACTAATGGAGAAAGGGCCAATTGGAAAGGATAGTTCCAAGGAGCAATGATGAGCACACTTCCATAGGGCTCCTTGATGATCATGCTTTTCGATCCGATATGAGTTAGCGGTGTTTTCGCGCGGGTTGGCTTCGCCCATTTGTGAAGGTGCTTGATGGTATGATTGATTTCTTCATACACCATCCCGATCTCTGTTGTATAGGCTTCCTGTTCGGATTTATGCAAATCATGGGCTAAGGCCTGTAAAATATCCTTCTCATGCTGTTTGATTGCTGCTTTTAAGTCTTGAAGAATGCGGATGCGTTCTTTAACTGCCGGCTTCTGAAAGACTTTTTGTTTCTGAAATAGAGCTGTGAGCTTGTTCATGATTTAATCCTTTCATAGACGATTTTGTTTCTTTTATTATGTGTGAATGATAGTGACGGGTCAAATAAGAGAGTCGTGAGCGCACTGCTTTGAAAAAATGAACCCATTTGGTTTGTTCATTTGGTAAAATAATGTTGAAAAGAGATTTTTTTAGATTGGAGGGTCTACCCTTGAATATTCATATATCAAGCCTGCTTCAAAAAATGGAGGAAGCGGTTCAAAAAGCAAAACAAAGTGGAAATGATGAAGAGGTGAAACGTCAAGTGGCAGCGATTTCTTCACTATGTGATGTCATTCTCGACGCACCATCACAGGTGCAAATGCCGCAGTCGCCAGTCATCTCACCACCTCCATCGATACATACACCATCAGCGCCATCTGTGTCTACAGATCAAGCCATGCTGGAGAAACTCATGGGCACAAGTGGCGCGAAGAAATTTCAGCAAAATGATGAGGGTCAAAAAGAGAAGGACGGGAACGGCGACTCTATTTTTGATTTTTAATGGTCTTGTCACGACAAAGGGAAGGTGATCGGTTTGAAACTATTTTTGGGCGCCATTCAGTGGATGGCATTTTTTATCGCAGCTTCTATTGCCGTACCAATTGCGATTGCACAAGCATTTGAATTGAACCAAGTACAAGCGGCAGAGCTGATTCAAAGTACTTTCTTTTCACTTGGTCTTGTGGCGATGGTGCAGTGTTTATGCGGCCATATGCTGCCGATCAATGAAAGTCCAGCAGGGCTTTGGTGGGGTGTGTATACCCTTTATGCCGGCATGACAGGAACAATCTTTGCGACGTATCCTGAAACCTTGCAAGCATTACAAGGGGCTTTAATTTTTAGTGCTATTTTCTTTTTTATTTTTAGTCTATTTAAAATCATCAATTGGCTCGCGTCTTTATTTACGCCAGTCGTCACAGGCATTTACCTGCTGCTGCTTGTTGTGCAGCTAAGTCAGCCAATCATGAAAGGGCTGATGGGGATCGGGTATCGAGGAAATCAAGTAGACGGGCTTGTCTTTTGCTTATCGATCTTGATTATTATCCTCACCTTCATGATCAGCCGCTCAAAATGGCATTACTTGAGGCAGTTTTCTGTGTTATTCGCACTTGCAGGCGGATGGCTGTTATTCGCTCTACTCGGATTGGCGAAGCCAGTTCGAATTCCAGAGCAAATCATCGAGTTTCCGAAGCTGTTTCCATTCGGTATGCCGGTCTTTGACAGTGGATTGCTTGTCACGTCCTTTTTTATAACGATTTTACTCATTGTGAACATGCTGGCAAGTATCCGAATTGTGGAAAGCTCAGTGAAGGCATTTGGTGAACTGCGTGAGCGGAAGAGAGCACGTCCTGCCGGTTTTGTCGCAGCATTTGGTCATTTACTAAGCGGGCTGATCGGTGCGATTGCGCCTGTACCTATTTCGGGGGCAGCAGGATTTATCCAGACAACCAAAATTCCTTCGAGAAAGCCTTTTTTCATAGGAAGTCTACTTGTTGTTCTCATTAGTTTGTTTCCACTGCTCATGAGCTTTTTCTCTGCATTGCCATCACCTGTGGGGCTTGCTGTAAACTTTGTGGTCTTCTCTTCTATGATTGGGATTGCGATGTCAGAGTTTGATCAATATGAGAAAGAAGAAATTCCGCGGATTCGCTTTGTCCTTGGGATTGCCGTTTTAGCAGGCGTAGGGGCGATGTTTGTGCCTCAGGGGGCCTTGAAAGGCATGCATCCTGTGCTCATTTCATTATTAAGCAACGGTCTTGTTCTAGGCACGCTCATTGCGATTGTTGTCGATCAGGTCTTGTTACGAAAGAAAAAGAAATCCGACAATCTCGTGTCAACGTAAAGGGAAAGTTGAATGTCGCCCTTCACCCGCGCTATGATAAACATAATTGATGAGATAAGGAGAATGACGAATGAAACTATTTTTCATTTTAGGTGCGATTAACGCCATGCTTGCTGTAGGCCTTGGAGCCTTCGGTGCGCACGGTCTAGAAGGGAAAATCCCTGAAAAATATATCGAAATATGGAATAAAGGTGTTCAATATCAGATGTTCCATGCCATTGGCTTATTTGTTGTCGCTTTTCTTGCAGATAAGCTGTCAGGTGTCTCCTTGGTTCCTGCCGCTGGCTGGGTGATGCTTGCAGGCATTCTTTTCTTCTCAGGAAGCCTTTATGTGCTGGCATTGACTCAGGTGAAGATTCTAGGTGCCATTACCCCAATTGGCGGAGTAGCATTTATCGCCTCTTGGATCATGCTGGTCATTGCAGCAGCAAAAAATTTATAAGGTAAAAAACCGATGCTCTCATAGGGGCATCGGTTTTTTTCTTAACTCCAGTAAGGAGTATAATTGGGTGGTGCTTGATAATAAGGGACGTAGTGAGAAGGAGGGACAGGATGCGTTTGAGACTCTTCCTCCCGGTGGCAAAATGGTCCGATAAACACGCTTGGTTTCACAGGCTTTGTCGCCTGCTTCCACTGTGTTTCGTTCATGCAATAAGTATGGGCCATGATGTGAGAAGGGGTGAGGGTGAGAAGGTCTGAGCCTAGGATCACTTCAGGTGTAGATGCGTTAAAAATGGCTAACAAATGAGTTCTGTCTTGGAGAGCGACTTCATAGTGCCACCAGCCTTGAGGCACGTTTGCCACCTGTCCAGGTGTAATAGTATAGGTGTGCAGTTTTTTTGTAAATGGATTCAGCATCGATACGGCAGCAGAACCGGCTATACAATAAACAAGCTCTGCGGCATTTTGATGATAATGAGGCTCTACGACTTTGCTTTTACTCAAATATATATCCAGCAGGGACACTTGATCCAATGAGTTTAATTGTTTTTTTCCTAACACATTAATCAGGTTATGCTGATCGTATTTCACAAGGGGGCTTTGATTCAGATCGTATGAAAATTTCACATTTGGTGATGTATAATCCAGTTCAACAGTCATTGATGTCACCTCTAGGCTTTTGATAAAAACTACTAGGCATCTTATGAGCCGCGCCCCAGAGGTGTGACAAAAACCTAGACAAAAGAAAAAAGCAAGGGCACCTGAGCCTTGCTTTTGCCATGTATGTCGTTATCTCGGAGAATATGTTGACATTGAATATGGATAGTCGTACTGAATTTCTCCATCAAACGTAATGTAATCAAGATAGATTGTTAATAGTAAGTATCGTGTTCCTGTTTTGTTATCACTAATGATAATGTGGTCACGTCCTGCAGCTTCAATGACGCCTCTAAAAATCTTCGAATTCCATTCTTTACTCGCCTCAAACGTCATATAAATCGTGGCTACCTTGCCGCGGTTCAATCGTAAAATATTTTCAATATAGGACTGCTCAAGAGGCAACTGTCCGGTGACATTTTGCTGATAAATCGGTCCAGAAGGAATTTGGTATGGCTGACCGCCGCCTTGCGTTCCTTGGCCTCCTTGTGAAGTGCCGGTAGACGGCATTGGTGAAAACCCCTGCTGCATTTGTCCTTGCATTTGACCCTGCGTTTGGGGAGGGACTGAATAACCCATCTGCTGCGCAGGATACGGATTTGCTCCATATTGTTGCTGGCGGAAATCTTGACCTTCGAAACCCGAACCTTGCCCAAATTGATTTTTCAATTTCATAACGTTCCTCCTCTTTCCTCATGGTGTTCTAAACAGAAGGCGTTTAGGCGCCTGTTGTTTCCATAGCATTCTTTCTCTCTTTCACACTATGAGACAGGAGGGGAGAATATGTACATTGAACGAAAAAAAGGAACTGCTGCGCAATTCCTCAGTGTTTAGACAAACCTTCGCCTTCTATCGGTACTCGTCCTTTTTACATGATCCAGTTTACAGCGTGCTGAACATCAAATAAAAGTGTCACGATAAGAAAAAACGTGGCGGGCGGTGTGATCACAATGATGAAGGCTTGCCATAATCTGAGCTTCATCACAGCGACAATGCCTAAAACAGTCATTCCAAATATCCACGTCTTTGCATATACATCCGTAAGAGTTAAAAGATCGATATAATACCATACTTCATAATGCTGATCTAAATATGGTGTGATTTTAACAAACGTATACGGACCGAGCATCCCAACAGTGGAAATCCAAGTAAGTGCAAATAAAGCAGAAGGGAAAAAGACCGTCAGTGTGCAGGCCTTGAGTATATCTCGATACGCCGTTTGACAGCCGAAAAAGAGACGCCCTAACCATTTGATGATGAGGGCACCGAAAAATAGAATCATATTGCCTGCCAAAATACCATAACCCGCTCCTTGTAACAGAATAAAAGGGAATGGAATATGATTGCCCATATACTCGCTAAAATACCCTTCGTAGATCCAGCCCGTACCGGCGATACTTGCAAGGAGCATCATCAGCCAAATTGGTATATTGGAATGTCGATATGAGCGAATAATCGTTTTTGTCGCGACGAAAATTTTAAAAAATCGAAAAAATCCTTTTACTTCCTCTTCTTGGGAGTGATCATTCTTCATAGCTTCCAATGTTCTTTACTCCTTTAATACACATAAATGATTACTTATATTACCAAAAAGTTCACGTTTTTCAAAGAAAGATCAATAAAAAAATACAATTTTATAAAAAATAGGTCACTCTACAGTCTCTTTAAGAGGAGACACATATGATAAACATAGTTTGAAAGAGACCGAGGTGATAATTTTGACAAAAGTAACTGTCATTATGACGAGCTACAACAAGGCGGCTTACGTCGGCAGATCGATTGAAGCGGTCCTGCAGCAGACGCTGTCAGACTTTGAACTTTTTATCATGGATGATGGATCAAACGAAAAAACCCTTGCTGCTATTGAACCCTTTCGCAAAGATCCGCGCGTTCACTTTATCCAAAGCGGTGTCAAAACATTGGAAGAGAGAACAGCGAAAACTCGCTATGCCGTGCTGATTAATCAAGCATTAGAACTGGCAAAGGGCGAGTATATTTCCTATGCCACTGATGACAATGTCTATGCCCCGGACCGTTTAGAGAAGCTCACTCATTATCTAGATGCCCATCCAGATAAAGATATTGTCTATTCTAGTTCTAAAGTTATCTATTTAAATAGCAAAAAAGAGCCAGTGAAGGAAATGATTCGGCCGGCGCAAACAGTGCAATGGAATGCTCCCTGCGCCATAGATCATTGCTCTGTCGTGCATCGTGCATCCATCTTATCAAAAATTCATGATGAATTTGGGTCCTACTGGGACGAGAGTCCGCATTTTTATCGAATAGGGGATGCCCGCTTCTTTTTTCGATTAAATCATTTTTATCCGTTTTATCCCTTTGATGAAATATTAGATACAAATTACATCACAGAACAGTCGATTCATTATCAGCTGGCAGCAGAAGAGAAAAGTGCCTTTATTCATGCACTTCCCGAGCAGTCTACCTGCTGGGATCTCCGCAGTATATTAAAACAAAAATATGGGAGGTGACCTGAAATGTCGCACTATATTCATCATTATTGGCAGGTGTACTTTGAGTATGTGAATCTGATGAAAGATTTGTCCTACAAGGAAATTCCTCTTGGGTTGATCAGCAATTTTTATCAATATATCAGTCCTGAAGTGAGGGAACGCATGGAAGATGAAGCATTTGGTCAAGAACTGACAACCGATTGTCCATTACCGGAAGAGATTCAGCCATTTTTTGATCAGCATAAGCAGCAGATCAAGCGTATCGCTTATCGTCCGGCGAATGGAAAGGTATTGCTTCACTTTGAACACCTGCGTTTTACTGAACAAAATTACAAGCGGTTCCATCCAAACCAAACGGTGGTGCTTGCTCGCTGGAAGAAGACAGATTATTTCGGATTACCTGTTATCAGTAAGCCGGAATTAACCGGAGAGGTTAATAAAGAAGCCCACGCTGAATATATTGAAAAAGCAAATGCTCTCCTTAAACCTTACGCTCACCACCCTGTCTTTGGCAATGTCTTTTTTAGAGAAAAACTACGGAAGGACATTGTGCAATTTATTGATGTCATTGACCAGATAGAAGTGCTGTTTCAAATGCAGCCGATTGCAGCTGTTATTGTTGGAACGACGGAGGATGCTTACAGCCGCGTACTCGCTTTGCAAACAGTGAAACGCCAGCTGACGAGTATCTGTCTTCAGCACGGCGCGCTTATGGGAGACGAAGCCTTTTTACCGATTTTCACGACTTGCCATGGGGTGTTTGGAAAGTATGAAAAGGACTGGTATGTAGACAAAGGCTGTCAGCCGGAACAGGTGGAAATCACAGGTCATCCGAGGTTTGATTTGGTGAAGGAGCGAACACCGCTTCAACAGGATCTCATTTTTCGTAAATTGAACTTCAGTCCGGCTAAAAAGACCGTGCTTGTGGCAACGCAGCCGTTTTCTGAAGCCTTCTATGGTGATGTTCTTAAAACGATTGCCAAACGGAAAGACATTCAGCTGATCATGAAGCCGCATCCTTGGGAAATTGCTCGAAATCGATTAAACGACTATGTGTCTATTGAACGAGCGGGAAATCATGTGAAGTTGATTAAAAAAGAAATTGACCTGTATGACCTGCTGCCATATGTGGATATCGTGATTACGCTCACATCAACAGTTGGTCTTGAAGCCATGCTTTTTGAAAAGAGTGTGCTGATCGGGAAAATGACAGAAGGCAGAAGATACCCATATTACGAGTTGCTTGGCAGCTATCATATGGAAAACCCTGTTGAACTAGCTGAGAAAGCCATTCGTATTTTGTCGGATGAACAAGAGATGAAGCTGGCAAAGCAGCAAGGAGCTCAGTTCATTAAACAACACTATCCGCATGCGCGATCTACCGATGTTCTGCTTTCTCTGCTCAAAACAAAAACTGGTGTGGATTTTCAGAGATGAAGATAGGGGTGTGCAAGCGATATGGGAAAAAAGAGAGCACAATTTCTTCCTTATGCTCTGCCTTTCATTGAACAGGAAGAAATCGATGAAGTCATCGGAACATTAAAGTCCGGCTGGCTGTCAACTGGACCAAAAGTAAGACAGTTTGAAGAAGAATTTCAGCAGCTGACCGGTGCAAAACATGCGATCGCAGTCAATTCATGTACGGCTGCTTTATTTTTAGCGTTAAAGGCAAGAGGGATTGGGGCTGGGGATGAGGTGATTACAACACCTCTGACATTCTGCGCAACAGCAAATACAATCATCCATACGGGAGCAGCGCCTGTATTTGTCGATATTGATCCAGCAACACTCAATCTGGATGCAGAGAAAATAGAAGCGGCCATAACACCACATACAAAAGCAATTGTCCCTGTTCACTTTGCTGGTCAATCGTGCGATATGGACCGGATTTTAGCGATTGCCAAAAAGTATGATCTATTTGTACTTGAAGATGCTGCCCATGCTCTTTACACAACGTACCACGGTCAGCCCGTTGGATCGATTGGGGATGCGACCGCTTTTAGCTTTTATGCAACGAAAAACCTAGCGACTGGTGAAGGCGGCATGCTGACAACAAATGATGATGCGCTTGCGGCTCGAATTAGACGACTAGCGCTCCATGGGATGAGCAAGGGAGCGTGGAATCGTTATGGAGAAAAAGGAACGTGGTATTACGAGGTCGAGGAACCTGGTTATAAAATGAATATGTTTGACGTGCAGGCATCGTTAGGGCTTGTTCAGCTAAGCCGACTAGATGACATGCAGGCACGGAGAGAACAGATTGCAAAAGAATACAATCAGGCTTTTCAAAAAGAAGCGGGCCTGACCCTGCCGCCTGTGCATCAAGAAGGAAGACATGCATGGCATTTGTATGTACTGCAAGTGAATCCAAAAGAAGCATTCATCACGCGTGATGAACTGATTGATCAGCTGCAAAAGGAATATAAAATCGGCACGAGTGTTCACTTTATCCCTGTTCACTTGCATCCATACTATCAAAAAACGTATCACTATTCACCAGAGGATTTCCCTAAGTCACTCGCATACTACAAGCAGACGCTCTCACTGCCGCTCTATCCAAGTATGACAGATGAAGATGTGCAGGATGTTATCACAGCGGTGTTGTCTATTTTAAAAGAACAGAAGGCATCATCATGAAGGTCGTTCATTCCATCGATGATCAGGTGCTGGCGGCTTGGCTGGAGAAATACGGACAACAAGCGGAACAAATGAACGCCTTCAAGCAGTTTGCTCTTGTTAATGGTGCCCAGCTCAAAGCGGTCCTGTTATATGAATGGTCAAAATGGGAAAGCAGCATTTTTGATCAGCATATTTTTCATGTGAAGTTTATAGAAGCGGAGTCAGCGTCAGCTTTTCAAGAATTGATGGAGCGTTTCATCAATTGGATGAGAACAGAAAAATGCGATTTTTTCTTTTTACGTCTTGAAGCGTCTGATCTTGAAAAAAACCGCATCGTCCAAAGGCTGTCACATGTGTACTATGTAGGCGGGCTCACTCGTCTTGAGGCGCCGCCTGTTCAAATGGAAATACCATCAACAGGTGAAGATGTGGTCATCAGTCTTCCGGATGAAAAGGAATACGATGAGGCGGTGTCACTTGCTCATCAGGCTTTTGGGAAAAGCCGGTATGCACTTGATCCTTTTCTAGATCAGAATGTCGTCCAGCATTTTTTTCAGGAATGGATGAGAAATAATTTGCTCGGACGTGCAGATATCAATCTCGCGGCAAAGGTGAACGGTGAAGTCATTGGATTGATTCAAGGTGTAACAAAGGGCGATGAACTGATCCTTGATTTATTGTCCATTAGACCAGATGCACAAGGAAAAGGGATCGGAAAAAAGCTGGTTACGGCGATGATAAAAGCCTCGTATGAGAGAGGGCACCGGTTTATGTCTGCCGGAACTCAGATGCATAACACAACCGCGATTCAGCTGTACGAAAAGCTGGGCTTTAGAACAAAAAATGCCTTCTTGTATTACCATGTGTGGCCGAAAAAAGGAGAGAGGTAAGATGGCGCATTTCTATATCGGAGATCGCAAAGTGGGGGATGGTGCGCCTGTCTTTATCATTGCAGAGGCAGGCATTAACCATGATGGAAAGCTGGATCAGGCACTTGCTTTAATTGATGTGGCAAAAGAAGCAGGTGCCGATGCGGTGAAGTTTCAAATGTTTCAAGCTGATCGGATGTATCAAAAGGAACCGGGTTTGTATGAAACAGCCAAGGGAGAAGAGGTGTCCATTTTTTCTTTAGTAGAACAAATGGAGCTGCCGCCAGAATGGCTTCCGGTGTTATTGTCACGCTGCGCGGAAAAAGGGCTGATTTTATTAAGCACAGTGTGTGACGAAGAATCTGCGGATCTATTGAATCAGACTGATCCGCCGGCTTTCAAACTGGCATCCTATGAAATCAATCATTTGCCGCTTATGCGTCATACGGCATCTTTTCAAAAGCCCATTATTTTCTCAACAGCCGGGGCAACCATTTCAGATGTCCATGAAGCATATGAGGCGATTACAAGCGAACAAAATCAGCAGGTCGCTATCATGCATTGCGTAGCAAAGTATCCAGCACCTAGAGCTTACACGAATCTGCGAGTGCTTCAAACATTAGCTGCGGCATTTCCCGATGCAGTCATTGGCTTTTCTGATCATAGTGAGCATCCGACTGAAGCGCCAGTGGCCGCTGTGAAGCTTGGTGCAGCAATCATTGAAAAGCATTTTACAGTAGATAAAACGTTACCTGGGGCTGATCATTCCTTTGCTCTTGATCCTGATGAATTGAAGGAAATGGTTCAGCATATTCGAGCGGCAGAAAATCAGCGGAATCTAAAAGAAGCTGACACTCATTCAGTGCCAGAAGAGCTCCTTGGCAGTTCTTATAAAACGACAACAGCTATTGAAGGCAAGATTCGTGAATTTGCGTATCGAGGCATTTTTACGACAAAAGGCATTGCGAAGGGCGAGACATTGACCGCAGAAAATCTAGCTGTGTTACGTCCAGGACAAAAAAGCCAAGGTCTGCATCCGCGGTATATGGCGATTTTACTTGGCGCAAAGGCTGTCAGAGATATCCCAGCCCATACAGGGGTTTCGTGGAAAGATGTACTCACCCAGGAGACGCCAAATGATCAATGATGTGCTCTTTGTCATACAGGCGAGAATGGGCTCAACAAGGCTGCCCAAAAAGGTGATGAAACCGATCGGCGGTATGGCGCTGATCGACCTGATTGTTGAACGGGTAAAGCAATCAGATCATTACAATCACAAAACGCAGAACCTCATGATTGCCACAACAGTTGAGGCAGAAGATGATCTGCTGGCTCATTATTGTCTCTCAAAGGGATATAAAGTATTTCGTGGCAGTGAGACAGATGTTTTGCAGCGATTTGCGCAGATTGTCCGTCATTTTGAACCGCAAATCATTGTGCGTTTAACAGGAGATAACCCATTTATAGATCCGGCCCTTTTGTCGAAAATGCTTGAAAAACATAGACAAGAGAAGGCTGATTACACGTATACGACTGGCACACCACTCGGTATTTCCGGGGAAATGATCGACGCACAGATTTTAAGTAAAATCGACAATTTTCCCCTTACGCAGCCAGAGCGTGAGCATGTCACGCTCTATATCAGAAAGCATCCTGAGCAATTTCATCTGCAATTATTCACACCGCCCAAAGAACTTGCATATCCTGCTTATCGATTCACGATTGATACAGAAGAAGATTATGAGTTTGCGACCCGTTTACTAGAGAAAGCTGGCGGCTCCATTGCTGTGCCTACGGCTGAACTCATCACCATTTGCGAACAAGACCCCGATATTGTTCGACTGAATCAATTTGTGAAACAGAAGGATGCTGAATGAACAAGAAAATCATGATTGTTGTGTATGGCGGGTTTTTAAGAGGAATGGGGCATGTTGTCAGAATGAAACGGCTGGCAAATGAACTGCTTCAAGAAGGAAACGACTTATATTTCTATACAAATGAACAGATCTGTGTAGAAATGCTCTCAGGTCCAAATTGGCACGTTCATTTGGTGCAGGAGTCGAAGGCATTCCTTCAGATGGAACAGGACATAAAAGAGCTGAATCCTGATCTTTTGCTGATTGATGTACTTGATTGCGATCTCCAATTTCTTCGATTGATCAAAGCGTCCTCTGGCTCTGCAAGGCTGGTTTTATTCGAAGAAAATAGAGCAGAAGCGTGTCAGCTTGCCGATGCTGTCGTGAACGGCATTTATGGCGGTTTGGACGAAAATCACATGCAAGTAGATGGGACAGCATATTTTGATGGAACACCTTATTTATTGTTAGATCAAGAGATAAGCCGATTAAAAGACACATACGAGGTTCGAAAAGAATGCAAAAAGGTGGTCATCAGCCTTGGGGGCAGTGACCCGCGCGGATTGTTATCAAAGGCTGTATCAGCACTTCTCGAAGCTGACCACCTACACATTTTAGCGGTTACAGGAAAAGCCTCTCGCATTGAAGAACAAATAGAGGCTGAGCATATTCAATTCATTCGTCATACAGATCAATTACTTGCGCGTCTCTCGGAAGCCGATCTGGCAATAGTGGCTGGCGGGATGACGTTATACGAGGCAGTTTGTATCGGAGTGCCCAGCATTGTCCTTTCACAAGTAGACCACCAAGCAGTGACAGCCGCTCGTTTTGCGCAAAAGGGAGCCTGTCACCATCTTGGATTAGGTGAACTTGTGGATGAAAAAGATATTCGGCGTGCTGTGGAAAGACTGTCCGGCAGCTATTTTCTCCGCAGAAGCATTCATCTCAATGGACGGACACTCATAGATGGAAAAGGAACTGAACGAGTGAAAAACATTCTTATACACCTCATGAATCATCACCAAAAAGAACATAAGGATGTGTAGATGTGAAGGGAGTTATTTTAGCAGGAGGAAAGGGATCACGACTGGCGCCTTTAACGAAGATTTTCAATAAACATTTATTGCCGGTTGGTCCATATCCAATGATTTATTGGTCATTGTTCAAATTGAAGGAAGCAGGGATTTTAGATGTGATGGTCATATCACAAGAAGAACAAATCCCGCTGTTTCAAAAGCTGCTTGAAAGCGATCAGGAACTGGGGATGAACATCGTATATCAGGTACAGCCTGAAGCGTCTGGGATATCAGACGGTTTATCCTATGCAAAGCCCTTTGTAGAAGGGGAGAAGTTTGTGCTGATGCTTGGTGATAATGTATTTGAGGATTCACTAAACCCTTTTGTTGAAGCCTTTCAACAGCAAGAAAGAGGAGCCAAGGTTTTGTTGAAAGAAGTGGCAGATCCAAAGCGGTTTGGCATTGCAGAAATTGATGCCTCGCGCCAACGAATTTTATCAATAGAGGAAAAGCCGGAGTATCCGCGCTCATCTTACTGCGTCACGGGCATCTATTTTTATGACCAGGAAGTCTTTCAATATATTGAGAGAATCTCACCGTCAGATCGAGGCGAATTAGAGATTACAGACGTGAACAATCTGTATATCTCAAATAGTCAGCTGACCTATGATATGTTAAAAGGGTGGTGGATTGATGCAGGAACACATGAATCTCTCCACCAAGCATCTGCGAAAATGTTTGAAACGATGAAGAAAAAAGAGGGATCCGAATGACGAAGTCTTATTTAATTACAGGCGGAGCGGGTTTTATCGGACTGAATTTTGTGAAGCTGCTGCTTCAGGATGCAGATGTCCGGCTCACCGTTTTTGATAAATTAACGTATGCCAGCCATCCAGAGGAGATGGATGAATTATTAAAGTTATCTCATTTTCGTTTTATTCAAGGGGATATCACCCTTCAGCATGAGCTGGATCAAGCATTTGACGAAGTCTATGATGCCATCATTCATTTTGCGGCAGAATCGCATGTTGATCGCAGCATTGAATCAGCAGAGCCTTTTATTCAAACAAATGTCCTCGGAACGTATCGTATGCTTGAAGCGGTCTTAAAAGGAAAGGCGAAAAAGCTCATTCATATTTCAACAGACGAAGTATATGGAGATTTGGAGCCAGATGATCCTGCTTTCACAGAACAAACACCACTTTCACCGAATAATCCTTATTCAGCAAGCAAGGCGAGTTCAGACCTGCTTGTGAAATCCTATATCCACACTCACCAATTACCCGCGATGATTACACGATGCAGCAACAATTACGGACCGTATCAGCATGAGGAAAAATTAATCCCGACCATTATTAGAAAAGCAGTCAATGGAGAGAACATCCCGATTTATGGAGACGGTCAGCAAATTCGCGATTGGCTGTATGTAGAGGACCATGCGAGAGCTGTGAAGCAGGTGCTCGAAAATGGCACAGCGGGGCAGGTATACAATATTGGCGGCGGCAATGAGAAAACAAATCTCGATTTGACCAAAACGATTTTATCGCAGCTCGGGATTAGTCATGATCAAATTGCGTTTATTCAAGACCGAAAAGGGCATGACAGACGGTATGCTATTGATGCCAGTAAGCTAAAAGGCGAGCTCGGCTGGACGCAGGAGACGTCATTTGAAGAAGGTATCGAAAAAACGATCAATTGGTATCGAGCCAAATACGATCAGAGCGAAGAAGGGTGACGGATGAAAGTTTTAATCACCGGTGCAGGCGGCCAATTGGGGAAAGAATTGAGCAGGCAGCTCAAGGAAAAAGACATGACCGTCATTGCCTTAACGAGGAACATGCTCAATATCGCAGACCAGCAAGCAGTCAGACATGCGATGAGACACTATCAGCCTGATATTGTTGTCAGTGCAGCAGCCTATACATCTGTTGATCAATGTGAAACAGAAACCGAAAAGGCGTATCTTGTGAATGGCATTGGCGCCTACTATACAGCATTAGAAGCAAAGCGCGCAGGGGCTGATGTGTTACATGTCAGTACAGATTATGTGTTTGACGGGCAGGCGGACACCCCTTACCAAGTCGATGCACAAGCAGATCCTCAAACCATTTATGGAAAGAGTAAAAAGCTTGGTGAGGAATTGATTCAGCTTGTATCAGACGAAGTGAAAATCATTCGTACCTCGTGGCTTTACGGACATGAGGGGCATAATTTTGTGAATACCATTCTTCGGCTCACTGAAACGAAGGATCATTTACGCATTGTGAACGATCAGATAGGGTCTCCTACTTATACAAAGGATGTAGCCGAGGCTCTGATTCATTTGTTTGATCAGAAGGCAGGCGTGTACCATGTCAGTAACCGAGAAAGCTGTTCCTGGTTTGATTTTGCGTCAGAAATTGTGATGAAAAGCGGCTTGTCCGCCACAATTGAGCCGATTTCCACGGAAGAGTACGGCTTCCAAACGCCACGCCCGGCCTATTCTGTCTTAGATCTTCAAGCGATTGAAGCCACAGGCTGGCAGCCGAGGCATTGGAAGGATGCACTTCACGAATACTTGCAGAAAGAAGGGAGATGGCATCAGCATGATTGATGGTGTTGAAACGAAAAAACTCATGAAACATTGTGATGACCGCGGCTTTTTTGCAGAGCTCATTCGAGATGATGAACCGATGCTGAAACGTTTTGGGCAGGCGTCATGGTCGAAAAGCTTTCCAGGCGTGATCAAAGCCTTTCATTATCATGAAAAACAAGACGACGTTTGGTTCTTCCCCGCAGGTCATGCACAGGTCGTGTTATATGATTTGCGTGAGGACTCTTCCACAAAGGGGCAAACCGATGTGTATTATATGGGGGAAGACAATCCGATGCTGCTTCTTATCCCAAAGGGTGTCGCGCATGGCTACCGTGTATTAGGTGAGACGCCGCTGCAAATTGTGTATTTCACAACAGAATCGTATGACCCGAAAAACCCAGATGAAAAGCGAATCGCCTGGAATGACGAAATGATCGGGTTTGATTGGGAAACGACATTTAAATAGAGAACGAGGGGCCTTTCGCAGGAGAAAGGTCTTTTTTTGTTGAAATACATTCTATATGTGTCATTTTATGTATATATACGAAGCTGATAAGAAAAGGGATGTGGATGAGTTTGTCTAAAAGAATTGCATTTGTAACAGGAGCAAGTACAGGGATTGGAAAGGCCATCGCCATTAAGCTTGCCGCTCAAGATAATGTAAAGATCATCATCAATTCTAGAAATCAATCCTCACTAGAAGAAGCGCAGCAGGACATTGGGCGTATGGCAGAAACAAAGGAGCCGGTGGCTCTTTTCTGTGGCGACATGTCAGATGAAGGGGTGCGGGCTGAGGCTTTTGAGGAAATAGAAAAAGAGTTTGGCAGACTGGATGTGTTGATTAATAACATTCCGGGGGGAAAGCCAGATACCTTTGATTCATGTGAGAGCGAGCAGATGATGGCAGCATTTTCTCAAAAAGCCATTGCGTACATTGATACGATGAAGCGTGCAGCAGCGATGATGAAACGACATGAATATGGCCGGATCATTCAAATTGTCGGGAACCTATGGAAGGAACCTGGTGACCAAATGTTTACGAACAGTATGATGAATGCAGCGATTATCAATGCTAGTAAAAATGCTGCCACACAGCTTGCATCTTCAGGGATCACAGTGAATTGTTTAAACCCAGGCTTTATTGCTACAGATCGGTATGAACAATTTATCGGAAACATGATGCGTAAACAGGCATTATCGCGGGAAGAAGCTGTACAGGCTGTAGCGTCAGGAATTCCAATGCAACGAGTGGGCTCAGCGAGTGAAATGGCTTCATTGGCCGCTTTTATCGCATCAGAGGAAGCCTCCTATCTTACAGGACAACAAATATCTGTCGATGGTGGAGCGATGAAAAGTATATAGCATCAAAAAAACCCGCTATATGCGGTTTTTTTGATCCAGCGTGTAGACAAACCCTCGCATTCGGTGTCAGGTCTGCGTGCCGGTGCTCACGAATGTCAAATTCGCTCCGCTCCGGTACTCGTCCTTCCTAGGGCTGCAAAGGTTTTCTATCACGCTGAAAAGAAGACAAATGGCTAAAATCAAGACCCATTTTAGCCATTTGTCAAAAAATCCCGCTAGATGCGGGTTTTTTGATTAAAGCGAATCGGAAGGATGCGAAGCCGGTCGATAAACAGGGCAAGCTGCTCAATTGGAGCAACCATTGAGATGCGAACATGACGTTTTCCATGTGCTCCAAACACACCCCCAGGCGTGACAACGACATCGGTATGTTCGAGTAAATAGTCTGCAAATGCATGAGAATGTTCAAAATCATCAGGGATTGGAGCCCATAAATAAAAGGCGCCAGCTGGACGTTCGATGGACCATCCTAGCTGCTTTTCTGCCTGACGGATGAAGAAGTGAATTCGTTCAAGGTAGACCTCTTTTAATGATTGAATGTGATGGTCATCACTTTGCAAGGCGACGGTTGCGGCTTGTTGAAATCCGCCATACATACTGACAAACACATGATCTTGGAAGGCGTTAATGGCTTGGATGATGTCCTCATTACCTACAGCAAAAGCGACTCTCCATCCTGCCATATTAAATGTTTTGGATAGAGAATATAATTCTACTCCTACACTTTTTCCAAGAGGAGCATTCAGAAAGCTTACTGGTTTTTGCTCATAATGAAATGAACCATAGGCAAAATCATGAATGACATGCAGTCCGTGAGCCGATGCAAAATCAGCAGCCTCTTCAAAAAATGCATCATTTGCCACAGCACCTGTTGGGTTATTCGGATAATTTAAGAAAAGAACCTTTGCCTTTTTGAGCACCTCCGGATCAATTGAAGAGAGATTCGGCAAATAGCCATTTTTCGTTTCAAGTTTGATGCAGTAGGGCTTTGCGTCTGCCATCAAGATCCCAGAATGATATTCTGGGTATCCTGGATCGGGGACGAGGGCAATGTCCCCTGGGTCAAGCAGACACTGACTCATGACATAAAGGCCTGTTTTCCCCCCATTGAAAAGGGCCACTTCTTTCTTTGGGTCTATCTCAGTGCCGAACTCCTTTTTGTAGAAATCTGCAATGGCTTGCTTGAAAAAGTCGAAGCCTCTAAAAGGTGCATATTGCTGAAACTCTAAAGTGCCTGCTGCCTCTTGAAGCGCGCTTACGATATGTGCAGGAGTCGGAAGATCAGGATTTCCCTGCCCAAGGTTGATGATGTTCGCCCCGTTTTGTGCTTTATGTGCAATTTTCTCAAAGACGGTTCCAAATTTCTGTTCTGGCAGCCGTTCAATCACGTTAGATGGTAAGATCTTCACCACATTACCCTCTCTTTCTATCCCTTCACTAATTCATCCATTAACTGAATGGCAGCTTGCTTCTGTAAGTTGCGGATGGATGCGGCAACATCCTGTGAGGATGATCCTTTTAATTCAAGCGACACGATGCCGTTAAAGGCTTCAAATAAAGAGAGATCCACAAAGGTGCCTTTAGATGGGACGGATTCACTGACGATCACAGTATCTCCAACTAAAGCATCCTGCGGAATATGGACATGATCAATGGTGATATGTGTAGCCTCTGCCGGTATTTGTCCGCTTTCTTTGAAATGCTGAGGGTATAAATGGCAGTCTGCTATATAATGCGTATGTCCAGAAAGCAGCTCTTTTGGCAGATCCGCTTTTTTTCCATCGACTAATACATCGATCAGCAGCTTGGCCATATCCACACCAAACACTTTTTTGATATTCGGAATCATATTCCAGCCAGCAAATCTAGCTGCGGATTCGATCAGTCCTGTTTCTCGATTTTTCATGAGCTTGATCTCTGTATGGGTCGCACAGTTTTCAAGGCCCAGCCCTTCATTTGCCTTCTTAGCTGCCTCAATGATGATTTGCTGGGCTTCATTGTCTAAGATCGAGGGAGTAATATGAGCCGTTTCTGTAAAACCGATTTGAGGGGTCTTGTCATGTATGACAAAAGGGATATATTCTCCCTCCACGACGAACCCTTCTACACTGACATAATCAGAATAGCCATCCTCTTGATACCAATCCTCGTAAGCCCCCTCTAAGTACGTTTCTGCGACAAATGGTGCTTCATATGTCACAGCGTTTGGGACGGGAATCGTTTGCAAATAGGATTTTACGTTTAAAAAGAGATCATCACTGCCCGCTCTGTCATGAAAAAGGGTCACGCCAATCGAGCTTGCTAAATATGTAGGCTTTAAAATAAGCGGTGTTCCGATATGTTCAATAGCTTGCTGGAAATCAGCTAAAGTAGTGACAGGCTGAGTTTTCACCGCTTTGACACCCGCAGCGTTGAATGCAGCTCTCATTTGGCTTTTATCACGCGCCATTTCAGCTGCCTTTACCCCAGCGCCGCGCAGCCCCAGCCGCTCGGCGGCTTTTGCCATTGGTGCAATGAATAATTCATTATTGGTGGTGATGGCATCAGCTTTGAAAAAGGAAGCCACACGGACTAGGTCATCCACCACCTCTTCCTCTGATTTCAAATAATCATCATGTGCCCAGTAAATAGAATCAGGGTGTTCAAAAGAAGGGTGTGTCTCAAAATAATCGCGATCTTTGATGACGGCAATGGAGTATTTTTCTATTAGCTCAGCGTGTCCCTTTGTAATGGCAAAGGGTCTCGGGATATAAGAAACGATATGATAAGATGCCGCCACGCTTTCATAAAACATATGGGGCGGGCACCCTCCTAAGTCAGCAATGACAAGTACGGTTTTTTTACTCAATGAAAGCACTCCTTTTTATCTAGCGGTGTATCCGCCATCTGCTGTGACAACACTTCCAGTCATATAGCTGGATAGATCAGAGGCGAGAAACAGCATCACGCCCGCAATTTCTTCAGGTTTTCCGAGACGAAGCAAGGGATTCACCTTTGCTTTTTCCTTTTTGACAACCTCAAGACTTTCTGAATGATTGTCTAAAAAGGATTTTTCATTTAATGGCGTATCAATGATGCCTGGGGCGATACAATTCACCCTGATTTGATGAGCGGCATAGTCAATCGCCATCGATTTGGTGAGCTGGATGACACCGCCCTTTGTTGCGTTGTATGCAGGAATGTCAGGCCAGCCAACGAGACCTCCGACAGATCCAGTATTAATAATACTTCCGCTTTTCTTCTCAAGCATATGCGGCAATGTATGCTTACTCATAAGAAATACACCAGTCAGATTGACCTGTAGAATGTGGTTCCAATCCTCCAATGTCATCTCGTGAATAGGTGAGACAATTTCGATGCCTGCATTGTTAATCAACACATCAATTGTCCCGAATTGGTTCAGCACGGATTGAACGGTTTTTTGACAGTCAGCCTCATTTGTAATATCTGTTTTGAAAAACGCAGCATGTTCATGAGGCAATGATTCAACAAGTTGTTTACCGCTATCTTCATTGATATCAGCCACAGCTACTTTTGCTCCGTGTTCAAGGAAAAGCTTGACGGCAGCAAGCCCAATCCCAGACGCACCTCCTGTAATCAGGACGACTTTTCCGGCAATGTTCATTTCTTCACCTTAGACGCTTTTGGCTTTAAGCGGTTATAGCGTGGAGGGAAGAAGAGATTAATAGACTTTGATGCTTCTGGCTTTGGATTAATGGCGCCGTGATCTTCTTTTGGATCACAGAAGTAGGTCGTGCCAAATTCCATCTTCTCTGTAAAGCCTTCAATCGTCATATCGTATCCACCGCTAATGCAAATCCCAATTTGTTCATTACGGTGCTTATGAAAAGGCATTTCCCCGCCATTTCCCGGAATGTTAGCAATCATAAGCTCCATCCAGTCCTCAACAAAAAAAGTCACTTCCATGCCAGGAAGCAAATCACGCGTTTTGAAAATGTCTAAGAAATAAGTAGGAGGAGCCGTATATTCCTCGCCATCTTTTAATCTCTTAATATCAATGGCGATCACTTCTTCATCTGTCAAATTCGATGCGCCGTGAGGAACGAATGGTGGTGCAATATAGGCTGATTCTAATGGGGTGAGCACTTGTGTCGATTGGCCGACCGTCATTTGAAGCTCGCCTTTTAATACGATGCCGATTTGTGCTTCCGGATGCTCGTGAGGTTCGATGATCGTGTGAGGAGGGACGTATGAAATTAACACTTCCGTATCGCCTCTGACAGTAGAATATTGGATGACACCATTATCCCATTCTCGTTTTTTCGCTTGAGGAAAATATAATTCTTGCACCTTTTGTTCAGTTGTCATGTTTACATCTCTCCTTTTCCGAATATAGACCAGCTCATAGGAATGCTTTTAAATGTTCGAATGAAGGTGAGGCCGTATGTAGCTCTAGCCACCTCATTGGTTAAAGCGAAATCAAATTCGCCGTCTCTTACTTTTTGTGCGGCTGTACTTGTGGAATTGACAAGCTCAAATTCAGCATTTTGATGAATAAAATATTGAATCAAATTCACAGGTGCAGGATGAGAAACAATTTTTAAATGGTGAAGCATTTGTTCTTGAAAGGGGAAATCTGGTCTGACAGCCAAACCATACATGGGCGTGTCACATCTGAATATTTGTAAAAGCTGCAGGTCAGGCCTCATGTAGAAGTGTTTAATTCCTTCGTATGCGTGTGGAACGAGAGTGTATTGGAGTGCGTTAGAGAGAGTATGTTCAATGCAAGTTTCGAATGTGTCGTAAAGGGATAGTTTCGTATGAGTGCCGAGTGTAGTGGTGGAATGAGAGATGAAATGTTTTGCTGCATATTCACTGCTTGTCCCCTTAGGGCCTAATGTATTGACTGTAAACATCTTAGGTGAAACGATGGGCTCTTCTTTGAAATGAAAAACATCATTCTTTAAGATCATGTTTACCATCCAATCTTTTTCAAATTTTTACTAGATTATAAAAAATAAAATTGGTAATTGTCAACAAAAATTATAAAAAATGTATTTTATGATGATATTAAAAATTGATCTAAAAAACTGCACATATCGAGATGTGCAGTGAAATGAGCTCACGTTTCAAATGTGTTTTTATGTTTCTGCTGTAAGGTTTTTTCACGTTTATAGCTGATGAAGCTGATGAGAAAACCAACAAGCGTAATGAGTGCACATACAAGTCCTACCGTGTGATAGCCGAAATGGACATAAACAGGTCCCATTAAAGCGGACCCAAGCATAACGGCTAGATTGGAAGCAAGGCTATAAAAAGCCATCACTTTGCCTCGGTGAGTTTGGGAGCAGTCGCTCAGGACGGTGCTCAAAAGCGTGACGGATAAACTTTGCATGGCACCCCAAATAAATAAAGCGAAAATGAGCAATGTCCATGAGAACGGGGCATAAGGAAGTAAGGCAAGAACGAGCGTAATGCCGCCCAGCACAAAGAAAAGAGACCGTGTTTTGCCAAACCAATCTGCTAATTTCCCGGTAAATATACTCATGGAAAAACCAACGCCATAAGCCATGATCAGAAGTCCAGCTGTTGATTGCCCTCCGGAAAACAAACTTTGCAGGTAAGCTCCTAAAAATGAGTACATGCCATAAAATCCAAGCATGTTACAAAATGTCACGGTCAAATAGGCAGGGACACGGTCGATTTTCAAAGCCCCCCATAAAGAGCCTGATTTCTCCCTAGCTTGAGGTGCCTTCGGATGAGCTGTGGCGACTTGTTTTCGAGATTCAAGGATGACGAGCAGCAGGACAACGAGACTCATCATGGCGAAAATCCAAAATGTCCAGCGCCAGTTCAAACTTTGACCGATAAAAGCGCCAATGGGCACACCAAGGACAAGAGAAAGAGACCAGCTCGATACAATGAGTCCCATCACTTTGCCGCGATATTCATATGGAACCCGGTCCCCCACAAGAGCATAGGCTGTTGGCACAAATACACCAGTCGCCAGCCCAGAAATAGCACGGCCGGCAAAAAACACGGCCAAATTTGGGGCAGCAGCACACATCACTGTTCCAATCAAAAAGAAAGACAGCCCAATTATCAAACACAGCTCTCTTGAATATCGGTCCCCTAAAGGAACGAGAAGCGGAGCTCCAACCAGCACAGCTAACCCATAAATGCTGATGGAAAGAGCGAGAACATCAAGAGAGTGCTGAAAGGAGTTTGATAAATCAGGCAGCAGTGGTGAAATCACCAGTTCCTCCGATCCCGCCGCAAAAACGCCAAGTGTGAGTGCGATGGCAAGTGTGATGGGAAATGTTTTAGAAGCCTGGCTGTCTAAAGATTCTTTCATCAAGTGATCCCTCCATACTTGCTTTTTCATTCAATTCCGTTAAAATAAATTCTACCATTATTTAGTTTTATTTTACATTTCGCATCATAAGTATTATCATCAAATACTTTTCAAATGGAACGATTTTTGGATAGGAGAGGTACGAATGAAAATCACCGATGTAGATGTGCATATTTTAAATGAATTGAGAGAAGATGCCCGCTTATCCATGAGGGAATTGTCCAAACGAGTGAATTTATCAGCACCTGCGGTAGCAGAAAGAGTGCGTAAATTAGAGGACGCAGGGATTATCGAAGGGTATTCTGTTCAGGTCAATTATAAAAAATTAGGGCTTCTGATTGACTGCCTGCTGGAAGTTACGGTGTTAAATGGGGAGTATCAGCGTTTTGTGGCTTTTATGAACGAGCACCCACGCGCTTTTTTTGCTTATCGAGTGGCAGGACAGTCTTGCTTTTTCATTAAGCTGTCAGTTTCGTCTCTTGAAGAAATTGAAGCCTTTATTCAAGAAGTGTCTGGATTTACAAAAACCGTCTCCCATATTGTCTTGTCAGAGCACTCTTTTTCTCATCCTATTCAGGAACGCTTGAAACAAATAGAAGAGCCAGAAATGACTGTGATGAAATAAAAAAGGACCTATGTCAGGTCCTTTTTATTCGTTTATCTGACTGATAACTCATAAACGTAATGATAAGGCCAATAAATGTCACAGCTGCAGCAAATAACGGAACAAGCTGTAAATGTGTGATGTCGATAGCAAGACCGCCAAGCGCTGCACCGCCGGCATTCCCAATATTAAAGGCAGAATGGCTGAGCGTCGATGCGAGTGTCGGTGCTTCATGTGCCATGTTCATCGTGCGGTATTGCAAGGTAGGAACAAGAATAAATGAAATGATTCCCCAAACAAAAATGGTCAGCACGGCAGGCACTTTGAATTCGGAAGTGACTGTAAACAATAACAGGACAGCAATGAGTAGGATCAGTGTCATCATAATACTCGGCATCAGCTTCCAGTCAGCAAGCTTTCCGCCAACTAAATTCCCGATGGTGACCCCAAGTCCAAATAGGACAAGGATGAGCGTTACCCCATTTTCCTGAAAGCCAGTGACTTGCAGCAGGATTGGGCTGATATACGTAAATGCTGTAAAAACACCAGCAAAACCAAAGATGGTCATCGCAAAGGAAACGAGTACCTGTGGTTTTTTCAAGACGGATACTTCATTTCGAATGTCCAATACTTCTTCCTTTGATTGATTCGGAACTAAGCTGATGATACCGATTAAGGAAATGAGACCAATGACGGCAATGACTAGAAAAGACATACGCCAGCCGAATTGATTTCCTATAAAGGTACCGAACGGCACACCGAGTACATTGGCTACCGTCAGTCCTGTAAACATGAAGCTGATCGCACTTGCACTTTTCTCTTTAGGCACAAGCCGTGCAGCCATAATGGCTCCGACGCCAAAGAACGTTCCATGAGCAAATGACGTTAAAATACGGGCGGCCATTAATAGACCATAAGAGGTCGAGACAGCGGCAGCAGCATTTCCCGCCACGAAAAGAATCATTAACAGAATGAGGAGACGTTTTCTCGACATTTTCCCAGTCGATAACGTTAATATAGGTCCGCCAACTGCGACACCAAGTGCGTATCCAGTAATCAGCTGTCCTGAAGCAGAAATTGATACATGAAGATCGTTTGCGACATTTGGCAAAAGGCCCATGATGACAAATTCAGTCATGCCAATCGAAAACGCACCGAGTGTTAATGCAAAAATAGCGATGGGGAAGTTTCTCATGATGTGATCACCTTTCTAAACAAATACATAAAAAAGCTTCGGAAAGATCCGAAGCCTTAAGAGTTTATCATACATGGAAATAAGACGCCAGCTGCTCGTTTGCTAAACGGTTTCCAACAAAGAAGGAACCGAATTCGCCGTAGCGTGCACTGACTTCATCAAAGCGCATTTCATAAACCAATTTTTTAAATTGAAGCACATCATCAGAGAAAAGGGTAACGCCCCACTCATAATCATCAAAACCAACAGAACCTGTAATGATCTGTTTTACTTTTCCAGCATAGCTTCGGCCAATTAAGCCATGGCTTCTCATAAGAGATTTACGCTCATCCATGGAAAGCATGTACCAGTTGTCATTGCCAGAACGTCTTTTATCCATTGGATAGAAGCACACGTATTGAGAAGAAGGAAGCTCTGGATATAGGCGCGCACGTACATGCGGGTTCTCGTAAGGATCTCCGCCATCGCCGCCTCCTGCTAAGTAGTTGCTGAGCTCAACAACTGAAACATACGAATAAGCTGGAATCGTAAATTCTGCTAGTCGTGTTTTGTTGAATTCAAGTTCAATTTCACCTAGTTCTTCCATTGTCGGACGTAAAATCATGAGCATAATATCTGCTTTTTGGCCGACAATACTATAGATTGTTTGGCTTCCAGCTTTATCTTGCTCAGCTGTTTTCCATTTTTCCAATAGACCTGTGAACTCATGAATAATCGCTTGGCGCTCATCACTTGTCAGCAGCTTCCAAGCTGTCCAGTCGATTGTTCTAAAATCATGCAGCGCATACCAGCCATCTAGTGTTTGAGCTGCTTCATTTGTTGTATGTTGTTCGCTCATTTCTTTCACTCCTATTAACAGTTTTCCATCTGTTCCAACTATAACATAGTTTGTCCAAATGGAGATGTGATCAAAACTTGAACGAAGAAAACAGCTTTTATGAAAATTGATTAAATTAGTTTGAAAAATAAGAATTTAATTTGTAAGCGCTATAATATAAGTTGGTAGTTTGAATTTAGGTAGAAGAAGAGTATGCTTAAAAGAGAACGCTTTTTTTGTAAAATCAAGGAGGGTATTGTAGTGGCAGATATTTTTTCAACAGTTCAGGAAAAGGTTGCAGGTAAAGGAGTAAAGATCGTTTTTCCTGAGGGAATGGACGAACGCATTCTAACAGCCGTTCAAAAACTAGCAGACGGCAAAGTATTGCAGCCAATTGTTGTAGGTAAAAAACAAGATGTTGAAGCAAAAGCAAAAGAATTAGGTCTTACACTTGATGGTGTTGACGTGTATGATCCTCATACATATGAAGGTTTTGAAGAGCTTGTACAAGCTTTCGTAGAAAGACGTAAAGGCAAAGCAACCGAAGAGCAAGCAAGAAAAGCATTACTAGATGAAAACTACTTCGGTACAATGCTTGTGTATAAAGGTCTTGCAGACGGACTTGTGAGCGGTGCGGCACATTCAACTGCTGACACAGTGCGTCCAGCACTTCAAATCATTAAAACAAAAGAAGGCGTAAAGAAAACATCTGGCGTCTTCATTATGGCTCGCGGCGAAGAGCAGTATGTGTTTGCTGATTGTGCAATCAACATTGCTCCAGACAGCCAAGATCTAGCTGAAATTGCGATCGAAAGTGCAAACACAGCAAAAATGTTTGATATCGAACCACGTGTGGCAATGCTTAGCTTCTCTACAAAAGGCTCAGCAAAATCAGACGAAACAGAAAAAGTATCTGAAGCAGTTCGCATTGCAAAAGAAAAGGCACCTGAGCTTGTACTTGATGGAGAATTCCAATTTGATGCAGCTTTCGTTCCTTCAGTAGCAGCGAAAAAAGCGCCAGATTCCGTCATCAAAGGCGACGCTAGCGTATTTGTTTTCCCTAGCCTCGAAGCTGGAAACATTGGCTACAAAATTGCACAGCGTTTAGGTAACTTTGAAGCTGTAGGTCCAATCCTGCAAGGCTTAAACCAGCCAGTAAACGATCTTTCAAGAGGCTGTAATGCCGAAGACGTTTACAACCTTGCGCTGATCACAGCAGCTCAAGCATTATAATGATCTCGACAAAGGCAGCCAGTACGATAGATTCGTGCTGGCTGTTTTTTTGATGACAAATGTGTACAATATAGGGGAAAAGAAAAAATTTGATCGTAGATAAAGCCGATAGAATGGGCAGGTGCTATAATGAACGATTTAATACATAAGCTTCAGCATAAGGTCGCGGGATTAACAGAGGCACAAAGGAGAATTGCAGATTATATCGTGCACAATCCGATGGAGGTCGCGTTTTTAACTGTAGATAAATTGGCTTCAAAAGTAGGGACGAGTACAGCTACCATCATGAGATTCTCTGCTGCTGTAGGGTATTCCGGTTTCTCTGAGCTTCAAAAAGAGCTTCAATCAAACATGAAGCATAAAGCTGCCCCTCAAACGAGACTTGAAGCGAACCTCAAGCATTCAAATAAAAGTAAGCTTCTGCATAACCATGTAGAGCTGCAATTTCAAAATATCCAGTATGCTTTAGACAATATCACGGAAGAAACCTTTCAGCATATTGTTGAAAAAATAGCCAGCTCCCGCCAGGTTCTGTGTACAAGTGTCCGAAGTGGAAGACCTGTTGGCGAGTATCTGTCATTTGGAATCAATCGGCTATTGGGGAACTGTCAATATATTGATGCGGACAAAAGCGACTGGGTGGATGATCTCGTTCATTTTCAATCTGATGATTTCATTATAGCGGTCAGCTATCCTCGCTATGCAAAGCGTATAAAGGACTTGCTGGAGGCAGCGAAGTCATATGGAGTGGAAGTGCTTTTAATTACAGACAGCTACAGCTCTCCACTAACTAAGTATGCACAATATGTATTACCATGTTCCTCAGCAAGTGTGGGCTCTCATAACTCTGTCGTATCTGCTATCTTTATCGTAGATTATATTTTAAGTGCCTTAGCCATTAATGACCCTGAAAGAACAAAACCTCGTTTAGATCAAATCAATCATATGTTAACGAAAATGAGTTATCACACAACACATTAGTCGTGTGGTGACTCATTTTTTTCATTTAATTTTTATGAAAGCGCTTTACTAAATAAAATCGAGATGGTATGATCGTGTCACGAAAGTAATATATATTACTTTAATAAAATTTAATGTAACGAATATAACTCAAAGGGGATGATGGAAACAATGAGTACTGTTCAATTCGTGTCAAATGATCTAATAGATCGGGCAAGAAAGCTTAACTCAACCTTGCTGTCAGACGTGATGGGATGCACCGGAGCGATGGATCATCAAATTAAACCTGTTGCAAGAGGCATGAATATAGTAGGAACTGCTTTTACCGTTAGCTTACGGCCAGGGGATAATTTATTTCTTCATCATGCGATCTACTCTGCTAAAGAAGGAGATGTACTGATTGTTGATGGAAAAGACCATAAAGGTCATGCATATTTAGGGGAATTGATGGCACATTCAGCAAAGGCTGTAGGAATAGAAGGAATCGTGATTGACGGGCTTGTTCGCGACAAACTCTCTTTAGAGAAGCTGGCTTTTCCAATATACAGTAAGGGGTTTATGCCAAACGGACCTTTTAAAGATGGTCCTGGGGAATTGAATCAAACCATCTCGTGCGGCGGTGTCAAAGTAGCACCAGGTGATTTAGTCATTGCTGACGATGATGGAGTCGTCATCGTTCCACAGGAGAAGGCGGAACACATGCTCACACTAGCGGAAGAGAAACAAGCGTATGAAAATCAGAGATTAAACACGATTCAACAATATATGGACGAAGGAAAGCAAGACACTAGTCTCTTAGCACCTGCATGGCTGGCAGGCAAATTGAAAAAATTTCAGGAATAGGGGAGAATCGGTGATGAAAATAGGGTTTATCGGTTATGGAGAAGCAGCATATGAGCTATCAACGGGATTGAAAACAGAAGGATTAGATCAATTTTATGCATATGATGTACTTTTACAAAATGAGAAATTGGCTGGAGCGTTGAAAGAAAAAGCATCGCAGACAGGAGTTCAATTAACCAGCAGTATTAGTGAAGTCATTGAGAAATCTGATATTGTCATTGCAGCTGTGCCAGCGAATAAAACCTTAGAAGTGGCACAATCTGTAACGGGAAGTTTGAAAAAGAATCAACTATATGTAGATGTGTCAGCATCAACACCAGACATCAAAAAGCAAGTGGCAAACGAAATTGAAAAGCAAAAAGCTCTATTCGTAGATGCTGCCATGCTAGGGCCTCTTCCAGTCAACAAACACAAGGTTCCGATCACGGCAAGCGGCAGTGGAACCGACCAATTCATGAAAGTAATGAATGCTTATGGCATGAATATCACAAAAATCAGTGACCAGCCAGGAGATGCTTCTGCCTTAAAGCTGATCAGAAGCGTTTATATGAAGGGGATCGTTGGTCTCATGATTGAATTTTTGGAAATTTCCAAAAAATATAATGTGGAACAACAAGTGATTTCTTCATTAAGCGATACAATGGATAGCAAAAGTTTTGAAGAGACCATGAACCGTCTTGTGACAGGGAGTGCATTGCATGCAAAAAGACGAGCGATCGAGCTTCTTGGTTCTATTGAAATGCTAGATGAAGCAGAGGTTGATGCCGGTATGTCTCGGGCAGCACAACAAAAGCTAGAGAGATTAGCAGACTTTCAATTCGTTGAACGGTTTAATGGGAAAAAGCCGGCCAGCTGGGAAGAAGTCATTGACGTGATGCAGCAGGGGTAATAAATTGTAAGCGTTTTATTTAACAAAGGGGAGGCGAAAAAACGATATGGGTTTTATTGCGTTGATTGTATTCATAGCTGTCATCATTATATGGAATGTCGTCGTGAAACGGAATATGGGAGAAGCCATGCTATTAGGCTTTATTGCAACCACATTATTTGGCGGATTGGATGCATTAAGACTTTTCTGGGATGGATTAAAATTTGCATCCACATATGAGGTGCTCTATGCAGCTGTCGCATTTGTATTCATGGCTTATTTAATTGAAAAGCTGGAATTAATTCATGCACTCTTGCGAATCTTAAATTCGGTTGTAGGTAAACTTCCTGGTGGAGCGGCTTATATGAGTACGTTAGGCTCAGCAGTCTTAGGTGCTCTTTCAGGTTCAAATTCTGCAAACACAGCTGCCACTGGCTCTATCACGGCTTCTTGGATGATTAAATCAGGCTGGAGCCGAACCCATACAGCGACCATTTTAGCAGGGAATGGCGGACTTGGAGCAGCACTGCCTCCGAACTCTTCCATGTTTATCATGCTGGGTTTTGCACCAATTGCAGCCCTTGTATCTGAAGGAGATTTATATATTGCGCTTCTCATAGGAGGACTGTATCAAGTCGTATACCGATTTATTTTGGTGTATATTCTGGTGAAAAAGAATAAAATTCAGGCCATGCCGCCAGATGATATTCTTCCTTTTAGGGAAGCTGTGAAACAAGGGTGGAAGTCGATCTTTATTTTTTTCGGTGCCTTGATTCCTATCATTATCACAATTGGTCCACTGGCAAACTACTTAAAAAGTAATCCAAACATCGGACCAGAGGCAATGGATCAAATTTCTTTAATTACGTGGATTCCGATTCTCATGATGCTGATTAGTTTAACAATTGGAAGGAAAAAGGCATCTGCACTTGATTGGTCTCAGTTCTTCAAGTCGGCCATTCCTAAATTTACAACGATTGGTGCTTTGATGCTGTTTGCTGTTGCGGCAAGCCAGGTGCTTGCTGAATTAGGATTGGCAGAAGATTTGACGCAAATCACATCAGTACTTACCATTCCGAAATGGCTCATGGTACTCATTGTGGGAATTCTTGTCACGCTGGTGGCTGGACCATTATCTTCAACAGCCACATTAACAGCTGTTGGACTTGTCTCGTTTTCAGCTTTAGTCTCAGTCGGAGTTGATCCAGTTGTGGCTGTTGTCGCCATTCTTGCTTTTTCATCGACAGAAGGCGCTTCCCCGCCGGCATCAGGATCGATTTTCATTGCTTCTGGTCTTGCAGGAGCCAGACCTGAGAAAACATTTATACCGCTGATTCTCTACTATATGCTGCCGATCGTGGGAATTGGCTGGCTCATCGGAATGGGAATACTTCCAGTATAGAAAGGAGAAACACATGAGAGCATTAATGGAATTATTATTTAAAGTGCTGCTTGTCCTGTTCTTAACGTCAGGAGCCCTGTTGGTATTCGGTCAAATACTAGGGATTCTCTTGCAAAAGGGAGATATGATTATTGCGAGTACGAATCTATTCAAAAACCCAACACTGGTGTTAAGTGCCTTTTTTAGTCTTGTTGGTTTCTCTCTCAATTATATTCCTGAAAAGAAAGACACCTCATTTAGCGATCATCCATCAGCATCAGCGAGTGATTCGCTCAAATAAGCAATAAACAGCTGGATTCAGTAAATGAATTCAGCTTTTTTGTGCGCGAGAAATAGGTATTAAAACCCAATACGTACGATTCATTTTTTGGTAAATTCACTTTCAATCATATGCCTCTTGTGCTAGTAAATGGTAACATAACGGAGGACTATTTAAGGGATAGAGGTGTTTGACGATATCTGGAGCAATCATCGGTTATAAAACAGCCTTGTATTCATTAAAGGCAGATATATCTATAAAAAAAGAACAAATCATCGAACTCAACATGTGCCGCAAAGAAATCAAAGAGGCAAAATCAACCCTGTCAGATGCCAGCAAGAAAATCACTCATCCAGATCTGACATCACATACATGGTTTGGCCATTTGGCAGACACGTTTGATGACATTCGAGACGAAATGGCTTCCGCCAGTCAAGAGATAAAAAGTGTGCAGCTAACCAATTTATTAAATCGAATTGATGAGAAAATCCATGACCTAACATCAGAGATCCAATCGTTAGAACATGAAATTCATTCGGTTGAAAGAAAAATAGAGAAAGAAAAGCAGAAACAACTGGAAGAAAAAAGAGGGTAGTCACATGACGAGAGAAATTAAAATAGATGCCAGTCAGGTCAAACGAGTATTACAGCAAGCAAAACAATCAGGCACTCAAATGAATGCAGCCCTTCCAACAACCATCAAAGGAAGAAATCAGCTCCTGACAGCAGACTCATTAGAAAAGATCAATCAACAGCTGAACGAATTAAGTAATTCCTATATAGGCATCCTTCAGAAACAGCTTGTACAAACAGAACAAGCGGTGAACACCATGATTGAAACGGACAAGGCGCTTGCTTCTAGCAGTAAAAGAAAATAAAGGAGAACGCAATGAAAACCCTTGACGCCTTTGCGCTAATAAACGGAATAGATCAAACGCTGAATACGTTAAAGCAGCAGTCACAGCAAATCAGCTCCTTAGAAAAACAAATCCATCACATCATCTCACTCGATGGCGCACTAAAGGGAGAGGCAGGACAAGCCATCCGCGCCTTCTATACAGAATGCCATATTCCCTTCCTGCAATTCTTTCAGGTCGTCATTGAGGAATATAGCGCTGCATTAAAAAACACAAAGCAGGCTCTTCATGCACTAGAATCAAACGAGCACGGCTTTATCTCACAAGCGTTTATCGAAGATGATCTTGATCAAGGCTTAAAAAAAGCTGAACGTACGATTTCTGAAATCGTATCAGAGGTAAACCACGCCATCGGCAGAGTTGGTCATATTGTTCACTTGCCAAGTGTAGACGAATCAGCTTTTCAGCAAAACTATCAAAAGGCATGGCTTGAGACCTCAAGAACCATTGGTCTGCTTCATGCATTTGACAGGGAGCAGACAAGTGCTTTACATGAAACCAAAAGCTCCCTTCAAACAATGAAGCAATACATAGATACCTTAAGTACCATGTTCACCGGCCCAAAAATCGACATCACAAGCTATCAAAAGGGATCTATTTTCAAAGATGGAAAAAAAGAAAAAGTAAGCAGCACCATCAGTGGATTGAACGACAAAATAGACAACCCAAAAGACAATCCAATGATCATCATGCTGAAGAAACTGAAAGAGAAACAACAAGCGAATGTGGAGACGGTTGTTCGGGAAACGCCGTCTAGTAAAATCAATCAAACCACATTAACTTTAAATGGAAAAGTATACAACATAAATGAGTACAAAAAGATCAACTTCGAACATGCCAAAACGGTTGACGTCATGCGAGATGGAATGCTGTATCGGTTACGAATATCAGAAAAAAACAAAGTAACGATTGAGAGCGTTAAACCGATTTCTGATGTAAAAACAGGCGATAAACCCCAAAATATTTTAAATAAAGCGGTTGAATTTACAGGAATAAACGATGCAATTCGGGTTATTACAGGAAGAGATCCAATTACAGGTGATAAAGTCGCGGATATGGATCGTTTGGTATCAGGGATGTACATGGTTCCAAGCACCAACATTGTTAAAGTGGGGAAATATGTTTTTAAGATTATTAAAGGGGAGAAAGCAGCTAAGAGGGTTCCAAAGGCTGGTAAAAGCTCTAAGACCATAGTGAAACTTCCTAGCAGACATGGTGCTCTTAATGAAGCTAAAAAGGATGCTGGCATTTTAAGATCTCAACATCCTGAATCAATTCGGCGTGTAGAGATGCGAACCGCTCCTCATGAAGGTGGGCGTGTAATAAAAGACGAATATGGTAAAATTATTTGGACTAAAGAGTATCTATATACTAATAACAAGGGTCAAAAAATTATCATACAAGATCATAGTGCAGGTCATAAAAAAGGTGGACAAGGGCCCCACTTTAATGTACGACCCTTTGATAATCCTAGAACAGGAAAAGTCCCAGGGACTAAAGAGCATTATCCATTTAAAAAATAATTAGAGGTGATATTATGTGGTTTGAAAAATTAGAGGAAAACTTCTTTTTAAAAAGTCTATACAAAGAGGTTCCCAACTTAGAAAACATACGAATTGAAGGTATCCATATTAAAGAGGAAGGTAGAAAAGTGACTTTGCATTTTGATATGCCGTATTATGCGGAAAATCCTCCGAAAAAATGGGGTCAATTAGGTTACAATTCGATTTCTCTCGAGGTGGACATTTTTGATATCCATTCTTTAGAAATAAAAACATCTTCAGATACATATAGAGGGAACATTGAAATAAATAAAAATGACCAAGATTTAATTGAAATTACTATTACAGGGGAGGTAACAGCAACAATAAAAGGAGACGTCGGCCTCATTCAATCAGTTAATGGTTATATTAATGGAGCTTTAGAAAAAGAGTAACGTAAAACGCATGTGACCCTTTTCAAGAAAGGGTCTTTAATATATCCAAGTAATAATAACTTAGACATCACATTTTCCTATGTCCTAAAATGCAGCCACTTTAAAAAATTGAAATAGGAGAGTTTTATGGACAAAAAACAAGAACTAATAAAACAAATCCAAACCGTCATCAACATCCTAGAAAAAGACTATTCCCAAAAAATCAATCAAGGTGTTCTCCAATTAATATACAAAAGATATAAGGATGCACAAAGGATCATTCAGAACAATGAAGATCTCCAAAAGATGTTGATCATTGGCGGGGTAAGAGCTTATTTGGATAGTTACAATGACTATCTAAACCCCTTTCTAGATGAATTGCATAAAGCAGAGAGTTTGCTTAAAGAAATGCTTTAATAGATAGAATGGCTGTCTATAGTTCTAGATGAGGCTATTTTCTTTTAAAGATGTATAAAAGGGTCATGAAAAAATCAGCTGCTTAACATAGAGGAGGCTCTTAAAATGCTCAATTTACCGCAAATTCAAAACCTGCACGTGAACAAACCAGCAAGTGACATACATATCAAAGAGGCCGAATCCCAGTTAAACATGGCGCTGCCCCATGCTTATAAGACCTTGCTGAAACAGACAAATGGATGTTCCATTGGCGGCGATGTTCTGTTATACGGGACGGAGGACATAATGGAACGCAATGCAACGTGGGAAGTCCATCATTATGCGAGCGGCTATGTAGCCATTGGCGATGATGGCGGCGGGCGAGTACTTCTCATGCGGCAGGCAGAAGAGGAGAAAAAAGTGTGGATCGTCGATGCTGGTGTGATGGACCCTCAGCATGCGGAATTGGTCGCTGAAGACTTGTTGAGCTGGGTAAATGAGGGCTGTTTCATAGAAGTTTAGTCTATTAAGGAGATGATCGATTTGCCGTGGAATACATTGATCGCTGCATGCCTCGTGGTCGGGGTTCCTGTCGTTTTAATTGCAGCTTTTTATTTCATCTCGAAAAGGAAGAATAAGAAAACAAAATCATCTAACTGAAACGCTCTGTGACGCCAAATGTTATGGAGCTTTTTTGCATTCTCCCTCCATTCCTCCCATGGTATAATAAACACAGTTTATGAACGAGAGGATATGCAGGACATGAAAAATGAACCTATTGAGTTATTGACACAGCCGAAATGGCGTATCATCGATCAGTCGAGTCTCGGGCTCTATGTAGACCCAAAGCAATCCTTTGCGATGGATGATACGCTTTGCGCGTCGGTGGGAAAGGGCCTCTCACCAGCGACAGCCCGTTCTTGGGTGCATCACAATACGATTGTGCTTGGGATTCAGGATACAAGACTTCCTTTTCTCCAAGATGGTGTAAAGCTGCTTGAGGATGAGGGATATCGTGTGATTGTGCGCAATTCAGGCGGTCTTGCTGTGGTACTGGATGAAGGCGTACTGAATGTGTCTTTAATCTTTGCTGAACAAAAGAAAGGTATTGATATTGACCGCGGGTATGATGCGATGGTGGAATTGATCCGTCGGATGCTGTCAATGTACGAGGTGGACATTGAAGCTTATGAAATTGTCGGCTCTTACTGTCCAGGCAGCTACGATTTGAGTATCAATGGAAAGAAATTTGCCGGCATTTCTCAGCGTAGATTACGCGGAGGGGTCGCTGTGCAAATCTATTTGTGTGCAGATGGAAGCGGTCGAAAACGAGCTGATTTGATTCGCCGTTTTTATGAGGTGGCCTTAAAGGATAAACGACATGAGGTGAAAGCGGTATTCCCTGATATACAGCCGGATACGATGGCATCCCTATCAGAATTAACTGGAGAACCAATTGACTGTGCGCTTCTCATGCGTCTTTTACTAGAAGAACTCCAAAAGCTGAGCGACCAACTGACAGCTTCAGGACTGACCACTGAGGAACAGCTAGAGTTTGAGAAAAACATGACGCGGATGATTGAGCGGAATGAGAAAGTGTTCTCGTAAACACATCTTTCCATCTTAAAAATAGGGGTGATGTAATGGAAACGAAACTTCTGAAAGCCATTGAACTTCGAGAAAGTGGACATCTTCAAGAATCCAATGACATGCTCACCCGTCTTGTAGAAGAGTATCCACATCATGCCTCCATTCACTATCAATGTGCTTGGAGTTATGATGTGTTAGGAAAGGAAAAACAAGCTGTCTTTTTTTATGAAAGGGCCATTGAGTTAGGATTGTCTTCAGAAGAACTAGAAGACGCTTTACTAGGGTTAGGAAGTACATACAGAACCTTAGGGGAATATGAAAAGTCAAAACAGATATTCCTACATGCGATGGAAGCTTATCCGGATAATAAAGCCATTCAAACGTTTTATGCCATGACTTTGTATAATTTGAAAGAACATAGCAAAGCGATGGAAATATTACTGAACTGTTTAACTGAGACGACAAACGATCCTGCTATTTTGAGTTATCGAAAGGCGATTGATTTTTATTCAAATCAGTTAGATAGATTGTGGAAATGATTTATATAAGAAATGGAGGGGCAATGTAATGGAAGAATCCCCTCCTTTGTTATGAAATTTTATATATGTGATAGTCCTTTATGACATAAGAAAGAAGGAAAATGTATTGTCATTCATCACCACGTATTACCCGCTGTTTATGCTTTGTGTTTTGTCTTTGTTGTATGTGATGTATCGTATTCAGCCGATGGCCTCTACGATTAAAAAAATCACCATTGTGCTCTGTGTGTTAACAAATGCTGCATACATTTGCTGGCGTCTTTTCTTTACACTGCCTCATGAAGGTACATTTAATATGATAATGGGCATCTTGCTTGTGGCCTGTGAATGTATTGGATTTTTACAGCTGCTTGTGTTTTATACACTTGTTTGGAAGCCTTCAAATCGGAAACAAGTCATGATCAGTGATCTTGAAAGGCTGCCAACAGTTGATATTTTCATAGCTACATATAATGAACCAATTGAAGTGCTAAAGCGCACGGTTGCAGGTTGTTTGAATTTGTCTTATCCAAAAGGCAGCGTCCATATTTATTTATGTGATGATGGCAAGAGGGAGTCTGTGAAGCAGCTTGCTTCTGAGTTTGGTGTTCATTATCTGACAAGAACGGATAACAAGTTTGCTAAGGCGGGGAATTTAAACCATGCGATGTCTCAAACGAACGGGGAGTTGATTCTCACACTTGATGCTGATATGGTCCCGCTTCCTGCCTTTTTAGAAAAGACAGTGCCTTACTTTCATGATGGAGCGACTGCATTTGTTCAAGTTCCACAAGCGTTTTATAACGAAGATCCTTTCCAATATAATATGTTCTCGAAGGATCGAATTCCAAATGAGCAGGACTTCTTCATGCAAACCCTCCAAGCTGGTAAAGATCGATTTAATGCGGTCATGTATGTCGGGAGTAATACGGTATTTAGAAGAACAGCATTAGAGGAAATTGGCGGATTTGCTACTGGGGTGATTACAGAAGACATGGCGACAGGAATGCTTCTCCAAGGGAAGTTCAAATCTGTGTCTGTCGGAGAGGTATTAGCTGTCGGTCTGGCACCTGAAAGCTGGCTTGATCTGTTAAAGCAGAGAGACCGGTGGTCGAGAGGGAACATTCAGTGCGCCCGTAAGTTTAATCCATTGAAGGTTCGCGGCTTAACGCTTATGCAGCGCGTTCTTTATTTAGATGGCATTGTGTATTGGTTTAACGGTTTGTTTAAAATGATTTACATTCTTACACCGATATTGTTTTTATTATTTGGTATTCAAAGTTTCTGGGCCGATTTTCAGTCCATTTTCATGTTTTGGCTGCCGGCGTTCTTTAGTTCGTATTTAGCGTTTAAACTGGTGTCGAATCAAAAAAGAAGTATGTTTTGGAGTCATATTTACGAAAGCTCTATGGCATTCCACCTGGCTGGTGTGGCTTTAAGTGAGCTGTTTTTGAAGAAGAGGGTTGAATTTCTTGTCACGCCGAAGGGAATTCAAACGGACAAGAGACATTTCCATTTGAAAACGATGATTCCTCATTTGATCTTCTTGCTGCTCTCATTGCTTGTCCTTGTGAAAATAGGATACGATATGAAAGTAAATGGGACGATGAATGCTGATCTCACGTTGATTAATATTTTTTGGGTACTTTATAACGGTGCAGGCCTGTTCATGGCACTCATTGTGGCGTTTGATCGTCCGCGTTATCGAAAATCAGAGCGGTTTGTCATTGAAAAAGAGGGGCAGCTCCGTTCTGATCATCAAGATGAGTCGATTGCTTGTTTTCTACTAGATATGAGTGATTCAGGTGCACGTCTATCCATTCCATTGGATCAAGCTTCTTCTCTAAATCAAGGACAAATGCAATTATCCTTTTCAGAGAATGAAAGTGTGGCATGTGATGTGGTCTGGAGTCATCCGGAGGGAGACAAGCTGATGGTTGGTGTGGCTTTTACTAACACAGAAAAATCACAGTACCTATCACTGATCCGCTTCTTATTCACACGAGAGCACGTATCGATAACGGATCGTGAGAAAAAATCCTATGCTGTTCGGACATTTCTCCGCTTTGTAAGAGAAACGGAGAAAGTACCAAAGGCTATTCGGCGCAAATGGATGAGAAGACCATTGCAAGGTGTGGCAGGCACGCTAGTCTATGAGGACCGGTTAGAAGAGAAGGTGCCGGTGAATATACATGATATTAGTTTATCTGGGTGTAAAATCGAGTCTGAAGCTTCAATTGAATTACATGACAAAGTGCTAATCACCATTGATACAGAATCTCTGACAGAGCAGCCGGCGATTGTGGTTTGGACATCACAAAAACGCGGCCGCACAATAGCCGGACTCAAGTTTGTTCAGCCTGAAATCAAGCAGATAGAAGAAAGAGAGGGAGTGGTTTCTTGAAATCCAAAAATGGCGGTTACCTCTATTTACTATGGCTTCCTGTCATCATGGGAGCCGGCTACGGCATTTCGCTTTTAGTGCCATTTCTTCAGCCTGTACTGACACTTGGCATCGCAGGTCTTTATATTTTTATGTTTGGTGATTTTCAAGTAAGGCAGGTCAGGTATATTTTTATGTTCGTGTTTTTGATCAATGTCCTTTTTAGTGTGATGCTATTTTTGGGCATTTAAAAAAGTGCTTCCCGAGGCGGGGAGCACTTTTTGTTATTCTGCCATTTTTTCGAGGTTGCCGTTCCGGTCCATTTTAAAGGTTGGTGCGGCACTATCGTCTTCTTCAAACAAAACTAGTTTTCTTGCACGGTTCATGATTTTGACGAGTGTTTCATAATCTTCTTGAATCGTGAGCTGATCCTTTTCAAGCTTTTTCACTTCAGCTTCTAGCTGCGAGACTTTATGAGAAAGCTCATTGTTTTCTCGTTTTAAGCGGCTGTTTTCCATACGTAAGGCAGTGGATTGCTGACCATCGCCTTCATAACGGCGTAAGAAATCAATGATATCGTCGATGGTTAATTCTTGATGCTGCCTAAATGGATTCGCTTCCGGCTTTTTCTCTGCGGTATTTGGGGCAGGAGAAGCCTGTGACAATAAATGTGATAAACTAGCTAACTCTTCATTGTAGCTTTGATCCACAAACTGAAGCTGTTCGGCAGTTTCAGCAGCTGGTGCAAATGTTTCTTCCTTTGCTGGCTCCAATTCCTGGGAGAATTCCTCCTGAGTGACCGTTTCTTCTACTTGCGGCTGATAAAGTAATCGTTTTTTCGCAGGCTGGCCATTGCCAAGTGCACGCATCCGTTGTTTTCGTTGTTTTTTGGCTAGTGCCAACGCTTTTTCATATTGATGCCTCACGACAGCGTTCCATCTAAATCCGCATGCTGCGGAGGTGCGGTTCAGCTTGTCTCCTACTTCTTCAAACGCATTTAGCTGCGTACTGCCCTCTCTGACGTGACGTAAGACGGTTTCTGCCAGGAGGAGATCATTTTCCTCTGACCAAGCATCTTGTCTTTGTTTTGACATGTGTTTAAACCCCCATATGATTTGATGGTATTAGATTAGCCAAGTTCAAGAAGGTTTATACAAGTTTGCTAAAAGGATAGTGGAAAATACTAGCTTTTATGTAAACGCGTCATTGGGGCGGCAAAGCGTCTTGCAAGTCCAGCCGCTTCGATGTACAATGTTGGGTGGTATATTATTCACGATTGGCTGTCCAACTGTTTCATATAGAATGAAGTATCATCATTGAAAGGAAGCGTAAGACCATGGCTAATGAGTTTCGCGTATGTGACGATTGTGATGCGACGAACCTAAAGACGTTATTGCCTCGACTCAAATCGGTTGACCCTGATGCAAAAATTGAGATTGGCTGTCAATCCTATTGTGGTCCAGGACGAAAAAAGGCTTTTGCGTTTGTGAACAATCGCCCATTATCCGCACCAACAGAAGATGAATTACTCGAAAAGGTTCAAAAAAAAGTCAAATAAATGTCACTGAATGTGTTCAGTCGACCTAAAAAGAGGTCCGTCCCTGTCAGGTCGGGCTTTTTACGTCCGTGCAATCTTTGAGAACACATTCACCAACAAATTCAAGGATGTTTTCGGGAAAAGTTACCCGATATAATAGAAACACGTCTTAAAAAAAGAGGGACGAAACGATGGCGTATCCAAAAGGTAAATTATCTGAGGAAAAGGTATTTAAAGATCCTGTGCACCGTTATGTTCATGTAAGGGACGCATTAATATGGGATTTAATAGGAACAAGAGAATTTCAGCGCCTGAGACGGATTAAACAGCTAGGAACCACGTATTTGACGTTTCATGGTGCAGAACACAGCCGATTCAATCATTCACTCGGTGTATACGAGATTGTGAGACGAATTGTGGATGATGTGTTTAAAGGGCGGCCTGAATGGGATGAAGGAGAGCGCGAGCTTGTACTTAGTGCAGCCTTGCTTCATGACCTCGGACATGGTCCATTTTCTCACTCCTTTGAAAAGGTCTTTCACTTAGACCATGAATCGTTTACAAGAGATATTATTTTAGGGCAGACGGAAGTCAATGAAGTGCTCCGCCGGGTGAGTGATGATTTCCCGAAGCATGTGGCTGAAGTCATTGCCAAAACGTATCAAAACAAACAGGTGGTTAGTTTGATCTCAAGTCAAATCGATGCCGACCGAATGGACTATTTGCAGCGTGATGCCTACTATACAGGCGTCAGCTACGGCCACTTTGATATGGAACGTATTTTACGTGTGATGCGCCCGAGAGAAGATCAGATTGTGATGAAGCAGAGCGGGATGCATGCGGTAGAAGATTATATTATGAGCCGTTATCAAATGTACTGGCAAGTCTATTTCCATCCAGTGACACGCAGTGCGGAAGTCATTTTAACGAAAATCCTTCATCGTGCAAAAGAGCTGCATGAAACGGGTTATATTTTTACACATGCCCCAGTTCATTTTTACTCAATCTTTGAGGGAAATGTCACCACAGAGGACTATATTAAGCTGGATGAATCGATTGTTTTATTTTATTTTCAGGCGTGGGAAGACGAAGAAGATCATGTGCTGGCCGATTTGTGCCGCCGTTTTATGAACCGCCGATTGTTCCAATATACAGAGTTTAATCCAAATGAAGAAATGACGAAATATTTCAAGCTGACCGCCTTGTTTAAGGAGGCAGGAATTGATCCTGACTACTATTTAGTGGTCGATTCGTCTTCTGACTTGCCCTATGACTTTTATAGACCAGGGGAGGAAGAAGAGAGGCTGCCAATTCACCTTTTGACGCAAAGTGGTCATATTAAAGAACTGTCGAGACAGTCAGATATTGTTGACGCCATTTCCGGTAAACGAAGAACCGATCATAAACTTTATTTCCCGATGGACTTAATTGTAGATATGTCGGAAAAAGCTGAAGAAAAGAAGGCGATCATGAAGCTGCTTGGTTTGGGATAAAGAAGTACTGAAAAAGGAGATGTCGGGAATTTGTTGAAAGAGCATGCAAAGTTGATGAAGGTATTCTCTGAATCAGGGGAAATCGTTGGACGGAAGAAGCTGCAAAAGATGATTTACATAGCAAAAAAGCTAAATTTGCCATTTTACGAGAAATACGATTTTCATTTTTATGGCCCCTATTCAGAGGAGTTGACGCTCAGAATTGAAGAGCTGTGCAACCTTGGATTCTTGGACGAAATGAAGGAAAAAAAGGGCGGATACTATCAATATCGCTATTCGCTGACGGACAATGGGAAAGAGTTTCTCGATCAATGTGAAGTGGACATGCCTGACCTCAAAGTGCTGACGCAGCAGATGAACGAGCAATCGTCCCGTTTCCTAGAGCTTGTCTCAACGATTTTATATTTTGATGACCTGCCAGAAGATGAGATAAAGGAAAAGGTCTTCACCATTAAAAGCAAGCAGCGCTATACGGACGAAGAATTTGAGGCTGCCCTTGCTTATATTGATCAGTTGAAGGAATTGAACTAACGAGAAGAACCAGTATGTGATGGCTGATGGCTAGAACAGACTGGTTTTTATTTTGCACAGAAACAAGCCGACCGCATGGATCGACTTGAATTTTATGAATGGTGATATGAGAATCTTGCTAAAAATTGTTTTGTACGTTCTTCTTTCGTCTGTTCAAAGACTTCTTCCGGCGTACCTGATTCGACGATGACCCCATCCTCCATGAAAATCACCCTGTCAGCAATATCATAGGCAAAGCTCATCTCGTGGGTGACGATGATCATGGTGACCCCGGTTTGTGCTACCTGTTTAATGACATCAAGCGTTTCTCCTACAAGTTCTGGATCTAATGCAGAGGTCGGTTCGTCGAATAAAATGACTTCTGGATTCAAAGCCAGTGCCCGTGCAATGCCGACTCGCTGCTGCTGTCCGCCAGATAATTGATGCGGATAGGCATCCTTTTTCTCTAGTAATCCGACCTTTGTGAGTAATTGGAGAGCTGTGTCATAGGCTTGATCTTTTGGTTGTTTACGGGCAATGACTAAACCTTCCATGACGTTTTCAAGTGCTGTTTTATGAAGAAATAGATCGTATTGCTGAAAGACCATGGCGGTTTTTCTGCGAAGTGCGAGAATGTCTTTAGGCCTTGCTTGATTGAACTTGACGGTCGTGTGATCAATGCTGATTTCTCCTTGATCTGCACGCTCAAGAAAATTCAAGCATCGCAGAAAGGTTGATTTTCCAGAACCGCTCGGACCTAAAATGACGACCACTTCGCCTCTTTCTATCGTTAAATCAATTCCTCTCAGAATCTGATTTTTACCGAACGCTTTATGCACCTGTTTGATATCAATCATGCCAATCGTCTCCTTTTGTTTTTGTGTCCATATTTCTCATATCCGGCTGTAATGGCTTCGATAGAGGCACACAGGGCCCAGTAAATCAGGGCAACTGCGATGTATGCTTCAAGATAACGATAGTTCACATTGGCTTTAATTAAAGCGCCGTTTAAAATATCGACCACAGACACCATAGAAACGAGAGAAGAGGCTTTGATTAAACTGATCAGCATGTTGTTCAGCATTGGAAGGGAGATGGGAAAGACTTGCGGTATGATGACCCTTCTTAAAACCTGTCTGCTGGTGAAACCAACGGATAGAGCAGCATCGAATTGTCCCTTTGGAATAGATGCAAGAGAGCTTCGAAATATTTCAGATAACCCGCTTACGGCATATAAAGTAAGGGCGAAAATGGCAATCCATCGTCTGTCCAAATCACTGAAACGAATCTGAAGAGAAAGAGATGCAGCCAAATGGTCCAGTGAATCGGAAAAAAGCAGATAAGATACGAGCAAAATCAGGACAACCGGAATTGCTTTAAAAATAGCCACAAACCATTTAAACAAAGGAGACAATACAGGCACCTGATAAAAACGGATAAGGGCAATACCAAATCCAAAGACAGAGCCAAATAATAGCGGGAGAAAGCCTAATAGCAGTGTCGTTGGCAAATAATGAAGTGCGGCTATAAAGGCCTGTAGCATAAAGGCAACATCAAAATCCACTCAGATCGCTCCTTTCTTATGATGTAGTAAAGTCTCCGCCCAATATTTTCTTAGACAAGTCAGCGAGCTTGCCGTTATCGATTAGTTTTTGTAATGCTTGATCAATGTCTTTTTGAAGTTTCGTATTGTTTTTTTGATAAAGATAATACGTTTTAGATACGTTTACAGGCTTTCCAGAGGTGACTAGATTGGCATTAAATTGTTTGTTTAGCTTGTTGACGTCATACTTTGTGAGCAGGGCCGCATCGACTGTGCCATTTTGAAGATTTTTGACGAGAATCTCGTTCCCGCCATCTCCGTAGACAATGTCAATTTTCCGATCATGCTTTTTGTTATATTGCTCAAGAAGATAAGCGAAATTACTTCCTGTAGAGGTGTGCACTTTGTGTCCAGCCAAATCGTCAAGGCTTTGAAAATCATGACCGGAGGCTTTATCAACAACCACATAGCTTGTATAATCTGTGTAGCCAACTTTTCCAAATAGATATTTCTTCTGGCGCTCATCATTGATTTCATATTGATGGGCAGCGAGATCTACTTTGCCAGCATCTAAAGCGGGCAGAATATTTTTGAATTCGAAGGATTCATATTTAAACTTATATTGTGGAAGCAGCTGATCCACTTCATCTAATACAGCCTTCTCATAGCCAGTTAATTTGCCGTTTTCATCTAAGTAAACGAAAGGCTGGTAAGCATTCCCTGTGCCAACGATGATTTCTTTCGCATCTGGATCATTATTCGCTGATTCTGCTTTGACTTCATTCGATTGTTCTGTATTTCCGCAGGCAGCAAGCAACAATGAGCCAAGTGTAAGCAGACCGATGATGTAATGTTTTTTGAATTGTTTGTTATTTTTCATGTGAAATCCTCCTCGTTTTACTTCGCACGCTTTTCTACTGTGAAAGCCGTTTCGGGTCTTTTTAAGGAAACAAATGTCGTCTGACGCTGTTTTCTTGTTTTCGGTGTATTGATCTGTTTTTCCAATAGGTCAAACGCTTTTTCCAGCAGCAGACTTAACAAAATAAAAATGACGGCAGCAATAAAGTATCCTTCTAATACGCGATAGTATAAAGCCCCTAATGTTTGAACCTTTCCTATAATATCCATCACGCCCAATGTGAAGGCGAGGGAGGTATTTTGTAATAAGTTGACAATGGCTACGCCAATATTCGGGAGCGCGATTCTACCTGCTTGAGGAATGAGCGTCCTTCTATAAATCTGCCATTTCGTCAGCCCAATTGAGGCAGCCGCTTCATATTGAGATGCTGGGACACTTGATAAGGCTGATCGGAATATTTCTGAAAAGTAGGCAGCTGTATTGAGTCCATATGTAATATAAAGAAAGATCAATTTGTTCCACATGGAGATATCAAGGCCAATTGCTGCGAGCACACCTGGCAGACCATAAAAGACAATAAACATTTGAACCAGGATAGGCGTTCCGCGAATAAATGAGACATAGACTGCACTGAGTTGGTGCAGAACAGGAATGCGCTCAATTCGAAAATAAGCAAGGATGAATCCAAGAAAGCCGCCAATCAAAGTGGCAAATAAAACAATCAGCAAGGTCGTTGGAAGGGCTGATAACACTTTAGGAAAGAGAGTGACCACGTACTCCCATTTGAAAAACTCACCCACGTTGAATCACCTCCTATGTAGAAGTCGTTTCGACTTTTTCTTCTGCGGGTGGTGCCCCTAGAATGTCTGGATCAAAGCGTTCAGGGATAAGCACTTTATACATCAAAACACCTAAATCTCCATTTTCAGCCTCGCGTTCAATATATTTTGTATATCCTTTTCGTTCGTACATCTCTAAAAGCCAAGGGTGTTTCCGGCCAGAAGTGCCCAGTGTATATGCAGGCGCTTTATATGTCTGCCGAAGCAAGGTGTTTTCTACATAATCGAGCAGTTTATTTCCAATCCCTTGACCGGCTAAATCAGGAGCTGTCGCAAACCACCAAACAAATGGATAGCCTGAGACCGGCTCAGTGCTTTCCCAAGGAAAACGTATGGTGATGGTAGATATGAGCCGGCCGTCTCGTTCTAATACAACGGCAGCGGACTGTTTAATGTTTTCTGTGACCATTTCCAGTGTGGCGTTCGTGGATGGCCAATCGATGCCCATTTCACCAAGCGGTTTAAATGCACTGGACAGCAATTCTAAAAAAGCTGGTGCATCTTCTTCGGTAGCGATGCGAAAAATATCTCGACTCATGACAAACCTCCATTCAAAATGTAATGTCAGATTAACGCTTTTCTTAAAGTCTCGATATCTGGATTCAGCAATGCTTGATACACGTGGGAATTATGGCTGATCTCAACTACAGGCACATAGCGGACACCGTATTTTGCTTCTAAAATGTTTCTGTAATCGTCATGCTCTGTGACATCAATCGTTGAAAAAGGAATCTGCTGTTCGTTGAAGTAGGATTGAATGTCCTTGCAATAACTGCATCCATTTTTGCTCCATAAAATGATTTTTTGACTATTTGACATTAGACGTTCACCTCTTGATTGATTGGTTTTTGGTTTGTTTGTTCTTGATCAAGTGCTTCTTTTAATAAAGTAATAGACGTGATCCTTTTATCAATATCTACGATCGGCGACAGCACGATGAATTCATTGATATCGTAAGACTCGGATAGCTCAGTCAGCCTGTGATGAACGGTTTCTTTTGTGCCGGCGGTGTAGCCTGTTTTTTGTACGTGAATGTTGTAGTGTTCCTTCTCCGTTTCTTTCACCAGTTTTTCTGCATCCTCTAACGATGTGACATTCAGCTTTCTTCCATCGGAAAAGGAGACCTTTACTGTTTCCTTTTGTTTGATGTGCGAGAGTGCCTGTTCGTGATCCTCAGCTACAGAAACGGTGATGGCAAGAAGGAACTGCTGGCGGGTGCCCGCTTTCTGATATGTTTGGAAGGTCTCTCTTGCTTCTTTTAATAAGGCTTCATCTCCATTAATAAAGAAGGCAAACACAAAGGAGATACCAAGTTTTGCTGCGAATTCAGCGCTCTCCGTACTTCCCCCTAAAAGGAAGATGTCGGGTGATATACGCGGGATGGGCTGAGCATTCAAGTCATTTGTGTGTTCCGTCAGATAGGTGTTGAGATCCACTAATTTTTGAGAAAAATCCTTTCGTGACGCCTGATAATCTTCCTGAAGAGCTTGTGTCGATAGGTTCAGTCCTCCCGGTGCTTTCCCAACACCTAAATCGACCCTTCCAGGCGCTAATGATGCCAGGACGTGAAATGTTTCAGCCACCTTAAACGGACTGTAATGCTGAAGCATGACGCCACCAGACCCAATGCGTATGTTGTTTGTTTTTGCTAAGAGATAGCCGGCAAGAGCTTCAGGTGAAGAACCTGCTACTTGAGGGTTATTGTGATGTTCAGACACCCAAAACCTGTGATAGCCAAGCTGATCCGCTGCTTCAGCCAATCTGACAGTATGCTGAATGCCCGTCTCTGCGTTCTCGTTTTCACCGACAAGGCTTTGATCAAGAATACTAAGGGTGAACGACATTGGCTGTTCCTCCTATCAGACTTTGATATTGAGATAATGCGAGGTTTAACCTGTTTGCGGCATCTGAATCAAGTAAATAATCACCTGATTCCTGCTTTGTGACCTGTTGATCCACGACATACACGCCAGATTGAACAACCGTTGCACCAAGTTGATGAATAATCGGTTTAAGAGCATATTCAATGACGAGCAGGTGACCGTAGGTTCCTCCTAAAACGAACGGAAGGACGGGTTTTCCTTGCAACACTTTCTGTGGAAGTAAATCTAAAAACGTTTTTAAAATACCGGAAAATGAAGCTTTGTAGACAGGCGTTAACACAATGACACCGTCACTCTCATTCACAAGTTCAATGGCCTTGACAATCTCTTCGTTTGAAAAGTCCGCACGTATTAGTGCGCTGCTAGGCAGCTGGTGAACTTGAATGATATGTACATCGATTCCATTGATCGTTAAATGCTGCTGAACATGCTGCAGTACACCGGTTAATCGAGATTGGACGGAATGTCCGCCTGCTATAATCGTTACTTTCGTCAATTCGTCTCCTCCATTTCACATAATTCCTTCTAAACAACTTGGAATAGTTGATAATATAAATTATAATAAGGCAAACCAATTGAAAAGTATAATTAGTAATCATAAATACACGATTCAGTTATTTAAAATATAGAGAAAAGAGGGGTTTTTATGGAGATTCGTGCGATCCGCACCTTTGCCACCATCGTGAAATATGGGAATTTTTTAAAAGCAGCAGAAGCACTGAATTATTCTCAGCCAACCATTACCTTGCACATCAAACATTTAGAAGAGGAAATTGGAGAGAAGCTTCTAGAGAGAGGGAAGACCTTAAAGTTAACAGCATCAGGACAGCTTTTTTATGAAAGAGCCAATTCTTTACTCAATGAATATGAGAAACTGACGAAAACGCTCCAAGATTTAGAAGTGGGCATTGCGGGATTAATTCGCATCGGTGTTTCTGAGCCTACTGCCAGTTTAGAATTCCCGGCGCTCCTTGCAGAATTCAAGGAAAGGTTTCCGAATGTAGAATTTTCTGTGCAAGTAGCAGATGCAAATACACTGAGTTCCTTGCTTTCCCATGATGAGATTGATTTTGCGATTTGCGGCGCACCAGAAGCTTCGATGGAAAATAGCTATAAGCCGCTTTTTCAAGATGATATCGTCCTGCTGGTCCCGTCTTCCCATCGATTGGCGGAAAAAGAGGCAGTGGAGGTAACAGATTTAGAAAATGAGACCATATTATTCACACCGCACAATTGCCCCATTCGCATTCAAATTGAACAACAAATCGTCGATGGCATTGGGACAAATTATAAGAAATTAGAGATTACTAGCAGCATGTCCCATAAACATTATGTTCAGGCGGGCTTAGGAGTTTCTCTGTTTACACGAACGGCTCATTCTTTTACACTCCCCGGTACGAAGGTATTAGAAATAAAGGGCATTCAAGTTTCCCCGCCAGTTGGTCTATTGAGGAAAACAAATGATACGCCTGGAAGAGCTGTGCTCCAGTTTATTGATCTCATTGAAAATCGATTGCACCAGCACCAACCATCATAAAAAGAGGGGTTAGCCTTTATGCTAGCCCCTCTTTCAAGTTTATTTCACTGTTTGTTTCAGAAACTGATTCTTCTTAATGGGCAGACCCAAGTTTTCGCGAAGGGTATGAGCTGGATAATTTGGGTCGTAATATCCTCTTTCGACTAATATCGGAATGACGTGCTCCGTCCATTCGGATAAACCACTAGCTAAAATCGGAGCGCCAAAAATAAATCCATCTGCGGCATCCTCTTCGATCCATTGAATTAATTTGTCAGCTACTTGTTCATAAGTGCCGAAAAAGGCACTTTTAGGCGTGGTCACTTGTAAAGCGACTTCTCTTAAGGTCAGGTTTTGTTCTTTGGCCATTTTCTTAATGGAATCTGTTGTGGATTGGAAGCTGTTTGACCCAGCGTCACCTATATCCGGAAAAGGTCCATCAAGCGGGAATTGACTGAAGTCCAAGTGGTCAAAGAATCGGCCCAGATAATGCAGAGCTTCTTCAATAGAGACTAGATGTTTAATGGCTTCATATTTTTCTTCTGCTTCTTCGACTGTTTTCCCTGTAATCGGGTGGATGCCAGGGAATATTTTAATATCAGATGGTTTTCGACCAAACGCCTCGGCTCTATTTTTCACGTCGCGGTAATAGGCTTTTGCCTTTTCGAGTGAATCGGCATTTGTAAATACAGCGTCTGCTTCTTTTGCGGCTAGATCTTTTCCAGCCTCTGAAGCGCCTGCCTGGAAAATCACGGGCTGCCCTTGTTCAGAGCGTTCAATATTTAAAGGACCTTTGACAGAAAAGTGTTTTCCATGATGGTTTAAAGTGTGCAATTTATCTCGATCGAAGAAAACCCCCGTTGAACGATCCCTTACAAAAGCATCTTCTTCCCATGAGCTCCAAAGCCCGTTCACTACATGTAAGTACTCTTCTGCAATTTCATATCGAAGTGAGTGGCTTGGGTGCGAACGGATGATGTGATTTTCAGCAGAGCCCTCTAATGGGGAAGTCACAACATTCCAGCCTGCCCGGCCTTTACTTAATTTGTCCAAGGAAGCAAATTGTCTGGCAATGGTAAAGGGCTCACTGTATGAAGTGGATACAGTACCCACAAGTCCAATCTGTTTGGTGACTGTGGCAAGCGCAGATAAGATGGTTAATGGTTCAAATCTGTTCAAGAAATGAGGAATTGAATGTTCGTGGATATATAAACCATCTGCAACAAAAACAAAACGGAAACCCGCTGATTCTGCCTTTTTTGTCATCGCTTGATAATAATCAATGTTAACACTTGCATCTGCTGGAACCGATTCATCCTTCCATGCATTCATGTGACCCCCTGGGCCATGTAACATTAATCCAAATTGTATGTGCTTTTTTCCAGTCATGCCGATCGTCCCTTCTGTTTGAGGTAGCAATGTTTTATGTTCTTCATCATAAGGCAGAACCGCAGAGAAGTATAATTGGTATCAGTAAAGTGTGACTTTATCTTTTCTAATATCATTTTTTGTTTCTTTCAGATGTGTCGTTAGGTCCATGATATGATTTCTTAAAAATATGGATGTTTACTAAGTAAATGACCCAGACCAAAAGCGCTATTTTTCGATGAAATGTGTGTCAAAATATCTGAAAAATTAGTGAAAATGACGTAATTCGACTTTTTTCCTGTGCATCTAATTCCCTGTTTTTGACTGAAGAGAAGGAAAATGGTGAATTTTCAGTGAATATATAACTTTGTGAAAAACAAAGGAGGGATAGGAATGAAAAAGCGTTCAGTCTTTTTGTCATTTTTATTGGTAGGTAGTTTGTTACCGGGAGTAAGTTCAGCTTCAGCACCAGTAGCGAGTGCTGGTCATGGGCATGATCATGGTCATGCGCCGTTCGAAACCCATATTGGTGAGGGGTTGCCAAAAGCAAACAGTTTTAAAGATTTGACGGCAGCACCTCCAATTGAACGAGATGTAACAACAAAGGTATTAGATGAGTCTGGTAAGCAGGTAGGCTCGAGAACCTTTAAGGCCAATACAGGAGATTCAATTTCAACAAAAGCAAGTACAGGCAGTCAGAAGGTCACTGTCTATGCGGTTGCTGATGCGCAGTATCGTGCGAAATATAGTGACTGGCAAACACGGATTGTCAACATCATCGAGCAAGCAGATGTCACGTTTAACCGTGATCATGATGTGGACTTTGTCGTACAAGCAGTAGGATCTTGGACGTCTTCGGGATCAAATTCATCACAAATTCTTTCCAACCTTGCGCGCAGTTTTGATGGCAGAGGATACGACTTTGTCACTGGATTTACAGCAAATCCAAACTTTGATGCTGGCGGAATCGCTTATGTCTACAATAGTGCACCAAGTGGAAGTGCATTCGCCGTGAACCTTGACCAAGGAACAGCGAATACAGCAAAAGCGGCTACACATGAATACGGCCATAACTTTGGCTTACCGCATGACCCTCAAGGAAGCGGCATTGTCTGCTTAATGAATTATGATTATTCCTACACAGTTGACTACTTTGATGCGGCTCATAAAAATCAAGTGAACCGTAATAAAGCTTGGTACAGATAAGAAAGAAGACAAAAGGACAAACCCCTTATGGGTTTGTCCTTTTTATATGCTTACAGGTCGCTCATTCGCTTTCCTGCTACGGCATAGTGTTCTTTTTTCATTTCTTCAATAATAACAGAGACTTTTTCTGCACCTGCGCCTGTTGTTTCAACAACAGCATCAGTGACTTTCTCCACAAGAGCTCTTTTCTGCTCGTCTGTTCTTCCTTCAAGCATTTGAACGGTGACAATCGGCATGGCTAAAACCTCCTTTTTCCTTTAATGCTACGCTTCCCTTTAGTTTAAGGGACTTCTTATAGTATACTGAATGAAGTAAATCATTGTATAGAAAGAAAGAGGGATTCATGCCTTTGAACCAATTTCTTGTTTATCCATTAGAACTTATTCCATATGTCGCCATTACGCTTGTTGTTGCATTTACGATGCACGAGCTGGCACATGCATATGTTGCGTACCGTTTCGGAGACCCGACGGCTAAGAATCAAGGGAGACTGACGTTAAATCCACTGAAGCATCTCGATATATTCGGGACGATTTTGATCTTTGTGGCAGGGTTTGGCTGGGCGAGACCTGTACCAGTGAATCGTTACCATTTTAAAAAACCGCGTTTAGCAGGGATTTGTGTCTCTATTGCTGGACCATTAAGTAACTTAGTGCTGGCGTTTTTGGGCTTTCTTGTGTATGTGCTTCTTCAGAAGTTTGGCGGGGAATGGATCATGCGTTTTGAGCCGGGAGTCGATTATTTCTTCCAGATCTTTATTAACTTAAACGTCATCTTGTTCCTATTTAACTTATTGCCGCTTCCGCCGCTGGATGGATATCGTATCATTGAGGACGTCGTCAGTCCTAGTATTCGTGCGAAAATGACGCAATTTGAACAATATGGGATCATTATTTTTCTCATATTCGTGATCACACCGCTGGGTCAGTTTGTGTTTGGTCCATTGATCGGAATGCGGGATCAAATCATATACTGGTTTAATCTTATTTTGAAGCCGCTGCTTTAGGAGGTTTAATGAATGGAAGGTAAAAAGAAGAAACCAATTGGTTTTAACATCATTAAAAAAACAGATGCAACCGACGGACATGGAGGCTTTGGGGCAGGTGCCCTCAGTCTTGATAATATCTCGCCAGTCATCATTGATGTAGAGGAAAAGGAAGCTGTCATTGATATTGGTGCCATGCATGCAAGAAGTGCCGTCGAAAAAGGAATTAAATTTTTGAAAACAAAAGAAGAGGTGCCGAACGGAAAGCCTTATTGGCTCGTATGGGTGACGATTGACCGCAGAGAAGAAGGGCCTTATTATGCAGGTGTGACGGCTTGTGAAATGACCGTTGACCGTTCGATTCGCCGCGGGTATAAGTCACTTCCAGAGCATGTGAATTTAATGGATAAATCGATGAAGCGAAAAATCGTCGTGAGTCATATGGATGACGTATCCAAAAAGGTGCTGGCTGATTTCTTAAAAGGTCATAATGAAGCACTATGGGACGCATCGACAGATGAATTAAAAGAAGGATTGTCTGTCCCTGAATAATTGTGAAATTTTTGTGAAGAATGGCGGATCACTACCAAATCCATCCGTTTTTTGAGTAAACTGGTGTTAAAGCTAGGACATGGAGAATCCCGAGATGCAGATCTCGGGGTTTTTCATGTCTTTTTTTAACGTTTCAGCCACTTTTCCCACCATTTCTTTGGCTTTTGATCTTGAACTGGTTCCTGCTCAGAGGCTTTGTCCTCAGCGCCATAGCAGATACCTGTCGGCTCTGTTCCTTCTATAAAATAAGTAAACACCTTTGATTCACAACCTGGCCCTGCGAGGTCGCCAGTTTTTGGATTGATATATACCCCTTTGACACCATCTGGCGGCATGAAGGAGGAGGCTGGCTGCTTCGATAGGGCTGATTCCATAAAGGAAGCCCATATTTTTTTCGCATAGGCCGTTTCTTCGACTGAATCAATGGTGCGGCCTTTATCATAGCCTGTCCATACACCTGTGACGAGCTGGGGAGAGAAGCCGATCATCCAGCTGTCGGCTCCTGTTGTCCCGGATTTTCCTCCGTATGTTCGTGTAAGGTCCTTTATAATGGTGCGGCCAGTGACACTTGTATAGCCGTTTAATTGATCGTTGAACATTCCTGACATCATATCGGTGGTGACAAAGGCTGCTTTTTCATCGAGGATTTGTTCTCGTTTTTGTTTCTCTTCAAAAAGCACATTGCCTTTTGCGTCGGTTACTTTCGTAATAAAGGTTGGTTTGACGCGTTTTCCGCCATTGACGAGCATGGCGTAAGCATTGGTCATTTCAATGGGTTTCACAGGAGACGTGCCTAGAGCAAGAGATGGTACTTGGTCTAGTTTCTCCTTGATTCCAAATGTCTTGCCAGCACGTACAAGCTGCTCCATTCCTAAAAATAGATGGGTCTTTACAGCGTAAATATTATCAGACAGCGCTAAAGCTTGTAGCATTGTAATGCCGTCATTGGCGTAATAGCCGTGATAATTGCTTGGTGAATAAGCCGCACCGCTGCCTTGATCATCCAGTTCAAACACCGTTTCCTCACTGCGCATAACGGTTGCGGGTGTAAACCCGTTTTGCAAGGCAATGTAATAAAGAAGGGGTTTCATGGTTGAACCGGGCTGCCTTTTTGCTTGTGTCACCCGGTTGAATGGACTTTTCTCATAATCTCTCCCACCTATGAGGGCAAGTACATGGCCTGTTTGAGGATGGATGGCGGCAAAGCCAATTTGGATATCTGATTTGGAATCCATCGTGTTTTTTAACGTCTTTTCTGCGATTTCCTGTAATCTTGGATTAAGGGTCGTTTGGATATGAAGTCCATAGGTTTCGATCTGTTCCTCTGTTAACCCCAAGCTTTGTTTCAACTCTCGAATCACATCGTCATAAAAATATGGGGCTTGCTTTGCTTGCAGCTGCTTCTTCTGCAAAGGGCGATAGGACAGCTTTTCTTTCGCAGCGTCATCGGCTGCTTTTTTCGTAATCATGCCATCCTCTTGCATTTGTCTCAAAATCATATTCTTTCTTGCGCCGGCTTTCTCCTCATTCACATAAGGGGAATAGAGAGAAGGCCCCTTTGGGATACCGGCAAGAAGGGCAGATTCAGCGAGGGTTAAGTTCTTTGCTTTTTTTCCGAAATACAGACGTGACGCTGCTTCCACACCGTACGCTCCGTGACCATAATAAATGGTGTTCAAGTATCCTTCTAAAATCTCATCTTTTGTATAGTTTTGCTCTAAACGAATCGTGTAAAAGGCTTCATTCCACTTCCGCTTCCACGTTTTATCATGATCTAAATACAGATTTCGTGCATATTGCTGGGTGATCGTGCTGGCACCTTGTACCTTAGCCATGGCACGAATATCGGCCACCGCAGCACCTGCCATCCGTTTCACATCAAAGCCATGATGCTCATAAAAGGTTTTATCCTCAACAGCCACAACAGCCTGTCTCATATGAGGAGACATATTCTTTAATGGCACCCAATATCTCTTTTCTCCAAAACTGGATTCTCCAAGCTTTGACCCATCAGCTGCATAAATGGTCGTGGATTGGGGAACTTGAACAGAAGGGGCACCTTGCCATTTAGCTATTAATAGAATCGTCAAAAAGACAGTGCCTGCAAATAGAAAAGCGAGCAAGCCGATAAAAAAACAGGCTCGAATCGTTTTCACGGTCATGCGGATTTTTTTATTACTCATGATTGTGTCCATGCAAAGCCCCCATTTTGACGGTTTTTTATCAGTATGGAACAAAGAAAACCGTTTTAAACAAGCGATTGCAGGAGCACTTTAAAAAATGAAGAGAACTCAAGCGGTTCTTTACAATTTGATATGAATCCACTATACTTTTTTCTTGGACAATCGATATAGTCAAAGCCGATAAAAGGCGCTAACAATAGATGTTTGTTTATTATTGGATGAGAGGAAGATGAACAATGAGCGAACTTTGGTATACAGAGAAGCAAACGAAGAATTTTGGTATTACATTGAAGGTGAACAAAACCCTTCACACAGAACAAACAGACTTTCAGCATTTAGAAATGGTGGAAACAGAAGAGTTTGGCAATATGCTGTTTTTAGACGGCATGGTGATGACATCTGAGAAAGATGAGTTTGTATACCACGAAATGGTGGCTCATGTTCCTCTTTTCACTCATCCAAACCCGGAAAATGTTCTTGTCGTAGGCGGAGGAGACGGCGGTGTTATTCGTGAAATCCTCAAACACCCAAGTGTGAAAAAAGCGACACTTGTTGATATTGACGGAAAGGTTATCGAATACTCGAAAAAATTCCTTCCTTCTATTGCTGGGAAATTAGACGATCCTCGTGTAGATGTCAAAGTCGGAGACGGTTTTATGCACATTGCTGAAGCTGACAACGAGTATGATGTGATCATGGTGGACTCAACTGAGCCGGTTGGACCAGCTGTGAACCTATTCTCTAAAGGATTTTACGCAGGAATCTCAAAGGCACTCAAAGAAGACGGTATTTTCGTTGCACAAACGGACAACCCTTGGTTCACACCTGAGCTGATTACAAATGTACAGCGTGATGTAAAAGAAATTTTTCCAATTACGAAGCTTTACACAGCGAATATTCCAACGTATCCAAGCGGTCTTTGGACATTCACCATCGGTTCTAAAAAATATGATCCACTTGCTGTAGAAGACAGCCGTTTCTTTGATATTGATACGAAATATTACACAAAAGAATTGCACAAAGCGGCATTCGTTCTGCCGAAATTTGTGAGCGACTTAATCAAATAAATCAAGCGAAATGGAAATGCGCAAATGACGGTTTGCGCATTTTTTGAAGCGTAAAAGGAGGAATCTTGCATGAGATTCGACGAGGCTTATTCAGGAAAAGTGTTTATTGGAAGTCATCCGACATGGGAAGATGCAAAGGTCATTTTATACGGCATGCCGATGGACTGGACAGTTAGCTACCGCCCAGGTTCACGTTTCGGTCCGAACCGCATTCGTGAAGTATCGATTGGTTTAGAGGAATACAGCCCTTATTTAGATCGTGAGCTGCACGAGGTGCCATTCTTCGATGCGGGTGACATCCCACTTCCTTTTGGGAATGCACAAAAGAGCTTAGATTTAATTGAAGAGTATGTCGACAGCATTTTAGAAAAAGGAAAGTTTCCATTAGGAATGGGCGGCGAGCATCTTGTGTCTTGGCCGGTTTTCCGTGCGATGTATAAGAAATACCCTGATTTGGCGATCATCCATATGGACGCACATACAGATCTTCGTGAGGAATATGAGGGTGAGCCACTTTCACATTCAACACCGATCCGTAAAGTTGCAGGACTTATTGGAGCTGAAAATGTATTCTCTTTCGGCATCCGTTCTGGAATGAAAGAAGAATTTGAATGGGCAAAAGAAGCGGGTATGCACATTTCTAAATTTGAAGTGCTGGAGCCATTGAAGCAAGTATTGCCAAAGCTAAAAGGGCGTCCAGTATATGTGACGATCGATATTGATGTACTTGACCCAGCCCATGCACCTGGTACAGGAACGGTAGATGCTGGTGGTATTACATCAAAAGAGCTGCTTGCATCCATTCATGCGATTGCAGGATCTGACGTCAAAGTCGTTGGGGCAGACCTAGTCGAGGTAGCACCTGTATATGATCACTCTGACCAAACAGCGAATACAGCGAGTAAGCTTTTACGCGAAATGCTGCTTGGGTTTGTGAAATAATCAGTTGATAGAGGAGCTTGTCATCTCATGTGGACAAGCTCTTTTTTTACATCGGTCAAAAAATAAAGGAGGCAGCTCATGTTTTCGTCAATATTGATGGTGTCCCTCGCTTTATGCGTATTAGCGGCAGGCTTTCTCACACTGAAACGAGAGCTCGCAGCTGATCCGCCTGTTTTTGCTTCTAAAAAGGAAGCAAAGGAGGAGTTAGTTGGTTTATTTCAGGTTCGGGGCTTTTTCTATCTTACGGCCATTGCGTTATTCATGCAGGTGGTATTTAAAAAGGATCAAATCGCACCATTTGATTTTTTTCAGGCATTTTTGGCAAGTTCAGGCATACAGGCTCTTTTTTATTTACTGAAAAGAAAAGACTTAGGCGTAAAGGCTGGACTTGTCGTATTGGTCAGTTGCATTTTTCTTTTTTTCTAAAGGGATGGCTGAAGATGAAAAACGAAGTTTAATCGCCGTGAAGAAGAGAAATGATGGTATGATAGGCGCTCATGATTATGGTATACTATTTTAGTTAAACGGGTCTTAGCAAAGGAAGTGCAAAATGACACAAAACCAAATTTCAATTCATGTAAAGTCAGTGATGAAACCAGAGACGGAGCCGGCTGAAACGATCGAATTCCGCACGACTGGAACGTATCAAGAGAAGAATGACAAAACGTATCTCACTTACCATGAAGAACATGAAATGGGTCAAGTAAAAACCGTTGTGAAAATGAGTGAAAAAGAAATTTTTGTCATGAGATCAGGGGCTATTCAAATGAAGCAGCGCTTTCTCATTGGAGAAACGACCGTCACACATTACACGATGCCATTCGGTACACTTCAGTTAGATGTGCACACACATGGCATTGATCTCGATGTGGACAAGGGACTGCTGCACATTACGTACGATATGCTGACAGGAGAAGATCAAAAGCATTTACATACATTATCGATTTCGTATAAGGAGGATTTACGTTCATGAATATCGCAGAACAGGTCAAAGATGCGTTAAAAGAAGAAATCATTGCGGCAGTCGTCAAAGCAGGACTTGCCGATGAAAGCCAGGTGCCAGATGTCCTTTTAGAAGTGCCGAAAGACAAAACTCACGGTGATTACTCTACCAACATGGCGATGCAGCTTGCCCGCATTGCGAAAAAAGCACCTCGTCAAATCGCAGAAGACATCGTCAATGCGTTTGATAAAGGGAAAGCTTCCATTGAAAAACTGGATATCGCAGGTCCAGGATTCATTAACTTTTATATGAACAATCAGTATTTAACAAAGCTGATTCCAGCTGTCCTTGAAGCAAAAGAAGCGTATGGCGAAACGAATACAGGCGGCGGTCAAAAGGTGCAAGTCGAATTCGTCTCAGCCAACCCAACAGGTGACCTTCACCTTGGACATGCCCGCGGAGCAGCTGTAGGAGATTCCCTTTGCAATATCCTTGATAAAGCAGGGTTCGATGTGAGCCGTGAATACTATATCAACGATGCAGGGAATCAAATTAATAACCTCGCTTTATCTGTCGAAGCACGTTATTTTGAGGCACTCGGTCTTGAAAAAGAAATGCCTGAAGACGGCTACAGAGGGGAAGATATCAAAGGCATCGGACAAAAGCTTGCGGATGAATTTGGTGACCGTTTCGTGCATGAACCGGAAGAAGAGCGTATGAAGTTCTTCCGTGAATACGGATTGAAATACGAATTAGAGAAATTACGTGTAGATCTTGAGAATTTCCGTGTACCATTTGATGTATGGTATTCAGAAACCTCTTTATATGAAAACGGAAAAATCGAACCAGCGCTGGAAACACTTCGTGAAAAAGGCTATGTCTTTGAAGAAGACGGCGCAACATGGCTGCGTTCAACTGATTTTGGCGATGATAAGGACCGTGTGCTGATTAAAAAAGACGGCAGCTTCACTTACCTGCTTCCAGACATCGCATATCATAAAGACAAACTAGACAGAGGATTTGACCAGCTCATTAACATTTGGGGAGCGGACCATCACGGCTATATCCCTCGAATGAAAGCGGCGATCCAAGCACTTGGATATCCAGCTGGCAAGCTTGAAGTAGAAATCATCCAGCTTGTGCATCTTTACAAAAACGGTGAAAAGATGAAGATGAGTAAGCGTACAGGAAAAGCTGTCACAATGCGTGATCTCATTGAAGAAGTCGGCTTAGATGCGACTCGTTATTTCTTTGCGATGAGAAGTGCGGCGACACATATGGACTTTGACCTAGACCTAGCCATTTCTACGTCTAACGAAAACCCTGTGTACTATGCACAATATGCGCATGCGAGAATTTGCAGCATGCTGCGTCAAGGAGAAGAAAAAGGCTACGAACCAAACCTTGAAAAAGCCGATTTCTCTCACATTCAATCGGAAAAAGAATACGATCTTCTCAAAATCATTGGCAGCTTCCCAGAAGTTGTAGCAGAAGCAGCTGAAAAGCGTATTCCGCACCGCGTGACGAACTATATTTATGACCTTGCATCAGCCCTTCACAGCTTCTACAATGCCGAGAAGGTCATCGATGTAGAAAACGAAACAAAAACAACAGCACGTCTTTCACTCATGAAAGCAACACAAATCACGCTCGCTAATGCATTAAAACTAATTGGTGTATCGGCTCCGGAAAAGATGTAATGAAATGAAAGAAAGCCCCACTCTATTGGATGAGTGGGGCTTTTTCATATAAAAAACCCGCTATCTTCAAGCGGGTTTTGAAAATTATCCAAGCGTATTAATAATGTTAGAAATAGAATCAAATAATTGGCTAAGTACATCAGAGAACATAGAGTGTGCCTCCCTTCGGTAAGCATGTAGTATGTGTGCGTCAAATGAAATTATCCAAGTGTGTTAATAATGTTGGAGATAGAATCGAATAATTGGCTAAGTACATCAGAAAACATATTTTTGCCTCCTCTCTTTTCTTTTTACATCTACTTAACGAAGGGAATGAAGGGGTGGATCACTTTTTCTAAAAAAATTTTAAAAAAGATGGTGGCATAGAAAAAAGCACCGCCTATTCGGGTGCTTTTTTGCCTTTAGTTATGAATGAATGCGCAGCTTTATGTCTCTATTTGTACACGCTAGCTGAACGTTTCCGCCAATTGGGAAGGTGAAGACGGGCTGTGTATGTCCGATATCGACATCGTAAATCACTGGGATGTGTTTGAGCATTGGGTGCTTATCTAGAATGAACCTCAAATGTTCCTCTGTCATCTTGGATTTCTTCTGAAAGCGTCCGATGATCAATCCTTTGATTGATTGTGCATGCTGCAAGAGGGAGGTAAGGTCTCTGGCGAACATTTCAGGGAACACCAGCTCATCATCCTCGACAAATAAGATCGCATCCTTTACATTCGGCATAAACGATGTCCCTTGCAGTAAGTTCAGTGTACAAAGGTTTCCGCCATACAAGGTGCCTTCAGCTGTTCCTTCCTGATAAACCCCCCATGTTGTCGGATGAAACTGCCTGTTCGCTTGATTGAGATACCACGCGTCATCACTCCATTTTGTCGAAGGAATCACATCAAACGGTTCGCCGCCGTTCATCAAGCAAGCTTGAAACATGGCAGTCTGCTCCTCCTGTCCCTGCTCCATTTGAAAGCTTGAGAAATGGGGGCCGGAATATGTCACCATATCACATTTCGCTGTAATGGCGTTTGCAAGTGCAGTGATGTCACTATAGCCGCAGAGGACTTTAGGGTGCTGACGGATCAAGTCGTAATCAATATAAGGCAAAAGTTCATTGCAGTTGAAGCCTCCGATGGCTGTCAAAATACCATCGACATCATGATCTCTGAACGCCTCATGCAGATCAGACAAGCGGTGTTCAATAGACGATGAGGAATGAAGGTCACATTCAAACACATGCTGTCCCAAAGAGACAGTGAAGCCTAAAGCCTCTAAATGTTTTTTCGCTTGAGCAATTCCTTCTTCTGATAAAATGCTGGCACTTCGGCTTGGGGCAATAACACGTATATGGCTCCCTTTTTTAAGAGGTGAGGGGGTATGCATAAACAGATCTTCCTTTCCATCACATATTTCTCTATTATATCGGATCAAATAGCGAAAGTCTGTAAAGGCTAGGAGAAAGGAATGGGTCGTGCGTTTCATACGAGCTGTGCAAAGGGTATGGAAGAGAAAAAGACAGAATGAGGGCGGAGAATGTGAAAAAGAGAAGACTGGAATTTTTATTTTTATATTTTATGATATTTGGGGCATATGTGGTGTATTGGTGGACTGTGCCGGCGTGGAGCGTTCAGCTGTACGCAGCGATTTATATCGCCATTATTTTATTTAGTATCGTCTCACTCATGTTGGAGAATCGTACATCACAGCACACGTTATTATGGATATATGTGCTGGTTTTTTTCCCGATCATTGGCTATATGTTTTATCTGTTCTCAGGGCAGCTCTATGTAAAAGGTCATTTATTCAAATCAAAGAGAATGTATAACCGTGAAAAATTAAGAAGAATATCTGAGCTTGAGAGCAAGCCGGATGAATCACGTTTAACCGATAATCAGCGTGGTTTTTTTCAATACACAGAAAAAGCTACAGGCATGCATGTGAATACAAATAGTGATATGGACATTTTAAAGAATGGAGAGGAGACGTTTCCCCGAATTTTTGAAGAGTTAAAAAAAGCAAAATCATTCATTCATATTGAATATTACATGTTTAAATCTGATTTCCTCGGCCACCGGATGATGGAGATTTTGATTGAAAAAGTGAAAGAAGGGGTAGAGGTCCGCTTCATATATGATGCGGCGGGCAGCATTCGTTTCTCACGAAAAGATATTAAACACTTGAAGCAGGCAGGGGTAAAGGTCGCTCCTTTTCTACCTTTAAAATATGGATTTTTTAACCAAAAATTCAATTTCCGAAATCACCGAAAAATCGTCATTATTGATGGAGAAACAGGGTTCGTCGGCGGATTAAATGTTGGCAAGGAATACGTAGGACGGGATGAAAAGATCGGCTTTTGGCGTGATACGCATGCCATGTTAAAGGGTGAGGCTGTTCAGACCCTTCACTCCGTTTTTATGCTCGACTGGGAATATGTATCAGATGAAGTATTAATTGATGATCCGAAGTATCATACGCCGCATCCTGTGACAGGAGAGGATGTCATTCAGGTTGTACCAACTGGACCTGATATGAAAGAAAGTATGAGTGATTTATATGATGCTCTCATTTCTAATGCGAAACAATTTGTCTGGATTGCCACACCTTATTTTGTACCAAACGAATCGATTCGCACTGCGCTCAAAATCGCTGCCACGAGAGGGGTGGATGTGCGGGTGATGGTACCGGAGATCAATGACGGATTTCTCACGCAATATGCCACACGATCCTATTTTTCTGAGCTTCTAAAAGAGGGCATCAAGGTGTATCACTATCAAAAAGGGTTCATGCATCAAAAGGTGATGATCGCAGATGGAGAGCTCGCCTCTGTTGGCACCGCAAATGTTGATATGAGAAGCTTTCAGCTCAATTTTGAGGTCAATGTCTTTACAGCTGCGAAAAAGCCAATTGAGCAATTGATGGCCCACTATGAGGAAGATATGAAGGAATGTGAGCAAATGGGTCCTGTTCATTTTTATAAAAGAGGCTTAAAAGAGCGGTTGAAGGAATCATTTGCCCGATTGTTTTCTGGCGTATTATGAGGGTTTCCAGTCAAAGAAATCATTTCCTGATCTAGTATTTTACAGAGGATTCCTCTATAATTGAAAATGATTATCAATTATAGAGGAAATGAGGTCCTTTTACATATGCTAAAACGCTTTTTCGCCTATTACAGGCCCTATCGCGGTCTGTTCTTTTTAGATTTCTTTTGCGCTGTCGCAGTTGGATTAATGGAACTTGGTTTCCCGCTGATCGTGAACTACTTCATTGATACGTTATTACCAACAGGGAACTGGACAGTCATTGCCTGGACCGCACTTGCTCTGTTTATCATTTATGCCCTCAGCTCAGTGATGCAATTTATTGTGTCGTACTGGGGACACATGCTTGGCATTAATATTGAAACAGATATGAGGAAGAAGCTGTTTGATCATTTTCAGCGTCTCTCATTTAAGTTTTTTGATAACAACAAAACGGGTAAGCTTATGTCTCGGATGACAAATGACCTCATGTACATTGGGGAGGTGGCTCATCACGGACCTGAGGATTTGTTTATTGCGATTATGACGATTCTTGGCGCCTTTGCTGTCATGCTAATGATTAACTGGCAGCTTGCTATTTTAACCTTCTTGATCATGCCCGTCATCATTTGGCTTGCCCTTCATTTTAATAAAAAGATGACACAGGCGATTACACAGCTGAACAATGACATTGGAGACTTTCATGCAAGGGTTGAAAACAATATCGGCGGTATTCGTCTTGTTCAAGCCTTTGCCAACGAACATTTTGAGAAAAAGCGTTTTGCTGAAAACAACAACCGCTTTCGGAAAGCGAAGCTTCTTTCATATAAAATCATGTCGGTTAACGGCTCAATCAGTTACATTCTGACACGTCTTGTGACACTGTTTGTCCTTCTAGCAGGGACATGGTTTGTTCTGCAGGGTCAATTAACGGCAGGTGGATTTATCGCGTTTGTTCTGATTACAAACGTCTTATTCAGACCGATTGATAAGATTAACACAGTGATTGAAATGTATCCAAAAGGCATTGCGGGCTTTAAAAGTTATGTCGACTTACTTGAAACAGAGCCAGATGTGAAGGATACAGAAGGAGCTCGTGATGTATTCGGGCTGAAAGGTGAAATTGAATATCGAAACGTGACATTTGGCTACGATGAGCACAGTCATGTGTTAAAGGATATCGATTTGAAGATCAAACAAGGAGAAACCGTTGCGTTTGTCGGGCCCTCAGGAGCCGGGAAATCGACGATTTGCAGTTTGCTGCCACGTTTTTATGATGTGGATGAAGGGGAGATTACGATTGATGGCGTGAGTACAAAATCGATGACCCTCTCTTCTTTAAGACAGCAGATTGGCATTGTGCAGCAGGATGTCTTTTTATTCTCAGGCACCATTCGAGAAAACATTGCGTACGGCAACCTAGAAGCCAGTGATGCAGAGATTTGGGAGGCTGTACGTCGTGCGCATTTAGAGGAACTCGTTCAGCGTTTCCCAGAAGGATTAAATACTGTCATAGGCGAGCGCGGCGTCAAATTGTCAGGCGGTCAAAAGCAGCGCCTGTCCATTGCGCGGATGTTCCTAAAAAATCCTTCAATTCTAATTTTAGATGAAGCCACATCAGCACTTGATACAGAAACAGAAAAAGCTATACAGGATGCACTGAGCGAACTGGCTGTCGGCAGGACGACACTCGTTATTGCCCACCGCCTGGCAACAATTAAACACGCCGACCGTATCATCGTCGTAACAGAGGAAGGCATCCAAGAACAAGGCCGCCACCAAGAACTCATCCAAATGGGCGGCGTATACAGCAGACTGCATGAAGCGCAGTTTGGTCATTGAAGAGAAAGCCCTTTTGATAAAGGGCTTTTTTTGTTAGGATAGAAAAAATGCGTGTAGGAAGGATCTGATGGAATGAAGGGGCTTCGGCGATTACAAAAGGGCGATAAGATCGGTATTTTTTCACCTTCCAGTCCTGCATCAGCGACCTCGCCTCTTAGGTATCAGCGGGCGAAGAAGTGGCTTGAGCAAAAAGGATTCATTGTGATCCCAGGATCATTAACAGGGAAAGAGGATCACTACCGTTCCGGTACAATTCAAGAACGAGCTGATGAGCTGAATGAGCTGATGGCTAGAGAGGACTTGGCGTGCATTATGTCAATGATTGGCGGTACGAATTCAAATAGTTTGCTGCCTTATCTTGATTTTGAGCTGCTGAATCAACATCCGAAAATCATGATCGGTTATTCAGATGCGACAGCGATTCTACTGGCGGCGTATGAAAAAACGGGACTTCCTGTTTTCTACGGGCCGGCGCTTGTTCCTTCTTTTGGCGAGTTTGAACCGTTTGTCGATTATACATATCAGTCATTTGAGGACATCTTGATGTTTCCTCAAAGCATTCCTTATCAGATTGAAAAACCGCCTTTTTGGACAGATGAACGAATCAATTGGGAAGAAAAGACGCGTGACAAAAAGCAGCGTCCGAATGATTGGCTGTGCGTCATAGAGGGACAGGCAGAAGGCAGATTGATCGGCGGGAACCTGAATGCGATGTACGGCATTTGGGGAAGTGAGTTCATGCCAGCCATCCAAAACGGAGACATCCTCCTCATTGAAGATTGCATGAAAACCGCTTCTGTTGTAGAAAAGAATTTCTCTTTATTGAAAGTAAATGGAGTGTTTGAACGGGTGTCAGGGATTCTTTTAGGAAAACATGAGCTGTTTGATGATGAAGGGACGGGCAAAGAGCCTTACGAGATTTTACTTGAGGTGCTCGGAGAGACAAAAAGACCACTCATCGCTGATTTTGACTGTGCCCATACGCACCCAATGCTTACGATGCCAATTGGGGCACAAGTGAAAATAGATGCAGCTTCTAAACAAGTTTGGTTAACAGAAGATTGGATATAAGAAAAAGAGCAGCCCGAGGCTGCTCTTTTTTATGAAACCTTTTCTTTCTCAAACGGCTGAAGAAGATCTTGCGCTTTTTTCCCTTCAACCACAATTAAGTAATCAGATTCTAAATGAGTGAGCCTGAAGGTTTCAAGCTCTACGATGTTCTTAATGCTGCACATTGTTTTTTTAGAATACACATATATACGATGCTGAGCCTGCTGGCACTTTTCATAAAGAGAAATAAGCTTATGTAAATTCAACGCTTTTGCAGCGATTCGGATTGAATAGATTTGAGACATCTTCATATCCTCCTGTTAATTACTTTTTCACAATAGCTTTGTTACCCCCATTTGCACAAAGGTAAACCTTTCTCTATGATTTCCATTCAATGGTTCCTCCGCCCGTCCGCTTATTGCCCCTAATCGCAGACAGCTCTTCGACTAGACGGAGCAGAGCCTGATCCTTTAATTTTGCTTCAATCATAAAATCTACATCACGGCCATACGGTTTTAATGCTTGAAAAAGCGGTAAGACAAAGTCCATATCTACACCATCTGCATGACTGCGTATGGCTTTTTCTGATTTAGGTGAAGACAAGTGGATTTTGGGCGGAATGCCAGTCTTTGTCCAAGTGTCGAACATTCTTGGAAGGATGTCATCGAGTGCGGCATCGTCATCTTTATTTGCCACGTGATGATGGTAATCAAAAACAAATGGAATGTCATGCTTTTCACATACACCAAGCGTTTCGAGCGACGTATATGTTTTGTCATCGTTCTCAAGTGTCATTCTTGCTTTGATATGAGCCGGAAGTTGTTTAATATTTTCATCAAAGCGTTGAAGAGCCGATTCTTTATCGCCGTAAGCCCCGCCTACATGAATATTCATGTAACCTTCCTTTTCGAGCTTCATCGCCTCAAGCATCTGATAATGGTACGTCATATCGATGACGGCATTGTCTGTAATTGAAGGTTTTGGGCTGGTAAACAAGGTGAATTGATTGGGGTGAAAGCTTACCCGTAAGTTGTGCCGTTTCACCAACTCGCCAATCTCAAGAAATTCTTTGTGAAAAGGTGTCACGAAGTCCCAGCGCACCTCGGGATGGGTCGCGAGCGGGACGATCGAGCTTGAAAAACGGTACAGCGGGATATCATGAGCAATGGCGAAATAAAGCGTTCTTAATGTATTCACAAGATTGGCTTTCGTTGTTCGCAATAAAGCCTCTTTTCTTTCTTCCTTAGAGAGCTTGCTGTATCTTGCAAAGGTCAACGACTTGGCAGGAGAAGCTTCCCACAAGGTGACGGCATTGGATACATAACCAAATCGATAACGCATAGGTCATCTCCTTTATAAAAAATACGAGAACATGGCGGCAACCCACTCAAGTGGCCGTGTGAAAAGAGGGCGCTTTGACAATGTTTCTTCTGTCAGAATCTCAGATACTTCCATATGCTCCCGAATCTTTTCCTCTACGTGTGCAGTAAAGTCGGGATCATCAATGGCTACATCTACTTCTTCGTTTAAAAACAAGCTTCGTTTATCAAAATTCGCGGTACTGATCATACAGCGGCTGTGATCAATCAATATGGCTTTCGAATGATAAAACCCTTTATAAAAACGATAAACAAGACATCCAGAGGCAATGAGATCCTTCAAATAATGAAAACCAGCCTCTTTGACAAGTGGATGATCCGCTTTCATTGGAATGATAATTTCAACTGTGACGCCCCGTTTTCGTGCATCAAGCAGCGCCTTCAGAAGAGGAGCTGATGGAATAAAATAAGGCGTACAGATGATGATCTGTTTCTTCGCCTGCTCAATATCTTGGAGAAATAAAGCTTCTAAAGAAAAACCGGCAGTCGCGCGTGTTGTGCATTGTAATGTTCCCGGTTCCAATGCAGGGAAAACCTCATATTGCAGCTGATGAATGCCAGACGACCGGTACAAATCATTCAGAAACACATGCTGGAGATCTGCGACAACCTGTCCAGTCATCCGCAAATGATAATCCTTCCAAATGCCAAAGCGGCCTTTTTTCCCAACATATTCATCGCCTATATTAAATCCGCCAATATAGCCAATCTTCCCATCAATCACCGTAATTTTACGGTGATTTCTCATGTTTAACCGGTAAATCAAAAAAGGAAAACGAGGCTTATTTAAAAAGTAAAATTGAATGCCGCTTCTTTCTAGCATGTCAATCGACTTTTGATCAAACGGATAGGAGCCTAATCGGTCGGTTAGCAAAAAGACGGAAACGCCTTGCTCCGCTTTGGCTTTCAATGCTTGGAACACCCTTTGACCAATCTTGTCGTTCTTTACAATAAAGAACATCATATGAATAGAAGAAGAGGCCTGCTGTATATCCGTAAGCAGCTGATCGAAAAATGGTTCGCCATCATGATAAAAGGTGGCATCGCCGCTTGTTTGGTCAAAAGACCGTTCAAATGCGTGCGTAGAAAAATATTTCTTTCCCATATAAAGGTCTAACATGACGAGCAAAACGATGGCAATGAGTACGAGTAGGATGATCAATGCGATCATGAAACTTCCTCCTTTTTTGCATATTTCAATAGTGTACCCAAACGCACAAAAAATATTGACTGAATACTCATTCATTATTTATGATAGAGGTACAACATGGAAACGGAACAAAGTGGGTTTTGGGGAATGAAAGGGGGAGCAAGATGAATAGCCTTTTAATCATCAACTTGATCGCATTTGCGGCGGTGACCGCTTACGCTGTGTATTTGTTTGTTTATCTCATTCGAACACGAGCGGCGTATATTCGTCTTGGTAAAAAAGAAGAGTTTCAACAAGACATGAAGAAACGCTTAGAGCGTGTTTGGGTCAATGTATTTGGGCAAAAGAAGCTGTTAAAGGACAAGAAGAGCGGCATCATTCATGTGCTGTTTTTCTACGGATTTATCCTTGTACAGTTCGGAGCCCTTGATTTTATTTTGAAGGGGCTTATTCCAGACAGCGGGCTTCCTTTAGGTCCGGTGTACGGCGCCTTTACGTTTTTCCAAGAGGTGGTCACACTTCTCATTTTAGTGGCCGTTGTATGGGCTTTCCATAGAAGATATGTGGAAAAACTTGTCCGTTTAAAACGAGGTTTTAAATCGGGTCTAGTGCTTTTATTTATTGGCGGATTAATGCTGACAGTCTTACTAGGGAACGGCATGAACATCATCTGGCATGGACACTCTCTATCATTAACTGAGCCAATCGCTTCTGGTATTGCTTTCTTGCTGGGCGGAATTTCACCTCTTGCGGCTGCGATTGTTTTTTATGCCGCATGGTGGATGCATCTGCTCATTTTGCTGACATTTTTAGTATATGTTCCTCAGTCAAAGCACGCCCATTTGATTGCAGGGCCTGTCAACGTATTTGTCAGCAGATTAGACCCGCCAGGCAAGCTGCAAAAAATCGATTTTGAAGATGAGACACAAGAGACCTTCGGTGTGGGAAAAATTGAAGACTTCCGTCAGTCTCAGCTGATTGATCTTTACGCCTGTGTGGAATGCGGGCGCTGCACGAATATGTGCCCGGCAACAGGGACAGGAAAGATGCTGTCTCCAATGGATTTGATTTTAAGGTTAAGAGATCATTTAACCAATAAAGGGGCCGCCATTACATCGAAAACACCTTGGGTCCCGCAGCTTGCCTTCAAGCAGACAACAGGAAACCAGTTGGCACTGCAGGCGAGAGGAGTAGGTGCGGAAGAGTCGGCTGCCAGCTCTATATACCATCCTTCTCTTATTGGAGAGGTCATTACAGAAGAAGAGATCTGGGCATGTACGACATGCCGAAACTGTGAAGACCAATGCCCTGTCATGAATGAACATGTCGACAAGATTATTGATATGCGCAGATATCTTGTGCTGACCGAAGGAAAAATGGACGCAGATGCACAGCGTGCCATGACAAGCATTGAGCGCCAAGGAAACCCGTGGGGATTGAACCGGAAAGAAAGAGAAAATTGGCGTGAACTGAGAGAAGATGTGCATGTGCCGACAGTGAAAGAGCTGAAAAAAGCAGAGCAAACCTTTGATTATTTATTCTGGGTTGGTTCAATGGGGGCATATGACAATCGAAGCCAAAAGATTGCACTTGCCTTTGCAAAACTCCTCAATGAAGCGGGGGTATCCTTTGCGATCCTAGGCAATAAAGAGAAAAACTCAGGCGATACACCAAGAAGACTCGGAAACGAATTTTTATTCCAAGAGCTTGCTGCAAAAAATATTGAAGAATTTCAGAAAAACGGCGTCACAAAGATCGTCACGATTGATCCACACGCCTACAACTTATTTAAAAATGAATATCCAGACTTTGGACTTGAGGCAGAAGTGTACCATCATACAGAATTATTGGCAGAGTTAGTGAAAGAAGGGAAAATAACGCCTGTACATGAAGTGAACGAGGTAATTACCTTCCACGACTCATGCTACTTAGGCAGATATAACGAAGTGTACGACCCGCCAAGAGACATTTTAAAAGCCATTCCAGGTGTGACGCTGAAAGAAATGGAACGCAACCGTGAAACTGGTATGTGCTGCGGTGCAGGGGGGGGCTTAATGTGGATGGAAGAAGAGACGGGTACCCGGATTAACACTGCACGAACGGAGCAGGCGCTACAGGTCCAGCCGTCCATCATCAGCTCAGGGTGTCCTTATTGCTTAACGATGCTGGGAGATGGGACGAAGGCGAAGGAAGTAGAGGAGCAGGTAGGCACATTTGATGTCGCCGAACTTCTTGAAAAATCAGTGTTTGGCGAGCCTGGAAAACAGGTGTCGTAAAGATGACAGGCCGATGAATAGGATGTTCATCGGCTTATCCATGGGGCTGTTTTATCAGCTGTCTAAATGATATGTAAGCGTTAACAAATAGGGAGGGGCATACATGAGTACGACGGTCATTGTATCTGGTGCAAGAACACCATTTGGAAAACTAGGCGGTGCTCTCAGTGGTTTGACTGCCGCAGAACTAGGCGGTATAGCGATCAAGGCTGCACTGGAAAGAGTTTCGGGTTCTCATGAAATAGATGAGGTCATTATGGGAAGTGTTTTACAAGGAGGGCAAGGGCAGATTCCTTCAAGGCAAGCAGCAAGATATGCTGATCTTCCTTGGTCTGTTCCAACACAAACCATCAATAAAGTCTGTGCATCAGGCATGCGCAGTGTGAGCACGGCAGATCAAATCATTCGAGCCGGTGATGCTGAGGTCATCGCGGCGGGCGGTATGGAATCCATGTCTCACGCTCCTTATCTGCTAAAAAAAGCGCGATGGGGCTACAAAATGGGAGATGGTGCAGTACAAGATGCGATGATTTTAGATGGCTTAACCTGTTCGTTTACAGGCGTTCATATGGGTGAGTATGGAAGTATGGCTGCAAAGGAGCTTGGCATCACGCGGGAAGAGCAGGATCTGTGGGCACTCAGAAGTCATGAACGGGCCATCGAAGCGCAAAAAAGTGGCTTTTTTCAATATGAAATCACCCCCGTCACCGTCAAAACAAAAACGGGAGAAAGGCTTATCACAGAAGATGAATCTCCGCGGCGTGATACCTCATATGAACGGCTGTCAAAGCTCATGCCTGTTTTTGATCAGAAGGGTACCATCACCGCTGGAAATGCACCAGGTGTCAATGATGGTGCAAGTGCACTTCTTCTAATGAAAGACACGTATGCTGCACGGCATGGTGTAAAGCCAATGGCAGTCATTCTCGGTCATACTCAGGTTGCTGTAGAGGCGAAGGATTTCCCGAAAACACCAGCCCTTGCCATCGAGAAGCTTTTAAAGAAAACAGGAAAGCGCCTAGAGGATATCGATTTGTTTGAAATCAATGAGGCCTTCTCAGCTGTGGCTCTGGCATGTGAAAAAACGACCGGGATCGACCGGCGGAAAATGAATATCAACGGAGGGGCTGTCGCACTCGGTCATCCGATTGGGGCAAGCGGAACACGTATCATATTGACATTGATACATGCATTAAGACAAAGAGGCGGTGGCATTGGCATTGCGGCGATTTGCAGTGGAGGCGGTCAAGGAGATGCGTTCATGATAAAGGTAGATGAAAAGGGGGGCGTTTTTTGATGAGCATAGAAGAGACCGTTCTGGTCGTTGGAGCCGGTCAAATGGGATCAGGCATTGCCCAAGTGTTTGCACAGTCAGGCTATACAGTCCTGCTCCATGATGCATCAGAAAAGCAGATTCATCGAGCGATTTCCTCCATGACCAAACAACTGACAAAGCGGGCAGAAAAAGGAAAGCTGGCACATCAGGCCGTCCGAGATATCACGCAGCGGCTTGCCGTATCCACAGATTTAAAAGACGTCCAGCAGGCTCATTTAGTGATTGAAGCTGCTTCTGAACAAATGAGTGTGAAAAAACAAATCTTTGAAACACTTGATCAATTTGCAGAGGCGGAGGCCATATTTGCGACAAATACGTCTTCCTTGTCGATCACAGAATTAGCAGCTGTGACGAGCAGACCGGAGAAAGTGATTGGCATGCATTTTATGAATCCCGTTCCTGTCATGAAACTCGTTGAAGTCATTCGCGCGCTGCAAACGAGTGATGACACATATCAATTTGTTTATGAAACAGCGAAGACATTAAACAAAACCCCAATTGAAGTGGAAGACTTCCCAGGGTTCGTCTCAAATCGCATATTGATGCCAATGATCAATGAAGCCATTTACACCCTATATGAAGGCGTGGCAGATGCAGAAAGCATTGATGGCGTGATGACACTTGGGATGAATCACCCAATGGGGCCGCTTCGTCTAGCTGATTTCATCGGATTGGATACATGTTTATTTATTATGAATACCCTTCACGAAGGACTGGGAGACAGCAAATATCGCCCTTGTCCTCTTTTGAAAAAATACGTGAATGCAGGCTGGCTTGGCAAAAAGACAAAGAGAGGTTTTTACACATACCACGACCACTCATAGGGGGAGTCAAGATGGATGTTATGCTTACGGATAAACAGCGTCTCTGGAGAGAACAGACAGCAGAATTTGCACGCCAGCGTGTATTCCCTGAAGTAGAAGCCATGGAACAAGGCCGGTTTCCAAAAACCCTTTTAAGTGAAATGGGAAGGCAAGGCTATCTAGGGATTCCAATACCAGCTTCGTATCAAGGCTTAGGAGCAGATTTTACAACGTATATCATCGCAATCCATGAATTATCGAAAGTGAGTGCGACCATCGGTGTCATTGTGTCCGTTCATACATCTGTTGTGACGATGCCTATTTTGACTTTTGGAACGAAGGAACAAAAAGAATCCTATGTCCCGCTGCTTGCATCAGGAGAGAAGCTAGGCGCCTTTTGTCTGACTGAACCAAAGGCTGGATCAGATGCCTCCAGTATTCAGTTAAGAGCAGAGCGGATGGGCGGCGATTATGTATTAAATGGGACGAAAATCTTTATCACAAGCGGCGGAGAAGCAGAGCTATATCTTGTCTTTGCGGTGACCGATCCGGCTTCTGCGAGAAAAAATATATCGGCGTTCATTGTCGAGAAAGATACGCCGGGATTTACGATTGGAAAAGATGAGAAAAAGATGGGACTGCACGGTTCAAAAACAGTCACGCTTCATTTTGATGGCGTGCGGATTCCAAAAGATCAGTTGCTGGGTGCAGAAGGAGAAGGCTTTCAAATTGCCATGTCTAGCTTAAATGCAGGGAGAATCGGAATTGCGGCTCAAAGCCTTGGCATTGCAGAAGCTGCTTTAACCGAGGCAGTCAGCTATTTAAAGCGACATCCAGCAGGTCTTGAAACGACCATTCGACTGGGCGATTTGGCGGCGAAGCTTGAGGCGGCCAAACTGCTCGTCTATCAAGCGGCTTCTTTCAAAGAGGCCAATCGTCCCGTCACAAAGGAAGCATCAATGGCAAAGCTATTTGCGTCAAAAACGGCGGTGGAGATCAGTACAGAAGTGATCCATTTGCTAGGCATGGATGGTTATACGAATCGCTATCAAGCAGAACGTTACTTTCGTGATGCGAAAATTTGTGAAATCTATGAAGGAACAAGTGAAATTCAAAGGCTGGTCATCTGTAAACAGCTAATATGAAACGAGGTGGCTCACGATGCAGTTCCAATTAAGTGACGAACATGAAATGATTCAAAAAATGGTGAGAGACTTTGCGAAAAATGAAGTGGAGCCAACAGCAGCAAAGCGAGACGAAACAGAGACATATGATCCATCTATTTTTCGCAAAATGGCAGAGCTTGGTTTAACGGGTATCCCTTGGCCGGAAGACGTGGGCGGAATCGGCAGTGACTATTTAGCCTACGTTATAGCAGTTGAGGAGCTTTCAAGAGTATGCGCCTCTACAGGCGTCACCCTGTCTGCCCATACCTCTCTTGCTTCATGGCCAATCTATACATTTGGAACAGATGAACAAAAAGAGACCTATTTAAAGCCGCTTGCAGAAGGGCAGAAGATAGGAGCATATGCGCTCACAGAGAGTGGTTCAGGCTCAGATGCTGGCGGAATGAAGACAACGGCTGTCAAGGCAGGCAGTGAATATGTTCTGAACGGGGCGAAAATCTTTATTACAAATGGAGGCATTGCAGATTATTATATTGTGTTTGCCGTAACAGACCAAGGAGCTTCATCCCGAAATACAACTGCTTTTATTGTAGAAAAAGAGACACCTGGTTTTTCCGTTGGCAAAAAGGAAAGCAAACTGGGCATACGCTCATCGCCAACAACTGAAATTCGATTTGAAGATTGCCGGATTCATGAAAGAAACCGGCTCGGTCAAGAAGGAGAAGGATTCAAAATAGCCATGATGACGCTCGATGGCGGCAGAAACGGCATTGCTGCACAGGCAGTTGGGATTGCTCAAGGCGCTCTTAATGCGGCGGTTGATTATGCCAAGGAGCGTAAACAATTTGGCAAACCGATTATTCAGCAGCAAGGGATCGCCTTTAAGCTGGCTGATATGGCCACAGCGATTGAAGCATCAAGGCTGCTTACTTACCAGGCGGCATGGCTCGAAACGAAAGGCCTCCCGTATGGAAAGGAATCAGCCATGTCCAAGCTCTTTGCCGGTGATACAGCGATGAAGGTGACGACAGAAGCGGTTCAAATCTTCGGCGGGTACGGCTACACAAAGGATTACCCAGTCGAACGATACATGCGTGATGCGAAAATCACTCAAATTTATGAAGGAACACAGGAAATCCAGCGTCTGGTCATCTCAAGGAAACTGCTAGATATGTAGAAAACAAGCAAAGACCACCTGAATGTGAGGTGGTCTGTTTTGGTGCAGTTCACTCATTTTTAAAAGTATCTTAGTATTTTTATATCAGCAGCATAACAGCTTTAACTTAAGAGTGACCTTTCACCGATGTAGATAGTATTGGATACATATGAACTGGCAAAAAGACTACTAAAGTATTAGACATCTTTAAAGAAATAGCTAAACCAGCATAGAAGGTGGTAGTCAATTTTTCCTGAATTTATGATAATTTCCAGTATCGATCCGTATTATCGAGGAATTATGTTAAAATTGAAGAAATATAAATATGGGAGGTTATTATGACCACTACTACTACCATTTTAGCAATCGTAACCATGGTTATATGGATTCTGGTTTCCGCAGAACTTTCGAAGACTTCAAAAAAAGACAATGATCAAAAAGAAAACAGTCGTAGAAAATTAATTGTATTAGTGTTTGCAGGAATTGTATTGACCATAGCTGTAGTAATCTCATTACTTCAGAAACTTTAGATTAAGATAAAGTATAAAAGTGTATAGCTATAAATTTTTCATCATAAATTTTAAAGAATATTATATAGTTTAAGTAAAACTTGAGGCATCATCTCTTAGACCTCACATAATTAAAGCACATTTCAATGCTTGAGAAAGATATAAAATCGACCTCATTTGTAAAAGTATAAAAAGAGCGTTTTCGATTTTAAGAAATGTCAGGAATTAGTTTCATTCTAAAAGAGAATGGATTTCTAAAATGAGGGATATTATTCAAACTACATATAATGAAGAAAAGATTTTATGTTTCCGAATAGCATGATTTAAAGAAGTTGAAAAGATATCCAATGAGTTACTTAATACAAAACAACCTAAAATCTAGTAACACCTACGAAAATAAAGCCTTTAATAAAGTAATTGATTCTATTGTCAACCGAAGTCGAGATAGCTCATAATGAGTGTCTCGATTTTTTTGAAAATCGAGAAATCAGTGTAATTTTACTAGATAACTCCATCCAGTTCAGTCTTTTTTAATACCATATAGGGACTTATGTTGTGTTTTTGGGGTTAGTCTGATTTTTACATTTGCTAAAATGTTACAATTTTTCAAAAGATGTAAGGAACTGTGATGTATAGGTAATGACAAGTTCGATGAGGTTATTAGTAAAATCATAAGGCTGTTGCCTTTATTAGATTATGAGTGCACAGCCAATTCATCAAATCTCTTAAACGCTTAGAGAAAGGTAACTTTTATTATGACTTAAATCATTATGGTATTTATATTTTTAAGGTATGATAAGCTACCTTTATTTCTTGATTTTATTAACAGAATATTCTTCTTAAATACAATAAAGATATGAAGAGAATTGATTTTTTGATAGTGTTTATTGGAAATTTTGACTAGATTTTGGAGAACCAATTCATTTTATGCCATTACATAAGTTCTCTGTAAAATGGAAATTGAGCTTAATTCCTGAAAAAATTGATTATAAATACCCCTATTTCAATAAATATTACAAATTTTCCAAAAAAATATTGAAATGTAATTTACTTCTTGTTAGACTAAAGAAGTAGTAAATAATCGAAGGAGGTCATATTATGACGAAAGCAACAGATTCTAAGTTCTATGCTTTATTATCGCTGTCACTTCTTGCGGTAACATTAGTAGCTTTAGTGATTGGTAATGGTTCTTTAATTGCAGCAAATCTTGGTGTTAGTACTGGAACGGCGGCTACAGTAGTTAATTTCTTAGATACTTGGTCCTCAGTAGCAACTGTCATTACTATCGTTGGCGTGTTCACTGGTGTTGGAACAATTGGTTCAGGTGTAGCTGCTACTATTTTGGCTATCCTTAAAAAAGAAGGAAAAGCTAAAGCTGCTGCCTTTTAATTTCAAAAAAAAATCATCTCAATCTTAATTGAGATGATTTTTTTTCCAAGATTGTATTGAAGTCAGGTGAAACGGTGGTCAATAAATGGTGTTTTTAAACTAATTTAACGTTTTATGCTTATTGCAGATTATTATATAACATTAATTAGGAGGTAAATTTTATGATAAAAGCAAAAAAAAGTTGCTTATTCTCGCTATTGTTATTTACAGTTACAATGGCATCTGTAATTGTTGGAAGAAGTTCTTTAATTGCAGCAAACTTGGGTATTAGTACTGGGAATGAGGATGTTAAAAAACAAGGGAAAGCCAAACCTGCTGCTTGTTAAAGTGACTTATGCACACACTAAATAGGCTATTTAAAATATATGATCGAAGTATAATGGGGTACCTCAATTATATTGGGATGATTCTTTTTTCTTTTATTGTTTTGGTAGCGATTATTTTCTATCGCGGTGTGATTCCCAGCTCTTACCTGAACAGCTTTATTTTTATTTCAATATATATTGTGGCTACAGCTAATATCAATCGTTGTGTATTACCATACAGAAGACAACAACCGGGCTTGGTCTTTATCTCTAATCAATTGTTGTTGAAGCATTTATTCTTTACAATTAAAAAAGGATATGCAGTGCAATTATTTCTTGCTTGTTTAATCTCTTCAACCTTTTTATTAATAGAAAATCAATATTTAATTATCATACTATCTCTTGTCGTTATAATACTGTCATTTGCATCTCAATTATTGTCTGGTTTATTCAATATTATGAACAGAATAATTCTTTTGTTACAATTTTGGTATATTATAACGTCCTTTCTTGAAGCAGTTATTATACTGCAAATAGTACAATCTCTTCTTATTTATATTTACATAAGTAATTCGCATAGTATACCGATGACAACTGGACTTTCATTTTTAAAAAGTGCTAATAAGAAATATAGATCTGGTAGTATTCTATATCTATTTTTTTCTTACATAAACAGCAATAAAATATTAATAGTCTTAATAGGTACCTTAACTTCAGTGCTTACTTATTTTGCCCAATCTCTTTTAACAAAAGTAGAAAACCTGCCAGCTCTAATTCTAGTCTATATAAACTTTATAACGATCTTAGAAATCTTAATAGGGTCAAAAAAGGAAGAGATTATGCTTGATAAGGCCAGAGTAGAGATGTTACAAGCCTCTTTGATTGTAGGTCCATATGAGAGGTTTAAATCTAGTACGATTTATTTACTATGTCTTGTGCTCATTTTTATTAGCGTGTGTGGAATAGTCGGAGTAATGATAAACACTTCCGATATCTCAATAATTCTTAAAAATATGTTATCGATTCCTATAATAATCTTTATTGGAGTTGTATATTTCAGAAAAACCGAACTTTTAATCAACGATTATCAACATACATTGTTGAAACTCTCTTTGCCGATTTTATTACTAATATGCATTACAATTTTTACCATTACTTCATGAAAAGAGGAGGAAAATGATACATAAAAGATTGAAATATTTTCTGTGGTACTACTCTATCTACTGTATATTGCTGATAGGTACAGGGATTTATCTTGGGAATATAGTCAACAAAGATTTATTTGAAGCAGCACCACCAACTTCGGGCCAGGAATTTATGTCTGTAGTCCTGACACATAACTTAACGAACTTTGCAATGTATTTACTGGGGTTCTTGTTGTCGCCGTTATTTCAAATAATGGATTTTGGAGGTTCGTCATTCGTCATTACGATGGGCTTTAGAACGCTAGGAGCACAAGAAGCTTTAGGTAAACTAATTCCTCATGGGCTATTAGAATTCCCAAATATGTTACTTTATCAAGGAATAAGCCAGTATGTGCTGTTCACACTAATTTATACGAAATCAATTAAAGCTGCTTTAGGTGTTATGAAAAAAATGATTCCTTATTATCTGCTATCGCTAGTCATCCTAATAATAGCTGCTTTTATTGAAGGGTATGATTCTTTATTATTTTCTATCATTATCAATCATAGATGGTTTTATTGAAGACTCTATACGACAGAGAAGGGGATTCAAATGGGATTAGAATTTGTAGAATGTACGAAGAAGTTCAAAAACAATATCATACTAGATAAAGTGAATTTTTCAATCTCAACAGGTCTCTTTCATTTAGTAGGAAGAAATGGTGCAGGTAAAAGTACTCTCCTTAAAATGATAGCTGGTTTAGATAAGAGATACTCTGGAGATATTGAGGCAAACAAAGAATCGACTCTTTATTTAAATGTGGATCCTATCGGCATTCACCCATTTACAATTAGAGAAAACCTAGAAATTCTGTGGAATACGTTTAAAATTGTGCCGACTGAAGAACAAATGAGTATTGTGAATGATTTTTTTGATGGTAACCTAGATGGTTCTTATAGCAGAGCATCTACGGGTATGAAAGCGAAGGTAGGGTTATCTTTATTATTCGTAAAAGATTGGAAAACCATCCTAATTGATGAAACCATGTCATCTCTAGATTCAGAGAGTATAGAGATGCTATCTGAAAGGTTGGTAAATCTTTCTATTAAAAAAATTGCAACCATTATTTATGTTTCCCATAGCATGGTCAATAAACGCTTAAACGATAATTGCAGCATTATTAGTATAGGAGATGGGAGGCTTTTATGGAACAGCGTCCAAGAATAACATCACTGATATCATTGGTCATTTTTATTTTTGCCAATTATTATTTTGTAACTTTTGCTATTGAGTTGAATGGCTACATTTCAAAACTAGATGATTTGAAAGCTTTGTTAGAGGATATCTCCTATGAAACGATGCTTAATCTAATTGTTGTCATCACCACAACTCTAACAACAATAAGCCTTTTAGTGCAGTATCTAATAGGTAAATTTTTATTGATGATCTTTGCTCCTGAAGTTAAGAGTAAGTTGTTTTATGCTCTGATTCCTAAGATTCTCATTATGTTTATCAATGTAATATGCATGGGAATTTTGCAAATAAACAACTTATGGTTATACATGTTCACAGCACTCATAGGGGCGGTTCTCATTTTGCTCTTTTTTCAGTACAAAAAAGAGAACTGGAAAGCATCAATTCTCTTTGCTGCACCGTTTATCATTGATGCTTTAATATCCTTAGGAAAAGAAATTGTCTCTATCCTATGATAAGTAGTTTATAAACAAGATCTGTGAAGAAGAGGAAACCATATTAGTGCAAGTTAAGAAAAGATGTATCTAAGAAAAAATTGATAAGTACACGTAGACTTAAACTCGTTTATGTGTATCTTTTTATAGGATGGACACCCATTTCATTTAATCAATAGCCAATCAGGTGCTATTTTCTTCATTGTATTCATTCCTAACATTGCCGACACATACAAAAGGTATATCACACACAGGAATCAGAACAAATTAACGCAAATGACTGGATTCTAAAGCTCACCATATGAAAAAATCAAAAATTAACATCGATAAAGGTGGCATAAACTCCCCTAATTTGTTTATAATGAGAGGTATGGTTTGTCGTAAGAATAAGGTATAAATACTTATTATTTCACTGATAAATGGATACATACATGTAATAGAAAGGGAGTGTCTGACCTTGAGTTTGAAAGAATACTCACAGGAACAGCTCAAACAAATGTCTTTAGTTGAACTTGCTTATGAAATTTTCAGAGACAGCAAAACACCAATTACGTTTTCCGAGTTAATAGATGAAATCGTCCGTTTGCAAGGAATACAAAAATCCGATCTAGATGATCGACTTGCTCAATTTTATACAGACTTAAATATAGATGGCCGCTTTATTTCGTTAGGTGATCAGAGATGGGGACTTCGCAGCTGGTATCCAGTTGATCAAATCGAAGAAGAAGTTCAGCCAGCTGTGAAAACAAAAGCGAAAAAGAAAAAATCAAAAGCAGCTGTCGTTGAAGACGACTTCGATGAAATCGAAGAGGAAGAAGAAATTGACGAGCTTGAAGAAGACCTTGATCTTGTAGAAGACGACGATGATCTCGACCTAGACGATGATGAAGAAATCGATGAAGATATTGAAGACTTCGACGAAGATGATGATGAAGATGATGACGGCTTAACGGAGATTGATGAAGACGATTTAGACGATGATGAGGAAGAGAAATAACCCTCTCATACCGGTCCTCAAAACAGGACAAAACCGTCTTGACTTTCGTGAGCGAACTATGTAGTATGTATTTTGGGCTCTCTAAAAAAGAGTACGTAAAGATACGTTCATTTACGCTCCCTTTCATTTATTTGAAAGGGAGCTTTCTTATTTTTCAAGAGATTTAGGGATACACTCTAAAAAGGATGAAGCTGTGCATGTGTAGACATGCAAGGGTAAAAAAGAGAGGAGCATACGAAATGACAAAGTATATTTTTGTAACAGGAGGAGTTGTTTCCTCACTTGGAAAAGGAATCACGGCTGCATCGTTAGGCCGCCTTCTGAAAAATAGAGGGATGGATGTCACCATTCAAAAATTCGATCCATACATCAACGTAGACCCGGGGACAATGAGTCCATACCAGCACGGTGAGGTTTTTGTCACAGATGATGGTGCTGAAACAGACCTTGACTTAGGTCACTACGAGCGTTTCATTGATATTAACTTAAATAAGTACAGCAACGTCACAACTGGTAAAATCTACTCTACTGTTCTGAAGAAAGAGCGCCGCGGTGACTACTTAGGTGGAACAGTACAGGTCATTCCCCACATTACAAATGAAATCAAAGACCGCGTGTACCGTGCCGGAAAAGAAACGGGTGCAGATGTGGTTATTACAGAAATCGGCGGAACAGTAGGAGATATCGAATCCCTTCCATTCCTTGAAGCCATTCGTCAAATGAAGAGTGACATCGGCCGTGAAAACGTGATGTACATTCATTGTACCCTCGTTCCTTACATCCGTGCAGCGGGTGAATTGAAAACAAAACCAACACAGCATAGTGTAAAAGAACTTCGCAGTCTTGGTATTCAGCCAAATGTCATCGTGGTCAGAACGGAAATGCCATTGGCACAAGATATGAAGGACAAAATTGCACTATTTTGTGATATTGATACAAAAGCTGTTATCGAATGTCAGGATGCAGACACGCTTTACTCTATTCCGCTTGATTTACAAAAACAAGGGCTGGACAAGCTAGTATGTGAACATATGAAACTTGACTGCCAAGATGCGGACATGACAGAGTGGACAGCACTTGTTGATAAAGTACAAAACCTTTCAAAACAAGTCACAATTGGTCTTGTAGGGAAATATGTTGAGCTGCAAGATGCTTATATTTCTGTCGTTGAATCACTTCGTCATGCTGGTTATGCGTTTGATGCAGATGTTCAAATTAAATGGATCAATGCAGAAGAAGTGACAGCAGAGAATATCGCTGATTTCGTACAAGATGTTGACGGCATCATTGTTCCTGGAGGCTTCGGAGACCGCGGAGTAGAAGGGAAAATCATTGCTACACAATTTGCCCGTGAAAACAAAGTGCCATTCTTCGGAATCTGCTTAGGAATGCAAGTGGCATCTATCGAATACGCAAGAAACGTATTAGGCCTTGAGGGAGCTCATTCAGCGGAAATTGATCCTGAAACAGCATTCCCAATCATTGACCTTCTTCCAGAACAGAAGGATGTAGATGATCTAGGCGGAACACTTCGTCTCGGTCTATATCCTTGTAAATTAAATGAAGACTCAAAAGCTTTTGCTGCATACAATGACGAAGTGGTCTACGAACGCCACCGTCATCGTTACGAATTTAATAACGAATACAGACAGCAAATGGAAGCAGCAGGCTTCGTCTTCTCTGGTACAAGCCCAGACGGACGTCTTGTTGAAATTATCGAGCTCAAGGATCACCCTTGGTTCCTTGCTTCTCAGTTCCACCCAGAATTCGTTTCAAGACCGACAAGACCACAGCCATTATTTAGAGATTTCGTTGGTGCTTCACTACAAGCATCTGAATCAAAATAAAACAAAAAACTGCCGAGAATATCACTTCTCGGCAGTTTTTTTATTCATATTCCTCCACGATCTCCTTCACAGTAAACGATAGGGCGTGGTAGACGTATAAGCAGGTCATTAAAGCAGGAAAACCAAACCTTGTCCCATCTTCAGCGGGCACAAGCGGTTTCTTGAGCTGAAAATCAATGTGGACATCACAATGCTCTTCAATCGTGGACGGCTCCTTTTGTGCCGGCCCTACACCAACAACGGGCGTACCTTGTTCGTGCAGCTCTTTAACAAGAGATTGAATTTCCTGATCTTCTGGGTCTGAATAAAATAGCAGCACCCTGTCACTTGGTTGAAGTAAGCTGCGCTCCTTTTGATCGAGCGGCAGCACTTTCGCACCGGGAAACGGCTCCTTGCTTTCAGATGCCTCTAGGGCGACAGCAGCCAGTTCATTCTTTCCGTGAAAATAAACGGCATGTCCACTGACAACAGCCTGTGCAAGAAGGCGTGCACCGTCCTCAATCGCTTCAGCCTGCTTTTCTCCAATACGTGAAAAAATACCTGATAACTGGGTCGTAAAAATTTTTAACAAGACTCATTTCCTCCTTCGGTCAGATCATTTTATAATAGAATATAAAGAGAATATTAGGAAAAATGCTCAGAAAATGTCGTAAAGTAAACTATTATAATTAAAGGAAATGTGAAAATCAAACAGAATTATTTAACAACAGCTCTTTTTATGGCGAAAAATGAAAGCAATGGGGTGTAACAGATGAATGAGAAAATTTTAATTGTCGATGATCAGTACGGTATTAGAATATTATTGAATGAAGTGTTTCATAAAGAAGGCTATCAAACCTTCCAAGCTGCCAATGGACTACAGGCATTAGATATTGTGAAAAACCATAGACCGAACCTTGTCCTGCTTGATATGAAAATCCCCGGAATGGATGGTATCGAAATTTTAAAACGGATGAAATTAATTGATGAAGACATCCGTGTCATCATTATGACAGCCTATGGCGAATTAGATATGATCCAAGAATCCAAAGAACTAGGTGCATTGACGCACTTCGCTAAGCCGTTTGATATTGATGAAATCCGAGATGCTGTCAAAGAATACTTGCCGCTTGAAACAAATGGCTAGATGGAAATGATTGAATCGAGTCATTCTGTTGCCGATTTGTCGAATAATTGGTATCCTATAAAGGAAGAAGAAAGCGATCTGACTTTGAAAGTTTACATATGGCGAGAAATTCTGGTCATGCTAGGGTGGAGAGCTTTTTTTAGCAAGCAAATTAGCTACATAGGGAGGATTTTTCATCATGCCTTTAGTTTCAATGACAGAAATGTTGAAAGACGCAAAGGAAAAAGGTTACGCTGTTGGACAGTTTAACTTAAATAACTTAGAATTCACGCAAGCGATTTTACAAGCTGCTGAAGAAGAGAAATCTCCTGTTATCTTAGGAGTATCTGAAGGAGCAGGACGCTACATGGGCGGCTTCAAAACAGTTGTCGCAATGGTTAAAGCGTTAATCGAAGAATATAATGTAACAGTTCCTGTTGCGATTCATTTAGATCACGGTTCAAGCTTTGAATCATGTGCAAAAGCGATTCATGCAGGATTTACTTCTGTCATGATCGATGCTTCTCACCACCCATTTGATGAGAATGTGGAAACAACTGCGAAAGTTGTTGAACTTGCACATTTCCATGGTGTGTCTGTTGAAGCTGAACTTGGAACTGTTGGTGGGCAAGAAGATGACGTCATCGCTGAGGGCGTTATTTATGCTGATCCAAAAGAGTGCCAAGAGCTTGTAGAACGCACTGGTATTGACTGCCTTGCACCTGCATTAGGTTCAGTACATGGTCCATACAAAGGTGAACCAAACCTTGGTTTCGCTGAAATGGAAGAAATCGGTAAAACAACTGGTCTTCCACTTGTTCTTCACGGCGGAACAGGTATCCCAACTGCTGACATCAAGCGTGCAATTTCACTTGGTACAGCAAAAATCAATGTAAACACTGAAAACCAAATTGCTTCTGCGAAAGCAGTACGCGAAACACTTGCTGCAAAAACAGAAGAGTATGATCCACGTAAATATCTTGGACCAGCTCGTGACGCAATTAAAGCGACTGTTATCGGCAAAATGCGCGAATTTGGTTCTTCTAACCAAGCATAATTTGATGAGAACCGAAAGCCGCCTGAGTCACAGGCGGTTTTCTCCATATCTCGAGAAAGCGCAATCAAATTTACATTTCAGACAATTTATTGATAGGAGAGTGGCACAGTTATGTTATTTTTCGTAGATACAGCGAATATTGAAGACATCAAAGAGGCGCACGAGCTTGGCATTTTAGCAGGCGTCACAACAAACCCTAGTTTAGTAGCGAAAGAAAAGAACGTATCATTCCACGACCGCCTTCGCGAAATCACTGACGTGGTATCAGGCTCTGTCAGTGCAGAAGTGATTTCCCTAAAAGCAGAGGAAATGATTGAAGAAGGAAAAGAGCTTGCTGCTATCGCACCAAATATCACGGTCAAAATTCCAATGACTACAGATGGCCTTAAAGCTGTTAAAGCATTAACGGACCTTGGAATTAAAACAAACGTCACATTGATTTTTAGTGCAAACCAGGCACTTCTTGCAGCTAGAGCTGGTGCGACGTATGTTTCTCCATTCCTTGGCCGCCTAGATGATATTGGCCAAAATGGTCTTGATCTCATCAGCGAAGTGAAAACTATTTTTGATGTTCATGGATTAGATACACAAATCATTGCTGCATCCATTCGTCACCCGCAGCATGTGACAGAAGCTGCGCTTAGAGGTGCTCATATCGGCACAATGCCGCTGAAAGTCATCAAGCAGCTGACGAAACACCCATTAACGGATGCAGGCATTGAGCAATTTTTAGCAGACTGGAATAAATAAATGATTGTGGCAGGCGGGGTCGTCTCTCGTTTGCCGCAGTTTTCCTTATAAACGCTAAGAAATGTTTTGTGCAAAGAAGAGAACATCACAGCCTCGCAAAGCTTCGATTATTTTTCTTCCGACAAATTTCGTTTAACCTGTATTCTTTCTCTTGATATTGGCTAAATTTTGGACAAGACCTTTTAAAGCGCGACATCCACAAACAGTATAACTCCAACAGTGATCTTCTTTAAGAAGGGAGACAAATATGGAAAAGTTAAACATTGCCGGCGGTGATCCCTTGCGCGGGACCGTACATATTAGTGGTGCGAAAAATAGTGCTGTGGCACTGATTCCTGCCACGATTCTCGCTGATTCTCCAGTAACCATTGAAGGCCTTCCGCATATATCAGATATCGACACATTGCGAGATCTGTTAGAAGAAATTGGCGGAAAGGTCACTTTTGAAAAAGGTGAAATGGTTGTTAATCCTGTTTCCATGATCAGTATGCCGCTTCCTAATGGAAAAGTGAAGAAACTGCGTGCATCCTATTATTTAATGGGAGCCATGCTGGGAAGATTCAAGCAGGCTGTCATCGGACTGCCAGGAGGATGTCACTTAGGACCTAGACCGATTGATCAGCATATCAAAGGCTTTGAAGCACTCGGAGCCGAGGTGACAAACGAGCAGGGTGCGATTTATTTGCGCGCTGAAAAATTAGTCGGAGCCCGGATTTATCTTGATGTTGTCAGTGTAGGTGCGACAATCAACATCATGCTGGCAGCCGTACTGGCTGAAGGAAAAACCGTGATTGAAAATGCTGCAAAGGAACCCGAAATTATTGATGTAGCGACACTGCTTGCAAGCATGGGTGCCAAAATCAAAGGTGCGGGGACCGATGTCATTCGAATCGAAGGTGTAGAATCCCTTCATGGCTGTAAGCATTCAATCATCCCTGACCGCATCGAAGCAGGAACATTTTTAATAGCTGGTGCAGCGATGGGAGATGAAGTTGTACTTGATAATGTGATCCCAACTCATTTAGAATCAATTACGGCGAAACTTAGAGAAATGGGGTTCACCATTGAAACGAGCAACGATCAGATGCTGATCGTTGGCAGAAACGAAGGACTCAAGCCTGTCGATATCAAAACCCTTGTGTATCCGGGCTTTCCGACTGACCTTCAACAGCCGATGACGGCGCTGTTAACAAAAGCGAAAGGCACGAGTGTGGTCACAGATACGATCTACTCAGCTCGCTTTAAGCACATTGACGAATTGCGCCGAATGGGTGCAAACATGAAGGTCGAAGGAAGATCCGCTATTATTACCGGACAAACGCAGCTTCAAGGAGCAAAGGTCAAAGCAAGTGATCTGCGTGCAGGAGCTTGTCTTGTTGTCGCAGGGCTAATGGCAGACGGTGTGACCGAAATCACAGGGCTTGAACATATAGACAGAGGATATAGTTTGCTTGAGAAGAAGCTTGAAGGCTTGGGTGCAACCATCTGGCGTGAAAAGCTGAATGACCAAGAAATAGAAGAACTTCAAAATTCATAAGGCTTTGACTGTGAGAGGAGATTTGGACAAAAATGGAAAGAAGTTTATCGATGGAACTAGTACGGGTGACAGAAGCAGCTGCATTAAAATCTGCCCGTTGGATGGGAAGAGGATTAAAAGACGAAGCGGATGATGCTGCAACAAGTGCAATGCGTGATGTATTTGACACCATTCCGATGAAGGGAACAGTGGTGATTGGCGAAGGAGAAATGGACGAAGCACCAATGCTTTATATTGGGGAAAAGCTTGGGAACGGATATGGACCTCGCGTGGATGTCGCTGTTGATCCATTAGAAGGAACAAACATTGTGGCAAGCGGCGGCTGGAATGCCTTAGCTGTCATTGCAGTTGCAGATCATGGCAACCTGCTGAATGCACCTGATATGTACATGGATAAGATCGCAGTAGGTCCAGAAGCGGTAGGCTGCATCGATATTGAAGCGCCTGTCATTGATAATCTTCGCGCTGTTGCAAAAGCGAAAAACAAAGATATTGAAGATGTGGTTGCAACGATTTTAAACAGAGATCGACATGAAAAAATTATTGCTGAACTGAGAGAAGCAGGAGCAAGAATTAAACTGATCGATGATGGTGACGTTGCAGGAGCCATTAATACAGCATTTGATCACACAGGTGTTGATATTCTATTTGGTTCAGGCGGAGCGCCTGAGGGTGTCCTTTCTGCTGTTGCATTAAAGGCACTTGGTGGTGAAATTCATGGTAAGCTTCTTCCTCAAAGTGAAGAAGAATTAAGACGCTGTGAGAAAATGGGGCTGGATGTTGGTAAAGTCCTCAGAATGGAAGATCTCGTAAAAGGAGATGACGCCATTTTTGCAGCGACAGGTGTAACAGACGGGGAATTACTTAAAGGTGTTCAATTCAAAGGCTCTGTTGGAACAACGCATAGTGTTGTCATGCGTGCGAAATCGGGTACAGTTCGTTTCGTAGACGGCAGACACAGCTTAAAGAAAAAACCGAATCTTGTCATTCGTCCGTAATCTGAAAGCGGGTATTCATTACCCGCTTTTCATATAGGTGTCAAATGTATATCATTTTCTTTTTAAAGTTGAATATTCTCTGCAAATGAGGTAAAACTAAAGAGTGCTGCGAAATTTTCTGCGAATTTACTTCTTTTAAGCTTCAACAAGTTTAAATACTGCCGCATCATGACGATATACTCATTATCCTTCTCTATGTTAAAAAAGCTCTATTTCACATTGTTCCTATCTTTCACGATAAAACGAGTGGGAGCGTTACCATCAGAGCGAGGTCATTCCAACAACAACGGAATTAAAAAGCTAATCAAATACAATGGTCATGCATTTGTAAAGAAATACATTGACTAGAAAAGTGTGGTGTCCATATTGAAAGATGTTTCGATTTCATCTTTGGAAAATATGAAATTAAAAGAGCTGTATGAGTTAGCAAAACGATACAAAATCTCTTATTACAGCAAACTAACAAAAAAAGAATTAATTTTTGCCATCTTAAAGGCGAATGCTGAGCAAGAGGATCTCTTATTTATGGAAGGGGTTCTTGAAATTATTCAGTCTGAGGGATTTGGTTTCTTAAGACCGATTAACTACTCCCCAAGTTCTGAAGACATTTATATTTCAGCTTCACAAATCAGACGCTTTGATTTACGAAATGGAGATAAAGTGTCTGGAAAGGTACGACCTCCAAAAGAGAATGAACGCTACTATGGCCTCCTTCATGTAGAAGCGGTAAATGGGGACGACCCAGAATCAGCAAAGGAACGTGTTCACTTTCCTGCACTCACACCGCTATTTCCTGACCGTCAAATGATTCTTGAAACACAGCCTAATCACCTGTCTACTAGAATTATGGACATGATGGCGCCAGTTGGATTTGGACAGCGTGGTTTAATCGTTGCACCGCCTAAGGCTGGGAAAACCATTTTGCTTAAAGAAATTGCCAACAGCATTTCTGAAAATCACCCAGAGGCAGAGCTGATTGTCCTTTTGATTGATGAACGACCAGAAGAAGTAACAGATATCGAACGTTCTGTTGCAGGGGATGTTGTTAGTTCAACCTTTGACGAAGTACCGGAAAACCACATTAAAGTAGCAGAGCTTGTCTTAGAGCGTGCGATGCGTCTTGTTGAACATAAAAAAGATGTCATCATCTTAATGGACAGCATCACAAGGCTTGCTCGTGCATACAACCTTGTGATTCCGCCAAGCGGCCGAACGCTTTCAGGTGGTATTGATCCAGCGGCTTTCCATCGTCCAAAACGCTTCTTTGGTGCTGCGCGTAACATTGAAGAAGGCGGAAGCTTGACGATTTTAGCCACTGCACTTGTTGATACAGGATCACGTATGGATGACGTGATTTATGAAGAGTTTAAAGGAACTGGAAACATGGAGCTTCATTTGGACCGTTCTTTGGCCGAAAGAAGAATTTTCCCTGCGATCGACATTCGCCGTTCTGGTACGAGAAAAGAAGAACTGCTTGTGCCAAAAGAGCATCTTGATCGTCTATGGGCGATGAGAAAATCGATGTCAGATACACCTGACTTCGCTGAGAAGTTCATGCGTAAAATGAGAAAAACAAAGACAAACCAAGAGTTTTTCGATATTTTAACGCAAGAATGGAAACAAGCCAATATGTCTGCATCAAGAAGATAGCTTCCCTGAAAAAATACATTTGCAATCATAGACTTACACTGTTATAATTTTATCATGTGCGTTTCAGAATTTATTTCTGAGATATTAACTCTGTTTCCGAATTGGATTCAGGGCGGAAGGAGATGACAGTAGATGAAAACAGGAATTCATCCTAACTACAAAAAAGCTACAGTCAAATGCGCTTGTGGAAATGAGTTTGAAACTGGATCAGTAAAAGAAGAGGTACGCATTGAGATTTGCTCTGAGTGCCATCCTTTCTATACAGGCCGTCAAAAATTCGCTTCTGCTGATGGACGTGTTGACCGCTTTAACAAAAAATACGGTCTTAAGTAATAATAGATACAATAAACAGGCAGGAATCCGTTCTTGCCTGTTTTTTTACGTGGATTGATGGAACTTTAAAACGGGGGAGAAGACCTTATGTATGTGATGAAACAAAGCGGTTGGCTTGAAGTCATCTGCGGTAGTATGTTTTCTGGAAAGTCGGAAGAATTGATTCGGAGAGCCAAAAGGGCCACCTTTGCCAAACAAGAAGTAAAAATATTCAAACCAGCGATTGATAACCGATATAGTACAAGCTCTGTTGTGTCACATAACGGTTCATCATTAGATGGGATTGCAGTAGCCTCACCAAAAGACATAATAACGCACATATCAGAAAGAACCGATGTCATTGGCATTGATGAGGTGCAATTTTTTGATGAGACAATCATTGACATTGTCACTCAATTGGCTGACCAAGGCTACCGAGTCATTGTTGCAGGCCTGGATCAAGACTTCAGAGGAGAGCCATTTGGTGTTGTTCCGCATTTAATGGCATGTGCAGAGCTTGTAACAAAACTTCAAGCAGTTTGTTCGGTATGCGGCTCCCCAGCGAGTAGAACACAACGCTTGATCGACGGTAAACCCGCATCCTATGATGATCCTATTATTTTAGTAGGTGCGCAGGAATCATACGAAGCACGATGCAGACATCACCATGAAGTACCAAGACTTGATGTTGGTACAACACTTGACAAATAAAAAAATAGCAAATGCCGCTGTGTTTCGTTTTTCGAGATTTTGGCTGAACACCCATCATTTGTACTTAAATAAATTAAATAACACTACGATTAAATTATCTAATTTTCAACGCTTGCGTTTTGTTATAAGCAGGCATAAAATGACTAACTGTAGTGTAAAGCATTTAAACGAAAAGTTCGATTTCTTGTCATAATTTTTTTGATTAAGGATTTTTCTCCTTAATCGTTCTTTGGATTAATAGTTCACTTTATTTATATTTTAGAAAGAGGGTAGTTTTTGATGAACAACGTGAAGAAAACAAAAGAAGGGTACCTCGAAACCACTTTGACAGGTAAAGATGTATTATCGATTCCAACGTTGAACAAAGGCGTTGCTTTCTCTGAAGAAGAAAGACAAGAGCTTGGACTAGAAGGCTTACTTCCTCCAACCGTTCTCACTTTAGAACAGCAAGCAGAAAGAGCGTACAAGCAATTTCTAGCTCAGCCGGATCGTCTTCGTCAAAACGTATACTTAAGTGATTTACAAAACCGTAACGAAGTATTGTTCTACAAGCTTCTAACAGAAAAACTTCGTGAAATGCTTCCTGTTGTGTACACGCCAACTGTTGGTGAAGCGATTCAAGAATACAGCCATGAATACAGAAGACCTCATGGTGTCTATCTTTCAATCGACGACATTGACGGCATCGAGAAAGCATTTGAAAACTTGCACGCAACTGCTGGAGATATTGACCTCATCGTTGCAACTGACTCTGAGAGTATTCTTGGAATTGGTGACTGGGGTGTTGGTGGTATCAACATCGCAATCGGTAAATTAGCTGTTTACACGGCTGCAGCAGGTATTGATCCTAGCCGCGTAATTCCAGTTGTATTAGATGTTGGAACAAACAATGAAAAATTATTGAATGATCCATTATACATCGGGAACCATCACAAACGTGTACAAGGTGAAAAATACGAAGAATTCATTGATGCTTATGTAAAAGCAGCGCTTAAATTCTTCCCGAAAGCATTGCTACACTGGGAAGACCTTGGAAACAAAAATGCGCGTAACATCATGAAAAAATACAATGATAACATCTTAACGTTCAACGATGATATTCAAGGTACTGGTGCCATTACTTTAGCGGGTGTTCTTGCAGCTGTCAAGAAAACTGGTACTCAATTGAAAGATCACCGTGTTGTCATCTTCGGAGCTGGATCTGCTGGTATCGGAATCGCAGATCAAATGCGTGACACAATGGTTCTTGAAGGTCTAACAGAAGAAGAAGCAAACAATGCATTCTGGACTTTAGACTACAGAGGATTGCTAACAGACCAATTTGAAGATGAAGTGCTTGATTTCCAAAAACCATACCTTCGTTCTTCTGATGAAGTAGAAGGCTGGGCACGAGATGAAAAAGGACAAATCTCATTTGCTGAAACGGTTCGCCAAGCGAAGCCAACAATTCTTATTGGTACTTCAGGTCAAGGCGGCGCATTCACTGAAGAAATCATTAAAGAAATGGCAGCTCATACAGAGCGTCCAGTGATCATGCCAATGTCTAACCCAACACCGCTTGCTGAAGCAGTGCCAGAGGATCTATTCAAATGGACTGACGGCCGTGCACTTGTTGCAACAGGAAGCCCGTTCGAAAACGTTGAGTATAACGGAATCGAACATGAAATCGGACAATCAAACAATGCGTTCGTTTTCCCTGGACTTGGTCTTGGTTCAATCGTAACAGAATCAAAAATCATCACAAAAGGCATGTTCGTTGCTTCTGCAAATGCAATTGCTGAAATGGTTGATCATGAGAAACCAGGTGCTGGTCTTCTTCCAAGTATTGATAAATTGCAAGAAGTGTCAATTCATGTGGCTGTTGAAGTAGCGAAAGCAGCAATTGAAGATGGTGTCGCAAGAAAAACGCCGGACAACATCGAACAAGCTGTGAAAGACGCAATGTGGATTCCTGAATATAAAAAAATAGTAAGAGCATAATAAAATGTGTAACGCGGCATTGCTTCGGGTAATCTAAGCAATGCCGCAATAAATAAGAAACATGTAAAGGATTTAAGGAGGAATAGTAAGATGGACTTTTTAAATATTTTGATCCTCCTAGCACCGATTTTTTTCGTTATCGCGCTGGGTTGGTTCGCAGGACACTTCGGCAGCTATGACGCTAAATCTGCAAAAGGTGTAAGTACACTTGTAACAAAGTATGCTTTACCAGCGCACTTTATCGCCAGTATTCTGTCAACACCAAAAGATAAATTCTATAGTCAAATTCCATTTTTCGTTGCATTGATTTTCGGAATCGTTGGTTTTTATATCATTATCCTTTTAGTTACGAAATTTGCTTTTAAATATGATTTAACAGACTCATCTGTTTTCTCATTAAACTCAGCACAACCGACCTTTGCATTTATGGGGATTCCGGTCTTGGGCAGTTTATTTGGGGCTCAAGAAGTTGCAATTCCGATTGCGATTACCGGAATAGTTGTAAATGCAATGCTTGATCCAATTGCAATTATTGTATCAACTGTCGGTGAAAAAACAAAAGGGAAAACCAAAGACGGCGAAAGCTTCCTAAAAATGACGACAAAAGCAATTTTGCACGGTTTATCAGAGCCGCTTGCACTTGCACCATTAGCCAGTATCATTCTTGTTCTTTTAGGATTTAAACTTCCTGCAATTGGACACGAAATGTTAGAGGAAATTGGCAGCGTTACATCAGGGGTTGCGCTATTCGCAGTCGGTGTCACTGTTGGTATCCGCAAAATTAAATTAAGCTTGCCAGCCTTCAGTATTGCATTGCTAAAAGTAGCTGTACAACCAATACTTATGTATTTTATTGCGGTTCTTATGGGTCTTTCGGCTGATGAAATTACAAAAGCTGTATTACTTGTAGCTTTCCCAGGTTCAGCTGTTGCAGCAATGATCGCAACACGATTTGAAAAACAAGAGGCGGAAACTGCATCCGCATTTGTCATCAGTGCCATCATGTCACTCATCACATTACCGATCATTATTGCACTTACCGTATAATATAGTAAAAAGGCTGCCTATTGAGGCAGCCTTTCTTAGCGAAATGAATGAAACAGAGGGAAGAGTACACGCTTTTTTTTGAGGTCAGGGGCTGCGATTTCCTTTTTTTCTTCTGCTTGTGACGGTTGTTTCAAGGTTGCGGCGAGGCGGTCAAATTTTGTGGATAAATCTTCAATTTCTCTGCGGTGCTGAAGCAGCTGATACGATACACCTTCATCTGCTTTTTTAGCCAATTTCCGTTCAAGTTCTTGCAGGCGGTCTTCGACATCAGTGACGTGTAATTGCTGCTGGATGAGCGCTTTCACTTGTTTTTCTAATGCTTCAATCCGCTGTATAGAGACATCAGCTTCGACAGCAGGTGCTGATTGACGAACGGTTTCCTTATGGATTGGCAGTTGAATATCTTGGAGGATCACACCTTCACTCATCTGGTGTTTGACCTCTTTGAGCAGCTGTACAATATCTTCATGAAATTCATAATGTCCAAGTTCATTCCGGGCGACAGGGATGTTGAGCTGTTTGACCCAACGCTGAATCGTCTTTGAAGAAACACCAATTTCCTTTGCAACCTCATTTGTATTCAAACCAAATGCCCTCCCTTTTTTCAATTACAAGTACCATTCTCTTTAAGGAGGACCTGTTCCTTCACGTTAGACAAAACAAGTAACCAATCGCCAAAGATCGTGTTTTCTAGCGAAAAATTGCAGAAAATCAATTGTTTTGGAAATTTTTTTGACTGTCATACCCCGCTATACTATAATTAGACTGTTACGCACAAAACAGAGGTGAAGACCATGTTAGACCGTTTAAAATCAATTGAAGAACGTTATGAAAAACTAAATGAATATTTAAGTGACCCTGAAGTGGTGAACGACACTACGAAGCTTCGTGAATATTCGAAAGAACAATCCGATATTCAAGAAACTGTTGAGGTATATAGACAATATCGTGCGGCATACGACCAGCTGAATGATGCGAAAGCAATGCTCGAAGAGAAGCTGGATGCTGAGATGCGCGACATGGTCAAAGAAGAAATTTCAGAGCTCACTGAGGAAACGGAACGTTTAGAAGACGAGCTGAAAATCTTGCTGATCCCGAAAGATCCGAATGACAACAAAAACGTTATTGTGGAGGTTCGTGGTGCAGCAGGCGGAGAAGAGGCTGCTCTTTTTGCAGGTAACCTTTACCGTATGTATAGCCGTTATGCTGAAATGCAAGGCTGGAAAACAGAAGTCATGGAAGCAAGTGTCACTGGCACAGGCGGTTATAAAGAAATCATCTTTATGATCAGTGGGAAAGGCGCATACTCCAAACTAAAGTTTGAGAATGGCGCACACCGCGTGCAGCGTGTTCCAGAAACGGAATCAGGCGGACGGATTCATACATCAACTGCGACAGTCGCTGTATTACCTGAGGCTGAGGAAGTTGAAATTGATATCCATGAAAAAGACATCCGTGTTGATACTTTTACATCTAGCGGACCTGGCGGACAAAGTGTCAATACAACCATGTCTGCTGTTCGATTAACTCACCTTCCAACAGGTGTTGTTGTATCCTGTCAGGATGAGAAATCACAAATTAAAAACAAAGAAAAAGCCATGAAAGTACTGCGTGCGAGAATTTATGATAAATTCCAGCGTGAAGCACAGGCTGAATACGATCAAACACGTAAATCTGCGGTTGGAACAGGGGATCGATCAGAGCGTATCCGTACGTACAACTTCCCGCAAAACCGTGTAACAGACCACCGCATCGGATTGACGATTCAAAAGCTTGATCAAATTTTAGAAGGAAAACTTGACGAGGTCATTGATGCACTAATTATGGAAGACCAAGCAAGAAAGCTTCAAGATGCAAAATAAAGAGCGAACAATCTTCGAAGCCCTTAAATGGGCTTCTTCTTTGTTAACGGAAGCTGGCAGAGACCAAAATGCAGCAGAACTCCTGTTGATGCATGTGCTCGGCTGGAGCAGAAGTGAGCTTCTTGCACGATTTCATGATGCGCTGCCTGAGGAGCAAGATCAACTGTTCAGCAAATTTGTGACGCAGCATAAGGCAGGTGTTCCTGTTCAGCATTTAACGGGTGTTGAATTCTTTTACGGACGTCCTTTCGAGGTGAACAAGCATGTTCTTATTCCTCGTCCTGAAACGGAAGAAGTTGTGTTGGCGGCGCTCAATTTGGTAGGTGACGTTTTCCCGCCCGATCAGCCGCTCAAAGCAGTTGACGTTGGCACAGGAAGCGGAGCCATTGCAATTACGCTGGCTCTTGAAAAAAAATCACTATCTGTCACAGCGACTGATATCTCACAAGAAGCACTTGCGGTAGCAAAACGGAATCAACAAGCGCTCGGTGCAGACGTTCATTTTTTACATGGAGATTTACTTGAACCGGTTATAGCTCAAGGTATTAAAGTAGATGTATTTATTTCCAATCCACCTTATATTGCGGCGGAAGAAATGGACAGTCTGTCTGAGGTTGTGACGAAGCATGAGCCGGTGAATGCGCTGACGGACGGACGTGATGGCTTGTGGTTTTATAAACGTCTTGTTCGTGATCTTCACAGCGTGCTGAGTGAACAGGCAGTTGTTGTCTTTGAAATTGGACATACGCAAGGTCAAGATGTCACAGCGCTTCTCGTGCAGGCTTTTCCTGAAGCGCATGTCTACACCGTCAAAGATATTAATGGAAAAGATCGAGCTGTTTGCGCACACATTCAAAACGGAAAGTCCGGCTGAATATAGCCGGACTATTTTATTATGTAAAGATGAAACTTATGGTAAAAGAGAAACGTATATATAGAAGAATGAACATTCTGATCATGATTTTTTACATAAATTTGTTTTGAAGGAGCGAATGGTGTGAACAAAAGGTATGCGATGGTGTTGGTCATCGTCAGTGTACTATTGATTGTGAGTGCTTGTGGTAAACCGAGCTTTAAAAAAGAGGCAGCAGCATTTGGAGAAAGCTATAAAAAAGCACAATACACAGTGAATCGAACGGATGACCTATCTGATATGAAAGAGAAGCTGAAGGTTTATTTAACCGAACATGAATATCAAGAATATACACAAGACAGCATGTTCCCGAGCATATTAGAAGCGGCGAAGGATCAAGATTGTCAAATTAAGCTGAAGAAAATTATGTTTACGCCTTCAGATGAAAGCGATGACAGAATTGAATTTAACTATGAAATGGTGATCCAATTTATCGATCACAAAGGAAAAGTCAAAAAAGAAATCGAGAAAAAAGGGGCCATGACTGTTATTAAAACAGAATCTGGTTTAAAAATCAGCCGAGATTGGGATGGGAGACTGTACCCTTCTGACTACCAATCCTCACTCAAAAGTCGTTCTTAAAGAGAACGGCTTTTTTGTTTTGACTCATAATCTATTAAAAAATTCATATTGACTGTTTATGAAATGAGTTTCCTGGACACAATGTTTGTAGCGAAAAGAAAAAGTGGGGGGAACACTCAATGTTGAAAAGTAAAACGATGATTTGTCTTTATATGTTTCTATTATTATGCGGTGCTTTTGCAAACCTTGGCAGAGAGGAGACGGCGGCTGCTTCTGCAAATCAGCCTGTTGTTATACCAGATGAAGCGATTCGATTACGCATTTTAGCAAATAGTGATCGTTCAGCGGATCAGGATGTGAAAAGAAGTATTCGTGACGAGGTCAATGCGAATATGACGGAGTGGGTCAAAGACCTCAGATCCATTGAAGAAGCAAGACGTGTCATTCGATCAAAGCTGCCAGAAATCAATCGTATCGCCAAAGCGAAATTGAAGGAACAGCATATTGATCAATCTGTATCGGTCAGTTTTCAAAAAGCTTCATTTCCAACAAAACTCTATGGAAATTTCGTCTATCCTGCTGGGAAATATGAAGCCATTTTAATTACGCTTGGAGAAGGGAACGGAGCCAACTGGTGGTGTGTGTTATTCCCGCCGCTCTGTTTTATCGATTTTTCAAACGGAGAAGCCATCGCCTCACCAGAAGGCGATGATGATAAACAAGTGACAGCGCAGCAAACGAAAGAGTCTGTCAATGAAGTGGTGAAAGAAGAGGAAGAAGAGACAGGTGAAGTGAAGTTCTTTTTGTTCGAATGGGTCTCTAGTCTTTTCTCTTAAAAAAGGTATAAATCGGTTTTTGCCTCATAGAGTTGAAGTAAGAGATCAAAAAAGAGGTGAAAGCATGTATTATCAATTAAGAATAGCCGCAGAGGAAGATGTCCCGTCGATCAATGCTTTTCTTGAAAAGGGACAAGCAAAAGGCGGAGTAACGCTTGCAGAGCGAACGACATTTGTCGTGATGGAAGATGCGGATGGTCAGCTGGCAGGCTGCTTAGGTCTTGAACAGCTCAATGAACAAGAGGGATTGCTGCGGTCGCTTGTCATATCAGATAAGCTCGGTCAGGGGCACATTGTCTCCTTGTTCCAAAGCGTTCAAACGCTCGGAGAAAAAATAGGTGTGGATACTTTTTATGTCGTTGCAAACCATTCCTCTTCCCATGATTTTTTGGCATTAATGGGCTTTACGCCTTTAGAGGAAATCCCAGAAAGCATATGGAGTTCTGCACATGCAAAAGAGACATTGGGGAAAGAACAGGCTGTGGTCCTGCAAAAAAAAGGCAGTTAATCACAAAACGATGGACTTATACACATACTTATCCACTATAAAACAAGCGTTATCCACAAATTGTGGACAACGCTTGTTTTATTGATCATCATCTTTTATACTTTCAAAAGGATAATTGAGATATATCAACAGTTTTATCTTTTTTAAAAGGAGTTTGTATGATGTTAAATACAAAAAGGTGGTCTGTGGATTTAGAAAAGGATTTATCCACATACTATCCACAAATTAAACAGGCGGCCGATCTGCTGCAGCAAAATGAAGTGGTTGCTTTCCCGACAGAGACCGTTTACGGACTCGGGGCAAATGCGAAAGAGACAGAAGCCGTGATGAAAATTTATGAAGCGAAAGGGCGTCCGAGTGATAATCCGTTGATTGTTCACATTGCGGAAGTTCAGCAGCTTCACGAATTTGCACAAATAGAAAGCGAAAAAGCGAAGGCGCTGATGGATGCCTTTTGGCCGGGCGCCTTAACCATCGTTCTTCCGTGTAAGCCGGGCACTTTATCCAAGCAGGTTACAGCAGGTTTATCCACAGTAGGTGTGAGAATGCCTGACCATCCCATTGCGCTTGAGCTCATCCGAGCAGCTGGTCTGCCAATTGCTGCACCAAGTGCGAACCGTTCAGGGAAACCTTCACCAACACAAGCCGACCATGTAGCGAGTGATCTCGAAGGAAGAATCGCTGGAATTGTGGATGGAGGTAAAACTGGAATTGGTGTTGAGTCAACGGTTGTATCCTGTGTCGGTGAGACCCCAGTGATTTTAAGACCGGGCGGAATTACAAAAGAAGCATTAGAAGAGGTCGTGGGGACGGTGAGTGTGGATCCAGGGCTGACAAAAAAGGACGAGGCGCCAGTATCGCCAGGTATGAAATACACACACTATGCACCTGAAGCCCAGATGTATATCTTTCATGGAAGTGATGAAGACATGCAGCGGCACATTCAGAAATACAAAGCTGAAGGTCTAAAAGTCGGAGTACTGACAACAGAAGAAAAGAAATCGCTGTTTGCGGCAGATGTTGTGTACAGCTGTGGATGGAGAGAAAAACCTGAAACGGTTGCTGCAAACCTCTATCGTGTACTGAGACAATTTGATGAAACGGATGTAGACTTGATTATTTCAGAAGCCTTTCCAGAGCAAGGAGTTGGTTCTGCCATTATGAACCGTCTGCAAAAAGCCGCAGGAGGGCGTACACTCCCTTCGTTCCAATAGTTCTAACCTTTCTTGGACAAACATAGGTTAAAGGAGAATGTGTGTCCAAGGGGGATTTACATGAACGAACTAGCTGGCGAATTGCTGACGCTCAGCATCATGGCTTTTGCACTTGGAATGGATGCTTTTTCGGTTGGACTTGGTATGGGGATGATTCAGCTGAGGTTCCGCCAGATCATTTATATTGGATTTGTTATTGGGATATTTCATATGTTTATGCCGCTTTTTGGGATGCTGACAGGTCAGCTCTTATCCGGATGGCTCGGTCTTCTTGCCACCTATATTGGCGGGGCGCTGCTTTTGGTGCTGGGACTGCAAATGATCGTTGCTTCTATCCGCAAAGAGGATAAGCCCTTTTTCGCACCTGTTGGGACTGGTCTCGTTCTTTTTGCTACAAGTGTCAGCCTAGACAGCTTCTCTGTTGGTTTAAGCCTCGGGATTTACGGTTCCCAGGTGTGGATGACTATATTATTGTTTGGTTTTTTTAGTATGCTTCTCACATGGCTCGGATTATTACTCGGCAAACAGGTTCGGTCATGGGTGGGTTCATATAGCGGCGCGCTTGGCGGAATCATTTTACTAGCCTTTGGTATCAAATTATTATTTCCGCTCTAGCCAGTCTCCTTACATAACATGTAGAATGAAATGCTATATAATAGAAGAAAAGGAGGGCGAAAGATGAAAATCTTATTTGTTTGTACGGGAAATACATGCAGAAGTCCAATGGCTCAAGCCCTTTTTGCTTCCATTGCAGATGAAAAAGGTTTAGAGGTCACTGTAAAATCAGCGGGCATTTTTGCCTCCGATGAAGGGAAGGCGTCTCCTCAAGCGATCGAAGCATTATTTGAGAAAAGCATTCCACTGAATCACTCATCATCAAAATTGACAGAGGAGCTTCTGCGCGAAGCTCATTACGTCTTCACGATGACTATGCAGCATAAACAGTTGATTACTGAGCAGTATGCGCATGCAAAAGGCAAGGTCTTCACTTTAAAGGAATTTGCGACAGGAACAGAAGGTGATGTTTCCGACCCGTTTGGAGGAAGTCTTTCTGTTTATCAGGAAACTCGTGATGAACTTGAAGCCTTACTGTATCAGCTCGCTGAGAAATTGAAAAAAGATCATCATCATAGATAACCTGTAAAACCGTTGCGTCAACGGTTTTTCTGCTTTTGTTTGCAAATCACTAGGCAGAGGTTAAAATATAACTGTAAATAAAGAATGAATGTAAGATATAACAGATCAACTCACCCTTAGGAGGAATTGCCCGATGAAAGTAGCCATTGCATCCGATCACGGCGGAACGAATATTCGTGAAGAAATCAAACAACTGATGGATGAATTGAAGATTGAATACATTGATATGGGTTGTGAATGCGGATCAGGTTCTGTAGACTACCCAGATTATGCATTCCCTGTAGCCAATATGGTGGCAAACGGAGAAGTCGACCGCGGCATTTTAATTTGCGGGACAGGCATCGGCATGAGCATCTCGGCAAATAAAGTAAAAGGAATTCGCTGTGCATTAGCACATGATACATTTAGTGCTAAAGCAACTAGAGAACACAATGATACGAACGTTCTTGCAATGGGAGAGCGAGTGATTGGACCAGGATTAGCACGTGAGATTGCGCACATTTGGCTGACAACAGAGTTTACAGCAGGACGCCATGCTGTGCGGATTGGCAAAATTGCTGATTACGAAGAAAAGCACCTATAAGGAGCGCTTAATATGAACATTGGTCAAGATTGGCTTGAAATGTTAAAAGAGTTTCATCAAACAGTTGAATTGCGTGCCGGGCAAATCTTAGTTATTGGCTGTAGTACGTCAGAAGTGGCTGGTGAGCATATTGGTACTGCAGGAAGTGAGCAAATTGCTGCGTCCATCTATCAAGAATTGGATCAGTTAAGACGAGAGACCGGCATTGAGCTCGCCTTTCAATGCTGTGAGCATCTAAATCGTGCCCTAGTCGTTGAAGAAGAAGTGGCTTTCCGTTTTAACTTGGAGATTGTAGCTGCAGTACCTGTCCGTAAAGCGGGTGGTTCGATGGCGGCTCACGCGTATCAGCAAATGGAACATCCTGTATTGGTCGAATCCATTGAGGCGCATGCTGGAATTGATATCGGCGATACGTTAATTGGGATGCACTTAAAGAGAGTCGCTGTACCTGTCCGTCTCAGCCGTCATCAATTAGGACATGCACATGTGACTTTTGCGAAAACACGTCCGAAGCTGATTGGCGGAGAAAGAGCGGTTTATACAAGATCATAGCTTCGATATATTTCTAATATAATGTTGAATGATGAAGACGCTTTACCACTTGAATATTCGGGTTTTCATAAAAAAGAAGTCGATTTTCCAAAAAAAACTTTTACATTTTACTCAAAAACCGTGTACAATGAGATGGTGAAAACATCGAATGGAAATAGATTGGAGAGGATTTCGCTGATGAAACATTTACCTGAGCAAGACGCACAAGTATTCAAAGCAATTCAACTAGAGCGGAAACGCCAGCAGGACAAAATCGAATTAATTGCATCAGAAAACTTCGTAAGCGAAGCAGTCATGGAAGCACAGGGCTCTGTATTAACAAATAAATACGCTGAGGGTTATCCTGGTAAACGCTACTATGGCGGCTGTGAACATGTAGACGTTGTGGAAGATATCGCACGTGACCGCGCAAAAGAAATTTTTGGCGCTGAGTATGTGAACGTACAACCTCACTCAGGTGCTCAAGCGAACATGGCTGTTTACTTTACTATTCTTGAGCATGGCGATACAGTGCTGGGCATGAACTTATCACATGGCGGACATTTAACACACGGAAGCCCTGTAAACTTTAGTGGTGTACAGTACAACTTTGTAGAATATGGTGTAGATAAAGAAACTCAGCATATCGACTATCAAGATGTACTTGAAAAAGCACGTGAACATAAGCCGAAACTAATCGTTGCGGGTGCAAGTGCATACCCACGTCAAATTGATTTCAAAAAGTTCCGTGAGATTGCTGATGAAGTCGGTGCTTACTTTATGGTCGACATGGCTCACATTGCTGGTCTTGTTGCAGCAGGTCTTCATCCAAATCCAGTTCCTTACGCAGATTTTGTGACAACAACAACTCACAAAACATTACGCGGACCTCGCGGCGGAATGATTCTTTGCCGTGAAGAGTTTGGTAAAAAGATCGACAAATCGATCTTCCCTGGTATTCAAGGTGGACCACTCATGCATGTCATCTCTGCAAAAGCTGTTTCTTTCGGTGAAGTATTGAACGGAGATTTCAAAACATATGCACAAAACGTCATTGATAATGCAAAACAACTAGCTGAAACTCTTTTATCTGAAGATATTCAGCTTGTATCTGGCGGAACAGATAACCATCTTGTTCTCATTGACTTGCGTTCTCTTGGCATCACAGGAAAAATTGCAGAAAACGTTCTTGATGAAATCGGTATTACAGTGAACAAAAATGCAATTCCTTATGATCCAGAGAAACCATTTGTCACAAGTGGTGTACGTGTAGGGACAGCTGCAGTAACAAGCCGCGGTTTCGATCAAGAAGCGATGAAAGAAGTCGGTTCCATTATTGCACTTGCGCTAAAACATCATGAAGATGAAGCGAAATTAGAAGAGGCGAAAAAGCGTGTATCTGATCTTACGGCTCGTTTCCCTCTATATAACGAATTAGATTATTAAAAAACAGACCCATTTGCCTATTTTTGGCATGTGGGTTTTTTTTGTAGGATTTGCGAATCATATTGAAAGATGATGTCTTTTTATGTAGAATTGTAGGAAGTGTGCAAAGTTCACCGGAAGATGACAGAAAAGGAGTTGTAGCAAGCTATGGCAAAGGTTTATGTATTTGATCACCCGCTTATTCAGCACAAACTTACATATATTCGTGACGTTCATACAGGAACTAAAGAATTTAGAGAGTTAGTGGATGAAGTCGCAACATTAATGGCATTTGAAATCACAAGAGATTTACCGCTTGAAGAGGTAGATGTAGAAACACCTGTACAAGTAGCGAAATCAAACGTGATCTCAGGTAAAAAACTCGGTGTTGTGCCAATTTTAAGAGCAGGTCTTGGAATGGTAGACGGGATTTTGAAACTCATTCCAGCTGCTAAAGTGGGACATGTTGGTTTATACCGCGATCCGAAAACATTAAAGCCTGTTGAATATTATGTGAAGCTTCCATCTGATGTGGAAGAGCGTGAATTTATCGTAGTAGATCCAATGCTTGCAACTGGCGGCTCAGCAGTCGAAGCGTTAAACAGCTTGAAAAAACGCGGTGCGAAAAACATTCGCTTCATGTGTCTGATTGCTGCCCCTGAAGGTGTAGAAGAAATGCAAAAGCATCATCCAGATGTTGATATCTACATTGCAGCATTAGATGAGAAACTAAACGAAAAAGGTTACATCATTCCAGGTCTTGGTGATGCTGGTGACCGTATGTATGGAACGAAATAAGAAAGTCTTAATAAAAGCCCACATGCAAAACGTGCATGTGGGCTTTTTTGAAATATATGACAAACGGTTGATACCGTTCATAGAAAAATCATTGTATACTGAACATTGGCTGTTTTTTTCAATGAATGTCACATCTCTCCTAAAGTTTGATGAAATTGTGAACATTTTGTGTGCTCTATCACTATAGAAAAGTTTTTTAACTTTCAACCGATTGACACATCATAGACGCTATTGTATGCTAAACGAGGGTATTATGGTAAGGTTTTCATAGCCTATAGCACTCTACTAATCCTCATTGTGAACCCTTTAATAATCAGGGTTTGTATCAACGAATGAAGCAGCATCCCATAGATCTAAAGATTTCAAGTCTGATTGTGCAATTAGACCGATGGGTGATTGATTTTTTTCGAATAGGACGGCTTATCATAAGCGTCTTCTACGCAGTTTTCATCACCATTTATCACCTTTTTTACAATATTTTTCATCGGGAGTCAGATGAATGAACGATCCAAACGCGATTTTCCGCAGACAGAGTAAATACATGTTCTATCTATTGGCAATTTTTGTGTTTGGCTATGCCATGCCTGGTTTTAAACCACTGTTTCTTGGTTTCATTATCGGCACAATTTTTGCTTTCTTTAATTTATTCCTACTTATACGGAGAATGCACGCTTTTGATCGAGCGGTTAAAAAAGGAAAATCCATTCGTTCAATGGGAAGTACAGCCAGGTGGGCCAACGCGATTCTCGCAGTAGCGATTGCTTGGCGTTACCCTAATGAAGTTCATCTGGCAGGTGTTGTTATAGGATTAATGACAATATATCCTGTCATTATGATAGATTCCTTCATTCAACTTAAACGTTCTACTATGGAAGAGAGGTGAATACTCTTTGGGTCACAGTTCAAAAACTACAGAATTTTTAGGGTTAACGTTCAACTTATCCAATGTTCTCATGATTACGATTGCTAGTATCATCGTTCTTCTCATAGCGGTGCTGACTACTCGTGTTCTGTCTATTCGTCCGACTAAGGCGCAGAACTTCATGGAATGGATCGTTGATTTTGTTCGAAATATCATAGGTAGTTCGATGGACATGAAAACAGGAGCCCCATTTCTAGCGCTTGGCGTTACATTACTCATGTACATATTTGTTTCAAACATGCTTGGACTGCCATTCTCGATTACGGTCGATCACAACTTGTGGTGGAAATCACCAACTGCTGATCCTGCAATCACAATGACACTAGCAATTATGGTCATGGGTCTCACACACTACTATGGTGTCAAGGCAAAAGGAGTCAAGGAATATACGAAAGACTACTTTAGACCAATTCCGCTTTTAGTACCATTGAAACTTATTGAAGAATTTGCAAACACGCTAACACTTGGTTTGCGTCTTTACGGAAATATTTTCGCTGGAGAGATTCTTCTTGGGTTACTTGCAGGACTTGCGACCAATTTCTACACGCAAAACATTGCGCTTGGTATCGTTGGTACATTAGGTGCCATCGTGCCGATGATTGTATGGCAGGCATTCAGTTTGTTTGTCGGAACAATCCAGGCATTTATCTTCACCATGCTGACAATGGTGTACATTTCCCATAAAGTCAGCGACGAACACTAAAAAATTGAGAGTCCAAAAAGGACGTTATTTTAAAGGAGGAGCTTTTTAATGAATTTAATAGCAGCAGCAATTGCAATCGGTTTAGGAGCACTAGGAGCAGGTATTGGTAACGGTCTAATCGTATCTAAAACAGTTGAAGGAATCGCTCGTCAGCCAGAAGCTGGTAGAGAACTAAGAACACTTATGTTCATCGGGGTCGCTTTAGTTGAGGCACTTCCAATTATCGCTGTCGTTATCGCATTCTTGGCATTCTTTGGTTAATATGTGAGAAGCGTTCTAATATGAATTTTAATGGCGAAGATCAGATTAGTTCGAAACTTCGCCATTCCTTTATGTTTTGTTTCTTAACATATTATTTAAAGAAGGGAGTTGCCGTACTAAATGTCTCAGTTACCAGTGGTTTTAGGAGCAGGGGGCTTAAGCTTCAACGCCGGTGATATGTTATTCCAGCTTATCGCTATGCTCATTTTGCTTGCACTTTTAAAGAAATTTGCGCTTAAACCTTTATTAGGTATTATGAAGCAGCGTGAAGATTATATAGGAAATGAAATTTCAAGTGCTGAAGAAAAGCACGTTCAAGCTGAAAAGCTTCTTGAAGAACAACGTGTCTTATTGAAAGAAGCACGCGAAGAATCACATACACTCATCGAAAATGCGAAAAAGATTGGTGAGAAACAAAAAGAAGAGATCATTCAAGCAGCACGTCAAGAATCAGAGCGCTTGAAAGAGTCTGCTAGAACTGAAATCGTGAAAGAAAAAGAACAAGCTGTGGCTGCACTGCGTGAGCAGGTTGCATCACTATCTGTGCTGATTGCATCTAAAGTGATTGAAAAAGAACTTGATGAGCAGGCACAAGAGAAATTGATTCAAGAGTACCTTAAAGAGGCAGGCGAAAGCCGATGAGCGTAACTATTGTCTCTAAGCGTTACGCTTCTGCTCTTTTTGACATCGTTCTTGCTTCTTCGGCAGTAGACGAAACTGAAAAAGAGCTGAATGAGATCAAAAAAGTTCTAAAGGCTGATCAAGAACTCAATGACTTCCTTGTTCATCCAAAGATTACGGCAGACAAAAAGAAACAGTTGATTGCTGAAGCTTTCAAAGGTGTTTCTACGTATGTGTTGCACACAATGTATTTACTGATTGACCGCGGACGCACGAATATTTTCTCTGAAATGACGTCTGAGTTTGTGAAACTTGCAAACCGTACGAAACAAATAGACGATGCGGTCGTGTATTCAGTGAAACCGCTGAGCGGTGCTGAAATCCAATCTTTATCTGAAGTATTTGCCAAAAAAGCCGGAGTCACATCACTGCGTGTTGAAAATGTGATTGACAAGGATCTAATAGGCGGAGTGAAAATCCGTATCGGAAACCGCATTTATGACGGCAGTGTCAGCGGAAAGCTTTCCCGCATTGAACGTCAGCTTGCAGGCGAAAATCGTTAGAAGGGGTGAAACCTTAGTGAGTATCAAAGCTGAAGAGATTAGCGCGCTGATAAAGCAGCAAATCCAAAACTATCAATCAGAAATTGAAGTAAAAGATGTCGGTACAGTCATTCAAGTAGGGGACGGTATCGCGCGTGTACATGGCCTTGACAACATTATGGCAGGAGAGCTGGTTGAGTTCTCTAACGGTGTAATGGGTATGGCTCAAAACCTTGAGGAGTCTAACGTAGGTATCGTTATTTTAGGACCTTACAAAGATATCCGCGAAGGTGACGACGTAAAACGTACAGGTCGTATCATGGAGGTTCCAGTAGGTGAAGAGTTAATCGGACGTATTGTGAACCCGCTTGGTCAGCCTGTTGATGGACTAGGTCCAATCTTAACAAGCAAAACACGTCCAATCGAAAGTGAAGCACCTGGTGTTATGGATCGTAAATCTGTACATGAGCCGCTTCAAACAGGAATTAAAGCAATTGATGCCTTGATTCCAATCGGCCGCGGACAGCGTGAATTGATCATTGGTGACCGTCAAACAGGTAAAACATCTGTTGCAATCGATACGATTCTAAACCAAAAAGATCAAGACATGATCTGTATTTATGTAGCCATCGGACAAAAAGAATCAACGGTTCGTGGTGTTGTTGAAACACTTCGTAAGCATGGTGCGCTTGACTACACAATCGTTGTCACAGCTTCTGCATCACAGCCAGCTCCACTTCTTTACCTTGCTCCTTATGCAGGTGTAACGATGGGTGAGGAATTCATGTATAACGGCAAGCACGTACTTGTTGTCTATGATGACCTTTCTAAACAAGCGGCGGCTTACCGTGAGCTTTCATTATTGCTTCGTCGTCCTCCAGGTCGTGAGGCATTCCCTGGTGATGTTTTCTATCTTCACTCTCGTTTATTAGAACGTGCAGCGAAGCTTAGTGACGAAAAGGGTGGCGGTTCTATCACAGCATTGCCTTTCGTAGAAACGCAAGCTGGCGATATTTCTGCATATATCCCAACAAACGTTATTTCCATCACAGATGGACAGATTTTCTTACAATCTGACCTCTTCTTCTCAGGCGTACGTCCAGCGGTAAACGCAGGATTGTCTGTATCTCGTGTAGGTGGTTCTGCACAAATCAAAGCGATGAAAAAGGTAGCAGGTACACTTCGTCTGGATCTTGCTTCTTATCGTGAGCTTGAAGCGTTCGCTCAGTTTGGATCTGATCTAGACCAAGCGACTCAAGCGAAATTAAACCGTGGTGCAAGAACTGTTGAAGTCTTAAAACAAGACTTGAACAAACCGCTTAAAGTTGAAAAACAAGTAGCGATTCTTTACGCACTAACAAGAGGATACTTAGACGATGTTGCCATTGCTGATGTTAAACGTTTTGAAGCTGAGTTATTCATGTACATTGAAGAAAACCATAAAGGCTTGTTTGACACAATCTCTCAAACAGGAAATATGCCTGCTGATGAAGAGTGGAAGACAGCAATCGAAGGCTTTAAACGTACGTTTGCACCAAGCAACTAATTAGTAATCTTTCCGAGAGAAAAAGATTCTCTTTTTCTCTCTTTTCACGTAAATGAACACGGATTCCTGAAAAAAGGTGGTGAAATCTTTGGCCTCATTACGCGATATAAAGTCAAGGATCACGTCAACGAAAAAATCGAGTCAGATCACAAAAGCGATGCAAATGGTATCAGCTGCGAAACTGAATCGTGCTGAAAACAATGCGAAGTCTTTTGTTCCTTACATGGAGAAAATCCAGGAAGTGGTTGCTGCAATCGCAACTGGAACAAGTGCTAAGCACCCAATGCTTCTTTCAAGACCTGTCAAGAAAACAGGGTATCTCGTCATAACATCTGATCGAGGGCTTGCAGGACCTTTTAACAGCTCGATTTTGCGTGCCGCTTACCAAACCATTCAATCTCGTCATCAATCCGCTGATGAATATGCGGTGATTGTCATTGGTAAAATCGGACGCGACTTCTTCAAAAAGCGTGGTATTCCAGTTATTTCTGAAGTAACAGGGCTTGGAGACGAAGTAGCGTTTGCTGATATTAAAGAATTAGCAAGTAGCACAGTTCAAATGTTCTCTGATGAAGCGTTTGACGAACTTTACATGTTCTACAACCACTTTGTCAGTGCGATTTCACAAGAAGTAACAGAGAAGAAATTATTGCCGCTAACGGACCTTTCGGCCGCAGCGACACCAAATAAACGTTCCGCATCTTATGAGTTTGAGCCTTCTGAAGAAGAAATTCTTGAAGTTCTCCTTCCTCAATATGCAGAGAGTTTGATTTTCGGTGCGCTTCTTGACAGCAAAGCAAGTGAACATGCTGCAAGAATGACAGCAATGAAGAGTGCAACAGACAACGCAAAAGAATTGATCGACAGCCTGACACTCTCTTACAACCGTGCTCGTCAAGCAGCGATTACACAAGAGATTACAGAAATTGTCGGCGGAGCAGCTGCCTTAGAATAGAAATAATTGTCAGGAGGGAATGCAATGAAAACAGGACGCATCAGTCAGATCATGGGACCAGTCGTAGACGTTCGTTTTGAAGACGGTCACTTGCCTGAGATTTATAATGCGATCAAAGTTTCGCATAAAGCGGAAAGCGAAAGTGAAGTTGATATCGACTTAACTTTAGAAGTAGCACTACATTTAGGTGATGATACAGTGAGAACCATCGCGATGGCATCAACAGACGGTGTGAAGCGCGGTATGGAAGCTGTAGACCTTGGAAAACCAATTTCAGTACCAGTTGGTAACGTAACACTTGGACGTGTATTCAACGTACTGGGAGATAACATTGACTTAGATGAGCCACTTGGTGTGGAAGCTCAAAGAGATCCAATCCACAGACAAGCGCCTTCTTTTGATCAACTTTCTACAGAAGTTGAAATTCTTGAAACAGGTATCAAAGTTGTTGACCTGCTTGCTCCTTACATCAAAGGTGGAAAGATCGGTCTATTCGGTGGAGCCGGTGTAGGTAAAACCGTTCTGATTCAAGAATTGATCAACAACATCGCACAAGAACACGGCGGTATTTCTGTATTCGCTGGTGTTGGAGAGCGTACACGTGAAGGAAACGACCTTTACTACGAAATGAAAGATTCTGGCGTTATCGAAAAAACAGCCATGGTCTTCGGCCAAATGAACGAGCCGCCGGGTGCACGTATGCGCGTTGCCCTAACTGGTTTGACAATGGCAGAGCATTTCCGTGATGAACAAGGTCAAGACGTATTGTTCTTCATCGATAACATCTATCGTTTTACACAAGCAGGTTCTGAAGTTTCAGCCCTTCTTGGACGTATGCCTTCAGCGGTAGGTTATCAGCCGACACTTGCAACAGAAATGGGTCAGCTGCAAGAGCGTATCACGTCTACAAACGTAGGATCTGTTACATCGATTCAAGCGATCTATGTACCTGCGGATGACTATACGGATCCAGCTCCAGCAACTACGTTCGCTCACCTTGATGCAACGACAAACCTTGAGCGTAAGCTGACTGAAATGGGCATTTACCCAGCGGTTGATCCTCTTGCTTCAACATCTCGTGCACTTGCACCTGAGATCGTTGGCGAAGAGCATTATGCGATTGCGCGTGAAGTACAGCAAACATTGCAGCGTTATAAAGAGCTACAAGATATTATTGCCATTTTAGGTATGGATGAATTATCTGAGGACGATAAGCTTGTGGTACACAGAGCGCGTCGTGTTCAATTCTTCCTATCTCAAAACTTCCACGTAGCAGAGCAGTTCACTGGCCAAAAGGGTTCATATGTGCCATTGAAAGAAACTGTTAAAGGCTTCAAGGAAATCTTATCTGGTAAATACGATCACCTTCCAGAAGATGCATTCCGCTTAGTTGGACGCATTGAAGAAGTGGTTGAAAAAGCCAAAGAGATGGGTGTAGAGGCCTAATCTGGTCCTTAGGAGGGTAAAAGCATGAAGACCGTTCAAGTCAATATCGTTACTCCCGACGGCCCAGTGTATCAAGCGGATGTGGAAATGGTCAGTGTAAGAGCAGAAAGCGGTGAGCTTGGTATTTTAGCTGGCCACGTTCCAATGGTTGCTCCGCTAAAAATCGGTGCAGTTCGCTTAAAACATAGTGGATCAACTGAATTGGTTGCAGTAAGTGGCGGATTTGTTGAAGTCCGCCCTGAACAAGTAACGATTCTTGCTCAGGCCGCTGAAACATCAGACAAAGTTGATGTTGATCGCGCTAAATCAGCGAAACAGCGTGCTGAAGAGCATTTGAACCACCCGAATGAAAGTGATGTACGCCGGGCGGAACTCGCATTAAAACGGGCGTTAAACCGTTTAAATGTAGCAGGGAAATAAAACAGAAAATCCTTCTTATCACTGTGATAAGAAGGATTTTTTTTAGGATGACATGAGAGATTGATACATCGACACATAAGGATGAGATGCTTGCTTTTCTAGATATAACTGCTCGCAAAATTGCGTACTGCAATGCCATGTTTTATTGTTTCTGCGTAAGCCAAGCGTATATTGGTGCGAAGAATCCATATAAGGCCGCACTACCCAGTCAGCATCTGAATGATGACGGATGACAACCTCTCCTAAATACACACTCATCATCGCTTCTAATGCATCTATTGGCATTTTCCACTCAGCGAACAGCTGCTTGGTCAATGCATCAAAGTATAGTGATTCTAACTGATACAGGCTTTCCTCAGAGTAATCCAAAGAAATGTTATGAAAATGACACAATTGTGCTAATTCTTCTAGCTGTGTCTGTCTATAATCAAAGTAGAAAGCAATGGCCTCCCATTCATGATCAAATGAGGGAACCAATTCTCCGTACAAATCAACAAAGTCAGGAAAAGAATCTTTCAATGTGTTCAGCTCCTTCCACACGCAGTATATCATCTCCTTGGCATCAGGATAAGAGGGGATTCACACTAAATGTAGCTCTTTTTTCCAAATGATTCATCTTTCCGATTTTCGAGGATATAATGAAAGGGAGTTTTCCTTTACAGAAATAAATAAAAGGAGGATTCAATTGTATGGAAGACGTAGGACAACAAGCAATCGTGGGCATTGTGATCCACCTATTTTTTATCGCGGTTACATGGTGGGCACTGCTTGCTGTAAATATTGATCCACTCATTAAAAAAGGGAAAATCGTTCAAGCAAGGCTGCTGATGATGCTCATTACCATTGCCATCGCATCTGCGGTCAGTAATTTCTTCCTTGATTACTTAAATTTCTCCAGACAAATTCCTTATATGTTCTAACATAAAAGGTTTGGTCACGGCCTTCTGCGGGAACGTAAAAAGAAGGGTCAAAAGGCGCGCCTTTTGTTGACTTTTCCACGTATGCATTGACCTCCTTGCGGCAACACTTGTAGCAAGGGGGAATGACAGGTGAGAAAGTATTTGAAAGGTTGGCCATTATTTGCGTTTATTCTTTTTTTTGTTCTGATGATTCAAGGTGTTCGTGCGGAAGAATCTTCTCCGCTCGCTCAAATAGCAGAAGGTTTGAAAAACCAGCAAATCGAAGTCGATGGATGGACCCTTCATGCCAAGACAAATGTAGATATTTCATCCGAACAATTTTCAAAAAAAGTGAAACGTTTGAAAGACGAACTACGACAGTATGAGTGGACCGAAAAAAAAGAACAACATGTCACCAAAGTCACAGGAATTTACAAAGATGAAAAAAATGATACAGAATCGAAAATTTTACTCGTGAAGACCGACACAAAATCAAATCAAAAGTCGTATTTATTATATGAGCAAAAAGGTGCTCGCCCACTGAATACCTGGGAGCATACATATGATCAGTTCGTACGTCATGCAAAAAGCATATTACAAGAGAAAATTGTAATTTTTACTTGTCTCGATGGTCATGTAAATGGTATGATGGATGTTGTTTTGCAAAAAAAAGCTGAAACGTTAGCAAATGAATTTCAAGCAAAACCAGTTGAGTATCTCGTTGAGTCTAATTTTGTGTCGCTTTCCGCTTACACAGAGAAGTGGGAACAGTTCATTATGACTTCAAATGATAAAATGAATGTTCAAATTGCCATCAGAAGTTCGGAAATGAACGAAAATCATACGATTACGGTTGGCACACCAATCGTAACGACTGAATATTAATATAGAGAATTTGGGACGCGGAGGGGAAGACCTTGGAAAAAATCATCGTCCGCGGCGGTCAAAAGTTAAACGGCACAGTTAAAGTAGAAGGCGCAAAAAATGCCGTTTTACCAGTTATCGCTGCATCTTTGTTAGCAAGTACAGAAAAAAGCGTAATTTGTGATGTACCTACGCTCTCCGATGTATATACAATCAATGAAGTGTTACGTCATTTAGGAGCAGAAGTACATTTTGAAAATAACGAAGTATCAGTTGATGCATCTCATGCACTAGAAACTGAGGCTCCGTTTGAGTATGTCCGTAAAATGCGAGCATCCGTGCTTGTCATGGGACCACTTTTAGCAAGAACAGGTCATGCAAGAGTTGCATTACCTGGAGGCTGTGCAATTGGTTCAAGACCAATTGATCAGCATTTAAAAGGCTTTGAAGCAATGGGAGCTAAAATTCAAGTAGGTAATGGTTTCATCGAGGCTGAAGTAAAAGGCCGTTTAAAAGGTGCAAAAATCTATTTGGATTTCCCAAGTGTAGGGGCAACTGAAAACATCATCATGGCAGCAGCATTAGCGGAAGGAACAACCATTTTAGAAAACGTAGCAAAAGAACCTGAAATTGTTGATTTAGCAAACTACATCAATGCCATGGGCGGTAAGGTTCGCGGTGCTGGTACTGGTACAATCAAAATCGAAGGTGTGGAAACACTTCACGGTGCAAAACACAACATCATCCCTGACAGAATTGAAGCAGGTACTTTCATGGTGGCAGCAGCCATTACAGAAGGAAATGTTCTTGTAAAAGGCGCAGTGCCAGAGCACATGACATCACTTGTTGCCAAAATGGAAGAAATGGGTATTCAGATCATTGAAGAAGAAGAAGGTTTAAGAGTCATTGGACCATCTGAGCTCAAGCCAATCGATCTAAAAACAATGCCGCATCCTGGGTTCCCAACGGATATGCAATCTCAGATGATGGCGCTATTGCTTCGTGCGAACGGAACAAGCATGATCACAGAAACAGTGTTTGAAAACCGCTTTATGCATGCTGAAGAATTCCGCCGCATGAATGGCGATATTAAAATTGAGGGTCGCTCTGTCATTATCAATGGGCCGGTTCAACTTCAAGGTGCTGAAGTGGCAGCGACTGATTTAAGAGCAGGAGCAGCACTTGTACTTGCTGGATTAGTGGCAGAAGGTCATACACGTGTCACAGAGTTGAAGCATATTGACCGTGGTTATGTGAACTTCCACCAAAAGCTTGCAGCAATCGGTGCAGATATTGAAAGAGTAAACGATGAATCAGCAGATGTGACACAAGAACAAGTTGTATCAGATCTGAACGCGTAATCATAAAGAAATCAGTGTGTCCATTGGGCATGCTGATTTTTTTTTTAGATTCATAGAATGCCTCATTTCACGAAGCTTATCATTAGTGTATCCAACCATCTTAAATTATATTCATACAGACGAACAGTAAAATCCAATTGAAGAACAGCCTCATACCTTCATAAAAGACTTGTCCACTAAAAGAAAGAAGCTGTCATATTAGCTTGTCCCTGCCCATAGGATAAAAGAGATTCAATGACAAATGGGGGCAGCCAAATATGAAACCAATGATATGGACAATCGCAGGAATATGCATCATCATTTTAATGATTCCAACATTACTTGTGTTGCCGACATTCCAAGGGAAGCCGGCGGCCAGCCAGCACGTAGCAGCGGAACCATCAGTTAAAAAAGAAGTGAAGGGTTCAGTCAAATTGAAGCAATCACCCGTCGCTATCCCCGTCTATCGCTCTGCTCATCAGCAGGTAGAAAACATCCCCTTAGAAGAGTATGTGATCGGTGTCGTAGCATCTGAAATGCCAGCTGATTTTGAAATGGAAGCACTCAAGGCACAGGCGCTCGCAGCAAGAACGTATATCGTCAGACAAATGATCAGTGATAAGACCGTCAAATCACCTAAGGGCTCGCTTGTAGATGATACCCAAATGTTCCAGGTGTACAAAAACAAACAGGAACTCAAGAAAATTTGGGGGAAAGCGTACAATTGGAAATTAAAAAAAGTCACGGAAGCTGTTGCCAGCACACAAGGAAAAGTGCTGACTTATGACGAGAAACCAATTGATGCTTCATTCTTTTCAACAAGTAACGGAAAAACGGAAAATGCCGAAGCCTATTGGAAAAACGAAATCCCTTATTTGAAAAGTGTCTCAAGTAAATGGGACGAAAAATCGCCAAAATTTCAAAACAAGAAAACCATCTCGGTAAGTGAATTTCAGCAAAAATTAGGTGTGACGCTCACTCAGCAGGCTCAGGTCGGACAGATAGTAGAACGGACACCAGGAAACCAAGTAGCGAAAGCCGTGATCAACGGTAAAACACTGTCAGGACGAGACATTCGAGAATCACTAGGCCTTCATTCAGCGGACTTCACATGGGAACGCCAGGGCCAGCAGATTGTCATTACAACAAAAGGATATGGTCATGGTGTAGGCATGAGTCAATATGGTGCGCATTATATGGCGCAGGCTGGAAAAAAAGTAGATGCCATCGTGAAACATTATTATAAAGGAATTCAAATCGAATCAGCCGATCGTTTTCTCAACACGTATATGGCTAAAAAATAAAGCAAAGGTGCCTCAGAAATGGGGCATTTTTTTGTGTGGTCAAAGAGGTTTGAACAGAATGTGACAAATTGCGACTTAAGACGCACCGAAGGAAAACTTAAACATTTATGTCCCGATAAGAACTGATGGCCGATACAAAGCCCCTCAAAAGGAGGAGAAATCGAGAGGATAAAGGGTCTGTTAGGTGAAAATATCTAGACATCTGACAGAATTTTAGTGATTTTGATGAAAGAGAAAAAGGGACCGAGTCCTATACCATTCCAAGACAGAATATTTTACGATTAAGATGTTTCAATTAAATACATAAGGAGGAAGGAAAATTATGTTGAAAAAAGTATTCTCACTCGTAACCTTAGCTGTATTGACATTATCTATGTCAATCTCTTCACCAGTATTTGCAGAAGCATCTACAGTCAAAAAACATAATAAAGATGTAAGAGTCACAATCTTGCTTGATGCAAGTGGAAGCATGGCAAGAAAAGTTGAGGGAGAGCGCAAATTTGATCTCGCCAAACAAGAGGTATTTAAATTTGCTCAATCACTTCCAAAAGACGCTAAAATTCGTATGAGCTTGTTTGGTTCTGAAGGAAACAACAAAAATTCAGGTAAAGCTCAATCATGTGAAGTCATTAGAGGCGTTTACGGCGTACAGCCTTATGAAAAAGACAGCTTTGAAAATTCTTTAAACGGACTTGGACCAAATGGCTGGACACCAATTGCACGTGCACTTGAAAATGCAAAGCAAGCGGATGAGCAGCTTACTGAAGGAACAAAGCATATTGTGTACTTAATCACTGATGGTGAAGAAACTTGTGGCGGAGATCCAGTAAAAGTAGCAAAAGAATTGCATAACTCAAAAGGATCAACTGTTGTAAATGTGATCGGGTTAGACTTTAACGATGGCTATGAAGGTCAATTGAAGCAAGTAGCCAAAGCTGGTAAAGGCCATTACTACCAAGCAAGCACTGGTAAAGAAATGGGTTCTATCTTATCAGCAGAATCATTAAAACTACACGAATAACTTGCTGAACAAAAGGGAAACGATTGATTCATGCTTTCGTTTCTCTTTTTCTGTACAAAAGTAAAAAATGGAGGTTTTTATTGATGAAAAGAAATATCATATTAACCATTTTGGCTAGTCTTGTCCTGCTTCTTTCTTCACCAGCTCATGCTGTAACAAAACAAGAGCCGCCTGCTCATGTGGTGATATTACTCGATTTAAGCGGTAGCATGGCACAATCAGTTGAAGGTGAAAAGAAAATCGATATCGCCAAACGGTCTATTCAAAGCTTTGCGGGCATTTTATCAGAAGATACACAAGTTCTACTTCGTGTGTTTGGTCATGAAGGAACCAATAAAAATGCAGGGAAAGCCGTTTCTTGTTCAAGTTCTGAAGCCGTTTACGGATTTGGATCATATGAGCCATCAACATTTCAGCAAGCACTAAATGTGTATAAGCCAACCGGCTGGACACCACTTGCAAAAGCATTAACTGATACGAAACAAGATTTTGAAGATCACCAGGCTGAAGGGAAAAATATTGTTTATGTTGTCAGTGATGGTGAAGAAACTTGTGGTGGAAGCCCTTCACAAGCAGCAAAGGAATTACATGAAGACGGAATAGATACAATCGTCAATATCATTGGCTTCGACGTAAATGAAAAAGAAGCAAAAAGTTTAAAATCTGTTGCAAAAGCGGGTGGAGGACATTATCAACCGGCTGCAAATGCCGAAGAATTGAACCGCATTCTTCAACAAGAAGCGAGCGCTTTTGGTCGGTAGAGAGTGAATGGCAGCTGGGGAAACAACCCCAGCTGTTTTTAAGTTGACGATTAATTCAAAGTCGTTTCTAATTCATCAATTCGTTTCTCCACGTAATGCTGATCCTTTCTTGCATGGAAGGTTTCGGCTTTTTCTAATATGGCAGCCGTATTATACTCGGGAATCTGTGAGTAGCTCTCATACACACCTTTAGGAATTAAAACGTTCCCTTCCGGCCAATAAACTGCGATATTGCCACGTCTCAACTCTCCAAATTGAGCCACTCCTTGATAGGATCCATATTGATTAAAGAGAACAACTGGATCACCTTCTTGGACGTAAAGCTCCTTTGCATCTTCTTCATTCATTAGGATAGAATGACGTTTTCCACCATTAAAGGCATCCTTTTCACTGTAAATCATGGAGTTGAATTGCTTTCCTCTTCTTGTCGTAATATTGAAATGTCCTTCGGTTTTTCGATATTGAGGCAGCTGAGCAGGAAGCAGATGTCCCTTTCCGTCTGGCGTTGGACATACGCCATCTTCACAAAGCCATGCGCCTCCCCATTGAAAAACGTCTCCCTTATGACGTAAATGCTGGATGCCATCATAGTTTCGATTGGCGATCGCTATCTCACGACGAATGTCTTCAGCTGTTTCAAAATGAATCAGCTCGGCATCTTCTGGCCGGACCCTTTTCGCAAGATCAACATAAATGTCCCATTCTGCTCTGGCTTCTTCAATACGAGGTCCTTCAATTTCTGGACTGAAATATACCATGCGTTCTGTACTGGTTGATGTGCCGCCGCCTGGTTGTTCATATCTTGTCATAGCAGGCAGAACAATTACCGCCTCTTCAGCGTCTACCAGCGTAGAGGTATTCAGAATAATATCTTGGTGGACACGGAGTTCTAGTTCAGATAATGCTTTTTCAATCGCTTCTGGGTTTGGCATCGTTTCTAAAAAGTTTCCACCACTCGTAAACAGCATTTTGAGTTTTTGTGGATGATCTTTTGGGAGAGCCATCTTTTCAAAGGATTGCCCAATGGTGTCACCATGCCATTTAGGAATGTCAAATCCCCATATTTGTTCGATTCTTTCAATATTCTCTTCATCAAAATCACTACCCGGCAAAACGAATGGATCAGCGCCCATTTCACCGGAACCTTGGACACCGCTATGCCCCCGAATTGGCATGACACCACAATGTTTTCTGCCAATGAATCCTCGCAGCATGGCAAGGTTGGCTACCTGTGATATATTATCAGTTGCAAAGCGGTGCTGAGTAAGGCCCATACTCCAAATAAAAACACCTGAATTAGCATTGGCAAGCAGTGTTGCAAAATCCTTCATTCTTTCTTTTGATAAACCTGATGATGCTTCTAGGTCCTTCCACTTCAACTGTGCGACATGCTGTTTTAAATCCTGTATGCCTGTTGTATGGTTTTGAATAAATTCGTGATCAAGAGCTGAATGGGGAGCATGCTGCTCCATGTCAAACCAATGCTTGATGACGCCGTTCATAAACGCAATATCTCCGCCTATATTGACTTGGTAAAAATCATCCGCAATTTTTGTCCCGAATAAAGCACTCTCTGGAATAGAAGGAACCCAGTACTTTTCCATGGCAGGCTCTTTATATGGATTGATGACGATAATTTTTGTCCCTTTCTTTTTAGCAGCGTACATATATTTAGTGGAAACAGGCTGATTGTTTGCTGCGACAGATCCCCAAAAAATTAATACATCCGTTCCAATCCAATCACTGTAATTACAGCTGGAAGCACCGATGCCAAGGGACCGTTTAAGGGCGGTTTTACTTGGTGAATGGCAAATGCGAGAAGCATTATCAATATGATTCGTCCCTATAAATCGAGCTGCCTTTGCAGCGGTATAATAAACTTCATTTGTAATTCCTCTGGCGGTTAAATAGAAAGCAAGCTGCCGTTTATCAATTGATTGAATTTTAGCTGCGATTTGATCTAGTGCATTATCCCAAGAAATACGTGTAAAGGCATTGTCACCTTTTTTTCGGAGCAATGGATAAGGAATTCGCCCAAGCTTGCGAAGAGAGGTGCTGTCCATTTGCTTTAGCTGATGAATATCTTCAAACCATTTTGGATCAATAGCTGGCATTGTGTTAAGACGAAGTACATTTAGTCTTGTAGTGCATATATGGGGTCCTGTGAGCGTTTGATCATACAGTCCTGAGACGCCAAGGGCACAGCCGTCACAAACGCCCTGCGTTAAAATACGGTACGCGTAGGGAAGGTTATCTTTGTTCTCCCATGCCACTTTCATCGTATCTCGAATGTGTTTCGGTTTCACTTTGCCAAGCCCCATTGGTGCAAAAGAGGCCCATAGCTTTGGTGAGGGTTTTTTATTGAGTTTAACAGGCCCCTTATGTTTAGTTTTCCCCATGAGATCATCACCCTCCTATTACTTTGTAAAGCGTTTTCATATCTAAAAATTACCTTTAGATTGTGATTCTGTCAAATTCAAATTAAGGTCGGGCTGAGACAGAGGAAGCAGTAGGTAGGCTTGTTTCTCTCAGCTGCTGAATATCCTTCCGAATAAGAAGTGATATGATAAAAGCGATGAAAAATAAGCCAGAGAACACCATAAGACTCTGTGTGTAATTACCTGTTATATCTCGGATGAAGGATGAAAATAGGGGTCCTGCTAAACCCGCAGCGGCCCAAGCCGTCAGAATATAACCGTGTATGGCACCAAGCTGCTTTGTACCAAACAAATCTCCAATATAGGCTGGAATTGAAGCAAATCCTCCTCCATAGCACGTATAAATGATCGCCATGACGATTGAAAAGATGAGCGGTTCTTTTAAATAGGGGAGTAAAGGAAAAGCAATGAGCTGGATACTGAAAAAAATCGTATACGTATTCGGTCTTCCTATATAATCTGAGAACGATGCCCAGCCAATTCGTCCTAACCCATTAAAAGCACCTAAAATGCCCACAAGAGTAGCTGCAGCACCTGCAGTGAACCCAACACTTTCTTGAGCAAGAGGTGACGCTACTGAAATAATAGCAATTCCGCATGTGATATTAATAAAAAGCATAAGCCACAAATAATAAAAACGTCTTGTCTTGATCGCTTCATTTGCAGTAAGCTGTGATAAATCTTGAGGAATTTTTCCTTGCTTTGTTTTGAATGCGTCAAATTGCTTGACGTCATCAGGTGTTGGTGGTGATAAATAAAGAGATGAGATCACCATGATGATAAAATAGGAGATTCCAAGAATATAAAAAGTATTTGCGATATTCACTTTTTCAATGAGAAATTGAATAATTGGGCTGCAAATAAGAGAAGCAAATCCAAACCCCATAATGGCTAAGCCGGTTGCAAGCCCTCTTCGATCCGGAAACCATTTGACTAGAGTTGATACAGGTGCAATATAGCCTACTCCTAAACCTATTCCAGCAAGTACACCATAAAATAAATAGAGGAGGGGCAGTGAGGACATGTGTACAGCGAATCCTGATCCAGTCATTCCGATGCCGAAGAAAATAGCTGAGAAGAGCCCCGATGCCTTTGGACCATACCTTTCAACGAAATGTCCCATGAAAGCAGCAGATAAACCTAAAAATAAAATAGCAATACTGAAGGTGAGACTTATTTCTGTTAATGACCACTGAAAGGCTTCATGTAAAGGATTCGTAAAAACACTCCAAGCATAAACAGACCCAATAGATAAATGAATTCCTACAGCACTTGTTGCAATGAGCCAGCGATTTTTCGATTTGTTCATTTTGTTCCCCCCATATAAAGCAATCAAGAAGTTTGATAAGATAGAAATATGTTACATTTTCATGACTTTTTAAAATAATATCACAATTTGATTGGATCATATAACTAAATTTGCATTGAAAGGAAGATCATACAATGAATCCTTCTGTTAAAAAGAAACGAGTCATACACCAATACCGTGAAGGCCAGTTTACATGCAAATCTGATGAAATTGTAGAAGAATTTCCTTTAACTGTGATGGTGAATGGAGAAGAATTTGTGACACTTGTTTGTTCACCAGAGCACCTGAAAGAATTGGTTATCGGCTTTTTGGCTTCAGAAGGGGTCATTCGATTTGAAAATGAGATTAAAAGGTTTACAATAGATGAAAGTATGGGTTTTGCCTATGTTGATTTAGTTCACTCAAGTGGATTTGATTCTTCAGATTTTACAAAACGAGTGATTGGTTCATGCTGCGGGAAAGGAAGACACTTTTATTTTCTTCAAGATGTGAAGACGGCAAAAACAGCCATTGATCGAATTAGTATTTCTGCTGAAACCTGTATGCATCTCATGAAATGTTTGCAAGAAGAAAGTCAATTATTTCAACATACTGGTGGAGTGCATAATGCTGGACTGTGTGACACAGAGAAGCTATTTATCACTAGAACTGATATAGGAAGACATAATGCTTTAGATAAAATTTATGGATATTGTTTACTCCAGCGAATCCCACTTAGAGATAAAATTCTTGTGTTTAGCGGCCGGATATCGTCAGAAGTTCTATTGAAGGCAGCAAAACTAGGAGTCTCTATCGTCATTTCAAAATCAGCACCTACTGAGCTAGCGCTTCAAATGGCAGAAGAATTAAATATTACGACAGTTGGATTCGTCAGAGGGAAATCCTTTAATATTTACACTCATCCTCAGCGTATTACAGAATAGGAGGCAAAGTATGGACAGTATTTTAGATAAAAGACATCGACCATTGCGCGATTTAAGAATATCAGTAACTGATCGCTGTAACTTTAGATGTACGTACTGTATGCCTGCTGAAATTTTTGGACCAGATTATCCTTTCTTGAAAAAAGAAGAACTGCTTACTTTCGAAGAAATTGAACGACTTGCTACCCTTTTTGTAAAGAATCTAAGTGTGGTAAAAATACGCATCACGGGCGGGGAACCTTTAATGCGGAAGGATCTGCCTGTCTTAATAGAAAAGCTCGCAAAAATTCCAGGGATTGAAGACATTGCGATGACAACCAATGGAACGCTTTTACCTTTATATGCTGATCAGTTAAAGAGAGCTGGTCTTAATAGAGTCACCATTAGTTTAGATTCATTAAATCCCGATCGTTTTAAGCAAATGAACGGAAGGCACATTTCTATCCAAAAAGTGTTTGATGGCATTGAGGCGGCAAGAAAGGCTGGACTTGCTATCAAGATTAATATGGTTGTTCAAAAAGGTGTGAATGATCAGGATGTCTTACCAATGGCGGCTTACTTTAAAAAAGAAGGACACGTTCTCAGGTTTATCGAGTTTATGGATGTCGGTAATACGAATAAATGGAATCTAGAACATGTCATGACAAAGAATGAAATAATTGAATTAATTAATTCAACATATCCTATCAAACCAGAACCTCCTCAATATACAGGTGAAGTAGCCAACCGATTTTTTTACAAAGATGGTTCAGGAGAGATAGGCATTATTTCTTCCGTTTCAGATGCTTTTTGCGGAACATGTAACAGAGCAAGGCTATCTGCACGCGGGGAATTGTTTACATGTCTGTTTGCATCATCGGGTTTTGATCTGAAACGGATGATTCGTACGACAAAAGATAATGAAGAGTTAGCAAACTTGTTAAAGGAACTATGGTCGAATAGACTTGATCAATATTCAGCTGAGAGAGAGCAGAAAAAAGATCAGAAAAAGGTTGAAATGTCATACATCGGTGGATAATGACAACAAAGTATCATGATCAGGTATTTTTGAAAAGAAGGAAAAATGGCGTAATCATTGTTGAAAATCCTTTTTTGCGAACAGGTTATTTTATCTTATGAACTCATTCATTATAAAAAACCAGCAGAGATTCTGCTGGTTTTTAAATGCCTATTTTGAACTTCAAAAAGCATGAGATAAGACTTGAAAATAGATTTTTCATCGTTTTGTGCCGCTTTACTTTTCCGAGTGCTGTGATAAGATCAAATCATTCTTTACCAGCTCGATTTTTTCACCCCAGGGATATGACCCTTATAGGCAAGCTCACGAAAAGCAATCCTAGACATTTTGAATTTCCTTAAGTAACCTCTTGGACGGCCGGTTAATTCACAACGGTTTTTTAAGCGGGTAGGGGAAGAGTCTCTAGGTAATTTCCGTAAAGCTTCATAGTCACCTTTTTCTTTTAACTCTTTCCTTAATTCTGCATATTTCAATACAAGCTGCTGCCGTTTTTTTTCTTTAGCAATCTTAGATTTCTTTGCCAATTAAAACCCTCCTGGCCTAATTTTGTATTTTCCATTGAAAGGGGTCCTCAAATGTAGTCCAATCTTGATCAAATTCCTCAGGTGTGAGCAAGCATTGATCAAGAGTGCGAATAATTTCTGCTTTAGGCAAATCCACACCGATAAACACAAGTTTTGTATGACGATCACCAAACTCTGCGTCCCACTCATCTAGAAGCTCTGGTTCCTGATTTAATATCCGTGTTTTTTCTTGCTCAGACAAAGCAGCAATCCAGTATGCAATTGGTTCAATCGCAACAGATTTCCCAGCTTGTGAAATTAAAATGGTTAAATCATGATGTGTGGCAAGCCAAGTAAAACCTTTCGCACGAACGATCTGCTCAGGCATTTGATCTAACCAATTATTCAGCCTGCCTGTATGAAAAGGGAGTCTTCTTTCGTAAACAAAGGATGAAATTTGGTATTCTTCTGTTTCCGGCGTATGCTGAGCATGTCCTGCGTTGATCTCTTTGATCCATCCAGCAGAAGCACTTGATTTTTCAAAGTCAAATAAACCAGTATTCAATATGTCATCTGGCTGTACTTTACCTTGTGAGGTTCTGATGATAGATGCTTCTGGTTGTAGTTTGTTCAGCACATGCTCAAGTCGATCTAACTCTGAGGATGATACTAGATCACATTTATTGATAATGAGCACGTCACAAAATTCAATTTGATCAATGAGTAAATCTGAAATTTCTCGTTCGTCGTCATCGGAAACCGCTTCTTTACGATCTAATAAACTCTCTCCTGACTGGAAATCAGTCCAGAAGCGATTTGCATCTACTACTGTGACCATCGTATCTAGACGGCAAAAGCGGGTCAAATCTATGCCCATTTCTTCATCAATATAAGAAAACGTTTGAGCGACGGGAATTGGTTCACTAATTCCAGTTGATTCAATGACAATATAATCGATATTACCTGTCTTACAAAGGCGTTCTACTTCAATTAACAAGTCTTCTCTCAAAGTGCAGCAAATACAACCGTTAGATAATTCAACTAGTTTCTCATCTGATCGAGAAAGCTCACCGCCTTGTTTGACTAGTTCTGCATCAATATTAATTTCGCTCATGTCATTGACGATCACAGCCACTTTTAATCCTTTACGATTTTGAAGAACATGATTTAATATCGTTGTTTTTCCTGCTCCTAAAAAGCCGCTTAATACTGTAACAGGTATACGCTTATTCATTTGTTTTTGTCCTTTTGAAAACGATCATTTTGTTTTCCGCCTCACTTAAAAAGTAATAATTACGATTTATTGTCTAAAAAATTTATTTTGTTTCTCTATGAAGGGTATATTTCTTTAATCGAGGAGAATATTTTTTTAACTCCAATCGGTCGGGATTCGTTCTTTTATTTTTTGTTGTGATGTAGTTTCTGTCACCTGTTTCAGTACAGGCCAACGTAATTTTCACGCGCATAAGTAATAGGATCCTCCTTTAATTCGTAATAGTTACGATTTGTATTTTAAAATGAACAAGACTGAATGTCAAGCATAGGGGGATAATCCAAGCCAAATGATAAAAACAAAAGGGGTATCGAACGACCATTGATACCCCACTCGATTAATAAAAGTCACCGAGTTCTTGTTCGTAATCACCTTCATACTGCTGGACATCATAAGGTATTTCTTGGAGGAAGGCTAACCCGCCTAGTATAAGCATCAAAACAATGGCAATGAATGAAAGAATAACTGCGGCAATACTTGAAATGGCAAACAGTGTCTGCATTTTCATCATCTTAGCGTATTGTTCTAATAATTCTTCGTAAGAAGTATCAGGAGCCTGAATCAATTGTTCAGCTGCTTTTACAGATTTTTGTACATGGATTCCCATCATAATGAGGAAGACGCCAAGGGCTGCAGGAAGAACAAGCCAAAAACCAATAAGAATAGCCAGACCGCCTGAAATATAGAGAAAGATACTACCAACCTTTCCCCACTTTACGATTGAATGAAGAGATTGAATGATTTTCTCAGTTTGTTGCATTGGTGTTCACTCCTTTATGTATTCACTCTTTATCATACTTGAGTAAGTAGTGCTTTAGGAAGAGTGAATGTTGATTAATGAAAATGTTTCTATCTTCACCTCACTATTTATGGATAAATAAATTATTTCCAAATAAGAAAAAAGTAACATTTACTATTAAAATTATCGACAAATTATGTCATAAACAAGATTGGTAGTAAAAAATAATTAGTAAATTTATCAAAATATGTTGTTAGTTGTCTTTTAATTGGTTATTATTGTGTTGTATTACCATAAAAATTGGAAGGTGGAATTCATATGTTAGATCGTTTCTTAAACAAAATGACCAATGTTCAACCTGCAGCTGCAAGATGTATTTTGCAAAAATTAGTCACTTCATGTAAATCAGCACCGACTTGTTTCCTTCAAGGTGTTGGAACTTTCCGTTACTACGTGGATCGTGACACAGGTGAGATTTGTACTAGTCAAGAACGCGTTAGATGTGGCTGCTAAATTTAAGGATCTTATTTAATAGGATGTGAACGCATGAGCATATCTTCAATTTCATTCTTAACAAATGCTATGGAGACGTCAAATAGGCGTCAAGCGGGTCAATCATCAAATTCTTTTTTAACCCAAGCGGCTCAAATTGTTCAAGGTGACCATTCTCCAGAAGAGAGAAAGGCATTATTTCAACAACTTACTTTAGTTCAGCAAGGTAAAGATTTGGAACTTCATGTTTCTAAATTAAAGGAACTAGAGAAAGAGGCTCAAAAAGAGACGTCTTCTTCGTCTGTTACTGTGAATCAGCATGGTGACCAAGTAGACATTTCAAATGAGGCACGGAGTGAGTTTGAACAAGCCGAGGAACAGGCTTCAGATGAAGCAAGTGAAGCTGCTGCAGGGGAAAAAGATCTAGATGTTCACTCAGATCCACAATAAAAAAATGAGGCATGTGTTTGATATTCTTCACATGCCTCATTTATCTTTATTTTGCAGATATCCTTGAATAAAGACCATCCGGAAAAGGTGCTGCATATGAGATGATTTCATCTTCTTCTACCATAATGTAATACGGAAATTCTTCAATTTGGAATGTGTCTATCATTTGTTCGTCCACTGGGATAATTCGCATGTTGGTTTTATTATCACGGTATAATTCTTGATCCTCTTTTTGCCCATTCTTTAGCAAAATACTAAATGAAATGTCTAATTTACGCTGATTTTTCGTTTCTAGGAATTGTTCAAGTGATGGAATGCAATGCGGACATGATGTATCAGTGAAAATAAGCAGCTGCTGCTTACTGTTGGTCTGCAGTAAATCATTCACTGGAATAGGTGATGGTTTTTCAAGTAGCGGATGCACTAGTTTTTGTCCGACATGCTGTATCGGTAAGATGATCAGTTCCATTTGTTGTTTTAAATACATGATGACTCCGATCGTTAATAATAGGCCGCAAAGAATAAGAGTGAGCTGTAAAAGTAAGATTGAATTCATCGTATATCGTCCTCTCAGAGTGAAGTTACGCAAAGCTATCATAATACAAATATCAAAAATATGTCAATTATACTAAATGGTGTAAGGTGGAGCATTTGATGAGTACAGTGAACCATTGTCTATATGCAATCTCCTATACTTGGAAAAGAAGTCGATCTTATCTTCTTCTGACCTTATTGATCCAAGTAATCGTTGGTTTTATGCCTTTGGCTAGTGTCTGGATTATTCAAACTTTGATTAATGAAATTATTTTATTCATGACGTCTTCAGGAGACATTCAAAAGGTTTTGTGGTTATTTGGACTGCAAATGCTCATTGTGGTTTTAGGATATGGGCTTCAATTCGTTCTTCAGCTTAGCCAGCAGAAAGCGACAAATTTGATTGGTCTGCATTTGAAGGGTGAATTACTTCAAAAGGCGATCAGGCTGCCGTTTATTACATTTGAACACCCTTCTTTTTACAATGAAAGTCAACGTGTGATGAACAGTCATCAGCATGTTCTGAGTATGGTTAGAAGTATCTTTACAATCATGAGCGCATTGATTACTGTTGTATCACTTCTTATCTATATGATCGGTATCCATTGGGGCTTGGCGGTCATTCTGATCGTGTTTACCCTGCCTGTCTTGTGGATTGAGCTTTTCTTTGGAGGAGCGCGTTATCAATTAAACCGCATGTTAACTGCCAATGACCGCAGAGAAATGTATGTGTCCGATCTTGTCGCGCAACGAGATTCATTGAAGGAGATCCGTTTATATGGAATCGGGGATTATCTTCTTCAGAAATGGAAAGGTCATTATGTAAAAAGTGCAGATGAAAAATATAAACTGCTTAAGCGGCAAGTTCGCTGGGAGATGGCGGGCGGATTGCTTATGACATTTTCCTATGTATGCTGCGGTCTTTTTATTGTCTTTCTTATTTTTCAAAAAAAATTAGCTGCTGGGACATTTGTCGCTGTGCTGCAAGCGGTGCAAAACATCCAAAGTGGTTTTCAGGACTTAACAAGAGAATGTTCTAGTTTATATGAAACAAGTCTTTATGTTGATGAAATGAGAGCTTTTCAAAAGAGAGAAGAAGAAATTCATGAGCAGATAGAAGAAGGGGCATCGCTTCGGAAGATCGAGTCTATTCAGTCCATTACACTTGAAAATCTCTCATTTACTTATCCGAATATGAAAACACCTGCCATTGAGCATATACATTTTCATATCAATAAAGGTGAACGTATTGCATTGGTGGGGGATAACGGATCAGGTAAAACCACCTTGATCAAATGTTTGACCGGTTTATATGATCCAGATCAGCCGAATATGCAAAAAGTCAACGGTGAGTCTATTTCTACCATTCATAAAAAGTCATACCATGCGAGAATGGCTGTTCTTTTTCAAGATTTTATGAAGTACGAGTTCACTGTGAAAGAAAACATCGGGTTTGGCTGTATTGATCATATGGAAGAGGAAGAGCGGATGATCTCAGCTGCACGGCAAGCAGGCATAGAGAAAAGAATTCATCAAATGGAAGAAATGTATGATGCACAGCTTGGACGGTTTTTTGAAGAAGGACATGAACTGTCTGGCGGACAATGGCAAAAGCTCGCGATGGCTAGAACCTTCTTTAGAGAGAGTGATTTTATCATTTTAGATGAACCGACTTCTGCTCTTGATCCACTCTCGGAAATTTCACTCATTCGAAAGCTATTCGATCACACGCAGGATCAGGGTGTCTTGTTTATCACACATCGAATGGGAGCGGCCCGTTTAGCAGACCGTATAATCGTAATGAAAGATGGTGCTTTCGTTGAAGAGGGGAACCATAATGAACTGATGGTGTTGAACGGAGAGTACAAAAGGCTTTACGAGGCACAATCTCAATTATTTCAACAAAAGGAGATGGCGTAAGGTGAGTGTCTTTTATTATATAGGTGTCTATTTACTAGGGATCATTTTTGCGGGTGCATGGTTTGATAAAGTGAAAAAACAGACGGCACATATGCAGCAGATGGATGCTTATCGGCTGCTGCCTCCTTCTTTCACGGCACCCATGTTTTATTTGTTTTTAACTGCTGAATTGGTTTGTACTGGTTATCTGTTCATATGGCACATGACTCTTGTACCTGCGATTGGTCTTACAGCACTTTTATGTATTTATACTGGAGCGGTGACCTTCAATTTATTGAGAGGACATCGTGATATTTCTTGCGGCTGTGGTGGACTGCTTGATAATGAACGCCTTCACTGGGGAATTGTGATTCGTAATGTGTCGATGCTGTCTCTTGTGATCGGGTTGTTTTATGTGCATTCCTATGTAGAAACCATTCCATGGCAATATAACATTATTTGTTTTCTCATTGCCGTGGCTGTCTCTTTCATGATAGCGGTGAGTCAAGAAGTCTTAATGTTCAAAAGAAAATGGATCAATCAATTTGAATTATTTATAGAAGGAGACGATGTGAAATGACAGATATACTATTGATTATTGTGTTATTCATTGTCATTGCTCAGCTGGCTGTGATATTTTTGCTCGCCCGTTTTATCGGAAAATTTATGAATAAAATTAAAACACTTGATGGAATTGAATTAAAGGAAGCGGATGTGGGGGATCCTGCACCGTTATTTCGAAGCTATTCCCATTTAGGGGAGAAGGTCATTTTGAAGGAATATTTTCAAAGTGGGAGTGCTGTGATGCTGTTATTTGTAAACTCTACTTGTATGACGTGCAAAAGTATTTTGGCAGATCTGCAGCAGCAAATCGCTGGCGATGATACTCAATTCATTATTATTAATGGAGATGAGCAGGCGGATGATACGCCGATCCTTGAATTGCTTCCGTCCCAGACTGTGTATACTCGTTCTTCACAAATTATGGAGCTGTATGGGGTAACGGTTGTTCCACAAGCAATTCTCATTGATGAACATGGTATCATTCTGCAAAGAAAATCTCTTCAAAATGCGAAACAGTTTGAACAGCTGTTACATGCGTCATAAAAAAGCGTCTCTTTGTCAGGGAGACGCTCGTTTTATAATTCTTTTCCTAGGATATCTAAATCGTATCTGCTGCCGTCCATTTCTGCGATGCGTGGCAGGTGGCCCCATGTCTCAAAGCCGTGCTTTTTAAATAGTCGAATGCTGGCTTCGTTGTGCCCGAAAATAAAGGCAAGTAACGTTCGAATGCCTAATGACGGTGCTAACTCAATGGCTTCTTGTAAGAAAAGTGAGCCTAAGCCTTTTCCTCGATAGTCTTGGTTCAAATAGATACTCATTTCAACGGTCCCGTTGTATGCAGGTCTACCGTAAAATGTTTCAAAGCTCAGCCAGCCGTAGATAATTCCATCCTCATCTGTTTTCACATAGAGAGGTCTTTTTTCGGAATGATTCAAAAACCATTGCCGGCGGTCCTCGACAGAAACTGGTTCTGTATCAGCGGTCACTTCTCTTGAAGCAATGGTTGAATTATAGATATCAACGATCGCTTTGAGGTCATCTTCTGTTGCTATGCGGTTGAAAGTTTTCACAATTAAGTCCCCCATCTTTTTTTCATTTATCATACATATTATTGATGCGATTGCGCAAAATAAAAAGAAAAATGATTTCGTGTGTATATATTTTTTGAAAAGTGTTCAGAATGTTGCTGAGGTGATGAAAAATGAGAGAGGAAGAAAAGAAACGTACTTCCAAAATCACAAAAGTTCAGCAATTTTTCCGTAAGCGCTGGGTATTCCCTGCTATTTACTTGGTCAGCGCAGCGGTCGTGTTAACAGCCGTTCTTTGGTATCAAGCTGTATCAAAAGATGTGAAAGACCAACTATCTGATGGAAATCAAACAGGGCAAGAACAGCGTGATGATGCTGTTGAAGTTGGAAAGCCAATTGAAAATGTCGCAATGCCGGTCCAGAATTCTGATAATGTTTCTGTCGTGAAAAAGTTCTATGAAGCAGATGCTGACCAAAAAGAAAAAGAAGCAGCACTTGTAAACTATAATAACACCTATACCTTGAGCAAAGGTATTGATCTTGCAGATAAAGATGGCAAAGTGTTTGATGTCACAGCTGCTCTTAGTGGAACAGTGGTTCAAGCGAAAAAAGATCCAGTTCTTGGTCATGTCGTTGAAATTGAACATGAAGATGGATTATCAACTGTCTATCAATCGTTGTCACAAGTGAGTGTCAAAGAAGGCGATGAAGTGAAGCAGAATGATGTCATTGGTGCTTCTGGTAAAAACCTATATGGCGCTGAAAGCGGCAACCATGTGCATTTTGAAATTCGTATGGAAGGTTTAGCGCTTAATCCGCTTAGCTTCATTGACAAGCCTGTTTCTACGATTGAAAAAGCAGCGCAAGAAGTGACGGAACAAGCAAAAGAACCTGCTCAGCCAAAGACTGAGGAAAAAACGAAGGAACCTGCTGCTGAAGATAAAGCCAAAGAGCCAGCTGGAGAAAAATCAGAAGAAAAGTCTGATGAGAAGGGGAAATCCTCTGATCAAGAAAAGTCTTCTGATTCCTCTAAAGACAGCAGTCAGTCAGAAGAAACAAAACAATCTTAATGTCTTACAAGGTCCTCTGTGTATATAAAAATATGCAGAGGTTTTTTTCTGCTTAAAAAGATCCTCCGCCACTCGGCGGAGGATAAACTATAGGGCGGCAGGTCCTTCTTCACCTGTCCGAATGTTGATTGTATTCGCTATCTCATATATAAAAATTTTCCCATCCCCTGGTTCGCCTGTACGAAGTACCTTTTGAGCTGTTTCAACGACCTGTTCGACAGGTACTTTACTTAGGACGATTTCGATCTTTAATCGTTCGTACACGTTGCTTTCTCTTTTGACGCCGCGGTATAGCTCTGTATGTCCCTTTTGTAAGCCGCAGCCGTGTACATTTGAAAAGGTAATCGAGGTGACACCAATCTTTCCAAGCTCCACCTTTAATGTTTCAAAATTAGCTGGACGTGTGACAATCTCCACTTTATACATTTTGCTCATAGAGACACCCCTTTTTCTTAATCTTGATAAGCTTTTTCACCGTGCATGGTTAAATCAAGACCCACGGATTCTTCTTCTTCTGTTGCACGAATTTTGAAGAAGACATTGACCAACTTGATGATCACGTATGTCACAACGGCAACAAAAGCGTACGTGGCAACAATCGCGACCACTTGCTTCCAAAGTAAGCTGGGATCTCCGTAAAATAAGCCATTCGCTCCACCGTCATTGACAGAGGTTGTGGCGAAAAGTCCTGTTGCAATTCCTCCCCAAGTACCGCCAATTCCGTGAAGGCCGAATGCGTCTAGTGCGTCATCATAGCCAAATTTGGCTTTGAGTGAAAAGACACCCCAGAAACAGACGATCCCGCCAATGAATCCTATTATAATAGAAGCAAACGGTGTAACAAAGCCTGCGGCAGGTGTAATGGCGACAAGACCTGCGATGGCTCCAGAGATCGCGCCGAGCATGGTTGGTTTTTTGTTGATCATCCACTCTACTAACAGCCAGCCGATGATTCCTGCAGCAGCGGCTGTATTGGTGTTAATAAAGGCAAACATGGCCACGCTGTCTAATGTAAGAGCACTCCCCACGTTAAAACCAAACCAGCCAAACCAGATGACAGCTCCGCCGAGAAGAGTGTAGATCAAGTTATGCGGAGAAGAGCTTGCTGCGTCTTTACGCTTCCCGAGCACAATCGCCACGACAAGACCCGCAACACCGGATGAGATGTGAACCACGTTTCCGCCTGCGAAGTCAAGCGCACCCATCTCGCCAATCCAACCGCCGCCCCATACCCAGTGTGCGACTGGAGCGTATACAAATGTGACCCAAAGGAGTGTAAATACAACGACTGCTGAGTAGCGAATCCGTTCAGCGAAGGCACCTGAGATGATGGCTGTTGTTAAGACGGCAAAGGTCATTTGGAACATCATGAACAATGAATGTGGAATGGTCTCGCTATAGGAACCGGGCTCAAAGCCTACGCCTTTCAGGCCAACCCAGTCTAATCCTCCGATCCATGCATTGCCTGGTGCAAAAGCTAAGGAATAACCGAATACGATCCATACGATTGAAACGATCGCTAGTGACGTTAAGCTGTGCATGGTTGTGCTTAACACGTTTTTACTTCTCACGAGTCCTCCGTAGAATAAAGCTAAACCCGGTGTCATTAACCACACGAGTAGTGTGCAGAAGAACATAAATACTGTATCACCCATTTGCATGCTGCATTCCCCCGAATCATTCAGAATTATTGTTTTCTTAATTCTTCATTATAGAGAGAAAAGTCATATATAACATATACATGTAAGTTTATCTAACATGGTTTTTTGGTTAAGTTCAATATAAATGGATGAAAAGTTCGTAAAAAATGAGCAAAAACGTCAGTTAAGCACTAAAAATGAAGGGCGTTTGACCTATAAAATGGAGCTGAGAAACAGTTTTGTACGTTCCTCTCTAGGAGAATCAAACAATTCTGAAGGGACGCCTTCTTCGACAATGCGGCCCTCATGCATGTAGACGACACGATCAGCGACTTCTTTCGCAAAGCCCATTTCATGTGTGACAATGACCATGGTCATGCCTTCTTTTGCGAGGCTTTTCATTGTTTGCAGCACCTCGCCTACAAGCTCTGGATCAAGGGCAGACGTAGGTTCGTCAAATAACATGACATCAGGCTTCATAGCGAGAGATCTGGCGATGGCTACACGCTGTTTTTGGCCGCCTGATAGTTTAGAAGGATATACGTTGGCTTTATCTGCAAGTCCGACTTTTTCTAACAAGGTGATGGCTTCGGCGATGGCTTGCGCTTTTTTTGTTTTTTTCACCATGACAGGCGCTTCGATGATATTTTCAAGAACAGTTTTGTGCGGAAAAAGATTAAAATGTTGAAACACCATTCCTATTTTTTGTCTCATTTCGTTTAATTGGTCGCGCTTTGGATGAACAGGACTGCCATCGATGATGATATCTCCGTCATTTTTTATTTCTAAAAAGTTCATACAGCGGAGCAAGGTGCTTTTTCCAGAACCGCTTGCGCCAATTAAGACGACTACATCATTTTCATAAACGGTGAGATCGATATCTTTTAAAACATGGAGCTCTCCAAAGTATTTATTGAGTTTTTCAACACGAATGATTTCCTTTGATTCTGTCATACTACTCCTCCTATTGGTCACTGGCTGATAATTTCTTCTCAAAGGTTTGGACAGCGAATGTTAACAGCAGGACAAGAACTAAGTAATAGACGGCTACAACAAGTAAATACGTCATATTATCAAAGCTGTTGGAGCCTTGCGTAGTGGCGATGTTAAATAGTTCATTCACACTAATAAAGGCGGCGAGTGATGAATCTTTTAAGCCAATAATGAACTGGTTGCCAAGAGGAGGAAGAGCGCGCCGCATCGCTTGCGGGAGAATGATCCGCCTCATGGTTAAAAACCGACCCATGCCAAGAGAGCGTCCAGCCTCTTTTTGCCCCTGATCGATGGATTGGATGGCGCCTCTAAATATTTCCGCTATATAGGCGCCATTATGAAAGGCGAGCGCAATGGATGCAGCCCAGAAGTCGGGTATATTCAATTCTGTGAGACCGAAATATAGGATGAAAATTTGAACAACAAGTGGTGTTCCGCGTACAAGAAAGATATAAGCATTGGCGATATAACCGAAAACGGCTATGCGGGATATTTTCAATAAAGCAAAGAAAAGCCCGATGAACATACCGATGAAGATGCTAATCACCGTGAGCTGTAAGGTGATCAGCATTCCTTCTAAGAAAATGCCTCTAGAATCAATGAGTGTCTGAAAAAAGTGTGCTAAGGTAGGCAAAACAATCATCTCCATTTGAAGAAAGTGCGCCTATAAAAAGGCGCACAATCGTGGTTTTAATCTTGTTTGACCGTGATGTCTTCATCAAAGTACTTTTCGCTAATTTGTTTTAATGTTCCGTCTTTTTTTAATGCATCAATCGCATCGTTGATCTCTTCTATGAGCTGTTCATTTTCTTTTGATACAGCAATTGCCTGCTCGCTTTGTCCGAGTCTTTCCTGCGCTTCGATTTTCAATTTTTTCTTCATCGCTTCTGCACCTGTGGCGAAATCTGTCACGACTGCATCGTGTTTTCCGTTGGCTAGTGCTTCTAAGGCGACGACATCACTATCATAATATTTTGGTTCTTTCCCGCTATGTTCCTTTGCAATATCAGCGTAGGACGATCCTTTTGATACAGCGATTTCTTTGTTTTTTAAGTCATCAGCATGTTGAATGTCTGCTCCAGGTCTTGTGAAAATTTGCGGACCAGAGTAGTAATAGGGCTTAGAAAAAAGGACGTGTTTTTTTCGTTCCTCATTGATGGTATGACTTGCAACTGCCGCATCAAATTTACCTGCTTTCACACCTTCGACGATGCCTGCGAATTTATATTTTTTCTGTATAGGTTCGAGGCCTAGTTTGTCACTAATCGCATTGCCTACGTCGATATCAAAGCCGGACATCTGATTTCCATCCATGTAACTAAACGGATGAAATTCACCTGATGCTGCAAAAATAAATTTTCCATCCTCCAAAATTGGCGACCCTTTCGCTGTAGAATTACGTTTATCTCCGTTCCCATTTGTTTCATTTGAACCACACGAAGACAGAAGTAATACTGCAACCGAGAAAAGGGCTGGGATCCAAAACCGTCTTTTTTTAATAATAAGCTTCTCCTCCTTTTCAGCCGTTCTCCCTGTAAGGAGAAAGTAGGCTTTTAAATATGAAGTGAATATTACCATCCCTTCCTCATATTCTCAATTTTATATGTGCTTTTCCAACACTCACCCTTTTTAAAATGTATGTCTTGCTTTTCCAAGAGAGAACTTGAATTCATCAGGGTAAAAAAGGGAAATGAATCTCATAATAACGGAAGGATTGGCAAAAAACATGACAGGGGGGTCGGTGTATGAATAAGTGGACAGACAATCGAAAAGTTTTTTTAACCGCTATTGCCTTTGGAACGATGTTGAATCCGCTGAATTCATCAATGATTGCTTTAGCCTTGCATCAAATTCAGCATGAATTCGGTTTGTCGTTTACGACTGTATCTTGGCTTATTTCTTCTTTTTATTTAGCCAGTGCAGTGACGCAGCCAGTGAGCGGCCGGATTGGGGATCATGTCATGAGCCGGAGAACCTTATTTTTATTCGGTCTGGTTCTTGTCGCAGTCTCAGCCATCTGCGCGCCGTTTGCCCCGACGTTTGCGGTGCTGATTGTGATCCGTCTGTTACAGGCGATTGGAAGCAGTGCCATTTATCCCTCTGGGGTCGGACTCATTCGGGATCATATTCAAGAAAGACAGGCTTCTGCGTTAGCGGTATTATCCATTTTTGCTTCAGCGATGACGGCACTTGGGCCGACGCTTGGCGGATTTTTGATGACCATTGGCGGCTGGCCGGCTATCTTTTTAGTGAATCTGCCGTTTATTTTGATTAGTTTCTTTCTCGGTCTATTGTTGTTTCCGAAGGAGCAGAAGAAGAGAAAGCTGCGCATAGGCGAAACCGTGCGAACACTCGATTTGCCAGGGATGCTTCTTTTTACTGTCTGCATTGTTCTCCTGCTTTCATTTTTATTATCACTCGGTGATGGCATTCAATATGTTCAAGGCATTCTTTGTCTCCTGAGTGCAGGCGCTTTTATTTGGTGGGAGTATCAGGTGGATGAACCGTTTATTCAAATACGGATGTTCAGAGATGAGCAGCGGCTGTCACTTGTGTATGTGCAATTTATCATCTTAAATATCTTTTTCTATTGTCTCTTTTTTGGTTTGCCGAGTTATTTTCAGGATGAGTTAGGCTGGCGTGTGGAAATGACGGGTCTTTTTATGCTGTGTATGTCAGGGGTGAGCATTATTGTGTCGCCTCTGACAGGAAAGTGGGTAGATCGCGGGGATGAACGCCATCCAGTTTTAGCGAGTGCAGTATTGATGCTGGCTGGAGCGTCTGCAATGACTTTCTTTTTTATTCCTGCGCCATTATGGGGGAAAGGATTGGTTCTAGCGCTGCTTGGGCTCAGTTATGGAATTGGGAATGTTGCGCTTCAAGCTGCGATGCTCAAAGCAAGTCCTCAGCAAATGATTGGCACGTCCTCTGGACTTTTTCAAACATGCCGCTACCTTGGTTCCATTCTGTCATCTGCTGTGCTTGGCATGCTCTTTGGGGATGAAATTGCTGGTTCTCATTTTGCGCAATTAGGCTGGACGTTGATCATCATTTCTCTTATTGCCATTGGTGTCAGTCTTTATTTTTCAAGTATGGTTAGAGGGAGACAGCCAATAAAAAAAGCGGCACGATAAGCGAGAGAAGAATCTTCATCACGTTATCGCAAAACCGCTTAAGAGTTGGACAGGTCTGAGCCCTGATCCTTTGTCTTCCTTCTGAAAATTTTCCCCACAATTGTCTCGTAAAATGTCACGATACGATCAATAGGAGAGTCAAAGAACTTCCATAATTTATTCATGATAAAGACAACCACAATCGATACGACTAAGCTGCCTAAAACATCAAATGGATAATGGTGGCCAACCCAGATGCGGGAGAATCCTGTGAGTAATCCAAAGACGAGCAAGATGTTGCCGAGCTTTTTATTACGGGATCGAATGGCTAATGAAAGAGCCAGTGCACCTGTTGTATGGTCACTTGGGAAGGAAGCGTCTGCTGAGTGCGGGATGAGTGTGTCGACTTTATGCGCCACAAACGGCCGCTCTTCATAATGAAACAATGTAATGGCAAAGTTGACGATAAGTGCTGCAATGCCTGTTACACCGGAAAAGAAGACATGCTTCTTAAATTTGTGATTCCCTAAAAACCAGCAAATCAATAAGACAAGGGCATACACAAGAATGGCCTTTTTCGTAATGAATATCATGGCCTGATCTAAAAACTCAGAATGGTGAGCCATCCCGTGTATGACTTTAAACAATTCGTAATTCAAAACATCACCTATACTTTCGCTTAATGCCAACTATTTTTCAAAAAAGCCTGTATGCTCTATTTGAAATATCCTATATTTTAGCATGTTTCCGGTGAAGTTTAAAATAGTATCCTTTTATTCTGAAAGGGAGACCTTTTGTGCTTTTGCTTCCTGGGGTTTTCGTTCGCTCCAATAAAAAACGCCCATACTCAGTAAGACCACAATACCCGCAATGAGGTACACATTTGAAAAGTCTGTGAAGCTGACAAGGAGCCCAAAGACAAATGAGCCAGCAGCAATACCCGTATCATACAGGGTGAAGAAAGTGGCCGTCGCATATCCTGTACGGTGAGCTGGTGAGTGCTGAATCGCAAGTGTTTGTAAACATGGCACGAGCGATCCGTAGCCAAGTCCAATCACAGCGCCTGATAGAAGAAGCATTGTGGCTGAATGTGTCGCTGTCAGCATCCATAAACCAATAGCAAAAAGGGCAATCGAAGGATAGATCACAATGTGAGCTCCAACCCGGTCAAAAAGTCTGCCTGTAAATGGTCGAGATCCAAGCATTGCGGCTGCAAACACAATAAAGAAATAACTGCTTGCACCCATCAAATGGAGTGAATTGGCATAAACTGAAATAAATGAAATAATCGGCGAATAACAGAAGGAAATAATGATGCCGACGGCCGCTGTTTTTAATGCGCCTTTTTCAAACAGGTGAGAAAACGTGAATCGGAAGACAATGCTCCCACCGTTTTCCGGCTCTGGCTGTCTAATCAGCATTGTAAAAGCGGCTCCGATCGTTACGATAATGGAAAAGAGAAGAAATAAGGAATGAAATCCTATTTTCCCTACTTGATTCAGTGCTATAAATGGACCGATGACAACAGCGAGGTTCATGGACATCACAAAGTATCCGAGTCCTTCCCCGCGTTTATGTTTCGGGATCATATCAGCCGCAATGGCACTAGCTACTGTCGTCAAAATACTAAAAAAGATCCCTTGTACGAAACGCAGTATAAGAAGCGTTTGGAATTGATCAATCGGGATGTATAAATAAGTGAGTAAGGCAAAGGCCGTAGAAGAGAAAATCGCCATCTGTTTTTTTCCGAATTTCTCAATAATGGCGCCCGAGAAAGGTCTTGTCACAATGGCAGACAATAAGAAGACCGTCACAAGCAGGCCGCCCTGTGATTCTGTTCCATTTAGTTCATCCATTGTGTAAATGGGCAGTAATGTCAAAAGGGCATAAAAAGAGGTGAACGTAAATAAATTCACCAGGACAATCATAATAAAGTCTTTTGTCCAAATACGTTCGTTCATGATGTATGTCACTTCCTATTCAGTAGATAATTTGTGTAAAAGTGTATGGAGGAGTTGTTTTTCTTCGTAGGTAAAATCTGAAAGACATTCTTCTTCAAATTGTTCCATCGTGCGTTTGATTTCTTCAAATCGGGCTTTTGCATCATCTGTCATCACGATCAGATTCTCACGTTTGTCTTTTCCTTGTACACGTTTCACCCAGCCGTTTGCTTCTAAACGGGTGACGGTTCTGGTGATCGTCGGTGCTTCGACGTTCAAATATGTCCAGATATCTTTTTGGGTTTTCGGGCCGAATGTATCCAAACAAAAAAGCACAGTCCACTGGGACATGTACAAGTCATAAGCAGCAAGCGCTTCGTTCGCCTTTTTAGACAGCAGTCGTGCGCCTTGATGTATTTGATGTAAACACTCTCTATTTAACGTATCCATATGCTCACCTTTTTTAAATATTTAGCTAGGTAAATAAATTCACCTTTTCTATTTTACGTGCTGAATCCTTTCTTGTAAAGTGAAAATTTTCGCGCCCCGAAATGATTTTTTGTTTTGCCTTTTCTGATAAATCCCTTGTCCCATCTTCATTTTTAGCATATTCCCTATTCAATGCTAATACACTGTTACAAACCTGACAAAGAGAGTGTTTGAGGTGAGGGATCGTGTTTGGCATTTACTACCTAATGGATGAGAAATTACGACGAACAAGCGCCGCTGAAAATGGATAATCTTCATACGGATCTCATTTCACACTTCTCACATCCATTTTAGGGAGGTCGAGTGGTGTGCACGATTACATCAAAGAGCGAACAATCAAGATAGGAAAGTATATCGTGGAGACAAAGAAAACCGTTCGTGTTATTGCGAAAGAATTTGGAGTCTCTAAAAGTACTGTACACAAGGATCTAACAGAAAGACTGCCAGAAATTAATCCAGATCTGGCTAATGAAGTGAAGGAGATACTGGATTATCATAAATCAATCCGCCACTTGCGAGGAGGAGAAGCCACCAAGTTAAAGTATAAAAAAGAAGAAATTTTAGAAGGCGAGCCTGTGAAACAGTAAGCTTAGTTCTTTGTTCATAAACATGATATATATATCTTCCTCATATCGGTAGTTTCTAACCACAAATTTTGTAAAGACTTTTGTAAAGAAATATCTTTTTTTCTGCAAATTATGATAGAATATATAATTAGGGCAGAATGTGGTATTTGCTATGGAAACAGATTTTCAAGGAGGATATATATAGATGTTTGCTAGGGATATTGGAATTGATCTTGGTACTGCCAATGTACTGATTCATGTCAAAGGAAAAGGAATTGTGTTAAATGAACCATCTGTGGTAGCTCTTGACAAAAACAGCGGGAAAGTTTTGGCTGTTGGAGAAGAGGCTAGACGTATGGTTGGACGTACGCCTGGGAATATTGTTGCGATTCGTCCATTAAAAGATGGCGTAATTGCTGATTTTGAAGTAACTGAAGCGATGCTCAAGCATTTTATTAACAAATTAAATGTGAAAGGGCTATTCTCTAAGCCGCGTATGCTCATCTGCTGCCCGACAAATATTACATCTGTTGAGCAGAAGGCGATCAAAGAAGCTGCTGAAAAAAGCGGTGGTAAGCATGTATTTCTTGAAGAAGAGCCAAAAGTAGCAGCCATTGGTGCTGGTATGGATATTTTTCAGCCAAGTGGAAACATGGTCGTAGATATTGGAGGCGGAACGACAGATATCGCTGTCATCTCAATGGGTGACATTGTAACCGCCTCTTCTATTAAAATGGCTGGAGACAAATTTGATCTGGAAATTCTAAACTACATTAAAAAAGAGTACAAGCTGTTGATCGGTGAGCGCACGGCTGAGGATATTAAGATCCAAGTTGCAACGGTATTCCCAGACGCACGTCACGAAGAGATTTCAATTCGTGGACGAGACATGGTGACAGGATTACCAAGAACGATTACCGTCACAAGCAAAGAGGTAGAAGAAGCATTGCGTGAATCTGTATCTGCGATTGTTCAGGCTGCGAAACAAGTTCTTGAGAGAACACCGCCTGAATTATCAGCTGATATTATCGATCGCGGCGTCATCATTACAGGTGGCGGAGCTCTTCTAAATGGGCTTGATCAATTGCTTGCAGAAGAGCTGAAAGTACCGGTTTTCGTTGCTGAAAATCCAATGGACTGTGTAGCGGTTGGTACTGGCGTAATGCTTGATAATATGGACAAGCTGCCAAAGCGTAAACTCAGCTAATGATTTCCCTCATTCTTTTTAGAAAGAATGGGGGATTTTTATTAAAGAACCCTGCTAATTAGCCGATATATTTCATAGAAGATTGTGTTTAGGTCATGTGAAAGAATTTGAATGAGGTGAGCACGTGTTAAAAGGACTATACACCGCAACATCTGCCATGATCGCTCAAGAGCGGCGGACAGAAATGCTTTCAAATAATATCGCAAATGCGAATACGCCAGGTTATAAAGCAGATGAAGGGGCAATGCGTGCATTTCCAGAAATGCTGCTGAGCCGAATGGAATCAGGACGTTTCCAAACATCCTCAGGCAAAGGCTTTAGTGTTCCACTGCAATCGCCGATTGGTGGAATCAATACTGGGACATATATGCAGGAATTAATCCCTCAATTTACACAGGGAACTTTAAAAACAACAGATCAAACAACAGATGTAGCACTAGTTGAAAATAATGTGCCGATCAATCCTGAGACCAATCAGAAATCAGCGCTATTTTATGCGGTCAACACACCAGAAGGCGTTCGTTATACGAAAAGCAGCTCCATTACATTGAACGCACAAAATCAGTTGACCATTAATGGCCGTGCTCTTCTTTCCGTGACGGGTCAGCCGATTACGGTTCAGAGTGAGAATTTCAAAGTGAATGCAGATGGTACTGTCACTGAAAATGGCCAAAATCTTGGTCAAATTGATGTACGAGTTGCGATGGATACAAGAAACCTAGCGCGTGAAGGAAATGATTTATATCGTACAGCTGATAATCAACCCCTCCCAAGTGCAGTCAATAACGGTCAAATGTCCTATACGTTAAGCCAAGGGGTATCGGAGCTGTCGAACGTCGATGTGACAAAATCATATACAGATATGACAACAGCCTACCGAGCATTTGAAACAAACCAAAAAGTGGTTCAGGCATATGATAAAAGCTTAGAAAAAGCAGTGAATGAAATTGGAAGAGTGTACTAATCAAGAAATAAAAAGAAAGGAGGATACTTATGCTTAGAACGATGATAAACGCAGCTGTCTCGATGAATGAAGTGCAAAAGCAGCTTGACATCATCAGCAACAACATCGCGAACAGTGAGACAACAGGGTACCGCGCGAAAAACACCCGTTTCTCAGAGCTGATCAGACAGCAGTTTAATCAGGTAGATGAAAAAAATGAGCAGGTGGCAAACAGTCGTCTGACACCTGCTGGGTTAAGGCTTGGAACGGGGACAATGGTCAATGCGTCCATTAACTCGCTGCAAGGCTCGATTAAAGAAACTGGACGTGATCTTGATGTTGCATTCGGAGCGCCGTCGCAGTATTTGCAGGTCAACGCCGGCGGTAATATCCGTTATACAAGAGATGGTTCACTTTACTTACAGCCGGGCAATAACCGTAACCAAGTGCAGCTTGTCACGAGTGAAGGCTATCCGATACTTGATGAAAACGGAAATGCGATCGTCTTAAATGCGAATTTCCGTGATATTTCAATCGATAAAAATGGACGGCTTACAGCGATTTCAAGAGATAATCAACCGAATCAGCAAGTGAATTTAGGCGTTGTACAAGTCAATAATTCATCAGCACTTGTCTCTGAAGGAGATAATTTGTTCTCAGTCGACGGAACCTATCAAGGCGCACTAACAGCACTAAATGGAGCAAACCGAGAGGCGATTCAGCTTCAGCAAGGTGCGCTGGAAACGTCAAATGTGGACATGTCGAAAGAATTAACAGACCTCATGACAACGCAGCGTTCCTATCAGTTGAACTCAAGATCTATTACGATGGGCGATCAGATGCTGGGATTAATTAATACAATTCGATAATCAGCAGGCTCGTATCAGCCTCTCATGATAAAAAAGGCGGCTCGCTCAAAGTCGCCCTTTTTTTTATAAAAATCTGAGACATCAGCAAGCAGATCCTCAAGATCAATCCAGGCTTCTTTTCGTTCAAGACATGTGACGAGCGTGGCGATCTGCTCATCTGCCTTTGGCGTTTGGCTGTAGAGAAGAGATAAGATTTGAAACTTCATTCTTAATATATCAAACTGCGAAGCAACGGCTTCTTTCAGCCCTTTTTGAATATACTTCATCCCTTCATCGGTTAAATTTTCTTTAAAGCAGGAACGCACAGTTTCGTATAGGCACGATACATAGGAGTGTGCTGACTTTCGGTATGCTGGGAGACGAAGCGCTTTTTTAAAGTAGTCCAGTGCTTCCTTGTGACGGTTTTGTCTCGAATGAATAAAGCCAGCGTCATAATAAACGATACCGAGCAGCTCTTGATCATCAATCTTTTTCACGTAATCAATAATCTCAATGAAAATAGCTTCTGCTTCCTCATATTTTTTTTGGTCGCTATAGTTAAGAGCGAGTACAATTTTACACCGATAGATGCTGTGGATGTCTTCGTGCTTTGCAAAAATATCCATGGCTTTTTGAACATGACGAATCGATAACAACGAGTAACGGTTGTTATAATAAACACCGCTTGTACGGAAATGGAACTCTGCTTCCTCCAGCTCATCGTTAAGCAATGGCAGTCGTTCCTCTGCCTTTTCGAGATAATGAATCGCATCATTTTGATCACTTTTTAAAGATTCATATAACCCGAGAAAGAAGTAAAAATAATATTGTAGTTCTTCGTTCATTTCATCTTTGTGTGGCAGCAGTTCGTGTTTGAGTTTTTCTAAGTCCTCTGTTTGATTCATCCAGAGCTGATGACGAAAAAGCATCAGCTGATAATGGAAATAGAGCTCCTGTTTTTTTGATAATTTACGTTTATATTTTAGTAGTGTTTTTTTGATTTCTTCAGCCTTCGAAAAATGTCGATGCTTCAGCATTGTATACCAGGAATGGAGAAGTTTTTTTATGGATTTATCGCTCATAAAATTCATTTTTACCCTCTTATTTAATCAATGATGTAATATATATTACCATATTTGTGAAAAAACAATGAGTGTAGTGTGGATTATATTTGATGACAATTGGTAATGATAGATTCTATTTTTTACCATATATGCAAGGCGAATATTGAAAAATGCCAGCATTCATAATATACTTCTATAGGAATCAAATGAAGATTAGCGATATAGAAAAGAAGGAGAGATCAAGATATGCTTGATGCTCAGCAAATTCAAGACATTATTCCACACCGTTATCCATTCTTATTGGTCGACCGTATTTTAGAGGTTGAGGGAGAAAAAAGAGCGGTTGGGATTAAAAATGTCACAGTAAATGAAGAATTTTTTAATGGCCATTTCCCAGGTTACCCAGTCATGCCAGGTGTGCTTATTGTAGAAGCACTCGCACAGGTTTTTGGTGTGATTATGTTAGGCAAGGAAGAAAACAAAGGGAAAATTGGTTTGTTTGCAGGGATTGACGGCTGCCGCTTTAAAAGACAGGTCAAGCCTGGAGACCAGCTTCGTTTAGAGGTTGAAGTGACGCGCCTCCGCGGACCGGTTGCAAAAGGAAAAGCAGTAGCGACAGTAGATGGCGAAGTTGCATGTGAAGCAGAACTGACATTTTCTATCGGTCCTAAAGTATCATGATTTTCCTGGCGGTTCATCAAGCATGAATCGCTTTTTTATTTAGAAACGTTCAGTTAGAACGGATAAGGACTTGCAATTTTGACAAAAAAACGTCATATTAGACAAAAAAAGATGAAGGTGATAAAGGATGCTGAAAGAATTTAGAGAGTTTGCCGTCAAGGGCAATGTCATTGACTTGGCTGTAGGTGTCATCATTGGGGGAGCATTTGGCAAAATTGTCACTTCTCTTGTGAATGATTTAATCATGCCGCTTGTTGGTATTATTATTGGAGGGCATGACTTTAGCGGTTTATCCATTAAAATCGGAGCTGCTCAAATTTTATATGGAAACTTTATTCAAACAGTGGTTGATTTCTTAATTATCTCGTTTTCCATTTTTATCTTTATTCGTTATTTGAATAAGTTAAAACGGAAAAAGGTCGAGGAAGAAGAGGTTGTGGAAACGCCGGATCAAACGGAAGTTTTGCTAACTGAAATTAGAGATCTATTGAAAAATCAAAGCCAGTCTAAAGATGTGCAATAAAAAAGAGCGGCTGATCCCGCTCTCAGCGTGTAGACAAACCCTTGCATTCGGTGTCAGGTCTGCGCTCTGGTACTCACGAATGTTAAATTCGCTCCGTTCCAGTGCTCGCCCTTCCTAGACTTCAAAGGTTTTCAAACACGCTGAAAAGAAGACAAAGGGCTAAAATCAAGTTCATTTTAGCCCTTTGTCAACAATCTAAGAGCGGCTGACCCCGCTCTTTTTTATGTGTTTTGTTTAAAAGCATCCAGTAGTTTTTCTCCTGAAAGCCCCTCTTTGACGAGGTCTTTTAATACTTCTTCAGTTTCTGTTCTGTAACGATTTGTAATCATTTTACCATCGAGTAATACAGAAATGTTTTCTTCTAAGGCAACGATGTTTTTGACTTGGACAGATAGGTGAACAGGGCGGTTGTTTTCTTTAGTGATCGTTACAAGAATCTTCACTTCTGTGTGCTGCTGAAAGAGTACCTCAAACACCTGTCTATGTTTCTTTGGAATGAGTGCCTCGATCATCCAGTGATTTTCACCGTCTTCTTTATTAATGATTAAACCGTCACGAAGGGGAATGCTGGACATTTTATCTTGCTGTGGATCAAGTTCAATTTTTAAATCAATCAGCCTAAAGGTTTTCATATTTATCACCTCACAAGCGTTCATTATTCGTAAGTATTATTATAGCATACAACATCTGTATAAATGAAACCGCTGCCTGCTTAGAACTAGCTGCACATGAGTGAAAGGAGATGTTTTATGGAGTCCTATCAATTGAGAAATATTCATATTGGCGAGGAGAAGGCAAAGAGTGATATACGTGTTTATTCGTGGGGAGACATTCTTTCATTTTGTGATGTCTATATGGAAGAAGGAGAGTCACTCACGTTTCAATATGTCACTGAGGACCAAATGGACTGCTTTGAGTTTCAGCTGTCGGTTCATGATGGCCGGCTTTGTTTTTATTGGTTTGCGTGGGACGGATCTGATTATATTCACATGCCTTCTAGTAATTGGATTCATTCAGATATTTTTTATCAATTTATAAAAAATAAGTATTTCATCAAACAAAACAAGATGATGTTTTATACGCAAGCGGTAAAAAACAGAAATTAATGAGGATATAGAGAATTTGAAGGCCTATTTTGCTATTTTCACGTTTTGTCACATCAGGCCTTTCTCCGTAGACTAGGGGTAGCTGAAAGGAAAGGAGGCAAGTCCCGATCAAAAGGTAACGTCTATCATCTGACAGCCCCCCTCTAGCTAAAGCTGATAGATGCTGCCTTGTGCATATGAACACTGCGTAATAGAACCAATGCTTCTTTGTATAGGTCATGTGTCCCCTTATGAATCCCCTTTGTGTGTATCCGGTCATAATGCGTGGCCGGATACCCTTTTATTCACTGTTTAACCGATCAGCTCTTGCAAATAGTGGATACTCATTACATAATGATGATGGATTTTGTTAACGGTATATCGGTTGAAAATAAAGACAAAAAGGAGAGAACGATGACAAACATTCAATTAATCGCAACGGATTTAGATGGCACTTTATTGAACAGTGAACACAAAGTGAGTCAGGAAAACGAGCAGGCATTAAAGGAAGCAGCTGCGAATGGAATTGAGGTTGTCGTTTCAACAGGGAGAGCGTATTTTGATGTGAGGTCTATTTTTGACCAGCTTGGTATGAATACATGGGTGATTAGTGCCAATGGAGCTGTGATTCATGATCCAACTGGACAAGTGTACCATTCAGCTGCTTTACAAGAAGAAAAGGCTAAACACATATTGTCATGGCTGGAAGAACGTGATTATTATTATGAAGTCTTTACAAACGAAGCCATTTTCACACCGAATCGCGGCAGAGAGCTTCTTGCGATTGAAATGGACCGTTTAAAAAGTGCAAATCCAGAAACGGATCAAAATGTCTTAAAGCAAGCTGCAGAAGTTCAATACAGCCAGTCAGGTTTTTCTTATATTGATACATATAAAGAATTGTTTCGTGAGGATCGAAAGCTTTCATTTTACAACATTTTAGGTTTTTCTTTCTTTCAGGACAGATTGAAAGACGGATGGGATATGTTTGGTAATGATTCAGATTTAACATTGGTCAGTTCGGCTGATCATAACTTTGAAATTGGTTCAAAGCACGCGTCTAAAGGGCAGGCATTAACAAGGCTGGCAGAAAGACTAGGTATTCCTTTAAGCAGGGCAGCGGCTGTAGGAGACAGTTTAAATGATGAATCGATGCTTCAAGCTGCTGGTGTTGGGGTTGCGATGGGGAATGCGAGGCAGGATATAAAAGAAATCGCTGATCACGTCACGTTATCAAACGATGAACATGGTGTGGCGCATATGATTCGGCACCTTTTGAAATAGATGAATCAGATGTCGCGGTATAAATCACATAGGATGAAGCGCATTCTACAAAAGAGGAATTCAGAACCACTTCTATTTACACATGATGTGGAACATCATATAATTTAATTAAGAATATAACCCGCTTGTAAGGAAACTAAGGAGAGTAAACGAATGGCGCTGGAATCTTATAAGTCCGAAAATCTGCATTTAATCAAGGAAGCCTTGGACTATACTCAGGTTGGCCTGACGGTGACGGACCCGTCTTTACCTGATAATCCTTTAATATATGTGAACAAGGGCTTTTTAGATATGACAGGCTATCAAGAAATCGATGTATTGGGGAGGAATTGTCGTTTCCTTCAGGGAGATGAAACTGAACAAATCGCTCTCAAACAAATTAGAACAGCCATTGAGAACAAAGAGGCTGTCACTGTTCAGCTGAAAAATTATAAAAAATCTGGACAAATGTTTTGGAACGAGTTAAGTGTCGCTCCTCTTTGGATTGACGAAAATGAAGGGAAACGTCTTTATTTCGTTGGTCTGCAAAAGGATGTTACGAAAGAGAAGGAACAGCAGGAGCTTCTTGAGCAATCAATTGATGAAGTGCTGAATATTTCTGTCCCAATCGTTCCTGTGAAAGATGGTATCTCTGTGTTACCGATCATTGGTACGTTAACAGCGCCAAGATTTGATAAGATCATTTCAACGGTCTCCACCTATATCTCTCAATCAAAGGATGATTATTTTATTGTCGATCTGTCCGGATTATTAGAAGTGGATTCATTTGTGGCAGATGCGATCTTTAAGCTGAACGATTTGATTTTAATGACGGGTACTGAACTCATTGTGACAGGAATTAAACCGAATCTTGCAATGAAAATGGGAGAAATGAGAGAGGACTTCCGTGAATTAAATACGTATATGAATGTGAAATCTGCATTGAAAAAACTGAACATTTAGCTTACGTTTATATCTAATAAAAAAGAGGACTTTTCATGAAACTTGAGAAAAGTCCTCTTTTTTCTGTGATTAAGATGATTGAGCGGCGGCACTTAAGGTAAATAAATCTTCTAGTTCGTTTGTCGATAGCTCTGTAATCCAGCTCTCGCTTTGGATAATTTGATCATTTAATGTTTGTTTTGTTTCGAGCATTTGATCGATTTTTTCCTCGATTGTGCCCGTTGTGATCATCTTATGGACGTGAACAAATCGTTTTTGTCCAATCCGATAAGCTCGGTCTGTCGCTTGGTTTTCCACAGCAGGGTTCCACCATCTATCGTAGTGAATGACATGGTTTGCGGCGGTTAGGTTGAGTCCTGTTCCTCCTGCCTTTAAAGAAAGAATTAAAATGTTGAATTCTTTCTTCTGGAAGCGGTCCACCATTTTGTCCCGCTCCTGTTTTGAGAGGCTGCCATTTAAAAATTGGACCGGTTCTCCAAACATCTTTTCTGCCAGCTGCTTGATCATGTTGCCCATTTCAATATACTGCGTAAAGATGAGGCAGCTTTCTCCTTGCTCATGTATCGCTTTTAACAGCTCTGCGAGTTTATCCATTTTTAACGAACGTTTCAGCAGTTTCACTTCTGTTCCACTCTCTTTTAAATAGAGAGCAGGGTGATCACAAATCTGTTTGAGTCTGCCAAGCATACTTAAAATAATGGCCTTTCGCTGCATCCCTGTTAATGATGCCATATGTTCAAATGTATCCTTCACGAGCTGTTCATATAAAGACGCTTGCTCAGCGGATAGCGGGATGAATTCTTTTTCTTCGAGTTTCTCAGGCAGGTTCAGAGCAACTTCTTCATCTTGTTTTGTTCGTCTTAATAAAAATGGTTTGATCAGCTGCTGCAGCTGTTCAATTCTTTTTTCTTCACGGTCTTTTTCAATCGGAAGGACGAACTTCTTATGGAAGCCGGTCAGGCTGCCGAGATATCCTTTGTTGACAAAGTCGAATATGGACCAAAGCTCTGTCAAACGGTTTTCCATTGGTGTCCCGCTGAGGGCAATGTGATGCTGCCCTTTAAGCTGTCTAATTGCTCTCGATTGTTTCGTATGGGCGTTCTTGATGTTTTGGGCTTCGTCTAAGCAAATGGTATTCCACTTTGCTGCCGTTAATTCATCACGATCAGAATGTGAGAGTCCATAAGACGTCAGAACAATATCTGTTGACTCGTATGCTTTTGTGAAGTCCTCTCCCTGTGGACGCGATGGGCCATAATGCAGGGCAACCTTCAAATGTGGTGCGAATGTTTCAAGCTCTCGCTGCCAGTTTCCTAAAACAGAGGTTGGCGCAATGATGAGAGATGGAGCGGCATTTTGCTCCTGCTCCTTCAAATAGGTGAAATACGCAATCATTTGAATCGTTTTTCCAAGGCCCATATCATCTGCTAAACAAGCCCCAAATCCATGCGATCTTAAAAATAAAAGCCAGTTCACGCCATGCTGCTGATACGGACGCAGTGTGCCTTTAAAGGACTCACTCATTTCGTAGGAAGGCAGCTCGTGCGTATCATTTAATTGGTGGACAAGCCCTCTTAATTGCGATGAAAGTTCAAATTGAATATGGGCAAATGCTGAACTGTCCAATAGCTCTGGAATCGATTCAGAGGAGGCTTCTTGATCTGCCAGTTCACGTGACAAAATATCAGACATGTGAAGTCCTTCGTTTTCGGCACGCTCCATCCACTTTTTCATTTGCTGGATGAAGGTCGGATCTATTTTGATCCATTGTCCTCGAATGTTGACAAGGCGTCGTTTGCTTTGGACAAGCTCGTTGAACTCATCTTCTGTCAGTTCAATGCCGTTTGTAGCAAAGCGCCAATTAAAGTCCATTAATGCGTCCATTCCGACATGCGATTCGCCTCGCGGTGTAGAAGAGATCCTTGCTTTTAACATCATCGTGCTGTCTTTAACAATTTGCCACCACGATGGGAGCAGAATCTCAATACCCATATTAACAAGGGTTTCACTCGCTTCAGATAGGAAGAGCCACGCCTCTTCTTCTGACATGAGTGTGGTGCCAGATGTGAAAGAAAGCCAAGGGACAATTTGACTGAATCGTTCCAGCTCTCTTGAAATTTTATCTTGATACGGATGCCAAGACCTTTTCAATGAACGGATGCCTTCAAAAAAGTGAAGGTCACTGTTTTTCTTATCTCGCAAAAACAATTCGATTTTCCAATCATCTCCGTCAAAATCCGGCTCATTTAAGCGCAAGCCGACAGTGAACGGCGTCTCATCATCTATCCAGCCAATCGTCTCCAAGAAATCCTGCTCATCTAGAAAATGTCCTTGGAAGGTTGAGAGTGCAGGCGATTGTGCGTTCATGCGTTCCCACTTGTGCTGCAAGGCATCATCATACTGAATATAATCCTGTACAGCAAAGGAGAACCAATCAGCCGTATAACCATCTAATAGGCCTTCTTTGTCTTTAAACCGAAGCTCGCCTTTTGTCCATGCCTCGTAATCGGGAACGAAATCTTCGTCCTCGATAAATTCGTAAATGGTGGAGGCTGTTTTCATCAGGGGCTCCGTTTCATCCGTTAATGTCACATGACTAAACGTATTAAATGAATTTTTTCCTAGCAATTCAACGGTCATCCAAGGGCTTAACAGGAAGGCAGGTGTTCCAATAAAGCTGACATCTTCTAAGAATGTTCCGTAGAAAGAAGATTCGTGCCATTGGAAAAGCTGCCTCTTCATTTCATTAAGCGGAACAGGGTGTCCGTCCTCTGCTTGCGCTGAAATGGTGAAAGAGAAATCTTCTGTTTGTTCTGCATGAATGACAATTTGTTTATGGCGTGTCATCAATCAATTTTCCTTTCTTCATTTCCTCTTGGAACGCACGCAGCCGTTTTGTTGAATCTTGCAGCTGCTTTACATACCTTTCCCAAATCGTGGTTTTTTTTGTTTTATGATAAAGCGTGCGCAGTTTCTTCAGCATTTTCACAGACTCTCGATAAGCACTTCGATTCTTTTGATCGAGAAGCAGTGAGATTTCACGGTGGTACGATGGAATGAGGGCTTCTGGCTCCTCTTTTGCAATCTGTTTGATCAGATCCTTCTCCAGTTCACTAATGGAGAAACCAACAAGGCTGTGAATCTCAATCCATTCCGCATAACGCTGCTGTGCATACAATAGCTGACTGTATTCTGTAAACGCATAGGGCATACAGATTTGGAGATAGCGTTCATATAAATGATGATCCTTCGTCTGCTTAAAATATGCATCTAAATAAAAGAAGAAATCACTGACGGCTCCCCGCAGTTCTCTGTATGAAAGGTCGAGCTGGCAATATTCCTCTAATATATAGGTGATTTCGTGATACCAGAGCTTGAGCCGCTTCCAGTCCTTTCGGTTTGTGAGATCCTTCAGCCAATTGAGCACATTTGGCAGCATGTCGGCATTGAGCAGCTGTAATTGCTGAAAGAGGCTTTCATCTTCTTTCAGTAAATAATCCATGTGCATCAGTCCGATGGTACGTTCAACCGTTTGTTCTTTTTTCTGGGCGTTCTTTAGTAATTCTGTTTCTTTTTTGACCCATTTCCCTCTATTTAATATGGTGCCCCAAATCTCCATAAAGACCGCTACTCGTTCATGCTGGAAAGGTCCATTGATTTGAAGAAGTGTGCGAACGGCAGTTGGTGTGTTTTCAAGAAACGGATCGAGGGAAAAGGAAAGGGCGTATGTCTTCAAATGATCCACTGAATCGAAAATGGTGTTCATGAGCTGTTCTACATATGGATTCATGGAATAAAAGTCTTTTTCGGCATCAAGCCGGCCGAGGTCGATCAGTTCATGAAGCCTCAGCCATACATCGATTGACGTATGAATCGCATACAAGCTCTTGAATTCAGGTGAAGCAGGTGCGTGTTTTTTTAGAATCGATAAATAGCCGTAATACAAATGCTGCGGTGTTTGCTGGTGCTTCGGTGTCCGTTTCAGCCAGAGGTTAAATTCCTCTTGGAAAAAAGTCAGCCAGCTTTGGAGTGATTGTTCGTCTGGGCGCTTCACTTGGAAGTGCTGGCGAATCAGTTCTTTGCTGCGCTGTAATTCATCCTTTTCTGACCAATTTTCTGTAAATCCGGTCACACTCTCTACTTGAGCGTATAGCGAAAAGAAGACAGCGAGAATGTGTTTACAAAGTCCATCTGCTGGACATGAGCAGCTGCTTCTCACAGGAAACAGCACATGAAGGTGGACTCTTGCTGCCACGACATCATGTACATAAGCTGACCATTCGGTATCAGACTCTTGCTTGAGCCGATATACGCTGTCCTGTCTATAAGTAATCAATGCTTTTTTGATGAGTTGTTTGTTTTCATCTGTTGCAGGAAGAAGTTCTTTGATCTGTTCGGCTGTTTGTTTGATTTCTTCTTCGTTGATGTTGTGCTGAAGCATTTGATCCGCTCCTAACCAAGTAAAAGATTCCAATTCTTTTATTATAGCTCAATGGGGATTTATAAAAAAGTTTTTCATGAAAATGGTCATAAATTTCAAAAGCTGTCGAATGATGTAATAGAGTATTGCATAAACCAACCTTACAGCATATAATAATGAAATTAGTGGAATCGAAAGGATACAGACATGGATAATAAGGGTTTAAATCAAGAGGAATTTTTAAAGATTTTGATGTACGCTCATGATATTGGTGAAAATTCAAATGATGTCACAACAAAAGAAATGCTTGAAAATCTGATTGCTCATATTCGAAATGGTCTTGTTTCATAAAAGTGACCCCCTGCTAGTGATGGCAGGGGGTTTTTGTATGCTTTTAAGAATGGAATGAAAGCTCCCGGCATACGATGTCATTACAAGCATAAGGAGTATGGGGAGCTGATGGTGTCATGAATATTGCGATTGCAGGCTGTGGGTATGTGGGGCTTGTGACAGGTGTGTGTTTAGCGGAAGCAGGACATGATGTGGCGTGTATTGATATTGACCGCCGAAAGGTCATGCAGCTGAAACAGGGAACTCCCCCAATGTATGAGCCCGGGTTAAAAGAGCTATTGAAACGCAATCTTGAGCAGGGACGTATTCATTTTCATATAAATGGAGCGGAAGCCTACACGAAGGCAGATGTATTAATGATTGCGGTCGGCACCCCGCAGCAGGCAGATGGCCAAGCTGATTTACAGTATGTGTTTCAGGCTGCGAAAGAGATGGGGATAAAAGCAAAATCAGGTGCGATTCTTGTGGTGAAAAGTACGGTGCCTGTCGGAACGGGAGATCAAATCAATCAGCTCATCCATCAAGAATTAGGACGGAAGGAACCATTAGCTATTGCATCTAACCCAGAATTTTTACGGGAAGGCTCTGCCATTTCAGATACATTGAGGGCGGATCGGCTTGTGATTGGAGCTGAAACAAAAGCCGTATTAGATCAGTTGGAGGACATGTATGCTGATTTCCACCTTCCATTGGTCAAAACAGACCGTAAAAGTGCTGAAATGATCAAGTATGCATCAAATGCATTTCTTGCGACAAAAATCAGCTTTATAAATGAGATTGCCTCCATTTGTGAAAAAACGGGTGCTGATGTTGAATGGGTGGCGAAGGGAATGGGGCTTGATCAGCGGATCGGTTCTTCCTTTCTAAGAGCGGGCATTGGCTACGGAGGTTCTTGTTTTCCAAAGGATACAAATGCACTTGTCCAAATTGCAGGGCATGTGTCCCATGATTTTGAGCTATTAAAGGCTGTCATCAAAGTAAATAATGAGCAGCGGGCAGGTTTTATCCGAAATATCCAGGAGCGGCTGGGAGCAGCGCTTGAAGGGAAGCGAATTGCGCTTCTTGGTCTGTCCTTTAAACCGAATACAGACGATATGAGGGAGGCACCATCTATTCCGATCGCTCATGAGCTCCATCAATTAGGTGCGGAGCTTGTGGCGTATGATCCTGTTGCTGCCCGGCGTGCAGCTCGTGAACTGCCGGATCAAGTCTTATTTGCTCAAACGATTGAAGAAGCGATCAAGGATGCCGATGCGGTCTGTCTATTAACAGAGTGGGCGGATATTCAGTCGTTTCCACTCGCGTCCTACAAAAAATGGATGAAGCAGCCGCTTATTTTCGATGGACGAAACTGTCATACACTTGAAGCGGCAGAAGAAGCAGGGGTCGAGTATCATTCGATTGGGCGCAGATCAGTTTCTCCAATTTATATGTAAAAGAAAACCGATAACAGTGAATGTTATCGGTTTTTATGAATGCGGCAGAATGAATCCACCATATAAGAAAGCAGCCACAATAAGAAAGGCAGGGTGCAGCTTGAATTTGGTCATCAAGAAAAAGGAGATCGCAGCAATGGCGAGCGATTGCGTCCAGCCGATGGCTTTCACTGCATCTCCGCCGATTTCCCATGTTAATAAAAGCATCATCATCGCAATGACAGGCTGTACGGATAAGGTCATGCCTTTTACGACGAGAGATTGGCGAAAACGGTCAATGAGCTTGAGCAATAAAATGAGTCCGGCAGCGGACGGCAGGACAGTTGCAAGCAGTGCCACGATAAAACCTGGCCAGCCCATGACGTCATAGCCGACATATGCTGCAATCTTCGTAGCGATTGGCCCCGGCAGTGCATTGGCTAAAGCCAGCATATTGGAAAATCCTTCGTTCGTCATCCAATGAAAATGATTGACGATTTCTTCATAATTGAGCGGGATGGATGCAGGGCCTCCGCCATATCCTAATAGATTAGATAAAAAGAAAGCCCAGAATAAAAAGAGAATCAGTATCATGAAGACACTCCTTTCTCTTTATTTGTCCGATGCCAGCGATTTTTCAGTTTAAAATGAAAAGCGCCATAAAATAAAAAGATCATCACAATGATTCCTGGATGAATGGAGAGCACTTGCAGTCCGACAAAGGCAAGAAGGAATAGAGCGATCCCAAAGATCATGCCGAAGCCTTTCAGCGTTTTTTGTCCAAACTCATATGCCATGATGCCTAACAGAACGGCAATGACAGGGGTGACAGCACCAATCATATTTTGAATGATTTGTGAGGAGCTTAAGACGCTGACAAGTGTGACAAGGGCTACCATGGCGAGACATGTCGGTAAAATATGAGCAGCTGTTGCGACAATTGCGCCAGATACGCCCTTTAATCGATAGCCGAGGTATGCTGATATTTTGGTTGCGATCGGGCCTGGTAATGCATTGGCGATGGCGAGTGTTTCTCCAAATTCGTCATCGTTGATCCATTGATATTTCACTACCGCTTCATGGCGAATAAGCGGTATCACGGAAGGGCCTCCGCCAAAACCGAGAATCCCGGTTCGCACCATAGCGATAATGAGTTCGATATATGATTGCAAGTGGTTCAACTCCTGTCTACAATTTCATGCCCATACGGCTTTTGTATCGTTTAATGAGCATTTGGCAGTCCACACTGACAACGCCTTCTAGCGGGTATAGTTTTTTTGTCAGAAATGTCTCCATTTCCTGTTCATCTTGAAAAATGCCATGCATATGCAGCTTGCTTGGTCCTGTCATATGATAAAGACTCGTGACAGCTGTTTCCTGTTCAAGCTGAAGGGCAACCGCTTCTAAAAATTTTGGCTCTACCTCTACATTAAAGAAGACAGAGACATGAATGCCGACCTTCGCGGGGTTAATCACAGCGGTGAAACGTTCAATGACTCCTGCTTCAATGAGCTGCTGAATGCGGGCTTGTACGGCAACACGTGACAGACCGACCTGTTTGCCGAGATCTGTGTAAGACATGCGCCCGTCCTCGTGTAATAGGGATAAAATTTGTTTATCTCTTTCGTCTAATGTTAAGTTCGGAATGCTATAGTCTTTTGACACCATATAACCACCTTTCTTCTGTTGATATTCTATCATATTTTATTACGTATAGAATGATTGATTTCTCATTTACTATCGAAACGAAAACGTTACGGGTGAAAAAACATCTTTATGCATAAAAAAACACCCCGTGCTCATCGGGGTGTCTTCATTTATTGATCCGGGCTGCTTTCTGCACTGGCAATTTGCTGTGCAAGGTCAGCTCGATCAATGTCGGCTTGAAAGAATTCCTGCGTATTCGGCAGGTGTAAATTCATATGACGTTTTTGAGATATGCGGATGGTGACTTGATCAACGGTGTAATCAAATACGTGTCCGCCAACACTTCGATCTTCATCAATAAAATGAAGGTGATATCCACTTACCGCAATGCCGTGTGCGTACTGCGGTGTACGGAAGCCTGCGATCGTACCTTGAATATCCTCGAAGTCAAAAATAGGCTGAGACTTGACTGCTTCTACCATCGGAACGTAAGGTTTTTCCTGTTTTTCAACCGTACGTGTTTGAACCTTTTTGAATGATCCATCAATGCGGACCGCATAAAAGATATTTTTACTTGGTAAAATGCGGTCAATTTCTTCTTCCAGTTCTTTGGACGTCATTGGTGCATCAATTCGATGAACAATATCTGTTTCAAAGAAAGCTAGAGAGCAGAATGGTGAATAATCTTGATCGGTGACTGGTGTCGCTGTTCCATCCGAGCGCAGCCGGTAGAATGCACCGTCAAAGCCGATCAGCTCCCCATCTAATTGATTAAATGTACCGATGCCGAAATCACCGTGTTCAGGAATATGTGCGAGGGAGAAATCTCCATCATATACGGCTTCAAGCAAGGAGGTCATCGTTGATACTTGATAGACCTCCTGCTGTTTGTCATGCTGTCTTGTGTCATTCTGTTGATTCATTGGGTGCATCATACCCATATCCGCTCACTCCTTTAATGTAATGTATCGAAGTCTTATCTGACGTTCGCTGTGTGTTTTTTGCGATAGACTTCTGGCCATTTTTGACTGGCGAGGTCAGGGTTATCTTGATAGTCAATCGGAATATCAATGATCACGGGTCCTTCTATGTTTATACCCTTTTGAAGGACGGTTGAAAGCTCCTCAGGTGAGTTGACCCGTAATCCAGTCGCTCCAAAGCTTTCCGCATATTTCACTAAATCGATCTGTCCGAATTCAACGCAGGATGTACGGTCATATTTCATTTCCTGCTGGAACGCAACCATGTCATATGTGCTGTCGTTCCAAACAAGGTGAACGAGGTTTGTCTTTTTGCGGACAGCTGTTTCTAACTCCATTGCGGAGAAGAGAAAACCGCCATCACCCGAAACCGAAATAATCTTTTCATCTGGATTCAATATAGAAGCCGCAATTGCCCATGGTAATGCGACGCCTAATGTTTGCATGCCGTTACTTACCAAGAATGAGTTCGGTTCATAGACGCGGAAGTGACGGGACATCCAAATCGCGTGAGATCCGATATCACATGTGACCTTTGTGTCATCAGGAATCAGGCGTCTCAATGTATGAATGACATCCAGCGGGTGAGATCGATGACTTTCTCTTTCTGGTGCCTTTTCAATGTCGCTTAATAGCTCCTGTAATTCAGTGACTAATTCTATGTTCTCTTTGCATAGAGAAAGAGGAACACTGTCATGCGCTAGATGTTTGACGGTTTCAGAAATATTGCCTACAAGCTCAAGCGCTGGCTCATAAAAATGATCAATATCTGCCTGCATGTCATCAACATGGATGATCTGGCGCTGCTGCGGCTGAAGATTCCAATGCTTCGGATCATATTCGATTGGATCAAAGCCAATGGTCAAAAGGACATCTGCTTGTTCAATGAGAAGGTCACCCGGCTGATTACGGAATAAGCCGATTCTGCCTACATATTGAGACTCGAGCTCTCTTGAGAGAACGCCGGCTCCTTGATACGTTTCAACAAATGGGATACCAAGTGTTTTTAATAATGCTCTTGTGGCATTTGCAGCAGCTGGACGACTAGCTTTCATTCCCACAATCGCAATAGGTAAGTGTGCATTTTGAATTTTGGCGATAGCCGAACTGATGAGAGCATCTGGTGCAGGACCTAATTCTGGAGAAGGGTGAGCAGACACTGCTGTTTGTGTGGTGTGTTCTGTCACGACATCTTGTGGAAAGCTGATAAATGCTGCTCCAGCCTGCCCTTTTTGTGCCGCGCGAAAAGCATTTGTTAATGCTTCTGGTATATTATGAACGTCTTGTACTTCAACACTATATTTGGTGACTGGTTTGAATAATGCCGCATTGTCGAGTGATTGATGTGTTCGTTTCAGACGATCTGCACGAATGACGTTTCCAGCGATTGCGACAACAGGATCACCTTCTGTATTGGCTGTTAATAGACCTGTTGCTAAATTAGATGCACCAGGACCTGATGTGACGAGACAAACACCTGGTTTGCCAGTTAAACGTCCGACAGCAGCTGCCATAAAGGCTGCATTTTGTTCGTGTCTGCATAAGACAAGCTCTGGACCTCTGTCTTTTAATACATCAAATACAGCGTCAATTTTTGCACCTGGAATGGCAAAAACATGGGTCACACCTTGAGCAATCAGCGTATCGACAATCAACTCTGCTCCTCGTCTTGTTAGGGGTTGTGCTTGAGATTTCATTTACCCCGCACTCCTTTCGGCAAGTAAAATTTTTTATGAAAATATATTTTCATGATATGATTTACTATACATTTCATAAAATAAAATTTCCAATATATGTTTAACGCAGTTTTGATATGTTTTACGAATAAGTGTGTGAGGAGTGAAAGGATGGAACTGAGACATTTGCAGTATTTTGTCACAGTAGCGGAGGAGCTGCATTTCGGCAGAGCAGCCGCACGGTTGAATATGACACAGCCTCCACTTAGTCAGCAAATTAAGCAGTTTGAGGAAGAATTGGGTTTTCCATTATTTCATCGGTCGAAGCGGGTGGTGGAGCTAACAGCAGCTGGAAAGGTCTTTTTACATGAGATTCGGGGAGTGCTGCAACAGCTTGATAAAGCGGTTGATCATGCCCGTCATACAGCAAGAGGAGAGCTGGGGAAAATCATCATAGGTTTTGTTGGAACGGCGACGTATGATATTCTGCCGCCCGTTGTACGTGAATTCAGGGAGCTGTATCCCTCTGTCAGTATCGAGCTGCAGCAGCTTTCTGTTCCACAGCAGCTAGAGGCACTGTTAAATGGTGAGATTGATATCGGTTTTTTACATCCTACAGCGCCGCATGAAGAACTAGTCAGTCGTTTGATGAAGCAAAGTGAATGTATTTTTGCGATTCCAAAAAATCATCGATTGGCTCAACAAGAGACTGTCACGATTGAAGATATCCGTCATGAACCGATTATTTCTTTATCACAGGAATCGTGGCCGTCCCTTTATCAGCACTTTGTCCTGCTATGTGAAAAGTACGGATTTTCTCCAAATATCGTGCAGGAAGCGGCGGAATATCAAATGATCATTGGCCTTGTCACAGCAGGGATCGGTATTGCAGTGATTCCAAAATCAGCCCGGCGTTTATTTAATCTGGATGTTGTATATCGGGCCATTGAGGGTGAACAGCTTATGGCGGAATGGACGATTTCCTATAGACGGGAAAATCATAATCCTGCTTTATTTCATCTTGTCCACCATATCCTGCATCGCACCGAGCTGGAATAAGAGGTATAGGGAACGGGTTATGGTATGATGTCGTTACATTAAAAGGAGGCGTACTTGAATTGATTACATTGCAAATGGATCAGCTGTCACGAAAAGAGGCATATAAATTATTATCTGGATCTATCGTTCCAAGACCGATAGCGTTTATTACAAGTCTATCTAAAGAAAATGTCGTCAATGCCGCACCATTTAGTTTCTTTAATGTCATCAGCGGACACCCACCGCTCATTGCCGTTTCTATCGGACGACGTGAAGGTCAGATGAAAGATACTGCGCAGCATATCATCGATAGGGAAGAGTTTGTCGTTCATGTGAGTGATGAAGACATGATAGAAGATATTAATGAAACAGCTGCTACATTGCCGGTTGAAGAGAGTGAGCTGGAACGAACCGGTCTTCATCAAGTAGAGAGTCATGTCATTTCAGTGCCGGGAATCAAGGAAGCGCGCATTCGTTTTGAATGTCAGCTGGAAAAGCATCTCACCTTTCAAAATGATGAAGGGGAGATCACGGTCGATCATATCATTGGCCGGGTTGTATGTGCACATTTAGATGAGGGTGTTTATGATGTAGAAAAAGGCTATGTTTCTACTAATGAACTGAAACCAGTCGCGCGCCTAGCAGGTAATGATTATGCCCATTTAGGCACGTCATTTGTGCTGAAAAGACCACAGTAATCAAAAAACCCCCGAGTGATGCTCGGGGGTTCTGTTTATTTCTTCTGTTCTAATTTCAGTGGAGCTGCGATGTTCTTTTGTACTTTTTTCCCTTTTAATACGTCGTTTGCAGCACCGACTGCCAGTTGACCGATCAGCTCTGGCTGCTGCGCAACTGTTGCAGAGAGTTTTCCTGCTTTGATTGAGCTGAGTGCATCTTCGTTCCCGTCAAAACCAACGACGAGAATGTCTTTTCCGGAGCTTTGAATTGCCTCTAGCGCGCCAAGTGCCATTTCATCATTGTGGGCAAAAACGGCTTTGATGTCAGGGTTTCCTTGAAGGAGGTTTTCCATGACATTCAGTCCTTTTGTCCGGTCGAAGTCAGCAGCTTGTTTCGCTGTCACTTTTAAGTCTTTATCTGCTATTTGATGGAATCCTTTTCCTCGCTCACGTGTAGCGGAAGCGCCTGGTACGCCTTCTAATTCAGCGACTTTTGCTCCTTTGCCGAGCTTGTCGATGATAAAGTTAGCTGCCATTTCGCCGCCTTTGACGTTATCTGAGGCGACAAGTGCTTCTACCTTTCCACTTTCGGCTGAGCGGTCTAATGTGATGACAGGTATATCAGAAGCATTCGCTGATTCGACAGCGGTTGATATAGCAGATGAATCCGCTGGGTTGATGAGCAATGCGTCGACACCTTGCTGAATTAAATCTTCTACATCACTTGTTTGTTTAGCTGAATCATTTTGTGCATCTGCAATCACGACGTCAATGCCTAGCTTTTTCGCTTCTTTTGTCACACCGTTTTTCAAAGAAACGAAGAATGGGTTATTTAATGTCGAGATTGACAGCCCGATTTTGATGTCTTTTTTCTTGCCATCCTTTGATGACTTGGCCCACTCAGGTGGTTCAAGTGAGCAGGCAGAAAGCATGAACAATGAGAGAGTCAGGATGAGAATAAGATATTTTTTCATAGCGGCTGCCTCCTTAAGCAGATTTCTTTCTGTCCAGCAGGACTGCAATCAAGATGACAATCCCTTTCACAACAGATTGATAGAATGATGAAACACCAAGTAAGTTCATACCATTGTTCAGGACACCGATAATAAGTACCCCGATGAGTGTGCCGACAATTCGTCCTCTTCCGCCGGACAGGCTTGTCCCGCCAAGTACGACGGCAGCAATGGCGTCAAGCTCATAGGACGTGCCAGCTGTTGGCTGTGCAGAATTCAGACGAGATGTTAAGATCGCACCTGCTAAGGCAGACATGAAGCCTGCTAATGAATAGATCATAATTTTCACGCGCGGTACTTTGATGCCTGAGATGAGAGCCGCTTTTTCATTCCCACCGATCGCATATGTTCTTCTGCCGAAAGGTGTTTTATGAAGCAGTACCCAAAGGACGATAAAGGTGAGAAGCATCGTGATCGCTGGAACAGGAATGCCTAAGAAATATCCGCGGCCGAATAACTGAAAGGCATAGTTAGAGCCAAGCCCAGTAATCGGGTTTCCATCTGTATAAACGAGTGTCAAACCTCTGAAAATCGTCATTGTCGCAAGTGTTGCGATAAACGGAGCCATTTTTCCTTTTGTGATTAAAAGACCGTTGATCATCCCAAGAACTGCACCGATGATACAGCCGACGATAATGGCTAAAATCGGGTCCATGCCAGAAACGATAAAGCCGGCAGTCAGGGCACTGGACAGTGCAAGTATGGCTCCGACTGATAAATCAATGCCTCCAGTTAAAATAACAAACGTCATCCCAAAGGCTATGAGGGCATTAATGGAGATTTGTCTCAGTAAGTTTAAGATGTTTAAAGGTTCTAAAAAGGCCGGGTTTAAAATAGAAACAATGGCGACAAGGATGATGAGTCCTAAGAATGGCCCAAGCTTTTGCATGATGTTATCAAATCGTCCATTTGAAGTAAGTGGTTTCATGTTACTTCCCTCCTGTAGCTAGTGTCATAATTCGTTCCTGTGTTGCTTCTGTTTTGTCTAATTCTCCGCTGATGGTTCCTTCATGAATGACGAGTACTCGATCGCTCATCCCGAGTATCTCTGGGAGTTCAGAGGAGACCATTAAAATGGCAACGCCTCGATCAGTCAGTTCATTCATTAACTGATAGATTTCTCGTTTCGCTCCGACGTCGACACCTCGTGTCGGTTCATCTAAAATCAAGACCTTTGGCTGTATGCCGATCCATTTGGCGATGACGACTTTTTGCTGATTTCCACCAGACAGGCTTCGGGCAGAAATATCAGAGGAAGCCGTTTTAATCGTCAGTCGTTTGATGAGCAGGTCGACAAAATCCTGTTCATTTTTCTTATCAATCAGTCCCTTTGGAGAGAAGCTTTTTAGGTTTGGTAGACCGATGTTTTCTCGGATGGATGCATCAAGCATGAGCCCTTCATCCTTGCGATCCTCTGTGATAAAGCCGATACCGAGCTTGACAGCATCACTTGGTTTTTTAATAACAGCCTTCTTTCCATGAACCCAGATTTCTCCTTGGTCAAGAGGATCAAGGCCAAAGATTGACCGCATCATTTCGGTCCGGCCAGCCCCCATTAAGCCTGCAACACCGACGATTTCTCCAGCTTTAACTGAGAAACTGATATCTTGAAATTGTCCTTTTTTCGTTGCTTGTTTCACCTCAAGGACAATATCTCCTGTAGAAGGCGTTCGCTCGGGATATCGATCTGTCAATTCACGGCCGACCATTTTTTTGACGACTTCATGGAAATTCGTTTCAGGTATGGCTTTCGTATCGACCGTTTTCCCATCACGCATGATCGTAATCCGGTCACAGATTGCAAAGATTTCTTCCATACGGTGAGAAATATAAACGATGGAAACGCCTTCTTTTTTGAGAGATTCAATGACCTGGAAGAGCTTTTCAATTTCACGTTCCGTTAGAGCTGCTGTCGGCTCATCCATGATGATGACTTTCGCATCGGTCATTAATGCCTTTGCAATCTCAATCATTTGTTTTTGTCCAACAGAACAGCTTCCTGCCTCTTGATCAAGCGAGAGATTCACAGACAACCGGTCCAGCTGCTTTTGCGCGAGGACCTTCATTTTCTTTGTGTCTAGCAGCCCAAGCTTCGTATAGATTTCTTTCCCGATGAAGAGGTTCTCCAGGACGGTCATATCCGGCCATATATTGAGCTCCTGATGAATGAAGGCAATGCCGTGCTGTTCCGCTTCCTTTGGATTTTTGAAAGCGGTTTCTTTTCCGTCGATTTGTATCGTTCCTTGATCTAAAGAATAAAGACCTGTAAGCAGGTTCATTAAAGTTGATTTTCCCGCACCATTTTCACCCATGAGTGCGTGGACTTCGCCTGTGACGAGGTCAAAGGAGACCCCGGAGAGAACGGTGTTTTTCCCAAAAGCCTTATGGATGTTATGCATCTCTATGTTCATATCTGGCTCCTCCTTTTAAAAGATGACACCGGCATGAAGAATGCAGTTTGCGTATGGGGTGGCTTCACCCGTTCGAATGACTGCTTTTGCCTGTTTGGTCATGTCTTTGAACGTCTCGTGGTCTACTTCATGTAATGGTTTTGAGAACGCTTTCTTAAGAAATAAATGATCTCGTTCATTTGCCTCTTTGATTTCACTAGCCACAGTCATGTTTTCAACAGCCATTTCCTGAAGAAGGAGGGAGGTGACCTCCTGAAAGGACGGTGTGCCGATTGACAATGCCAGGTCGATTTTGACTGGACCTTCTGGAATAGGGAGACCGCAGTCTGCGATGACGATTGTATCTGTATGGCCAAGGTCAGCAAGCACCTTGGCGATATGGCTGTTTAGGATGCCGTTTTTTTTCATTTCTTTTTCTCCAATTCTTCTCTTGTTGGCATGCCGCCTTGTGCGCCAAACTTTGTGACAGATATTGATGCTGCAAGATTGGCAAAGGCAAGTGCATCATAGAGGGATTTGCCTTCTGTTAAGGCGACAGCCAAGGCTCCGTTAAAGGTATCGCCAGCTCCTGTTGTATCGACTGCTTCTACAGGTACACCTGGAACTAATACTTCTTTCGATCCATCAAAATATCGAACCCCATTTTTCCCTTCTGTGACTAGTAATTTGTTAGGGTATTGACGCAAGGCATCTTCAATTGGCAGACCATCGAACATAAGAACAGCTTCGTGTTCATTCGGTGTAATGTAAGCAGCCTGATTTAAAACCTGCTGCGATACTTTGCGGGCTGGTGCAGGGTTTAAAATCACAGGGATTTCTTTTTCACTGCAAATGGAGCAGACCGCTTCGACCGTTTCTTCAGGTATTTCCTGCTGGATAAGAACCATCCCGATATCATCAATTGTAGAAAGAGCATCATTTACATAGTCAGGAGTGACCTCATTATTTGCCCCTTTGACCACGACAATGCTGTTATCACCTTCTGCTAAAATGATATGAGCTGTGCCGCTCTCCATTTCGGTAACCGGTTTCATATGTGAGATGCGGACACCTTGTGTTTGTAAATTACTGAGAATTTCCTGACCATAAGCGTCATCACCAACTCGGCCGACCATATATACATCTGCACCGAGTCTGGCACTTGCGACTGCTTGATTGGCACCTTTTCCGCCTGGGACCGTTTTAAACGATTCGCCTAAAACCGTTTCCCCGGCATTTGGCCGTTTATCTGATGTGACGACTAAATCCATTGAACAGCTTCCTACTACAACAATATGACTCATTGTGAATCCACCTTTCTTGTGGTCTCTCGTTCAATAAAAGAGACGGGCATTTGAATAACTGGCTGATCTATCGGTTGTTTCTGAATCGCTTTGATTAACAGCTGTGCCGCTTCTTTCCCCATCTCATAGGCGGGCTGCCTAATGGTCGATAAGGAAGGGAAAAGCAGCTCGCTTTGCGGAATATCATCAAATCCAATGATTTGAACGTCATCTGGAATGGCTTTTCCGATACGAAGCGCTTCATGGACGACCGCTGTTGCGACGATGTCATTGCTGGCAATGATCCCATCTGTTTCAGGGTACAGCTGGAAGAGGGCTTTGGCGCTTTTTCGGGCTTCTTGAAAGGAAAAGGAAGCATTAGACATCACATGAAAGTCGACACCTGTATCCGTGAGAACATCGAGTGCGCCCTTGAATCGCTGCCGAGCTGTTTGTAGATGGGCAGGTCCTTTTAGCAGTGTGATCTGCCGGCTGCCGCGTCTAATTAATTCCATTGCGGCCATTTTCCCGCCAGCTCCAGCATCTGCAAAGACAGAAGGTGCATGCGGTACGGTTCGATCTAAAAAAACAACAGGTAAATCATCATCATTGTATATATCTGATTCAGGTTCATTTGTGACTGCGATGACACCGACCACTTGATTTTGTTTAAAGGTTTGTAAGTAGGCCATTTCCTTCTCTCGATCCTCATCACTGTTCCCGAATAATAACCGAAAACCGTGCGCATGAATCTCATCCTCAACACCTCTAGCCAGCTGAGGAAAGAAGGGGTTTGTGATATCAGGCAAGATTAAGCCGATTAAGCGTGATTCTCTTTTGAAAAGGGATCTAGCCACTTCATTGGGAAAGTAGTTCAACTCCTGCATCGCTTGTGTCACGCGGGTTTTCGTATCTGAATGGACGTATCCAGTATCATTGAGCACGCGTGAAACAGTGGCAACAGATACTTGTGCAGCTTTTGCGACATCTTTAATTGTAGCCAATGGAGAGCCTCCCTTCATGAGTGTGTAACCGTTTACACACATAGATTATCACGAAAGCATCAAAATGACAATCTAAAAAAAATAAAAAAAGAAAAGAAAGATGACTTCTTCCTTTTCTTAACTAATAATACCTGTTTGTGTAATGTTCACTTTCACTTTTGGAATGATTTTCACCTTCGGATAATCGGTGACCCAGTTCATTTTCATATACTCATCATAGTGTCTTACCCGATATTTTCTGCCAAGGCTGAGAACGTCAGAATTCGCTTCTTGCAGAGCGGCAATGACTTTTTCAGCGTCTTTTGTGAAAATAGCTGATAGCCTTTTATTTAACATTTCAATTTTTTTATCTGTATCTAAATTGTCTTTCGGGTATTCAATAACAGAGGTGGTGAATTCAAACTCAAGAGAGAAGGTTAAGTTTCGGTGATCAGGATTGACGATTTTAATGTCTCTCTTTGAATCGGTTACTTGAACGGTGATGTAATTGTTCTCTTTTAATTTCATATCACTTCTTACTTTTTTCGTGAAGTTTGCATAGCTGCCCATTTTTCCATCCATAATGGTGAGCAGAATGGCATCCTGGGCATAGAGTTCACCTTTCTTTTTCTCATTATCAAATAAGGCAACCCCCCTCACACTCGTTAACTTTTTTGACTTATCGTAGTAGAGTAAAGGCAGTGTGAAATCCTCACCGGTTTGCAGCATTTTGGACCGGATATTTTGAATGTTCTTAGGTGAAACTTGTGAGGAGCGTGATGCAGAAGTGATCAGGTTGTTTAAATAGTCGCTCACAATCAGTTTTTCCTTGAGCAGTTGATTGATTAAATCTACACAGCTCCCGCCTTGCACCACTGCCAAGTTTGCGAGTAAAGGGCTTTTGGGATCGCGGTAAAACATATCTAAGTAAGGGAGCAGCCGGTTTTGGGCAAATTCATCACCGATCAGCAGCACACGCATTTTCGACATATCGATTTTTTGGTCTACACTCCGGCTAAAGTTGCTTCTTGCTTTTCTTAAAGTAGGCGCATCGGTTGTGAGAACAGTGGTTAAATAACTGCCGGTATTCCCTTGCTGCATACTTTGAGACTGCTGCACCTTTCGATAGGTAATCGAATATCTCGCATTGTCATCCTCTCCTTGATCAACAGCTGAAGTTAAAACAAGAGAGATGTCTTTTAATAGGTTTTGATCCCAGCAGCCTGGCATGAAAATGAGGGAAACACACATAAGCAGTGTCAACATGTACTTATGATGCATGTGATTTCACCTTCTTTTTGCGGTGTTTGATCAAGATAATAACGGCCATCATGATCGGAAGTGTGTAAATAAATGAATATTGTGCAACAGTGGTAAAGTCATTAAAGCGCTGAATTCTAAAGTTATCAGTTGAAAGATAACAGCTGACAGCATAAATCAAAATGGCAAAATAGTAGACATATTTTTTGTGATTTTTTTTCTTAAGCATACTGGATACACCATTTGCACAAAAGTACAGATAATTACTCAGTGTAGCTAGAATGACAAAGACCCAAAAGCTTAGAAAAATTAAATCCGTTCGCTCAATGACACCGAACGTAACGGTTTTTAATAGATACAAAACAGGATTTGGAATGACATCAAGCTCAGCCGGGCTGAAAAACATAAAACAAATTATAGTAATAAATAGGTAATAAAGTGTTGTGCATATATTTGAAATGGTCATTACTTTATATCGTTCCTTAATGGTGCCCTTCATTAGTGGAGAGATGATCAAAATCATCTCAAATCCATTCAATGACAGCACAACGTCCTTCAATCCAAGCTGAAATTGAGAGATATCCGTTTGGAAAAAAGGAAGGAGGTAATCAATGTTGGTTCCTTTCAACGCATAGAACATTAATAAAGAGAGCATGAGTAAAAAGGGAGTTAAGATAAAGTTGAACCTGACAATGGCTGTAATTTGCTCCTTTGCGATATAGATAATGCATATCATCAGTAATAGGTTAATGACCCAGTTTGGTGTGAGCGGGAGCACCCATATACCAAGAATCCTTGTGAATATAGAAAGGACAACAATACAAACCGAGGCAAAATATACTGTATAGAGCACGACCAAGGCGCGTCCAATCCATTTTCCAAAGACCTCAATCAGTGCTTGGAAAAATGACGTTTCTGGATACTTGTAAATGATATAAAGAAAAATGGTATTGATGATCTGGATAAAAAAACACGCGACAATTATTGCCATCCAGCCATCGTGTCCCATGTCTTTCATCAGTAAATGAGGGAGCGCTAAAATGCCGACACCAATTTGAGACTGGATGATGAAAAAAACAGCTTGAGGTGGAGATATTTTATTTTTCATTTTTCTTTGTCCACCCTCTCAGATGTTCAATTTGTTTTTTCTTTTGCGGATTTAAATAAACAGGTCGATTTTTGTACATCCACATTGGAAGTCGAATCACTGTATCTTTTAAGTCCTGCCAGTTAAATGGAGCAACAGGTGATAAATATGGGACCCCTAGTGATTCTAGTCGGCATAAATTCATGAGAATAATGGCCAGTCCAAATGAAATGCCAATAAATCCAAACATCGATGCCATAAACATGAGCGGGAAACGAAGCATCCTGATGGTGGACGTCATTTCAAACGATGGAAGTACAAATGAAGCCACAGCCGTCACAGCAACTACAATGACTAGGACATTCGAGATAAGTCCTGCTTGTACAACCGCATCCCCAATGACCAAACCACCTACGATCCCAATGGTCTGACCGATTGGTTTAGGAAGACGAACCCCGGCTTCACGTATAAGTTCAATCGTGATCTCCATCAGCATGGCCTCTATCAATGGAGGAAAGGGAATTCCGATGATAGAGTTCTTCATCGTAATGGCTAGTTCATCTGGGACAACCTCATAATGAAACGCAATAACAGCAATATAAAAAGATGGCAATATGACTGCGATGAAGCAGGCAAGATAACGCAGAATACGAATAAACGTAGCAGGAATCCAGCGGCTGTTATAATCATCTGGTGACTGAAAGAAGCTAAAGAACGTGATAGGCATAATGATGGCCATTGGACTGCCATCCATGAGTAAGACGATCCTGCCTTCAAGGATCGCAGATCTCACCTTATCTGGACGTTCTGTATCAATCAGCTGCGGAAAAATAGAAAATGAATCATCCTCAATTGCCTCAACGATAGAGCCAGGACTTAACAGTGTGTCTACTTTAATAGAAGAAATCCGTCTGTTGACCTCTTCGACCTTTTCTTGATTGGCAATATCAGATATATAAACCGTTGCAAGCTTTGTTTCCGATTTTGTACCGATCTTATGATATTGAATGGCGAGCTTCCGATCATTTAAATGGGAACGCAGTAAGTAGATATTGGTATCAAGACTTTCAACAAATCCATCATGTGCGCCTGCGATAATACTTTCCGAAGAAGGTTCAGAAATAGAGCGCAGCGGAGGCTGTCCAACAGCAAATAGCTTAATTTGTGAGGAGTTTTCATCAAGAAAGGCAATACTTCCTGCAATAATACTGTCTGTGATCAGCGTCAAGTCGCCTGTTTCAAGTGTGCTAAGAGATTTTGTATAATCCTGCTTTCCAGGAGGGCCTAACAAGTTGCCGATGATGAAATCATTTAGTTTTCCTTCATCTATTCTTGTTTTTATAAAAAACAGCGCAGATTTCGTTTCATTCACCATTAATTCTCGGTATTCAAAATCGCCGCTTTGCTGAAATGTTTTTTTCAGGATCCGGATTTTTTCCTCAAAGCTTCCTGATAAAAAATGCAGGCGTGTTTGCTCATTGGAGTTTGGCATCTTTAGCCTCCTCTCACAGATTTTTTAACCATAGTGTAAGCGGAGAAGCGAATTTTATTCGTCACCTTTGGGGAAAGCATGACATGAGCTGACAACTTTCAACTAAATTCATATTAAAAATGTTAAGAAATGATGAATCTTGATAAAAACAAATGAATAATGTTTCATTGTTTAGGTCATAAGGTGCGAATATCGTAAAGAGAAGGTACACCGAAATGATCAAAGTTTTACATCTTATCCCAATTTTTTGTGACCTAAAAATAAGCAGATGACTTGATTTTTTTAGAGGTGACCTTTGTCATAGGTCAACACACAGCGAACTGACCAAGGAGAATGACTTTCTAACCTGTTCGTTCAAAAATATAAAACATTCCAAAACACGCACTATTCATTTAAAGCGCTGATATGACTGATGTTATAGAGAATAACGGGCTTTAAAACATTGATTCAAAATACATCTTAATAATTGTCGAAAAATTTAGGGAGAAAAGGACAAAAGATTTTCGGATCATTGATGTTAACGCTTTCTCATGAATTCAGCAGAAATTCAGACTGATTTTTGTCCGTCTTTTGGCCTTTTCATTTAAAGGATAGGTAGGCAAAAAAGCCTTTTGATTAGAGGAATTTGGCATACGAGGAAGTGAAAGATTATGTTACATAATACCGATTGTGATTTTATGCTGAACAGATATACTGTTGATTGAATTTACATATCACACTCATAAAAAAAGGAGATGTAGATAGCGATGTGGTTAATCGTTATAGCCTGTGTCATCATGTTAGGGATTGGCTTTATTGAAAAGAAGCGTCATCAGAAAAATATCGATGCCCTGCCGGTGCGCGTCAATATTAATGGTATTCGCGGAAAGTCTACCGTCACAAGATTGACAACCGGTATCTTAATGGAGGCAGGTTATAAAACTGTCGGTAAAACAACGGGAACGGATGCAAGAATGATTTATTGGGATACGCCAGAGGAGAAACCGATTAAAAGGAAACCGCAAGGACCGAATATCGGAGAGCAGAAGGAAGTTATGAGAGAAACAGTTGAAAGAGGAGCAAATGCCATCGTCAGTGAATGTATGGCGGTAAATCCAGATTACCAAATTATCTTTCAGGAAGAGCTGCTTCAAGCAAACATTGGCGTAATCGTAAACGTTCTTGAAGATCATATGGACGTCATGGGGCCAACACTTGATGAAATAGCAGAAGCCTTTACAGCCACAATTCCTTACAATGGACACTTGGTTATTACGGATAGTGAATATACGGATTTCTTTAAAGAGATTGCGAAAAAACGCAACACAGAAGTCATTGTTGCAGATAATTCCAAGATTTCCGATGAGTTTTTGCGGAAATTTGAGTACATGGTTTTCCCAGATAATGCTTCACTGGCACTCGGTGTTGCCCAAGCATTAGGGATTGATGAAGATACGGCATTCAGAGGAATGTTAAATGCGCCGCCTGATCCAGGAGCGATGAGAATTCTTCCATTAATGGACGCGAAAACACCTGGACACTTTGTAAATGGATTTGCGGCAAATGACGCATCCTCTACATTGAACATTTGGAAGCGTGTGAAAGAAATTGGATATCCAACAGATGAACCGATTATTATTATGAACTGCCGTGCGGATCGAGTAGATAGAACGATCCAGTTTGCGGAGGATGTACTTCCTTATATTGAAGCAAGTGACCTTGTTTTAATTGGTGAAACAACAGATCCAATTGTGAAGGCATATGAGGAAGGGAAAATTCCGGCTGACCACTTACACAACCTTGAATATCAATCTACAGAACAAATTATGAATATGCTTGAGAAAAAGCTTCATAATCGAGTGGTTTATGGAGTCGGCAATATCCATGGTGCCGCTGAACCGTTAATCGAAAAAATTCAAGAATACAAAATTAAGCAGCTTGTCAGCTAGGAGGAAATATAGAAAATGTTCGGATCAGATCTTTATATCTCGTTAATTTTAGGAGTTCTACTCAGTTTAATCTTTGCAGAAAAAACAGGAATCGTACCAGCTGGACTTGTTGTCCCAGGTTATCTAGCGCTCGTATTTAACCAGCCAGTCTTCATTTTAGTCGTCTTATCTGTCAGCTTGCTTACGTATGTGATCGTTCGTTTTGGCTTATCAAAATTCATGATTTTATACGGACGCAGAAAGTTTGCTGCGATGCTGATTACAGGGATTGCCTTAAAACTGATATTTGATTTCTTCTATCCAGTCGTCCCATTTGAAATAGCAGAATTCCGCGGAATTGGAATCATCGTTCCTGGATTGATTGCGAATACGATTCAAAAGCAAGGTCTTACAATTACCCTTGGAAGCACGTTACTTCTAAGTGGTGCAACATTTGCCATCATGTATGTTTACTATCTATTTTAAGATAAGGTGTGTCCAATGATGAATAAAAAATTGAGCTTTCAGGAAAAGCTGCTGAAAATCACAAAGAACCAAAAGAAAAAGACGAATAAACACGTACTCATTGCTTTACCGATTGTCATTGCTTGTACATTTCTATTTACGTTTATCGGGAAAGCACAAGTGCCAACTGTACAAAAGAATCCAGAAAACATCCTGACCGCTTCGTTTGTCGGTGACATTATGTTTGGAAGAAACGTAGAGAAAGTAACAGACCGCTATGGTAAAGAGCATCTCTTTCGCTATGCCAAGCCATATTTTGATGTGTCAGATTATGTGACAGGAAACTTTGAGCATCCAGTCGCAACAGATAAAGAACAGGCAGCCCAAAAGAACATTCATTTAAAAACAGATGAAGATTCTGTCCAAGCATTGAAGGATTTGAATTTCTCTGTCTTAAACTTTGCGAATAACCATGCGGCAGACTATGGTGAAAAAGGGCTGAACAATACAATCGATGCCTTTGAACAAACTGACATGGATTATACAGGCGCAGGTCGTAACCTCCAAGATGCGAAGCAGAACATTTCATACAAAGAAGTAAATGGTGTCAAAATTGCTACGCTTGGTTTTACAGATGTGTATGGGAAAGATTTCAAAGCAACGAATCGCCAGGCGGGTATTCTGCCAGCCGATCCATCTATCTTTATTCCGATGATTTCGCAGGCTGCTGAAAAGGCAGATATTGTCGTTGTTCATGCTCACTGGGGACAGGAGTACAACAATGAAGTAAACGACAGGCAAAGAGAATTGGCAAGAGCGATGTCTAAGGCCGGAGCTGATATCATTATCGGTGCTCACCCGCACGTCCTTGAACCAATGGAAGTCTATAACGGAACGGCGATTTTCTATAGCCTAGGCAACTTTATTTTTGACCAAGGCTGGTCAAGAACACGTGATTCTGCACTTGTTCAGTATCATCTGAATGAAGATGGAAAAGCGACATTTGAAGTTGTCCCAATGTACATCAAAGAAGCAACACCTGCTCCAGTAAAAGCAGGATCTCTTGAATCAAAAGCCATTATCCGTATGCTGACCAATGGAACGAATGCGGATTGGAAAGAAAAAGACGGACACATTTTCTTTGAAGTAGATCACGCTGATAAAGTTAAAAACTTAAAAGAAAACGGAGGGAAAGAGAAGAAATGAAATTCCTAAAAGCAAGCTGGCCGTTTGTTGCGTTAATCTTAGTCTTTGTCTTTATGTCTGCTTTTAAATTTAGTGACAGTCTGACAGATCACGAAAAACAAAAGATTTCGGTTGAAATGCAGAAAATTGAACAGCAAAAGCAGTCAAAAGCGGAAGCAGGTAAATAACCTAAATAGGAGAAAGGGCACGCACATCGCGTGTTCTTTTTTTGTCGAAAAAGGGTGTAAAATGAATGGTGTCATGCCGAAACTATAGAAGATAGGAGGGAAAGGATCATGAAATGGAAAGGAATGTTGATCGGAGGGTGTGCGCTTGTAGGGCTGATGTTCATGTCTCAACCAGCGGTATCTGCTCAAACACCATCTCTTTTGGAGCAAGCGGAAAAGCTGATTGGAACACCTTATCATAAAGGAGGAACCGATCCAAAAACGGGCTTTGATGCATCTGGGTTTATTCAATATGTGTACAAGACATCCGAAACATTTGATTTGCCGCGGAAGGTAATTGACCAATATCAGATTGGAAAAAAGGTATCATGGGATAAAGCGCAGCCCGGTGACCTTGTGTATTTCCGAAGTCTTGAAGAAACGAAGGATATCCCAACACATGTGGCGTTGTACGCGGGGAACGATCAGGTCATCCATATCACGCTTAGTCAAGGTGTGGTGAAAACGGATGTCAGCAAAAGCAAATATTGGACTGATCGATTTTATGCGGTCAAACGCTTGCCCGGCACACAAGACATTTCTGATGCCCCTCTTGTGAAAGATGCGATGACCTATTTAGGTATTCCTTATGTATTTGGAGGAACCGATCCAAAGACTGGATTCGACTGCTCAGGATTTTTACAGTATTTATTTGAAAAATCACTTGGAATTTATTTACCTCGAAGTGCTGAACAGCAGTGGGCTGTTGGAGAAAAAGTGGCATTAGACGATATTCGCCCTGGGGATTTTGTCTTTTTTAGCAACACATATAAACCCGGAATTTCTCATGTAGGTATGTATATTGGAGGCGAACGCTTTATTCATGCGAGCCGTTCTGAAAGTGTGACAATTTCTTATTTGTCTGAATCGTATTGGCGCGAAAAATGGACAGGTGCGAAACGATTAACAGATCTGGAGCTTTCGAAAGAGGACCCTATCGTATCAAAAGCCGCTACGTATATTGGCGAAGTCCCTTATGTCAAAGGCGGTACGAACCCAAAACAAGGATTTGATACAGCAGGGTTCACACAGTACGTGTATCAAGAAGTGCTTGGCATTGAGCTGCCTCGCTATGCATCAGGTCAAGTCAAAGCAGGTACGCCTGTGAAACGTTCTGAGCTTCAGCCGGGAGATCTTGTCTTCTTCAGCGGGACATCATTGATGCCGGCAATTTATGCAGGATCAAATCAAGTCATTCATGTGACTGTCTCAAACGGTGTTGTCTTAACCAATATGAAAACAAGTACGTACTGGAAGGAAAAATATGAAACGGCTGTTAGAATCAAAAAATAAAGAAAAAGCCCGATCAATACTTGGATCGGACTTCTCGACTTCTCTCTAGGCGCTGATCAGCAAGCGTCTTTTTTTCATGAAATTGATTTTGTAAAAGAAGATCAATAAAATAAGCGACACCATCTTCATGATTTCCTTTTGTGATGTAAGTGCTTTTTTCTTTAATGACATCAACCGCATTCCCCATTGCAATGCGGTGGCCTGCTTCTTCGAACATAGAAAGGTCGTTTGGGCTGTCACCAATTGCATAAATATGTGAGCGGTCTACACCATAATGGGCTGCGAGTTTTTTCAGGGCATGTCCTTTTCCAGACTCTTTTGGCAGCACCTCAATAATATGTTTTCCAGACGAGGTCAATGAAAGCTCGGGCATCTCTGCCAGAAGATTTCGTGCTTCGTTCAGTTTGTTCATATCAAACGAGAAGCAGAGTAATTTATAGGTCGGTTCATTCGACTCAAAAATCTGACGGATATCATCTACTGGTTTGATGCCAAATTGTTTAAATTGCGTCATGGCTCCTTCCCATAGATCAGCGAGATCCTCATTTGGGTTTGCGCTTTCGATCAGATCAAATTCTGCTTTCAGCTTCTCTTTTCCATCGTAAGGGGAGAGGAGAGCATCGTCTGTATAGACTTCAAAGTAAATGTTTCGTTCCACTAATGCCTTTGCAGCCCGCTTGCCCGCTTCTTGGTCCAATGTGATTCGGCTGAAGAGCTCGTATCCCTCTGTATGGACAGTTCCGCCGTTTGCCGCAATAATGGGGATGTCCAAATCGCCAAGCAGCTCCTTTACATCAAAAGTTGCCCGCCCTGTACAAATGGTCACAATATATCCCGCTTCCTTCGCACGAATCAATGCCTCTCGGTTTTGAGCGGATATTTCACTTTTTGTATTTAAAAGTGTACCGTCCAGATCAATCGCAATCATTTTTTTCATCGCTGTCAAATCCTCCTTCATTCATGCAATAGCCTCTTCAAAGTATGTACGATTTCCTTTATTCTCATAAAAAAAGGATGGTTGTTTCCTCACTATCAAGGCTAAACAAAAATGAGCGAATGATCAAGGAAATAAGAAAAAGCGCCCCAAAGGGACGCTTCTATTTATGATAATTCAAGCTGCTTTTTCAATTCAGTCTTCACTTCGTTCAGCTGGTTTTGATCCAGTTGGTAATAATAAACCCCGTTTGGCTGGTAATCAGATCCTTTAAGCTGGATGGTATCAACCGATTTCAATGAAGTCAGAAGCGGGAAAAGACCGACTAACTCCTTCATAGAAAGGGTGGTTGACACATTATCACCGAGTGTATCAATGATATTATCGTATGACGGAATAGATGTTAAAGATTTTGATTTATCAAAAATGGCTTTTAACACTTCCATTTGACGCTGTCCACGCATTAAGTCACTATCTGCTTTTCTTGTTCTCACATATGCGAGTGCTTGATCCCCATCTAGTGTATGAGTTCCAGTTTGAAGCACAACCTTGCCTTTTGTATCTTTTTTAATCTGTTTCACAAGGTAATCATCCTTGATGTTAATAGATACACCGTTTAATTCATTGACGATTTCTTTAAATGCTACAAAATTACTTTGGATGACAAAATCGACCGGAATATCTAGTAAATCTTCAACTGTACTTACTGTTAAATCTGCACCGCCAAAAGCGTGTGCGTGAGTAATTTTATCAAAACCGTGGCCTGGAATATTAACGTATGAGTCCCTGGGAATGCTTAATAATTTAACGGTTTTATTTGTGCGGTTAATGGTTGCCAACACCATTGCATCGCTTCGTGCTTGTTTCACTGTTTCGCCCGGTCTGCTGTCAATTCCAAGCAGCAAGACAGAAAAGCTGTCTTTTCCTGGATCGAATGCTTCAATCCGTTTCACAGATTGTGCGCCGCGATCAAGAGATACTTGAGCTTTTTTGGCAGCATTTGTTATTTTATAGTAGGCATAGCCTGTGACTGAAGCAGTTGTCAGTAAAAGAATACTAATGATAAAAAGAGTGACTTTCACCCATGGTTTTAAACGCTTTTTTCCTTTGCGTTTACTTCGTGATTGATCCATATATTTTAAACCCTCGCTATGATTTTATAGTAAAGATGTCCTTCTTTATGCTTACAAACTAAAACAAATATACCTTAAAACGGGATATAGTGCGACATTTTTTTCACTAACGCTTAATTGACGTATCCTTCTCGTAAAAAGTTTCAAAGATATACAAATGAAATATATTTGTCATAAAACATCGAAATGTTTGAAATGACAGGAAGTGAGGAAAATGATTTTTCATAGAGTACAGAGACAAAAGTGGGGTTATGAACATGAAAAATCGGAATGGATGGCTTTATTTCTTCGGCGCTCTTGGCGGTGCTTTATATGGCTATGATACAGGTGTCATCTCCGGCGCCATCTTATTTATGAAAGAGGATTTAGGTTTAAATGCATTTACAGAGGGGCTTGTCGTCAGCTCGATTTTAATCGGGGCGATGCTCGGTTCCTCTCTTTCTGGAAAATTGACAGACCAATTTGGGCGGAAAAAAGCCATTATCGCCGCAGCGATTTTATTTATTATCGGCGGATTTGGTACAGCTCTTGCCCCGAATACGGAAGTGATGGTCTTATTCCGAATTGTACTAGGGCTCGCTGTCGGGTGCTCGACAACGATTGTTCCACTATATTTATCTGAACTTGCGCCAAAAGAATCACGAGGGGCACTATCCTCTTTAAACCAGCTCATGATCACATTTGGTATTCTTCTAGCCTATATTGTGAACTACGCTTTAGCGGATGCAGAGGCATGGCGCTTGATGCTTGGAATTGCGGTTGTTCCTTCTGTTCTTTTATTATCTGGGATTTTGTTTATGCCGGAAAGTCCCCGCTGGCTGTTTGTCCACGGACAGGCTGATCGTGCGAAGGAGATATTATTTAAACTTAGAAATAGTAAGCAAGAAGTGGAAGAAGAAATTTCAGATATTCAAAAGGCGGAAAGTGAAGAAAAAGGCGGTTTTAAGGAATTATTTGAGCCATGGGTACGCCCAGCATTGATTGCCGGTGTCGGCTTAGCCTTTCTGCAGCAGTTTATCGGTACAAATACGATCATCTACTATGCACCAAAAACATTCACAAGTGTTGGCTTTGGGAATTCTGCGGCGATTTTAGGAACTGTCGGAATTGGTGCAGTGAATGTCATCATGACGTTTGTTGCCATCAAAATCATTGACCGTGTAGGGCGTAAAGCGCTGCTCCTATTTGGGAATGCAGGAATGGTTCTTAGTTTAATTGTCCTGTCAGTGGTCAACCGATTTTTCGAAGGGTCAACAGCTGCAGGATGGACAACGGTTATTTGTTTAGGTCTCTTTATCGTCATCTTTGCTGTCAGCTGGGGGCCAGTCGTTTGGGTAATGCTTCCTGAGCTGTTCCCGGTACATGTCCGAGGAATCGGTACAGGCGTTTCAACTTTCCTTCTTCATACAGGAAATTTAATCATCTCGCTTACATTCCCAGCTTTATTAAGCGCGATTGGTATCAGTAATCTCTTCCTCATCTATGCGGTCATCGGCGTAGGCGCCTTCTTATTTGTGAGGTACTTAGTAACCGAAACGAAGGGGAAAAGTCTTGAAGAAATTGAAGAAGATTTAAAAAAGAGAAATCGTGCCGTCGCAGGTGACGAAGGGAAAACAGTGTGAACAATGACCAGTTGCCGTATGCAGCTGGTTTTTCTATGTTAAACAAACGTTTAATCAAGAAAGGACATTCCCTCATCTTCTGAACGTGCTCCATATGACATACATATGGAACAGGCGGGCGAAAGGTGGAAATGAGATGAAAGGGAAAACAAGCATTGTCATGCTGACGTACAACGAACTGCATTTAACGAAAACATGTATCCAAAGCATTAAACAGCATACGAGCAGCGACCAATATGAACTCATCATCGTTGATAATGCGTCAACTGACGGCACGAAGGAATATGTAAGAGAGCTGGATGATGTGATTTTCATTGATAATGAAAAGAATGAAGGCTTTGCAAAGGGATGTAATCAAGGGGCAAAAAAAGCTTCAGGAGACAGCATTCTCTTTTTAAATAATGACACGATCGTGACGGAAAATTGGCTTCCTCCATTAAAAGAGGCGCTATTCGCATCAGAACAGATTGGGATGGTGGGGCCAGTCTCCAATTATGTGAGCGGCCCTCAGATGGTCCAGCCGTCGTATACAGATGTGAAGGAGCTCCCAGCGTTTGCTAAGGAATATACGTCTAAGAGAAAAGGTCAGAGAACTTATGTGCACCGGCTTGTAGGGTTTTGCTTGCTCGTGAAAAGAAAGTTGATCGAGGATGTGGGGTTATTTGATGAGCAATTCGTATATGGATCATTTGAGGATGACGATCTTTGCTTACGTTCATTACTGCAAGGGTATCAGCTGCAAATTGTGCATGATTCCTTTGTGCATCATCATGGTCATGCTACCTTCAATGCCAATCAAGAAACGAACATCTCTACACTGTTTACTGAGAACAGACTTCGGTTTTTAGATAAGTGGGGCATAGATCTAAATTTGATCACCCCTCATCCGTATTTTGCGGAATTACTCCCTGAGGACGCTGCATGTGTGCTGGATGTTGGGTGCGGCGCAGGGGCAACCGGGCTTGAATTGATGAACCGGCAGTCTGTAACCATGTACGGGGTAGAGGCGGATGCATTAAAAGCAGCGGTCGCAAAGGCGTATTACGAAGAAGTGATTGAGGCAAATGCGGATGAATACCCATGGTCAGAGAAAGAGGCCTTTTTTGATGCGGTCATTTTTTCAGATGTTTTAGAGCATGTGTCAGACCCTTGGCACATCATTGAGCAAGCACACGCATCTTTAAAGCCAGGCGGTGTCATCATTTGCTGCCTGCCTAACATGATGCATGCAGAGGTGCTTCTTCCTTTGATGACAGGGGACTTTACGTATCAAGATGTAGGAATTTTAGATCGAACCCATATGCGGTTCTTCACACCAAACACCATGCGTGCGCTTTTCCCAGACCAATTGTTTGAACGTGTGATCGAGCAGCGGGTCAATGTACAGATTGATCAAAACGTTCAATTGTTTTTTGATGAGGTGGCAAGAATAGGAGCATCACTTGGCTTTCAAACAAAATCGTTGTCTGACCAGGTGACTTTGTATCAGCTTCTCATTGTCGTACGTAAAAAAGGCGGCTCCCCATCGGGATAACCGCTTCAGCGTGTAGCCAAACCCTCGCATTCGGTGTCAGGTCTGCGCTCCGGTGCTCGTCCTTCCTAGGGCTGCAAAGGTTTTCTATCACGCTGAAAAGAAGACAAAGGGCTAAAATCAAGATCATTTTTAGCCCTTTGTCAACAGTATGAGGGCGGCTCCCTATTGGGATACCGCCTTTTGGCATTACCATTTAAAGCTTTTTGTTGCGCCTTCTGCACCAAAATTCAAGATGCTGACTTTGACATCGTATTCGATGGTTGCTTCTTGGAATAGCCTATCCCACTCGGTACCATGCTGATCCCAATAGTCGGGATATTTCATACGGAACTGCTGGTTTAAAAATATGGGATCAACGCCGACTTCTTTTTGCACATGATTTACTGCTTTTTGAATGCGTTCTTTAATTTTATGAGCAAAGAGCCGCTCAAATCGTTTGATGTACTGCTCATCGTATGAGTTTTCTGGAGGATATTGATCCTCTGATAATTTTCCATTTGTTTTTACGTTAATTTTAAAGGAAACCTTTCCGTCTTTCAGATAGGGCTCGACCTTCGTTTTTGCTTTTTTTATTTCATACGTGATCGGATAACCTTTGTAGGTGGTAGGTACAACGCCGCCAGTGATACGGCCCATCACCCAGTTTAAAGATTGGACATCTTTTGCTGGAATAAAATCAATCAGTTTTCGCGTTTTCCCATTTATGATTCCTGCCCCATCATAAATAATTTCACTGTCGATCACATCTACACTTTGCACAAGGAAGCTAACACCCATCTGAAAGTAATCAGACGCCCGGCCAATACGTGTTGCCGGTGCGATCTTTCCGTTAAAACTTCGGTTTTTGGATGTTTCAAAGATATGCTCAACCGGTACCTTCTGTTGAGACTTTAACTTTTGATTGATGACTTTTGACGCATCTCCTCGTGACACGAGGAGATAGCTGCTGCGCCGAACCTCATCATCTCGAATAAAATGATTAAGTGTTCCTTGAATATCGTGATGCTCTGCTTGATTTCTGCCAAACAAGAAGATTTTCATGTGATCACTATAGATCGGCGGTTCCTTCAAGGCGACATTACTGACAGCCTCAAGCACATTTTTTCCTTTGGAGACAACATTCACATAGCCGGGAGAATCGGCTTCTTGTGTTCCGCTTGATTTCGGTACAAGGTTTTGGTAGGTCAGCTTAACTCCATTGTCATCTTCCTCATCAATACCAACCCCACGTACAAACGATAGTTTTTCAATATCCTTTAAGTCCCAGCAGCCTGCTGATAGAAGGAAAAGACAGCAGGAAAAAAAGAATAACAGTATACGCCTGCCTCTCATGTAGAACGACCTCCCCATTTTTTGCGTATCATCAGCAGGATAGCAGTAATAAAAGGAATGGCTAAAACCGCAAACAATGCGTAGCCGAGTAAAGTAGAGTAGTAAAAGACTTCGTTGATATTTCTAGGGAAAAGTGAGAGTGCTGATGTAATCAAAAATAGCAGCCATAGCAGTCTCGTTAAATTGGTTGTTTTAAAAACAGTGAAGCAGCCTTTAATCGCAAACTGGAAAAAGCCCAGCATACAAATGAACTGCTGGCACGTCCAGATCGTCAGTAAGAAAATATCAAATCGTTCGATAAACACCCCTTCAAGTTCAAGCGCTTGTATAAGAGAAACCGTCGGCCAAGTGAGAGATTTCGTTTCACCAACGGTCATGGAGCCAATCACTATAAAGAGTGTGAGGGAATATACAAGAGAAGTAATCCCAACCCCAATCGCAGCCGCCCATTTTGCCTTAGACCATTTGTCTTTATAAATGAGCGGGACAACAAACAAAATGACTTCAAAGCCTGTAAATTGAATAAATGTTTGAGAGAACAGGTTACTAAAATCTTTAAAACCATGCGCCATCACAGGGCGCAAATAATCAAAATCAAATATTTTTAAACTAAACAGCATGAGCGCTATGTAAATGACCATGGTGATCGGATAAATATAGGTCACCATTTTGACGACTGGAAAGATACCGCTTTTCAAATGATAGATCGCCACGAGTAAAAAAATCATCACAATCACGGTCATGGGAGTCGATTGCAGCAGGAAAAACTGAACCACTTCCCCAAGGACACGTGCCTCAAAGCCGACAATGCCTAGTAAATAGGCGATCAACATTAAATTGAAGATTGTGCCAAAGAATGCGCCCGCTCCTTTTGTATTTGACTCGAAAATGGTGTCTGGTGCATTCTTTTCGGCAATCCAGCCCAACAAAAAAGCAACGAAAGCAAAGATGACGCCCTGTATTAATACAATGATCCAGCCATCAGGGTATCCTGAATTGGCAGAACTGCGTGGAATGGTTAAAATTCCAGCGCCTATCATTGTAGAGCTGCAGAGGATGGTTACTTGTAACAATGATAGCCTTTCAGGTCTGTACATCGTTTAATCTCCTTGTCTTTTGAGATTTTTTATTTTTGCTGTTTTTGGTCTGGATTTAAATACCCCGATTGGTAAACGAACGTACGTATCCTTTAAATCTGAAAACGGTGAAGACAACACAGGTGTGAAATAGTCGAAACCAAAGGTCTTTAACTGCATCAAGTGACAAAGCACAAATAAATAACACATGATTAAACCATATAATCCAAACAGTGCTGAACTAAAAATGGCCATAAACCGCAAAATACGCAGTGGGAAACTAAAGTCATATGACGGTGCCGTGAAGTCAGCCAGTGCGGTCAGCGACACAATAATCACCATTAGGGCACTGACGATATTGGCTTGGACAGCTGCCTGACCAATAATAACCCCGCCAATGAGCCCAATTGTCTGTCCGATGGCTCTTGGAAGCCGTAGTCCAGCTTCCCGCAGCAGCTCTATCGTAAAAGACATGAGAATGGCTTCGACAACAGGAGGGAAGGGAACATTCTGCCGGCTGCCTGCGATGGTGAGTGCCATTCTTGTCGGTAATAAACCGGGATGATAAGAGACAAGTGCAATGTAAAGCCCGGGTAAAAAAATCGTGAGCAGCACGGCAATATAACGCAGTAAACGCAAAAGAGTCGCGCTTGTCCACCTCTGATAATAATCCTCTGGTGATTGCATCAAAGCTGTAAGTGTCATAGGTAAAATGAGGGCAAAAGGAGTCCCATCGAGCAAAATTGAGACTTTGCCTTCTAGCACAGATGCAATCACCCGGTCAGGACGTTCTGTGTTTTGAATCTGTGGGAAAATGGAGATGTGACTGTCCTCAATCAACTGTTCAATATAGCCAGTTTCAGGGATGTCATCCATTTTGATTTCGGCCATGCGTGATAGAACATCTTCTACTAGTTTAGGATCAGCGATATCACGAACATACACAAGGGCAGCGGATTTTTTATTGCGAGTACCGATACTCACCTTTTGAATCACAAGATTTGGGTCGTTTGCCCGTTCACGGAGTAAAGCCGTGTTTTTTTCAAGATTCTCAATAAATCCGATCCGCGGTCCTCTTACAAGAACTTCAGATTGCGGCTCTTCTACTTCCCTAAATTGAAAAAGATTTGTATGGAGTGCAAGTGCTTGATCCGCTCCATCTACAAATAAAATAGCCCTGCCGCTATATAACTGCTCGATGGCAAGGTTCATATCATCCAGCACATCACTTTGAATGCCAAAGAACGTTTTTGAAAGGGAGGAAAGTGTAGTAGAACCAACCTCAGTGATGTCCAGCTCCTTTTGCATTGGTGAAATGATTTGCTTAGAAAGCATCTCAAATTCTGTGAGTCCTTCAACGTACACGAGACATGCAGACATAGTGGAAGGACCAAATGAAAAAGAGTGGAACACGATATCATCACTTCTTCCGGCAAAGCTTTTGACACGCTTAATGACGGACGCTATATCTTGTTCAATACGACTTTTCATAATACCTCACCCTCATCACATGTTTTTTATAGAGTGACTCGGAAGGTGGAGAATTATACAAATAGAAAAAAGAGAATCCCGGATAGGAATTCTCTCGTCTTTTTATCTTGCAAGCCAGCCGCCATCAACGGCTAAAATATGACCGTTCATATAATCAGAAGCTGGTGAGCTAAGGAAAACAGCAGCACCTGCTAGATCCTCAGGTTTTCCCCAGCGCCCGGCGGGAATTCGTTTGAGAATCTCTTCATTTCGATTTTCATCGTCCCGAATGGCTTGTGTGTTATTGGTCGCAATATACCCAGGCGCAATCGCATTCACTTGAATATGCTGGCTCGCCCATTCATTGGCAAAAGCTTTCGTCAGCCCTGCGACAGCATGCTTGCTTGCTGTATAGGCGGGGACAAAGACGCCGCCTTGAAACGATAGAAGGGAGGCGATATTGACAATTTTCCCTTGCCCGTTTTTCAGCATTTGCTGTCCAACCTTTTGCGTGAGGAAAAAAAGACTGTTGATATTCACATCCATGACCGTATGCCAATCTTCCTCTGAATAGTGAGCCGCTTGCTCTCTTTTGATCGTTCCAGCATTATTGATTAATATATCAATCGTGTGCTTTTTTAATATGGCGTCGACATCCTGTTTTGCAGTTTGAGGATCGGAAAAGTCAACCTGAACCGCATGAAATGATCGGCCTGCCTGTTCGACAAGTGCCTTTGTTTCTTCAAGCGGTGTGTGGTGATAAGTGCCGATGATATCTGCACCTGATTGGGCAAGCGCCACGGCAATGCCTTGCCCAATGCCGGTTCCAGGACCTGTCACAAGTGCTGTTTTTCCTTCAAGGGAAAAGAGGGACGCTGCATATGATGTTGTCATCATCCTTGTTACCTCAACTGATCCATTGGGACAAAGTCCATATCTTTGAACGTATAGTTTTCGCCCGCCATTGCCCAAATAAATGAATAATTCGCTGTGCCTGAGCCTGAATGGATGGACCAGGCAGGTGAAATGACTGCTTCCTCATTTGCCACAACAAGATGCCTTGTTTCAGAGGGCTCCCCCATAAAATGAAAGACTCGTGCATTCTCTTCGATATCAAGATATAAGTACACTTCCATCCGGCGATCGTGAATATGTGCAGGCATCGTGTTCCACGTGTTATTGGTTTCCAGCTGAGTGATGCCCATCATGAGCTGACAGCTTTGAATGCCATCTGCATGGATGACTTGATACAGGTTTCGTACATTGGAAGCAGCTGCTTCCCCTAAGTGGTTTGGTGTTAATTCAGCGATGGCTGCTTTTTGCGTAGGGTACGCTCTATGAGCCGTGGCTGAAACTAGATAGAACTTGGCCTCGTCGCCTGATGAACTAGCAAACTGTACATCTTTGTGACCAAGACCAATATATAAGAAATCTTTATGCTCCAGCACAAAGGCCTCACCATCAACAGTGACCGTTCCTTGTCCGCCGACATTCACAATCCCGATTTCACGTCTTTCAAGAAAATACTCCGTCCGTAAAAAGTCCCCAGCATCTAGTGTGATCGGCTCTGCTGCTGGCATGGCTCCGCCAATCACCACGCGATCCTCATGAGAGTAATAGAGCTTTAATTCACCACTGACAAATAGCGTAGGAATATGAAAATGACGACGAAGTTCCTCTGTTGTAAAACGTTTGACCTGTTCAGGATGTACAGCATAACGATTTTCCATTTGGATAAGCCTCCCTTTCCATCTGAAACAAATATTGATATTTATTTGGTATCGGTTTCAAGGAAAATTCTAGAGGAAAAAGAGAGCGCCGTCAACCGTTTATTTGAAATCGCTTTCTTTTTCTCTAATTAAACGAATTTTTACCATCATCAAGCAAAAAAATCTTCTGAAATGCAAATAATTATGATATGCTCTTTTTAAGTTTATTTGAAATCGGTACCGAACCAAATGAGAAGATCAATTGTGGGAGTTTTTTGAATGAAAGAGAAAAAGCAAACGAAAGTGACCATTAATGAAGTAGCAGCTTATGCAGGGGTCTCAAAATCAACTGTATCCAGATATATCAATGGCAGAACAAATGAAATTTCTTCAGAAAAGGTAAAAAAAATCAAGAAAGCCATTGAGGAACTCCATTATCGCCCGAGTCAGCTTGCTCAAGGACTAAAAGTCAGAAAAAGCAAGGTCATTGGGTTTATTGTAGCCGACATTACGAATCCATTCTCTGTGGCAACACTTCGCGGAGTTGAAGAGATTTGTGATGAATATGGATACAGCATCATGGTGTGCAACACAGATAATCGTCCAGAAAAAGAACGGGAAATGCTCCTTAAGCTGAATGCACATTATATTGAAGGGCTCATCATCAATACAACAGGACAGAACAATGACATTCTGGAGGAGTTTAAGAAAAACGGTGTGCCGATTGTTCTTGTGGATCGGAAGCTGCCTGAACTAAAAGTCGACACAGTGACCACGAACAACCGTGATATCACAATCCGGCTGCTTCAACAAATGTATGAGAAAGGCTATGATCACATCGCATTCTTTACTGAGCCTGTCGATGGAATCAGTCCTCGTGAAGAACGAAAGGAAGCATATGAACAGACAGCTTTGAGTAAACATAAGAAGCCAATCATTGCAGAAATTGATTTAAAGCAAAAGGAACAAATGCGCGAAGAGATTGTCCGTTTTCTACAATCAAACGAACAGAAAAAAGCGATTTTAGCTGGCAATGGATTACTCATGCTGAAGCTGATTAGTGAACTTGTAGAGCTTGGGATGAAGATTCCTGATGAGATCGGCATTGCAGGGTTTGATGATACAGAATGGTATAAGCTGATTGGACCTGGAATCACTACAGTTGCCCAGCCTTCTCATGAAATGGGGAAAGCAGCCATGCAAAAAATCAAGACACGGCTTGAAGGGGATGAAAGTGCGCCCCAAACGATTCAGCTTGATGGTGAAATCATTGTAAGGAAATCTTTATAAATGATAGGCAGAGAAGAGTATACAGACGTGCATGCTCTCTCTTTTTCAACTGATTTGAAACCGGTACCAAGAAAGGGGAGAAATGAGTGAAAGCATTGGATGCGGTCACATTTGGGGAATCAATGGCGATGTTTTATGCAAAGGAAGTTGGGGAGCTTCATCAAGTGCATACATTCCAAAAGGCGCTTGCTGGTGCAGAAAGTAACGTGGCTGTCGGTTTGGCGAGGCTGGGCTTTCATGTGGGCTGGATGAGCAAAGTCGGAGCAGATTCACTTGGCACATTTATTTTAGAAGAGCTTCAAAAAGAAGGGGTCGATACAAGTGCAGTGCTCCGTTCAAATGATGGGTCTCAAACGGGCATCTTACTTAAATCAAAAGTGATCGATGGAGACCCTGACGTCACGTATTATCGGAAAGGCTCTGCTGCGAGCACAATGAGTCCAAGCGACTTTCCCGCCACCTATTTCAAACAGGCAGGCCACTTTCATATGACTGGTATTCCGCCTGCCCTATCCAGTGAAATGAGAGCGTTTTCTCTTCGTGCCCTTCAAGAAATGAAAGCAGCGGGCAAAACCATTTCATTTGATCCAAATCTTCGGCTTCAGCTATGGGAAGAGGAGGAGGACATGATTCAGACGGTGAATCAAATCGCCTCGCAAGTGGATTGGTTTTTTCCAGGGCTTGCAGAAGGGCAAAGGCTCACGGGTTGTCACGAGCCAGAAGAAATTGCAGATGTTTATTTGAAAAAAGGTGTCAAGCTAGTGGTCATTAAGCTAGGGGCAGAAGGTGCCTTTTATAAAAGTGCAGCCGGACAAGGAATTGTTAATGGATTTTATGTGCAGGATGTCGTAGATACAGTCGGAGCTGGTGACGGATTTGCAGTGGGGGTCATCAGCGGGTTACTTGACGGCTTATCAAATGAAAAATCCGTGATAAGAGGCAATGCAGTCGGGGCACTTGCAGTGATGTCTCCTGGCGATAAGGATGGACTGCCTACCCGGGAGGAGCTTCAAGCTTTTATGAAAGAAGCCAAACGATATCAAAGGCGGGATTACATGAAAGGGGATGAGAGATATGGGGAAGTCAGCAAGTTTGAGCGTTAAAAAGCAGCTCGCGTCTTGTAAGTTGATCGCAGTGGTGAGAGCGGGTAGTGAAAGAGAAGGCATTGAAATGATTGAGCGTTTAAAGAAAAAAGGGGTCCGTGCCATTGAAGTGACGTATACCACGCCAAATGCTGAACGCATCATCGCATCCTTTCAGCATGAGCAAGACCTCATTGTAGGAGCGGGAACGATTACGACACTGGAGCAGGCACAATCAGCTGTTGAGGCAGGCTCACAGTTTATCGTCAGTCCAGGATATCTTCCTATGATTGGAGAACATCTCTCATTTTACGACACACTCTATGTACCAGGGGTTCTCACCCCAAGTGAAATCATGCAGGCGAAAGCAGATGGCTACGGCTTGCTCAAGCTTTTCCCAAGCGGCTCCTTCGGTTTATCCTATATGAAAAACCTGCAAGGTCCATTTCCAGAGATTGAATTTATTCCTACGGGTGGCATTCATCCAGCTGATGTTCCGAAGTGGCTTCAAGCAGGCGCGGTGGCTGTCGGTGTCGGAAGTCAGCTTGAAAAAAGTACAGCAGAGGAATTACAAGCCGTTCTTTCCTCATAAATACTTGTAAAACGAACAAACAATTGGCTTGTAGATGCCAGTTGTTTGTTCGGTTATCTGACATAACAGCAGATAACCATTCAACTCTTCACGTACAATGATCGGGAAGGAGTGATGGAAATGTATATTCTACAAGATGAACTTACGGATGGACGAATTGATCAGCTGATTACTGCACATATAGAAGAAATGAAGGAGCATTCGCCGCCAGAAAGCATTCACGCCCTTCCATTAACTGATTTAAAAAAACAAGATGTCACCGTGTGGAGTGTGCGAGATGGAGAGGAGCTTCTTGGCTGCGGAGCGTTAAAGGAGCTGTCAAGTGAACATGGGGAAATCAAATCGATGAGAACTGCAGCCCTCCATATGCGGAAAGGTGTAGCGAGGTATATGCTGAATCATCTTCTCCAAGAGGCAAAACGGCGCGGGTATACACGTGTCAGCTTAGAGACAGGGGCAATGGCTTTCTTTGAACCAGCAAGAAAACTATATGAGAGCGCTGGGTTTCAGTATGGCCCGCCTTTTGGTACATATCAAGAAGATCCAAACAGTTTATTTATGACAAAGGAATTATAGAGGTCGAGAGAGTATGCTTATAAGCAGCTCTTTTTTTATGCGGAAATAGTGAAAAGGAGGAGGATACGGTGAAATTATCTAAGTGGATCGGAATGAGCGCATTTCTCACATTTTGTGCGGTATCTGTCATTTTTTTAACGTTATTAGGTCAAGATTTATTTAAAATTGAAAGCGCTTCCGATGAAACGGCGTCAACGTATCAATACCATTTTGTCCTTGTACCGGAGGAACTTGATAACGAATATTGGCAGCTTGTACAAAAAGGAGCTGCTGATGCGGCAGACGTTCATCACGTGTATCTAGAATATTTGGGCCCAAAGCAAGCGGATGTAGACGATCATCTGAAAACCATCGATATGGCGATCGCTGGGCATGTTGATGGCATTATGACGCAGGGACTTGATGCGAAAAAATACAAACCGCTTTTTCAGAAGGCGAGGGAAAAAGGAATTGATGTCGTCACCGTCGATACGGATGCAGAAGGGAGCAAGCGTCAGGTGTATGTAGGAACGGACAATTACTATTCAGGCTTTATCGCAGGGCAGGCACTCATCGCAGATACAAAAGGTGAACAGTATGTAGGAATTGTCACAGGCAGGCTGGATGCCATTCATCAAAAGCTGCGCGTCAAAGGCTTTCGAGATGCCGTCTCCGCTGAAAAACGTATTCATATTGCTGGAATAGAAGAATCAGCCATTACGAAGTCAGGTGCCTCAGGTGCCGCTTATAAATTATTAAACGATCATGCGAAGCTCACCGCATTTTATGGCACAAGTGCATTAGATGGTGCAGGCATCATTCAAGCAATCGTACAGTATCAATCATCCACTGATTTTTATGTGCTTGCATTTGACACATTGCCTGATACGATTCAGGCGCTTGATGATGGAACGATTGATGCCGTGGTCGTGCAGCATCCTTATGAAATGGGCTATCAAGCGGTTGAATCGCTTGTTCGTTTGCAAAAAGGTGAAAAAGAAGAACCGCTTCAGTACACGGGAACGAGTGTGATCCGGCGCGGGGATCTGCCTCTTCAGCAAACAGACAGAAAGCAGGGGATGCAGCCATGAGAAAGATTCGAAGTAAGCTGTTATTGGCATTTTTAATCCTTGTGCTTCTTGGCAATGTAGCCGCTTTTTTTGTCTACTGGAGCAGTTCAAAAATCACATCAGAATATAGCAGGAGCTTCCGTTCTTTTCTGCTGCTCAATGATATATCGACAGAAGCGAAAACGATGTATGAAAAAGTCAATGCCTATGCCATTGAAAAGGATCGGAAGTTTGCCAAAGAATACCTTACGTCAAAACAAAAAATGAAATCCTACGATCAAGCGCTGCGAAAGGATGCCGGGCTTCATGCTGCGATTCCTTCTATTGAAAAATATCAATATATGATACGGACGCTCATCAATGAAAGTGATGCAACCATGACACATGTAAAAGAAGGAAAAATCGAAGAATATGCTGCAAGTGTGAAGGAAGTGAGAACCGTCTCCTCCTATATACAAGAGCAGACGATGACCCTGCTTGATGATGAATTATCTGAATATCAAGTACTCTATCAATCTCTTCAAAAAAGGCATCATACCTATGCGCTCTTTACCTTGTGCCTGTTTACGTTATCAATCGGGCTCGCATTATGGATGGCGTATATGATTGCTGGCGGGATATCAAGACCCATCGTTCATCTGTCCCGAAGCGTAAAAGAAGTATCAGAAGGAAATTTTGATGGAGCGAATTTGCATGTCACCTCAAAGGATGAAATTTCTGTTTTAAATGAAGCCTTTCAGCGAATGCGGCAAGAGATGAAAATGATGATTGAAGAGATCAAACAAAAGGCGGCATTGGATCAAAAAATCAAAGACATGAAGCTAAAAACGCTGCAAAACCAAATGAACCCGCATTTTTTATTTAACACATTAAACATCGTTTCGCGGATGGCTTACTTAGAATCAGCGGAAGCCACATCGAGGTTGATTCAATCCGTTTCCACGCTGATGCGGTATTCGCTGTCTGCTCTGAGTACATCCGTTACATTGGAACAAGAAGTGAAAGTGGTGAAAGAGTATTTTCATATACAAGAAACGAGATTTGCCGATCGTATTACGTGCAAAACGTCCATCGATGAATCGTGTTTATCTGTACATATCCCAAGTCTCACCTTACAGCCGCTTGTCGAAAATGCCTTCATTCATGGCGTCGAACCAAAGGAGGAAGCGGGACTTGTCGAGCTCTCAATCTATCAAGAAGGCGGCTATGTGATGATTCGGATTCGGGACAATGGGATGGGCATCAATGAATTGGAGAAAAGAAAATTGCTATCAGAAAAAGAAGAGGAAGATCCGAACATCCTGAGTAAAGGTCACTCAACAGGAATTGGTCTTCGAAATGTGATGTCAAGACTGCGTTTGTTTTACGGGGTACAAAATGCCCTTCAAATTGATTCAAAGCCAAACGAAGGCACCACCATACAATTGGCTATTCCGATGAAGGAGGGACCGGCATGCTGAACGTGCTGATTGTCGATGATGAAAAAATAGAACGACTAGCGATGCGGAAGTTCTTAACCGAATGGGTTCCAGAGTGTCATATAGCAGGAGAAGCGGAAAATGGAAAGAAGGCGGTTGAATTCGTGCGATCTGAGCCCATTCATCTTGTGCTCATGGATATCCAGATGCCTGGCATGGATGGACTGACGGCGATCAAACAGATCAAAGCATGCAGTCCTCATACAAAATTCATTATGCTGACAGCTTTCGATACATTCGATTACGCCAAGCAAGCGATGCAAGAAGGGGTGAAACAATACCTTGTTAAACCAGCTGATAAAGACGAAACCATCGGAGCCATTCGATTTGTAGCAGCAGAAATAAAGCAGGAGGCGTCTCAGCGGCAGGCGGCAGCGGCCGATCAGCAGTCAAAGTGGCTTGAAGCCCATATCATGAACGGTCAATCCTATACCTCCATGGAGTTTCAACAACTATTTTCCGAATATGAAGCAGGTCTTATCATCGCGGTGCAGCGGACGGGCGGGGATCAGCTGTTGAACGATTTACAGAAATCTGCACAATTTCATACGGTGCCGGTTCAGATGGGGGGTGAACTGTTTACATGCTTCATTTATAGTCAGCAAGGACCAGGTCAGCTTAAGGCAGAGTTGCTGCAAGCCATTCGAGCTGCCATGACAAATGGTCAGCCTTCACCTGTCGTTGGCATAGGGCACCCAGTCTCAAACCCGCTTCATCTTCAGAAAAGTGCAGCAGAGGCGAAGCTTTCCTATTATCAGCGAAAAAAGAGTGGCGGCGTTGTTCGTTATGGTTTTTACCAAACAGACATAAAGCCCGGTCCATTGATTCATCTGCCGGAGCTTGCAGACAGCATGATGCAGGCGCTCGAGGAAGGGAGAAGAGAGGATGCGCTGGCTTTATTTGATGCCTTTCAATTAGAGGGAGCGACGATTTCACAGGTAAAGGAACTGCTGATTCTCTTCAAATCACGTCTCCGTACAGATCTATCGATATTGACAATCAGCACCGCAGCTGAATGCCGTCAGTGCTGTGAACACCTATTTGACGTGTATGAAGCGAGAACCCAGACCATCAATGACATTGAGCGGGCAAAACGTTACATCAAAACGCATTATTGTGAACAGGTCACACTTGAGCAAACAGCCGCTTATGTTGATTTAAGTCCAACCTATTTCACAAAACGTTTTAAAGACGAGACGGGTCTGACATTTAAAGAGTATGTGACAACCTGCCGGCTGGATAAAATCAAAAAGCTCCTCAAGGACAGCTCGCTTAGCTTAAAAGAAATTACCTATCAAGCAGGATATACAGATCCTAATTACGTCAGCCGTGTGTTTAAGAAGATGGTCGGCTGTTCACCGAAGGAATATCGAAAACAGGCCGTAAAAAAATGAAGAATTTCATAAAAAAGTGCAGAAGTTTGCCTGAAAAAAAGCAAGGATCTGCCATTATACTTATTTTGATAACGCTTACAAAATAGGGATGGGGGATCAATCATGAAGGTCAAATTAGGCTTTACACTGCTTGCACTCTGTATGCTGATCGTTACTGCCTGCAGTTCATCGACGAACTCAGAGGCAAAAAAAGAAGGCGGAACGGAAAAGCTCGAAATTTTCTCTTGGTGGACAGGAGCGGGTGAGGAAGACGGGCTAAAGGCACTCATCCAGTTGTTTGAAGAGAAGAATAAAGATATTCCAATTGAAAATGCAGCTGTCGCAGGTGGTGCTGGTACGAATGCAAAGGCTGTTCTGACTAGCCGTATGCAGGGGAATGATCCGCCTGCTACGTTTCAAGTGCATGGCGGGGCGGAGCTGAATGAGAGCTGGGTCGCGGCAGGCAAAATGGAGCCGCTGGATGATTTATATGAAAAAGAAGACTGGAAAGACAAATTTCCAGAATCACTGATTGATCTTGTCAGCAAAGATGGAAAAATCTATTCCGTGCCAGTGAACATTCACAGGGGCAATGTGCTTTGGTATAACAAGAAGGTATTTGATGATGCAGGCTTAGAGCCGCCAGCGACATTTGATGAATTTTTCAAAACAGCAGATGCATTAAAGAAAAAAGGGATCACGCCACTTGCGCTTGGAGATAAGGAGCCTTGGGCGGCGACTCATTTGTTTGAAAGTGTTTTGCTTGGTGTATTAGGGGCAGATGGTTATCAAAAACTTTGGGCTGGCGACATGAAAATGGATGACCCGAAAGTGAAGGAAGCGGCAGACATCTTTGGACGTATGCTCGAATACGTCAATGATGATCACAGCTCACGTAACTGGCAGGATGCCTCACAGCTCGTGGCAAAAGGGGAAGCAGCAATGAATGTCATGGGCGACTGGGCGAAGGGGTACTTTGTGAATGATCTTGATTTGAAGGTCAATCAAGACTTTGGATACACGGCGACTCCTGGAACGGAAGGAAGCTTTATGGTGATCACCGATACATTCGGACTGCCAAAGGGTGTGAAACAGCCAGAAAACGTGAAGAAATTCTTATCTGTTTTAGGATCTGTGGAAGGACAGGATGCGTTTAATCCGCTAAAAGGATCGATTCCAGCACGTGTGGATGCAGATGTATCAAAATATGATGAATACGGAAAATCGGCGATGAAAGCATTTAAAGAGTCTAAGCTGGCGCCGTCTCTTGCTCATGGCTCAGCTGCTGAAGAAGGGTTTGTGACGAAAGCGAATCAAGCCGTCAATATCTTCGTGACACAAAAAGACAGCAGCCAGTTTGTATCATCTTTAAAAGATGCAATGAAATAAAGACGAAAGAGGCGGCGGCTAGGCACCGCCTCTTTTTTAAAAGGAGTGTAGCTTCATGCGCATGGACACATCGCCGATGACAAAAACATCTATGCCCAAGGTCAAACGTATGCGGAAAAAATGGAATGGAGATCAGCTGCTGGCGCTGCTCTTTTTAGCCCCGTCAGCGGTTTTATTATTCATCTTTGTTTACGGCTTTATTGGCTGGACAGGATATGTGTCATTATCAAACTGGACCACGCTTGTTCCTGATTTCTCTTTCGCAGGTCTTCGCAATTATGCCATGCTGTTTCAAGATTTCCGCTTTCAGTCAGATCTTCGAAACACGGTCTTTTTTACTCTATTTTTTATTGGGGCTGTCATTGTCTCTGGTCTTGCACTTGCGATTTTACTAGATCAGAAGATCAAGGGGGAATCTCTTTTTCGGAATTTATTCTTCTTTCCGATGGCCCTTTCCTTCGTTGTCACAGGGGTTGTATGGCAATGGATTTTAAACCCGTCAACAGGGGTGAATTTATTTTTGAAAACGCTCGGTATCCAGCCTAAATGGTACACGGATACGAACATTTTGGCCGGATTTGTCTGGGGGAAAATTGAGTTTGGTGTACCTGCGGCCATGATTGCCGTCGTGATTGCAGCTGTTTGGCAAATGACAGGCTTCTCTCTGGCGATGTATTTGGCGGGTCTGCGAGGAATTCCAGAGGAAGTAAGAGAGGCTGCTAGAATGGATGGTGCATCGGAGTGGCAGATTTACTGGAAAATCATTTTTCCTCTTTTAAAACCGATTACTGCAAGTGTTGTTATCATCATGGCTCATATTTCATTAAAGATTTTCGATTTGATTTACTCGATGACAGGACCGGGTGCGAACTTTGTCACCGATGTCCCGGGCGTGTATATGTTTGAAATGACCTTTAGAGGAAACCATTATGCAGGCGGTGCCGCCATTGCGATTGTCATGCTGGTCTCTGTTGCGGTCTTTATCGTGCCATACCTCCTGTCGAGCCGGAAGGGGGCTTCATCATGACAGCCAGATGGTTTGTCCGTCCAGTTCTTTATGCTTTATTGATTTTGTGCAGTCTATTTTTTTTGATGCCAGTTTATGTCATGCTCGTCACAAGCTTGAAGCCATTAGGTGAAGTCACCCTTGAACGAATGTGGTCGCTGCCATCCACAATCGATTTTTCAAGCTATCAAATCGCGTTTGAAAAGCTGGCACCTAATTTAATGAATTCTCTTTATCTTGTCATTCCTGCTACTTTATTGTCAGCTGTTTTAGGTGCAATGAATGGCTATGTCCTATCAAAATGGCGTTTCAAAGGATCAGAAGTCGTCTTTACGCTGATGCTGTTTGGGATGTTTATTCCATATCAAAGTATTCTAATTCCACTTATTCAATTTTTGCGTGAAGTCGGATTGTATAATTCAATTCCAGGGCTTGTGCTTGTCCATGTCGTGTATGGACTTCCGATCACAACACTCATGTTCCGAAATTTCTATGTGAGCATCCCAGATGAAATGATTGAATCGGCGAAAATGGATGGCGCAGGGTTTATCGGGATTTTCAGACATATGATTCTTCCGCTTTCGATCACAGGATTTGTTGTGGTCGCCATTTGGCAGTTCACAAATGTGTGGAATGAATTTTTATTTGCAGTCACGATGACCACTGCGGAGCATCAGCCGGTGATGGTTGCCTTGCAAAATCTATCAGGCAGTCAAATTGTGCAATGGAACGTCCAAATGGCAGGGGCGATATTGGCTGCGCTGCCGACACTACTCGTCTATATTCTTCTTGGAAAATACTTTGTCAAAGGGCTTCTTGCAGGCTCTGTCAAAGGGTAAAACAATTTTTGTGTTATCGTTTTCATTCGGTGTACTGAAAGGATTGACTTCTCTTTAGATAGCGTCATAATAAAAGTTGAGACTTACTAGTTTTCATCAAGCTAGGTAAGGATTATCAAAGGGTAGCAAAGGGAGGAGTCATCCTGAATGAAGCAGTCACCAATTTTTTTACTGCCTGAATTGAAGGAAAGAATATGGGGAGGTACAGCCTTAAGGGATCAATTTGGCTACGATATTCCTTCTGATCAAACGGGAGAATGCTGGGCAATTTCTGCTCATCCAAACGGACCAAGTGTCGTGCAAGACGGTCCATATAAAGGGAAAACGCTGATCGAACTTTGGGACAATCATAGAGAATTGTTCGGGGGGATAGAAGGCGATCGCTTCCCGCTGTTAACCAAAATTTTAGATGCAAACCAAGACTTGTCCGTTCAAGTACATCCAGATGATGATTATGCGGAAAGACATGAAAATGGCGAGCTTGGAAAAACAGAGTGCTGGTATATCATTGACTGCAAAGAAGGAGCGGAAATGATCTATGGGCACAATGCAAGAACAAGAACTGAGCTTGTCACCATGATGAATAGCGGAGATTGGGAAGGTCTTTTGCGGCGGGTGAAAATTAAGCCTGGTGATTTTTATTATGTGCCAAGCGGTACCATTCATGCACTTTGCGAAGGAACGCTTGTCCTTGAAACGCAGCAAAGCTCAGATACAACCTATCGCGTATATGATTATGAACGAAAAGACCAGGATGGCAACGAACGTGAACTTCATTTTGCACAAGCGATTGATGTCACAACGGTTCCTCATGTAGACGGTTATGCAGATGAATCAGTTGAAACACGCCGAGGAGTGACCATTCGTACATTTGTCGAAGCAGAATACTTCTCTGTGTATAAATGGGAAATTGATCAAAAAGTAGAGCTTTCGCAGGATTATCCGTTTTTGCTATGCAGTGTGATTGATGGAGAAGGGTCTTTAGAGCATGACGGAAACACATATCCACTGCCAAAGGGCGCTCATTTTATTCTGCCGGCTGAAACAGGAAGCTTCTCAATTGAAGGATCTTGTGAACTGATTGTGTCGCATATATAAGGCAAAAGAGGACTTCGAGGGGGTCCTCTATTTTTCTATTGCATAAATGACTTGAAAGAGTACTTGTTTTTGTCGATAAAGAGATTAGTAGACTATTATGCAAAGTTAAGAGAGGGACAGGGAACGTGAAAAAAACCATCAAGATTATGTTACTCGCAGCTGCCTTTGGTATGACATTACACACGGGTAAAGAAGCGCAAGCAGCCTCCTATGTCGACCAATCCATTTATACGATGAACACCACAAAGGTATTTACAACAGAAGCAGAAGTGAAAAAAGCAGTGGAAACACTGAAGAAGGACAAAAAGTGGACAGCCACTTACCAAACCTCAGGAAATACATCGAGCTATCAGCTCACTGCCTCAGGATATGAGTCACAAGCAGCAGCGAGTGCAAGTGCAGCTGCATTAAAAAAAGAGGTGGGCATGAGCGGTACGGTGTCTCCAGTAGGTGACCGCCTTCCTTTACAAAAGGTCGTATCTGACCCAGTCAACGATGAAAGTCAGGCGAAAAAGCTCTCACTTGAGCTAACAAAAACATCTGGGCTTAATAGCTCCTATGAAGTCATCAATCAAAGCAAACCTTCCTATCAGGTCATATCAGGAACCATTGATTCTGAAACGAAAGTGAAAAATATTCAAACCGAGTTGCAAAAGCAGGCAGGCGTCACCAGTACATACCAAACCGAAAACAAAGCTGGCACTGTATATCAGCTGATTTCAAGTGGTATTGTTGGACAAAGTAAGGCGAATACCATTCTGCAAGGTTTAAAGAAGGCATCCGGTTTAAAACCAGTGCTTCAAACGGTAACAGCGGGTAAGCCGTATTACATCGTCACATCCGCTGCACAAGCGAACCAGTCGAAAGCACAGACACTCCTTACTCAGCTGCAAAAAGAAGCAAAGATCAGCGGAAAGATTCAAAAGACAGGTGCCTTAAAAAATGTCTACAGCTTGGAATCAGGCTATTTCAAAGACAACAAACAAGCAGCTTCAGCTGCGGCTCAAATTAAGAAGCAAACCGGTGTTGCAGGTACTGTGCAGCGAGTGGGAAAAACAAAAAATTATATCGTGAAGCTCAATAAATTAAACGATACAGCTTACGCAAAAACGATCGCTTTTTTCAAGAAAAAGAAATGGCGTTACACGTCCAAAAAGATTTCTTCTACACAGCCATATCAAGTAGTGACGGGGAATCTTTTAGGAGATGACCAAGCGAAAAAAGCAACGGTTTTCTTCCAAAAGAAAAAAGTATCTGCGACAACGAAAAAAACAGGCAAGGTATCAGACAGCACATATCGACTCGTCGTCAATCAAGCAGTGGACCAAGCGAAAGTGAATAAAGGTGCTGCATACTTAAAAACGCAGAAGGTGACAAGCAGCATCAAGACAAGCAAGGGACAAGCTGTCAGCAAAACATATAGTCTTAAGACAACACCTGTATATGAACAAACTAAAGTGAAGCAGGCTCAAGAGATCATCAAGAAAAATGGTATTGCCAGCAGTACAAAAACGCTGACAGAAGCGGTCAAGCAATACCGTATCACGACAGAGCCGACAGTGAATCAGACAAAACTGAATCAAGCACTCAGCTATTTGACGAAACAAAAAATGAAGGCTGCTGCACAAAAAACAGGTGCAGTCGATTATGCTCAATATCAGATCAAAACAGGTGCCATCTCAACAGCTGCACTGCGTGACCAAGGCATGGCATTTTTCAAAAAACGGAATGAAACCGCTGCGTATACAACAACAACGAAACCAACTTACAAAATCAACATCACGCAGCAATTTACAGGATTACCAACTGTAAATGAAGCCATTGCATTTGTGAAAAGCCAATATGGCTGGACTGCCACAGCCGTAAAAATTAAAAATGGCCCAATGGTCATGCAAACGAACTACAACCTCACTGTCAATGAGATGGTAAACAAACAAATGAAGGTGTCACCACAGACAGATGGTGCGGCCTATGTCTATGCAGCATATGTAGACCAAGCAACATCGACAGTGAATACGGATGGCCTAAATGTCCGTTCTACACCTGATTCGAGCTCTGCAAGCAACATTGTGGCACAGCTGAATAAAGGAGCAAAAGTGAAACAGCTTGGAAAAGAAGGGAACTGGATCAGGATCAACCTCGGCTGGAGAAATGCAAGTGCAGCAGAGGTACAAAAATATGTAGATCCAGCCAATATTGCAGAAGGCACGCAATCTTATTTTCAATTTCTGAAACTCTCTGAAGCTGCGAATCTCAATCCGGCAGAGGTCAATACAAAGATTTTAGCAGGCAAAGGGATTCTTGCTGGAAAAGGACAAGCCTTTATTACAGCAGCAAAAACGTATCATATCAACGAAATTTATCTTATTTCTCATGCGTTGCTTGAAACGGGTAACGGAAGTTCCATTTTAGCGAATGGTACAATGTTTAATGGAAAGAAAGTATATAACATGTATGGCATTGGTGCATATGACAGCAATCCGAATTATCTCGGTGCAAAGTATGCGTATGAACAGCAATGGTTCACACCTGAGGCTGCGATTATTGGCGGGGCAAAATTCATTGGCAACAGCTACATCAATAATGCGACATACAAACAAGATACGATTTATAAAATGCGCTGGTCTGCTACAGCAACTCATCAATATGCAACAGATATTGGCTGGGCTTCTAAGCAAGTCACTCGTATGTATAGTTTGTATAACCTGCTTGATGACTATACGCTGTATTACGATATCCCAGTGTATAACAAATAAAAAAACGTCCGTGCTTCCTATTGAGAAGCCGGACGTTTTTTTTGTAAGAGCAGCTGCTGTTCAATAAATGAAAGGAGCTGCTGACTTGATTGTCCCTTTGAATATTGGTTCCATTCCTCAGCAAAGGTTTTGATTTGTTCTTTATTGGTTGATCCGTTTAGGTGTAAAAGCTCCTGCAAGAGCATGTCTTGAGTGACGCAAGCCTTTCCAGGAATGATGTCTTCATACCGATCAACTAAGCCGCGTTTCTCCCGGTAAGTGTCTAAGTCATAAGTGAAGAACAAGACAGGTTTTTCGAGCAGTGCATATTCAAACACAATCGACGAATAATCTGTCACTAGGACATCACAGGCACAAAGCAATGGATAGAGCGGCTGATCGGACACATCAAATATCCATTCACCGTCTGTTTCTGCTTTCGCTAAATGTTTGACTGCAGGATGAAGCTTGACGAGCAGAATATAATCGCCATTCAGCTCAGTTTGCAATTGCTCTTTTGAAAAAGGCAGGACAAGACTGTCCATTGCAAAGTCTCGATAGGTCGGTGTATAGAGCAGGATCTTTTTCCCTTTTGGGATATCATTCAGCTTTAAGGAAGGCTGATGCTGTTCATAGTACAGATCCGTCAGTGGTACACCAGTTGGTAAAAAGCGTTCATCATTGGCCCCAAACGAGGTCTTGAAAATCTCACGCATGTGATCTGAGCCTGTTACGATATAGTCGAAAGACGCATAGACACGTTTGAAGCGCTCGATGTCACGGGCACTTCGTTCAGAATTTGAAGCATCTTCAAGCCCGAACTTTTTCAAAGCGCCATTGGCATGCCATACTTGAATACAGGTGGTAGAAGGCCGTTTTCTAAGCACACTCGTCATGAGAAAGTAATTATCCGTCACGACAACCTTGCTTTTAAACATCGTATACATACATTGAATGAGATGGAGAGGATTTTTTTCATGAAAATAGCGAAATGACAGATGAGGCCCGTCCTTTTCTATCGCAGAAGCATGCTTCGTATAGAGGACAGTAAGCTTCATTGTCATGTTCGCCTGTTGTTGATAAGTATGAATGAGAGCAGCCGCATTCTCTTGGAACGAAACAAGCAGCGTCACCTGGTTTTCACGCGGTTTCACGCCGCTCATCAGCCATCCAATGAAAGAAATAAAAGCTGCGTAACATGAAATCATCATTGAGCGTATATTCATCATTTGTCAGTCTCTCACAGCTGCTTCGTCTGATCCTTTACCTGCTCAGGATAGTAACGTTTTTTTCCTTTGCTTTCCTTCAATACGGCAAAAGCGTACTTAGGAATATTCAGCATTCGTTTCCATCTCCATGGATTCACAATCAATCTGTACAGCCATTCTGTATTTGTCTTAATCATCCAGCGTGGTGCACGCTTCACCGTTCCGCTAAATACATCAAAGCTTCCGCCTAAACCGATGCAAACAGCCTGCGGGAATAAATGGCGGTATTCGTAAATAAAGTTCTCCTGGTTTGGATAACCTAATGCAACGAACACCATATCAGGTTTCGAGCGCGCGATTTGCTTCGCTACGAAACGTTTATCTGCTTGATAGCCGTCACAGCTTCCGGCAAGGACCACATTTGGATATTCCGTATCAATTCGCTGTTTCACAGCCTCAAGCACTTCTTTTTTCGCACCATATAAAAAGATTCTTTTAGACTGCTTGTTTGCTAGATCAAGCATAGACATGAAGACATCAAAGCCGGCAATTCTTGACTTAAGCGGACTTTGGGTCATACGAGACATCAACACGACGCCAACACCATCCGGCAGTACATAATCCGCAGATGAGACGACTTGATGGTACGCATGATCCTTCATGACGGCATAGCCTATCTCTGGATTGACAGTCGCAATCATGGCGCCTCTTTTCTGAGAAATATGATGCTGGTTCATATAGCTGATAAATTCATCTAAGTCGCCGTTTACATAAGAAAGGTTAGAGACCACTTCTGTTTGCATTGTTTAGACCTCCTTTTTAACTTGTTATCTATGAACGTTCATTGTAAATTCATTCTTCGCCTACTCATCATTTTATCACAGATGCTCCATGAAATATTAACAATAACTTTACAAACCTTTAAATTTCATGACATTTTCATCAATTCAAATGGACGATCCTCTGTGAAACATTGATTCCTCGGACTTTTCCTCCTACGCCCAATAAATTGGAAATAGTTTGTCTTTACATCCGCTTAACGTTTGGTGGGCGCTGTGATATAATGAGGTTCCGAAGAGCGAATCGAATATCACAGAATTACGGATAAATTACTGCACGAATGCAGTCGAATAAGGATTGAAGAAAGGAGTTTATGTTTGCAATGAAGAAAGTTATTACTTACGGTACATTTGATTTATTACACTGGGGGCACATTAAGCTGCTAGAGCGTGCAAAGCAGCTCGGAGATTACTTAGTGGTGGCCATCTCTACAGACGAGTTTAATTTACAAAAATCAAAAAAAGCTTATCACAGCTACGAGCATAGAAAGCTGATTCTTGAAACCATTCGTTATGTAGACGAAGTCATTCCAGAAAACAGCTGGGATCAAAAAGTCCGTGACGTGCAAGAGCACGATATCGATGTGTTTGTCATGGGAGATGACTGGGAAGGTAAATTCGATTTCTTAAAAGAACATTGCGAAGTCGTATACTTGAAGAGAACAGAAGGCATCTCGACAACACAAATTAAGGAAGAAATTGCGGGACTTTAATAGATCGAAAAAAAGTACTTCTTATCTTTTGGTGAGAAGTACTTTTTCATGTAAAATACAATGAGCAAGTCATCATTATTTTTAAGGAGAGCTTCCTTTGTTTCAAAATTGGATGAAGAAAAAAGTTGAAGATACATTGGATCAATCTGAACAACATGAAAAGCTGGCATCAGTGGACATGCCTGATATGGATTACTACTTTATTATGGGTGATGTGCCAAAACAGGATGAGAGCTTAACGAAATCTTTAAAGACAAGAATTAAGCCCTTGGCTGATCAGCATAAGAGTACTGCAATTTTAACTTTAAATTACGATGCAAATGTGAAAGAACGTATTCACAGCTTGGAGGAGACAATTCCTAACCAAGTGGACATCTTGAATGTATTTGAACACTATATCTTACCGCTAAGCGGAAGTAAAAGACGTTATTTAGAATTTATTGCCGGTGAATCACCACATCAGATCAATGAAGCTATTTTTCCCGAAGATGAATCCACGATTCAAGTGACGAGATATGAATTGCCTGCTTCCCCCATTTGTTATATTGATCAATATAATGAAAAGCAGCAACTAGTGAAGAGGGAAGAATACAATTGGCAGGGCGTTTTGTGCAGAGTACAAAGCTTTGTTCCACATACAGGTGCTCTATACTTAGAGGAATTAATCAGTGACGACGGAAGCATTTATATGGAGATCATTTATTCTGGTGATGCAAAAAAGAATCCAGTTCGGCATATCAATTGGTATAAAAAAACAGGAATTCAAACATTTACAAAGAAGACGGATATTAAACAATTATGGCTATCCAGCATTCAATCACAAAATGACCGTTTGAAACTGATGATCACAGAGGACCGTGATCAAGACCGCCACCTGTTTAAAATCGATCAGCCTGAAACCACCTATTACGCTGCATTTGTGCATCACGCACATTATGAAGAAGATCTGCATCAAGTTAATTCTCAATATGGAGAATTATTTAAACAAATAAGAAAACAGCAAGTGGATGCTGTCTTTTTTGGGGATACTAGGCATAAAGAAGATGTCGAGAAAGTCTTGGGAGAACAAACCTATTTTTATCTTGTTCCTTCTGACGAAAAGACTGTCTGGAATATGGCGATTCAACATATGCTCGAAAATCGTAAGCATAAAGATGAACTGAGAGGAATCGTGGACCGTATGAAATGGGTCTTGCGTGATTTAAGCTCTGAGCATCATGTTCTTCACCTTCAACTCGAGTTAAAAGATGAAATGAGTCATGCGGATCATGTGCAAATAGATTTTGCAGGATATGATCGAGTGAATGGAGCTGAAATCATCTCTCAAACAATCGATGAAAACCATCTAGTCAGCTTCCCAATTGGCCATTTTCAAACAAAGAAAAACATTGAAATCAACCAAACGAAATTTGTGGATTTTTACATTCGTTTTAAAACAGAAGAACTTCAAGAGGTTTTGCAGCGTCTAGAAATAGAAGGCGAGCTGCTTACGAATAAACCATCGTCCATCGATGGATGGTCATATCAAACGAAACAAGGAAACTATTCTTGGAAAGTGAAATAGCCATATAACGGTAAGATTTCTGAACAGAGGAGATTAACGATTAATGATTGAAGAGGGAATTCATAAGAAGAAGAGTGTTGTTGAAGGGTTAAAAAATCACCATGAGAAACTAGAAATGCTGATTCGCATCGATGATGACATGCCATTAACAGATAGGGAATTTTATTTGTTTATGAGGGAAAGAGTATCAAAACAAGAGCTTTTCCTTCCGCTTGTTCATCAAGAAGAGAATCTATTCAAATTGGTATTGAGTGAATCATCGCTGCCGCTTGCGTTAGAGCAAGGCCAGACATATAACTTGTATGTCACGGACTATTTAAGCACAAACCAAGAAGAGGATGAGGACGAGCTTGAGGACTCAGCTTATGATTCTGATTCCGAAGAAGAGGAAGAAGAAGTAAAAGAAGCAGATATCAATACAGATAATGAATCTGAAGAGAAAACGTCAAACTATAAACGCCGTTTAAAAATGGAAGTAGAAAAGCCTGAGCTGACTTTTTTAGAAAATAAAGACACCATGCTGTATATCATTCCATACCGCACAGACAAAGGGAATGCTTCTTTGAAAATCAAGCGTGAGCTAAAGGTTGTGAAATTCAATCAAATCGAGCTCAACAAAGGATGTATGTTATCTTTATCCGGGTATGCAGGTGTTCTAAGTGCAGAACATCCATATGAGATCAAAGAAGCAAAACTTCTATTGAAGAAAAATGGTGAAGAACCAATTGAACATCGTTTTCCGGTCAATATCACCCATATAAAAGATGAAGTGATCGAATACCGTGATGATCAACAGGTACCACAGCTTTATCAATTTTTAGCAGAAATTCCTTTAGAGGAATTGACCTATTCCTTGAACAGACGCCTTGTATATCGCTTCTATCTTGAATTTATCTGCGACGTGAACGGAGTAGAGGAAACATTAACAACCACTTCTTTAGTGCTTGGAGACCGCTCGAACAAACTCAAAGGACTTGTTCAAATTCATAAGCGAAACGATGTACCAATTCGATATGAAGTGTACCGAAAGAAAAAAAGACAAACGCTGGGCATCCGTATTAATGACTACACCATGAAAACACGTGCCAAGTATTACGTCAAAAGCAAGTGGAAGAAATTCAAAAAGAAGATCGGTAAAATCAAAAAAGTCCGTAACCGCCTTGTGACAAGAACGTTTAAAACGACCTTTAAACTGGCGAGTAAGCTGTCTGTGAAAAAGAAAACCGTTGTTTTTGAAAGCTTTAACGGAAAACAATTCAGTTGTAATCCGCGTGGTATTTACGAGTATATGAAAGAAAATCACCCTGAATATACGCTGATCTGGAGCGTTAAAAAGGGTCATGAAGCACCGTTTAAGGAAAAAGGCATCTATTATATCAATCGTCTGTCATTGAAATGGATTTTTGCGATGGCAAGAGCTGAGTATTGGGTCGTAAACAGCCGTCTTCCGCTGTGGGTTCCAAAGCCAGATCACACAACATACTTGCAGACTTGGCATGGTACGCCGTTAAAACGACTGGCAATGGACATGGACGAGGTGCATATGCCTGGAACAAACACGAAGAAATACAAAAAGAATTTCACGAAAGAAGCATCGAATTGGGATTATCTCATCTCTCCTAATGCCTACTCGACTGAAATCTTTACACGTGCGTTCCAATTCCAAAAGACCATGATTGAGTCAGGATATCCGAGAAATGACTTTCTTCACAATCAAAACAATGAAGAAACGATGAGAGCACTGAAACAAAAAATGAACCTGCCGCTCGATAAAAAATTGATCTTATACGCACCGACATGGAGAGACGATCAATTTTATAAAAAAGGGCAGTACAAATTTGATTTAGACCTTGATCTGCATGAGCTCAGAGCTGCTATCGGAGATGAATATATTATCATTCTGCGTATGCACTATCTAGTTGCTGAAAACTTTGATTTAGGGCCGTATGAAGGCTTTGCCTATGACTTCTCTCATTACGAAGACATTAGAGACCTTTATATGATTTCAGATCTGCTCATCACAGATTACTCATCTGTGTTCTTTGATTATGCAAACCTCAAACGTCCGATGCTGTTCTATGTGCCAGACATTGAAACCTATCGTGACAAGCTCAGAGGCTTCTACTTCGACTTTGAACAAGAAGCACCTGGACCGCTTGTGAAAGAAACAGCAAGTGTTATTGACTGGGTAAGAGAAACAGAACAGCCATCTTTTACATTACCAGAGGCATTCTCGCCGTTTTATGAGAAATTCTGCTACTTAGAGACTGGAGAATCTTCGAAGCGGGTCGTTGAAGTAGTGTTTTCTGAAAAATAGTTTATAAAAGTACCGTTCTTCGCCTTTTGAACGGTACTTTTTTTGTGTTTTTTATTCCAATGTACACATATTTAAAAGTAATGGTAAAAATAAAAAAACGTAGAAATTTAACAGTAAACATGCTAAATTTAGATAAGATTATCCGGTACTGTAAAAATGCTGAAAATAATATAGAGGTGCTTCAATGTACAAACTTTATCATAATTTTATAGAAATTCTTAATTTAGATGAACAAAAGTTAGTGTTATATATTGATGACATAGAGAAGTTGTGTACTTTTGAATTTAAAGAGCTAAATGTAAACGAATCAAAGAGGATTTGTGAAATTAATGTAAAGGATCAGATGATTTTTGAATCCTCAATAGATCATTCTAATGAAATGGTCTATCTCTATGCTAAGGATCAGAACTTGTATATTGTCAAAGAAAGCTCTGACATCCTTCAACCAAATCAAATACATCCTATTGAAATTAACAATCAATTTGAAGATATATATGTCAAACAATTAGGGTTAGATCGCTATGGCTTATATAGAGGCGAAGAGGAATTGTTATTATTCTCAGGGCTGCTGAACGTAGATGAGATTAATCAGAATTATAAAATGAACTTGAAGATTCATGGGGCTGATAGAAGATTTGTCGACATCTCCTTTATCGAATATAGTCCCTTCAACTTTGTCGTTACGTATGACTGCCAAAATAAAGAACTAAATGTAAGGAAAATTTTGTTTGATGTAATGCAGGAACATAAAGATATTGAAGTGACTGTGAATAATCGTAATCAAATCAAAATTTTAAATAAAGTGACTGAGCAAAAGAAAATCGTCAACTTTAGACTTGTTCCTAGATATCAGCCGCTCAAGGTTTTTGGTAAAGATACATTAGAGCAATTCAAAGAAGACAATATCCTTAATATTTTGGTGATTAATAAACAAAGGTATTACATATATGTAAGAACGAATGGTGTTTACTTAGTAAGAGGAAACCCTTATCTCGTTACAAAACATACATCAAGACTACGTATTTTTAGTTTGTTTAAGAGCTTTTATGTTTATGGAAGACTGACACATTACGCGTATAATTCAGACCAAAAATATGAATATCTGTACATTAGAAATTCTGATCACCAAGTGGCGAAATTTATAAGACCATTTAGAAAGATCAAATTCCTAAAAAGGTATGGTTTCTTTAAAATTTCGTTAAATGATCTTGACTTAGACAGCAGAATCCATAATAACCTATTCGTTGGAAATGATCACCGAATTATTCATAGTTTAAGGCTGAAAAAAAGAGATAAAAAGGTGAAAACATATATCACGAAAAAGAATGGGGACAAGCTTCAAGTATTAAGAACAAATTTATTTGGAAATGTGACTTCAACCATTATTCCTTATTCACAGGAATATTCTTTATTTAGTAAAGTAAAAATAAAAATAGCGAGTATCTTATCATCATTCTATAAAGACAAGAAGTATGGTGTGAATTTGTTTTTTGAGAAAAAGAGTGATAAAGCTGATGAATCCGCTATTAGAGTGTATGACTATGTACAAGAGAATTGTCAAACAGACTCAAGAAATTACTTTATTCTGAATAAGAAATCAAGTGCTTATCCGGCACTTAAAGCTAAGTATGGAAAGGGTATCATTCCTAAATATAGTCTGAGACATTATTTAAGTATCTTCAATGCCAGCTACTTTATTTCAAGTGAGTTATCCAACCATGTTCTGAATGATCGATTATACATTGATCATCTTAGAGAGAGAATTATGAGTGTTCCACTTGTCTTTTTGCAGCATGGAATAATGTTTGCGAAACCAGTTGATAATCCAATGGCCTTTGGATTCCATAAAGACAAGAACCAATATAATATTTATAAATCAGTCATCAGTTCTGAACTAGAGGCTGGTGAATTCTACAAAATGAAATATGACCGTGAGGATTTGATTTTGACAGGTCTCGCAACTTTCGATCATGCCAAATTAGTAGACGGTGCAGATAAGATCGCCTTTATGCCAACTTACCGCTATTGGGAAGAGGGGCTAATATATACTAATAGAATCGAAGAAACATCTTACTATAGAGTTCTGATTAAAATCATTAAAAGCTTTGAAGAAGCAGGTCTTCTTGATCGACTGTTAATTGTACCGCATAACAAATTTTCTCAGTACGTTTATCAAAACCTGCCTCAGTATAAACATATTATTTCTGATAATCCATCAGAAGCGCTAAAAGTATCAAAGGTGTTTATCACTGATTACTCTTCTGCTATTTATGATGCACAATATAGAGGAGCATACCCTATTTTTTATTGGGAAGAAAAAGATTACTTGATTAGACAGTATAAAGCGATTCCTCCTGTAAACGAAGAAAATGCACCAGGACCGATTGCATACAATACTCAAGAGCTCATTCGTATTGTCAAACATGCGATTGAGAATGAGTATGTTGTGGAAGATGAATATAAAGAAAAATATTTGAAAATTAACAGCTTTAACGATAATCAAAATACGAAAAGAATTACAGATTTCTTAAAAGAGCATCAAATTATCTAATGTCTTATGCCCCCTGAATCTTTGATTGTAACGATTCAGGGGTTTTTTGTCTTCTAGTTTGACGTACATGACTTTTGTTATAAGATGAAATGTGCATCGTTATCTGTTACAATTATGAGCGGTGCTTTTTAAAAAAGTAATCCCAAAAACTTATATCTAAGGAAGATTAGAATGAACGCAATGTTGACGATACTAAAGGAGCAAATCAGTTCATTTCCGCTGATTATGCGACTTGCTGTTTATGAAACAAAATCAAAATATCAGATGAATTATTTAGGTGTTTTATGGCAGTTTTTAAATCCATTGATTCAAATGCTGGCTTACTGGTTTGTTTTTGGTATGGGTATTCGCGGAGGACAGCCAATTGTCATTGGCGGCGTGGAGGTTCCATTTATCATCTGGATGCTTGCCGGATTAATCCCTTGGTTCTTCATTAGTCCGACCATTCTTGATGGATCAAACAGTGTGTTTAAACGCATTAATATGGTATCGAAAATGAATTTTCCGATTAGTGCGCTGCCGTCTGTGGTGATTATGTCCAACTTGTTCAGCTACTTTGTCATGATGGGCGTCTATTTGATCGTGCTGATTTCTTATGGCATCTATCCTGACGCGCATTGGCTGCAATATATATACTATCTTATTTGTATGATCGCGTTTATGTTTTCGTTTAGTTTGTTTAATTCCACAATTAGCGTACTCGTGAGAGACTATCAATTTCTTTTACAATCCGTGACACGATTACTTTTCTTTTTGCTGCCGATTTTTTGGAATATCTCAGAAAAGCTCACTGGAGACAAGGCGTGGATTGGGGACATATTAAGATTGAATCCTCTTTTCTACATTATTGATGGTTTTAGAAATAGTTTATTAAAGGGAGAATGGTTCTTCCATGATGTCAAATACACACTTTATTTTTGGCTGATCACGCTTCTTCTTTTAACAGCCGGTTCATTGCTTCATATGAAATTTAGGGATAAATTTGTCGATTTTCTTTAAAAAGTAAGGAGATTATACGATGAAACTAAAGGTTTCGTTTCGAAACGTATCCAAGCAATACGTCCTATATAAAAAGCAGGCAGATAAGATTAAAGGGCTGTTTTTTCCTAATAAAAATGAAAAAGGTTTTTTTGCTGTCCGTGATGTGTCCTTTGATGTATATGAAGGCGAGACCATTGGTTTTGTGGGGATTAACGGATCTGGAAAATCGACAATGTCGAACCTTCTAGCGAAAATCATTCCACCGACAACTGGTGAAATTGAAATGGACGGCCAGCCTTCGTTAATTGCCATTGCTGCAGGGCTGAACAATCAATTAAGCGGAAAAGACAACATTCGTTTAAAGTGCTTAATGATGGGACTGACGAATAAAGAGATAGACGAGCTTTATGAAAAAATCGTAGAGTTTGCGGATATTGGCGACTTTATTGACCAGCCTGTAAAAAGCTATTCGAGTGGAATGAAATCCCGTCTTGGTTTTGCCATTTCAGCACATATCGATCCAGATATCCTCATTATTGATGAAGCACTGTCTGTTGGAGACCAAACCTTCTATCAAAAATGTGTGGACCGCATTACAGAATTCAAGGAACAAGGCAAAACGATCTTTTTTGTCAGTCACTCCATTAGCCAAATCCAAAAAATCTGTGATCGGGTGGCTTGGATGCATTATGGTGAGCTTCGTATGTTTGATGATACGAAAAAAGTTGTGAAAGAGTATAAGGAGTTTGTTGAGTGGTTTAACAAGCTTTCCAAGAAAGAGAAAAAAGAATATCAATTGAAACATAAGGAAGGCCGCAAAGGCGTACAGAAGACAGAAAAGGTGTCTCGTTATCAAGAGAACGGCAAACGGCGCTCATTGTTTGGACCCGCATTTCAAGTGACAGTTTTAGCGATCTTAACGATATTGCTGGCCTTATCGATGTTTTCAGATCGCCCGCTTCGTACACTGGCGACATTTGGTGCAATTCCATCAGATAAGATAGAAGCGCCTCAGTCGAAGAACCCGGAAACGAAGGGGGCGCCCGATATGAAAAAGGTGGATCAACAGATGATTGTCACGGCTGATCCACTCAAGATTTACAAAGACCAAGCCATGAAAAAAAAGGTGGATGTCACTTTGCCATTTGGACAAGAAGTACAGGCTGTGGCTGAAAATAAACAAACCGTTCAAATTAAAACAGCGTCAGAAACGTATTTTGTTAAACCTGATGCGCTTCAAAATGCAGAGGATTTAAAGCCATTATCCATTGGACCAGGACAGTTTAATTCCTATGTATCGCCTGCATCAGCAGGTTCGTATGAGTATCTAATTTCTTTCCTTGGAAAAGAAGAATCTGTGCTTAAACAGAGAATGCAAACGCTGAGCTCATTGAAAAGTGATCAAGGAGATACGATTGAACGATTGACCACAGAGAAAACCGACTATGTCATTCAAAAGGGTCAGGCAAACACCATTGTGTTTCGCGAGATTATGCCGATCTCTCCTTCCACACTTGGGCTGACAGAACAGAATGTCTGGATGAATGAGAAACAAACGAAATTCGCAGTGAAGGGCGAAAACAATCTGTTTGTCATTGATAATGAACAGCATACACTGACTATTTCAGTCATGAATTAAAAAAGCTGCCGATACCGGCAGCTTTTTTAGTTCACTTCTTCTTTTTCGAGAAGCTGTTTCATAAATGGAATGAGTTTCTTTTTCAATTCTTCATCCTGAAGAGCAAACTCAAGCGTTGTTTCAATGAAGCCTTGCTTCTCGCCGACATCGTATCGTTTCCCTTCGAAATCATAGGCAAATACGCGCTGAATGTCATTCAGCTTTTGAATGGCATCTGTCAGCTGAATTTCTCCGCCTGCACCAATTTCTTGCTGATCGAGGTACATAAAGATCTCTGGCGTGAAAATGTAGCGCCCTAAGATGGCTAGGTTCGATGGTGCTGTTCCTTGCGGCGGTTTTTCAACAAAGTTTTTGACTTGATAGCGGCGCCCTTCTTGTGTAAGAGGGTCGATGATCCCGTAGCGATGCGTATCGCTGTCTGCTACCTGCTGAACCCCGATGACAGATGAAAGAGTTTTTTCATATTCATCCATTAGCTGACGCAGCCCAGGTGTTTCGGCTTGAACAATGTCATCACCTAATAAAACAGCAAAAGGTTCATCACCGATAAAGTTGCGTGCGCACCAAACGGCGTGTCCGAGTCCTTTCGGCTCTTTTTGACGTATGTAATGGATGTCAGCAATGTTAGAGGATTTTCTCACTTTCTCTAAAAGCTCGCTCTTTCCCTTTTCTTCAAGATTGCGCTCTAGCTCTGGTGCAAAATCAAAATGATCCTCAATGGCTCTTTTTCCTTTTCCAGTGACGATAATAATGTCTTCGATTCCTGATTCAACAGCTTCTTCAATAATATATTGAATGGTTGGTTTATCAACGATTGGGAGCATTTCTTTAGGCATTGCTTTTGTTGCAGGGAGGAAACGTGTTCCGAGACCTGCAGCTGGTATAATGGCTTTACGTACTTTTTTCAATGAACTTTGCACCTTCCTTACATAGATAACCGATTTCATATTTCAATGTTTGTTCTTGGTCGTCTGTTTAAAGTGTAACTTACAAATCATAGGAAAGACAAATGATTTCACTAAAATGACTTTTAGATAATTCATATTTTATATGTTAAATGTAAAGGAAAGAGAAATTTAATGTTAATTCAATGTAAATTTCTTTTTTTATATCATTAATTTTATCCTCCCAATTGTGTATAATTGAAAGTATTATACTAGGAAAGAGGCATAAACAAGTGAAAAAACTAAATGTAATGACTATTTTCGGTACTAGACCTGAAGCAATCAAAATGGCACCACTTGTCCTTGAACTGAATAAACATCCACAGATAAATTCGATTGTTACTGTAACAGCTCAACATAGAGAAATGCTTGATCAAGTCCTTGAGGCTTTTTCTATTACGCCAGATCATGATTTAAACATCATGAAGCAGCGCCAGACATTATCTGAAATCACATCAAATGCACTATTGAAACTAGATCAATTATTCCAAGAGGAAAAGCCTGATATCGTCCTTGTTCATGGAGACACCACTACAACCTTTGCAGGAAGCTTGGCCGCATTCTACCACCAAATTTCTGTCGGTCACGTTGAAGCGGGTTTAAGAACACACAATAAATACTCGCCGTTCCCTGAGGAATTGAACCGACAAATGACAGGCACAATTGCTGATATTCATTTTGCTCCTACAAAAGAGGCAAAGCAGAATCTTTTAATTGAAAATAAAAAAGAAGAGACGATTTGTGTGACGGGGAATACTGCGATTGATGCATTGCAAACAACGGTTACAGAGCAGTATCAACACCCTATTTTAGAGAAAATAGGCACAGATAAAATGATTTTGTTAACGGCTCATCGCAGAGAAAATCTCGGCCAGCCGATGAAAAACATGTTTAGAGCAATTAGACGTATTGTAGAAGAGTTTGAAAATGTTCAGGTTGTCTACCCTGTACATTTAAACCCTGCTGTTCGTGATGCGGCTCAGACAGAATTCAGTGATCTTGATCGTGTGCACTTAATTGAGCCGCTTGAAGTTGTTGATTTCCATAACTTCGCTGCTGCCTCACACTTTATATTAACGGATTCTGGCGGTGTACAAGAGGAGGCGCCTTCTCTAGGGAAGCCAGTACTAGTGCTGCGCGATACAACAGAACGCCCTGAAGGTGTGAAAGCTGGTACGCTTAAGCTCGCGGGTACAGATGAAGAGACCATTTACAATATGGCAAAACAGCTGCTAGTCGATCAGAAAGAGTACGACAACATGTCGAAGGCGTCTAATCCATATGGTGATGGACAAGCGTCAAAACGAATTGTCGAAGAGCTTCTCCATCGTTTTGGATTAAGCGAAGAAAAACCAGTTCCATTTCAATCATAAAAAAAGAAGACTACAGAAATGTAGTCTTCTTTTTTACTACTCCAAACTTTCCTTCAATTCCTTCTTCACTTTAGCCAGACTGCTGTCATCAAGCTGGTAGTAATAAATGTTATTGATACGTGCGCCTGATCCTTTCAACTCGTGCTGTTTTACATGCTGTCTTGCATCGCGATAATCATTCATCATCGTCCACATATCGTCAAATGACATGTTTGTCTTCATATTATTTTCTACGACTTTGAACATATCGCCGAATTTCGTGATAGATGAAATGTTGGCACCTTTTGCAATGATGCCCTCAATGACTTGGCGCTGTCTTTGCTGACGTCCGAAGTCACCCTTTGGATCTTGCTTTCTCATTCTCGTATAGGCAAGGGCTTGATCCCCGTTCAGGTTAATCTCTCCTGTACCAAATGAGTGGCCATCATAGCTAAATGCAAACGTGCTGTTCACCGTAATGCCGCCAAGTGTATCGACAATATCCTTAAAGCTTTCCATATTGACTTTAACGAAGTAATCAACAGGTACATCAAGCAGTTCCTCTACAGTATCTGCTGCCATTTGTGTACCGCCGAATGCATAGGAATGGTTGATTTTATCCATTGTGCCTTTTCCGACAATTTTCGTATACGTATCACGCGGGATGCTCACCATTTCGGTCGTTTTCGTTTTCGGATTTACTGTCATGTATATTAATGTGTCTGCACGGCCTCGGTCATTTTTTCGTTCATCGACACCCATGACTAAAATAGAAATCGGGTCTTTCTTATTTAAATCGACATCTTTGTCACGCTTATCTGACTTCTTTAAATTCTCCTGAATGCCTGCGACGGTCGATGCTGCTGTGTTCCAAAGATGATATGCGTATCCGCCAGTTGCTAATACGAATAAGCCAATAATCGATAAAACAATCCAAAGAACCTTTTTCTTCTTTCTTTTTCTTTCAGCTCTCATAATGTCCCTCACCTTTTCTATGATTCTTCCATGATTATAGGTTTACGAATCTTGATAAACAAGTTATTTTTTTACTCTGAACCTAGATATAGACGTTGTAACAAAAAAAAGGTTTCAAAAAACCTTAAATTTACCTTAAAATAATAAGTTATAAGACGATACAAAGACATGAGGTGAAAAAAATGAAGAAAATCGTCGTTTTACCGTTCTTAATACTGCTACTAGGAATCGTGCTCGCAGCATGTGGAACGGCTGAGCAGTCCACAGGAGAAAACAAGACAAGCAGTTCAACTCCTCAGGTACTGGAAGAGAAAGCTGAATTTATTGGAATGGCTGATGCACATACAGTCGAAGTGAAAAAAGTGAATACGACCTTAAGCTATGAATTTACGGATAATTTTAAAGATGTGTTAAATGAATTTAAACCAGGAGACACAGTAGAAATCTCTTACTTTATTAATGACAGTGGTCAAAAGGAAATCCAGAAGATTGAAAAACAGAAGTAAAAAAGATGGGCGGGATGAACAAAATTGAAGAAAACAGGCGTTACACTAATTGTTCTCATGATACTGACTCTACTAGTTGCACCCTTTCAGTCTGCCATGGCTAGCTCGACAATTTCAGTGAAATTGTCTAATTATATCGGAAACAAAAAAACGATGGATGTATCCACAACTGGAGAATACAAGCTTTCAGGTTCGAATGTGGCTGTCACAAAAAGATACGATGGCAAAAATCGCTATGAAGTAGCCAATAGCATCGCGTCTGCCGGCTGGAAAAATCCATCAACTGTTGTCATTGTCAGTCGTGATGCATTTGATCATGCAATTTCTGTATCACCGTTAGCATACAAACTGGGCGCACCTATTTTGTATACGAATATTGAAAAACTGACAAAAACAACAGAGAACCAGCTGAAGAAAATGAAGCCGGATAACATTCTGATTGTCGGAAATACGAAAAGCATTTCAACAGCTGCTGAGAAATCTATTAAAAAGTATGGCAAAGTCAGACGTATTAGTGGAAAAGACAAGTTTGAAATCTCCCAAAAAATCGCTAAAGAAATGGGTAACTATAAGCAAGCTGTCGTTGTCGGCGGGAACTCATTTATGAATGGGATTGCCATTGCATCCTATGCATCGAGAAAGGGATACCCTATCCTGTTAACAAAAAAAGATTCCATTCCGTCTTATAGAATGCCAAGTAAAGTGATCATCATCGGCAGTACGAAAAGTACTGGACAAAAAGTTGAAAAGCAAATCAAAAAAACCTCACAGGTGACAAGAATCAGCGGTGCCAATCGCTATGAATTATCTGTGAATATTATAAAGAAATTAAATATTAATGCAGATAAAGTTTATTTGGCGAAAGCCTCTAGCTATATTTATGCTATGCCGCTGTCGCAATTGGCTGCAAAATCTAACAGTACCGTTGTGTATGTGAAACCCGATTCTGTCACAGCGTCTTTAAAAGCACTGTTGAAGGAAAAAGGTACATATGCTTATCATCTTGCGGGCAGCACAAGTGCGATTAAAGATAGCTTGAAAAATTCCTTAGCCAAACAAGTTTATCTGAAAAAAAATCAAAACTACCAATTGAATATTTCTAACGGAAAAATTTCATTAAAAGGCATAAAAACGTATAGCACAGTAAGAGTTGTTCCTGAGAAATATTCAACAAAAAATGTCCTTCAAATTGCAGGAAAGCCGTATTTAGGCAGCGTAAACTTTGCAATTGAATCAGGGTATATCAGGCCGACTCTCGAAAATATTCCATTTGAAGACTATCTAAAAGGCGTAGTGCCAAATGAAATGCCTGCAAGCTGGAATGTTGAAGCGTTAAAAGCACAGGCAGTTGCCGCTAGAACGTATTCTGTGAAAAGTATTGGAAAAGTCGTCCCTGATACAACAGCCTTCCAAGTCTATGGAGGATATAACTGGTACACAAATTCGACAAAAGCTGTCGATGCCACAAAAGGAAAGGTTCTGAAATACAACAATCAACTCATTTCAGCAACCTATTACTCTAGCAATGGCGGTTATACAGAGGCAAGTGAAGAAGTATGGGGAAATGCACTGCCATACTTAGTGGCCAAAAAGGATCCAAAAGATCCAGTCAATCCATGGACACTGAAACTCTCTAAAAAACAACTGAGCACGACATTGACTGCTAGCACAGCAGCATCTCAATGGTCTAAGGCAAAAGAGACAAATGCAGCTGACCTTGCTGGCCTGAAATCATGGCTGCTTAAAAACAAAGAAACTGCTGCATCTGATATGAAAATCGCATCCATCTCAAGCCTGACGTTCTCAGGGAAAACAAAAGGCCAGCGTGCGAAGACGGTATCGATCAAACTGACATACCATCTGAAAAACAAAACAGGCACATATTCGGTGAACAAAAGCACAACGGCAAGTATGAAGATGACCGAGTTTCGATCAGTCATGGGCGCAACAAAAGTGAAAAGCACGTTTGCGTCAGTCAAAAACAACACAAATGACTTCACGATTTCAGGAAAAGGATATGGCCACGGCATTGGTATGAGCCAATACGGAGCCAAAGCGAGAGCTGAATCTGGAAACTCATATTCTTCCATACTCTCGTTCTACTATCCAGGTACAAAACTAACAAACTATTAAAGGGTAAAAGGAGGACATAGAAGATGCGCTCATTGATGAAAACAGCCATCCTCAGCCTCATCGCTATTTTCGTTATCGTTCCAACAGCTTTGGCAGACAATTCAGTCTCACGAATTGATGGCGGTAGCAGATATGCTGTAGCGGCAAACGTAGCGAAAAAAGGATGGGGAACTGCAAGTACAGTCGTTTTAGTAGGGAAAACTGCGTATGCAGATGCAACAGCAGGAATTCCACTTGCACATCAAAAAAATGGACCAGTTCTTTACACAAACAGTAAAAGCCTTTCGGGTGATACAAAGAAAGCCTTAACTTCATTAAAAACAAAAACGGTGATCGTTTTAGGCAGCACATCAAGTGTGTCAAACAACGTGGTCAATCAAGTGAAGAAAATGGGCATCTCCACACAGCGTATTTCAGGAAAAAACCGATATGAGCTATCTGCTAATATCGCGAAAAAAATGAAAAAGCCAGCAGGCGTCGTTGTCGTTGAGGGTTCTTTCTATGCACATGGGATTGCAATTGCACCTGTAGCCGCTCAAAAAGGATTCCCGATTCTATACACAGATAAAAAGGGACTTCGTTCTGAAATCGCTTCTGTTGCAAAAGCAAGCAATGTCAAACAAACCATTGTAGTCGGCGGAGAGAACTACGTCACAAAAGCAGCTTATAACCAATTGAAGTCTCCAACACGAATCAAAGGATCGACTCGTTATGATGTCGCGGCAAATATTGTGAAAAAATACAATATGAGCGTCAATAATACCTATGTAGGAAGAGGATTTGGCTATGCCACTTCATCTTCTGCTGCTGGCATTGCGGCGAAGCAAAACAAAGCATTGCTTCTAACGAATGAAAAGACGCTGCCAAAAGTAACAAGAGCAACAGTGAGCAGCAAGAAAATCACTAAATTTACTGTTGTAGGCAGTACAAATACTGTCACTCCAACTGTTGTAAACCAGCTGAAAAACCCGGCTGTTGGGAAAAAAGTATTCATTGATCCAGGTCATGGCGCGCATGATTCAGGAGCTGTAGGTTACGGATTATATGAAAAGAATTTGAATTTAGACGTAGCAAAGCGTTTAAATACGAAATTAAACAACGCTGGTGCACTCGTGACTATGTCAAGAACATCAGACACATTTGATAGTCTTCAAACACGAGTGAGCAAAGGTGCCAATGCGAAAGCGGATATCTTCATTAGTGTCCATGCGAACTCAAATGATAACAGCAGTGCAAATGGAACAGAAACATACTATGACAAAACATATGCGGCTGCAAACAGCCTGAAGCTGGCGCAAAACATCCAGCCAAAAATGGTCAGTGCACTAGGAACAAGAGACCGTGGTGTGAAAACAGCTGGCTTCTACGTCATTAAATATTCTAAAATGCCGAGTGTTCTTTTAGAAACTGGTTTTGTTTCTAGTCCAGTTGATTCAAACATCTTGAAATCTGCTACGTATAAAGATCGTTTAGCGTCAGGCATTTCAAGCGGTGTGTCAGGTTATTTTAGATAAGAAAACACAAACCTGAGGGGTGCCTCAGATACTCCTCTTAGGCTGCTCGAGTAAGAACTCGGCAGCCTTTTTTTAAAAGTCCACGAAGAAACATTGTCAAGTTAAAAATACATTTCATTTTTGGCTATGTTTGTTATAATTGAAACATAGAAGGTGAATGGTTTACGCATAAATCTTCAGCAAACCGACAAATCATGAAGAGGTGACGATCTTGAAAAAATTAATCACAATGCCGTTTCTCGTATTGCTTCTAGGAGTATTGCTCACAGCGTGCGGCACAACAAATCAATCAAGCGATAACAAAAAGGATGACAGTCAAAAAGAAACAACTGAAGCAACCGATCAAAACAAAGATAAGGCTGCAGACGAAAAATCAGAAGATGATCAATCATCAAAAAATGAAAAATCAGATGATCAAAGCAAAGAAACAGCTGCTCAAACAGAAGAACCAGCAGGTCAATCTGATGAAGAAGCAAAAGACAGCTCAAGCAAAGAAATTACAAAAGAAGAACCTGCTAAAGACCAATCAAAAACTGACTCAAAAGCTGACTCTAAAACAAAGAAAGAATCAACAACTAGTAAGAAAAATGAAGTCACCAAAGAAGGCACATATGTCGGTTTGGCTGATGGACATACAATTGCTGTCAACATTGATGGAAAAGAAGTAGCGATTCAATTCGGAAATACCTTTTCTAAACAAGTGAACAGCTTAAAAGAAGAATCAAAAGTAAAAGTAACCTATACAAAAGATGCAAATGGAACACTTCGATTGAAAACGATCGAATCTGTAAAAGCAAAATAAAGAAAAGACCCAGAGACCCGCAGAATTGCGGGTCTTTTTTACGTTGAAAAGGGCATAACTTGATATAAGTGCACATTCTTAACACAGTTTTACAAGACTTAACAGCCCATTTACATTTGCTTAATGTTGCTCTGCTAAACTGACTTTCATAGAACATCTCTTTACACAACAACTACTTTGAATGGTGAGGTGCAGGTCAGTGAGTGCAGAGAAAGCGATGAATCTTTACAGAGAATATGAAGTGAGACGAAATCACTCTTTTGCCTTAACAGAACATATGGTTCGTTATTTATTTGCAAAACGTTTCATAGATTTAATGTTCTCGTTCATCGGATTGATGTTGAGTACGCCAATCATTTTGCTGTTTGCTCTTTTGATTAAGCTAGAAACACCAGGGCCAGCCTTTTATATGCAGGAAAGGGTCGGGAAAGACGGTGTTTACTTTAAATTATGGAAGCTCAGATCGATGAGAACTGACGCAGAAAGCGGAGGAGCGAAATGGGCTCAAAAAAACGACCCGCGTATCACCAAAGTGGGGGCATTCATCCGTAAAACAAGAATTGATGAACTTCCGCAATTTATCAACGTGTTAAAAGGAGAAATGAGTATCGTAGGTCCTCGTCCGGAAAGACCGATGTTTACCGCAGAATTTAATCGGACGATTCCAGGCTTCACAAAAAGATTGGCAGTAAAGCCGGGGCTGACAGGTCTTGCTCAAGTAAATGGCGGATATGAAATGAGTCCAAGTGAAAAATTAACACACGACTTACAGTATATTCAAAACTTGACATTTTCTCTCGACACGAAGATTATGGTAAAAACGTTAAAAGTCATCATGACTGGTGACGGAGCCAGATAAGTAAAGTAGGGAAGAGAAATGGCAAGTATGAAAAAACGCATGCTAGGCGGGGCAAAATGGACAAGCTTGTCCGCATTGATCATCACCATTATCCAAATTGCACAGTTCGCCTTTTTAGGGAATGTGATGTCACTCAAGGAGTTTGGACTCGTTGGCATGATCACAACTGTCACAATATTTACGCAGATTTTACTTGATCTAGGAATTGGGGCAGCGATCATTCAAAAGGAACAAACGACAGAACGTCAATTATCTACATTATATTGGATCAACTTGCTCACAGGGATTATCTTGTTTTGTCTGCTCATCCTGCTAAGCCCAATGATAGCCGCTTTTTATAACCGGCCAGAGCTAGAGGGTCTGCTCAAGCTATTATCGATCATGTTTCTGATCGCACCGATTGGCCAGCAGTACCAGTATATGATGCAAAAAGACTTAGCCTTTAAAACATTAAGCACCATTGAAGCTATTGCGACCATCATATCGCTGCTCGTTTTACTCGTTTTCGCCTTCTTCATGAATCCGATTATCGCCTATGTTATTTCTCAAGTGCTGCTGCAATCAGGAAAAGGTCTCATGTATGCAGCGGCTTATTGGAAGAAGTGGCGTCCAGCACCTGTTTTTGCATTAGGAGAGGTGAAGGAATTTTTCTCATTCGGTGCATTCCAGCTCGCATCCAGACTGGTCAACCGAGCAGGATCAAACATCGACATGATTTTAATCGGCCGATTTCTTGGAGCGGAGGCGTTAGGTATTTACAGCTTGGCGTATCAAATTGTGACGATACCCGTACTGAAGATTAATCCGATTGTGACGAGAGTGGCTTTCCCAGTTTTCGCAAAAAGTCAGCGTGATCACTCCATGCTGCGTGAGGGCTTCCTAAGTATGACGAATATGCTCGCATTGGTTAGTTTTCCATTAATAATCGGCCTTGTTGCCGTATCAGACAGTTTTATAGAAGTCGTGTTTGGAGAGAAATGGCTAGTAGCGGTTCCGGTTTTAAATATATTGTGCATTGTCGGCCTGCTGCGTGTGCTGATGAATCCAAACGGTTCCATACTTCTTGCAAAAGGGAGAGCGGACTTAGCCTTTTATTGGGATACGGGGATGCTCATCGTGTATGGCTGCGCATTATATGCAGGTGTCATGACAGGCAGTCTGCTTACAGTAGCTTGGATTTACTCAGGTGTCAGCCTGCTCAACTTTATTGTCGGCAGATGGCTCATGGCATATGTCATTCAGCTTGATATGAAGGTGTATTTAAAATCACTTGGAAAGCCCGCTGTCATGACGCTGCTCATGGCTGTCTGTGCGGTAGCTTTACATCAAGGGATGAAGCTGACATCAGCAGATATTTCATTTCAATTACTTCTGACTGTTTGTGTCAGTGCTGCATTGTATGGCTTGCTGCTCATCAAAATGTATCCGCAGGCTGCAGGCAAATTATTGAGAAGAGGTCGTTCGTCATGAAGGTACTATGGCTGACAAGTGTATATCCTAGTGAAAAACATCCGAGTGAGGGCGTATTTCATGAAACGCAAGTCCAGGAGCTGCTCAAACAAGGAATAGAAGTGACTGTCATTTGTCCTAATCCAGAGAATCCGCCGGTTTTACGGATGCTCAAGGCATCCTATAGGCAGAAAAAAGAGCTGCCTGAACAGGAAGTGCGGAACGGAGTGACAGTTTACAGACCGTCTTATCGAGCGCTCCCTGGACAGCTGAAATGGGCACAGCCGAGTAAACGAATAGCGGCTTCCGTTCTCCGGGCAATGCAGCATCATCAGCTGTCACCAGATTTCATCCATGCGCATTTTGCCATGCCGTCTGGCGGAGCGGCGGCTGTCATTCAGAAAGAAATGCAAATCCCTTATCTTCTGACCTTACACGGCAGTGATGTGAACGTATATCCGAGCTATAGCAAAGGGGCACAGGCAGCCTTTGAAACGGCGGTGAAGCAGGCATCTGTTGTTCTGACAGTGAGTGAGGAGCTGTCTAAAAAGACAAATGATATGACGAAGGTAGAAGCAAAATGTCTTCCGCTTGGTATTCCGCTCCAATCATTTTCAAGAACGGATGAAGATCAAAAAGGCATCAGAAAGCACTTACGTTTACCGCTTCAAGATAAGCTCGTTGTTTTCGTCGGGCGTTTAGTGAAAGAGAAGGGCTTGCTTGAACTAGCTGATGCTGTCAGCAGCATGGATGGTGTGAAAGCAGTCTTTGTCGGAAAAGGCCCCCTTGCAAAGGAGCTCATGGAACGGGCAGGAGCATCTATTATACTCCCAGGGCAGGTACCGAATGAGCAGGTAAGAGACTACTTAATGGCAGCTGATCTGTTTGCACTCCCTTCCTACAGTGAAGGAATGCCAACCGTCGTACTAGAAGCGCTCGCTTTAAAAGTACCTGTCATTGCAACACGAGTTGGTGGTCTCCCATCCTTATTTTCAACCTATCAACACCTGCTTGTTGAACCACGTTCGACGAGTCAGCTGAAAGAGGCGATTCACGCCTGCCTTTATGAAAACAGATGGAATGAGCAAGTGAAAAGCGATCTTCAGGAAATGGTTCATACAGAATATTCATCAGAACATAATGCGAAGCATCTCATTCAGCAATATGAGAAGGTGCTCAATCAATCAACATCCATCGTTTAAACAAGATGAAATGTGCAAAGAATGATAGATAGATAAACAGCTTGGAACGGACAATATGCTTTTACTGAGAGGATGAAAAATGTTGAAGAAAATTGCTGTGATTGGAACAGGGTATGTCGGGTTAGTATCGGGTACTTGTTTTGCTGATATCGGAAATCGTGTCATCTGCTGTGACATCGATGAATCAAAAATCAACAGCTTAAAAAGTGGTGTCGTTCCCATTTATGAACCAGGTTTAAAGGAATTGATTGAAAAGAATACAGAAGAAGGAAGACTGTTTTTTACAACGAATATTCCTGCCGCTATTAGGGAATCAGAGATTATCTATATTGCCGTAGGGACACCGATGACGCCACAAGGGGAAGCGGATTTAACGTATGTGAAAGCCGTCGCTCAAACGATCGGTGAACACCTGAATGGCTATAAAATCATCGTCAATAAAAGCACAGTGCCCGTTGGAACAGGCCGTCTCGTTCAAGCCATTGTGGAAAAAGCATCGCGCAGCAAATATCCCTTTGACGTCGTATCCAATCCAGAGTTTCTCCGAGAAGGCTCTGCAATTCAAGACACGATGAATATGGAGCGGGCAGTCATTGGTTCAACAAGCACTCATGCTTCCACCATCATTAAAAGGCTGCATGATCCGTTTCAAACAGAAGTTGTGGAGACCAACTTAGAAAGTGCTGAAATGATTAAGTATGCTGCAAATGCCATGCTTGCCACAAAAATCTCTTTCATTAATGACATTGCAAATATTTGCGAAAGGGTAGGCGCTGACGTTGAAAAAGTCAGTGAAGGAGTTGGATTAGACAGCCGCATCGGGCATAAATTTTTAAAAGCAGGCATTGGATTTGGGGGTTCTTGTTTCCCGAAAGACACAATGGCTCTTCTCAAAATTGCCGAAACATCCGGGTATCGGTTCAAGCTGATCGAATCTGTCATTGAAACGAACAACAACCAAAGAGCCCACCTTGTCAGCAAACTGATGAGTGTGTTCGGTGATATTAAAGGAAAGACCATTTCTGTCTTAGGCCTTGCATTCAAACCGAATACGAATGATATGCGTTCCGCACCTGCATTAGATATTATCCCAATGCTGAGAGAGCTAGGTGCTTTTGTAAAAGCCTATGATCCGATTGCTTATATGGAAGCTGAGCGGGAGCTTGGTCCGCAGGCGGTTTTCAGCAACGACCTGTATGAAACAGTAAAAGATACCGATGCCTGTCTCATCCTAACAGAATGGGATGACGTACAGAAGATGGATAAAGACCAGATCAAGCAGCTGCTTCGTTCGCCAATTGTAATTGATGGAAGGAATTTGTTTGATCCAGCAGAAATGAAAGAGAGAGGATTTATTTACCAGTCTATCGGCCGCCCAAGTGTATGGGAAGCAGAATTGGTATCGAAGGCACAATAACAGGGGGAGCTTGGATGAAGAAAGTATTGGTTACTGGGGGAAGCGGATTTATTGGATCACATACGGTAGAGGCTTTACTAGAAAAAGGCTATGAGCCCATCATTCTTGATAACTTTTCAACTGGATCTCGAGAAAATATTGCCCATCTTTCCGTGCAATGCATAGAGGCAGATGTCACAAAGCCAGCGACGATTGATTTGATCAAACAAATCGCACCGGATTATATCATTCATCTTGCAGCACAAGTAAGTGTAGCCATTTCCGTTCAGGATTTCGTTTATGACGAAGAGGTCAATATCAAAGGATCTCTGCACGTCATGAAAGCTGCGGCTGAAGCAGGGGTGGAAAAAGTCATCTTTGCCTCATCAGCAGCTGTCTATGGAGACCCGGTGTATCTGCCAGTAGACACCGCTCACCGGCTGAAGCCTGGTTCACCTTATGGTTTAGCAAAACTGACAGTAGAGCGGTATTTAGAAATGGCAAAATCACTTTATGATGTGGACTATTGTATTCTCAGGTACAGCAATGTATATGGTCCGCGCCAAGACGCACTTGGCGAAGGTGGTGTTGTCTCTATTTTCTCTGATAAGTTTGCAAAGGATGAGGCCCCTTTTATCTTTGGAGATGGGGAACAAACAAGAGACTTTATCTATGTGGGTGATCTAGCGGCAGCGAATGTTGCGGCATTAACAGCCCAATCAAACGTTTGTTTAAATATTTCGTGTGGTCATTCCATCACTGTGAATGAACTGTTTCAAACGATGAAACGGGTAACAAGATCACAGCTTGAACCGATTTACAAACCGCAGCGTGCAGGAGATATCGTGCATAGTACATTAGCAAATGAGGAAACGAAACAAGTCTTAGCTTGGGAGCCTGTTGTGAGTTTACAGGAAGGTTTGGCTCGTACCATTTCCTACTATAAACAGGAAGTCAAGGCTTAATCCCTCAAATCGGATGGGTTGCTTAGGAGGAAAATGGGTATGAGCGTGAAACAAACAGCATGGCAAATCATGATCGGATGTATATTATTTGCAGCAGGGCTAGGACTTGTACAAATGGCGTCTGCGCAGCCCATCGGGTTAAAAAAGATCGTCGCTATTCCGGTCCTGCTTTTGATCCTAACGGTTTTTCTCGTGTTAATGAAGCTATACATGAACGGTGAGCAGGTGTTCATGTCAGCCATTTATCTTTTAATTGCATTGACCTTTCTCAACAACGCTTTCTTTTCAATTAGTGCTGGGTTCTTTAGTCTTTTTCTCTACCGTATTATGCTCATTGCTGCTTTTGCTTTATTCATATGGCGGATGAGAGATAAGGGGACGTACATATCGCAGTGGCAGCAGATTCGTGTAAAAGGGATTCTTGGTTTTTTCGCTGCATGGTTTCTTTATGGGCTCATCTCACTGCTGTGGGCTCATTCGGTGACAGACGGTCTCAAATATATGTCCCTGCTTGCGATGGGGATGGGGTTTGTCTTTCTTGTGGTCATGTACATCCAGCGAATGGATCAAGTGGTCACCTTTTATAGCATTTGGCTCGTCATGACTGTATTTGTGATGGGGATAGGGTTTTATAATCACTTTACTTTGAACCATTTACCGAATACTTCATTATATCTTGGGCCGGCGTATAAACAGCACTATCCTACAGCTGTCTTTTTTAATCAAAATGATTTTGCGACGTTTTTATCGATTAGCTTTTTCTTATATTTAGCGTGTATGCGACAAATGAAAAATGGTTATATCAAAGCATTTGGATTATTTGGCGCCATTGCAGCACTGTATCTCATTTTGTTAACAGAATCCCGCGCGAGCCTGCTTGGCATATTTGCAGGAGTCGCCATCTATGTGTGGCTGCTCATGCCGCGCTTTCTCAGAAAGTGGTCACTCATCGCAGCAGGCGGACTTGGTGTCATCTGTATCGTTGTTTTTTCAGCCAAGATTTATTCAGTCTTTTATGACTTGTTTCTCGCTTCTCAGGTCGCGCATTCTTTTAGTGAACCACTCCCATCCAACATTGCGAGAGCGAATTTGATCAAAAATGCATGGCATTTCTTTACGGATTCATACGGATTTGGTGTCGGAGCGGGGAATGTGTCTTACTACTTAGCCCACTTTTCAATCTTTGATACAGATCAAGTGGTTGAAGTGCACAATTGGCTGCTGGAAGTGATGACGAACTTTGGATTTGCGGTCATGCTGGGCTATATCTCCGTCTACGCTTATCTCATGTTCACGCTGTATAAACAATATCAATGGGCTGATACAAGATCAGCAAAAATGATCATTGAAGGTTTGTTCGCTGCCATGCTGAGCTTTCTCGTTTCAAGTATCAGTCCTAGTTCTGTCTCGAATTTATATTTCCACTGGGTCTTTTTAGGACTCGTGATCGCAGCGGTGAATATGTTGAAAAACAAACAGCGGTTTAAGACTTGGTAAACCGTGTGTGATGCTGCGCTGGTATGGCTACACTAGTGAAAAAGCAAATACGTCAATGTTGGGAGAATGAACATGTCTGGTTTCATATCTAGAATAGGGAAGCGAATCAAAAAGTATATCGTATGGCTCGTGCTGCTGCCTGTCGTATTAGGCGCTTTTGGATTCTTTTTTGCCAAAGGAACAACGCAGCAGTCTAGTTACACAGCTGCTGTTACTCTCACGCTTGGTAAATATGATGACGGAGTGTATAACAATATAGCTGAAGTGACATCTCTATTAAAAAGCGATGCATTTTTGAATGAAGCACTCAGTGACATCAAAGAAGAAGAAAGGCAGGATGTGAAAAGCCGCCTCATCCTCACCAATCAATCAGATACACAATTACAGCTGTCCTTCACAGATGCTGAGAAGGATCATGCTTTAGCTGTCGTGAAGCAGGTGTCAGATACATTTCTGAAGCAAGACAAAGCATTATTTACAAAAAGGCAGCAGGTGATTGAAAGTAGATTATCTGCTTTAAAAGACGAATCTGTCAGCAACGATTCCAAAGTAGATAAAGAACGATTCCTATATGAATTGGAGTCTACAAAGCTTGGAATGAAGCAGGCGAAGATTGTGGATCCTGCTCAAGTTCTTGATGAAGGCAATAAAGGCATGTCAGCGAAAAAACGTGCACTGCTTGGACTTGTCATTGGCTTTAGTATCTCGCTCATGTTTGTGGTCTTGCCCGAAGTGTTCAAAGAATCTTAATGATGAACTGGAGATGAGTCTTAGGTGAACAATCAACCGTTAGTATCAATCATTACACCGGCCTATAATGCGGAACGTTATTTAACGGATACAGTTCATTCCGTCCTTGCCCAAACTTATTCCAATTGGGAACTGATCATCGCAGATGATTGTTCAACAGATGGAACAAGGAAGCTGCTTGGGGACTTAAGTGAAGCAGACGACAGAATCAACGTCATTTATTTAGAGAAAAATGGGGGAGCCGCCATCGCTAGAAATACAGCCATCAAAAAGGCAAAAGGCCGCTTTATTGCTTTTTTAGACAGCGATGATAAGTGGAAAGAGACGAAGCTCGAAAAGCAGGTAGACTTCATGCTGACAAACGATTATGCCTTTACATTCACGGCATATGATATTATCGCAGAAAATGGAGAACCATTAGAAAAAACCGTCACTGCACCAGCAAGATTAACTTATGATGAAGCTTTGAAAAATACCATTATCGGCTGTTTAACGGTGATGCTTGATGTACAGAAGATCGGACATATAGAAATGCCGAACATCCGCACAAGACAGGATTTAGCAACGTGGCTGTCCATATTAAAAAGAGGATTTACAGCCTATGGTATGAGTGAACCGCTCAGTGAATACCGTATCGTTGGGAACTCGATCTCTAGTAACAAGTGGAAAGCAGCGAAAAAAACGTGGTTCGTCTACAGAGAAATTGAGCAGCTGCATTTTGTCAAAGCATCTTGGTGTTTTATGCACTATGCGACAAATGCTGTGAAGAAGCGCTTATAAACAGAAGGGAAAAAAGGTGATAAAGGTGAAAGCAGACTCGATCATACATGTTATCGTAGCGACGGGAGAATGGGGACAGGACGGCTTGAGGTACAGACGGCATCGACTGGCGGAATTTCTAGCATCTGATCCAGAAACGAAAGAGGTCATCTGGGTATGCCCATCTGCATCCCGTCATAAAGCTCCCTTTCAGCCCATAACCGATCGAATGAAGCAATTGACCATTCCTGATGTGCTTAAGAACAAATTTTTTCGCTTTGGCCGATATCAAGACATGTTCTATATTCATAAATTGTCCCCACTTCTTGAGCATTTACGGCAGGAGGAAAAGAAGGGAATCGCTGTTTGCTTATGGTATACGTTTCCGGGCTTTCCGCTCTTATCTTCTTTATTTGAATGGAAACATATTGTCTATGACTGCAGTGACCTGTGGGGAGAGCCGATAAGCGGCAAAAATAATTTGCTTTCTTATATGAGGCAGCGTGTCATTGTGAAAGCAGAAAATCGAATCATCAAATACGCACACAGCATTACATGCTCTTCTCAATACTTGCACGATCAAATTAAAAAACGTCTCATGGGTGAACCGAAAGATGTCTTTACAGTGGAAAATGGCGTTGAGTACGATGTGTTTGCCAAAAGCAATCTTCCATGTAAGGAGGATGTGCTGGGAGGAAGAGAAGGAACTGTTCTTGGTTTTATTGGAGGCATCAAGCCGAAGCTGGATTTTGACATGATAGCAGAAGCTGCTCGCATGCAGCCTGATTGGACATTTTTATTTGTCGGTCCGGATGGAACAAATGGCGATCCATCTTTTCAGCATGCACTTAAACTGCCAAATGTGATTTGGACAGGTGCTGTTGCACCAGAAGAAGTGCCTGCGTATATGAAGCTGATTGATGTAGGCATGATGCCATACAAACAATCTCCTTACAATCAAGCCGTGTTCCCGCTCAAGCTATATGAATTTTTAGCCGCAGGAATACCGGTTGTCGGTTTAAATCTTCCGTCAACGGAAAGGCTAAAAGAGAATGATGTGTATGAATATTTAGAGGGCGAAGATCCTGCACTCTTCGTAGAAGCCTGCCAAAAAGTGATCAGCAAAAAAGACGATATGGATTATAGACATCTAAGACAAAGCCGTGCGAAGAAAAAAGATTGGCACGCGCTGTTCACAAACATGGTGGAACTAACGAATATTAAAGAAAACGCATAATTCATCAGGGATTGTGCGTTTTTATTTGTTTCTTCTTCACAGGGGAAGCTTGTGATCATCCTCTATTCAATTGTATAATGGAAAGAGCGGCCAATATACAAAATACAGATTTCAATTTAGAAGGAGACTGACCTATGGATTACGAACGCGCCTTATTAGCGTTTTTTGTCTCTCTGGCTACAGTTTTAATTGTGACACCAATCGTCAAAAAGTTTGCAATTAAGATTGGTGCAGTGGACCAGCCGAATAAACGAAAAGTTCATGATAAAGTAATGCCTCGAATGGGCGGTTTGGCAATTTTTATTGGGGTAGCGGCTGGAGCATTAGCAGGCGGGCTGTTTCTACATAATAAAATTACAGCAATTTCAGTTGGTGCCGTACTTATCGTCATTCTAGGTATATTTGATGATAAATATAATTTAAGTGCAAAATTCAAATTTCTCGTACAAGTTCTTGTTGCTTGTCTGATTGTAAGCACAGGCTTAAAAATGGACTTTTTCTCTGTTCCTTTCTTAACAGATCGAATTGAGTTAGGCTGGATGGCATATCCCCTAACCGTGTTATGGATTGTCGGAATCACAAATGCCATTAATTTAATTGACGGCCTTGATGGACTGGCTGCCGGTATTTCTGTCATCGGTTTATCAACCATTGCCGTGATGGCATTTTCAGCAGATAAAATTTTGATTCTTTCTTTATCCCTTGTTGTCATTGGCAGTACCATCGGCTTTCTTTTTTACAACTTTCATCCGGCGAAGATTTTTATGGGTGACACCGGTTCGCTTTTTTTAGGCTATATGATTTCGGTACTGTCACTATTAGGGCTATACAAAAGTGTCACTTTGTTTAGTGTTGTTGTTCCAGTGATCATCTTAGGTGTCCCTATTTTCGATACCACCTTTGCCATCATTAGACGAATATTAAACAAACAGCCGATCTCAGCACCTGACAAATCTCATATTCATCATAGACTGATGGCCTTTGGCTTGTCCCATCGCATGGCTGTCATCGTGATTTATATGATTGGCTTAGTCTTTAGTCTAAGTGCGATTTTGCTGACAAGCGCCACCATTTGGTTATCACTGATTATTATCTTTTTACTGGTCATGTTCATGCAAGTGATTGCAGAAGTCACAGGCTTGGTGAATGAAGAATTTAAACCATTTACGAAATTTTATAAACGAATGGTCAAAAGGCAGTAAAAAACAGCCCGTTCCTAGGAACTGGGCTGTTTTTATTATTGTCCAGGTGTGCTGGTCGATGAGTTAGTTGTATCACTTGACCCTGTTTCACCAGAGGACGGATTGGTTTGTGAATCTGTTTCAGTTGAAGATTCAGCAGGAAGCTTTAAATGCGTCCGTAATTCATTTTGTACGTTAGCTAAATTGGTCGGATCTGGCTCAAAGTAATACGTGCGATTTGGCCCTAAATAAAGGTCTGATCCCTTAATAGAAAGTGTTTCTGTGTCGTCTCCTTTAAATCCGCTGTAGATTTGCTGAAGCGCAAGACCTTCTGTGATACGGAAATTGGTCGTAATGTGATCACTGACCTCTTTAGCGATGTTATCGACGTTCGCAATGTTATTTGGCTTCGCCATTTGATCAATCATTGCACGTAAAATTTGTTTCTGACGATCGTTACGTCCGAAATCACCGCGTGGATCTTGTTTTCTCATCCGTGCGTAAGCAAGTGCTTCTTCCCCGTTTAAATGCATATTGCCTTTTTTGAAGTAAATCTTTTTCGATTTTTTAACATCACTTTTTTCATTGAAGTCAAATGGAACATCGATATCAATTCCGCCGACTTCATCAATGACATCCTTGAATCCGTCGAAATCAACGGTTGCATACTTATCAATCGGAATATGCAAGAATTGTTCGACAGTTTCGATCGTTTCGTCTTTACCACCTTTAGCAAATGCTGCATTGATCTTTTCTTTACTTCCTGTTGTATCACTTGCAAGCTGTACGCGTGTGTCACGAGGAATACTAACCATTTTCATCGTTTTGTCTTGAGGGTTAATCGTTGCGACAATGAGTGAATCTGAACGGCCATGATCACCCTTTGTGGCATAATCCTCAATTCCGACAAATAATACAGAGAAAGGTTTTTTCTTAATATCAATAACCGCATCACGAAGATTCGATTTCTCTCCACGGTTTAGTTCATCATATGTTTTGTCAGCAGCTTGAAGAGTATTGACGATTTTATATACTGCGAATCCGCCCATGCAGATGATAAGTAGCAAAAATAAGACCAGAATACGTTTGATAATTCTCTTCTTCTTACTCTTTTTCTTTCGTACACGCACTTTTACTCGTTGTGCCATTCATCTGTCTCCTTTATCGGACCAATGTCCTTTTCTAAATAAATCAATTCGCCTTCTTTTGTAACACTCTTTCCATTTGTCAGCTCAGTCATCCACTCAATGAACTGCTCTGTTTGTGTTTCTTCGACATATGTCTCAAAAATAACATCTTCTGCATAATGGATTTCTTTTAGCTGAAAAGATGAGGCTCTAAGCTCATTCTCTACCTTTCCAAGCCATGTATAATCTATTGTTGTGTGCATTGTACGCATTAAACAGCGCTCTACCATTCCAACATGGTTGATAGCTTCTGATACAGATTTTCCGTAGGCACGAATCAATCCACCGGCACCTAGCTTGATACCGCCGAAATAACGAGTGACCACAACGACTGTATCTTTCAGCTTCCGTTTTTTTAGCACTTCAAGCATTGGCACACCTGCTGTACCACTTGGTTCACCATCATCATTCGCTTTTTGAATGAGGTCATGTTCACCAATGAGATAGGCTGAACAATTATGTGTGGCATTCCAATGTTGTTTTTTAATGGATTGTATAAATGCTTGTGCTTCTTCTTCTGAGACAGCACGCTGTATATGACAAATAAAACGTGATTTTTCAATGACGATCTCATGCTCGCCACGACTTTTTACTGTAAGATAGCGATTCAGCAAAAGACACACCCTCCTGACAAGCAAATTGTAAGACTAGTGAAAATTTGCATTGGTTTTAGAATTTTACAGCGTATTTTGTTATGATGATAGGAGCGGAAAAAGGGTCGTCATAAAAACTTCAAGATTTATACGCATTCTTTCATTATAATTCGACATAAAATGCAGATCAATGACATTTATAATAAAAAAAGATGACATCACTGTTACGGGAGGGAAAAGCCATGACAACACCCAAAATGGATCCAAAATTATTGGATTCAATCATCATGAAAATGCTAAGTACAGTTGATGGCAGCAAGGACGAAGTATTTAGAATAGGCGAACAGTCCCGTCAACAATATGAAAGCCTAGTAGAAGAGCTGAAGCAAATCAAGCAGCAAGTAAACGAAGTAATTGATTTTGGGGATAAGCTGGAAGTCCATACAAGACATGCTAGAAATCGCTTATCTGAGGTCAGCAGAAACTTCAACAAATTCAGCGAAGAAGAAATACGGGAGGCCTACGAAAAAGCACATAACTTGCAGGTGGAACTCACCATGATTCAGCAGCGCGAGAAGCAGCTGAGAGAAAGAAGAGACGATCTGGAAAGACGATTACTAAGCTTGCAAGACGTCATAGAACGCTCTGAAACCCTTGTGAGTCAGATTACAGTTGTTCTCAACTATCTCAACCAGGATTTACGCCAGGTCGGCGTTTTACTTGAAGATGCTCAGGCAAAACAAGATTTTGGGCTCAGAATTATTGAAGCCCAAGAAGAAGAACGCAAAAGAGTGTCTCGGGAAATTCATGACGGCCCTGCTCAAATGCTGGCAAACGTGATGATGCGTTCCGAATTAATTGAACGGATTTTTAGAGACCGCGGTACAGAAGAAGGCTTTAAAGAAATTAGAAGTCTCAGACAAAATGTGCGAAATGCACTGTACGAAGTAAGAAGAATCATTTATGATTTAAGACCGATGGCTTTAGATGATTTGGGTCTGATTCCAACACTGAGAAAATACTTAAACACAATTGAAGAATATGATGGGAAAACCAAAATTACGTTCCAATGCCTAGGTGATACAGAAAGCGAAAGAATTGCTTCTCAATTTGAAGTAGCACTGTTTAGACTAGCCCAAGAAGCTGTCACAAATTCATTAAAGCATTCAGAAGCTGAAGAAATCTCTGTCAAAGTAGAAGTAACGAAAGACTTTGTGACATTAATTATTAAAGACGATGGAAAAGGCTTTGATATGAAAGATGTGAAAACAAACAAAAACAAATCCTTCGGTTTACTTGGCATGAAAGAACGCGTAGACTTACTGGAAGGTAAAATGACCATAGACTCAAAAATAGGTCTAGGGACATTCATCATGATTCGCGTGCCGCTAACATTGCAAAATAAAATTGTAAAATAGAGTCAAAAGACATATTGACCATAAAGTTCAGGTGTAGAACAATAAACATGGGGAGGCGTAGCTTGTGACTAAAGTAAATATTGTAATTATTGATGACCACCAATTATTCCGTGAAGGTGTCAAACGGATTTTAGATTTTGAACCTACTTTTGAAGTAGTTGCAGAAGGAGACGACGGTGACGAAGCTGCACGTATCGTAGAACACTATCATCCGGATGTTGTCATTATGGACATTAATATGCCGAATGTAAATGGTGTTGAGGCTACAAAGCAGCTTGTTGAGCTTTATCCCGAATCAAAAGTCATTATTCTATCTATTCATGACGATGAAAACTATGTAACACATGCATTGAAAACAGGAGCGAGAGGCTACCTGTTAAAAGAAATGGATGCAGACACACTTATCGAAGCAGTGAAAGTTGTAGCTGACGGAGGCTCTTATTTACATCCGAAAGTCACTCATAATTTAGTAAATGAATTCCGACGCCTAGCAACTAGCGGCGTTTCAGCACATCCACAGCACGAGGTATATCCTGAAATTCGCAGACCACTTCATATCTTAACTAGACGTGAATGCGAAGTTCTTCAAATGTTAGCTGACGGAAAGAGCAACAGAGGAATTGGTGAATCGCTCTTTATTAGTGAGAAAACAGTCAAAAACCACGTGAGTAACATTTTGCAAAAAATGAATGTAAACGACCGTACACAAGCTGTTGTTGTAGCAATTAAAAACGGCTGGGTAGAAATGAGATAATGTTCCGGACAAGTACTCCTTTTTCGCCTGTTTTTTGTTCTCTCACATTTTATCTGGAGGGAAATGATAGACAGGGTAAGGAGTCTTTTTCGGATATAGCGGGCTTGCCTATTGATTAGGCAGGCTTTTTTGATTACTATTATAAATCTAATGAAAAAATGATCATTCTTTTAAAATAAAAAAGAGTAACTTAACGAATAAGGAAGGTATTTAAGAATGAAAATAGCCGTTGTAACAGACAGTACTGCTTATCTACCACAAGAGCTACGTGATAAATATAATATTCATATGATCCCCCTCAACGTCATCTTTGGCAGTGAATCATACCGTGAAGAAATAGAAATGGACTGGAAGACATATTATGAAGAAATCAAAAAACACAAAGATCTTCCAACAACCTCTCAGCCTGCTTTTGGTGAATTAATAGCCTTATATGAAAAACTAAGTGAAACATACGACGCCGTGATTAGTATTCACCTTTCAAGTGGAATTAGTGGAACGTATAATAGTGCTGCCTCAGCGAATGATCTAGTTGAAGGGATTGATATTTACCCGTTTGATACAGAAACAAGCTGTATGGCACAAGGTTTTTATGTGTTAGAAGCTGCTGAAAAAATCCAAGAAGGTGCTTCTTTAGAAGAAGTGTTAGCACATCTAAATTACCTGAAAGAAAGTCAGCGGGCGTATTTTATGGTAGACGATTTAACTCATTTGCAAAGAGGCGGCAGATTAAATGGTGCACAGGCTTTTATTGGAAGCCTCTTAAAGGTAAAGCCTATTCTGCATTTTGACAACAAGCTAATTGTCCCTTTTGAGAAGATTCGCACACGTAAAAAAGCCATTTCACGTATTTTTGAATTATTTGATGAAGATGCATCACGTGGTGTTCCGATGAGAGCAACACTGATACATGGTAATAGAGAAGAAGAAGCAGAAGAATTAATTGCGCACTTATCAGAAAAATATCCTCATGTTGAATTTTATAAAAGCTACTTTGGTGCCGTGATCGGCACCCATCTAGGTGAAGGCTCTTTAGCTCTTGGCTGGGTGATTAGATAATTCCTAAAAAACCTCTTTTCTTATGGAAAAGGGGTTTTGTTTTTCTATTTTACCCGTTGGACGAAAGGTCATGTCTTTGCGCATAATAGGCAAACATCAATTGAAAGGTGTTTGGTGAAGTTGAATATGGACAAAGCAATGGAACTAATGCGGCAGCTGCATTCACGCCATTTGCTCACCGCCGAAACAAGGTGCCCACAGTACAAATTGGATTGGCTGGAGGAGAAGGGCTTAGTCAATCGAACACCTGCGATTGAGAGGAAAGCAAATGGTTTTACATGCTGCCGGTGCGGTGTATCACACAAGCGGTACTTTGCTCACTCTCCATGTGAAGTGTGTCAAAAGGATTGTGTGTACTGTAGGTCATGCATCATGATGGGAAAAGCAACTGAATGTGGGTTTCTTTATGAATGGACAGGTCCACAAAAAGTAGAAACATATCGAGCTGAATTAACATGGCAGGGAGAGCTGTCTAAAGGACAAAAAAGAGCGTCAGAAAAAATGATTGAAGCTATCAAAAGCAAATTTGATCTGCTTGTTTGGGCGGTTTGCGGGGCAGGGAAAACGGAGGTGCTTTTTCACGGAATCGAATATGCGTTAAATCAAGGAATGAGTGTCTGTATTGCGACCCCTAGAACAGATGTTGTGCTTGAACTCGAACCACGACTTAGAAAAGCATTTCAAGGGATGACAATAGCCGTACTTTATGGAGGCAGTTCTCAAAGGTTTCAGATTGCACCGCTTGTGATCGCCACAACCCATCAGCTGATGAGGTACAAAAATGCATTTGATGTGCTCATTGTAGATGAAGTCGATGCCTTTCCTTATTCAATGGATGAACGTCTCCAATTTGCTGTTCTAAAGGCGATGAGAAAGAACGGAGGGGTTAGGATTTATTTAAGTGCGACACCCTCTAAAAAAATGACGAGAGAGGTTTCTAGTGGAAAACTGGAAACGATAAAAATTCCTCTGCGTTTTCATAAACAACCATTACCCGTACCGACCTTTCATTGGATTGGGCATTGGAAAAAGAAATTAAAAAAGAATCAGCTGCCCCGTAAAGTGATGAATTGGATGCAGAGACATATTGCAAATAAAAGAAGAGTATTACTTTTTGTTCCTTCAATTGCTACCATGAAGAAGGTAACGAAGATTCTTCTAGAACACTCCTTAAACGTGGAGGGAGTATCTGCTGATGATCCAGATAGGAAACAAAAGGTTCAGCACTTTAGAGATTACGTATACGATGTACTAGTTACAACCACTATTCTAGAAAGAGGCGTAACCATTCCAAATGTTCAAGTGGGGGTATTAGGTTCGGAATCTACTATTTTTACAGAGAGTGCACTTGTTCAGATTTCTGGAAGAGTAGGCAGACACCCGGATTATTGTACAGGAGACGTTTTCCTTTTTCATTTTGGTTTAACGAGAAGTATGAAACAAGCAAAGAAGCATATCGTTAAAATGAATGATACGGCTGCAAATGAGTTTTCTGAAAAACAGTGTGGGTTCAACTAAATCATGGTACATTATATTCACAATACACAAATGGCAGGAGAGACAAAATATGCTACTCAATGCAAAAGAAATACTACTCAAGGAAATTCTCTATCAATATCTCAACCAATTAAACATGATTTGTCATTGTGAAAAGTGTATGGAAGATGTATTAGCAATTTCACTGAATCAAGTGAAACCACAATATATAACAGACATCGATAAAATATCTTACAGTAAATCTGAGATGGTGGATAAACAGAAGAATACTGCTATGCTAGTTATTCTGACAGAAGCAGCTTCCAAGGTCTCCGCATTTCCAAGGTGTGAAAATCGTCTGCTGCTGAACAAGAAAACCAATTGAATTGCCAAATTTGTGAGGGACATTTTGTGCCGGCTTTTACATGGAAATCATTCCTACTATTAAATGATGATCGTCTTTGTGTAGCATGTAAGAATGACTTAGTAAAGATTGAGCGTCCTATTTGTCCAACGTGTGGAAGGGCGCAGTCAAATGACCAAATGTGCCAAGACTGTGTTAGATGGAATGAACGCCCTGATTCTACTAAAGTTCTTGTGAAAAATAGGTCAGTTTATACTTACAATGAGTTGATGAAAGATGTCCTTGCCCGCTTTAAATTTCGGGGTGATACGGCTTTAGTTGAGCTGTTTAAACGAGATGTACAAGCAGCATTTAAACATTCCTTCAGCATAAAAGAACCATTACTGATTCCGATCCCTTTAAGTCATGAAAGACTAAAAGAAAGAGGATTTAATCAGTCCGTCATCATCGCTTCTTTGATAGGTAAGCCAATATTGCAGCCACTCGTGAAAATACATCAAAGTAAGCAGTCCAAAAAAAAGAAAAATGAACGCCTAGATCAAAAAGGATTGTTTCAAATAAAGCATACAGATGTGATTGTTCAAAGGGATATTATATTAGTTGATGATATCTATACAACGGGAGCAACCATTTATGATGCAGCAAGAATTTTAAAAGACGCAGGTGCCAAAAGTGTTTCTTCTTTTACGTTGATACGTAGTTAAAAATCATGATAATTAACCGATAATAAGAAAAGAAAATAACGTAAGGGGTTTTGGTTATGAATCAATTGGCAAACTGTCCACAATGTAATCAGCTATTTTTAAAAACCACCATCCAAACGGTTTGTAACAAATGCTATGAAGAAGAAGAACGTTCTTTTGATATCGTATATAAATTCTTAAGAAAACAAAGTAATAGACAATCAACCATCGCTGAAATAGTAGATGCAACTGAAGTTGATGAAGAATTAATCTTGAAATTTATTCGTTTGAAAAGACTGCAAATTAGTCAATTTCCGAATATTAATTATCCTTGTGAAAGATGTGGCAAAGCGATCAGGAAAAACAAGCTATGTAGCCAATGTGAACAGGATATTCATTCGCAAATCAGCCAAATGAACCAAGAAGAAGAGCGTAAAAGGGAGATTGAATCTAGGAAAAAAGACACCTATTATGCCATTAATCCTAAAAACGACTGATTCCCTAAACTAAGTTGCAGTTTGGTCGATAAAATGGATAGAATCAAGACAGACTGTAACGGAAAGCGAGAGGAATCCCGTGAAAATTAATCGATATGGAACACAACCAGTAAATCCTTACAAGAAAACATATGAGAAACAAACGTTGCAATCGAATCAAGCAAAATCAACTGATAAAGTCGAAATTTCTAAAAAGGCAATCGAAATGCAAAAGGTGCCGAATATTATGAGAGAACGTCAAGATAAAATTGACCAAATTAAAAAAAGCATTGAAGCCGGAACATATCAAGTAGATACAAAAGGCATTGCAGATAAAATGCTGAATTTTTATAAACAACAATAACAAAAGGGAGCAGCGTGAATGTCAGTTAAAATAATTATTGAAGAACTGCATCGTCTCTATGGATTGCATGAACAGCTATTAAAGTTGTCTAAGGATAAAACAGAAATGCTGAAAAGCAATGAGATTGATGCTCTTTCAGAGGTTCTGAATTTAGAGCAAAAGTATATTCAGGCCATTTCTCAATTAGAAGAAAAACGAATTGAAGCGACCGTTCAATTTTTACAAAGTGATCAATCACCAACCATCACTGCATGTATCGAAAAGGCTGAAGGTACAGATCAAGAAGAGCTCATTTCATTATATGAGAAACTAAATGACATCATGGTGGAACTAAAAGATGTAAATGAACTGAACAAGCAGCTTATTCAGCAGTCACTTCAATTTATTTCACTGACATTCGATCTCGTTAACCCCAATAAAGAAAATATGAATTACGGACAAAATGGTCTTGAGAGTTCAAAGCCTAAACAGCAAAGGGCTTTGTTTGATTCAAAGGCGTAAACAAGGAGGATACCAATGGGTTCTACATTCATGGGACTAGAAACGGCAAAAAGAGGAATCACAGCCCAGCGTGCAGGGCTTTATGTCACATCAAACAACGTCTCCAATGCAAATACGGAAGGCTACTCAAGACAAAGAGTGACCTTTAAAGCAGAAAATCCTTATCCAGTCCTTTCTGTTTATGATGGAAAGACGTATGGTCAAATGGGGACAGGTGTACAAGTTGGAACGGTTGAAAGAATTCGAGATAGCTTTTTAGATCTACAATATAGAGATCATAACAACAACTTGTCTTACTACTCAACGAAGTCAGATGCCCTTTCACAGATGGAAGGGGTTATGAATGATTTGACGGATGAAGGCTTGAACAGAGCTTTTGATAACCTATGGAAATCATTACAGGTCTTATCAGAAACAAAAAATGCTGATACAGCTTCTGCACGTACAGTTGTTAAAACAAGTGCACAGGCTCTAGTTGACCAATTCCGTCTGCTCAATTCTTCTTTAACAACGGTACAAAAGAATTTGAAAACGGAACTCGATTCAACAGCCAAAGATGTAAACACTCTATTATCTCAAATAGATGAAGTGAACAAACAGATTGCAGCAGTTGAGCCAAATGGATATCTTCCAAATGATCTTTATGATACACGTGATACTTTGGTAGATCAATTATCCTCACTTGTTGATATTAAGGTCAGCTACAATCCACCTGGCGGTAATGCACTTAAAATTGCTGAAGGAACTGTCAACATCGACATTATCGGTGCAAATGGACAATCTGCTGGAAACATTTTGAATGGTATTACAAATGAAAAGTCTGAACTGCAAATCTCTTACGATAATACTACGGGACTTGTTAACTCACTTCAATTCGGAACAACAACTATTGCAGCGGATCAATTACAAGTAAACGGTAAAGTAAAAGCACTTGTTGAGGCTTATGGCTACATGTCAAACGGTGCTGAAAAAGGCATGTATCCAGATATGCTTGCAGAACTGGATGAAGTAGCACAAGTATTCATGGATACATTTAACGATGTACATAAGCAGGGGTACACGTTAACTGGTGCAAGTGGACAAGACTTTTTTGATATCGAGAATAACAATGAGTTGAATAAAGGTTTGGCAGCTCGTATTAAAGTGAGCGATGTCATTTTAGCATCAACAGATAATATTGCAGCATCTCTCAATCAAACTCAAGGTGACGGTTCGAATGCTACGAAATTAGCTAATATACAAGACTTAAAATTACCAATCGGCGGAAATACAACGACCATTCAGGATTATTACCAAAATGTTATTGCTGAGATGGGGGTACAAGGGAAAAAGAACATGACGCTTGAAAGCAGTTCAGCTGCTCTTGTCAATTCAGCCAATGAACGTAGAATGTCGACTAGCGCTGTCTCCATCGATGAAGAAATGACGAATATGATCCAATTCCAGCATGCATATAATGCGGCTGCGAGAATTATGACATTACAAGATGAAGTACTGGATAAGGTAATAAACGGCATGGGTGTCGTAGGAAGGTAGGGATAACGGATGCGAGTCACACAAGGTATGATTTCTCAAAACTCACTTCGAAATATTAGTAAAAGTTACGAAAAACTTTCTAAAATTAATGAGCAGGCACAAACAGGAAGACGTTTCACGAATACGTCTGATGATCCTGTTGCAGCAGTAAAAAGCCTTCAATATAGTACTGCCTTGTTTCGAAATGAACAGTATAAAAATAACTTAAATGAAGCACAAAACTGGATTGATACATCTGAAACAAGTGTCACTGAAATTATTGATATTATGTCAAATATACGAGATAAAGTGCTTGATGCGGCAAACGGATCAAAGCAGCCAGAAGATTTAGCAGCTATCGGAGTGGAAATTGGTCAGATGAAGAATCAAATCATCGATGCAATGAACACTCAAATGCTAGGTAAGTTCGTATTTAATGGGACAAATACAAATGTTAAACCAGTTGTTGAGAATGCAGACGGAACGTATACATTTAACTTCGAAAATTATACAGATGCGAATGTTGTTCAAGCGAATATTTCTGATGGGATTACTTTAAATGTAAACTCAAATCCAATCTCAGCGTTTGGTGGACAGGCCAACGGTCAAAATGTCATTGAAATGCTGACTGATTTAGAAAATTCATTGAAAAATGGAACATTCGCGAATTCTGATGATGCATTAGGAAGTATCGATCAGTTTAAAGAAGTGATGAGTGCTGAGCGATCTGACCTAGGAGCGCGTTCGAATCGTGTTGACTTAGTAGGAAGTCGTTTAACTTCACAATACCAAGTATTGAAAAATGCTAAATCAGATAATGAAGATGTTGAAAGTGAAAAGGCAATTCTTGATCTTCTTCAACAAGAGACGGTGAATAGAGCTGCTTTAGCGACAACAGCTAAAGTCATTCAGCCATCCCTTGTTGATTTCTTAAGATAATAAAAAGCATCCGTAGGGTGCTTTTTTGCATCATGGAGGTGAATATATGCAAATCCCTAGATTGTTAATGCAGCAAACCTATGCAAAGCTTCAAATGTCGACAACTCCTTCTAGGCAAGAAGTAGAGCAGCCACGAGCGGACCTTGAGATTCAGCAGCCGCGAGCTGTCATGGATATCAAAAGGACACCATCGAAATTAACCATTGATCAAACCGAGGCATTTGCGGATATGGACATCAAGTCGATTTTTAGACGTTCTGAGGAATGGGCAGCTGAGGGGAAGCGTGCTGTTGGAGAAGGAATGGGCCGAAGAGCGGAAGAAGGAAGTGAACTTATCAAGATCGAGAATGGTGGAAATGCGATTGCTGAATTTGCCAAGATCAACGGCAGTCCTCCAGCAAAACAATTCACCATTGGTGTGATACCTTCATTCTTTAGTGTGAAAATTCACTATCAGCCTTCTGAGCTTCAAATTGATGTGGAGCCGCAAAAAGCTGTCATAGAGGCAACACCTCATAAACCAATCGTTAACTACCAGCCAGGTAAGGTCAATATTGATATGTTACAATACCCAGAATTAAAAATAGAAGTTGACGAAACGGGCCAAAATGGTGATAAGGTATAGTTAAGAAAAACGAAAAAGGTCGTGAATTATGATCATTCAAACAAAATACCATGGTGAAGTGACAATCAAAGAGGAGCAAATCATCAACTTCTCTAACGGGATACCAGGATTTCTGGATCAAAAACAGTTTGTCATTTTGCCTTTATCAGAAGAATCTCCGTTTTTAGTTCTTCAATCATTGAAAAACGCAGCATTAGGCTTTATCGTCAGCAGTCCGTTTTTATTCTTCAATCAATACGAATTTGATTTAGACGAAACGGTTGTAGACATTCTGGAAGTAGAAGATGCCAATGATGTGGAAGTAATGGTTATTTTAACAATGGAATCATCTATTGAAAAAACAACAGCTAATTTAAGAGCGCCTATTATTGTGAACCGGAAAAACATGAAAGCCAAGCAGGTGATTTTGCATGATTCAGCCTATCATACAAAACATTTGTTAGAGGTGGCATCCTCATGTTAGTGCTGTCTCGTAAATTAAACCAGTCAATTCAAATAGGCGATGATATTGAAGTCAAGATTATTTCAATCGAAGGCGATCAAGTGAAAGTCGGGATTGAGGCTCCTAAGCACATTGATATTCACAGGAAAGAAGTGTACCTGTCTATTCAAGAAGAGAACAATCGTGCTGCGAGCTTATCCTTAGATCTTCTCTCTCAATTATCCTCACAAAAAAAGTGAGGATTTTTTTATTGCATTCAGCTGTCCTTCTCCGTGTGAACGTGTTCCGATACAGATGTTCATGATCTATAGGAAACTTTAACAAATCGGTCCATCTATATTTAATTTGCAAATTCAAAGCCGATATAAAAGATAGATTAAAGCACAGGAGCTGAATAACTATGTCTGTTGGTAAGTTGACATCGCTAGAGCCAATTATCGATGCATTTCAAACCCGTGTTTCTAATAACCAGAATGACAATGTAAACTCTGACTCACAAGCAAATGGCAGGGCTGTTTCAAAAGAAGAAATTGAAAAAACGCTTCAAGGCGCAAACAAGCTGATTGAGCCTACTCAATTTCATCTTCAATTTGAATTACATGAAAAACTCAATGAATATTATGTCAAAGTCGTAGATAACCAAACAGAAGAAGTTATTAGAGAAATTCCTTCCAAGGAATGGCTTGATTTCTATGCGGCAATGACAGAAATTGTCGGTTTATTTGTAGATAAAAGAATGTAAATGAAGGGAGAACATAAACAATGGTCAATCGTATTACTGGATTTTCAAATGTGTTCGATATTGATGAAATCGTATCAAAGCTGATGAAAACGGAGCAGGCACCACTTGATACAATGACGCGCCAGAAACAAACACTTGAATGGCAAAGAGACAGCTATCGCGAGGTTAACTCGAAAATCAAAGAATTAGGTGATTTGATTAATAGCTTAAGCTTAGGGTATCCAAGTACATATGGCGCCAAAAAAGTGACAAGCTCAAATGAATCTGCCGTCACAGCAACTGGATCAACTAATGCGACCTCTGGCTCTATTCATGTCACTCAGCTAGCGACAGCTTCTGTCTTCAAGTCCTCTGGTACATCTGGATTTACACCTGCAAATGGCACATTTACGTTTGAAGTGACAACACCAGATTCAACAAAACCAAAAATGGTAACAATCAATACTTCTGATACCGATACAATCGATGACATCGTGAAAAAGCTGAACAGCTCGCAATTAGGTGTGACGGCTTACAAAGGCCAAATCTTTGATGGAACGAACTACGTGGATACCATTGCTCTTACTTCTAGGACAACGGGTGAAGGCGTCAGTATTAAAGCAGCTGATGGTAATTCGGCTTCATTCTTCACTCAATTAGGCTTTCAAGTAGATGGAGATAACAAATTAGTTGCGACCACTCAAGGACTGAAGGCGCAATACGAGATTAATGGCCTGAAAATGGAAAATAACAACAATACCTTTGTACAGGCTGGTATTACGTACGAGCTTAAAGGAACAACGGATAAGCCTGTCAGCTTAAACGTTTCAACAGATGTTGATGCAATCTTTGATAAGATTAAACAATTTGTTGATAAATACAATGAGCTTGTTGAGCAAATTAATGGTAAAGTCAATGAAAAAAGAAATAGAGACTATCATCCTTTAACAGCAGAAGAGAAAAAAGCAATGTCTGATAAAGAAGTGGAACTATGGGAAACGACCGCGAAGTCTGGCTTGCTGAGAAGTGATTCTATTTTACGATCTGGAGCTTCTAAAATAAGAAGTGATTTTTATGCTGATATTACGACTAGTGATGGGAATAAAATTCACCTCACACAAATTGGAATTACTACTTCAGATAAATATAAAGATGGAGGAAAGCTTGTAATTGATGACAATAAACTAAAAGAAGCCATTGAAGCAGATCCACAGAAGATCAGTCAAATGTTCATATCAGGTAGTTTAAATGTGGATTCAAAGGATAAAGAAAAAGCGCAGCAGCAATATAAAGAACAAGGAATCATTTATCGTATCCAAAATTCCTTATCTGCCTTCACGAAGAGCATTCAAAAAAAGGCGGGCAGCACAACAATGGAATCAAAGGAATATGGACTTGGTAAGGACCTTGATTCTTTGACAAAACGAATGAGTACATTCCAAGATCGTTTAAAAATGGTTGAAGCCCGTTACTACAAAAAGTTTAACGCCATGGATAGTGCAATTCAAAAGCTAAACAACCAATCTGGCTACCTTTCTCAACTGCTTGGACAATAATTGGAGGTTTATAACATATGGCAATACAGAACCCTTATGCCGCCTATCAGAAAAATTCTATTGAGACCGCAACACCTGCCGAGTTGACGCTTATGCTTTATGAAGGCTGCTTAAAGTTCATCAGAATAGCGAAGCATGCCATTCAAAAAGAGGATGCAGAAACGAGAAACTTGAACCTGAAAAAGGCTCAAAACATCATTCAAGAATTAAATGTCACCTTAAATCGTTCCTATGACGTATCAAAGAGTATGGCAAGTATGTATGATTACATTTATCGCAGACTGATAGAAGCCAATCTTCAAAATGACGAAGAGATATTGAATGAAGTAGAACAGTACGTAACTGATTTCCGTGATGCGTGGAAGGAAGTCATTCAAACCGATCGAAAAGGCCGCCACCACTCTATTGGGGGCTCTCTATGAGTATTGTAGACCAGCTGCATGATCAAACATTAAAAATGGCAGCCGAAATAGCGGGAAATCCGCAAAGTGAGACACTGGTTGAAGACTTCGATGCCTTTTTAATTGAGAGAGACGAATTAATGAGAGATATACAGCATGAATTGACGGATCAAGAAAAAGAGAAAATCCGTGAAATCATACAAACAGATCAACAGATGGCGAAGCAATTAACGGTTATCCAAAATGGGATAAAAGCAGATATTCAAGCCATTCAAAAAAAGAAAACAAAACAGCTGAATTATCAAAATCCATACCAGCCCATAACAAGTGACGGCGTATACTACGATAAACGGAAATAAATAGGTGAGACCTGTGGCGTATCGTTCAAATGACTATATTTTATTAACCACATATTATGAACTTCTATACACGATAGAAGAGAGTCTAAAATATTTAGATGAAATTGAGAAGGATTTTGACAAAACAGAAGGGGATCGGATCTTTAATGATCTGATCCATGCCTTCTTTCATTTAGACACAACACACCCCCTTCTGCTTTCAATTATTGAAAATGAACACTTTGCCAAAACGATTCGTTCGTTTGATCAAATATTTTTAAGTTTTGATATACTAGCTTTCTATACATTCCCTTCAAATAACTTCCAATCATTCCTGAAATCATATTTTATACCTGAATATAGAAAGTGGATGGATGAAATACATGCCTGTATGAGGCCGTATGTCATTCATTAATTTTTGTCCAATTCAGACCATTCGGAGGAAATTATGAGACTAAAAAATCAATTTTTATTTGGGCTTATTGTCATATGTGTATTGTTTGTCAGTATGTTAGGATTCTCAAGCTTTCTCTATTACAAAACAGATCAATCCTATAAAGCGTTATTAAGCAAGGAAGTGAAGCTTTATCAGACCTCGCTGGAATTAGAGGCGCTTCTGCAAAAGCAGGAAGCACAGATCAAAACATATGTTGTCGTCCAAGATGCTGAAAATTTGCAGAAAATTGAGCAAACATATGAAGATATTAATAAAAAAACAACAGAAGCTTCGAAATTAAGTACGGTCAAACAAGCAAAAAATCTATTAGATCAAATCTCAGAAAAAAATTATCTCTACTACACCTCAACGAATCGATTATTTAATTCATTAAATATGCAAAATCAAAAAGAATTCAACACCCGCCTCACTCAAGAATTACAACCTATCGAACAAGAAATACATACCTTTACAAAAGAATTCGCTCAAAACCAGTTAAAACAACGTGATCAAAAAATCAATCAGCTCAATCAAGATAGTAATCAATTATTGCTTACACTCATTTTGGTCAGTGCAGCGATTATTGTTGGCTTTCTGGTGATTGGTGTCAGATTCGTTCATCGCATGACAAAACCAATTGTTTCTGTCACAAATGCCGCAAGAAGGATGGCAGATGGTGACCTGACCCTTGACGAGATTGAAGTGACCTCTAAAAATGAGATTGGCCAGCTCGGCACAGCCTTTAATCAAATGACGGCTCATTTGCGTCAGCTTATTTTGCAGGTGCAAAGCGGATCAAGACAGCTTGCTGATTCTGCTGCCCAATTTGAGGAAACCATCAGTCAAACGATATCGGCTAGTGAGCAGACATCTAGCTCGATCGAACAGGTCAGTGAAGCTTCACGTGAACAATCAGATGCGGTCGGAAAAGTCGCCTCTGCCATTCAAGAAGTATCGACTGGCATGCAAAATGCAGCTGTACACACGTCCGATGTTTCGGGTCACTCAATTTCAGTGACTGAAAAGGCTGAAGAAGGTGCCGCTCTTATTCAACAATTTGTGAAACAAATGAGTTCTATTAAAGAATCTGTGAATGAACACCATTCTACAATGGCCAATGTACAAGCTCAGTTTACAGGCATTCAAGGTCTGTTAGGTCATATCCATGCCATTGCTGACCAGACGAATTTACTTGCTTTAAACGCAGCCATAGAAGCAGCAAGAGCTGGAGAACATGGAAGAGGTTTTGCAGTTGTAGCAGATGAAGTGAGGAAGCTGGCAGAAGAATCTAGTCAGCTGACAGATCAAATTAGTCAATTACTCGAGAACGTGAACAAAGATACAGAAAGGTCATCGCAATCGATGACGAAGGTTGAGCGGGATGTAGCAGAGGGTGTAAAAGTATCACAATTATCTGAACAGAGCTTCCATGAAATCTTGGAATCTATTCGTGATATTTCAATGAAGGCCGAAGAGCTGTCAGCCACTGCAGAACAAATTTCTGCTAGTACAGAGGAAATTTCTCAAACGATTGGTGTCATTGAAGAAGGTGCGAAACGAAACTCAGAAGAAACAGAATACATGTCTGCTGCTGTTGAAGAATCATTAGCGGCCAATGAAGAGATGAAAGCCGCTGCGGAGGATTTAAAATCCTTGTCTCAATCGCTGAAAACATCCATTTCATCTTTTACCATTTAATGTGCGCTGGTCTTTTTCAAGAATCAGCCGAATATATATTCATCACCTATCAAGCAACAGTTGAAGCACCGCAAAATTCGACAAATTTCAATAAATATTCACATTTTTTTTACGTTTGAGCAGGAGAAAAGGAGGGAAAAGTAGAAATAGGTTTACATATCCTTAATTTTAAAGGAGGCGTTCTTTACATGAATTACAATGTCAGAGGAGAAAACATCGACGTAACACCTGCACTAAGAGATCATGTCGAGAAAAAAATTGGAAAGCTGGAGCGTTATTTTGAGACAGATGTTGATGCTTCAGTCAACGTGAACTTGAAGTTTTACAACGATCAAGAATCTAAAGTTGAGGTTACCATTCCAATGACTGATCTAGCACTTCGAGCTGAGGTGCATAATGAGGATATGTACAATGCAGTAGACCTAGCAGCCAGTAAATTAGAACGTCAAATTAGAAAGCACAAAACAAAAGTAAACCGTAAATTCCGCGAGCAAGGTGCCAAAAAGCACTTATTTGCTGGAGGAAATGGTACGGCTGAAGTAGCAGTTCAAGATGACGAAGAGATTGATGAAACAGAAATCGTCAGACAAAAACGTTTCAACTTAAAGCCGATGGATAGCGAAGAGGCCATTCTCCAAATGAACATGTTAGGTCATAGTTTCTTCGTTTTCACAAATGCTGAGACAAATTTGACCAATGTGGTTTATCGCCGAAATGACGGTAAATATGGACTCATTGAGCCAAACGCTTAAATATCAGTTGATGCTGATTCAAAAACAATCTAAATAAAGTAAACCCGTTCCTTTCATAAGGGGCGGGTTTTTTGTGCGAAATTATGGCAAATTCTTTGGAAATGAAAGAAGGTATGGTATGATAAATGCAGGTAAATATGGACCTGTCAAACTTTTGGACATGCCGAAAAATTGCATGAAATAGAGGAGCGTTATTATATGCTTGGAATCTTAAACAAAGTGTTTGATCCTACGAAACGTACGATCAGCCGATATGAAAAAAAGGCAAATGAAATCGAAGCTCTCGCTCAAGATTTTGAAAAATTATCTGACGAGGCTTTACGAAATAAAACGATTGAATTTAAAGAAAAACTTGAAAAAGGACAATCCGTGGATGACCTGTTGGTTGAAGCATTTGCTACAGTTCGCGAGGCTTCCCGCCGCGTAACAGGAATGTTCCCATTTAAGGTGCAGCTCATGGGGGGGATCGCACTTCACGAAGGCAATATCGCTGAAATGAAAACAGGTGAAGGTAAAACATTGACATCCACAATGCCTGTTTACTTAAATGCTCTTTCTGGAAAAGGCGTCCACATCGTGACAGTCAACGAATATTTGGCAAGCCGTGATGCGCAGGAAATGGGCAAAATTTTTGAGTTCCTTGGTTTAACGGTCGGCTTAAACTTAAACAGCTTAGACAAAGATGAAAAAAGAGAAGCGTACGCCGCTGATATCACGTATTCAACAAACAATGAACTCGGCTTTGACTATTTACGAGATAACATGGTGCTCTACAAAGAGCAGATGGTTCAGAGACCACTTCATTATGCTGTGATCGATGAGGTTGACTCCATTTTAATTGATGAAGCGAGAACACCTCTTATTATTTCTGGACAAGCTGCGAAATCAACAAAGCTTTACGTACAAGCCAATGCATTTGTCCGCACATTAAAAATTGAAGATGATTTCACGTATGATATTAAAACAAAAAGTGTGCAGCTGACTGAAAGCGGAATGACGAAGGCGGAAAAAGCATTCGGCATCGAGAACCTGTTTGATGTCAAACATGTCGCGCTGAACCATCACATCGCTCAGGCACTGAAAGCACATGTTGCGATGCAAAAAGACGTGGATTATGTGGTAGAAGAAGGCCAAGTAGTCATCGTTGACTCCTTCACAGGACGTTTAATGAAAGGACGCCGTTATAGTGAAGGACTGCATCAAGCCATCGAAGCAAAAGAAGGTCTTGAAGTGCAGAACGAAAGCATGACACTAGCAACAATTACGTTCCAGAACTACTTCCGTATGTATGAAAAGTTATCTGGTATGACTGGTACAGCAAAAACGGAAGAAGAAGAATTCCGTAACATTTACAACATGCAGGTTGTGTCAATCCCGACCAATCAACCAGTAGTTCGTGATGACCGACCTGATTTAATTTACCGCACAATGGATGGTAAATTTAAAGCAGTGGCTGAGGATGTTGCGCAGCGCTATATGACAGGACAGCCAGTTCTTGTCGGAACAGTAGCAGTTGAGACATCTGAGCTTATTTCTAAGCTGCTTAAAAATAAAGGCATTCCTCATCAAGTGTTAAACGCGAAAAACCATGAGCGTGAAGCACAAATTATTGAAGAGGCTGGTCAAAAAGGTGCTGTGACCATTGCGACAAACATGGCAGGACGTGGTACAGACATCAAGCTTGGCGAAGGTGTAAAAGAACTTGGAGGTCTGGCTGTTATCGGGACAGAGCGTCATGAATCCCGCCGGATTGATAACCAGCTTCGCGGACGTTCTGGACGTCAAGGAGACCCAGGGATTACCCAATTCTATCTATCCATGGAAGATGAATTGATGCGCCGATTTGGTGCAGAGCGAACGATGGCAATGCTTGACCGCTTTGGCATGGATGACTCTACACCAATCCAAAGTAAAATGGTGTCTAAAGCCGTTGAATCATCGCAAAAACGTGTAGAGGGGAACAACTTTGATTCCCGTAAGCAGCTTCTGCAATATGACGATGTGCTTCGTCAACAGCGTGAAGTGATCTACAAACAGCGTTTTGAAGTCATCGATTCCGACAACTTAAAATCAATTGTCATCAATATGATCCAATCTTCAATTGAGCGTGCTGTCGGATCTTATACGCCAAAAGAAGAGCTGCCTGAAGAATGGAAACTAGATGGTCTTGTTGAATTAATCAACACGAACTATTTAGACGAAGGTGCCATTACGGTCAAAGATATCTTCGGTAAAGAAGCAGATGAAATCACAGACTTCATCATGGATCGTATTAAAGAAAAATACGATGCAAAAGAAGAAACATTTGGCGAAGAACAAATGCGTGAATTTGAAAAAGTCATCGTTCTTCGTGCGGTGGATTCGAAGTGGATGGACCATATCGATGCAATGGATCAGCTGCGTCAAGGTATTCATTTACGTGCGTATGCACAAACGAATCCGCTTCGTGAATACCAAATGGAAGGATTTGCGATGTTTGAGCATATGGTTGCTTCAATTGAAGATGATGTGGCCAAGTATGTCTTGAAATCAGAAATCCAAAACAACCTAGAACGCGAAGAAGTGGTTCAAGGTCAAACAACGGCTCATCAGCCGCAAGAGGGCGATGAGGAGAAGACAGTGAAGAAAAAGCCGGTACGTAAAGTCGTAGACATTGGACGAAACTCTCCATGTCACTGCGGAAGCGGCAAGAAATATAAAAATTGTCATGGGAAGACAGAATAAGTAATGGAAAGAGGTGAAAACCTCTTTCTATTCATGTCAGCCCCCATACATCTATGAGGTGAAGGATATGGAATTAGTAGAAATTAGACAAGAGCTTGAAAATATGGCTAGCAGGCTAGCTGATTTTAGGGGGTCTCTTTGACTTAGAAACAAAAGAAGCCAAGATCGCAGAGCTTGAAGCGACGATGTCAGAGGCTGATTTTTGGAATGATCAGCAAAAGGCTCAAGGTGTTATCAATGAAGCCAATGCACTGAAGGATTCTGTGAATTCCTATCATGAGCTCAGTGAATCACATGAAGAGCTGCAAATGACGCATGACTTATTAAAGGAAGATTATGATGAGGAGCTTCATGCAGAGCTTGAAAAAGAGCTGAAGAACTTAACGAAGCAATTTAACGAATTTGAGCTGCAGCTTCTCTTAAGCGAACCTTATGATAAAAACAATGCCATTCTTGAGCTTCACCCAGGTGCGGGCGGTACCGAATCACAGGATTGGGGTTCTATGCTTCTGAGAATGTACACTCGCTGGGCAGAGCGCAGAGGCTTTAAGGTCGAAACGCTTGATTACCTTCCAGGTGATGAGGCAGGAATTAAGTCGGTGACATTGCTGATCAAAGGGCATAATGCGTACGGTTACTTAAAAGCTGAAAAAGGTGTTCATCGTTTGGTTCGTATTTCTCCTTTTGATTCATCTGGTCGCAGACATACATCCTTCGTTTCATGTGATGTTATGCCGGAATTCAATGAAGAAATTGATATTGATATTCGCACAGAGGATATTAAGGTGGATACGTATCGTGCAAGTGGAGCAGGTGGGCAGCACGTTAATACAACGGACTCTGCCGTTCGTATCACACACATTCCAACCAATGTCGTCGTGACGTGCCAAACAGAAAGATCACAAATCAAAAACAGAGAACGTGCGATGAAAATGTTGAAATCGAAACTTTATCAAAAACGGATCGAAGAACAGCAGGCAGAATTGGATGAAATCAGAGGAGAGCAGAAAGAAATTGGCTGGGGAAGCCAGATTCGCTCTTATGTATTCCACCCTTATTCTCTTGTGAAAGACCATCGAACCAATACGGAGATGGGAAATGTTCAAGCGGTGATGGATGGAGATTTAGATTCATTTATCGATGCATACCTACGTTCGAAATTATCATAAAAACTCGGCTTCTTGCCGGGTTTTTTTAATTGTGAGAAAATATAATGAATATAAAGGAATACATACGACATACTGATTCTATATCCTTTGTATGATGAAATTAGCAAATAAAGGGGGAAATATTTTTGGGATTAACACCATTGCAAGAAAAGTGGGATTTAGATGCCTTTTTTAAAGGAGGCAGTTCTTCACCAGAATTTAAGACATACCTGCAAACTATTCAGCAGCTATTAGATGAATTACGACAAAAGGTGGATGCCTTTTCAAAAGAAGATACACACATTGAAAGCAAATTAACGTCTGTCCTTAACACGTATGAAACTACATATAAAAAATTGTCTCAAGCAGGTTCATATGTATCCTGCCTCCAAGCTCAAAATACGAAGGATATGAAAGCAGGCAGCCTTCGAGGTACGATTGCCAAGCTAGAAGCGGATTTAGGAACCATCCTTGCACTGTTTGATCAAGCGCTTGCTGCTATTCCTGCAAACAAGTGGGAAGAACTGATGAATTCAGCAGCCTTTTCAGATGTCCGCTACATATTAAATGAGCGAAGAGACCGTGTGAAGGATCAATTACCTGTTGAACAAGAAACACTGATCCAAAAGCTGTCTGTAGATGGGTACCATGCGTGGGATGAGCTTTATTCCAGCTTAGTGAATAAAATTACCATTCCGTTTGAACAGCATGGTGAAACGCAGATGATCTCTGTAGGCCAAGCGGAAAATGCAATGGATGATTCAGATCGTGAAGTCAGAAAGGCTGTTTACCACAACCTAGAGCATGCATGGACACAGGATGAACATTTATTTGCTAGTACGCTCAACCACCTTGCTGGTTTTCGTTTGCAAGTGTATGAAGCAAGAGGCTGGGATCACATTTTAAAAGAGCCGCTTGAAATTTGCCGTATGAAACAAGAAACCCTTGATACAATGTGGTCTGTGATTGATGAACATAAGCAGCCATTCATTGATTATTTACACCGAAAAGCTGAGATGCTTGGAGTGGATAAGCTGAGCTGGTTTGATGTTGGGGCTCCTATCGGCAGTGAGACCAAAATCTATCCTTATCAAGAAGCAGCTGCTTTTATTGTGAAACACTTTGCTGGATTTGGAGAAGAGCTCGCTGCTTTTACAGAAAAAGCCTTTAACGAACGCTGGGTAGAAGCTGAGGACCGTCCAAACAAAAGGGTAGGCGGCTTTTGTACAAATTTCCCTGACAGCGGAGAATCACGCATTTTTATGACCTTCTCAGGAAGTCCATCCAATGTGGCGACACTAGCGCATGAGCTTGGTCATTCGTTCCATCAGGACGTGATGCAGGATGTTCGCATTCTGAATCGCAAATACGCAATGAATGTAGCTGAAACAGCGTCCACCTTCGCAGAAATGATTGTAGCTGATGCTTCATTAAAAGAAGCGTCAAATGAAGAGGAGCGTCTTAGCTTGTTAGAGGATAAGCTGCAGCGCAGTGTAGCATTCTTCATGAACATTCAATCTCGTTTCTTATTTGAACAGCGATTTTATGAAGAGCGTAAACAAGGAGAAGTGCCGGCTGACCGATTGAATGAACTGATGGTCGAAGCGCAGAAGGAAGCGTTTGGTGACTCATTAGATGAATACCATCCTCATTTCTGGGCGTCTAAGCTGCATTTCCATATCACGAATGTTCCATTTTATAATTTCCCATACACCTTTGGATACATGTTCTCGTTAGGAATTTATGCAAAAGCATTGCAGGCTGGTACATCGTTTGAAGAGAAATACATTGCATTATTAAAAGATACTGCTTCAATGACAGTGGAAGATTTAGCTAAAAAGCATCTAGGCGTTGACCTTACCCAAAAAGCATTTTGGGAAGAAGCCATTCGTTTGGCTGTAGCAGATGCTGAAGAATTTTTAGAAGTGACGAAAAAATAAAAATGAAAAGCTCCCGTTATGGGAGCTTTTTTGCTGGCTTCAGCCAATCCAGCATTGTCTGAATGAGATCATTTTGCTGAGACAGGGCTGGAATGTCCGCCGGCTGATCTCCTTTTTGTTTGCCATACATGCCAAATTGCGCATGATTCCCGCCTTTTATTTCATGATAAACGGTTTGAGACGGCAGATTTGCTTTCGATTTCTTGATTTTCTCTTGTGTTGCCAGCCCATCCTTTTCACCTGAAATAGAGAGGACTTTTAGTGACGATTGTTTCAGGTCATCTGATGCTGGATAAGATGCTAGGAAAAAGAGTCCATCTAGCTTGCTCTGATTTTTTTCTGCAAACATAGCGGCAGCTGCTCCGCCAAGTGAATGCCCGCCAATATACCAGTGTTTGATCGTTTGATGATCTTTGATGATGTCCTGCGCTTTGTTTGGATTGAAGATCGCAAAGGAAAATGGCATGTCAGGGATAAAGACAGAGTAGCCTTTTTTCATCAGCGTATCCCCAATATAGGCATACGCAAGTGGTTCCACCTTTGCCCCAGGATAGAGAATGATGCCAGTATCACTTTTTGATGCTTCAAAAGTATAAACATCGTTTTTATGTTCCACTTGCTCCATGTTCACCTGTTTTTTTAATGCTTCTGATGGTCCGTATGTAAATCGGCTCCATGTATAGAAAGCACCAAAAGCTAAGATGATCAGTGCAAGTAATGTCATACCTGATATCTTCAGTATTTTCTTCATCGCATGCCCCTTCTTTCTCATGTACATATTAAATATACCATCATTTACTCCTATGCCAACCGGCAAGTACGCTGATCCGTCTGTGTGATAAAGTATTAATCCATTAGCACTGCATTTGGCTGTTATTTACAATCGTTTTAAGAGGGCTTAAAATAGGTGTGCATTCAGAAGTAACGGAGGAAGAAAGACATGAAGCAGGGACATTCACAATTTAGGATCGAAGTGAAAAATTATTTGTTCATTTTAATCGGATCTGCCATTGTGGCGATTGGATTTAATACGTTATTATTGCCGAATCAGATTGCAGCAGGCGGTGTGAGCGGAATTAGTACCATTATGCAGTCATTCGGCTTTGAAGCAGCGTATGTGCAATGGGGGCTCAATATTCCGCTGTTTATCGCTGGCTTTTATTTATTGGGCGGTACATTTGGAGTGAAAACACTCGTTGGCTCGATTTTTTTACCTTTCATGGTGTTTGTCACACGACATATTGCACCTGTCACACACGAAGCGCTGCTGGCAGCTATTTTTGGCGGTGTGGTCATTGGAATCGGTATAGGGCTTGTGTTCCTTGGTAATGGATCAACAGGTGGAACGGCACTCGCTGCCAAAATCATCAATAAGTACACAGGACTCACGCTAGGCACATGCTTAGCGATGATGGATGGCTTGATTGTTCTGGCTGCGATGACGGTCTTTGGAATCGAAGAGGGGCTATACGCGGTCATTGGTGTGTTTATTTCGAGTAAAACGATTGATGTGGTACAGGCTGGCTTCAGTCATTCGAAAATGGCGATGATCATTACCGGGCATGAAGATGAGGTCAGACAGGCAGTTTTTGATCAAATTGACCGCGGTGTGACGAAGATCTCAGCAGTCGGAGGATATACCGATCATGACCGCCCAATTTTGATGTGTGTCGTTGGGCAGTCACAATTCACAAAGTTGAAACAAGTGGTGAAAGCAATCGATTCATCAGCATTTGTCATTGTAATGGATGCAAAAGAGGTGCTTGGTGAGGGTTTTAAAAGGGCATAAACAAGGATATAATAGCGTTGACCAAATGATTGTAAGGGAGGGAAATAGATGAAAAAAAGCGGATTAACGATGCTATTTGCAGCAATGCTTCTTGTTCTCGCGGCTTGTGGAGGAAATTCAAGCAGCAGCGAAAAAGAAGGCAGCAAAAGTGCTTCATCTGTGAGCAGTGGTGAGGAGATCTATCAGCAAAACTGTATTGGCTGTCATGGGAAAGACCTATCTGGCGGAGGCGGACCAAGCCTGAAAGAAGTAGGGAAGAAATATAATGAAAGCCAAATCGCAGATATTGCGCAAAACGGTAAAGGCTCTATGCCAAGCGGAATGGTAGATGAGAAGCAAGCAAAAGAAGTAGCAAAATGGCTTGCAGAGAAAAAATAAAACCTTTGTCTAATCGACAAGGTTTTTTTGTTTTTTATATGTAGAAAAAGACTTTTGAATAGTATGAAAGCGCATTATATTAAATTTTATTTAAAAAATAAGGGTATAAAGGCACGTTTTTCGGTTTTGGTTGTTCTATTTACCTTTTATTTATAAGTTTTGAAATATAAATGTAATACCATTGCGTCGATTCATGACGTATAATTGGAGTTGTTGAAAATGAGACGATTCAATTTTTTCATCTTTTTGGATGAAAAGGACATAAATTGCTAGTAAGTATCGAAGGGTATGTGCGTAACCATACATAACGTTTTTTGACGAGAAGTGTCAAAACATCATGATAAGCTGTTAGTCAGCGAATAAGAAAAGATTAGGTGATTACATGATTCAAATGAAGGAAGTCTACAAGATCTATCCTAATGGCGTAAAGGCGATCAATGGAATCAATGTCTCTATCCATCCAGGAGAGTTTGTGTATGTTGTTGGTCCCAGTGGTGCTGGTAAATCCACTTTCATCAAAATGATGTATCGTGAAGAGAAGCCAACCAAAGGGCAAATCTTAATTAATAACAAAGATTTAGGTTCAATGAAGGAAAAAGAAATTCCTTACGTAAGAAGAGAAATTGGCGTAGTATTCCAAGATTTCAAGCTGCTTCCAACTCTTACTGTGTTTGAGAACGTTGCATTTGCTCTTGAAGTGATTGGTGAACAGCCTCATATCATTAAGAAAAAAGTGCTTGACGTTCTCGATCTGGTCCAGCTAAAGCACAGAGCGCGCCAATTTCCTGACCAGCTGTCCGGCGGTGAACAGCAGCGTGTATCTATCGCTCGGTCGATCGTCAATAGCCCTGAGGTCGTCATTGCAGATGAGCCGACAGGAAACCTTGATCCAGACACTTCCTGGGAAATCATGAAGACGCTCGAAGAGATTAATAACCGCGGAACAACAGTGGTTATGGCGACACACAACAAAGAAATTGTAAACACCATGAAGAAACGCGTCATCGCAATCGAAGATGGAATGATTGTGCGTGACGAAGCAAGAGGGGAGTACGGAATTTATGATTAAAACTCTCTCGCGGCATTTACGTGAGAGCTTCCGTTCACTAGGAAGAAACACGTGGATGACTTTTGCATCAATTAGTGCGGTTACTGTCACATTGATTTTAGTTGGGGTTTTCCTTGTGATTATGCTCAACTTGAATAACATGGCATCGAACGCTGAAAAAGAAGTAGAAGTAAAAGTATTAATCGAATTAACGGCGAATCAAAAGCAGCAGGATGAATTAAAAGCAGAAATTGAAAAGATTCCTGAAATCAGTAATGTGAAGTACTCATCTAAGGATGACGAACTGAAAGCTCTGATTAAAAGCTTTGGAGAAAATGGACAATCCATGGGACTTGTTGATCAAGAAAATCCATTAAACGATGCGTTCATTGTGAAAACAACAGATCCTCACGATACACCAAAAGTAGCGAAGAAATTAGAAAACCTAAAGGGTACATATAAAGTAACCTATGGGAAAGAAGAGGTCAGCCGACTCTTTAATGTAGTCGGAGTAGCGCGTAATGTCGGCATTGTGCTCATTATTGGGCTGTTATTTACAGCTATGTTCTTAATCTCCAATACGATCAAAATTACGATCTTTGCTAGACGTAAAGAAATTGAGATTATGAAGCTGGTAGGTGCAACGAACTGGTTTATCCGCTGGCCATTCTTCATTGAAGGATTATTGCTTGGTGTATTTGGTTCCATTATACCTATTGCCCTATTGCTTGGCACGTATCAATATGCAGTGGGCTGGGTCGCACCGAGAGTACAGGGCTCATTTATTTCAATGCTTCCATACAACCCATTTGTCTATCAAGTATCACTGATCCTGCTAGTGATCGGTGCAATCATTGGGGTATGGGGAAGCTTAACGTCTATCCGTAAATTCTTAAAAGTATAAATATATTTTGATGGCAGCATTCGAGAATTCTATAGAAGATGTGACCGGTTGATCCGATTCATCCGGTCGGCTCTTCATGTCGACAGTTGTCATGGGAGGGGAATATCGTTTTGAAAACAAAGCTGATGATGGCTGGAATGGCAGCGTTTATTGGAACAACGTGGCTATACATTCCAGGGAACGAGAATCGTGCATCTGCATACGAAGACCTAGATCAAAAACGTCAACAAATCGAAGAGAAAACATCGAAGACTGAATCAAACTTGAAGAAGAAGAAGTCAGAGCTGGCAAAGCTTGAAAAGAAAGAATCAAAGCTCAAGAAAGAAATTGAACAAATTGACCAAAAGGTAAGTACTGCAACTGAAAAAGTCGCTGAAAAAGAGAAAGAAGTTAAAAAAACGAAGCAAGAGATCAAGAAGCTAAAAAAAGACATTCAAGTCATCAATGAGCGAATTGAAAAAAGAAAAGCCATTTTTAAAGACCGAATTCGTTCTATGCAAAAAAGCGGCGGTACGATCAACTATTTAGATGTGCTGCTAGGTGCTCGCAGCTTTAGTGATTTTGTCGGTCGTGTTGGGGCTGTCACAACGATTGTTGAAGCAGACAAAGACATGATTACAGAACATGAAAATGATTTAAAGCTGGTGGAGCAAAAAGAAGCAGAGCTAAATAATCAGCTAAGTGGACTTGAAACATCTCTGAAAGAGCTAGAAGCACTGAAAAAAGATTTATCTAAGAAGCATAAAGAAAAAGAACACATTTTAGGTGATGTGACAGATAAAAAAAATCATGCACATGATGAACTAGGCAAGCTTGAGAATGAACAAGAAATTCTTGCGAACCAAAAAGCGGCTGTGAAGTCTGAGGAAGCTCACCGTCAAAAGGAAGAAGCGGCGAAAGCAAAGCAAGCAGCTGAAAAAAATGCACCTGCACCTCGTAGCGGCGGCTCAGATCAAGTATCTGATACACCAGCAAGCAGCTCAGGTTTTATTAAACCAGCTGCAGGGCGTTTCTCATCTGGCTTTGGCGGACGTTCTGGCGGAAACCACTTAGGATTAGATATTGCAGCAAAAGGCACAGTTCCTGTCTATGCAGCAGCATCTGGAACCGTCACAAACTCAAGCTACTCATCGAGCTACGGAAATGTTGTGTTCATTACGCACAATATCAATGGACAGACATATCAAACTGTATACGCCCACCTGTCTACAAGAAGTGTGTCAACAGGACAGAGAGTTGAACAAGGACAATTCCTTGGCTATATGGGAAATACCGGCCAATCGCATGGTCAGCATCTTCATTTTGAAATTCATAAAGGATTATGGAATGGCGCGAAATCAAATGCAGTCAATCCAGCGCAATATATCCGCTAATCAAAAAGCCGATAACATGACGTTATCGGCTTTTCTTTGTCTAGATAGAATTAAAATAACAGCAGTAACCCGGCAATAATAGGTGTTAACAGAACAGCTGATTTCAATAAGAGCTTCGGTGCAAGGCGTGTGAATTTCGCGCCGATAAATGCGCCTAAGACGGTTCCAATTAATATTTGGATCAGCAAGATAAAATCAACATAGCCCTCTGAAATATATCCAATTCCACCGCCGATGGAAATCGGAATAATGACAAGCATCGTCGTGCCAACGGCTTGTCGAATCGACAGCTTCAGTAAAATCAAAAGTCCTACTTGAATAAATGGTGCAGACCCGATACCAAACATGCCTGACAGCATTCCAGACACAAGGCCTAAAATAATGCCTCTTGTCATCAGCTGGCGTGAAGAAAGCGGCTGCTGCTCAGCCTCTTCATTAAGAACAAATAGTTTGATCATCATAAAAACAGCGGATAAAAAAAGCATCCCTGCTGTTAAATAGTGCAGACTCTCTTCTGGAATAAAAGGAGCGACCTTAGCCCCGGCAAAAGAAGCAATACAAGCCAGAGCCCCGACAATCAAACCAGATTTCAACTGAATGTTCCCTTCCCTGTAGTGGCTATAGGCACCTGATAGTGTCGTAAATGCCATAGCGGCTAATGATGTCCCGAGTGCTGTATGGATAGGGATATCAAAAATTAATGTAAGCAATGCGATGACAAATCCCGCCCCGCCTGCTCCTACAAAACCTAATAAAATTCCTAATAAAAGCATCGTCAAGATAATATACATAGCGAAGACTCCTTCTCAATCATAACAAAATAAAAATTACACCTAATAAAATGATTCGTCAAGCCTTCACGGGAGAATGTCTTTACATGAAATCCCTTCTTCTGGCATATAATAACTCAGGTCATCAGGAAGAGTTGAAGAAGGAGGCCAAATATGAAAAAACAAATCGCATCTATTATGGCAAGTGTCGTTCTCTTAATAAGTGCAGGTGTGATGACGCATAAAGAGGGAACTCATGCGGAGTCACCGCAAGCAGCTGCTGCAATGGCTGGACAAGCTCAATCAAGTGATAAGGCGAAAGAGAATGGGATGGAAAAGATCGAGAAAGCCTATGACCTTATTTCGAATGAATATGTAGAGGAAGTGGATCGGCAAAAGCTGCTTGAAGGCGCGATCCAAGGAATGCTTTCGACGTTAAACGATCCATATTCAGTATACATGGACAAGCAAACCGCAAAGCAATTTTCTGATTCGCTTGATTCTTCCTTTGAAGGAATTGGGGCAGAAGTGGGGATGGATGAAGGAAAGATCATTATCGTCTCCGCCTTTAAAAAATCCCCTGCGGCAAAAGCGGGTCTAAAGCCGAAAGATGAAGTCATCAGCATTGACGGTGAACCGATGAAAGAAAAAAGCTTAAACGATGCTGTGCTGAAAATAAGAGGGAAAAAAGGAACGTCTGTCGCCTTGACAATTAAACGAAACGGGATTGAAAAAGAGCTAACGTTCCATATCAAACGAGAGGAAATCCCGCTTGAAACAGTGACTTCCTCTGTAAAAGAGGTCAATGGGCATAAAACAGGCTATATTGCGATCTCCAGCTTCTCTGAAGATACGGCGAAGGATTTCACGTCAAGCCTGAAACAGCTCGAGAAAAAGGGCATAGAAGGCCTTGTACTGGATGTGAGAGGAAACCCTGGCGGCTATCTGCAAAGTGTGGAAGATATTTTGAAGCATTTTATTACGAAGAATCAGCCCTATATTCAAATCGCAGAACGGAATGGCGACCGGAAACGATATTTTTCAAAACTGAAAGAACAAAAGCCTTACCCAGTCAACGTCTTAATTGATAAAGGCAGTGCTTCCGCTTCGGAAATACTTGCTGGAGCCATGAAAGAAGCCGGCAAGTATGAAGTCGTCGGTGATGTCTCCTTTGGAAAAGGAACTGTGCAGCAGGCGGTTCCGATGGGAGATGGAAGTAATATTAAATTAACGCTGTATAAATGGCTCACGCCAAAAGGCAATTGGATTCACAAAAAAGGCGTCGTACCGACAATTGCGATTCATCAGCCGGATTACTTTACCGCAGGTCCGCTTCAGCTAAAAGAACCGCTTCAGCTTGATATGAACAATGAAGAAGTGAGACAAGCCCAGACGCTGTTAAAGGGATTGTCATTTGACCCTGGCAGAGTAGATGGATACTTTGATGAAGAAACGAAAAAGGCCGTACTTGCTTTCCAAAGCACATACAATCTCGATAAATCAGGTGTCATTGATTTGAAAACAGCGGAAATGATGAACAAAATGGTGGATGAAGTGAAATCATACGAAAAAAATGACCTTCAATTACAGACTGCACTAAAAGCACTATATCTTAAAAAATAAAGAGGCGAATAATAGCCTCTTTTTTTTGGTTCATAAGTGTCATGAACATGTAATAATATATGATTAAAAATAAATTATATCGAGAAATATATTCATTTATTTTACAAAAAACATAACATTCCTTCGATTTTACCCGATAACATATGTATATAAGAGACTTTCTGTTGATTTAAACATGTCATGAAAATGAAACTTTTGAAAGTTGTATGTTACATAAATAATTCTTACAATAAAAAGTAGCACTCATTTTAAATATTTTATTTTTTGCGGATATTCAGCTTGAGCATTAAGCTGTACCGAGGTTTGCGCTTTTCTTAAAAGAACTAGTAAATGGGGGTACACAATTGAAAAGGGCAAGTATTGTGAGAGAGAAAAAATATTACGAGTTGGTAGAGGAACTTAAGAGTCGTTCGAAAGATGTGACGTTTTCCGCTACAAAGGCATTAAGTCTGCTCATGCTGTTAAGCAGGTACTTGGTCAATTACACAACGGTAGAATCAGTCGACGAAATCGATGAAGACTGTGCTGAGATATACTTCAATTATTTAATGGATAATCATAAGAGACTTGGTATAAACTTAACCGACATCAAGAGGTCGATGCAGCTGCTCGGCGGCATACTAGATGTAGATGTCAATCACTACTTAAAAGATTTTTCACTGTCGAATGTCACACTTTGGATGAATCAGGAGAAATAAACCTGATGTCAAGCATCGATTTATTTGATAGAATAAGAGAAAATGCTTGACTTGGGCGGTGAACGATAATGAGCTCGGAGTGGATGGGAGCCGGATTAAAAGCGGTCGGTCTGTTTTTAATCCATCCTCTTTTTTATTTCATGATATTAATCAGCCTATTGCATGGCTACATCCGCGTAAAGCGGGAGAGAAAAGCGTTTCAAACAAGAATAGAAGATGTATACGATGAACTTAAATTTACATATTCAAAGGGATGGATTCTAGGGATATGCCTATCCGTCATTTCAGTAGGCTTAGGGATTGCCCTCCCCCCTGGATTCATCGTGCTGATTGCAGCGATGACCATCGTTTTCTCTTTATTCTTTAAGGCGAGTGCGCTTTCGTCTGCATACACACTCGGTTTCAGTTTTATTGCGGCACTTGGACTGATGCATTTCCAAGTGAGTCATTCTTGGCTGCCGCAGCTCTCAATGATGAATGCATCAGCCGTTGTCATTCTGCTAGGACTTTTATTAATGACCGAGGGGATCCTAGCCTATCGAACGGCGCATTTACGTACATCGCCTGCTATGGTGATGAGTGCGAGAGGACTTTTAATTGGTCAGCAGCGGGCAAACCGTCTGTGGCTTTTACCGCTTGTTTTGCTGATGCCGGCAGGTGAATTCACTTCTTCTCTGCCATGGTGGCCGGTGCTTCAAGTACATGATCAAAGCTTTTCATTTATTTTGATTCCTTATATCATCGGATTCGGTCAGAGAATTCAAGGCTCACTGCCAATTGTTAGTATTCAAATTACAGCGCGGCGTATTCTCATGCTCGGACTCGCTGTCGCCTTATTAGGTGCTGCAAGTATTTGGTTTGAACCGATTGCTTGGGGAGCTGTATTGATTGCGGTGGTAGGGAGAGCCTTTCTCTCATGGAAACAGAGGGTCAATGACAATGCTGCCCCGTTCTACTTCTCTAAGCGTAATCAAGGGCTGATGGTGCTAGGAATTATTCCAAATACACCAGCGGCTGATTTAAAGCTTGAGATCGGAGAAGTCATTACAAAAGTGAATGGAATTGAGGTAAAAACCGTTTCGGAATTTTATGAAGCCCTTCAAACCAATCGTGCTCTGACAAAGCTCGAGATCATTGGCTTAAATGGTCAGACAAGATTTGAGAAACGTGCTTCTTACGAAGGGGAGCATCATCAGCTTGGCATCCTGTTTGTGAAGGATGATCCACAGCAAGAACCAACGGCAATTTCATCTTAAAAAAAAGCTGCTAGAGATGGCAGCTTTTTTCTTTTGGGCGCGCTTCCTTCCCGTAGGATTCGCCCCATTCACGCATGGCGAAGATGATAGGCTTTAAGGTATTTCCGAGAGAAGTGAGTGAATATTCGACACGAGGGGGGACCTCCTCATAGACTTCTCTATGAACGACGCCGTCTTGTTCAAGCTCACGCAATTGCAGTGTGAGGACACGCTGAGAAATTCTTGGCAGCAGACGGCGCAATTCATTGTAGCGTTTTGGTCCGCAAGTCAAATGATAAAGGATCACTCCTTTCCATTTCCCTCCGATGACACTTGTCGTCACTGAAACGGGACAGCCATGATTGACAATACTGACTGGATTGGATGGTGCACTCATCTTAAGACTCCTTTCTAAGGCAAATTTGGTGATATACGAACAAGATGGTACCTAACGAACAAAAATGTGCGTACTTGAATCACCCGAAGCTTTTCTTATACCATAGAGATATCACATCACACATTCGGGCTGTTTGTTTTCTTATCATAACAATTTCTATATGTGAATGGAAAGAAATTGGATTGATGAAACACACACCCTAATTGGTTAATAGAAAGGATGAATACAATGCGAGACAAAGAACAATTAAAAAAAGAAATCATTGAGGCGTATGAGTTCCGCCATGCGACAAAAGAGTTTGATCCAGCGAAAAAAATATCAGAGGATGATTTTGCGTTTATTTTAGAAACAGGAAGACTTTCCCCAAGCTCTGTAGGGTTTGAACCTTGGAAGTTCCTCGTTGTTCAAAATGAAGCATTTAGAGAAAAATTAAAAGAGTATACATGGGGAGCGCAAAAGCAGCTTCCGACTGCGAGCCATTTTGTGATCATCTTGGCAAGAACAGACGCCCGCTATGATTCAGCATATGCAGAATACATCAACAAGCAAATCAAAGGAATGACAGACGAAACGTTCGAGATGGTGAAGGGACGCTACCAAGAATTCCAAGAGAATGATCTTCATTTGTTAGAAAATGAACGTACGCTCTTTGATTGGGCTTCAAAACAAACGTATATTGCCCTTGGAAACATGATGACAGCCGCTGCGCAAATTGGTATTGATTCATGTCCAGTCGAGGGATTCAGCTACGATGAGATTCATCGCATTCTAGATGAAGAAGGGCTGCTTGAGGATGGTCAGTATGATATTTCTGTCATGGCAGCCTTTGGTTATCGTGTGACCGAGCCGAAGCGCGGCAAAACGCGCCGTCCGATGGATGAAGTAGCTGTTTGGATTCGTTAAAAGAGAAAAAGGATGTTGACAATTGCGTGGTTAGTCAGTATATTTAAAAAATAAAATCTTTGATGAATATACAAATGGACTATAAACGCTTTGACTTGAGAATAGTAGATGAACATCCGTTTTTTAAGAGAGCTGCGGGTTGGTGCAACGCAGTAAAACGAATCATTGAACTCGCTCAAAGAGCGGTAAGACTGAATGAATAGTAAGTCTTTACGTGTGACCTCCGTTAACGGGTTTTAAGTTGGATTCAGCTAGGGTTGAATCAATTAGAGTGGTAACGCGGTTGCAAGGTCAGTCGTCTCTTCAAGGAGATGACTGGCCTTTTTATATGCTTTTATCTTATATTTGTCTGAAGATTCAAATTTAAAGGAGCTAAAGAAAATGGAAAAGGAACATGTGCAGTTAAAACGAACAATGACGTCAAGGCATATTATGATGCTCGCACTTGGCGGTGCAATTGGTGCTGGTCTTTTTAAAGGAAGCAGCTCTGCTATTGATATCGCAGGTCCTGCTGTCATTTTGGCATATATGATTGGTGGACTTATTTTATTATTTATTATGCAAGGACTTGCCGAAATGACGGTTGCACGACCTGGCGCAAGAACGTTTCGTGATTTAATTGAACCTGTGTTAGGTAAATATCCGGCTTATTTCTTAGACTGGATATACTGGAAAATGTGGGTGCTGAACATTGCGGCGGAAGCGATCGTATCTGCGATCTTTATTCAGTACTGGTTCCCACAGGTGCCGATTTGGATACTTGTGTTAATCATTTCACTTGTTGTGACATTGATCAATGTTTGTTCCGTTAAAATGTTTGCTGAGACGGAGTACTGGTTAGCTTCTATTAAAATTGCTGTCATTATTTTATTTATTATCATTGGGTTAACCATGCTTTTTGTCTCATTTGGTCAGCATGCAGCACCGGGATTATCCAACTTAACCGGCCACGGAGGATTTTTCCCGAATGGAACGGGCGGCTTAATTGCGGCCATGCTTGTTGTGGTGTATTCATATGGCGGGACTGAAATGATTGGGGTCACATTAGCAGAAACAAAAAACCCTGAAAAAGTCATTCCAAAGGCTATTCAAAGTACATTTGTACGAATCATCGGTTTCTATGTACTGCCGTTCTTCATCATCGTCAGCTTGATTCCTTGGAATCAAGTAAACAATGAGCAAGTGAGTCCATTCGTCACCGTGTTTGCAACGATTGGCGTGCCATATGCAAGTGACATCATGAACGGTATCATTTTACTAGCGATCTTGTCTTCTATGAACTCTGGGCTGTACGCATCCTCAAGGGTACTTTATACGCAAGCGATGGATGGGCGTGTATGGAAGGGCTTCTCAAAGCTATCAAAACAGCAGGTGCCTGTTAGAGCAATCCTAGTGTGTACATCTACATTGTATGCCGCTGTATTGATTTCTCTTTTTGTAGGAAGTCAAACTTTTAATTATTTAATGGGATCTTTAAGCTATACGGTCTTATTCATCTGGTTTATTATTGCTGTCGGGCATTTAAAATCTCGAAGTGTAGCAGAACCAGGAGGATATCGCGTGAAGCTGTATCCTTTTACAACATGGTTTTCTGTGATTGCGATCATTGCCATTTTCATCGGCGTTGTGTCAACAACTCCGATTGTCCAAACAATGGTCACAATGGGCATTTATCTGATGATTACTCTTTCTTTCTTCATTAACAGAAAGAGGTTTGAAACAGCTGCTTAATACAAAAAGCGTGCGGGACCTTGAAAGAGGTCTCACACGCTTTTTTAATGCTGTTTGTATTGCTTGAAATGAACAGGGGGTTGAACAGGATGTGGCTTTGACTGAAGCCCGTAACTCTCTCTTACGATGTAAAGTGGTCGATCTTTTGCCTCGTCGTAGATTCGGCCGATGTATTCCCCAATCATTCCCAGCATAAAGAGGATAATGCCGCTAAAGAACAGCTGTATGACAATTAATGAACTCCATCCTGTAATGGTGCTGTTTGTAAAAAGCTTTAAGTAAAGTACAAGAAACATTGAAATGAATCCGATAGCGGAAAGGGCAATTCCTGCTATACTTGCTAGCTTCAAAGGTTTATAGGAAAAGGAAGTGATTCCATCCATCGAGAGCTTAAGCATCTTTTTGAGCGGATATTTTGTTTCTCCTGCTAGACGTTCATCTCGAACGTACTCTACTGCAATTTGTTTGAAACCTACCCAGCTGACTAGACCGCGAACAAATGGATTTTTTTCTCGTATTTTTCTCATTTCATGGCACACTCTACGATCCATTAACCTGAAGTCACCGGTGTCGATTGGGATATCTACTTCGGTGATCTGACGTAAAACGCGATAGAAAAGAGAAGCGGTTTGCTTTTTGAAAAAAGTTTCACCTTTTCGTTTGGTGCGCACGGCGTATACGACTTCATAGCCTTCTTTCCATTTTGCGATCATCTCTAATATCAATTCAGGCGGATCTTGTAGGTCTGCATCTATCACGATGACAGCTTCACCCTTTGCATAATCCATCCCAGCTGTAATTGCAATTTGGTGTCCGAAGTTACGTGAGAAATCAATGAGTCTTACCTTCGGATCGTTTTGGGAATACCCTTTAATTAGTTCAGCTGTTCGATCCATACTACCGTCATTAACGAAGAGAAGCTCGTATGCTTCTCCCGCCGAATCCATGACTGTTTTCAGTCGCTGATAGGATTCATGGATCACAAGCTCTTCATTATAGACTGGGACTACAATAGAATATCGTATGTTCTTTTCCATCAGTCATCGTTCCTCCCTTTTAATAGATGAATTAATCAACGGATAGTTCATAAAGAGTGCCGCTCTCCATTCCGCCCATTGGTCCATTTGACTGATCATTTTGTTCTGATTGTTGTCTATCTGTTTGCTGGTTTGTTTTGGATGTAGAGCTGTTATGCCATTTAGAAGCAGATACTTCTTTTCCATTTTTTTGAATCCAGGTTAGAATGTCAGAGCTGCCGCCTCTCATACCAGAAAGATAGAAGTATTTGATTTTGCCGTCTTTGACGAGCTGTTTGAATTCACTAAGTGTGAGAATGTTATCAGATCCACTAAATCCACCTAATGCCATAACAGCTTTTCCTGTTTTAATAATGTAAGGTGAAGCAGTGGTTGCATCTGTTGTTCCGAATAGGAATTCTTCTCCCGTATTGTTTTTCTCAAGATAGCTGATCAACTTTTCATTGACTTGTGAACTCATGCTGCCACTTGAAGTGGCAAGCTGAGGACCAGCCTCTGGAAGCATACTGTTTCCTCCATAAAGAAGAGGTGTGCTTGCCCAGTATAGTGGTGCAATCAGCATGCCTAGGATGGCGATGAGAGACACGAATTGTTTTCGTTTTTCTTTTCCTTTTATCAAAAGCAGAGAAAGGATTGTTCCAACACCAATGATACCGACTGCAATGCTTAGTCCAAGACCGATCGTGCTTGTAAAAGTGGATAGGATAAAGGTTTCAAATGCTGTTGTAACGAATATCGCAATTGGAAGCAGCCATTTTTTAAACCCAGTTCCTGTTTGAAATAATTGTGTCATAGAAACCCATCCGGCTCCTGCTAATACAGCAATTGGTGGTGCCAGCATGATCAAATAATAATGATGGAAAAATCCTGCTACACTGAAAAATGCAGCAACAGGTATAAGCCAAGCTAACCAAAATAGAGTTTCTTTTTGTTTTGTATTGAGACGTCTTCTTTCAAAAGCAGTCGAGAAGAAGATACCAATCGCACCGAAGATTGCAAATGGAAGCAGCCAGCTGATTTGATCGGATAGTTCAGATTGGAATAAACGTAGCGGTCCCTTGGTTCCTGTACCAAACATGCCGGAGCCATTTCCCATTTTTCCGCCCACGCCATTTGGCGGTCCATCACCATTACCGCCAAATGGCATATCAGGTGGTGTTGTGCCGTTTGCACTGCTTAGTGGTCCTTGCATTGAAGGTTGTTCCTGACTGGATGATTGGTTTGAATTGTCTGAGTTGTTTTGATTTCCATTAGATGGCGGCTGAGGCATGATGGATGAATCATTGTCATTTTGCTGATCACCCTGCTGTGAAGGTGGCTGTCCCTCACCCTGATTTGTGCCACCTCCCCCGCCAGACTGTTGACCAGTCAACCGCTGAAGACCGTTGTAACCAAAGGCTAATTCTAGTGCTGAGTTCGATTGACTTGATCCCATATAAGGGCGATTGTCTTTATAAGTGAGATCAACAGCGATAGACCAAGAAGCAGATACACCTAAAAGAACAATCATTGAAATCATCAGTGATAACAACTTTTTCTTCCATGTCGTTCGGTAGGCAATGATGTAAAAAAGAATGAGTGCTGGTACGATCATATAGGCTTGTAGCATTTTTGTATTAAAGCCGACGCCAATCATCGCAAATGAAACAATCGCCCAAAGAACCTTTTGCTGTTTTACAGCCTTGAACATCATTCCTGTTGCTAGTAAAAGTATAAAGACAAGTAAGCTGTCAATATTATTTGTACGAGATACAGCAACCGCAATAGGTGTACACGCCATGATAAGTGCCGCTAATCTTGCCGCTGCTTGACCAAAAGTTGGTTTGACAAGACGATAGATCAGATAAACAGATCCAATGCCTGCTAAAGCTTGAGGCAAGATGACGCTCCATCCATGGAGACCAAAAATTTTGGCACTCATCGTTTGCAGCCAGAAGGTGAGCGGGGGTTTATCCACCGTGACATATCCTGCTGGATCAAATGAAGCAAAGAAGAAATTATGCCAGCTTTGCATCATACTTGTGACAGCCGCAGTATAATACGCATTCACCGTATCATCTTCCCAAATGTTATAAATGTTTAAGATGGCAGATAAGATCAATATGAAAAATAAATAAATATCAAATTTCTGAAAACGTCTGATCAAAAGCATGTCACTCCTTTTTCTTCACTTGAAAAAAGTGTAACAAGCAAATATGAATAAAATGTTAATAAAAAAAGGCCATTTTTTTATTTTTTAGAAATAAAAACAGCTCTTAATGAAAAGAGCTGTTCAAGTTGTAGAAAGTTCTATGGATACTGAATTTATCAGATAAAATAGTGATTCCAATGAGAGTAAAGTATGTGAGTAGCTATAGAGTAGGTGAGCTCTCATTGAATGGAGCATTAGGAAGTTGAATGATGGCTGTTGTACCAAAGCCAGGCTCAGATTGAATGTCGAATGTCCCCTGATGTTTTTTGATGATTTGATAGACAATGGCTAGTCCAAGGCCAGAGCCGCCATCTTTTCTTGTTCGTGCTTTATTTACACGATAAAATCGCTCAGAAACATGTGGAAGATCTTCTTTTGGAATACCATTGCCTTCGTCAGTCACTCTCAATTGAGCAACACTTTGGTGAGCTTGTAATTGAATTGATATTGATTTCCCAGATGGCGTGTAATGAATGGCATTGTCCAGTAAATTACGTATCACTTGTTGGAGACGGTCGCTATCACCATAAACAATACAATCCTCTTCAAGCGTTCGTTTGAAAGTAATGCTTTTCTTATCAGCGACGAATGCCATTTGATCAAGAACATCGTGGATCAGCTGTGCAAAGACAATTGGCTCCATCGTTAGTGGATAAGAGTCTCCTTCTAACTGTGCAAGGTCTAAAAGATCGTGCACAAGACGGCTTAAACGTGTGGCCTCATCTTGGATGATTTGCATCCCTTTCTTTTGATCAATGATCCCTTCTTCAATTCCTTCTGCATAGCCTTTCATATAACTTAAAGGCGTTCTAAGTTCGTGAGAGACATTCGCAAGAAATTCTCTACGGTGCTGTTCAACTTTTTCGAGAGTTGAAGACAGTTTATTAAAGGAGCGGCTAAGCTGGTTTAACTCATCTCCTTTTTTGGTTACGGCCATTCGTTTTGAGAAATCACCAGATTCCATTTCTATTGCAATTTCTTTCATTTTATTAATTGTCTGCACAATTTTATTGGAGCTCTTATATCCGATCAAGAAAATCAGGAGCATAATCAAAAAGATGGATATACCAAGCGTCAATCTAATTTGAACAAAGGGTTCATATACATCTGATAAGGGCATGGAGAGGAAAATAGTTCCCGATAGATCATCATTGCTTGAGAAAACAGGAATGGCGATGCCAAGAATATCTTGGTGAAACTTTGGGTGTTCTCTAATTAACACGACGGTTTCACCTTGAAGGAGCTTTTGGCGTTCCTTGAACGTAATGAGATTGTCATTTGTGTCCGTATCAAAAGGAAGTCCACTTGAAAGTTCCATTGGATCATCTGTAAAAATAACGTTCGCCTGACTTGAGTCATTTGCCCATTTCATTCTGTCGGTAAAATACTTGTCTTTCCCGTGTGTGTGATAGATTTCTGCCAGCTTCTTACCTTGCAAACTTAAGGAATCGATCTGTTTATCAATATATAAATGCTGGTATAAGTAAAAGGTAAGGGCAAGCGCTGAGGCTGCAACGATTCCGATCACTGCAAGGATTAAGAAGAGTACTTTCTTTTTAATCGATAATGGCTTCATTCTTCCTCCTCAAACTTATAGCCGACACCCCAAACGGTTTTAATATATCGTTCTGCTTCCTTTAATTTCAGTCGCAGCGTTTTGATATGTGTATCGACTGTTCTTAAAGAGCCGCTCGTTGAATGTGATTCCCACAATTTTTGATAAAGGTGTTCTCTTGAAAACACTTGTCCTTGGTTGAGCAAAAGAAACATGAGTAAATCAAATTCTCTTCTTGTTAAATTAACGGGCTGTTGATGGAGGTAAACTTGTCTGCCATCTTGATCAATCTCCATGTCACCAATCTGTATTCGGCTGCGCTTTAGCGAAAGACCTCTAATTCGTCTCAGGGTTGTTTCAATTCTTGCTGCAAGCTCACGCAGACTGAAAGGTTTCATGATGTAGTCATCTGCTCCAATTTCAAGTCCTCTAATTCGGTCCTCCTCATAACTCCTTGCTGTTAAAAATAAAATTGGAATTTGAGATGTTTGTCGAATACGCTGACAGACTTCAAATCCATCCATGTCAGGCATCATGATATCTAATACAACAAGGTCAATAGATTCCTTTTCAAGCTGATGCAAGGCATCTTTTCCATTATTCGCAGTAGTAATGTGAAAGCCATGTCTCTTTAAAAAAGACCCGATTAACTCAAGCATATCAAGCTCATCATCTACGATTAAAATACGCATTTGTTCCTTCATTTCTTTTCCTCCAACACGATAGCATAAGGTCCTGATGGGACATTTAGTTGATTTTTCATAATAAGTGAGTGTTTATCGATGATGGATACTGAGTTGTCATCCAAGTTACTCACATAAATTGATGTCGTATCAGCGGTGATATAATTCGGATTTTGACCAGTTTCAACAGAAGCAAGCTGCTTATTTGTTTTGGTATCTACTTTGTATAGCGTATGATCTCCATGACATAGTACATATAAAGTAGAAGAATTTTTCTCTGGAAAAAATGCAACAGGCATAACGCCTAGCTTTATTTCTCGCTGTTTTTTGCCTGTTTTAGGGTCATAAGCAAGAATACTTTTATTTAAGGTACCTTGTTTACCATGGCCGCCGATCCAAATGGACTGTCCATCAAAATGAATCCCAGAAGGCCGTTCAAGTACAGAAAACGTACGTATATTTTTTTCCTTTTTAATATCTATGACTGAGACAGTATGACTTTCTGCATTTAAAACAAATAAAACACCTGATGAAGAAAGTGTCATAGAAGAAGGTAATTTTCCGGTTTTCACAGTTGATTTTATTTTTTTACTCTTCGTATCAATAAAATAAACGACATTTTTCTGCGAATTTGCAGCAATTAATGTATGAGAAGCTGCATCATATGTAAGGGAAGTCAGCCCTTTATCCACATTCATATAATCTGTTGCTGTCCCATTTTTTAGATTGATTTCGATAAGGGATTCTCCCTCTTTACTTGTAGCGATGATGACGTCTTTATTGATTTGAATAAGATCAGTAAGTGGGTGTTTTAAATCCACAGAAGAGAGCATTTTATTTTTTTGTATATCAACTATTGAAAAGGAGGCTTTTTTTAATTGAGAGATGACAGCGATCGATTGAGAGCTGCCTGGCGGTGTAAATTGCTGTTCTTTTCCACAGCCTGTCAAGAATAAAAGTAGAGCTGATAAACAGATTAAAACATATTTCATACGTTCCATTCTTCCGCTCCTTTGCGTTCTCTATTTTCAAAATCATACCACAAAAATTGTGAAAAAAAATTGAAGTTATCTATGCTGAAAAGAATGAAAAAGAGTTTTTAGGTGAGTGAGGGGAGACAATTTGCACCTGAAGTTCCTTTTTTGTCTGTCCATATGCCATTTTTCCTTCTTTAAAAGATGATTTTCAGGATTTGATAGATGCACTTGCTATAGCTTACAGTGATACAAATGATGAAAAACTCCCCCGCTCTAAATAGACATAGAGCAAGGGAGCCATTAGGCGGAATGTTCAGATGATGGGGAGGTTGATTTTGTTTTTACACGTTGAGATAAAAAGAAACCAAGAATGCCTGCGCCCATTAATACAATAAATAAAGATTGAAAACCACTCATGATCCCAATCAATGTAGACGAAATGATACTGCCAAAATATCGAAAGGTAGAGAAAATACCAGATGCTGAACCGGATAAGCTTTGATCAACAGACGTTAAAGAAGCCATCTGCATACTAGTCATTCCAATCCCTGATGAAATTCCACCCGCGATAAGTGTCACGATAAGCAGTGGTAAGGTAGGGTACTGACTGAGTGTGATTAACATGATCCCTGATAAAGTGAGACAGATAAATGAAAAGCCAATCATTTTTTTCGCGCCTTTTTTCGGATGGAGTCTTGCCCCTAGCAAGCCACTAATAGACATGCAAAGAGAAAATACCGATAGAATGATACCGCTTTGTGTATGAGACAGTGAAAGTTGTTGCTCCATAAACAGCGGCATAATTAGAAGGATGGCATACATGACAAAATTACTTAGCATGATCGACAGGTTTGCATTTGTAAATGAACTGTTTTTAAAAAGCGATAAATCGATGATCGGATTCTTTACTTTCCGTACATGTATAAAGAATAATGGAATGACGATCAACGCTAGAATTCCATAGATCAAGTATTCATTTAGCAAATGGCTTTTTGTGCATAGAATGAGTGTGGCAATCCCGATGGTTAAGTACAATGAACCAATGATGTCCACATTTGTTTGTAAGCGTGTATGGTTTATTTTTGGAATGAGTAATACGCCGGTCACAAGTGTAAGGAACAAGAATGGGATATTTACAAAGAATATAGAGTGCCAATCAAAACTCTGAATAAGAATCGAACCAATAAAAGGTCCAAGTGCGGCACCAATACCGGCTCCAAACCCAAAGTATCCCATTGTTTTAGACAGTTTTTCGGGGGATACTGTTGCACGAATCAATGCAATGCTATTCGGTGTTAAAATAGCACCACCAGCTGCTTGAATGGAACGAAAAGTGATAAGAAAAGCTAGATTAGGTGCTAAAGCACATCCAATCGAGCCAATTAAAAAGAGCATGACCCCAATTAAATACATTCGCCGGTGTCCATATATATCTCCTAACTTACCAGCGATAGGCTGAGTGACTGCCATGACAATAAGATAAATTGTGACAACCCAAGTGATGTTTGAAAGGGATTGATTATAATAAGTTGATATGGATGATAGAGCGACAGCGATCATCGTTGAGTTGACTGGAACTAGTATAGCTCCAAGCAACAAAGAATAGATGACCAAACTCTCTTTTTTTAACCTCAATGTGTATACCACCTTTTGTAAAAAAGAAGAATTTCACCCTTTAAGCGGGAGAAATTCCTCTCATGAAAATGTGTGTGCATGTCTCAATAAAATCTTCTTTTTGTGTGAGCACGAGTTGTAGATCTTGCTCTAGCTGCTGAATGAAAAATCCAAAATACGTACTAATGAAGATGTCTGCATAAATGTCTTCTTTTCCTTTTAATACAAGATGCTCGGCACCCATCTTTTTGAAATATTGTATCAGCATTTCTCTTAGTTCTTGAGGATATATCTTTTCATGACTGGTTAAATCCTTAAACATAGCTGGTTCTCGCATGCTGATATAAATAAATTCTTTTTTTGAAGTCAAATCTTCAAGGAAATAGGTGCCGAGAAACTTTAAATCGGTGTATAAATCGCCTTTAAATTCTGCTTCTAGGGTTTTTGTCGGTGTTGATTTCATTTTCATAATGGCAGCAATGACGCCACGTTTGTTTTTAAAGTTGCGAAAAATAGTTGCTTCACTCACATTCGCTTTTATTGCTATTTCTTTGGTTGTTGTTTTTTGATAGCCCTTTTCAGTTAATAAATCCATTGTTGCGCGAATGATTCGTTGATTTGTAGATTTTAACAAGCATACTCACCTCAGGTTATGAATGTGTTTGCAACAAAGTAAGTATACCGATAAAACCTATGAGCGCCAATATCATCATAATGATAAGTTTATGAACGCGAATGCTGCTTTAATATCTGAATGCGCCCATTGCTGCCATCTACTGTCACAAGGTCACCGGATTGAAGTGATTCAGTTGCTATTCTAGTACCTAAGACAGCTGGCATCATATACTCTCTCGCAATAATAGCCGAATGAGATAAAATGCCTCCAGCATCGGTGATGACTGCTTTCGCATCTCTAAATAAGCTCGTCCATAAAGGTGTAGTCGTTTTACAAACTAATATATCATCCTTTTGAAATTGTGAGAATTCATCAGCACATGTAATGACTTTTACTCTTCCAGAAACAATACCGCTGGATGCGCCAATTCCATGGATCACATCGTGTGTGTTGTGTTCATTTTCTCTTAATGAACCAAGCATTCTTTCCACTTGCTGCAATTCAGCTTCAGTTGGAGTGCCGGTGTAAGCTGGTGGTTGAATGGCTTCATTTTCTTTCATTTCCATTTTTCTTTGCTGGATAACCGAATCGAATGAGATAGACGTTGTGAGCGCTTTTTGTACCTCTTCATCGTAGAGATACCAAAGATCTTCTTGATGAGGAATGGCTCCTTTTTTTGCGAGAAGCTCACCAATTTTTAATAGATATACCCGGGCTTTTGCATCTAACATTGCATCAATGTAGAAGTGGTGGTCATCTCGGATATTCGCTGCTTGAAGGGCAAATTGATACAGCGTCTCAAATTTTGTTTTAAACGACTCATCCTTCACTTGACTCATAAAATGTTTATACGTCTCTTGTCTTTTAATCACTGCTTTTGCAAATTCTTCATCAAAATCACATTGGGACTGGATGTTATTTCTGATGATATCTAATATAAACTCCGGGTTTTCTACCCAAGTCTCATCCGTAAGGTCATGACTTTTAACAGATCGCCATCCGTAAACTTGGAGAAAATCCTCCAATTTCGAAATGAAATGTTTCCCTTTTTCGGAGTAATTGAGTGCATATAACAGGTCCGGGTTCTTTTCATGATGAATAAAAGCCTGATGAAGTTCTGGATCTTGAAGGACATCCTTTGCGATATCAGATAGCAGCTTGTCTGTTTCAAGAGATTTGTTCATCACGCCTATCATCATTTCGTGCAGCAAGACGACTTGTGTTTGATCACCGGTATATGTTACAAGCATGTCTTCAATGATGGATGATAGTATGACTTGCGGTGTGACGATATCAAAATGATCATCATATGCTTGGATATAAAAATCCTTTAATTCTTCAAAGCCGATGATGGCTTTTTCAATGGTCATAGGTTCATTCATTTGGCGATCGAGTTTTTCGTAAAATGGAAAGAAATTTTTCTCTAGAATCTCATACATCCGTTCACTTAAATGCGAAAATAGCTCAAATATACGTTCATCAAAAACGGGTGCAGCTCCCTCTTGCGCTTCTGGCAGTGCCGGTGCTGAGTATAAGTGGCCTCTGTAAAGCTTAATATCTTTGATGTTCATATCAGGTACTTGATACTTTTCTCCATTTTTCTTCATCCCGCTTTTTAAGGCTGGTATGATCAGGCTTGAGAAAAGAGGGCTCGTTGGGCCAGGCATATGATCATCCATTGAAATCCAGAAATCCTGCAGCTCATCTGGCTTTATTTGAAAAGAAGCACCCGCTGTTTCATTTACTGCTTTTGGGAGAGCTGTAGTAATCGGCCTCGCTTGAAGTAAATAAAACGACCCATCTGCAATTCCAAATTCGATATCGACTCCATGTCCGTAAAGTTCTTCTACTTGTTTTGTGATTTGTGCGATTTCTATCAATTGATCATCGTTTAGGCAAAACTGGCCAGCCATTTCCTCCGCTACTGGTTCCTCGATGACACCCTCTTGGAAAGGAACAATTTGTAGCTCTTTCGCCCCAAGTGTTTTTTCAATCGAAAAGTTCTCTTTATCTACAATAAACGTGTCTGGTGTCACAAGACCAGAGACAATTGCTTCTCCCAATCCGTAGCTTGCGGTCAGCATCATTTCATTTGGTTTCCCCGATATGGGGTTCTCACTAAAGATGACACCGGAGACGTCAGAATGGATCAATCCTTGAACGACAACGGCCATAAGCGGCATATCTTCCTCGTTTTCATTCATCTCTTCCTTATATTCTGTGACTCTCGCTGCAAAATAAGAAGACCAGCATTCTTTGACCGCCTGTAAAAATTCTTCATTTGTTTTGATATTTAAATAGGTCTCGTACTGTCCTGCAAACGAGGCGCCTTCGAGATCTTCAGCAACAGAAGAGGATCGTACTGCAACTGAGGGATAAGTCTTCCGCAAGGATTGAAAGGACGAAATCAGCTCTGCTTCCATTTGTGAAGGAAACGATGCTTCTTTGATTTTTTGAGAAAGGTTTTGTTCTGCTGGCTGCAGATTGTGATATGAAAGAAAGCTTTCAAAGCTGTTGGTTTTAATAATAAATCCATCTGGGACTGGCAGGCCGTGATTGTTTAATTTGATTAAATTCAGGCCTTTTGCCCCTGCGAGTGATGCGGATTCTTCAGCCGCATGAAATAAAACTGAATACATGGGAATGCCCCCTTATCCAAATAGCCAATGATTTGTATGTCTCTCTATTTTTCAAAATGATAGTGCGCACTATCATTTTAATCATAGAATTGATTGGATGTTATTGTCAAAGACGGAAAGACCTATCTTTACAAAGGGGACAATCTCACTAATTTTCTGCTATTTCTAAAACAAAAGTCTCCGAACATGAAGAAAAAAGGCAAAATTGAAAACTGTGAATTGTTCAATATGCCAATCTTTACTATAATCAAGGAAGTAGACCATGAAGAGGGAGGGTTTTTGTGATTACAAAAGCCATATTTGCACTAGTTTTTCCTTTCCTGCTCGTTATTTTATTTTCAAAGGTTACTTATAATCATTACGTAGGCATTGCGTTAACAGCAGCGCTTTTATTTGCTTCGTATATGAAAGGCTATACAGAAACCTACTTTATTGTGGGATTAGATATTATTTCTTTAGTAGCTGGGGCTTTGTTTATGGCTAAAAAAGAAATCGAAAAGAGAGAAAAAGCTGAAAAACATCAATGATGTTATCTCAATGCTGAAAGCTGACATGTTTTAAACAAGAGCTGTGCTTACGATTTCTAGTAAGCACAGCTTTCTTTTTCTGCTCATCGAATATCTCACTCCAAAATGTTCCATACTGAAAGGAAGGTTTTCTTAAGAGGGTTATTTGCCAAGGGAGAGAGGGTATGACTGTATTGGAAATAAAAATCAAGTGAGAGCCGAACTTTAGTTCGTATTTTTGTGTTCTTTTATGATAATATATTCATTAGATAGATTTCGTAACGAAACGGAGGCTTTGATGTGAGTGACCGCTTTGAATTAGTTTCTAACTATCAGCCCCAAGGAGATCAGCCAAAGGCGATTGAAAAGCTTGTTGAGGGGATCCATCAGGGGAAACAGCATCAAACGCTGTTAGGTGCTACAGGTACGGGAAAGACCTTTACTGTCTCCAACCTGATCAAAGAAGTGAACAAACCGACTCTTGTCATTGCGCATAATAAGACACTTGCCGGTCAGTTATACAGCGAATTCAAGGAATTTTTCCCGAATAATGCTGTTGAATATTTTGTGAGTTACTATGATTATTATCAGCCAGAGGCATATGTACCTCAGACCGATACATTTATTGAGAAAGATGCCAGCATCAATGATGAGATTGATAAGCTGAGACACTCGGCTACGTCCTCGTTATTTGAGAGAAGGGATGTCATCATCATTGCCAGTGTGTCCTGTATTTATGGCTTAGGTTCGCCAGAGGAATACAGAGAGCTTGTACTGTCTTTGCGCACTGAAATGGAGATTGAACGCAATCAGCTCCTTCGTAAGCTGGTGGATATTCAGTATTCTCGTAATGATATAGATTTTCAGCGCGGAACCTTCCGAGTCAGAGGAGACGTCGTTGAGATTTTTCCTGCTTCACGAGATGAGCATTGTATCAGAGTGGAGTTTTTCGGTGATGAAATTGAACGTATTCGTGAAGTGGATGCGTTGACTGGAGAAATACTTGGTGATCGTGATCATGTGGCCATTTTCCCAGCATCTCACTTCGTCACAAGAGAAGAAAAAATGGAAAAAGCCATTATCAATATTGAACAAGAGCTAGAAGAACAGCTCGAAAAGCTTCGCGAAAATGGAAAATTACTTGAGGCGCAGCGCCTTGAGCAGCGGACAAGATATGACCTTGAGATGATGAGAGAGATGGGTTTTTGTTCAGGAATCGAGAATTATTCAAGACATCTGACCTTGCGTCCTCCTGGTTCAACACCTTACACACTGCTTGATTATTTCCCAGATGACTTTATGATTGTTGTCGATGAATCGCATGTGACGATTCCGCAAATCCGTGCCATGTACAACGGGGACCAAGCGAGAAAGCAAGTGTTGGTTGATCACGGATTCCGCCTGCCATCAGCACTTGATAACAGACCGCTCACCTTTGATGAGTTTGAAAAGCATATCAATCATATCGTTCATGTATCAGCAACGCCTGGTCCATACGAGCTTGAGAAAACGCCTGAGGTTGTGGAACAAATTATCCGTCCAACAGGATTACTTGATCCAATTATTGAAGTCCGTCCGATTGAAGGACAAATTGATGACTTAATTGGAGAAATTCATTCACGAGTTGAGAAAAATGAGCGTGTGCTCGTGACCACATTGACGAAGAAAATGTCTGAGGATCTTACTGATTACTTAAAAGAAATCGGAATCAAGGTAAATTACCTGCATTCAGAAATTAAGACCCTTGAGCGGATTGAGATTATCCGTGATTTGCGTCTCGGTAAATATGATGTGCTTGTTGGAATCAACCTTCTTCGTGAAGGACTGGATATTCCAGAGGTGTCGCTCGTGGCCATTTTAGATGCGGATAAAGAAGGCTTTTTGCGCTCTGAAAGATCCCTCATCCAGACGATTGGCCGTGCAGCGAGAAATGCAGAAGGCCGGGTCATTATGTATGCAGACAATATGACGAAATCGATGGACATTGCGATTCAAGAAACGAAGCGAAGACGAGAACAGCAAGAAGCATATAACGAGAAATTTGGGATTACCCCACAAACCATCCATAAGAAAATTCGAGATGTTATTAAGGCAACAAAGATACATGAGGATTCGGAAGAATACGAAACAAAAGCAGCACCAAAGCTTTCGAAAATGAGCAAAAAAGAAAGAGAAAAAGTGATCGAAAAAGTCGAGATGGAAATGAAAGATGCAGCAAAAGCGCTTGATTTTGAAAAAGCAGCAGAATTAAGAGATCTATTGCTAGAGCTAAAAGCGGAAGGATGATTGCCTGATGGCTATGGAACGAATAGAGGTGAAAGGTGCTAGAGCCCACAACCTTAAAAATATTGATGTGAATATCCCGCGTGACCAGCTAGTGGTCATTACGGGATTATCTGGTTCAGGAAAATCGTCGCTTGCCTTTGATACCATTTATGCAGAAGGTCAGCGCAGGTACGTTGAATCTCTTTCAGCGTATGCACGCCAATTTCTTGGGCAAATGGATAAACCGGATGTAGATGCCATTGAAGGTCTTTCTCCGGCGATTAGTATTGACCAGAAAACGACGAGCCGAAACCCTAGATCAACAGTTGGTACTGTCACTGAAATTTATGATTATTTGCGTCTCTTGTATGCTCGAGTCGGAAAACCGATTTGTCCTATACATGGGATTGAAATTACGTCACAAACGATTGAGCAGATGACAGATCGTATTTTAGAGTATCCTGAAAGAACGAAATTACAAGTGCTTGCGCCAGTTGTTTCCGGCCGCAAAGGAACACATGTGAAAGTACTTGATCAAATTCGGAAGCAGGGCTATGTACGAGTGAGAGTCGATGGAGAGATGGAAGACCTTTCAGAAGATATCGAGCTTGAAAAGAACAAGAAGCATTCCATTGAAGTAGTTATTGATCGTATCGTGGTGAAGGAAGGTGTGGCTGCTCGTCTGTCTGACTCACTTGAAACCGCGCTTCGGCTGGGTGAAGGCCGAGTGATGATTGATGTGATTGGACAAGAAGAGCTGTTATTCAGCGAACATCATGCTTGTCCGCATTGCGGGTTCTCTATTGGTGAACTTGAGCCGAGAATGTTTTCATTTAATAGTCCTTTTGGTGCCTGCCCGAGCTGTGATGGGCTCGGTTCCAAACTAGAAGTCGACCCTGAGCTTGTCATTCCTAATAAGGATCTGACTTTACGTCAGCATGCCATTGCACCATGGGAGCCGCAAAGCTCGCAATACTATCCTCAGCTTCTTGAGGCCGTATGTACACATTATGGCATCGACATGGACATTCCAGTGAAAGATATCCCATCGCATTTATTCGATAAAATTTTATATGGAAGCGGATCTGAACGGATTTATTTTAAATACGAAAATGATTTTGGACAGGTACGTGAAAATGAAATTGAGTTTGAAGGTGTTCTTCGTAATATTGAACGACGCTATAAAGAAACCAGCTCTGATTATATTCGTGAGCAAATGGAAAAATATATGGCGAATCAGCCATGTCCGACATGTAAAGGATATCGTCTGAAAAAAGAAACGCTGGCGGTTCTCATCAATGGCAAGCATATCGGAGAAATCACCGATTTGTCTGTCTCTGATGCCCTTGATTTCTATGAAAAAATCGAGTTGTCTGAGAAAGATTTGCAGATTGCCCAGCTCATTTTGCGTGAAATCAAAGAGCGCTTGTCTTTCTTAAATAATGTGGGATTAGATTATCTGAATTTGAGCCGGTCGGCTGGCACACTATCAGGTGGGGAAGCGCAGCGGATTCGTCTGGCGACTCAAATCGGGTCAAGGCTGACAGGTGTTCTTTATATATTAGATGAACCATCCATTGGTCTGCATCAGCGCGATAATGACCGGTTGATCGGGACGTTGAAAAACATGCGCGACATCGGGAACACACTAATTGTCGTCGAGCATGATGAAGATACCATGCTAGCCGCTGACTATTTAATAGATATTGGACCTGGAGCAGGAGTTCATGGAGGAGAAGTGATTTCAGCTGGAACGCCAGAAGAAGTCATGAAGGACCCGAAATCATTAACAGGGCAATATTTATCTGGTGAGAAATTTATTCCGCTGCCAATTGAGAGAAGAAAGCCTGACGGCCGCTATATTGAGATAAAAGGTGCAAAAGAAAACAACCTGAAAAACGTGAATGCGAAGTTTCCTCTTGGCGTCTTTACAGCTGTGACCGGAGTATCCGGCTCAGGGAAAAGTACGCTTGTGAATGAAATTCTATTAAAATCACTTTCACAAAAGTTGCACAGAGCGAAGGCGAAGCCAGGGCAGCACAAAGAAATCAAAGGAATGGATCATTTGGATAAGGTCATTGATATTGATCAATCTCCAATTGGCCGTACACCGAGATCGAACCCTGCCACGTATACAGGTGTCTTTGATGATGTGCGGGATGTGTTTGCACAAACCAACGAAGCAAAGGTAAGAGGTTATAAAAAAGGCAGATTCAGTTTTAACGTCAAAGGCGGGCGCTGTGAGGCGTGCCGCGGGGATGGCATCATTAAAATTGAAATGCACTTTTTGCCAGATGTGTATGTACCTTGTGAAGTGTGTCACGGGAAACGTTATAACCGTGAAACTCTTGAGGTCACATATAAAGGGAAGAACATTGCTGATGTGCTGGAAATGACGGTGGAGGACGCACTCCAATTTTTCGAGAATATCCCGAAAATTAAGCGGAAGCTTCAAACGATTTATGATGTGGGGCTTGGATACATTACACTTGGACAGCCTGCAACAACATTGTCCGGAGGAGAGGCGCAGCGCGTGAAATTGGCATCTGAGCTTCACCGCCGTTCAAACGGAAGGTCTCTTTACATTTTGGACGAGCCGACAACAGGTCTGCATGTGGATGATATTGCCCGTTTATTAAAAGTGCTTCAGCGTTTGGTTGAGAACGGTGATACAGTGCTGGTCATTGAGCACAACCTTGACATTATCAAGGCTGCTGATTACCTCGTTGATCTAGGACCAGAAGGCGGTGCAGGCGGCGGAACGATCATTGCCTCTGGCACTCCTGAGGACATTGCAAAAGAAGAAGCATCTTACACAGGCCAATACTTGAAGCCTATTTTAGAGCGTGATCGTAAGCGTATGAAACAGCTGGTCAAAGAAACAGAAAGTGTGACTTCTTCATAAAGAAAACCCCTCTTTTTATAGAGGGGTTTTTCTTTTATTGCACATCTTCCTTCGGCATTAAATTACTGAGGTGCGTTAAATCCTTTAAAATATGCGTGCTGCTGCTGTCGAGCAGTACCTTTAAATAACGGATATCACCATACTTTGGATGAGACGGATGAATGGTCTCAAGCTCCTTGATCATATCGCTGTTCATGCTTTTCTGTTTCTGTATAAGGTCTAAAAGCGTTTGAGCCGTGTGGTTTGAATTATGATGATCTGTCAAAATAATTACCCCCTATAATGATAATCACCATCTTTTCAACATATTTTAAAGGGTAATCTGTGAAGAATCTACTCTTAGGTGCAAAAAGAAATAATTTGTGTCTAAGGTCATATGTAAATCGAATGATTTTGAAACTTTTTATACGCAATAAACGTATGAGTTAGAAAGGAATTTTCGTTATGAAGGAGCGAATATATATGAATAGAGATCAGTCGATTATTGCTTCTATTTGTTACTTTAGTGTATTTTTTATGCCGTTTATCGTACCGATCGTGGCGGTTTTTGTAGTAGACCAAAAGGAAACGAAACGGCATGCGATGCGGGCATTATGGTCACATCTTTTGCCGGTCGCAGCGTGCATTCTATTGGTATTTGGGTCTATCCCGTTTTTATTGGCGACACAGGCAGGCGACTCGCTCATTCCAGTCATGACGGTGTTCATCTTGTCTTTTTTAGTAGCCATTGGCTTTTTGATCTCTGTCATTTGGAATATCATTCAAGGTATTAAAGTACTTCAATCCATCAAATCTTAGGAGGGCTTTGTATGAATGAAAAAGAACGAATTTTAAAATTAGTAGAAGACGGGGTATTATCAGCAAAAGAAGCAATCACGCTGTTAGAAAAATTAGAAGAAGGTCAGTCCGTCTCATTAGAAAAGTCTACGGCTGATCACACCTTTCATGAAGAAAAAGTTGGAGCAGAGAGTAAAGGAAACGGCACCGAAAATCTTGGGGCAAAGCTGTTTGGCTGGTTAGATACTGCAGTGAAAAAGGTAAAAGACGTGGATCTTGATTTGAACTTTGGACAGTCCGTTGATGTTGAGCATATTTTTCAGTTCAAAGACGCCTCGCTCTCTCATTTAGATATTCAATTAGCGAACGGCAGCCTCAATGTGATGCCTTGGGACGATCGAGATATTCGAGCAGAGTGTCATGCGAAAATCTACCGGGCAGAGGATGGAGAGCAGGCAAGACAGCAATTTCTCAATCAATTGGACTGCGGGCTTGAAGGAGATAAATTTTTTATTCGAACCGAAAAGAAGACGATGAAAGTCAATGTTACTTTATACGTACCGCGTATCCAATACGATAAGATCAAGGTCAAGCTGTTTAATGGGCCGATTCGCGGGGAAAAGCTAAAGACAAAAGAACTTGCCGCGAAAACCACAAATGGTGTTGTCTCTTTTGCCTCGTTACAGGCAGAAAAAGTCGGAATTGAAACAGCAAACGGACAAATCAAACTGGCAGATCACGAGTGTGGTATGATTGAAGTAGAAACCATCAATGGGCTCATAGACCTGCGCGGAAAAAGTGAATCAATTGATGCCCAAAGCTTTAACGGAAATATTGCGGTTCAGCTGTCAGATGAAAAGTGCCGTTCCATCTATGCGAAAACGACAACAGGCAGTGTGGACGTTCAGATCCCGCGCGCATGTGCAGTGACCGCTGAGCTGAAAAGCAATCTCGGGTCTATCTCTCACGATTTACTTGATGCAGAGATGATTAAAGAAAAAAATGAAACATTACAAAAAGAGAAAATGATCAAAGCCAATCAACAAGCGGCACACAGTATATCCATTTTTGCAGAAACAAAAACAGGCTCAATACAAGTAAAGCACCAATCAGACAAGGAGTGATTCTACATGAAGAAACTTTATCGTTCAGCAACAGATAAAAAAATAGCGGGTGTTGTTGGTGGACTTGCGGAATATTTAAGTGTTGATGCATCGCTGCTTCGCATTTTAACCGTCATCATCGGATTTTTGACAGCATTTATGCCGATCTTCCTGATCTACTTCATCTGGTATTTTGTTGTTCCGGAAGAAGGCACTAAATAAATGCTTAGATGGATCGTCAGTATTTTAGTAAATGCATTACTTTTAATCGTCATTGCTGGATATTTTGATTCAGGCATTTTGCCTGGGCTCGGGAGCGTGTATATTGAAGGATTTGGCGCAGCCATTGTGGCAAGTATCATTTTGTCCTTGCTCAATATTTTAGTGAAGCCGTTTTTGATCATTTTAACGCTTCCAGTGACCGTCCTTTCTCTAGGATTGTTCTTATTTGTCATCAATGCCATTACACTCATGATGACATCGAGCTTTATGGGAGATAGCTTTAACATTGATGGATTCGGAACGGCCATTTGGATGGCTGTCATTTTGTCCATTTTCCATCTGTTGATACAAAAAGGAATCGTAGAGCCGTTAGCGAAAAAAAGCTAACGGTTTTTTTGTGCAAATTTGTATCGTTTCTCCGTTCCATCTGACATAAAAACCACCTTCAGGAGACACAATATCCGAAGGGAGGCGGTGCAAGATGGTGAACGTGAGCAGACAAATCATGCTTTTATGTTTTTTTATCATTCTTTTTTGTTTCAGTCAGCCTGCTTTAGCAGGGCCTTTTCTTCAAACAGAAGTGAATGTACCGGACAAGCCTTTTTCGCCTTTTATCTTTGATCAATTTCATGTGGATGTCCGCCCTGTTCAAGGAAAAAGCCATGACCTTCAGTTTCGTGCGTCCATTAGTGACCAAGAACAGATTTTGTCTGCGAACTTGTATTATAAACAAAGTGATGAACTGGGGTATCGCTTGATTCCAATGGAACGGCTGCCCGGAATGAAGCCAGAATTTACAGCGAAAATTCCGCCAGATCAATTATGGAATCCAACCGTTCATTACTATACAGAGTTCCTTACGCAAAAATCAGTGATCAAAACAGCAGAGAAATCGGTACATTTAAATGGATTTGAAGAGGATCTTTCGCATATTCCGGACTTATTCATCACAGAAATTGTCGTTAATTCAAAAAACCGAAAAGGCAAAGATGCTTTTGAGTTTATCGAAGTGTATAACACGACGCATGCGCCTATCTCACTTAAACATTATCAGCTCCGCTACCGCAATCCCACGCAGGGTATCGAATTGGATGATGTATATTCCTTTCATAAAAATCCAGTCACCATTTCACCTGGAAAACCTTATGTTTTTTGGCTGAGAAAAAAAGGGCAGGAGCATTTAACTGTAGCGGACTTTAATGCCATGTACAAAAGCCAATTAAAAGAGGGCGAGCATCTAACCATTATCGAGAGCAAAGGGCTGTCCAACTCTAAATCTCGTCTTGTTTCGATCACAACAAATATAGGTGAAGAGATTTCTTCTGCCGCATTTCGTTTGAAGCCATCATGGTTTAGCGAGCATAAATCCTTGCTGTTTAAGTATCCAATGGATGGTACGACGCAGACGAAGCTGATTTCGAAAATTGAGGAAGAGCCCACTCCAGGTAAAGTGCTAAAAGCACAAATTCCATCTGAGAAAAAGGAAATTTCTCAAGATATCCATAAACCTGTGATTGAAGATATGACGATAAGGAAACCGGTGAAACCAACTGAAAGCGTAGAGATTAAAGCAGATGTCCAGGATGATCATGCCGTGAAAACCGTCAAGCTGCGTTATCGAACGAATCGAAAAGAAGCGTTCAAGGAAATACTGCTGCAAAAAGACCAAAATGACCGGTTATTTCATCATATTATTTATTCACCTGAGTTGATTGGGAAGGAACAATTGGAATATCAGCTTGAAGCGTCAGATGGCGAAAATGAAGCCAAGACGTTGAAAAAAGCGGTTGATGTGGAGCAGGTTAGCAAAGCCCACGGTCTCCGATTCAATGTAGAAGAGGGAGATACGGTTTCAGGGTTATTTTCATTAAAGGCAACGTCTGATCAGAAAAAAAGCATCGAATTACGGATAGATGGAAAACGGAATCAGCAAGTATCCGCTGCCCTTGAAGCAGATCCATATATCGCATTTGATGTCAAAGGAACAAATTTATATTTTAAAAATGGTGTATCTATAGGTAAGCGTCTACTTTCTGTTTTTGATGATTCGACAAAAGTGTATCGTACCTATACAATGCCAATACCAGAAGAAGAGATAAAAAAGGCAGGTCTCCAAACGATCTCATTCCACGCTGGCACAAAGTCTTCTCCGATAGACAGGCTCCCTGGAGAGAATCATGATGATTTTGAAATGAAAAACGTTAGGATGATCTTATCGAATGGAACACAAATTCAGCCAATCAATGCGAAGCCGCAAAAGGAATGGAGAATGGGAGACAGCGGGAACGCAAAAAAGGTTAGAACGTTTCAATTTGAGATTCCAAAAGAGGCTTATGTCTCAACCTATATAAAGTGGGATACAAAAAGGCTGAAAGAAGGGCCGCACCTAATTGAGGCCAAAACCTCAGACGAGCATGCTTCAGTACGTGTGAAAGTTGATAACACTGGGCCGAGAATTAAGACCAACGTACAAGCAAAGGATCAATATAAAGGCGCCTTTACATTAAAAGCAAAAGTAACGGATCGTTGGAGTGATATAGAAGAGTTGAAGGCGTATGTAGATGGCAAACCAGTTTCTTTGCCATATCAGACGTCCTCTAGTGAATTAAAGCCTGGGAAGCACACGTTTATGGTCAAAGCAAAAGATGCTGCTGGGAACATGTCGACGTTGAAAAAAGAGTTCAAGACGGTACATGAGCATCCAGAAACACCAGAACGGGTGGCAGATAAGACGAAAATGAAATCATCAAAGCAAACTGTGCTAACCAAGGATCCAACCAATGATAAGTTAGATTACTCTTTTTATCGTGCCTATCAATATACATCGCTGCATCCTTCAATGAAGATTTTTAAGTATGCAGCAGAGACAGAGCCGCCAAAGAGTTTTCTTCAAAAAGGAGAAATGATTTTTTCTGATCAAGAAAGGAACCGCATTGCATTTGTTGATGGGAAGGCAGTTGAAACGAAGGATTTACAGCGTTTTCCTTATCATCGTTTTCAAATTAAGGTTCATCATGATGTGCGCGAAAAGGATGTCGTCGAAGCTGTATGGAAAGGGAGTTCATTGTCGGGGAGAAAGGTGACAATGTACGCATGGAATCACCAGCAGGAAAAGTGGGATAAAATCACTCATCACTTTGCGAAGGATCAAAAGGAATTTTACCTAAAAGGGCTGCTGTCAGTGAGACAGTACATGAAGAATCAAACGTTTGATTTGCTAGTACAGGATGAAATCAGCAAATCACAAAAGCCATATAAGATGGTGTGGATGTCTGACACTCAATATTATGCAAAGAGCTATCCTCATATCTTTAAACAAATGGTCGAATGGATCAGAGATCAGAGGGAGAAATTAAACATTCAATATGTGTTCCATACAGGCGATATTGTGGATGATTCAAAGGATAAGCAATGGCACCGTGCTGATACATTTATGCGTGTATTAGATGAGAATCACATTCCCTATGGTGTTTTAGCAGGAAATCATGATGTTAGACACAAGGACGGTTTATATGCGGAATACGGGAAATATTTCGGGGAAAAACGCTTTGCTGATAAGCCTTACTATGGTGAATCCTATCGAAACAATAAAGGTCATTATGATCTCATCTCTGCCGGCGGCAATGATTATATGATGGTGTACATGGGCTGGGGGATTAAGCAAGATGAAATTGATTGGTTAAACCGCGTGATTTCTGAGCATCCAGATCGTATTGTCATTTTAAATTTCCATGAGTATTTGCTAGTGAGCGGCAACCGAAGCCCGATTGGCGATCTCATCTTCCATCAAGTGGTGAAACGCCATCCTAATATTGTGGCAGTATTTAGCGGCCACTACCATGGAGCCAGCAGGAAAGTAGATGAGCTTGATGATGACCATGATGGAAAAGCAGATAGGAAAGTATATCAAATACTCGCCGATTATCAGTCAGGACCTGAAGGTGGGCAAGGGTTTATGAGGGTCATAACAGCGGATCAAGAAAAAAATCAACTTCATTTTACAACATATTCACCTTACTTGAATAAAGAGCATTTTTACGATCCTAAAACGTATGGAGATCAAGATGAATTTTCAATCGATGTGGATTTGACACCGAAAATGAAATCGGTCAAAACCAATTATTTTGAACTCAATGTGTATACGAATGTTCTTCTAGGAGAAGCGCGCGGCGTAAAAAGCGGCAAAAAAGCGAGCTTTGAGTGGAAGGGCTTAAAGCCAAATGAAGATTATTATTGGTACACTGTAGCAAAAGATCGTTTCCAAGGAAAAGCCATTTCACCAATATGGAAAATTCATACAAAAAATGATGATGAAACAAAATTTCTTAGGAAATAAAAAAACAGTGCTCCGTGTCAGGGGCACTGTTTATCTTTCCATTGTATGAATGAGCTTGTAACGATCCCCTCTATAAACGGAAACAACATACTCAAATGGAACGTCTTGTTGAAAAAAAGTCGTTCTTGTTATGGAAAGCACAGGATCGCCTGTTGAAATAGACAACAAGTATGCTTCTTCCTTTGAGGCAACATTGGCTTCAAGCTCCTGTTTGGCATGAGCAATGACATGACCAGTGTGAGTTTCTATATATTCATATAAAGAGCCAGTTAAATGTTCCTTTGTTAAATCTCCTGCAAATCTTTCAGGTATATAGCTCGTTTCAATCGCCATCGGTTCATCATTTGCAAGGCGTATCCGTTTTAGTTCAAAAACATCATCACTATTTGACAGTTGTAGGGCTGGCAGCAAGTGCTCTGGACATGCGGTTTTTTTGAAGTCAATCAGCTGGCTTGATGCTTTGAGCCCTCGCTGCCGCATATCCTCTGAAAAGCTTGTTAAGCCTTGAAGCGGCTGTTCAAATTTTTTTCGGCTAACAAAGGTGCCTTTACCTTTTTGTCGATACAAATATCCTTCGTTCACAAGATTCGATAAGGCTTGTCTGACAGTCATTCGACTAATACCAAAGCGTTCGGCATATTCTCTTTCAGAAGGAATGAGTGTATCAGGTGCTAATGTTCCATCCTCAATCTGCTTTTTCAAGTTCTCCATAATCTGATGGTACATCGGAATAGGTGACTGCTTATCAATAAACATGTGAAAATCCTCTCGTTTTTAGCGTAGTGATCCAGCTTCTCGATCAATCAAAACTGTTACATCTTCATGGAGTTTCAGTGCAGATGCTGGGAAGTCTGGATGAATCTCTGCCTGTTCTAAATATTGTATCACTTTCGCTTTTGATTTTCCCGAAGCAAGAAGGAGAATCTTTTTGCTTGAAAGAATGCTCGCAATTCCCATTGTGATCGCATGAGTAGGTACCTCATCAATAGAAGAAAAGTATCTTGCGTTAGCCTGTCTCGTGTTCTCATCTAATTGCACGACATGAGTCTTTGAGTTGAATGGGGTACCAGGTTCGTTAAAACCGATATGTCCATTTTGACCGATTCCAAGGAGCTGAAGATCGATGCCGCCTACATCCTCAATAAGCTGGTCATATCTTAAGCATTCCTTTTCTAAGTGAGCTGCATTGCCATTTGGAAGAAAATACTGATCCTGAGGGAGATCAATATGGTCAAATAAATGACGTTTCATGTAGGTCATATAACTATTTTCGTGTTCTGGATCAAGTCCTGCATATTCATCTAAATTGATTGTTTTTGTTTGCTTGAAAGACAATTGATGTGCTTGATGAAGTTGAATTAACTCTTTGTAAGTATCAATAGGTGTACCGCCCGTTGCTAGGCCGAGTACGGCATCAGGTTTAGCAGCTATTGCAAGTGCAATAATGGCGGCTGCTTCTTTTCCTAATTGCTCCTTGCTTTCAAATTCGATGATGTTCATTAGTGGTTGGCCTCCTTTTTTTCAAAGACGATTTGTCCACGGCAGATCGTCATCATCAGTTCACCAGATTCATCCCAAACCACCAAATCTGCTAGTTTTCCAACTTCGATGGAACCGAGCTGTTGATCAAGTCCCAGCTGAGCGGCTGCATTGGTTGAGGTCATCTTCGCAATCTCTGTCCACTCACAATTTGTGAGCTGTTTCATCCGTTTGACGCCATCTTTCATTCGCAAAATCGATCCTGCAAGTGTACCATCTTCCAGCAATGCTTTTTCGCCGCTGACTGTGACCGTCTGACCGCCAAATTCGTACGTTCCATTACCGAGCCCTTTTGCACGCATCGAGTCTGTGATCATGATTAAACGATCACTTCCTTTTGCCAAATACGCAAGCTTGATGGAAAGAGGATGGGAGTGAATCCCATCAGTGATCAGCTCGGTATAAAGGTTCTCATTCGTAAGAGCAGCACCTACAGCGTTCGGTTCACGATGCTGAAACGAACTTATTGCGTTATAAAGATGCGTTACATGGCGTGCACCATGCTTAGCTGCTAAATTAATCATGTCATGATGGGCATTCGTATGTCCAATAGAAGGGATCATGTTCTTTTCCTGTAACAGGGACAGAAAAGCAAAATCTGTGTCTTCCTCAGGCGCAAACGTGACAATTCGAATTAGCTGTTCAGATGCATCCAGCCATTTTTTAAAAAGCGGAATATCGGGCTGTTTAATCCATTGAACAGGCTGTGCCCCTGCCTTATCTTTAGAAATAAATGGACCTTCTAGGTGGATTCCTAGACATTGCGCCTGACTTCCTGCATGTTCTTCATTACTTTGTTTCCACTGAGCGACATTTTTAAGTGCCTGCTCAATCTCATGATGGTTTTGTGTAATGGTTGTCGCTAAAAAACTTGTCGTTCCTTCTGATGGAAGGTTGTCAGCGAGTGTATTCATCGCTTCTGCTGTCGCATCCATCATGTCTGCACCATATCCACCATGGATGTGAATATCAATCATTCCAGGGAGTAAATAAAAGTTTTCCCGGGAAATATATACTTTTTCATAATTTCCTGTCGGTGGTGATGTTGAAATATAGTCAATCTTGCCATCGCGTAAACCGACAAAACCGTTTTCGATGATCTTTGTCTTTGTCACAATATGAATATTGGAGAGCAATAAAGAACCGCTCATGTTTGAGCCCCCTTATTCGTTATCTTTCATTTAAGTTTACTCTTTTTAAGTATAGTTGTCTATACCAGTTAGGGCGGTGAAACAGGAACAGGATAAAATACTGTTTTGGGTTCATCATTGAAAGTGATAAAATAGAGCTGTATTTCTGAATCGCCTGTGATAAAAGGAGGAAGAAGCGTGCCGAAAGTTCGTACGAAGGACATAATGGAACAATTTCATCTTGAACTGGTAAGTGGGGAAGAAGGGATTAATCGTCCCATTACAATCAGTGATCTTTCCAGACCAGGTATTGAAATGGCTGGTTATTTTACATATTACCCAAAAGAAAGAGTTCAACTTTTAGGGAAAACAGAGCTTTCTTTTTTTGAACAGCTCCCAGAACGCGAACGAAAGCAGAGAATGATGTCTCTTTGTACAGATATTACCCCTGCCATTATTTTGTCTCGAGATCGTGATGTGCCGAAGGAATTAATCGAAGCATCAAATGAAAATGGTGTGCCCGTTTTACGATCTAGTCTAAAAACGACAAGACTTTCAAGTCGATTGACCAACTTTTTAGAAAGTAAGCTCGCACCAACGACTGCCATTCATGGTGTGCTCGTAGATGTATATGGTGTAGGTGTATTATTAATTGGGAAAAGCGGAGTAGGAAAAAGTGAAACAGCCTTAGAATTAGTGAAGAGGGGACATCGCCTCGTTGCAGACGATTGCGTGGAAATCCGTCAAGAGGATCAGGATACGTTAGTCGGAAGTGCACCAGAGCTAATTGAACATCTTTTAGAAATCCGCGGGTTAGGCATTATTAATGTGATGACCTTATTTGGAGCAGGTGCTGTCAGAAGTTATAAGAGAATTACGATTGTGATGAATCTGGAGCTTTGGGAACAAGGCAAACAGTATGATCGTTTAGGACTTGAAGAAGAGAAAATGAGAATTATTGATACAGATGTGCCGAAGCTGACGATCCCTGTGCGGCCAGGTCGAAACTTAGCGGTTATCATTGAAGTGGCTGCGATGAACTTCAGGCTGAAACGTATGGGGCATAATGCAGCAGAACAATTTACAAGTAAACTTGCCGATGTCATTGAAGACAATGGCCAGGATGAATAGGAGTTGACTATATGAACGAAGCAATTCAGCCAATTGATCCGATCGCTTTTCAGCTCGGACCTATTTCGGTTCATTGGTATGGTGTGATTATTGGGGTCGGAGCCTTGCTTGGACTCTGGCTCGCACTGAGAGAATGTGAAAAAAGAGGAATCAATAAAGATCTGTTTATTGACTTAATCTTATTTGCCATTCCAATCGCGATTATTTGTGCCCGAATTTATTATGTATCCTTCGAATGGGATTACTATCAGCAGCATCCAAACGAAATCATTAAAATCTGGAATGGAGGAATTGCGATTCACGGCGGGCTGATTGGTGCTGTGCTGACAGCCATCGTTTTTACAAAAGTGAGAAAGGTATCGTTTTGGAAAATAGCTGATGTAGCAGCACCTAGTATTTTACTAGGGCAGGCAATTGGGCGCTGGGGGAACTTTATTAACCAAGAAGCGCATGGTGAGGCGGTTTCAAGAGCCTTTTTAGAAAATTTGCATCTGCCTGAGTTTATCATTAATCAAATGTATATTGATGGTACCTATTATCACCCGACGTTCTTATACGAATCATTATGGAATCTTGCCGGTGTTGTCATATTGATTTTATTACGGAGAACTTCGCTGCGCAGAGGCGAAATCTTCTTGTCTTATTTAATTTGGTATTCAATCGGCCGTTTCTTCATTGAAGGGATGAGAACAGACAGCTTAATGCTGACAGAGCATCTTCGAATCGCACAGATGATTTCGATTGCGATATTCGCAGTGGCTGTTCTACTGATTTTCTTTAGAAGAATGAAAGGATACGCATCAATTCCGTATAAAGAGAACAATTCATCGAATTAAGCAGGGGGGATGAGAAGAGATGAGAGAGACATGGAAAAACGGCTTGAAAGCAGGGCTATCGACAACTTGGACTCTTGGCAAAGTTATCTTTCCAGTAACTATTCTCGTCAGTATCTTGCAGCATACGCCTGTCATGGATTGGATCATCCGATTCATTCAGCCATTTATGGGGCTGTTTGGTCTTTCGGGGGAAGCAGCGATTCCGCTTGTATTAGGAAACATGCTGAATTTGTATGCCGGAATTGCAGCCATTTTGACATTAGAGCTTCCTGTGAAGGAAGTGTTTATTTTGGCAGTGATGCTGTCCTTTTGCCATAACCTGATCATCGAATCGACAGTGGCGGCAAAGGTTGGACTAAGAGTATCTGTGATTTTGCTGGTTAGAATCAGTCTTGCTGTTATTTCTGCTATTGTCATTCATCTCGTTTGGCAGGGAGGCGAGGAGCCGGCGCAATATGGACTTTTGAGTGCAGCTCAGGCGGCTGATGTGCCTTCCAGCTGGTACATGATCGTTCTTCTTGCTATACAAAAAGCAGTACTCGGTGTGCTGCAGCTTGCCTGTATCGTTATCCCGCTCATGATCATCATTCAATTCATGAGAGATTTAGGCTGGCTACATACACTGTCTAAGTGGCTGTCACCTTTTACTAGAATGCTTGGGATGAAAGAAAATACGTCTATGACAATGGTGGCTGGATTAACGATTGGTCTGGCGTATGGAGCCGGCGTGATGATGAAGGCAGTGGAAGAGGACGGTGTGAGTAAAAAGGACTTAACCCTAGCTTTTATTTTCCTCGTTGCCTGCCATGCGGTGGTCGAAGATACGCTGGTTTTTATTCCACTTGGTATTCCAGTATGGCCGCTTCTTGTGATCCGCCTGATTTCTGCAATTTTATTGACAGCTGCCATTAGCTATATTTGGCGGAAGCGGGAACATGCAGCTGTTAGAAAGGAAGCCATATGAACGAATTGACGATCAACACAGTGCTATTTGATTTAGATGGCACATTAATCAATACAAATGAATTAATTATTGCTTCATTTCAGCATACGCTGGATCATTATTACCCTGGTCAGTACAGCCGTGAGGATATTCTTCATTTCATTGGTCCGTCCTTGTTTGATACATTCTCTGCGATGGATCCTGAGTTGACGGATGACATGATTCAGATGTACCGCACGTTTAATCATGAGCAGCATGATCTGCTTGTGACTGAATATGAGACCGTTTTAGACACATTGAAAGTCCTGCAGGATCGAGGATTTAAGCTCGGTATTGTCACAACGAAGATACGGGATACGGTTTTAATGGGATTGAAGCTGACCGGTTTAGAGCCGTTCTTTGAGGTCATTGTGACGCTCGATGATGTACAAAATGAGAAGCCGCATCCGGAGCCTGTTCAGCTGGCATTATCAAAGCTTGGCAGTGATCCGCATGAAGCGGTGATGGTCGGTGATAATTATCATGACATTTTGTCTGGTCAAGCGGCAGGGACAAAAACGGCAGGTGTGGCTTGGTCTATTAAAGGAGAAGAGGCCCTTTTAAAGCATCGCCCTGACTTCATGCTGAAGAAAATGAGTGATCTCCTGGCGATTGTTGGAGCTGATTAAGTTGAGAAAAACAGATCGATATCCAGTAAAAGGGGTCAATTCGCTGCGGCAAGTCTATCGGACAATTCCCTTTTTCAAAGTGGTGAAAAATTTCATTTTTATTCAAATGGCAAGGTACACGCCGTTTATGGGAATGAAAAATTGGATATACCGTACTTTTCTTCGTATGAAGGTCGGCGAGGATACGGCGTTTGCCTTAATGGTGATGGTTGATCTGATGTTTCCTGAGAAAATCACCGTCGGTCGAAATAGTGTAATCGGTTATAACACGACCATCTTATCCCATGAGTATTTGATTAAAGAGTACAGACTTGGGGAAGTCTATATTGGTGATGAAGTCTTAATTGGAGCTAATTCCACTATTTTACCTGGTGTGACCATTGGGGATGGAGCAATCGTATCGGCTGGCACACTTGTTCATAAGGATGTGCCAGCAGGCTCATTTGTTGGAGGAAATCCAATGCGTATGATTTATACGAAGGAAGAAATGGAAGCACGTCAATCTAAGTCTGCTGAGTAGCTCGGCAGACTTTTTTGTTGACAATGTGACATGGTGTAACTATAATGATTACAACAGAGGTGAGAAAACATGAAAATCAGCAGCAGATTTACTGTCGCTGTCCATATTCTGGCCTTGCTATCACTTGAAAAAGGATCTTTACAGACATCGGAGGATATCGCAGGAAGTGTGAATACAAACCCAGTGGTCATCCGCCGCATTATGAGTAAATTAAAAAAAGCAGGCCTAATCTCAACGAGTCTTGGCAAAGGTGGTTCGCAGCTGAACCGCAGTGAAGACGACATCACATTGCTCGATGTGTATAAAGCGGTTGAAGTCGTAGATGAGGGTGAATTGTTTCAAATTCATGAAAGCCCAAATCCTGACTGTCCGATCGGTGCAAATATTCAAGCGGTGCTTGAATTAATCTTATGCCGGGCTCAAAGTGCGATGGAGCAAGTACTTGCTGAGATCAAATTAAGTGAACTAACGCATGTGCTAATCAAAAAAATTGGATGATCAATTCAATTTTTTTTACCTCTGTTGTAACCGAATTAGTTACACCTTTCTTTATCAACATAAAACCATATTGTAGGAGGAGTTAACATGAAAATTGGAATTATTGGCGCAACAGGAAAAGCAGGACAAGAAATTGTGAAAGAAGCTCAATCAAGAGGACATGAAGTAACGGCAATCGTCCGCGATGCACAAAAAGTGACTGATTCATCACTAGCTGTTCTTGAGAAGGATGTGTTTCACTTGCAAGCAGATGACATCAAAGGCTTTGATGTGATTGTGAATGCATTTGGCGCACCTCCTGGACAGGAGCACCTTCACGTAGAAGCTGGGAAAAAGCTGATTGATATTTTAAAAGATGCACCTGAGACTCGTTTAATCGTTGTGGGCGGAGCAGGAAGTCTATTTGTAGATGAGGCGAAAACAACAAGACTTGTGGACACACCAGAATTTCCAAAGGAGTATGTGCCTACTGCTTCACAGCAAGGAGAAAACCTAAAAGATCTTCAACAGTCAGAGGGATTAAAATGGACATTCCTCAGCCCTGCTGCATTCTTTAATCCAGCTGGCAAACGTACAGGTTCTTATGTGAAAGGGAAAGACAATCTAATTGTCAATTCTAAAGGTGACAGCTATGTAAGCTATGCTGACTACGCCATTGCACTGGTTGATGAAGTGGAGCAGGCAGCCCATGTTGGAGAACGTTTTACCGTTGTATCTGAAGCTGAATAAGCAGGTTCATGGCCGCCTAAAAATGATAAATGGGGAGTCTAACATATGAACGAGCAAGAATTGTCTTTCATTTATGTATGGGATGCGTATTGTGGCTGGTGTTATGGATTTTCAAACAGTATCCGCACTTTGCATGAAAATCATCCGGAGATATCACTAACACTTGTGTCGGGTGGTTTATTTGTAGGGGAAAGGAGTCTACCGATAAAAGATTATCCACACATCCCAGAAGCAAATCAGCGTATTAGTCAGCTGACTGGTGTCGAGTTTGGTGAACGTTATCAGAAGCTGCTAGCAAACGGAACGTTTCTTTTAGACTCTGAGGCTGCGGCCATTGGTTTTTCTGCATTAAGATCCATCGCACCTGAGCGTTCATTGTACTTGGCTTCATCGATGCAAAAGGCTTTTTATCAAGACGGAAAAAGTCTGAGTGATGAGGAAACGTATCGGGAGATCGCTTTGGCGCATGATCTTGATCCTGACGCAGTCATTGAACGTATGAAAACAAAAGAAGTGTTCAATGATGCATATGCTGACTTTGCGATGGTTCATCAACTTCATGTGAATGGCTATCCTACACTTTTATTAAAAAGAGGGGATGAATACTTCAGCTTGGGCGGAGGTGCAATGACGGCTGAAAAGCTTGAAGACCGCCTAAAGGAATTTCTAGAAAAATAAATCATTTAAAAACAACCTCTATGCGGATAGAGGTTGTTTTTTACGCTTTAATGATAATCGCCTGACTGCCCATCTGTTCCCAAGAATCTTCAAATTGATCACGGTCGACCTTTTGATTCTTTTCTCCATATGGGTTATTCAAGTAGACATGCTCCTTGTCATAGCCTGTGATGACTACGCTATGCACATTAAAGCTTACATCTATTTTGCCATTTGGTGTATTCCAAGTTTCGATGTTATCGGTTTTGTCGAAGGTGGATGTCGTAATCACCCAGACAGGATAGCCCTTTTCAAGTGACTGATAGATGGCCTTTTTAACAGGCTTTCCGGTTAAGTCGACAACTTGATCGCCCGCGTATTTTTTCGCAAGCTGATAAATCGGTTCGTGGTAAACCCCAAGACCCGGTCCATTCTCCATATCGCCTACAAATCCGTCATGAGGGTCACCTTTTAAGCCATTTTCATAATTGAGCGGAACACGTTTGATTTCATTTGCCAATGCGTTTTTCGTTACGTGCTCATAGCCGCTGTAATGAAGCAGCATCGCTAAGCTCGTGACTTCGCATCCATTATAAAGCCTTGGTGCATCCATTTGATTGTAGAGAATGACGTCCATGGCTTTTTTGCTTCCTTTTAGTGAATGATGTGTGGTTTCTGCTTTTTTTGTTGAACGAGTTTCTTCAGCCGCGAGTGCCGTATCGTTTTCTTTTTTTGCTGCTTCTTGCGGCGAAGCTGTTTTCTTGACTTGGTCGATTTGTGAAACGTATATAAAGCCGAAATAAACAAGACATGCGCACAACAAAGTTAAGATTAATGTCTGGATGAACTTCACTGTTAATCTCCTGTGTTATTCAATATTTTTAAGTATTATAGCACGTTCCTTCACCGAACATGCAGAAAAGGCACAGGTGTCACTTGAATGTAATAATTCCAGAATATGTTGATGAAAATAGAGAGAAATAAAAATGATTGATTTAATCACTTTATTTTGTTAGCATATTATCATATTAGCGAACTAAAGGATTCGGAATTTTTTGTTTTAATGTGTTGGAGGTGCGGAAGAACATGTTTATGTTTGAGAAACCATATGGTATGCGGGATTCATTACCTGGATTGTATGAGACGAAGAAAAAAGTGAGACATTCTTTAACAGATGTTATGAATGGTTGGGGTTTCCGTTTAATGGAGACACCAACGCTTGAATTTTACGATACAGTCGGTGTGCAATCGGCGATTACTGATACACAACTTTTTAAACTTCTTGATCAAAACGGGCAAACCCTTGTACTGAGACCTGATATGACAGGTCCGATTGCAAGGGTGGCGGCTTCTAAGCTTCATGAACAGGCGTATCCGCTTCGTGTCGGGTATGCAGCGAGTGTGTTTCGTGCGCAGGAAAGAGAAGGCGGAAGACCATCAGAATTTGAGCAGGTCGGAATTGAATTGATTGGTGATGGTTCGATTAGTGCAGATGCTGAAGTCATCGCACTTGCCGTATTTGCCTTAAAAAATGCCGGGCTAAGGTCCTTCAAAATCGCGATCGGGCATGTCGCTTTAGCAGAGACGTTATTTGTCGATGTACTCGGAAATACAGAGCGTGCAAACGTCCTTCGCCGCTTCTTATATGAAAAGAATTATGTAGGATACCGACAGCATGTGAAACAATTACCGCTTTCCTCCATCGATAAAATGAGGCTGTTACAGCTTTTAGAGTTAAGAGGCGGCCAAGAAGTGATAGAGCGGGCAGAGGAAATCGTCGTTTCACAAGAAGGAAAAGAGGTGCTCGCACAGCTAAAGTCGCTATGGGAGACACTTGAAGATTACGGCTGTACAGAATATATCCGTTTAGATTTAAGCATGGTGAGTCATATGAGCTATTATACGGGTATTTTGTTTGAAGTATTTGCTGATCATGTTGGATCGGTCATCGGAAGTGGCGGTAGATATGATCAATTACTTGCTCATTTTAATGCACCCGCACCAGCTACAGGGTTCGGGCTTCGACTAGACCGTCTTCTTGAAGCGCTGGATGCGAAAGAGATCAATGAGCCGCAGGAAGCTGTGATTTTTAGCAAAGAACAAAGACTTGAAGCTTTTGCTTTTGCAGAAAAGGAGCGGTCAAAAGGGAAAAAGATCGTCCTGCAAGACTTAGCGGGGATTGAAAATATTGACGCGATGACCAAGGCATTTGAACAGGTGACTTATTTTATCGGCGCTAGAAAGGAAGAGCGAAATGGGTAAAGTGTTGACGATGGCGATGCCAAAGGGCCGGATATTTGAAGAAGCAGCCGGGCTGTTAAGACAGGCGGGGTACCAGCTGCCAGAGGAATTCGAGGATTCAAGAAAATTAATCATAGATGTACCAGAAGAAAACCTCCGCTTTATTTTAGCTAAGCCAATGGATGTGACCACCTATGTAGAGCACGGTGTGGCGGATGTTGGCATTGCAGGGAAGGATGTCATGCTCGAAGAAGCTCGTGATGTGTACGAAGTGCTCGATTTAAACATTAGTAAATGTCATTTAGCTGTTGCTGGTTTGCCAGGAGCGAGCTGGGGTGGTGTCGCACCGCGTGTGGCAACAAAGTACCCAAATGTCGCATCGTCCTATTTTAGAGAGCAAGGGGAGCAGGTGGAGATCATTAAGCTGAATGGTTCCATTGAATTAGCACCGCTCATTGGGCTTGCCGATCGCATTGTTGACATTGTCTCTACAGGTCAAACACTAAAGGAAAATGGACTTGTGGAAACGGAGCATATTTGTGATATCACGTCACGTTTTATTGTCAATCCTGTGAGCTACAGGATGAAGGATACGGTGATCGATGAAATGGCACAGCGTCTTGCAAGAATTATTGAAGGAGAAGAGGAGGAATCATCATGAACATCACCTGCATACAAGAAGGTGAGACAGATACTCTCTCACTCAAACGGACTTTAGATACAGGAACAGAAGAGCAGCGTCAGGCTGTTCAGCGCATTATACAAGAAGTGAGAACAAATGGTGATGAAGCTGTACGGTCTTTTACAAAGCAATTCGATGGCGTGTTGATTGAACATCCGCTTGTCACAGAAGGTGAAATGGAAGAAGCTTACGAACGTTTGGATAAAGAGATGGTTCAGATTATCCAAACGGCTATCAAGCATATTCGCACATACCACGAGCGCCAGCTGACCTCTTCTTGGTTTTATCACCAAAAGGACGGCTCAATGCTTGGTCAAAAGGTGACACCGCTTGATGCGGTAGGTGTGTATGTCCCGGGTGGAACAGCTGCCTATCCATCATCCGTCTTAATGAATGTGATCCCTGCGCTAGTCGCTGGCGTTGAACGAATCGTTCTTGTGACACCTCCTGGGAAAGATGGACGTCTCTCTGACGCTGTCTTGGCTGCGGCGAAGGAGCTTGGTATTTCTGAGATGTATAAAATGGGCGGTGCACAGGCGATTGCGGCACTTGCCTATGGAACGGAAAGCATCAAGCCTGTTGATAAAATCACAGGTCCAGGGAACATTTATGTAGCGCTGGCAAAGAGGGAAGTATTTGGTCAGGTAGATATTGATATGATTGCAGGTCCAAGTGAAATTGCAGTTCTAGCAGACGAAACAGCAGTCGCACATGAGGTAGCGGCGGATTTACTTTCGCAGGCAGAGCATGATGCCCTTGCATCTAGTATTTTGGTAACACCGTCTAAGACACTTGCTGAAAGCGTGCAGGCTGAAGTCAGAAAGCAGCTTGATACTTTGCCGAGAAAATCAATCGCAGCACAATCCATTCAAGATCATGGCCATATTTACGTGACAGAATCAATTGATCGTGCAGTAGACGTCGTCAATCAATTAGCACCAGAGCACTTAGAGGTGCTGACAGCATATCCAGAATCACTTCTTGGTCAAATCAAGCATGCGGGTGCGATTTTCTTAGGACGCTATAGTCCAGAGCCGGTGGGCGATTATTTTGCAGGGCCGAATCATGTGCTGCCAACAAACGGAACAGCTCGATTCTCCAGCCCGCTTGGTGTGACTGATTTTCAAAAGAAAACGAGCATTATTTCATATAGTCAAGAGGCCTTTGAAACACACCGGGAAAGCATTGCCGCTTTTGCCAGATTAGAAGGGCTTGAAGCACATGCAAGGTCGATTGAAGCGAGAAAGCGGGAGGAATCGTAATGAGACAGGCGAAAACAGCGAGAAAAACAAATGAAACGAACATTTCATTAGCGCTAGAAATTGATGGAGAAGGAAAAGCGGATATTCAAACAGACGTCCCTTTTATGACGCACATGCTTGATTTATTTACGAAGCATGGACACTTTAATTTGACCGTCGATGCGAAAGGAGATACGGATGTTGATGATCACCACACAACAGAAGATATCGGCATTGTGCTCGGGCAAATGTTTAAGGAAGCGTTAGGCGATAAAAAGGGAATTAAGCGGTATGGTTCAAGCTTTGTTCCGATGGACGAAACTCTTGCCCAGGTCGTGGTCGATTTAAGCAATCGTCCTCATTTGGAAATGAGAGCGGCCTTTCCAAGTCAAAAGGTAGGTACCTTTGATACAGAGCTAGTACATGAGTTTCTGTGGAAATTTGCACTTGAAGCCCGGATCAACCTTCATGTCATTGTTCACTACGGAACGAATACACACCATATGATTGAAGCCATTTTTAAAGCGATGGCACGTGCCTTAGATGAAGCAACAACCATTGATCCACGTGTGAAAGGAATTCCTTCGACAAAGGGGATGCTCTAATGATCGGAGTCATTGATTACGGAATGGGAAATTTGTTCAGCGTATCAAAAGCACTGGAACGAGCAGGTGCCCGTTATATCGTTTCCTCTGATGTGGAGGAGCTGAAAAAAGCAGATGCTTATATTTTGCCCGGAGTTGGTTCGTTTCGTGATGCAATGCAGCTGTTAAAAGAGACTGGACTTGAGGCGTTTATTCATCAAGTTGTGCAGGAAGGAAAGCTGTTATTCGGCATTTGCCTTGGCATGCAGCTGTTATTTGAAGAAAGCGAAGAGGCAGGCCGCACAAAAGGATTGGGGCTGTTAAAAGGGCGTGTCGTTCTTTTAAAAGATCGTGATCAGGACGGGAAAAGGCTGAAGGTACCTCATATGGGGTGGAATGAGCTCACATTTCATCAGCCCTCCCCATTGTTTGACGGTGTAACAGAAGGATTTGCATACTTTGTTCACTCTTATTATGTGAGTGATATGAACCCAGATGAGCAATTAGCAAGCGCGGACTATGGTGTTCAAGTACCAGCAATCGTTGGCAAGGGAAATGTGCTTGGTGCACAGTTTCACCCTGAAAAAAGCAGTACAACGGGAATGGCGCTGCTCAAACAATTTATTCAATTAGCAAACGAACAGAGGGTGAGCAAATGAGTGAGTTTACATTATATCCAGCGATTGATATGAGAAATGGCAAATGTGTACGTCTTGTACAAGGTGATTATGATCAAGAAACCATTTATGGAGATTCACCGCTCGACATGGCCGCGAAATTTGCGAAGGATGGAGCAACGTGGATTCATCTTGTGGATCTAGATGGTGCAAAAGCAGGGAAACGTGTCAATCATGAGCATGTGCTGGCGATTGCATCTTCTTTAGATGTGAAGGTACAAATCGGCGGCGGTATTCGGACAGAAGAAGACGTTGTTTTTTATTTAAAGAGCGGCGTCGATAGAGTGATACTTGGCAGCTCAGCTGTATCTAACCCAGCCTTTGTGAAAAAAATGCTGGCGCAATATGGAGAGAAAATCGCAATTGGGATTGATGCGCGAAATGGCTTTGTATCGACTGAAGGGTGGCTTGAAACGTCTAAAGTGAAGGCAGAGGAGCTCGGCAGGGAATTGGCAAAGGAAGGCGCAGAGGTCTTTATTTTCACCGATATTCAAATGGATGGCATGCTGTCTGGTCCCAATGTGGAAAGCACGGTTCGCTTAGCAGAAGCAACCGGCAAACAAGTGATTGCTTCAGGCGGTGTCAGCGCGGTAGCTGATCTTCAAAAGCTGTCAGCGCAAAAAGAAACTGGTGTGTCTGGTGCGATCATTGGAAAAGCACTTTACACGAAGCAGTTTACTTTAGCGGAAGCATTTGAAGGGCTTGACCGCATATGATGACAAAACGAATCATCCCATGTCTTGATGTGAAGGAAGGGCGTGTTGTCAAAGGAGTGCAATTCCTAGGCTTAAAGGATGCTGGTGATCCGGTAGAATTAGCGCAGATCTATGATGAGGCAGGGGCGGATGAACTTGTCTTTCTAGATATTTCTGCGTCGCATGAAGGCCGGAAAACGATGGTGGATGTGGTTAAACAAGTCGCGTCCACTCTTGCCATACCATTTACGGTAGGAGGCGGGATTAACCACCTTGATGACATGAAGCGTATATTAAGAGCGGGTGCAGACAAAGTATCTGTCAATACAGCAGCTGTGTTAAGGCCAGAACTGATTTCAGAAGGTGCTGACTTTTTTGGCTCCCAGTGTATCGTTGTCGCAATTGATGCAAAATACGATGAAGAGAAAAAAGCATATATGGTCTATACACACGGGGGACGCCGTCAAACAGATTTAGAGGTTAGCGACTGGGCGAAGGAAGCTGTGCAAAGAGGTGCAGGAGAGATTTTACTGACAAGTATGGATGCCGATGGTGAAAAGACAGGCTTTGATCATCGATTGACAAAGCTTGTATCAGAGGCAGTCACTGTGCCAGTTATCGCTTCTGGCGGCGCTGGCAATGCCCAGCATATGCTGGAGGCATTTACAAAAGGAGAAGCTGATGCAGCATTAGCAGCCTCCATTTTCCATTACAAAGAAACCTCCATTCACGAGGTAAAGACATATTTGAGAGAACACGGGGTGAAGGTCAGATGAAACAGGCAAATGAATTAACTTTTAATGAAGCAGGCCTGATTCCTGCGATTGTACAGGATGCTCAAAGTAAGGAAGTACTGACGCTGGCATATATGAATCAAGAATCCTATGAAAAAACGCTGGAGACAGGTGAAACATGGTTTTATAGCCGGTCGAGAAACGAGCTTTGGCACAAAGGCGCCACCTCCGGACATACCCAGCAAGTGAGTTCTATCCGATATGACTGCGACAAGGACGCTTTGCTTGTCCTTGTCGCGCCAAGCGGCCCAGCCTGCCATACTGGCAGCTATAGCTGTTTTTCGGAAGAAGGCGTAAAGCGTCAAAGCGAAGAGCAGGATCGTTTTGCGATATTAAATGAACTTGAACAGGTCATTGCAAAGCGTCAGGCGGAAATGCCTGAAGGTGCTTATACTACCTATCTATTTGAAAAAGGGGTCGATAAAATCCTGAAAAAGGTAGGGGAAGAAGCGTCTGAGGTGATCATTGCAGCGAAAAACCGGGATCAAGAAGAATTGAAATGGGAAACAGCGGACCTCCTCTATCATCTTCTTGTGCTATTACGTGAACAGCAATTGCCGCTTGATGATGTATTAAAGGTATTAAAAAAGCGTCATCAAGGTGAATAAAAAGCCGGGGGATATCCCAGGCTTTTTATTTTTAAATGAAAAACAAATCCTTCCTTTCCTTTTGTTCTATGTGACGACTGGTGAAGTATGTTATACTACACACGGTACACTGTTCGAAATGGAGGGTATCGGTGAGTAAATACACTTCTCAAAATAATCACACACAAGTCGTCCAGCTTTTTCAAGATGGGCATTACTTTTTTCATAAAGGTCTTAAAGCATATAGAGAAAGAAATTTGTCTAGGGCAAGTAAGCTAATACAGCGGGCTATCGTACTTGAGCCTGAAAATGTAGAAATGCTGTCACAGCTTGCCATTATTTATACTGAAATGGGTCATTACCAGCAATCAAACGAACTGCTTGATTTCATCCTCGAACACATCGATGAAAACATGTCTGAGTGTCACTACTTTAAAGCCAATAATTATGCCAATCTCGGACTATTTCAAGAGGCATATAAATCAGCTACTGCTTATGCCGCACTGGAAGAGAACGGGGAATTTGCGGATGAAAATGACGACCTCCTGGACCTGCTCGATATGAGCGACGAAGAGGACGAAGATTTTCCTTATGATCAGGATGACCTGATTGTGAAGCAGGATCAAGCAAACCATTTGCTTGAAAGCGGCAGACTCGATGAAGCCATTGAGATGCTGGAACAGATGATTGTTGAGTATCCAGAATTTTGGTCAGCGTATAACAATCTCGCTTTGGCCTATTTTTATTCTGGCCGAATCCATCAGGCGAAAGAAATGTTGAACCGGGTCCTTCATGAAAATCCCGGTAATCTGCATGCCCTTTGCAATCAGCTAGTCTTCTACCATTATGAAAAAGAAGAAGAGAAGGTCAACAAGTTAGCGAAGCAATTAACGCACGTGTATCCAATACTAAGTGAACAGCGTTATAAGCTTGGTGCAACATTTGCCCTTGTAGGAGAATTTGAATGGGCCTTTAAATGGCTTTATTCTTTGTACAAAACAGGTTTTCAGGGAGATAGTACATTTTTATACTGGCTTGCAAGCGCAGCCTATCATACAGGCCACAAAACGCTCGCCCAAACGGTTTGGGATAAGATGGTCGAAGAAGATATCGACGCAGATGAGATCAAGCCGTGGCAGGATAAACCTGAGGAGACTGAGCCAATGGTCTCGATTGAGGAACGTCTGACTGCGTACTATGTCAGCAAACAAAAAGGAGAACGTGACGTTCTGCAGTCTGTCCTTGATGCACGTGCAGCGAAAACGGCCTTTGAACAGCAATTCATAGAACTGCTTTTGTATGAAGATGAAATGAAAGAAAAGTCTTTTTCAGAAGATGCAGTTTTTGCAAAACAGGCGGCATCCAGTTTAGAGGAAGCCGTTCAGCCTGACAGCCATATGCCTTATTTTTGGTTATTCCATATTATTCAGCAGGCACGTGCTTCTGGTATTGATAAGAAAAATGCGCCTGCCTGGGCAGCAGCATCTTATTATCTATGGATGAATGAACAAGAAGAATCAGCTGTCAGCAAAAAAGACATTGCGTCTGCTTTTCAAATCAGTGTTCAAACACTGTCAAAATACGAACGAGAAATCTGTACGTTAATTGATTAAATAGGTAAATAGATTCAGAACATCCCAGCATGGCCGAAAAGGTCATGCTTTTTTCTTGGATAAAAAGGTGGGATTTGCAAGGAATTGGCGAAGTATGACAATCACGACATGTTTTTGAAACATAAATGTAATAAAAATATTAGCTCATTTTGTCGATGTCTCATGTATAATGAAAATCGTGGATTAAAACAAAGATAGATATTTAAATATTTTACTATACATAATGAAACACCCAGTGATGAAACAATCTGGTCAACATCTGACTGAACAATCAGGAAGAAAGACATAGAGAGCACAGATTGGTCGCAGAGAATTTGCTGCTTTCTAATGTCGCTTGGGAAATTGTCAAAGGAGGAACTATTTGTGAAAAAGTTTATTACTTTCGGTTTAGCTTCGGTGATCGGAGCGAGCGGTTTATTTATTCCATTTACACATGAAGCAAACGCACAGAACTTTGAACAAAAGAAACAAGAACTAGATAGCAAGCAATCTGAGGTAAACAAGAATCTTCAAAAGAAAAAAGAAGAGCTTTCAAAGCTTGAAGCAAAACAAGAGGCACTTGCACAAAAGCTTAAAGATATTGATGAGAAAGCTTTAAAAACAAGTGATCAAATCGAAGAAAAACAAAAAGAAAATGAAAAAACTAAAAAAGAAATCAAAGCACTGAAAAAAGAAATTGCTGATACAGAAAAACGTATTGAAGAAAGAAACGAGTTCTTGAAAAAGCGTGTACGTGCCCTTCAAGAGAGCGGCGGTTCTACGAAATACATAGATGTATTACTAGGAGCAAAAAGCTTTAGCGATTTCATCAGCCGTGCAGGTGCAGTTTCTACACTGATCAACGCAGACAGTGAAATCATTAAAGAGCAGGAAAAAGACAAAGCAGAGCTTCAAAAGTCTGAAAACGAATTAAACACAAAGCTTGAAAATGTGCAAAGCACACTTGCAAAGCTTGAAACACTTCAATCAGACCTGAATAAACAGCTTGATGAAAAAGACAAGCTATTCAAGCAAGTGAAAAAGCAAAAAGGAAGTGCTTTTTCTGAAATCAGCGAGTTAAACAGTGAGGCTAACAGCATTGCATCTGAAAAGGACGCAACAGTAGCTGCACAAAAACAAGCTGAAAAAGAAGCTAGAGAAGCAGCTCAAAAAGCAAAAGAAGAAAAAGCGCAAAGACAACAGCAGCAGCGTCAAGCTAGTGTTCAAGCGGAAGACAACAGCTCAAATAACGATAGCAGCCCATCTTCAAGTAACAGCGGGTCATCTAATAACAACAATAACAATAATAACAACAACAGCAGTTCACCAAGCAAGAAGCCATCTACTGGCGGTGGATCACCTGTCAGCAGTAACGTAGGCGGAATTGAAGGTGCAATCAGCACAGGTTCTACTATTGTTGGACAATCTCCATATAAATGGGGCGGCGGCAGATCACAAGCCGATATTGACGCACGTCGTTTTGACTGTTCTTCATTCGTTCGCTGGGCATTTGCATCAGCAGGTATCAACCTTGGACCAGTTGGCGGTACAACAACAGATTCGCTTGTAGGTAAAGGAAGAGCTGTAAGTGCATCTGACATGAAACGCGGAGACCTTGTGTTCTTTGATACGTATAAAGTAAATGGACACGTTGGTATTTACTTAGGAAACGGTACATTCTTGAACGATAACAGCTCTCGCGGTGTTTCAGTTGACTCAATGAGCAACGTATACTGGAAAAAAGCATTCAAAGGCGTTGTAAGAAGAGTCGTTGAATAAATCATTACTTTTTATATAACCGTAAACAGGCTTCCTTAAACAGCAGTTTAAGGAAGCTTTTTCTTTTTTTGAAGATATGAGCAAATGATTCGCTTATTCCCCGCAGATTTAATAGGATATGGGTAAGGAATAAAAGCTAAGAGTGGAAATGATGCTCTCTGTCATGAATGGAAGCATCACCCAAGGGCATTCTAATAAGAAATGCGAGCAGCAATTGAAGAGGGAGTGACAGTTGTGTCAGAAGAAAAAATCTACGATACGATCATCATTGGAGCGGGTCCTGCCGGAATGACAGCCGCTGTTTATACATCACGGGGAAATCTTTCAACATTAATGATTGAAAGAGGAATTCCAGGCGGACAAATGGCGAATACGGAAGATGTCGAGAACTATCCTGGCTTTGAAAGCATTTTGGGGCCGGAACTTTCAAATAAAATGTTTGAGCATGCGAAGAAATTCGGTGCAGAGTATGCGTATGGCGATATCAAAGAAATCGTGAACGGTGAAGAATACAAAATCGTCAAAGCCGGCTCAAAAGAATACAAAGGACGCTCTGTCATTATCGCGGCAGGGGCTGAATACAAAAAAATCGGTGCACCAGGTGAAAAAGAACTTGGCGGCCGCGGCGTATCATATTGTGCAGTATGTGACGGAGCATTCTTTAAAAACAAAGAGCTTGTCGTCATTGGCGGCGGAGATTCTGCTGTAGAAGAGGGTGTGTATCTCACACGCTTCGCTTCTAAAGTAACGATTATCCATAGACGCGATAAGCTTCGTGCACAAAGCATTTTACAAGCGCGTGCCTTTGATAATGAAAAAATTGACTTCATGTGGAACAAAACCGTCAAACAGATCAATGAAGAAAACGGGAAAGTCGGCAGTGTGACATTGATTGATACGGTGACTGGTGAAGAAGAAGAGTTTAAAACAGACGGCGCCTTTATCTATATCGGAATGCTACCACTGTCTAAACCATTTGAAAATCTCGGCATTACAAATAAAGAAGGCTACATCGAGACAAACGAAAGAATGGAAACGAGAGTGGAAGGTATTTTCGCAGCGGGTGACATTCGTGAAAAAACACTTCGTCAAATTGTCACAGCAACAGGAGACGGAAGTATTGCAGCACAAAGCGCACAGCATTATGTAGAAGAGCTTGCTGAAAAACTCAAAGCAACGAAATAAATGGCTGTCGTAAATCCTTAATATAGCGTCATGGGCTTTTAACTGGAATGTAACACGGGTGAAATAATTTTCCGTTATGATAAAACTAGTAATTGACCCCCTTTTATAAGGAATACATGTTTGGCACGGATGTGAATCCGTGTCCTTTTTTTTGCCTGAAATCAGAAATTCACCAGATGTTCACAAATGACGCATGGAGAACCGTTAGATGCTGTAAAATAAAGAGTAGAGAAATGGCTCGTTACATCATTCAAACGAAAACCGGTCTGTTTTCGGGGAAGAACGGGCATGTTCATTGTGGGAGTCAGGTTGAACCTGTATAATAAGTTAAAGACATAAAAGAGTAGGTGACAGCTGATGCAACGAGTAACCAATTGTGTGCTGCATCACGAAGATCAAGTTCTCTTGCTGCAAAAGCCAAGACGGGGCTGGTGGGTAGCACCGGGCGGCAAAATGGAAAGCGGAGAATCGGTCAAAGATTCAGTCGTTCGAGAATATAGAGAAGAAACAGGTATTTATATTTTAAATCCGCAACTGAAAGGTGTTTTTACCTTTATCATAAAAGAAGGCGATCAAATCGTTCAAGAGTGGATGATGTTCACCTTTATGGCAGATTCATTTACCGGAAAAAACGTAACAGAGTCAGAGGAAGGCATTTTAAAATGGCATGACGTAAAGGATGTGCCTCATTTGCCGATGGCTCCAGGAGATTCCCATATTCTTGATTTCATGCTCAAAGGAAAAGGACTTCTGCACGGCACTTTTACGTATACACCCGATTTTGAGCTGATTGCTTATCGGTTAGATCCTCAGGGAGAATAATACATGAACCGTTTTCATAAAGAAGGAGAGGAAGCAGGCATGAATACACACAAACAAGAAGATATTCAGCTTGTGATTATTACAGGAATGTCAGGTGCGGGGAAAACCGTCGCCATTCAAAGCTTTGAAGATTTAGGCTACTTTTGTGTTGATAACCTGCCGCCATCACTTTTACCGAAGTTCCTAGAGCTCATGAAGGAATCGAATTCCAAAATGAGCAAGGTCGCTCTTGTGATGGATTTGCGCGGACGCGAATTTTTTGACAGCTTAATTGCGGCATTAGATGAAATGAGTGATCTTGACTGGATCACGCCAAGGATTCTATTTTTAGATGCAAATGATAAGGTGCTTGTCTCAAGATACAAAGAAACGAGACGTTCGCACCCCCTTGCGACAACAGGTTTGCCGCTTGAAGGAATTGCAATGGAGCGCGAGCTGTTAGAGGAGTTAAAAGGCCGGTCTCAAATGATTTTTGATACATCGGATTTAAAACCAAAACAGCTGCGAGAAAAAATCGTCACGCACTTTGCGACAAACCAAGGTCAGGTGTTTACAGTAAACGTGATGTCCTTTGGCTTTAAATACGGTCTGCCGATTGATGCTGATCTTGTCTTTGACGTGAGATTCCTGCCGAATCCTTACTATATTGAGAGTATGCGTCCACAGACTGGAAACGATGAAGAAGTGCGCTCCTATGTGATGAAATGGATTGAAACGCAAAAATTCACAGAGAAATTAATCGATCTTCTCAGCTTTATGCTTCCGTCGTATAAGAGGGAAGGAAAAAGTCAGCTTGTGATCGCCATCGGCTGTACAGGCGGGCAGCATCGATCTGTGACGCTGGCCAACTATTTATCGGAGTATTTTAAAAACGATTACTATACACATGTCACTCACCGGGACATTGAAAAGAGAAGCAGAAAATAGATGACGACACTACCAAAGGTGGTCATTCTTGGCGGTGGCACTGGCTTATCTGTTTTGCTCAGAGGGCTAAAAACGAAGCCAGTGGACATTACCGCTATAGTAACGGTTGCTGACGACGGAGGCAGCTCAGGCAGACTGCGGCATGATTTGAATATTCCCCCTCCAGGTGATATTCGAAATGTCCTTGCAGCTCTCTCTGATGTTGAACCGCTTGTAGAAGATTTATTTCAGCACCGTTTTAACAAAGGGAATGACTTAACAGGCCACTCACTCGGCAACCTCATTCTTGCGGCCATGACAAATATAACCGGTGATTTTTTTCATGCCGTCACTGAAATGAGCAAGGTTTTAAATGTGAGAGGAAAAGTATTGCCAGCAGCAAATTCAAGTGTTGTTCTTCATGCGGAATTAGAAAATGGGCAAATGGTGACAGGAGAATCGAAAATTCCCACCTATGGTGAGCGAATTAAACGAGTGTTTCTCACACCCGATACGATTGAACCGCTGCCAGAATCTATTCAAGTCATTCGTGAGGCGGATTTGATCGTCATTGGGCCTGGTAGTCTGTATACGAGTATTTTGCCAAACTTGCTTGTGCCGCATATTGGAGAAGAAGTGATTCGCTCAAAGGCGAAAAAAGTGTATATTTGCAATGTCATGACGCAGCCGGGGGAAACGCTTTCCTACAGTGCAGCTGATCATGTTCAGGCATTAAATGATCATATGGATCGTCCATTTATTGATACGATTTTTGTGAACAATAAAGAAATTCCAGAAGAAATCAAAGCAAAATATGCAGAAGAACAGGCACAGCCTGTCCAATTCGACACAGATGCACTGAAAGCAATGGGACTAGAAGTGATTCCTGGAGAAATCATTACATACGACCAGCATGTCATTCGTCATGACACGCTGAAAGTAGCCTCGCTGCTTGTCGATCTGCTGCATCAGAAAAAATAGGAATGGGGGTGGCAAGGATGTCATTTGCATCCGAAACAAAAAAAGAGCTGACTAATCTGGACGTGAAGGACTGCTGCACAAAAGCAGAGCTTTCTGCCCTCATCCGTATGAACGGTTCATTATCTTTCTCTAATCGAAAATTGATTTTAGATATACAGACAGAGAACGCAGCCATTGCAAGACGTATTTATACGCTGCTCAAAAAGAAATACGATGTGACAGTCGAACTGCTCGTCCGTAAAAAAATGAGATTGAAAAAGAATAACGTGTATATTGTCAGACTGGTAGAACGAGCGAAAACCATTTTAGAGGATTTAAAAATATTAGGTGAGCAATTTGTATTTGAGCGCAATATTTCAGAAGAGCTCGTGAAGAAAAGATGCTGCAAGCGCTCCTATATGAGAGGTGCTTTTTTAGCAGGCGGTTCTGTGAATAACCCAGAAACGTCCTCCTATCACCTTGAGATTTTTTCACTATATAAAGAACATAATGATGCCCTTTGTGAGCTGATGAATCAATTTCATCTCAATAGTAAAACACTTGAGCGCAAAAAAGGGTACATTACGTACATGAAGGAAGCAGAAAAAATCACGGAATTTTTAAGTGTTGTGGGCGCTCATAACTCACTGCTTCGCTTTGAAGATGTGCGAATCGTTCGAGACATGAGGAACTCCGTCAACCGGCTCGTCAATTGTGAAACAGCTAACTTGAATAAAACGATTGGTGCATCACTGCGTCAGGTCGAGAACATTCAATTTATTGATGAAAAAATTGGACTTGATGCCCTGCCGGATAAGCTTCGTGAAATTGCTAAACTGCGAGTCGACTATCAAGAGGTCACGCTGAAGGAACTTGGAGAAATGGTGGAAAGCGGCAAAATCAGCAAGTCAGGGATTAACCACCGTTTAAGAAAGCTAGATCAAATCGCAGAACAATTACGAAACGGACAAGCTGTTACACTCAAATAGGAGAATGAAAAAGGGAGGCAGATCATATGGTGGAAAAAACGGTCACCATCCAGCTGAAAACAGGCTTGCAGGCACGTCCAGCTGCTTTGTTCGTACAAGAAGCCAATCGCTTTGGAGCTGATATTTTTCTAGAGAAAGATGGGAAAAAAGTCAATGCGAAAAGCATTATGGGTCTCATGAGTCTTGCGATCAGCTCTGGGGTTACTGTCACACTGATTGCAGATGGTGCGGACGAACAAGAAGCCATTGAGGCGTTAACAGATTTTATCAATCAAGAAAACTGAGTCTCTTCAAAGGCTCAGTTTTTTTAGGAGGGAATGTCATGATTCAATCAGCTTTTTTACAGAAGATCGGATATGAAGGTCAGTCCATCACCTTTAATGACTTACCTGTATTATTAAAAAAAATGGCCTATACCTTTCCGTTCGAAAATAGATCTGTTCTGAACAAACAATCCTACGCTTTGAATCAAGAAGGGTTGAAGCAGCATCTTCTTGAAGAAAACAGAGGAGGCCTTTGTTACGATCTCAATCCTCTCTTATACTATGTGTTAAAAGAGGCAGGGCTCTCTGTACAGCTTCTTCAAGGGACAGTGTATATCAAAGAAGCGGACACGTGGGCCATTGATGGCACGCATGTAGCCATCATGTTGAAGCATCATAACGAACGCTTTCTCATTGATGCGGGATTTGGTGTGAATTTACCTCTTCAGCCTGTGCCTTTTACAGAAGATTGGGTGGAAGGAGCGTCTATTCGGTTTCGCGTCAAAGCAAAGGAAACCGAAAAAGGGACACATCTGCTCCAATTAGATAAGGGAGATGGTGCTGAAACAGGCTATGCTTTCACATTGAACGAGGTGGACGAGGCTGCATTGGTCCAACTGAGACACGAGATTTATGAAAATGAATCCTCTCCTTTTAACAAAAGACCGCTTGCGTCAAAGCTCACGCCAACAGGACGTGTGATCGTTACTGAGAATCATGTCACCACACATGAACATGAAGAAGTGTCGAAAAAGCCGCTTCCGGTTCCTTTTGAGGATTATGTGAAAAAGCTTATACCGTAAACCATACTAAAAGACAGCCCCAGATGAAACAGGGCTGTCTTTTTTATTGATTATCGAATACGTGTGAAAGTCGCATAATGGTCTGTTGTTTTGTAAATGAGCCAGTCGCTTGAATACACAAGACGGTCAGCATTGCGGAAGCCTGAAACGTAGTTGATGTCTGCCTCACGCCATGTGCGGCCGCTTGCTGAAGGAAGACGTCCTTCCCGGTTTGAGAAAATATCTCCACCGATGCTTTTACCTGGCGCCACTTCTGCTAGATTTCCCTTAGATGCCACCCATCCGAGAGCACTTGCTTGTGATTTCGTAATGTAGTTATCAGGCAGTCGTTTGTAGCGAATTAAATAATCTGCTACACCATCAAACGTATTAATGACGGCAAGGGTACGTACATCTGGCGTGAGCTGAATAGAAGCATTTTCAGTTGTGGCTGTTGGTGTAAGAGGTGTTTCTGCATGAACTTGCTGCGGGATAAATCCAGAAAACAGAATAGCAGCGATCAGAGCGAACATAGTCAAAACTGAACTCAATCTTTTCATCTTCATCCTCCTATTAAGGAAATCCGATGCCGTCCTCTTGATGCTTGTCTACCTCATATTATAGCACCCGAACATGAAGGAAATGTAAAGAATCAGGATCTTTGCTAAAATGAGACTTTTCTCCTGAAGCCTCTTAAAGAAATAAATAAAAAGACGCAGTTCAGTTCTCTGCGTCTTATCTGATCAAGAGGAAGCAAGCTCCTTCACAACATCAACAGGCGCCTTCCCATCTATTCCATGAATCACATTATGAATGGCTCGTTTCAGCATGAGATCCCTTGTTGTTTCAGTAGCGGAACCGATGTGAGGGGCTAGGGTGACATTGTTCATCTCTTTGAAAGGATGATCTTCTTGAAGCGGTTCCTGCTCATACACATCAAGACCAGCGCCTTTGATCCATCCCTCCTGAAGTGCTAAAATGAGGCTTTTTTCATCCACTGTTTTCCCGCGGGAAATGTTTACAAATAAAGCCGTTTGCTTCATTAACTTCAATTCTCGTTCCCCAATCATATGATACGTTTCCTCGGTCAGCGGTGTAATCAACACGATGATATCAGCTTGTTTTAAAAGATCATCAAGTGCGCAATAGACAGCACCATACGCCGATTCAGCCTTTTCATTCCGGCTTCGGTTATGATAAAGAACATTCATATCAAAACCATGTGCTGCCCGTTTGGCAACTTGTTCTCCAATACGACCCATGCCAATAATACCGAGCGTTTGGTGATGTACATCGATGCCAAAGATCTCTTCTTCCTGTACGAATTTCGTCCATTTTCCTTCACGGATAAAACGATCAAGCTCGGCGATTCTTCTCGCAGAGGAGAGTATGAGTGAAAAGGCAAGGTCAGCCACGGTATGATCGAGCGTATAAGGGGTGTGCGTACCAATCACGCCTCTTTGTCTCATCACTTCTATATCGAAATTGTCATAGCCGACAGAGTTATTACTCACTACCTTGAGTTTTGGTGCGTGATCTAACAGCTCTTGATCGATTTTCGTTCCAGACGTTAAAAGACCATCAGCGTGCTGCAGCTTTTCAAACAAAATGTCTCTTGGAATAGGGTCTTTGGATTGCCAAACCTCGTATGTACAATGTTCCTTTAGCATTTCCTCAAAAGAAGCAGGTAAGGGTTTGGCGACAAAAATGTGTGGTATCACAGTCAATTCGCTCCTTTCACATGGTCATCTTTCTCCTTTTATTATAAAGCAACCATTTCGGCAGAACACGTTTGAATGTTAGCAGCTCAATATTTAATATACTAAAATAACGGTAAAGAAAGACATTTTCTTAGTGAAAAAGTAGATTCATATGCTATCTGATGCATTTTTTTATCTATATAAAAATAAGTAGATGATAGAGGAGACATGTGAAATTGCAAGATTTTACGAGAGATTATCTGACAAACTGGAAAATAGTTCGAGACTTTTTGATAGAAAATTTATTATATTTGAAATGTATTAAACGGGATGGTCATTTTCTACTAAACCATTTTATTGTCTTTTAGTGTGATGAGAATAATAGATTGAAAACAAACCCGCGTATCCGTTGGGATGCAGCGTAAAATAGAGAAAATGATGATATTTCTTCTCATCGTTTTCTCATTTTTTTCTTTTTTTTCTATCATTTTTCTTCTCTATTCTTGAGAACACGAGAAAGAAAAGGGGGACAGGCACTAGCTTACGTTACTTAAAAAAAGATGGGAGATGGCAAAATGGGATCAAAATTAGAACAGATTCTTCAGCACAATTCAGAGTTTGTGAATGAGAGACATTATGAGCCTTACAAAGCGGGGAAATTTCCTGAGAAAAAACTGGTCATTTTAACGTGCATGGATACCCGCCTTTTGGAATTATTGCCGCAATCTATGGGGCTGCGCAACGGGGATGCAAAGATCATTAAGAATGCTGGAGCCATCGTGACACATCCGTTCGGCAGTGTGATGCGGAGTATCCTTTTAGCTATCTATGAGCTAAAGGCAGAGGAAGTATGCATTGTAGGTCATCATGAATGCGGAATGGCAGGTCTTGCGGCGGATCCTTTACTTGAAAAGGCGAAAGCACGAGGAATCGAAGAGAAATGCTTAAGCATTGTGAAAAACTCAGGTGTCGATTTAAAGGGCTGGCTGACAGGCTTTGATTCAGTTGAAGAGAGCGTGGCCCAAAGTGTGAAATTAGTGAAAGAGCATCCACTGATGCCAAGTGATGTGGCTGTTCATGGACTGGTGATTCATCCAGCAACAGGAAAGCTGGATGTCGTTGTGAAAGATAAACTGATTGACCCGCAGTATACCTAAATCATCTACACATACTTAAAGGAGGCCAACACATACCATGCGTTTTTATGGAAGATTTGAAGGGTACAATTCATCAAAGTTTAGACGCGATTTAATCGCTGGGCTTGTCGTGGGGGTTGTGGCAATTCCTTTAGGCATGGCATTTGCCATTGCATCTGGTGTCGGACCAGAATATGGATTATACACAGTCATCGTTGCCGGCATTTTGATTTCATTGTTTGGTGGTTCAAAGTATCAGATCGGCGGGCCGACTGGGGCGTTTGTTCCAATTTTATTCGGGATCGTCAGCCAGTACGGTATTGAAAACTTGCTTATTGCCGGTTTTATGGCAGGCTGTATGCTTGTATTATTCGGAATATTCAAACTAGGAAAGCTCATGAAGTTTATTCCTCGTCCGGTTATCATCGGTTTTACTGCTGGCATTGCTGTCATTATTTTTTCAGGACAGATTGCCAACTTCCTCGGATTAAAGGGTGTTGAAAAACATGAAAGTTTTTTCCTCAATATGAGAGAAATCGTGGTCCATCTCGGTACCACAAACAGTCTCGCCATCATCACAGCCGTCACCGGGCTCATTGTGATTTTGGCGGCACAAAAATACATTCCCAAAATACCTGGTGCTCTATTAGGTCTATTGGCTTCTACGTTTCTCGCTGTTCTCTTCTTTCAAGGACAAGTTGAAACGATTGGCTCTGCATATGGTGAAATCCCTCGTCAGCTGCCAACCTTCGCTTTTCCTGAATTGACGATTGAAAAAATGATATACCTCCTGCCTCCAGCAATTATCATTGCACTTTTAGGCGGCGTGGAATCGATTTTGTCCGCAATGGTTGCTGATAATATGAAAGGCTCTAAACATGACAGCAATAAAGAGCTTGTTGGACAAGGAATTGCCAATATGGCGGCACCGCTTTTCGGAGGAATTCCAGCGACGGGCGCTATTGCCCGCACGGCAACGAACATAAAAAATGGCGGAGCAAGTCCGATTTCTGGTGTTGTGCATGGCGTTGTCGTCTTGTTAATTTTAATGGTATTTGCGCCATATGCGTCAATGATTCCACTTGCTGCAATGGCACCAATTTTAATGTTTGTTGCTTGGAATATGAGTGAGAGAAAAGAATTTATCAATATTGTGAAAGTGAAAAATGCCGATTCGCTTGTACTTGTCGTGACCTTCCTGCTCACAGTGATCGGTGATTTGATTATTGGCGTCACCGCTGGTCTCATTTTAGCGTTTATCGCTTTTATCAAAAAAATGAGCCAGACGACCAATATCCATACAAATGTCGCTGTTCCTCAAATGGAAACAGCAGCTGCTTTAGAAAAACAGACAGACGAGAAAGGGATCAGTATGTATTCCATCGAAGGGCCGCTCTTTTTCGGAACAACAGATTCATTGGAAAATTCGATTTTGGATCATGTTCAAACAAAACCAAAAACACTCATTCTGCTTATGAATAAAGTCAATTATATGGACACGTCGGCAGAAGCGGTTCTCATGAATATCTCCAATCGGTTAAAGCATCATAATGGAAAGCTGATGATCGTTGGGCTTCAATCACAGCCTAAGGAGCTTTTGCATCGAACAGGTCTTTTCCATCATATTGGAAAGCAGCATTTCTTTGAACGAACAGATGACATCTCACCACAGCATCTTTAAGGCTTAGAAAAACACGTGACAGCTTGGTCACGTGTTTTTTACTGACTCTTTTTCTCCAGAAAAACGCTTTGTGAGTTTCTGTTGATGAGCGCTAAAGACCTCTTCTACTGTGACGTCATAGAGATCCGCTAAAATGAGGAGGTTTGCTAAGACATCTCCCATTTCTTCAATGAGTTCTTTCTTCAGCTCAGATGATTCCTGTCTCTGCTCATCAGGCCGGTCTCGTCCAATTTCTATTGCTCTAACAGCACGAGCGAGTTCTCCCGTTTCTTCCATTAAGAAGCCTAACCGGATAAACGGTCCATATTCTGTCCAATTTCTCATTTGATAAAAATCCTTGATCCACTTCTCCATTTCAGTTGTTTGCATTCTCTCTATACAGCTCCTTATATGGTGTTCGCTCTTTTGATTTTACACTATATATAGAAGAAACGGCTGTTTTTTTACAAATCATTATAGTAGAATGAGTGAAGAAATCATAGAGAGAGATGGAGCTGTTTTGATGAAAACGATTTGTGTGTTTGCTGGTTCAAATCCAGGTGTAAACGATGTCTACAAACAAAAGGCTGTAGAGCTGGGGGCTTATATGGCGAAGCAGGGCATTCGTCTTGTTTACGGCGGATCGCGTATTGGGTTAATGGGCGCGATTGCCGATGAGGTCATGAGACATGGCGGGCAAGTGATCGGTGTCATGCCTAAGGGGCTTTTTAGAGGAGAAGTCGTGCATCAAGAGCTGACAGAGTTAATTGAGGTAACAGGCATGCATGAGCGAAAAGCGAAAATGAGCGAGCTGGCCGATGGGTTTATTGCGATGCCAGGTGGCTTTGGTACATATGAAGAATTATTTGAGGTGCTGTGCTGGGCACAAATCGGCATCCATCAAAAGCCGATTGGATTGTATCAAGTGAATGACTATTTCAATCCGCTTATGGATATGGTGAAGTTTAGTGTACAGGAAGGCTTTTCAAATGAATCACACCTTCAATTGTTACATGCTTCGAGCGAACCGGAGGAATTAATCACGCAGATGGCTTCTTATCAAACACCGTCTCTTCAGCAGAAATGGACGGAGCTGTCTTAAAGTATGTTTAAATGACAAAAAACCGTCTGTTCAAGGAACAGACGGTTTGTGTTGTGATCATTATTTTTGGTCTTCTGTATTACGGGTCAAGACTTTGTCAATGAGTCCGTATTGAAGTGCTTCTTCCGCTGTTTTGAAGTTGTCACGATCTGTATCGCGCTCAATGACTTCAATTGGCTGACCAGTACGTTCAGCAAGTACTTGGTTCAGTTTATCGCGTAAAGAAAGGATTCGTTTTGCCGCAATTTCAATTTCTGTTGCTTGACCTTGGGCTCCGCCTAGTGGTTGGTGAATCATGACTTCACTGTTTGGAAGAGCATAACGCTTACCTTTTTCACCAGCAGCAAGCAGGAACGCACCCATAGATGCAGCCATACCAATACAAATAGTTGATACCTTTGGTTTAATAAATTGCATCGTATCGTAAATGGCCATACCAGCTGTGATTGAACCGCCAGGGCTGTTAATGTAGATAGAAATATCTTTTTCTGGATCTTCAGCTTCTAAGAAAAGCAGCTGTGACACGATGGAGTTGGCAACATTGTCATCGATCGCAGAACCAAGCATGATAATACGGTCTTTTAAAAGACGAGAATAAATGTCGTAAGCTCTTTCCCCACGATTTGTTTGCTCAATGACTGTAGGTATTAAATTCATAATGTTCCTCCTTCACCTTTTAGGTAAGTATGTAATTCAATGATACATTTTTGGTCAATAAAGGTCAAACAAAACGCTGACCTAAATTCAAATACCCCTATCCATTTTCCCCAAAATCATTCCACTTCAAACCATCATATTAGTTTATGTATCCAAAGTAAGAAAATACATCATCATGACGAATGATTAATCATTGCTTTCTCGCAGTATTTCCCTTATAATTTGATATGCTGACGTTCAAAAAACATATCGTGCGCTCGTAGCTCAGTTGGATAGAGCGGTGGTTTCCGGTACCACGTCTGCCGGGGGTTCGAATCCCTCCGAGCGCGTAATTGACCTTGTTTACGATGATAAAGGTCATTCATGAACCCCTCTTCATTTAGAAGAGGGGTTTTGTATGTTCAATCGGATTTATCGTTCTCTTCTAATAAAGCTAGGGTAAGCAAGTGAAAAAACGATCTTGTTGCAAAACAGCAACATCTATCCGAATATAATAAAATAACCCCCACTCTTAACATAAGGATGGGGGTTATTGCTATAAAGGGGTTACCTGCCTTTTTGGCCTTTCCTGTAAATAGCCGCAGGTATAATTGTAAGAAGAACAATGATAAATCCAATCACGGATACAGTATTTTTTATTGTATTGTCATTCACAGTGAAGTTTGTCACGATCATTGCCGCCAGACAAAGAATGATGATTAAATAACTGTATTTCTCCAAGACTTTCACAAAATATCCCTCCAATATGAATCTATAAAATTGAAACAATTATTATAATATGATATTTTTACCTCATATACAAAAAATAAACAAGAAAGGGGTATATTGGATGAAAACTATTTTTCATAAGAAGAGTGTTATATGCTTCATAACAGCTCTTTTCATGTTATTGTCAACGATTTTTACTGCGAATGCAACAGCAATTAGTCCTAATTCAGAAGTGGATGAAGAGTATCAAGAGTTGCTAGAGGTTTTATTGGCGATTGAAGCTTTACCTGACAGCGTTATTGCAAAAGGAGATGAAGCCGTAGTTAAATGGTTGAAAGAGAACTCTAATATCCCTCTTCAACGACATGGTGAGGTTGTTACTATGGGTGTAGTTGGTTGTATTTCTGCGGTTGGAACTGCCATTATAACCAATGTTATACCAATAGCAAAAATCGCAAAAGTCAAGTCCGCAATAAAAGCTGCAGGAGGCGCGACAAAATTTGTTAAAACATTGATTCCAGCGTATAAAGCCGCCAGACAGGCGGGGAAAAGTAAGTGGAATGCTGTAAAAGCAGCTGTAAATAAAGCAGCGAAAAATGCTAGTCCTGAAGCAAAAAGAGCACTGCTTGAATTTTTCAATATAGGAAATGTGTATTCAGCGTGCTTTGAATAAATATCAAAACATCAGATTCGATCTCCATTGAAAAACAGTCTGATGCATTTAAAAAAATGCTGCTCAAATCATAATGTGAAAAAGACAAAGTGCTTATTAGGAGACTTTGTCTTTTTTTCTGCCACTTTATGATGAAATACTGGACATAAGACTCATTTCTTCCCTTTTCAGGCGTATTTGTTGAGCCGGCTTGCTGTATATGATTAACATGGAAGGGAATTGACAATGAGGAGGGATTTCTTGTGGCGAAGATTTTATTGATTACGTTTCCAGCTGAAGGACATGTGAACCCTATGTTAGGAATGATCAAAACATGGGCGGATCGAGGCGATGAAGTGCATGCGGTTACAACTGTACATTATCAGGAACGAATCAAACGCTTAGGCGCTCACGTACATATACATCCAGACTATATTCGGACATTACATGTGGAAGAAGGAGATTTAGATTCCATGCAGCCGTTCTTTCATGCCATGCTGCAGACATCATATGATATTTTAGAGGTAGTGGAAACACTTTCCGATAAGCATTCATTTGATTTGGTCTACTACGATATGTTTGGGGCAGGAGAGCTTGTTCGAGATTACTTGCGCATTCCGAGCATTGGATCCAACCCATCTTTTGTGCTGCAAGAGGCGCATTTTGATACACCGCTATACAGGAAGGATGAGAAAGCTGAGCATCTGTTAGAAAAAATACAAGAGCGTTTTGGCGTTCAGCCAACGCGTTTGATGCAATTTATGAAAAACCGTGGAGAACTGAATATCGTCTATACAAGTGAATATTTCCAGCCTTCTGTTGATTCATTAAACGATTCGTTTGTCTTCATTGGACCGAGCTTTCTAAAAAGAGCCGACCAGCATGATTTCCCGCTGGAAGCACTTGAGCAAGAAAAAGTCGTTTTTATTTCCATGGGCACCGTTCTTGGGGATACAGAAGCATTTTTTAATATGTGTATAGATGCCTTCGCAGACTTTGACGGAAAAGTAATTATCGCAACAGGTGAAAAAGTAGATCGTTCTCTCTTAAAAGAGGCGCCTGCTCATTTTCTGATCGAGCCTTATGTGCCGCAGCTTGAAGTGCTCGAACTGACAGATGTGTTTATAACGCACGGCGGGATGAATAGTGTCAATGAAGGTATTCATTACCACGTTCCGATGGTCGTCATTCCAGTCGACAAAGATCAGCCGATGGTGGCACAAAGACTGACTGAATTATCTGCTGCCTGCGCACTTGATAAAGATCAGCTGACAGCAGAGCAGCTAAGAGAGACCGTTGAGACGGTTTTAGGCAGTGATACGTACCGGGCGGGGATTGAGAAAATTGAAGAAAGCTTCCAAGCAGCAGGTGGAACAGAAAAAGCATTAAGGGTGATCGATCAATTCATACAAGCGAAACAGACTCAATCATGAGTCTGTTTTTTTATGAAAAGACGTTGTATTTCCCATTTCTGTATGCTAATATTCAATTCGTAATCATTTCGATTAATAATCGTAATGATTACGATAATGTTGAATTGGAGGAAATACATATGAGTGATCAACCTGTTTACATAAAGAAGAAATATGAGAAAAAGCATCCCTATGTGACATACACCTTGATGCTGTTTTCAGTGATGGCTTGTTTTTTATTGGCCTCATGCTCTGGAAACAAAGCATCTTCCAGCATGAATGATAGAGAAGAAGATGAGCTCGTGTATGCAAGTACAAAAGATATCAGGGACATCAATCCCCATCTATATGGCGGAGAGATGGCTGCTCAAAATATGGTGTTTGAATCGCTTGTCGTCAATACAGAGAAGGGCGTTCAGCCTGCCTTAGCGAAAAGCTGGGACATTTCAAAAGATGGAAAAACCTACACCTTTCATCTTCGAAAAGGTGTGACTTTTTCAGATGGTGAGCCTTTTAATGCAAAGGCAGTGAAATGGAACATTGATGCTGTCGTCAAAAATATTGAAAAGAACGCTTGGCTTAATCTCGTATCCGAAATCAAATCCACAAAGGCGTTAGATGACGATACATTTGTTCTCACGTTGAAAGAGCCTTATTATCCTACGTTAGAAGAGCTGGGCTTAACACGCCCCTTCCGTTTTATTTCTCCAAAAAGCTTCATTGATGAAACGACTGCAAAAGGAGTCAAAAGCTATGCAGGTACAGGTCCTTATGTTCTAAAGGAACATAAGAAAAATCAATATGCCGTTTTTGAAATGAATGACAACTATTGGGGGAAAAAGCCGAAAATTTCAACCGTGAAATGGAAAGTCATGCCGGATCACCAGACCATCTTACTTGCGCTTCAAAAAGGAGAGATAGATCTTTTATTTGGAGCAGATGGTGACATGATCGATGGAGACTCATTCCAGGCTTTAAAAGAAGCAGGTCAATATGGTGTAACCGTGAGTCCTCCTGTTGGTTCAAGAGCGATAGTCATTAATTCAAACCAGCCAATCACAAAAGATCCGAAAGTAAGAGAAGCGTTTCAATACGCCATTCAAAAGGACATGATCACAGAAGGCATTTTAAATGGAACGGAAAAGGTGGCACACACATTGCTTGCCCCTTCTGTCCCTTACGCAAATATTCCATTGAAAAAGAAAACTTATCAAAAGAAGAAAGCAGAGGCAATATTGGATGAGGCAGGCTGGAAGATGAAAGAAGACGGCTATCGCTATCAAAATGGCAAACTGCTGAGTGTGGCTATTTACTATAATTCCGATAATGCGGGTGAAAGAACGATCAGCGAATCAATTCAACAAGATTTCAAGCAGGTGGGGATCAAGCTGGATATTAGAGGAGAAGAAAAACAGGCATTTTTAGATCGGCAAAAAACAGGAAAGTTCGATCTGATGTACTCGCTGTCTTGGGGACTTCCTTATGATCCACAAACTTATGTCTCTTCATTCCGTGTAGCATCCCATGCTGATTATCAAGCCCAATTAGGACTGAAAAAGAAAAAGTGGCTGGACGAGACGATTACGGAAGTATTAGTAGAACCAGATGAGCAAAAGCGGAAACAAATGTATCAAGAAATATTGACGTATATCCATGATGAAAATGTCTACATCCCAATCTCTTATTCTGTGACAAAGGCCGTTTATAATAAGCGCCTGAAAGGCGTAGGTTTTCATGTGTCTCAGTATGAAATTCCATTTGACCGTATGTATTTTGCGTCATAAAACGGAGGTAGAGACATGACTCGCTATCTCTTAAAACGAATATTGATGCTTTTCCCGCTTATGATCTTCATCACCTTCTTTGCTTTTGTACTGCTGGCGATGCGGGCAAGTGATCCAGCTGAGGTCGCTTTGCGGGTGAATCAAGTCACACCAACAGAAGAAATGATTGAATCGATGCGTCAGGAGTTAGGCTTAGACCAGCCGTTTTTCATCCGCTATGCCACATGGCTTAAAGATGGATTAACAGGTGATTTTGGCAGGAGCTATGTCACTCAGGAGCCCGTTTTTGATCTTATCATGGAGGCGCTGCCTGCGACATTGCAGCTTGCAGGAGCAGCGCTCTTTTTGATCATATTGCTCAGTTTGTTGTTCGGGGTGATTTGTGCATATGCTGCTCATTCCTGGGTGGACCGGATATTGAGAGCCTTTGTGTTTATCGCCGCTTCAATGCCTAGTTTTTGGCTGGGGATATTGTTGATTTGGCTTTTTTCTGTCAAATTCAATTGGGTCAATACGAGTGGAATGGAAGGGTTCAAATCGATTCTTCTTCCAGCTGTCACATTATCATTTGGCTACTTATCGACCTATGTGAGACTGATACGCAATCAAATTCTAAAATTTCAGCACGAGCCCTTTGTTTTTTACGCAAGAGCACGTGGTTTAAAGGAACGAACCGTTCAACTGAAGGTCATGAGGCATGCCCTGCAATTAGCGGTGACAGCACTTGGCATGTCTATTCCAAAGCTCATTGCAGGAACTGTTATTATTGAGAACCTTTTTGCTTGGCCAGGGGTTGGCCGGTTGTGTATAACAGCTATTTTCCATGCTGATTTCCCTATTATTCAAGCCTATTTGTTTGTGATGGGGTTCCTGTTTGTTATGTGCAATCTCATCGCTGATGTGATCCAAATGACCATGAATCCGCAGTTGCGAAAGGAGGTCTGACAACGATGATAGGGTGGCATCAATTAAGAAAAGACCGTATGGCGATTCTTTCAATCTGGCTGTTAGCACTTGTCGCATTAGCTGGACTGTTTGCACCAGTGTTAGCACCACATGACCCAACAAATACGAACATTCTTCAAAAATATGCCGGTATCAGTCTTACTTATCCACTAGGAACGGATCATCTAGGGAGATGTGTATTGTCTCGCCTTTTATATGGCATTCGGACAACAATGCTTGCGGCCATGCTGACGATGTGTATCACGATGCTCATTGGCAGTGTACTTGGACTCATGGCGGGATTCTTTCGAGGAAAGGTGGATGGGGTTTTGATGAGGCTGTGTGATGTCATGCTTTCCTTTCCAGCAGAGGTGATGATCCTTGCGGTTGTGGGAATCCTCGGACCTGGACTATTCAATATTATTTTGGCGAATGTCCTAGCGAAATGGGCCTGGTATACAAGAATGATTCGTTCATCTGTCCTTCAATATGCGAATGAACCTTCTGTTCAGTTTGCGAAGGTGTCTGGCGGCACACCCTTTTACATATTGAGGAGACATCTATTTCCTCGCATCTCAGGAGAAATTGCTGTTTTTGCGACACTTGATGCGGGCTGGGTAATCTTAAATATATCAGCACTGTCTTTTCTTGGGTTAGGTGTGAGTGCACCTACACCAGAATGGGGTATGATGCTCAACGAGGCGAAGAATGTCATGGTGACACATCCTGCCCATATGCTTGCGCCTGGACTTGCCATCTTGTTTGTGGTCATGGCGTTGAACTTTTTAGGAGACAGCCTTCAGCATGCCGCGAATCCTGCCATGCATCATGCAAGAAAGAAAGGGGTGAGGCCATTTGCCTTTAATCGACGTAAAAAATCTGTCCGTACATGATCCACAGCAGCAAAAGAATATAGTGACGAATATCACATTTTCTTTACACCAACAACGCTGTTTAGCCGTCATTGGAGAAAGTGGCAGTGGAAAATCAACTCTCGCAAAAGCGTTAATTGACCTTGTCGCCCCTTCGCTAGAAGTGGAAGGAACGATCATTTATGACGGCAAAACATTGACAAATCAAGAAGCACATCAATGGCGGGGGAAACGAATAGGTTTCATCTCACAAGATGCTATGAATGCATTCAATCCCATCGAAACGATTGGTCATCAAATATTGGAAACATTTCAGCAGCATTTGGGCTTACGCGGGAAAGAAGCAAAAGCACATGCTATGGCTGGGCTTGCACGTGTTCATTTAAAAAATCCATATGATTTGATGAAAAAATACCCGTATGAACTGTCTGGAGGAATGCTTCAGCGTGTGATGATTGGCATCACGTTGATGCTTTCTCCTGACGTGATCATTGCAGATGAGCCAACTGCATCGCTTGATGCCTTTAATCGGCGTGAAGTCATCAGACAATTACACAGGCTAAAGGAAGAAACCGGTGTCACCTTGATCGTTATAACGCATGATTTAGGCGTCGTTCAGGCAATCGCCGATGAGTTGATGGTCATGCACCAAGGAGTGATGCTTGAGCATGGGTCAGCCAAGGAAGTGTTCACATCACCCGAGAATCCCCAAACAAAGCATTTACTGGAGACGAGGCTTCGATTATCTGCTCCTATTAAAGCACTGCGGCAGCAGAAGAGAGCGGAGGCGTTTCCATGTTGATCACAGCTATAAATCTAGTCAAACACGGTGAGAAGAAAGGTCTTTTTTCACATCAAAAGAAACCAAAAGACCGCATATCAAACGTTTCGTTTCAAATTGAAAAAGGACAATGTGCCGGATTAGTCGGTGAGAGCGGCAGTGGCAAAAGTACATTGGCACGTATCCTGCTCGGTTTAGAAAAAATAGATAGAGGCGAGGTACAGATTGATGGCATGCCAGCTGACAAGTGGCGGAGGGTGAATCGGGGGAAAATGAGTGTTGTTTTTCAGGATTATCTATCTTCTGTTCATCCCTCCTTTACGGTGAAAGAGATCGTAGCAGAACCGATGCGTTTGTTAAAGCAGAATCAGAATCTGGATCAGAAAGTTTTGTCATTACTTCAGCAAGTCAGGCTGCCCTCGTCTGTACTGAATCAATATGCTCATCAGCTAAGCGGCGGTCAGCTTCAGCGAGTGTGCATCGCACGAGCCATATCAACGCACCCATCCATTCTCATACTAGATGAAGTCCTGAGTTCACTGGATGTTTCTGTTCAAGTACAAATATTGGAGTTGCTTGAGACATTAAAACAAGAGCTAGACATGACGATCCTTCTCATTACCCATGATGTAGAAGCAGCGGTGTATCTATGTGACCGTCTTCTATTTTTACATGAAGGAAGCCTAGTGGAGGAATGCAAAAAGGACGAATTGTTTGAAGTGTCCCATCCATTTACACTCCAGTTAATCGACTCACTTATGCCTTTTCAGCTTGACAAAAAATAACCAATCTTTTATCGTATACGTAACAAACGACGGAAGGGTGACCCAATGCAATGAAGTACTAATCCTATGACCTGTAAGCAAAATGAATGAACGAAGGCAGTGAGCAAACGATCGGTTTGCCATGTTTGCTGCGTTTTCATTTTTTAGCTTCGGAATAGGATGGTACAGCTTGGGAATCAAAGAATGAGGTGTTTGATACGTGGGATGTGTGTGTTCAAATTGGAACGGCACACCATACTGGATCAATCCGCTTATTTTTGTACACCATTTTGCCTCCTATTCTGAGAATGGGAGGCTTTTTCATGTCTCCTGATATGAAAGGAGAGGATTGGATGTTATTAAAAGCCAATCAGTTAAAGGTATTTCGAAAAGATCGCTTGTTATTTGATATTGAGGAACTAGCCATTCATCAAGATGATCGCATTGGTCTTGTAGGGACAAATGGCAGCGGCAAAACGACTTTATTGCATGTGCTGGCGGGGCAAGAAACACCAGACAGCGGCACGGTGGCCGCCACTGCGACTTGTACCCTGCTTCCACAATTGAAACAAGGAGATGGCAGACAGAGTGGCGGTGAAATGACCCAGACTTATATTGAAAGAGCATTAAGCCGGCCGTCAGCCCTTTTATTAGCAGATGAACCGACAACTCATTTGGATACAGAGCATATTGAGTGGCTGGAAGATAAGCTGCGTCATTATCAGGGAGCTCTCATTGTTGTTTCACATGATCGTGCTTTTTTAGATGCAATATGTACGGAGATTTGGGAGCTAGATCATGGGAAGCTTCATCATTACAAAGGCAACTACACACATTTTGCACAGCAAAAAGAGCTGGCACATCGTCAGCAGGTGGAAGCGTACGAAGCTTATACACAAAAGAAAAAACAATTAGAGCATGCACTGGAAAAGAAAAAGAAAAAGGCGGACAAAGCGACAAAGCCATCCCAAAAGGTGAAATCCTCAGGACCTAAAATTGCAAAGCCCTACTATGCAAATAAGCAAAAAAAGCTGCAAAAAACAGCCAAATCCATTGAAACCAGGATGGAGAAATTAGAAAAGGTTGAGAAAGTAAAGGACATTCAGCCGATCCAAATGACTCAGCATACGATGAAGGAAGTAGCAAGCCGTACCATTTTGCGCGTGGAAAATGTAGATGGCAAGGCGGGCGATAAAGTGCTTTGGAAGCAGGCGAATGTGGAAGTGAGGGGCGGAGACAAGGTTGCTATTATCGGAAAGAACGGGAGCGGCAAAACGACATTTCTCCGTATGTTAGTGAATGGATATCCCGGAGTTACTCGTTCAGAGGCCGTCAAGCTAGCGTACTTCCGTCAGGATCTTTCAGGACTGAAGGTAGATGAATCGATTTTACAAAATGCGCTGAAAGAGGCGGTTCAAGAAGAGACAGTGGTTCGAACGGTTTTGGCGAGACTAGGATTTAGAGGGGATGATGTGCATAAGCCTGTTGGCGTATTAAGCGGGGGAGAACGGGTGAAAACGATGCTTGCGTCCTTACTTGTCAGTGATGCCAATGTTCTCATGCTGGATGAACCGACGAACTTTTTAGATCTGGCCGCAGTTGAAGCACTTGAAGGTCTCTTGAAGGATTATCCAGGTACCGTTGTATTTGTTTCCCACGATCGCAGGCTGATTGAGGAGGTTGCCACTCGTATTTTCCATATTCATGAGGAACGTATTGAAGGATTTGACGGCACATATGAAGCATATAAACAAAAGGAAGAAAAACCAGCTGTGACAAATAGAGAAGAGGAGCTTCTGTTAATTGATATGGAGCTGTCTGAAGTGCTCAGCCGTTTAAGTATTGAGCCGTCGCAAGAGCTTGAAGAGAGATTTCAAGCATTATTGAAGCAAAAGAAGTCTTTGGAGTCATAAAACAAAAACCCCTGTTTACTCTACAGGGGTTTCAGCGTGTAGACAAACCCTCGCATTCTTTGTCAGTCCTGCGTGCCGGTGCTCACGAATGTACAATTCGCTCCGCTCCGGTACTCGTCCTTCCTAGACTGCAAAGGTTTTCTATCACGCTGAAGATGAAAGAAGACAAAGGGCTAAAATAAAGATCATTTTAGCCCTTTGTCAACAATCTGAGACCCCTGTTTACTTTACAGGGGTTTGTTCATGTCGTTCTTTTTTTAATTGTTCAAGTTCACTCACTGTGACGAGCTGGTAGCCTTGTTTGGTGAGTTCACGGATGATCTTTACTGCTGCTTGAGCTGAGCTTTCATAAATATCGTGCATTAACACTGTTCTGCCATCTGCTGCATGTGAGAGAACGCGGTTTGTGATCTGCTGGCTGTTGCGGATTTTCCAATCCTCAGGATCAACATCCCACAAAGTGACCTTCATCCCAATCGCCTCATTGATGTCTTGATTTGTACCGCCATATGGCGGTCTAAAGTGCGTAGGTGTATATCCACTTGCTTTCTCAATCAGCTGCTGGGTGTCCTTCACTTGTTTCACGGCTTCTTCTAGAGGCAGTCTTGTTAATAAAGGGTGATTGTAGGAATGGTTTCCGATCTCATTCCCGCCTTTTAGAATGTCGGCAAGCATTCCAGGATAATATTGCACCCTGCTGCCTAAGACGAAAAAGGTGGCATGTCCTTTATTTTTCTTCAGCGCATCTAAAATTTTTGAGGTTGTCGCTGGATTCGGTCCATCATCAAATGTGAGTGCGATGGCTTTTTTATTCGGATCAAGCTTTGATTTTTGCGGAAGCTTGACGGCTTTTCTTTTTGGATTCGGTTCTTTCATTTCATTTTTATTTTTGATTTTATCCATATATTCTGGCTTTAATATGTCCTTCAGCAATGTCTTTTTGATTGCGAGTGTTTGCGGACCAAGATCCTCTGCGGCTACTTGAGATGCAGGGAAATAAAATTCTACATATTTGTCTTTCAAGGCAAATTGACTGAAGTTTTGAGCATCAGGGGCTGTTCCTTTCTGAAGGAGAGGCTGATCCTTAGATAAGGTTTTGTCCTTTCGAAGCTCCGTATATGTAATATAGGATAATTTCTTTAAATAATTGGTTTTAGGCAGAAATAGATCTTTTGTGTCAAGAAAGGTTTTTTTCTGAAAATCAAAGTTAATCGTGAGATGATTGGTGGTTCCATTTTGCTGGCCAGTATACGTATAGGTCGTAAAGCGAATGGCAGCAGACTGCTTTGCATAATGCACCATTTCATAATCAATATTCAGTTCATAGCGTTTATGTTCATCGATATCCTTTGCTTCGCTGAATGTTTTTTTGAAATGCTCTAATGCTGAATTGGCATAGCTTTGAATCTTGTCATCTAGCTCTTTTTGATGAAAAAGAGGATAGTTGACTGCATATCTCATAAATTTCCCGTCATTTACGAGAGTGACAATTTCCACGTTTTTATAGTTCGTATCTTGCTTTACATTTTTCTTCTCTGTACCGCTTGCTTGTTGATTTTGAAAGAAAGCAACTGCTCCAATGACAACTGCAAGCGCAAATAGGACGATACTCCATTTTCCCTTTACTGACACAACTTTCAAATCTCCTCTCATGACGGGTCATTCTTTATTATTTTGACATCTGTTTGTAATATTTTTATAACATTTGACTTACTTTTGTAATTTTAGTGGATATTCATGCAAAATGTCAACTATTTTCCTATTAAAATATGAGAAAACATGATAGGTCGTTCTGTGAGGCAAAAAGAACCCCGCCTTTCTCTGCTCCGCACATACCTTCATTAATTAAAAAATAGGGTGTACATTGATTTTTTAGAGGCTGGCGGCTATAATTTTGTTGATTATGATTCTCATTTTCAAACTGACTTTTAATGAAGAAAAGGATGACACCGATTTTGCAGGATAAGCGAAAACCTCAACAAAAGCGATCATCACATATTCTGTTCTTTTTAATATTTTTTCTCGCCGTTATTGGTTTAGCGGCTGCCATGTTTTTTGCTGTGTCATACGGTGCAAAAACATTGTCTCTGCAAACGGTTTGGACAGCTGTATTTGACTATCAGTCAAATGTCACAGAGCAGCAGATCATCCATGAATTAAGACTTCCCCGTGTTTTAGGGGCAGCTCTAGTGGGAGCGGCGTTTGCCGTAGCGGGTGCTCTTATGCAGGGCATCACAAGAAATCCACTGGCAGATGCGGGGATTTTGGGTATTAATGGCGGTGCGATGTTTGTGGTCGCTCTCTGTTTTGCTTTTTTCCCAGGAATGCCTTATTCGGCACTGATGTTTTTCTCCTTTATTGGTGCTGTGCTCAGTACGCTACTGATCTTTGCGATTGGGGCGGCTGGCGGCGTATTGACACCGCTGCGTCTCACTGTAGCAGGAGCGGTTGTCGCCGCATTGCTTCATGCGCTCAGCTCTGGGATCGCGATTTATTTTGACCTGAGTCAGGATCTGGCTTTTTGGTATGCAGGCGGGGTAGCTGGTGTGAAATGGCCGCAGCTGACGATTCTTGCTCCGGTCATTCTGATTGTGATCGTATGGGCAATACTATTAGGCCGGTCACTTTCCTTACTATCGCTCGGTGAAGATACAGCGGCGAATTTAGGGGTGAAAACCCGACAAGTGCGAATACTAGGCATGACCGCTGCTGTGTTATTAGCAGGGGTTTCTGTATCAGCCGTCGGGTCGATTGGGTTTGTCGGTCTCGTCATCCCGCATATTGCACGAAAGCTTGTTGGTGTAGACTATCGTTTCGTTATTCCGATGTCAGCGATATTAGGCGCAATGCTGCTTGTCTTTGCAGACCTTGCCAGCCGTACAGTCAATCCGCCAAGAGAGCTTGCCATTGGTGTGATGGTGGCACTTGTTGGTGTTCCTTTCTTCTTATACATTGCCCGAAAAGAAGGGAGGAACCTGTCATGAGAGAGAAACAGCGTGCTCTTGCCGTGACAGTCGCTTTGATTTGCCTGAGTGCGGCTGTTGTTCTGTATAGTTTAAATACCGGTACGCTGAAACTCAGCCCTGTCATGGTCGTCAAGACGTTATTTGGCTTTGGAGATTTCCAAAGTGAAACGGTGCTGTTTGACTATCGTCTGCCTCGAATCGTGGTGACGATGTTAGCTGGTATTGGTCTTGGCATTGCTGGTGGCATTTTGCAGAGCTTATCCCGTAACCCGCTGGCTGATCCTGGAATCATTGGACTGAATGCAGGGGCAGCATTTGGCTTAATTGTGTTTGTGACATATTTTCATGCACTTGAAGGCAATCCGTCTCTTCTTATTCCGCTCTTTACGTTTGGCGGCGGACTGCTTGCGGCGGCGGTTATTGTGCTTCTTGCATATGACCGGCATGAGGGGCTTGTTCCTATCCGTCTGATCTTAGTTGGCATTGCGGTTGCTGCGGGATTTAGTGCACTCACCTTATATTTGTCATTGAAGCTGGATGAAGATACATACACGTTTGCTTCGAGATGGCTTGTGGGCAATGTATGGGGGAGAGACTGGATTCATGTACTGGCACTTCTGCCTTGGATTGTATGCCTTGTGCCGCTTACGCTGATGCAGTCAAACACGCTCAATGCATTGACATTAGGAGACGCTGTCGCCTCAAGTGTAGGTGTACGAGTCCAGCGTAAACGTCTCCTCTTGCTGACCTTAGCGGTAGGCCTCGCGAGTGCAAGTGTTTCGATGACAGGCGGTATTGGCTTTATTGGCCTCGTCGCCCCGCATTTGGCTAGACGGCTGGTCGGGTCACTGCATCAGTATTTTTTACCAGTTAGTGCGCTGCTTGGCTTGTTGATTTTGGTCAGTGCCGATACAATCGGGCGATCTATCTTTGCTCCAAATGCCATACCAGCGGGTGTGGTCGTGGCCTTTATCGGTGCCCCGTATTTTCTCTATTTATTAACTAAAACGAAATAAACATGAAAGAGGAACTCATCATGAAAAAACTACTAGTGTTTGGATTAACGCTCTGTTTCTTGCTGCTTGCCGCTTGCGGACAACAGGAAACAAAGAATACAACAAATGAAAAGACCAATGGAACACCAAAGATTGCTTCCTTGTCCATTCATTTAACGAATGACTTGTTAGCACTCGGTATCAAACCAGCGGGCTCTGTTGTAGGAGGAGACTTAAAAGATTTCCTTCCACATGCGAAAAAGCAGCTGAGTCAGACGAAGAAGCTCGGCATTGCAGCTGATCCAGATATGGAATCACTGCTTGCGTTACAACCAGATGTTATTTATGTTGATGAAGAATTAGCCGGACAAGACTTATCGAAATATAAGAAGATCGCCAAAACAGAAGTGTTTAATTTAAATGATGGCACATGGCGGGATCATTTGAAAAAAATCGCCAAACACGTCAATAAAGAAAAAGAAGCGGACCAATATATAAAGAATTACAATCAAGAAGCAAAAGAAGTCAAATCGCTCATCAAGAAAAAGATTGGAAACGGAAAAGTCATGGCGATCCGTGTGACAGCAAAGGAGCTTCGCGTATTTAGCATGAAGCGCCCAATGGGTCCTATTTTATACGATGATTTAGGCCTGACACCTGTCGATGGTGTGAAAAAGCTGGACAGCAAGCGCCCATTTGAAGTGATTTCTCAAGAGGTTCTTCCTGACTATGATGCTGATGCGATCTTTGTTGTCGTCAACCGTGATGATAAAGCGCAGCAGGCATTCAAGCAATTAGAAAAGACTCCGATTTGGAAGGGTCTAAAAGCAGTGAAGAAAAACCAAGTCTATCCGATTGCCGATCAGCCTTGGCTCGATTACTCAGCTCTAGGCAATAAAATGGCATTGGATGAAGCAAAAGAGATGTTTTCTAAATAAATAGCAAATGAAATCAGGCATCATTCCGCATATAGGAATGATGTCTCTTTTTTTGATTCGTTCTTCTATTCATTTGGCTGCTGCATACATATGAGAGAGAACGAGCAATACCGCCCGTAAGAAGAGGAAAGGGAGGGGTTACAGTTGGAGGTTCAAAAAATTAGTGCAGGTACCATTGCAAGGCTTGTGCTGCTTTTACTGGCGCTTATTAACAGTGCGTTAACTGCTGCAGGAAAAAGCCCAATTCCTATTGATGAAGAAGGCGTTCAGCAATTCATCACGCTAGCCTTTCTTGGGATTACATCACTATGGGCCTATTGGAAAAACAATGATATAACGAAAAAAGCACGAACAAAAAAAGAAGAATAAGAGAAAAAAGAGCCTTTCATGAATCAAAGGCTCTTTTTCATCGAAGCGTCAAACGCCTCTCCCCGCAATCATTCTTCCTGAAAGGCTTACGCCCGGCGTTCTCCCATGTTGTTGAGGAAAGCTTTTACTTCCTCAATGCTTAAGCCAATTGCCTTCGCTTCACTCATTAGACGCTTCCATTCTGCAATATTTGAGTCAGTCAGCTTTCTATGGGTGACATGTATCGACTTTTCTTCCTGCTCCTTTCGATACGTTTGGAGCAGCTGATAGAGCTCTTCTTTAGGCATGCCGGCTTGGACGGCATTGACGATATGCTCCCGCCATTCGTGTTCATCACCCTCAGTGTAATGAAACATCATCGTCTCTGCATCAAACAGCTCTTGTAAATCAATCTCTAATGAAGAGGATACCTTTTTTAAGAACTGGACAGATGGATTCCTGTGGACACCACGCTCAATTTTGCTCAAATATGACTTAGAGACATGAGCATCCTCAGCCAGCTGCTGAATCGAGTATCCTTTTCTCTTTCGGTAAATGCGTATCACCTTGCCTATCATTCGATCAATGATCTCCCTTCTCCCCGGCGAATAGTTCTGCGACCTTTTCGTTCATTATAAGAAATAAATTGTTCTTTATAAAATTCAAAAACGTAAGAATCAGGAAGTAAACAAAAGAAAACGAACGATTTCGTTCTTTAAAAAGAACTATAAGACCTATTATGACATTTTTCTTTGCGGGTATTATCTTTTATAATCCAATCATTAACAAAAAGAAACCATATATAACCTTTTTATGATGAAATCGGGAGGTATCTATGAATGAGAATATAGGTTTTAAGCAGCTGTTTTCTGTCATTAAAGAGAAAATGGCCCTTCTGATCCTGATTGTCCTGATCGTAACGGGCATTTCAGCCTATTATCAGTTCTATGTCTCGACTCCTGTATATCAGGCAACCACTCAAATTCTTGTTCATAAACGCAGCAATGACGCACAAGCAGATTTAAACGATATTCAGATGAACCTTCAATATACACGTACCTTTCAAGTTTTATTAAAAAGCCCAATCGTCATTGAAAAAGTAAAAGAAACACTCCATCTCACAGAATCAGCAGAAGGATTAAAACACAAAATTGCCACAAGTACAGAAAATGAGTCTGAGGTCATCAATATTTCTGTACAAGATGAGGATCGCGCGAAGGCAGTCGCCATTGCGAATACGGCAACAGAGGTGCTGCAAGAAGAAATCAAAAAAACAATGAATATGGATCGCATTAATGTTTTGTCTGAAGCCAAGCTGTCCAACACGATTCTGATGAATTCGAGGAAATTCGTTCATATCGTTCTGGCACTAGGCGCCTCTTTATTAGGGGGAATGACACTCATTTTCTTAATGAATTTACTCGATGATACTGTAAAACGAACACATCAAATAAGAGAAGAGATCGGATTGCCGTCCCTTGGCAGTGTCTATCAGATGCAGGCAGACAGGAGGGCCAAAAAAGACAAGCAGTCCGTCATAACGGGAGGACAGAACATTGATCTTTAAGAGGAAGAAGAGAGAAAAGAGAGATTTATCCTGTATTTCTGTTTTAAATCCTCACTCTGTCATTGCGGAACAATTCCGTACGATCCGAACAAACATCGAATTCACATCGATCCAAACAAGGCTGAAATCGATATTAGTGACCTCTTCCTTGCCGAAGGAAGGGAAATCATTTACGGCTGCAAACTTAGCAGCTGTTTTTGCACAGCAGAACAAGCGGGTGCTGCTCATGGACGCTGATTTGCGAAAGCCGGCCGTTCATGAATATTTTGACCTGAGTCATCACACCGGTTTGACAAATGTGCTATTAAATAATTGCAGCTTGGAAGAAGCTATTTTACCGACACCGATTGAACATTTAGAGCTGCTTCCGAGCGGAACCATTCCGCCGAATCCAGCTGAGCTGCTCTCCTCTTCTGTGATGAAGCAGCTATTTTATGAGATTGAACAGCAATATGACATGGTGATTGTTGATTCTACGCCGCTTCTGCCAGTTGCAGATGCAAAGATCTTGGCGAACCGGACGGATGGGAGCATTCTCGTTGTCTTAAGCGGCAAAACAAAGATTGCTGCTGTGAAGAAATCAAAAGAAGTATTAGAGGGAACAACAAGTAAACTGCTTGGAGCTATGCTAAATGGCAAGAAAGAGAAAAAGGGCAGGCTGTACATGTATTAAAAAGATTGATAGGTGATGTCTCCTAATCTTTAACAATGGAGGCACTCGATCCTGCTGTGGGCACAACCGGTGCCTTAGATGCTCGTCATCAGTAGTGGGATGTGAGGACGGGTTTGATGCCCATGTTACGTAAGAATAGTGATGCTTTAAAAAGGGGGAGGAGCGTTGACTTACGCCCAAAGATTATCAATCATCGTAGCACTAGATTCATATCTCATCTTAGTTGCCGTCTTTTTTGGTTTTCAATTTGTCCAAGAGGCGGCTTTAACCGTTTATACATTTGAAATGCTCGCCATTTCTTCACTCAGTCTGCTCATTGGGCACCATCTATTTGCCTGCATATTTCATGTGTACAAGCAAGTATGGGCTTATACAGGAGTAAGAGAGTTATTTTCTTTAATGAAGACCTTTGTGTGTTCTTTTTTATTTTCGATGACGATGCTGTACCTTTTCGTGCAGACATGGCCATTTCGGTTTTTATTCATCGTGTGGCTTTTTCATGTCTTATTCATCGGTGCCTCTCGGATGGCTTCCAGGCTATTTCATGACGGAGCAAAGCGGCTTCAGGCAGAAAAGGAGCGGGCATTAATCATTGGCGCCGGATCAGCGGGGACCATGCTCGTTCGTCAGCTACAGCAATCGAGTGATGTACATATTGAGCCAGTCGCCTTCATCGATGATGACAAGACAAAACATAGGCTTGAAATTATGGGTCTACCTGTCATAGGAGGAAAAGAACAAATTCAAACAGCTGTTGTGATGATGGATATTCAGAAGATCATCATCGCCATTCCGTCCAAAAGCAGCCACACTTTAAAAGGGCTGTATAAGGAGTGTGTAGCGACCGGAGTCAAAACACAGATCATGCCGGAAATGGATCAGATTCTAAAGGGAACCCATGCGCTGAATCAATTACGGGATGTACAGCCAGAGGATTTACTAGGGAGAGAACCGATTCAATTAGATACGAGCCGTCTATCTGCTCATTTAAAAGGAAAAACGATCATGGTCACAGGGGCAGGCGGATCAATTGGGTCAGAAATCTGCCGTCAAATTTGTGTGTTTGCTCCTCAAGCGATTGTACTTGTGGGACATGGAGAATTTAGCATTCATTCTATTTTACTAGAGCTGAAAGAATTATATGGAGACAGCATCAGACTCTATCCACAAATTGCGGATATTCAAGATAAACAGAAAATGAGTGAAATCGTTGGTCAGTTTCAACCGGATATGATTTATCATGCTGCGGCACATAAGCATGTTCCGCTCATGGAGATCAGTCCGAAAGAAGCTGTGAAAAACAATATTATCGGCACAAAAAATGTCGCGGAAGCCGCACATGAGCACGGCATTGAAACATTCGTCCTCATCTCATCTGACAAAGCAGTCAACCCTGCCAATGTGATGGGAGCCACTAAGCGGTTTGCTGAAATGCTGATTATGCAAATGGGGGCAAGCAGCGAAACAAAATTTGTCGCCGTTCGATTTGGAAATGTACTTGGAAGCAGAGGGAGCGTCATCCCTATTTTTAAGAAACAAATCGAGCAAGGCGGGCCGGTGACAGTCACGCACCCAGCCATGACAAGATATTTTATGACCATCCCAGAAGCATCAAGGCTTGTGATTCAGGCAGGTGCACTGGCAGAAGGAAGACAGATTTTTGTTTTAGATATGGGGGAGCCAGTGAAAATCGTAGACCTCGCAGAAAACCTCATTCACCTCTCAGGCTACACCACAGACCAGATTCCGATCACTTTCACAGGCATTCGTCCTGGGGAGAAAATGTACGAAGAACTACTGAACCAGCATGAAAAAGCACAGGAACAAATCTTCCCGAAAATTCATATCGGCCATGCGCTGGATGGTGACCCATATGTGCTGAACCGCTTTATCCATGAATTTGACATGATGAGTGAAGAGCAAATGAGACAAGCATTATTTGCGGCCATTGAGTCGCATGATATGTTGTCCGAACAGATGAAACGAGAGGAGGAGCCGCTTGCCAATGAAGAAAAAAGTCTTGTTTTGCGCAACGGTTGATTATCACTTTAAGGCCTTTCATCTTCCATATTTCCGGTGGTTTCAGGAAAAAGGATGGGAAGTGCATACAGCGGCAAATGGCCAGCTTGAGCTGCCCTATGTGAATCAAGCTCACTCGATTCCAATTCAGCGCTCTCCTTTTCATGTCCGCAACCGGCTTGCGTATGTAGAACTGAAGAAGCTGTTAGCGAAAGAGCACTATGATTTCATCCATTGCCACACACCAATGGGAAGTGTCATTGGCAGGCTTGCAGCCAAGGGCGCGCGCAAAAAAGGAACGAAGGTTCTTTACACGGCACATGGCTTTCACTTTTGGCAGGGGGCGCCGCTTCAAAACTGGCTGCTCTATTATCCAATTGAGAGATTTCTTGCCCGCTATACAGACGCACTGATCACCATTAATGGGGAGGATTTTAAAAGAGCAGACCGTCTATCAAAAGAGCGGACATCTGTTTATTATGTGCCCGGTATGGGTGTGGATATGAAACGGTTCGCACCAGTTGATGAAAAAGAGAAACAGCGTCTCCGCGCAGCCTACGGCTTTTCTGCGGAAGATTTTATCGTACTGTGTGCTGGCGAATTAAACATGAATAAAAATCAAGGAATGCTCATCAAAGCATGTGCACAACTGTCTAGGAAAATACCAAATATAAAGATCGTGTTTGCCGGGGAAGGGACAATGAGACCAAACTATGAAAAGCTTACCCGCCAGCTCCAGCTTGAAAAGCATGTTCACTTTGCTGGGTTTTGCAAACAAATGGAGGAATGGATGCATTTGAGCGATGTGTGTGTTTCCACCAGCTTGAGAGAAGGGCTCGGCATGAACCTGCTTGAAGCGATGTCGGCAGAAAAACCCGTGATTGCAACGGAGAATAGAGGGCATTGTGAGCTTGTCAAACATGGCGTCAATGGTTTTTTAGTTAAACCGCAGGATGTGAATGGTTTAGCTGATTACTTGCAGCAGCTCTATGACAAAAAGGATCAGCTGCTTCTCATGGGAAAAGCGGGACGCTCTATCGCTCATGCATTTGCACAGGAGCAGACGGTCAGTGCAATGGAAGAAATTTATACAATTTATATGGATCAAGCAGAGAAGGTGATACAGCATGCGTAAACCAAAGGTGTCAATTATCATGGGCGTCTACAATTGCCAAGAGACAGTAGAAGAAAGTATTGAATCCATTCTTCATCAAACATATGAAAACTGGGAGCTCATCATATGTGATGACGCATCAACAGATGGCACTTATGAGAAGGTGCTGTCTTATACAAAACGAGATCCTGAAAGAATTCGCCTGATCCGTAATCAAGAAAATCAAAGGCTCGCTGCCAGTCTCAATCGCTGTCTGGCTGAAGCGAGGGGAGAGTTGATTGCAAGGCAGGATGGCGATGATCTATCGGTGCCTGTTCGTTTAGAAAAACAGGTTCATTTCCTCGATACATATCCTGAATACGATGTGGTCGGTACGGCGATGACGGTTTTTGATGAAACGGGAACAAAGGGTGTACGGGCACTTGTTTCAGAGCCTGATCGGAAGGTGATGGCAAGAGGGACTCCTTTTTGTCATGGGACCATTATGATGAGGGCTTCTGCTTACAAAGCTTTAAATGGATATCGCTCTGTGAAAACAACAAGGCGGATGGAAGATATCGATCTTTGGATCCGCTTTTTTGCTGCTGGGAGGGAAGGCTTTAATTTACAAGAGCCGTTATATCTTGTGAGAGAGGATGAAGCAGCCTTTCAGCGGCGAAAGTTTCGATATTCGATGGATAATGCCTGGCTCGTTTTGAAAGCATGCTGGCTATTAAAGCTATCGCCGCTTGACTATTTATTTGCTCTAAAACCGGTGGTCCGTGCCTGCTTGTCACCGAAGGTCATGAAGCTTTATCATCGCCGGAAGCTGGCGTCGTCTATGCTGAAGAGGAGGGCTGTTCGGGATGAGTGAGCCAAAGCGCGTGCTTCATATTGTGGGCGGGATGAACCGCGGCGGAGCTGAAACGATGATTATGAACATTTATCGTGCACTCGACAGGAATGTCCTTCAATTTGATTTCATTACCCACCGGCAGGACGTCTGTGATTATGATGAGGAAATTCGCGAGCTTGGGGGACGCATCTTTTATGTCCCGAGTATTGGGGCGTCCTCTCCGGTTGCTTTTGTGAAAACATTGACAAAGACAATTAGGCAAACAGGACCCTATCAGGCCGTGCATGCACATACGGATTTTCAGACAGGCTTCTCCGCACTTGCTGCAAAACTAGCGGGTGTGAAGGTGCGCATTTGCCATTCGCATAATACAGCGTGGAAGCAGTCGCCAAACTGGCTGGATCATATGATGCTCAAAGGGTTTCGCCAGCTGATCTTTGCATTCTCTACACAGCTTGTTGCATGCGGCGAGGATGCCGGAGTCTTTTTATTTGGACAGAAAAAAATGCAGAACGGGCAAGTTGAGGTGCTGCCAAATGGGATTGATTTATCCCTTTTTTTTCAGCCTGATCCAGACGAAAAGGCGGAGATCAAAAAGCAGCTCTATCTTCGCGAAAAAAACATGATCATCGGTCATATTGGGCGGTTCCATGAGCAAAAAAATCATGTTTTTTTTATGGAGCTGGCCCAGACCTTAAAGAAGCAAGGCGTTTCATTTCAGCTTGTCCTCGTAGGAGATGGACCGCTGAAGCAAGTAGTCGAATCGTATGCGGAGAAGGCAGGCCTGATGGAGGACATTGTCTTTACAGGCGTCGTATCAGACGTTCCACAGTATATGAAAGCATTTGATGTTTTTGTGATGCCTTCCTTGTTTGAAGGTCTTCCGCTTGTATTAGTGGAAGCACAGGCATCTGGGCTGCCTTGTGTGATTTCAGATCATATTACAGAGGAAGTAGATTTAGGCTGCGGGCTTGTGAAAAGGATGTCGCTGCGAGATTCCGCGCATGAATGGATGAAGGCGGTGCTTGAAGCATATCATGCAGAACCTCCTCTTCAAGAGACCATTACCTCACAGCTTGAACAAAGAGGATTTGATGTGAAACAGAATATTACACGTGTGATGAATCTATATGGACTGTAAGGAAGGAATGGCAGATGGCGGTTTATTTGGTGAACATGATCATGGTCTATTTATGGTCGAGCTTTGCCGCATTTTACGGCAGACGTGATGATACCATTCAAAGCGGATGGCGGCCTAACAAGCTTCTTGTGTTTTTTCCGTTTTTGTTTCTTTGTATCGTGTCTGGTATTCGGTATAAAGTAGGAACCGATTTTGTCACATATGGACAGATGTATGAGTTCTCCATTAACTATGAAAAGCCTTGGCATATATTTGGATTCGGTGTGGATAAAGCCGCAACGGATCCAGGGTTTACGTTTATTTTATGGATGCTTAATCAACTGACTCATGATCCGCAAATCATGTATATCTCAGTCGGAGCCATTACTTATTTTTTTATTATCAAGACGCTTATTCAATATGGCCGTCCATTTGAGCTCAGTATGCTGCTTTTTCTTGGGACCTTTCATTATTATGCGTCATTTAATGGCATGCGTCAGTATATGGTGGCAGCGATTCTTTTTTATGCCATCCGGTTGGTGATCAATGGTCAGTGGAAATTGTATTTTCCGCTCGTCCTTGTATGTTCATTGTTTCATTCATCGGCTCTCATCATGATTCCTGTGTATTTTATTGTGAGGACAAAGGCTTGGTCTTGGATGATGCTGTTCTTATGCCTGATTTTCTTAGGCTTAACCGCGCTTTATGACCGTTTTGTCTCAGTGTTTGTCGTGATGCTGCAAGGAAGTTCATATGGTCATTACGAGGAATGGCTCACAACGAATACGAATGGAATGAATGTGACAAAAATCGGTGTCTTGATTTTGCCGCTTCTGCTCGCTTTCTTTTATCGAAAACGACTTCGTGAGCTGACACCTGAGAGTGATTACATTGTGAATTTTTGTTTGCTTGGTTTCTTGTTTGGCATCCTTGCAACGAAGGATGTCATTTATGCAAGATTTCATATTTATTTTGGCTTGTATCAGCTCATTTTACTGCCATATTTCACACGTATTTTTGATCAGCGGTCTAATGTGTTTATGTATGTAGGGATTGCTGTTTGCTATATTCTGTACAGCATCATGCTGATGCCGTTCGATTCTTCAGTTTTGCCGTATAGAACGATATTTACAAAGTAGATTTGAAGAAAGGTGGGGCATGCTGTAATGCCAGCTATCAGTCTATTGGTCGCAGTTTACAATACGAGTCAATATGTGGAGCAATGTCTTCAATCAATTGCAGATCAAAGCTTTTCCGATATAGAAGTCATTCTTATCAATGATGGATCGACCGACCGCAGCGGTGAATGGCTTGAAGCGTTTGCAAAGCGTGATGAGCGTTTCCGGGTGATTCATCAATCCAATCAAGGGTTAGGTGCTGTGAGAAACAGGGGCATCGAGGAAGCGAAAGGGACGTACCTCGCCTTTGTGGATTCAGATGATATTCTCGCTCCTCATTACTGTGAAGCCATGTACGAAAAAGCCGAAATGACCGGGGCAGATCTTGTTGTGAGTGAGTATTGGATTCAATTTGAACAGTCAAAGCGAACGATACCAACGACGCTGTTAGACAAGCGGTCAGCTGAAAAAACGGATTTAATCAAAGCGTTATTACACGGAGACTTGACTGGATTCTCATGGAATAAGCTGTATCGGCGTGCCTTTATGGAAGAACACCACATTCGATTTCCGCTGCGGGGGGAGCTTGAGAACATTGAAGATCAATATGTGACGCTGCGCTGTTTTTCTTTATCACGCAGCATCGCTTTTGTTCATGAGCCCCTTTATTACTACAGGGTTCATCTGTCATCTATTGTGCAGCGATATCAGAAGCAGTATTTTCATCATGGACTGACCTATTATCATGCACAACGCTCGTTTTTAAAAGAGCATGATGACATCTCTCTGTATGAGAAATCATTAGACTTTTTTATCGTCAATCATACGCTTCATTGTATGCTCAACGAATGGAAGAGCCAAAATGACCTCTCCATTCAGGAAAAGCTTGATCACATGCGGGAAATGGTGACACACGATGCATTCCAGCATGCCGTCAAACAAGTGGAACCATCGAAGCTCACAGTTCGAAAGCGTATGATTTTATTTCTTGCTAAGTGCCGATTGATTTATCCGCTTTCTGCTGCGGCTTCTAGCTATCAAAAATGGATCGAATATCAGACAAGGAAATAGGGGTGATGGGATTGACATTGCAGCAATTGAAGGCGAACGCCGCAGAGTGGCTGCTCTTAAAGGTCAAATATCCGCTTGAGTATAGACTGAGCTGCCAAAGGCTGCCAGAGCTAAGTCATCAGAAGAAAATCATTCTCACGCTGCTGCCGGGACATGATAATTTGGGGGATCATGCGATTGCCTATGCGAGTTATTGTTTTTTAAAGAAACACTTTCCAGCCTATGACATCATAGAAGTGGACATGAAAGAGATCTATCGCCTTGCCCGTCCGCTAAAGCGCAGCCGGCACCCAGAAGACATCATCTATATCATCGGTGGGGGCAATATGGGGGATTTATACCGGTACGAAGAATGGACGAGACAATTTATCATCAAGACCTTCAAGTCCTATCCCATCATCCAGCTGCCTGCTACTGTTCATTTTACAGAAACAAAGAAAGGGAAACGGGAGGAGCGACGCGCCATACACACGTATAAGCAGCACCCAAGACTGCTCCTCATGGCAAGAGATCAAACAACCTATGAATGGATGAAGCAGCATTTTCCTGATCAAGATGTGTGGAAACAGCCTGATATGGTGCTGTCATTAGACGAATCATTAAAGGATGAAACACGTGAAGGGGTTTTGCTTTGTCTGCGTGAGGATCAAGAAGCATATCTCACAAAGGAGGAGCGCCAACAGCTACAGCAGTATATTCAAGAGACATATGATCAAGTCGGTTTAATCACAACGACAATTGGCAGACGGGTCGATCGAACAACTCGCTTAGATGAATTAACGGCTTTATGGACGGAGTTAAAACAAGCACAGGTCGTCGTGACAGATCGTCTGCATGGCATGATCTTTTGTGCGATCACTCATACACCGTGTGTTGTCCTGAGATCGTTTGATCATAAGGTAATGGAAGGATTTGAATGGGTGGCTCACCTTCCGTTTATGACCCTTTTAAAAGAACCAAATGAGGCCGCTGTGAAAGAGGCCGTTCATCAGCTGATGAAAACAAGTGGTCAAAAGGGAGAGGAAGCTGGATGAGGGCTCTTAAACGCTGCGTGAAAGCACAATGAATCGAGCGTTTCTTTATAATGCCAGTGCGAACTTAATCACATTTGTCCTGATGATGCTCATGTCTGTCTGTTTAACACCTTATATTGTTCATACACTTGGAGTGGAAGCATTCGGCTTAATCCATCTGACGCAAAATATGATCAACTATTTATCGGTCATTACCGCTTCGTTAAGTGCGGTTGTTGTGCGTTTTTTTTCTGTGGCGGCTCATAAAGGAGAGATGGAGAAGGCGCAGCGCTATCTCGCTTCCTATTTCGTCAGTTCGTTTTTACTATCTATTAGTCTCTTTTTGCTTTGTCTTTTCATATCTCATCAGCTGGTTGAGTGGCTTCATGTGCCCGATCATCTCGCAAAAGACACACAGACCGCCTTTATTTTAGGGGGTCTTTTATTTATGCTCAATTTCGTCATGTCTGGCATTGGGGCTGCACCGTTTTATGCGAATAAGCTCTATGTATCAAGTGTTGGACAGGCAATTCAAATGTTTCTGAGAGCACTGATGATTGTCATCCTGTTTACATGGACGACACCAGCCATTTGGCATATTCCACTTGCGGCCGTCATTGGAAGCTTAGCGGCTATGGGAATCGGTATCTATTATTTTAAAAAACTCATCCCTTGGTTTTCGTTTAAGTGGCGGCATGTCTCATTATCGTCTAGTCTCACTCTTGTTCGATCAGGGGTCTGGCATTCATTTGAGCAAATGGGGATTTTGTTGTTTTTACAAATTGATTTATTGATGACCAACTTGCTCATTGGAGCTGAAGCGACAGGCAAATATGCGGCGATTTTACAGTTTCCATTATTATTACGCACACTGGCAGGGACACTGGCCGTTGTGTTTGCACCAACAATCACGAAATTTTATTCGAATCACGACAAAGAGGGGCTCATTCAATATGCTGCAAACGCTATTAAGTGGAGCGGCTTATTTGTTGCGTTCCCAGCCGCGCTTTTAGGAGGTCTCGCTGGTCCGCTCATGCTTCTATGGCTTGGCCCTGCTTTTGAGGAGCTGAAATGGCTTCTCATGATTCATGCGGCTTATTTATGTTTGACCTTGATGTTTTTACCGCTCACATATGTGCCAACCGTGTTTAATCGTTTTAAAGTTCCTGCGGTTGTCACCCTTATATTAGGTGTGTCTAATGTGCTTTTTGCCTATGGATTGACTCATATGCTGCAGCTCGGTTTATATGGCATTGCATCCGCGGGGGCAATGGTTTTATTGATCAAAAATATTGTGTTTCTGCCATTTTATACGGCTAGCATCACGAATCAGAAACGCACCATCTTTTACAAGCATACGCTGGTTCCGCTTGCAGGAGCGCTATTTATTTGGGGCGTCTGCGCAGGAATTCAAGTGGTATATAACGTGACTTCATGGTGGGAGCTGTTTTGTATTGGCGGGCTTTGTTTCATTCTCTATATAGGCTACTTGTATGTGTTTGCAGGAACGAAACGAGAGCGGATGCAGCTGATGCGTAAGGTAAAACATGCGGTCTCCCGCTAATATGAAAAGGAGATGCAATGATGAAAAGAATGATCGATGTGATGGTGGCATTGACGCTGCTCATCGCAGGCAGTCTTCTTTTTCTTCTCATCTATGGACTGATTAGATGGAAAATTGGAACGCCTGTGGTGTTTCGGCAGAAGCGGCCTGGTCTGTATGGCAGGCCTTTTATGCTCTATAAATTTCGGACAATGACCGATGAACGCGACGAACATGGGGAGCTGCTGCCAGATCATCTGCGTTTAACAAAAACCGGCGCCTTGATTCGAAAGCTTAGTCTTGATGAATTGCCGCAGCTTGTCAATGTACTCAAAGGAGAGCTCAGTCTCGTCGGGCCAAGACCGCTTTTGATGGAGTATTTGCCTATGTATACAGAGGAACAAGCAAGGCGTCATCTTGTAAAGCCCGGCATAACAGGATGGGCACAGGTGAACGGCCGAAACACGCTTTCCTGGGAGGAGAAATTCACCTATGACCTTTGGTATGTCGAGCATCAATCGTTTTGGCTCGATATGAAAATTCTATGGATGACCTTGCTGAAAGTCATGAAAACAGAGGGGGTGCAACAGCCGGATCATGCCACAGCTGAAAAATTCAAAGGAACCGATATGTAAGAAGCAAACCATTGGTTTAATTGGGGCTGGAGGACATAGCAAAGTCATCCAAGATCTCATTTTTGCACATTCCGATTACTCATTATGTGCGGTATTAGATGATCAATTTGAAGAGGTGGTTACTCAAAGCGGGATTTTGTATGGACCGATCTTCATGAGTGAGCAGCTGAGAAAGACCATGCCACATATGAAATGGCTGATTGCAATCGGACAAAATGAGATCAGACAGCTCATGAAGGAACGCCTTTCATTTGAAAACACAGCGTACGCCACACTCATTCATCCAGAGGCGGTCATAAGTCCGTCAGCTGTCATTGGAAGGGGGACTGTCGTGATGGCAAGGACAGTGGTTCAAGCAGATGCAGCCATCGGTGAGCATGCGATTATGAATACAGGATCTATCGTGGAGCATGACTGCATACTCGAATCGTTTGTGCACCTGTCACCAGGCGCGGTTCTGACTGGCGGTGTTTCCGTGCGGGAGGGTGCACATATTGGGGCAGGTGCCGTCGTGACACCGGGTACAACGATTGGAAGCTGGACGGTCATTGGCGCTGGAGCAGCAGTGACAAGAGATATACATGATCAGAAGGTTGCGGTAGGAATTCCTGCAATGGAAATCAAAGATCGGAAAGAAGGTGGAAAGTGATGAAAGAAAAGAAGCGAATTTACTTATCTCCTCCGCATATGAGCGGAAAAGAGTATCTCAAAATAGAGGAAGCCTTCAAGAGCAACTGGATTGCGCCGCTTGGACCGCTTGTGAATGAATTTGAGCAGACAGTAGCGGACTATGCAGGAGTGAAGAAAGGCGCGGCTTTATCCTCAGGAACAGCGGCGATTCACCTTGCTTTAAAGCTGATAGGTGTACAAAAAGGAGACATTGTCTTTTGTTCCACCCTCACGTTTGTTGCAACGGCAAATCCAATTTTATATGAACAAGCGTCGCCCGTTTTTATTGATTCTGAAAGGGAGACGTGGAATATGTGCCCGCTCGCTTTAGAGAAAGCCTTTGTTGAATCAAAACGTCTTGGTAAAAAACCTCGCGCGGTCATTGTCGTCCATTTATATGGGCAAAGTGCAAAAATGGACGAGATCATGGCTCTGTGTGAAGCATATGATGTACCTGTCATTGAGGATGCGGCTGAATCGTTAGGTGCGCTGTATAAAGGAAGGAAAAGCGGCTCAATGGGCAGGTTCGGTATCTATTCTTTTAATGGAAATAAAATCATTACAACATCAGGGGGCGGAATGCTTGTGAGTGATGATGAAGCTGCGATTGAACGATGCCGTTTTCTTGCGTCACAGGCCAGAGAACAAGCCATGCACTATGAGCATCAAGAGATGGGCTACAACTATCGTATGAGCAACCTCTTAGCAGGGGTCGGGATTGCTCAAATGGAAGTGTTGGACGAGCGTGTTGATCAAAAGCGCCGCATTTTCCAGCGTTATCAGGACGCTTTATCAGAAGCGGATGGTCTTCATTTGATGCCAGAATATCAAGAAACGAAATCCAACCGCTGGCTGACGGCATTGACCATTGATCGTGATACAAAATTGTCTCCAGCAGATATCATTCTTGCTTTAGAAAAAGAACAAATCGAAGCAAGGCATGTATGGAAGCCGCTACACCAGCAGCCGCTCTTTCGTCATTGCCCTTTTTATACTGCGGAAAAAGGGACGCCTGTATCCGAGCTGTTATTTGAGAGGGGGCTTTGTCTCCCGTCTGGAACGAGCATGACAGATGCAGATCAGGAGCGTATCATCCATATACTTCATGACATGCTGCGAGAAAAAACATTTACCTCTTCACAGGCTGCTCATTCGTAAGCAGCCTTCCTCTCTTTCTATCAAATCCCTCAATTTATGGAATAATTAGGAATGATCGTTGTCATTTCGTTTCAAATATGATATTGACAAGGGCTTCCTTCCTCCTTAAAATGAAAATGATTATCAGCATCAATTAGGAGGAACAACTTATGACTATTTGGAATAATTTTCCGAAAATTAAAATAAATACTGTGTTACCCTTCCTGCTTATTTTCTTTTTATTAGTAGGATGCTCTCAAACAAACAATGGAGCGGATGGAAACAAGGATCACCCTGACATGATCACAATGGCGTGGCCAAGAGATATTGGTGAAATGAATCCACACGTATACAACCCATCACAATTGTTTGCACAATCAATGATTTATGAGCCGTTGGTGAGCTATCAAAAGAATGGAAAGCTGAAACCAGAATTAGCGAAATCATGGGATGTTTCAAAGGATGGCAAGGTGTACACGTTCCATTTAAGAGACGGAGTAACATTCTCAGATGGCTCTGAATTCAATGCGGATATTGTTAAAAAGAACTTTGATACGATTTTAAAAAATAAAGATTTACATAGCTGGTTAGGTGTCATTAAGAAAATCAAAAAGACAGAAGCCGTTGATAAAAAGACATTTAAACTCACATTAACAGCACCATATTATCCAACTGTGCAAGAATTAGCCGTTGTTCGTCCAGTTCGTTTCTTAGGTGAAGCAGGCTTCCCTAAAAACGGAGATACGTCAAAAGGAATTGAAAAACCAGTGGGGACAGGCCCTTGGATTTTAAAAACATATAAGAAAGATGATTATGCTATTTTCGAACGAAACGATCATTATTGGGGAGAAAAACCAAAGGTAAAAGAAATCAAGGTAAAGGTTATCCCAGATGCGGAAACGAGAGTCATGGCATTTGAAAAAGGTGATGTGGATCTACTTTACGGAGAAGGAACCATTAGCCTTGATTCCTACAAACAGCTAGAGGCAAGCGGCAAGTATGAAACGAAAATGTCAGAGCCTGTTGCAACGAGACAGCTTGTCATGAACACAAAAGTGGATCAGCTGTCAGATGAGAAAGTGCGTCATGCCCTTCAATATGCCTTCAATAAAAAATCAATGGTAGAAGGGGTCACTTCTGGTTTAGAGGATGAAGCAGATCACATCTTGCCGACAAACATGCCGTATACGTCAAACATTCAGGTGAAGTCTTTCAAATATGATGTGGATAAAGCCAAAGCATTGCTGGATGAAGCGGGCTGGACACTTCCAAAAGGAAAATCCGTTCGTGAAAAAGATGGGAAAAAGCTTGAGTTCAGCATGATGTATGACTCGGCAGAATCGATTCAAAAAGCGATGGCAGAAACGCTGCAAGCCGAATGGGCAGCCGTTGGTGTCGGCGTCAAGCTTGAGGGTGTGGATTTGGCCACACAGGTTCAGCGCTTTAAAGCCAATAAGTTTGATATGAACTTCTTTAGCAACTACGGAGCGCCGTATGATCCGCATACGTTTATGAACGTTCTCTCATCAGATGGATTTGGATTCAAAGAAGCCATTTCAGCCTACCCAAATAAGGAAAAGCTGATCAAAGAAATGACGGAAATTCCATCAACAACAAATGAAAAGAAACGTAAAGCACTGTATTCGTCCGTCTTATCCTCTTTACAGGATCAAGGGGCAATTGTGCCAATCTCTTATTTTAAAAAGACAGCCGTTTATCAAAAAGCTGTGAAGGACTTTGAATTCCCTGCGAATCGTGATGAACATCCTTTCACAGGCATTAAGCTGAAGTAACAGAAGGAAGGTAAGGAAATGGGTCGCTATATCGTCAAACGATTGCTATCAATTATTCCTGTATTTTTATTAGCCACACTGCTCACAACTGGTATGATTCACCTTTCGCCAGTTGACCCGGCTGAGGCATATTTAGCAGCGGCGCATATCCAGCCTACGGATGAAATATTAGCGCAAAAACGAAGTGAATTTGGCTTAGATGAGCCATTTTATATGCAGTATCTTTATACCATTGAAAAAGTCATTCATCTTGATTTCGGCCGGTCATATATGTCCAATCAGCCTGTCGTTGATGAGGTGATGTATCGAATACCGGCGACGATTCAATTGGCACTGACCAGTCTGCTGATCGCTATTTGTGTCAGCATTCCGCTCGGATTTTTCAGCGGCATGAGGAAAAATGGTGCCGTTGATCATGTGAGCCGGCTGATTTCTTTCTTAGGAGCATCTATCCCAACGTTTGTCTTGGGGTATTTGCTCATCTTCTTTTTTTCAGTGAAGCTGGACCTCTTACCAGTTGAAGGGATCGGCACATGGGAGCATCTCATTCTGCCGTCGATCACACTGGCAGTCCCTTTAATTGCTACGTATACAAGGTTGTTACGGTCAAGTGTGAGTGAGGCGCTTCAAGAACCTTTCGTTCAATATGCGAGAATGAGAGGATTGAAGGAACAATCGATCATGTTCAAGCATGTGTTCAGAATTGCGATATCGCCGATGCTGACCGGACTTGGGGTGAACCTTGGCAAGCTGTTAACTGGAACCATTATTGTAGAGGCTGTTTTCTCATGGCCAGGGTTTGGCCGCTTTTTTATTGAAGCGATCTTTAACCGGGATCTGCCAGTCATTCAATTTTATGTCCTCATGTCAGCCTGTATTTTTATCTTGAGCAGCTTGATGGTTGACTTGATTCAATTGATTATTGACCCTCGTATTTCTAGAAAGGAAGGCCGCCAGCAATGATGACAAAAGTAAAACATCTCTTCTCTCATCAAAAGATGATCTCGATCTGCGCCCTGCTGCTCGGTCTCCTGCTGATTGTCACAATATGTGCGCCATGGATCGCTCCACATGATCCGGCAGCTGTTAATCTAGCGATGAAGCTAAAGGGATCTTCGTGGGAGTATCCGCTTGGAACAGATCAATTAGGGCGGTGCAATTTATCTCGTATTTTATATGGTGCGCGTGTTTCGCTCGGCTGTGCGTTATTAATCTTTCTTTCTTCGTTATTCATTGGTTTAATTGTCGGCCTGTTTTCAGGATACAAAGGCGGCTGGATTGATCATGTTTTGATGAGAATCTGTGACGGTGTCATGGCATTTCCAAACCTGGTGCTGATCCTTGGATTAGTCGGTATCTTCGGTCCGGGACTTTCTCAAGTCGTACTAGCCTTGATGCTTGTGCAATGGGTGTATTATGCCCGCGTCTTCCGAGGGATGGTGCTCAGTTTAAAAGAACAGAACTTTATTGCAGCTGCAAAAATCAGTGGGACCTCGCACTGGAATATCATGAGAAAGCATATGATTCCCAATGTCCTGCCGCCATTAGCAGTTATTGGAACACTCGAAATGGGATGGGCGATTATGGACATTTCTGCGATGTCTTTCCTCGGATTAGGGGTTCAGCCTCCTATGCCTGAATGGGGAGCAATGATTCATGAAGGGAAGTCGTATATTCAAACGAATCCTCAGTTGATGCTGTACCCAGGTCTTGTGATCATGACTGTGGTGATTCTGTTTAATTTACTAGGAGAAGCCCTTTCAGAGAAATATGGTATCAAACGCCGTGTGTAAAGGAATGATCAATGTGCAAGAGCCCATTTTACAAATAGAGAACCTGCATGTGCATACGAAAACACCTCAAGGGACAACCCCTCTTATTCAAGAAGTATCGTTTGAAGTAGAGCGCGGTCAAATCCTTGGATTAATTGGTGAGAGCGGCTGCGGGAAAACAGTGACAAGTATGTCGATCTTACGTATGCTTGATCGAAAAACAACTGAAGTCACTGGCAGTATCACATTACAGGGACGAGAATTGATCGGTATAAGTGAAAAGAATATGCGGTCCATTCGAGGCAAAGACATCTCATATATTATGCAAAATCCAATGAACAGCTTTACGCCGGTATGGACAATCGGCCATCAGCTGGTTGAAACCATCCGCCGGCATACTGCTGTTAGTAAAAGGCAGGCACGAGCACAGGCAATGGATGCTTTAGCGCAAATGAATCTGCCGCAGCCAGACCAGCTGTTCAACAAATACCCCTTTGAATTAAGCGGGGGGATGCTGCAGCGTGTCATGATCGCCATGGCTGCCTGTATGCACCCGCCCCTCATCATTGCAGATGAGCCGACAACTGCTTTAGATGTACACAATCAGAAACGGGTGCTTCAGCATCTGAACCAAATTCGTCATAACTATGGAACGGCCATTTTACTCATTACCCACGATCTTGGTGTCATTGCTGAAATGGCAGATCAAGTTGTCGTCATGAAACAAGGAGAAATTGTGGAAAAGGCAGGAGTTCTTGAACTTTTTGAACAACCAAAGCATGATTATACAAAAAAACTATTAGCAGCTCGTCCATCTATCCCAGCTGTTTGCCCGATTTGAGGTGAGAAGGCCCTTGCATTTATTAGAAGTGAAAGCAGTCAGTCATGCATACAACAGCCGGTCGTTTCTAATGAGAAATAAAGGCGCAGCCCCTGTCTTGAAAAGCGTCGATTTGAACATTGAAGAAGGCACTTGCCTTGGACTGCTGGGACAAAGCGGTGCAGGGAAAAGTACACTTGGCCGTATCATACTTGGTTTAGAGAAACCAAGAGCTGGACAGGTTCTTTTTGAAGGTCAGGATGTCTATCGTGCAGATCAACAAACACGTAAGCATTTTCGCCGGCATGTGCAAGCGGTATTTCAGGATTCCTATTCGGCGGTAAATCCAAGATGGACAGTTGAACAAATTTTATCTGAACCGCTTGAAAACTATGAAACCATGAGCCGAAAGGAACGTAAAAACGTGCTGATTCATTGGTTGGAAAGAGTCGGGCTCAGTGAAAAAGATTTGTCTAAATATCCGCACCAATTCAGCGGCGGCCAGCTGCAAAGGATCAACATTGCTAGAGCTTTATTGCTCCAGCCAAAGCTCATTGTACTTGATGAATCTGTCAGCAGCTTAGACATGGTCACACAGGCTGTCATTTTAGATTTATTAGTAGAATTAAAAAAAGAGCTGGGTGTGGCTTACTTATTTATTACACATGATATGACAGCAGCCTATCACTTAAGTGATCAATTGGCGATTCTTGATCAAGGAAAGCTTGTCGCCCAATTTCAATCAAAGGAAGAATTCTTTTCATCAGAAGAGGAAGCGGTGCGGAAAATGAGAGATGCAATGCTCGCAGACCATCCTTTGTCACGAACGATTGGCAGACCGGTTCGGTAAAGCTTTATTATCAACGCCTCTTTGAGAAGAGGCTATTTTTCATGAAAGGCAGGTGGCGTCGTGAACCATCGAGCGTATTTAGCTTTGGCCATTCCTTTAACGATTTCAACGATGACCACTCCTTTACTTGGAGCTGTTGATACAGCGGTTGTCGGTCAGCTCGCAAATCCTGCTTATATTGGAGGCGTTGCGGTCGGCAGTCTCATTTTCAGTACATTATATTGGCTGTTTGGTTTTTTGCGGGTAAGTACATCTGCTTTTGCCGCCCAGGCAAACGGGGCGCAGAATGAGGAGCAGGGTGTTCTTGCTTTTCTAAGACCTTTTTTCGTCGCCATCATCGTCGGACTTTGTTTTATTGCCCTGCAATGGCCGATTATTCAATCTGCTTTTCTAGTGATCTCTCCTGATGCTGATGTCCGTCAATTTGCTGCGGACTATTTTCATATTCGCATTTGGGGAGCGCCTTTTACTTTAATGAATTATGTCATATTGGGCTGGCTGATGGGGATGGCAAAAATGAAAGAAGCCCTTTCTTTACAAATCTTGATCAATGTCATGAATATGGCGCTTGCATTTCTGCTTGTTCATGTGTTTTCGTTTGCGGTCAAAGGAGTTGCGGCTGCGACATTGATGTCTGAATTAACCGCTTTTGTGTTAGGGGCATGGATCATCATGAAGCATTCGTCAAACGGATTCCAGATGCCTTCCATTAAGAAAATCATGGATACTCACGCAGTGCAGAAAATGTTTCGTGTGAATAAAGATTTGTTTATCCGGACGATCTGTCTGCTAGTGGTCATCAACATGTTTACGGCAAAAGGGGCTTCTTTTGGTACGGAGCTGTTGGCTGCTAATGCCATCTTATTTCAAATTCACTACATCATGGCTTATTTGTTCGATGGTTTTGCCAATGCTTCCAGCATCCTTGTTGGGCGGTCAGTTGGTGCAAATGACCGTTCTCTTTATGAAAAAACTTTAACTCTTTCAAGGCAGTGGGCACTTGTTATGGCATGTGTCATTGCGGCGGTTTATTTTCTATTAAAAGAGCCGATATTGAGCCTGTTTACAAATCTCCCTCAGCTGCTTGACGTGACATTACGCTATGCAGACTGGCTTGTACTTTATCCGTTTGCGGCTTGTTTCGGTTTGGTCATTTACGGCGTATTTACAGGTGCGACAGAAATTGCCCCTGTTAGAAATTCGATGCTGTTTGCAATGATTTTGTTTATCGTCGTTCAAACCGTGGTCACGCCCATTTGGCACAATCATGGCCTATGGTTTGCCTTTATCATCTATACTGTAGGGCGGTCTGGCTTTTTAATGATGTATAAATCGAGGCTGGATCAGAAGCTTTTTGCATATGATAAACACCCTTTGTCATCTTGACAAAAGGGTGTTCTTTTTCGTTCATTCGCTTTCTTTTTTCACCTTTTGATAGGCTTCATCAAGATGCTGAATTCGCTTCAATACAACCGCATTTTTGGTCAGCTGGTCTTGAACAAGCGTTGACACCACTGAGCGGTAATAGGCATTCATCGCATGAACTTTGTCTTCATTTTGGTTCATGGCGATGTGCTGCTTCAAGTTGTCGACAAAGTATGGAACGGAAAAAAGTTCAGACATAGAAATCACTCCTATTTCGTATATACGGTCTGTCAATCTTCATGTAAAATGATGAGAGGGAGGGGAGACAATGAGCCTTAAACTGCAACAAGAACAAGTATTAAAGCAGGTGCTCACACAAGAACTCAGGCAGGCCATTACGCTGCTGCAGCTGAATTGCGCAGAGCTCGGCGAGTATCTTGACCAGTTAGCGCTTGAGAACCCTCTGATTGAGCGGAAAGACACGGACAGCTATCAACCAGTTTATCATAAAAAATCACAAGAACGAATGACAGAGCCGTATCGAACGCATCAAAAAGAAAGCCTGCAAATGTTTTTAAAAAGACAGGCGATTGATTTGAATTTAAGTGAAAAGAATCAAAGAATCTTTCATTTTATGATTGAGTCCATTGATTCCAATGGCTATCTAAATGAACCGATCGACGCAATGGCAGCTGTCTTAAAGGTGCCAGCTGAAGAAGTAGAAGCCGTCCTTCATCAGCTGCAATCACTAGAGCCTGCCGGGATTGGCGCAAGATCATTGCAGGAATGCATTCTCCTTCAGCTGAGAAGAAAAAAGGAGCGCTGGTATGAAGCCGAGCTGATCATCGAAGAGCATTTTTTTCTATTTGCCAGAAAGGCTTGGAAGGAAATTGCGGCGAAAACAGGTGTTTCAATGAAAACACTCCAAGCGGTACAAGATGAAGTGTCTCAGCTTGAACCAAGACCAGGTCTTCATTTCTCATATGATGAAGAGCATGTGTATATCGAGCCTGATGTGACGATTACTGTGGTGCAGGATCACATCACATTTGAGCTGAATCAGCGCGCTTTTCCAGACGTTGAAATGAATGAAGGCTACTTCGCCATGATTCAAGACCAAAAGCGGCACGAAGCATACACGTATTTAAAGGAAAAAGAGCAGCAGTACAATTGGCTTGTCCAAGCGCTGAGGCAAAGAAAGCAAACGATGACTCATGTCGTTCGTGAGATTATCTCACATCAGACAGATTTTTTCCTAACAGGGAAACATAAAATGAAACCGCTTACGATGAAGCGGATCGCAGATATACTGCAAGTCCATGAGTCAACAGTCAGCCGCACTGTAAAAGGGAAAATGGTGCAAACCCCTTATGGTCTCATGGAAATGAAACAATTTTTCCAAGCAAAATTAGAAGGGCATTCGCTAGAAGAGGCGTCCAGCTACACAGTCAAAACGCACATTGCAGAGCTCATTCAAACGGAAAATAAGAAAAAACCGTATTCAGATCAGCAAATCATGACGCTGCTTCAGCAAACCTTTGGCATCCGCGTGTCGCGCAGAACCATTGCAAAATATCGCGAACAAATGAATCTTCCAGCCTCAACGCTGAGGAAGCGCTACGATTAAAAAGAAGTACTTGCCAGAACATGGCACGTGCTTCTTTTTTTGTTGAAAGCAAGGCGGCCCGAAGATTTCTTGAAAATTAAAGAGGGGAGACGTGTGATCTGAAATTTTGGGGTAAAGTATAAGATAGGGCATGAGCCGATAGGGATAGACAACAGTGATGAGGTGAGACCAATTGAAATATAAACAAATCAAAACGAAAAAAATATATGAAGAAATTGCGGATGCATTAATTGAATCCATTCGTACAGGTGAGCTTCTTCCAGGGGAAAAATTAGATTCGGTTCAAGCGCTCTCAGAAAGCTTTCAAGTCAGCCGTTCCGCTGTAAGAGAGGCACTGTCTGCTCTTAAAGCGATTGGATTAATAGAGATGAAGCAAGGGGAAGGCACGTATGTGAAGCAGTTCGATCCTGAGCAGCTCACATTTAGTCTGTCTCCTGCATTTTTAATGAAGCAGCATGATATCACGCAGCTCCTTGAATTAAGAACCATTATTGAGACGGGTGCTGTCAAAAAGGCAGCGCTTTTGCGAACGGACGATGACCTTCATCAGCTGCGTGAGGCACTCGAACAAATGAAACTAGCAGAAGCGCATAAAGAAATTGGTGAAGAGGCAGACCTCTCCTTCCATCTCGCTTTAGCCAAAGCCTCAAAGAATGATTTATTAAAGGCGTTAATGAATCAGGTCTCCACCTTGCTGGTAGAAACAATGCGGGAAACGAGAAAAGTCGTCTTGTTTTCAAGGAAAGCCTCCATTCGGCAGCTTTACGAAGAACATGAACACATTTACAAAGCTGTTATGGCAAGACAGCCAGAAGAAGCAGAAAGAGCGATGCTCACGCATTTAAAAAATGTAGAAAAACTGCTGAGTGATGTGAGTCAAGAACCGGCAGGACAGTCAGAACCACAGTAAGCTGTGCCGAATGAGGGCACAGCTCTATTATGACCGAGAAATATGCAGTTTCTTCATGCGATATTGCAGACTTTGCCTGCTCATGCCCAATATCTTTGCAGTCTGTGAAATATTATCGTCCATTTTTTCTAAGTAATGGACGATGTATTGTTTTTCGAATCGTTCCATTTGGGTTTGAAAATCAGTCGTATGTTCTGCGCTTGTATAAATAAACGTGTCAGCTGCTGCGGTATGCTGCAAAGGATTCCTCTGTAATTGCGCTGCAGGACGACCTTCCCCGTGCTTAAATCTAAAATGATACGGAAGATGATGCATGCTTAAGTAATCCTCATCCATCATCATATTCATCCCCGCTTCAATCACATGCTCCAGTTCCCGTACATTCCCCGGCCAATCATACGCTTGAAAAAGGGCTAGTACCTCTTCGTCAGCCGCCTTCATCTCCATTTGAAACAGCTCATTATATTTTTGAATAAAATGACTGACAAACGTAGGAATGTCTTCTTTTCGCTCAGAAAGCGGCGGAATAAATAAGGTGACAATACCTAGCCGATAAAATAAATCCTTGCGCATGCGTCCGCCTGCGATCGCATCCACAGGGTCCTCATTCATGTTGGCAATGACTCTTACATCAACGGCGATTTCTTTTGTGCTGCCTAACCTTCTCACCCGCTTCTCCTGTAATACACGCAACAGTTTTGCTTGAAGACCGGGATTTAATGAGTTGATCTCATCAAGCAGAAGTGTACCACCCTGCGCCTGTTCAAATAAACCGGGCTGATCAGTTGCGCCGGTAAAAGCCCCTTTTTGTGTACCAAAGAGCAGACTCTCAATGAGATTATCAGGCAGGGCCGCGCAATTCTGGGTAATAAATGGTCCAGATGACCGGCTGCTGCCGTTATGAATGCTTTGAGCAAATAGTTCTTTTCCTGTTCCTGTTTCTCCTACAATGAGCACATAGGAAGAGGTGCGTGTTGCTCGTTTTGCATGCTCAATCACCTCTAAAAACGCAGGGCTTTGTCCAATAATGGAATCAAAGGTAAAGCGCGTGCTTCCTTTTTTCTTCATATTGTGGTGAATCAGCCGTTCCAGCTTGGTCACATCATTCGAAATTTCAACCGCTCCTTGGATGAGACCATCTCGAACGAGCGGGTATGTATGATTAATCGTTGTGATTTCTTTTCCGTTGTAATTATGATACGTCTGCTTTGCATGAACGGTTTGTTTCCCAGTACGCAGCGCTTGGACAAGCGTACTGTGCATTTCGTCTTGGAAGACGAAGAGGTCTAATACATTTTTATGGAGAACATCAGAGCGTTTCAAAGACTCAATCTCCATCATTTTTTTATTATAAACAACGGTATTGCCATTCTCGTCAATTGCATGAACCCCGACATCAATTAAATCGAGCATTTGTTTATACAGATCAATCTCATTTTCGAGCTTTGCAGTATACTGATCTTCTTTCATTGAGGCACCTCCAGACGTTACCTCTATTTTACATGAAAAATTTTGCGGTTTCCTCTAAAAAATTCGGCATGTGCAAAAATATTTTGCATAAAGAAGCAGATCAATCATCGCCATGGTGCGGACAGAAAGTTGGCACGATCCTTGCATATCATATGTGTGTAGATAAAAGAGGCTAGCTTATAGAAGGAGGAATAGACGATGACACAGACAAATGAATTGATTCAACAAACGGAACAATACGGAGCGGCAAACTATCATCCGCTGCCAATAGTAATTTCTGAGGCTGAGGGAGTTTGGGTGACAGACCCTGAAGGCAATCGATATATGGATATGCTGAGTGCGTATTCAGCAGTCAACCAAGGCCATCGCCATCCCCGCATTATTGAAGCACTCAAAAAACAGGCAGACCGGGTGACATTAACCTCAAGAGCTTTTCACAATGATCAACTTGGTCCTTGGTATGAGAAAATTTGTCAACTGACGAATAAAGAGATGGCACTTCCGATGAATACTGGAGCTGAGGCTGTAGAAACAGCTGTAAAAGCAGCACGACGCTGGGGCTATGACGTCAAGGGAATCGAAGACAATCGCGCAGAAATCATTGCGTGCGTTGGAAACTTCCATGGCAGAACGATGACGGCTGTTTCCCTTTCTTCTGAAGCAGAATATCAAAGAGGTTTCGGTCCAATGCTTCCAGGCATTAAATTGATCCCTTACGGAGATATTGAAGCGTTACGTGAAGCCATCACACCACAGACAGCGGCCTTTCTGATCGAACCTATTCAAGGAGAAGCGGGAATTGTCATGCCGCCAGAAGGCTTCTTGAAGGAAGCGAAGGCGCTTTGTGAAAAAGAACATGTGCTGTTCATTGCGGATGAAATTCAGGTCGGATTAGCGCGAACAGGTAAGATGTTTGCATGTGACTGGGAAGACATTGAGCCAGATATGCTGATTCTTGGGAAAGCTTTAGGCGGCGGTGTATTCCCAATCTCGTGTGTAGTCGCAAACCGCGATATATTAGGTGTGTTTAACCCTGGATCTCACGGCTCTACCTTCGGCGGCAATCCTCTTGCGTGTGCGGTGTCGCTGGCTGCACTGGATGTCTTGATCGACGAAAACCTTGCAACGCGTTCTATCGAGCTTGGCGAATACTTAAAAGACAAACTAACGCGCATTCAAAATCCTGTTATCAAGGAAGTGCGCGGCCGCGGATTATTTATCGGCATGGAGCTGACAGAAGCAGCGAGACCTTATTGCGAGAAGCTGAAACAAGCAGGACTGTTATGTAAGGAAACCCATGAGACCGTCATCCGCTTTGCACCGCCTCTCACTATTTCTAAAGAAGATTTAGACTGGGCGATTGGTCATATTGAAGCATTATTTCAAGCATAAATGTCAAAGGGGGAGAACCTTCACTTTCTCCCTTTCTCTTTCCACGAACAGCGAATTTTGTCAAAGGATGATGAATAGAAGAGTGAAAGTGGGGAAGCGGATTTGAAGCAAGAACAGCATAATGAACTAGAACGTTCTATGAAAAGCAGGCATCTCTTTATGATTGCCTTAGGCGGCGTCATTGGTACTGGTCTTTTCCTTGGGTCAGGACTCATTATCCATCAGGCTGGACCCGGGGGAGCCATTCTATCCTTTATCATTGGCGGATTGTTAATGTATTTGGTGATGCTCTGTCTTGGCGAATTAGCAGTGGCGATGCCGACAGCGGGTTCCTTTCAGGAGTATGCAACCAAATATATAGGCCCGTCCACAGGCTTTATGATCGGCTGGCTTTATTGGTTTAGCTGGGCATGTACAATTGGACTGGAGTTTACGTCAGCAGGCATTTTGCTCCAAAGGTGGTTCCCAGATATCCCTGTTTGGCTGTGGTGTCTTGCATTTAGCGTGATTTTATTTGCCGTGAATGCCATCTCAGCTCGCAGCTTCGCTGAAACCGAGTTTTGGTTTTCAGCCATTAAGGTCGCTGCCATCCTATTATTTATTATCATTGGAATTGGCGCAATTTTCGGAATGATTCATCTGAAAGATGGAGAACCAGCCCCTCTATTTCGTCATTTGACGGATCATGGCGGACTATTTCCTAACGGTGTTTTTGCTATTTTATTAACCATGGTCACGGTCAATTTCTCCTTTCAAGGAACAGAACTTGTAGGGATTGCAGCAGGAGAGAGTGAAAGCCCTGAAAAAACATTGCCGCGATCTATACGAAATATTATTTGGAGAACGATGGTCTTCTTCGTTTTATCCATTGCGGTTCTGGCCGCTCTTCTTCCGTGGCAGACAGCAGGCACCGTCGACAGTCCGTTTGTCGTCGTGCTGGACAAGGTCGGCATACCATATGCTGCAGATATCATGAATTTTATCATCATCACAGCCGTCTTATCTGTAGCAAACTCTGGGTTATATGCATCATCACGTATGCTCTGGGCGCTTTCGAAAGACGGAAAAGGACCCGACTTTACGAAAAAACTGTCCAAGCGTAAAATTCCGATCAATGCATTATTGGTGACAATGGGTGTATCTGCACTATCTCTGCTTACAAGTGTTGTAGCACCAAAAACGGTGTATGTATGGCTCATTTCGATTTCTGGTATGGTCCTTGTTGTGGTGTGGATGTCCATTTGCTTGTCCCAGTATTTCTTTAGAAAACAATTCATAAAGGAGGGCGGAGATGTAAAGGATCTCGTCTTCCGAACACCGCTCTATCCATTTGTTCCATTAGCAGGCTTTATCGCATTTGGCATCGTCCTCATCAGCTTATTTTTTATCGAGGATCAGCGGATCGGCCTTTATTGCGGAATCCCGTTCATGGCCGCCTGCTACATCATTTATTATCTTAAAATCAAACCGAAGGAAGAGGCAAAACAGCTTGGAACCATCACAAAAACATAAGCAGGTCCTGAAAAAAATGTGCATGCTGATATCACCAGCATGCACATTTTCAATCGTGTATTCATTCTATATAAAGGGAAATAAATATTTTGAAAAGAAATATCATCGCAAGAACCTTGATGACAAGCAGGTTATCGGTGAAAATGTGTCTATTTTTTGTCTAAATGTGTTTCTAAGAGTTGAAAATGCAAGATTATCCTGTTAAAATAATTAAAGAAAGCAGGGATTGATTTTTTTTGGCTGTGGCGGGACGTTTTTTGTCACAGTGGGACGTTTTTAGTCCAACGTGAAAAGAAAGGGTCGTTAGCCATGAATCGTTTATTGGAAGCTCAAAAAAAATTATTGCCAGATCTTCTCATTGTTATGCAAAAACGCTACGACATTTTGCAGTACATCAGATTAGCTGAACCAATTGGCCGCAGAAGTCTTGCGACGAGTCTTGGTCTCAGTGAGCGTATCTTACGTGCTGAAGTTCAGTTTTTAAAAGAACAAAATCTGCTGGATGTCAAAACGAGCGGCATGATGCTGACGAGTGAGGGTCACGCTTTGCTTGAAATGCTTGAAGGAATGATGAAGGACGTTTTAGGTTTAACCTTTTTGGAAAATACACTAAAGAGAAAGTTAGGCCTGGAAGAAGTCATTATCGTTTCTGGTGACAGTGACGAATCCCCGTGGGTGAAGCAAGAAATGGGAAGAGCTGCTGTCCAATGTATGAAAAAAAGGTTTACTGGAAATAATATCGTCGCCGTCACTGGCGGAACGACGATGGAAGCCGTTGCCGAAATGATGACCCCTGATGCCAAAAACCGCGATATGATGTTTGTCCCTGCGAGAGGCGGTCTTGGGGAGAATGTAAAAAATCAGGCAAACACCATTTGTGCCCACATGGCTGAAAAAGCTTCCGGTACTTACAAACTGCTGTTTGTTCCAGGGCAGCTGTCAGAAGGTGCATACTCTTCCATTATTGAAGAGCCGTCCGTCAAAGAAGTGCTTCAAACGATTAAATCGTCCACGATGCTCATTCATGGTATTGGTGAAGCAAAAACAATGGCGATGAGACGAAATACACCAGATGAAGATTTAAAAAAGATTGATGAGCATGACGCAGTGACAGAGGCCTTTGGCTATTACTTTAATCGTGATGGTGAGGTCGTACACAAAGTGCACTCCGTCGGCATGCAGCTAGATGATCTAGAAAACATTCCACACATCATTGCTGTTGCAGGTGGATCATCAAAGGCGGGGGCGATTGAAGCTTATTTCAAAAAACCACGCCGAACGGTTCTCGTCACAGACGAAGGAGCCGCAAAAGAGTTATTAAGGGAGTCAATTGATCCCTCAATATAAAACATTGTGACCTATAAAAGGAGGAAACATCATGGCAGTAAAAGTCGGTATTAACGGATTTGGACGTATTGGACGTAACGTATTTCGTGCAGCATTAAATAATCCTGAAGTTGAGGTAGTAGCGGTTAACGATCTAACAGATGCTAACATGCTTGCACACCTTTTACAATATGACTCTGTTCACGGAAAACTAGATGCAGAGGTTTCTGTAGACGGTACAAACTTAGTAGTGAACGGTAAAACAATCGAAGTATCCGCTGAGCGTGACCCTGCGAAATTAAGCTGGGGTAAACAAGGCGTAGAAATCGTTGTTGAATCTACTGGATTCTTCACAAAACGTGCAGACGCTGCGAAACACTTAGAAGCTGGCGCTAAAAAAGTCATCATCTCTGCTCCTGCTAACGAAGAAGATATCACAATCGTTATGGGTGTAAACGAAGACAAATACGATGCAGCTAGCCACGATGTCATCTCTAATGCATCTTGTACGACAAACTGCTTAGCACCATTTGCAAAAGTACTTAACGATAAATTTGGTATCAAACGCGGTATGATGACAACTGTTCACTCATACACAAATGACCAGCAAATTCTTGACCTTCCGCACAAAGACTACCGTCGTGCTCGTGCAGCTGCGGAAAACATCATCCCAACTTCTACAGGTGCTGCGAAAGCTGTTTCACTTGTATTGCCTGAACTTAAAGGTAAATTAAACGGTGGCGCTATGCGTGTTCCAACACCTAACGTTTCTTTAGTTGACCTTGTTGCTGAATTAAACCAAGATGTAACTGCTGAAGACGTAAATGCAGCACTTAAAGAAGCAGCTGAAGGAGAACTTAAAGGAATCCTTGGCTACAGCGAAGAGCCATTAGTATCTGGTGACTACAATGGTAATGCAAACTCTTCAACAATCGATGCTCTTTCTACAATGGTGATGGAAGGCAGCATGGTGAAAGTGATCTCTTGGTACGATAACGAGAGTGGATATTCTCACCGCGTTGTTGACCTTGCAGCTTACATTGCAAAACAAGGTCTTTAATTTCTCACACTGAAGGAACTCACTTGGTTCTTTCCTAGAGACACGATATAATGAAGACGGACAAGGGAAGGGGAAGCATCCCTTTCCCTTTTTCTCTGTTTTTATCCGTTCTGCACGATTTCTCGTTTTGATGAGGGCAAAATGGGAAAAGGATAAAGAGAGTCTTGTCCAATGCGTAAGGAAACCAGAATAAAGGAGGATCTCCTGACGAGCATGAATAAGAAATCAGTAAAAGACATTGACGTAAAAGGTAAAGTTGTGTTCTGCCGCGTAGATTTTAACGTTCCAATGAAGGACGGAGAAGTGACGGATGATACTCGTATCCGCGCAGCATTACCAACGATTGAGTATTTAACAGGACAAGGCGCAAAGGTACTGCTAGCTAGTCATTTGGGTCGTCCGAAGGGTCAAGTTACTGAAGAACTGCGTCTGACACCTGTGGCAAAACGTCTGCAAGAGCTTCTTGGAAAAGAAGTGAAAAAAGCAGATGAAGCTTACGGCGACAACGTGAAAAAGCAAATCTCTGACTTAAAAGAAGGAGATGTGCTAGTGCTTGAAAACGTTCGTTTCTATCCTGGTGAAGAAAAGAACGATCCTGAATTATCAAAAGCATTTGCTGATTTAGCCGATGTGTATGTCAATGATGCGTTCGGTGCTGCACACCGTGCACATGCATCGACAGCAGGAATCGCAGCTTATCTTCCGGCTGTTTCAGGCTTCCTCATGCAAAAAGAGCTTGAGGTGTTAGGAAAAGCCATTTCAAATCCTGATCGCCCTTTTACAGCGATTATCGGCGGCGCAAAAGTAAAGGATAAAATCGGTGTGATTGAAAGTCTTCTTGATAAAGTAGACAACCTCATCATCGGCGGCGGACTTGCTTACACATTTGTGAAAGCACTTGGCCACGAGGTAGGGAAATCTCTATTAGAAGAAGACAAAGTCGATTTAGCGAAATCCTTTATGGACCGTGCAAAAGAAAAAGGCGTGAACTTCCTGATTCCAACAGATGTTCTGGTAGCCGACGACTTTTCAAATGATGCGAATACAAGCATTGTGCCAATCTCTGAAATTCCAAGTGATCTAGAAGCACTTGATATTGGAACAGAGACAAGAGAAAAGTATGCTGACGTTATTAAAAACAGCAAACTTGTTGTCTGGAACGGACCAATGGGTGTATTTGAAATCGATGCATTCGCTAAAGGAACAAAAGCAATCGCAGAAGCACTGGCAGAAGCAAAAGATACATATTCTGTCATTGGCGGTGGAGATTCAGCAGCAGCTGTTGAGAAATTTGGTCTTGCCGATCAGATGAGCCATATTTCTACAGGCGGCGGCGCTTCACTTGAATTTATGGAAGGCAAAGAACTTCCTGGTGTTACTGCATTAAACGATAAATAAGACCAAAACTGCTATAAGGAAGTGTCAATCATGAGAAAACCAATTATAGCTGGGAACTGGAAAATGAACAAAACACTTGGCGAAGCAGTCAGCTTTGTTGAAGAAGTTAAGTCATCTATTCCATCTCCTGACAAAGTGGAATCCATTGTCTGTGCGCCAGCTCTTTTCCTTGAAAAGCTAAACAGCCTATCAAACGGAACAGACCTTAAAATTGGTGCACAAAACATGCACTTTGAAGAAAATGGTGCATTCACTGGTGAAATCAGCCCTGCTGCTCTAAAAGATCTAGGCATCGGCTATTCAGTGATTGGGCATTCAGAGCGCCGTGAATTCTTTGCTGAAACAGATGAAACAGTGAACAAAAAAGCACATGCTGCATTCAAGCATGGCATCGTTCCAATTATTTGTGTTGGTGAAACGCTTGAAGAGCGTGAAGCTGGCAAAACAAATGAACTTGTCGCTGATCAAGTGAAGAAAGCACTAGCTGGTTTAACGAAGCAGCAAGTGGCTGAATCTGTGATTGCCTATGAGCCAATCTGGGCTATTGGTACAGGAAAATCTTCTACAGCGAAAGATGCAAACGACGTTTGCGCACACATCCGCCAAACCGTTGCAAGCGAATTTGGTCAAGAAGCGGCAGACAGCCTTCGCATTCAATATGGCGGAAGCGTGAAGCCGGCAAATATTAAAGAATATATGGCAGAATCCGATATTGACGGTGCTTTGGTAGGCGGCGCAAGCTTAGAACCTCAGTCTTTCGTTCAATTATTGGAGGAAGGTCAATATGAGTAAGAAACCAGCAGCATTAATCATCTTAGACGGGTTCGGTTTAAGAGGCGAAACAGTCGGTAACGCTGTCGCACAAGCAAAAAAACCGAACTTTGACCGCTACTGGAACGAATTTCCGCATCAAACCTTAACGGCTTCAGGTGAGGCAGTAGGTCTCCCAGAAGGTCAAATGGGGAACTCTGAAGTGGGGCATTTGAACATCGGTGCAGGACGCATTGTATATCAAAGCTTAACAAGAGTGAATGTTGCCATTCGTGATGGGGAATTTGAGAAAAACGAAACGTTCCTAGAGGCAATGACTTATGCAAAAGAGAATGACAAGGCGCTTCATTTATTTGGTCTCTTGTCAGACGGCGGTGTGCACAGTCATATCCAGCATCTTTTTGCCCTGCTGAAGCTGGCGAAAAAAGAAGGCTTAACAAAGGTATACATTCATGGCTTCTTGGACGGACGTGACGTTGGTCAGAAGACAGCCAAAGTGTACTTAAAACAGCTGGAAGAACAAATCAAAGAAATCGGTGTCGGTGAAGTGGCAACACTTTCTGGACGCTATTACTCAATGGACCGTGACAAACGCTGGGATCGTGTGGAGAAAGCGTACCGCGCGATGGCGTATGGTGAAGGCCCAAGTTATCAAAACATCTATGATGTCGTTGATGACTCCTATGAAAATGGAATCTACGATGAATTCGTTATTCCATCTGTCATTACGAGAGAAAATGGTGAGCCGGTTGCCAAAGTAAACGACGGCGACTCTGTGATTTTCTATAACTTCCGTCCAGACCGTGCCATCCAAATCTCGAACACTTTCACAAATGCAGATTTCCGCTCGTTTGACCGCGGAGAAGCTCATCCGAAGAATTTACACTTCGTTTGCTTCACACACTTCAGTGAAACGGTTGACGGCTATGTTGCCTTCAAACCAGTGAATTTGGATAACACAGTAGGAGAAGTGCTTGCTCAAAACGGATTGAAACAGCTGCGGATTGCTGAAACAGAAAAATATCCTCACGTGACGTTCTTTATGAGCGGTGGCCGTGAAGAAGAATTTCCTGGTGAAGACCGCATCTTAATCAATTCACCAGATGTGGCAACCTATGACCTCAAGCCGGAAATGAGCGCTTATGAGGTAAAGGATGCACTTGTTGCAGACATCAATGCTGATAAGCATGATGCGATCATTCTGAACTTTGCTAACCCGGATATGGTTGGTCATTCAGGTATGCTTGAGCCAACAATCAAAGCCATTGAAGCAGTAGATGAGTGCTTAGGAGCTGTAGTCGACGCAATCCTGGCAAAAGGCGGACATGCCATCATCACGGCAGACCACGGTAACGCAGACGTGCTCATTACCGAAGAAGGAAAGCCGCATACTGCACATACAACGAATCCTGTGCCAGTCATCGTGACGAAAAAAGGTGCGACGCTTAGAGAAGGCGGCATTTTAGCCGATCTATCTCCAACGCTTTTAGACTTACTTGGTCTTGAAAAACCAAAAGAGATGACAGGAACATCATTGATTCAAAAATAACAAATTGATTCAAAAGGAGAGAAATTAAAAATGCCATACATTGTTGACGTATATGCACGCGAAGTATTAGACTCTCGCGGTAACCCAACAGTTGAAGTAGAAGTTTACACAGAATCTGGCGGCTTTGGCCGTGCGCTTGTTCCAAGTGGTGCTTCTACTGGTGAATATGAAGCAGTAGAACTACGTGACGGAGACAAAGACCGTTACCTTGGAAAAGGTGTTCTGACAGCTGTAAACAACGTAAACGAAATCATTGCACCAGAGCTTTTAGGCTTTGATGTAACAGAACAAGTAGCGATCGACAAAATGTTAATCGAACTTGACGGAACAGAAAACAAAGGGAAATTAGGCGCAAACGCAATCCTTGGCGTATCTATCGCTGTAGCACGTGCGGCTGCTGATTTCTTACAAATTCCACTTTATCAATACCTTGGTGGATTCAACTCCAAAACGCTTCCAGTACCGATGATGAACATCGTCAACGGTGGAGAGCATGCGGATAATAACGTAGACATTCAAGAATTCATGATTATGCCTGTAGGTGCTCCAAACTTCCGTGAAGCACTTCGCATGGGCGCTCAAATCTTCCATAGCCTGAAATCTGTATTAAGCGCAAAAGGTTTAAACACAGCTGTAGGTGACGAAGGTGGATTCGCTCCAAACCTTGGTTCTAACGAAGAAGCACTTCAAACTATCGTTGAAGCGATCGAAAAAGCTGGGTTCAAACCAGGTGAAGAAGTGAAACTTGCAATGGATGCTGCATCTTCTGAGTTCTACAACAAAGAAGACGGTAAATATCATTTATCAGGCGAAGGTGTTGTGAAAACATCTGCTGAAATGGTTGACTGGTATGAAGATATGGTATCGAAATACCCAATCATTTCTATCGAAGACGGCCTTGATGAAAACGACTGGGAAGGTCACAAACTATTAACTGAGCGCCTTGGCAGCAAGGTTCAGCTAGTAGGAGATGACTTATTCGTAACGAACACGAAGAAGCTTTCTGAAGGTATTAAAAATGGTGTTGGTAACTCAATCCTGATCAAAGTAAACCAAATCGGTACATTAACTGAAACATTTGATGCAATCGAAATGGCAAAACGCGCAGGATACACAGCTGTTATTTCTCACCGTTCTGGTGAAACTGAAGACAGCACAATTGCAGACATCGCTGTTGCAACAAACGCTGGACAAATCAAAACAGGTGCTCCGTCTCGTACGGACCGTGTGGCGAAATACAACCAATTACTTCGCATCGAAGATCAATTGGCTGAAACAGCACAATATCACGGCATTGCAACATTCTATAACTTGAATAAATAATGTCAGCTATGCGCTGCGTTCCACTCTTTCATGAGAGCGGGACGCAGCGTTTTTTTGTTGAGCGAAATCCGCTGGCTAATTCATTTGACTTATCCTATTTCTGTAAAACCTCCTCCTTCAGTTAGAGAAAAAGTCAAAATCCCCTCCATTTATAAGCACTAAATCATGAAAATTCGTCTAAAAATATGATCTGAAATGAACTTATGCTTTCTGTAAGGGGGTGGTATCATTTTACATATATTAGGGGGTGATGAGATGCTGAATCCTTTTAGCCTTCGTTTTCCAGTAGGTGTGTATATGTATGTCCTTCACCTGTTGGCGGCATATGATGAAAGGAAGCAACGAATTCTAACTTCTAAGAATGTACAGAAAAACGCATTTTGGATTTATGTCCTTGCCGCTATATTGGGCATTATTTCACTTGGAGCATTGATTTGGGCATGCAAGACCTTTGGACGGGGCTCGAAATTTTTAGGAGAGTTCAAATTATTAGGCATGTACGTTAAAATCCAGTGTGGTTATTAACAGGGATGAGAACAGATGCAAGGTCATCTGTTCTATCTGAATCAAACGGAGGGATATGATGCTGACATTACAATTAAAAGAAAAAACATATAGCCGCACCTTCTCTCTCCGCAATATTCAAATAAGTGTCGAGAAAGGGCAGATGCTGCTGCTTTTGGGGCATAATGGTGCGGGAAAGACGACGATGATCCAATCCATGTTTGGGCTGACGCCATTTATAGGATGCGTCACTTTACATGGTAAACAGCTGAACCTTCAATCCTCAGAACATATCTCCTTGTTGAAAAAACATGTTTCCTATATTCCTGATGACCATTCGTTGTTCGATTATTTATCGCCGAGGGAATACTTTCAATTACTTCAGCTGCCAAATGAGCAAGATGTCACACGGGAAGAGACGTTCATTGATTTGTTTGAGCTGGGATCGTATATGGATCAGCCTATCGCTCAGCTGTCTCATGGCAATCAAAAGAAAACGCAGATCATTTCACAGCTCCTCAGGCCATGTGATTATTATGTGTTTGATGAGCCAACGAACGGACTTGATCCAGATATGATGATCATCTTAAAAAAGGTGCTCATGAAGCTGAGAGAGCAAGGCGCTGGCATTCTCATTTCAACCCATCATTTGAGTTTTGGTGATACGCTTTATGACCATCTCATGATCTTGAGAAATGGTGACGTCAAGCTGGAGATGTCCCGCCAAGAAACGAATCAGACATTTCCTCATCAGGCACTTGAAGAGATTTATAAAGAAGTGAATCGAGATTACTATATGCAGGTGGAGAGGTTACTCAATGATCTGGACACGACACGTTCTTCATAAAATAGAATGGGGGATGCTGACAGCAAAAGGAAAGCAGCTCGCAAAAAAGTACCCAATACAGCTTCTCGCAGCCGCGGCTTTTTTCTTGCTCATGTATGCGATATACGTCGTTATCAGCCTGCGCTTTTTCATGCAGGCAGGAGAAAGCGAGCCGGCTTCTCTATACCTCCAATTGATGAAAATGACGCTTTTATTTTTAAGCGCAGGCATTGTGTTATCCCGCAATAAATTAAAGCGCCAGGAATATCAATTCTACTTTTTGAATAGTGCGATACAAAGTGTGCCATTTGTCCTTTGTGTATATTTCTTTCCGATGCTCTTTTGTTTCCTCGTGGTTGGACTACTTTTTTTACCGATTGTATTAGGCCTTTTGATCAGCGGTGTTACGCCATCTCTTTATTGGATAACGGTTGTATGCATGACTTGCTGTGTACTGGCTCTGTTTGCACTCGCTTCTTGGATGGTGATGCGGATTGCTGTGAGCCATTTCGTATCAAAAACAAAAGAGCATTTGCTGCTGCAAACGCTCGGCTTTGCGGTGCTGAATCTATTGGTGTTTCTCCTTTTGCAAAAAGCAATGGAGATGATCCGCGTATGGCCATCAGTCTATCTCATATTTCTAATGATCCTTCTAAGCGCTGCCTGGCTATGGCTGAAGGGGTTAGCGGCTTCTTATGTCCATTGGATGTTTTTGCAGCTGAAAACAGAGGTGAAGTCGTTTTCTTATAAGAAAATCAGAACGCAATCTTCCTTTCTGACGCACCTGCGGCAGGAATTGGTCTATTTCAGCCGTTCATCTGTTTTTAAAGAACAGGGCATTTTGTTTTTATTTCTCGTTTGTTTGACGGCGGGGCTGCCTTTTGTTTTTACACCGGTAGAAATCGGCTGGCTGTATGCCTTTATTGTTCAGTATGCGTTAAAGGAAATATTGATCATGCTTCCGCTGATGATTGGCAGAGAATATCATATGAATCAAAGGGCCATCTTTATGTTAAATACATCAAAGGGCGCTTATTTGTTGTCGAGAATTTTATTTTATTACGCTATTAATTTGTTGCTATATTTTGTGTTTATTGGGTTTGCATCTATAGTGATAGGCATTGAAAGTGAAGGCCATGTCCTTGCAAGTTTGTCTATTTTGTTGATCACTGCTATGGCGGCCTGTACCGGATTTATCGTGAAGATCAGTGAGTTTAATAAACTGTTTGTCATCGTAATGATGATTGCTGTATTCAGCTTCATCGATATGCTTTTATTGAAGTGGCTTTCAACAGATGTGTATCTTCTCGCCACCGCCTATCTGCTAGGTTCACTTGCATTTTTTAGCTGTATATATGCGGTCATGTTAAAGAGGCCTGTCTTGCGATGATAGAGCTTGTGTGTAGTTTCCTAGCGGTTGTGCTGATACATGAACTCGGTCATATGCTGATGATCATGGTGTGTAACAAAATTGAAAAAAGACCGCTCTTTGATTTTGTGATAACGATTGATTGGAAGCATGTGGCGGTCGTCCATGAGAAATTTGTCCGGCCGAGCTTCAATATGATGGTGGCACTTGCAGGCCCGCTCTTTCCGGTGCTTTGTTCGATTGTGCTTTTTATGATATGCAAGCATCCGGTAAGTCATCAACTGCTGTTTTTTTCTTTACTAAATACGGTGATGCTGCATCCAGCTTGCCCAGACGGGAAAAATATCACAGCCAGTTTAAAAGAGATGAAGGAGAGAAAGAGATGATTAAAGTATTTCATTCGTTTTCCAGCGGTTTAACACTTGCGATGCTGTATGTATTTGCTGTGTTTATGACCCCTGTTTTTTTACTGCTGCTAGAGGTCAATCATGTTGAATCAAGTCCATCAATGTTTGGCATGCCATTTTATATCATGAAAATTGAAGAGTATCAATTCAGTTCAGAGGCGACGCTCTTTGGATGTGTGGTCTGCTTTTTAGCTGGCGCCGTGCTCTATTTTTTCATTCAATATGTGAAGCATGTGGTGAAAAAGCGTAGAACATAAAAAAAGCAGACGGAACAAAACATCAGTCTGCTTGCAAAGTGAGTGAGAGCCGTACCATATCCATACACTGAATGCCATTTTCAAAAATCGGTTCATCATAATGCTTAAGAAAGAAATCGTGGTCAATAGATGTCATGCGGAAGCCGCATTTCTGATAAAGTGCGAGCTGCTGGATACTCGAGTTACCTGTGCCGATTTCAATCGTGTGAAAGCCGGAGGCTTTCGCTTCAGCAATGGCATGGCGGATCAGCTGCTTTCCAATTCCTTTTCCTTGCCATGATTCCTTCACGGCGACGTTGATAATTTCGACTGTCTGCTGAGACAGAGATAAAAGCACATAGATACCAATCACGTCCTGTTCATGATAAGCGGCATAACAAGAACCGGATTGCACATATTCAAGTACCTTTTCCTTTGAAGGATCAGCTAAGAGTAAAAGATCCATAGGGACAGAATGATCACCTGACAATGGCCGAATGTGTATCATGTTTTTCATCCTTTCTATTCTTTAATATATCCTTGTTTCACACCCCAATCATATTGATCCTGTACCCATTGTGAGGGCGGATTGTGGGTGACATTTGGGTCTTTTTTGACCGTTGTTTTCCTTGGAGTCTGTGAAGTCTGCTTATTCGCTTGAGCTGTGGCTTTCGCTGCTGTCAGCTCTTTTTGAAGCTGGTCGATTTTTGCCTCAAGCGCTTTACGCTGTTTGACTTCTTTTTGATAGGCTTTCTTTTCTTTTTTGAGCTTTTTCGTGATGGTAGACAGTTTCTTTTTTTGATCTTCGTTTTTATGCTTCATATCTGCTTGATTTGATTTTAACTTCGAAAGCTGCTCAGTGTTTGTTTTGCTTTCTTGCTGATGTTTTTCCTCTGCTGCTTTGATGGACTGCTGCTGCCAAACAATCCAGCCGGCTGCTCCTAAAACCACAGCACATAAAAGGATGATGGTGATCGTTTTCTTCATGTGTCATTCCCCTTTCTTTAAACCTTTATTATCATCGGTTAAATATATACAGGTTTTAACATCCTAAGGGAATATTCACATCAGATTGGCAGACACTAAGAAAAAAGGAGGGTGTCTGTTGATTTCCTTTATGATTCATGTCGTGGTCTCATTATTTGCTGTATCAAACCCCATTGGAAACGTGCCTCTTTTTATCACCTTAACTGAAGGATATACAGAGAAAGAACGCTCCCAAACAGCCAAAAAAGCCATTGTGGTCTCTTTCATTATTTTGGTTGCCTTTTTATTGGCAGGGAGGCTCATTTTCAAATTGTTTGGGATCGATATTCATGCACTCCGCATCGCCGGAGGTATTTTCATTTTTGGTATCGCTTACAATTTACTGAATGCAAAGGAGTCACATGTCCAAAATCCTCATTCTGAGGAAAAGGCAGAAAGCAAAGAAAAGGCGGATGTCTCCGTTACGCCGCTGGCGATTCCGATCATCGCTGGTCCCGGTACAATCGCTACAGTGATGAGCTTAACCCCGGGAAGTCAAGGGATGCTTCACATGTTTGCGATTTTAATCGGCATTGTCATCGTACTGGCGATGACCTTTTATGCCTTTCATTATTCAAGTTTCATTATGCGAAAAATGGGGAAAACAGAGATGAATGTCGTGACTCGCTTAATGGGATTAATTCTTGCTGTAGTGGCAGTTGAAATGATTGGCGCGGGCTTAAAAGGGATGTTTCCGATGTTTATGTCATAAGTGTATATAAAAAAGCTGTTTTTTTCTACAATGATGTAAAATAAAACAGCTTTTTTTAAGGTTTCGGCACATGCTTAAATACTTCTTCACTCTCAAAGAATTCAATTAAGCGGCTAATCCAATCATAGTAATCAAGACTTTCCTTGATTTCTGAAAGAAGCAGATTGATTTTATCCTCTGTCTCTTCTGGCAGGTCGTCCTGTTCAAGCAATTCCAGCAATTCCTTGCACGTTTTCTTATGTGCTTTGCGGTTTTTGCTGACAACTCGGGACCAATTGGCTGCAAACAAGGAAATAAACGTTTGGTATTGATCTTGCTCAACGTCATATAGATCTTTACGTATTCCTTTTTCATAAACCTTTTCCGCAATATTCAAATCGAGCATTTCTCGAACGACTTGACTCATTCTCGTTTTGCTCATGCCTGTCGCCTCTGATAGCTCTCCAAGCGTCATTGGTTTACGGTTCATGTGAATGATACCAAGCACTCTACCTACTGTAGAAGAAAGACCAAAGGCATTCATGTTCTCGGCAGCTTTTTCAATATAATGATCCTGTGCTTTTTGAATGGCGCCTAACGCTTGCTTGTCCACTCCCCGATTCATCCCTTCACGACTGACAATTTGTAACACAATATATCATATACCTGTTTGTTGATGAAAACAATAAATATTGAGTATTTGCTCGTAATTTGGAGGAAAAAGGAGAGATCTCTATCTAGCAGGCCGTTAACTGAAAATTTTAAATAAATGTTATGCAATACAAACACATCGTAAACTTTTTATTTTATAAAGTTTGCACTATAATAAATAAGGTGTAAATTTTCTGAAAATATTGATCCGACTAATTGGAGGTGTCTCATTTGCTGAAACTAGAGAATGTATCTAAGACGTATAAAGGCGGAAAAAAGGCTGTCAAAAATATTGATTTAGAAATAGCAAAAGGAGAATTTATTTGTTTTATTGGACCGAGTGGCTGTGGTAAGACAACAACCATGAAGATGATCAACCGACTCATCGAACCTTCCTCAGGAAACATCTTCATCGAGGGAGAAAATATTATGAAAAAAGATCCAGTTCAATTAAGAAGAGAAATTGGCTATGTGATTCAGCAAATTGGACTGTTCCCCCATATGACCATCGCACAAAACATTTCACTTGTTCCAAAGCTGTTAAAATGGCCGGAAGAAAAACGAAAAGAACGGGCACGTGAACTGCTGAAGCTTGTCGACATGGGACCAGAATATTTAGAGCGCTACCCTCATGAACTCAGCGGAGGACAGCAGCAGCGCATCGGTGTTCTTCGCGCACTAGCAGCGGAACCCCCTCTGATCCTCATGGATGAACCGTTTGGCGCACTTGATCCAATCACACGAGATTCATTGCAGGAAGAATTTAAGAAACTGCAAAAAACGTTAAATAAAACCATCGTATTCGTCACACATGACATGGACGAAGCCATTAAACTAGCTGATCGAATTGTGATTTTAAAAGATGGAGAGATTGTCCAAGTAGGTACGCCTGACGATATTCTGCGGAACCCTGCCACTGAATTCGTAGAAGAATTCATCGGCAAAGAACGGCTGCTTCAATCGAACCCGAACATGGAACGTGTAGAACAAATGATGAACACGTCACCAGTTACCATTACAGTTGAAAAAACATTAACAGATGCCATCTACATCATGAGAGAAAAGCGGGTCGATTCCTTGCTTGTAGTAGATGAACATCATGTGCTAAAAGGCTATATCGATATTGAAACAATCGATGCGAACCGCAGAAAAGCAGCTTTCGTTGGTGATATTTTAAATACAGAGTTCTATACCGTACAAGAAGGCGCACTTCTAAGAGACACTGTCCGGAAAATCTTAATACGCGGCATTAAATATGTACCGGTTGTGGATGCAGAAGGGCACTTAAAAGGCATTGTGACACGTGCAAGTCTTGTAGATGTTGTGTACGACTCCATTTGGGGAGACGATACGCCGGCGGCTGTCACTGAAATGAATTAAGGGAGGTGTACACATGGATCAAATCATCGACTTTCTAGAGAAAAATGGTGGGGAACTCCTTACGAAAATGTGGGAGCATTTATATATTTCCTTAATTGCTGTTGTGCTTGGTATTCTTGTTGCCGTTCCTTTAGGTGTGGTTCTCACACGAATGAAACGAGGCGCAGGTTTTATCATCGGTATCGTGAATATCTTTCAAACACTCCCTAGTTTAGCGATTCTTGCCTTTTTTATTCCTATTTTGGGGGTTGGGAAAATACCTGCAATCGTTGCTCTCTTTTTCTATTCGGTTTTACCTATTTTAAGAAATACGTATGCCGGGGTCCAAGGTGTGAACAAAAACTTGCTTGAATCCGGTAAAGGAATCGGGATGACAACATGGGAACAAATTCGTCTTGTTGAACTCCCGCTTGCTGTACCGGTCATTATGGCAGGTGTCAGAACGTCAACGATTTATTTAATTGGCTGGACAACACTTGCAGCCTTTATCGGTGGAGGCGGTCTAGGTGACTACATTTTGATTGGACTTCAGCTGTATCAGCCGGAATTTATTATTGCAGGTGCGATCCCAGTCACGATTTTAGCAGTCATCATCGACCTATCATTAATGAAGCTGGAGAAAAAAGTAACACCAGAAGGCTTAAAAGGATTGAAGGAAGTTTCATAAGGAGTTGGCTTATGTGAAGAATCGAAAAACAAAATGGATCAGTGCACTGCTTGCCGGATGCTTGCTATTGATAAGCGGCTGTTCACTTCCTGGACTAGCCGGCTCCTCAGGGGGCACGCTGCGAATCGGAGCACAAAACTTTACCGAATCAGAAATTATGGCCTATATGGTTGGCGATATGATCGAACATTACACAGATAAAAAGACAACCATTGTGAAAAACCTAGGCTCCAACACTGTGCAGCAGAAAGCAATGGAAAACGGAGACGTTGACATCTCTGCCACAAGATATTCAGGCACGGATTTAACAAGTACGCTTGGAATGGATGCGGAAAAAGATCCGGAGCGTGCGATGGAGATCGTCCAAAAAGAATTTAAGAAACGATATGATTACAAATGGTTTGATTCTTATGGATTTGATAATACGTATGCCTTTGCCGTGACGCAGAAGATGGCAAAGGAAAACAAGATAGAAACGGTTTCTGATTTAAAAAAGAATGCGAACAATTACCGTTTTGGTGTCGATAACGTATGGCTCAAAAAGAAAGGCGACGGCTATGAAGGATTTGTGAAAACATACGGAATTAAATTTGGCAGCACATATCCGATGCAAATTGGTTTAGTCTATGATGCATTAAAAAATGAAAAAATGGATATTGTGCTTGCCTATTCTACGGATGGACGGATCAAGGCCTATAACCTTAAAATCTTAAAAGATGATAAGCGGTTCTTCCCGCCTTATGATGCATCGCCAGTAGTCCCGGAGAAAGTTTTAAAAGAAAATCCAGGGCTTAATAAGGTAATCAACAGGCTGATCGGAAAAATCGATACAGAACAAATGCAAGAGCTGAACTACCAAGTCGACGGCGAGCTTCAAGAACCAGCAACCGTTGCAAAGAATTTCCTGAAAAAGCACAATTACTTTGAGTAAGATGGGGAGGTGTCACGGCTGATGGACACACTGCAGCAATTATGGACGTATTATCAGCAGAACGGTTCATATGTGTTAGAAGAATTTTATCGGCATTTTCTCATGTCGGCGTATGGGGTGTTGTTTGCGGCGATTGTCGGGATTCCAGTAGGCATCTTTGTGGCGCATTACCGCAAGCTGAGCAATTGGGTCTTCGCCATTACCAACGTCATTCAAACGATACCGGCATTAGCGATGCTTTCCGTGTTGATGCTTGTATTAGGACTTGGCGCAAATACAGTCATCCTATCACTCTTTTTATATTCGCTTCTGCCGATCATCCGAAACACGTATACAGGCATTGTCAGCATTGAACATGCCTATTTAGAATCAGGTAAAGCGATGGGCATGACGAAATGGCAAGTGCTGAGAATGGTTGAATTACCGCTTGCTTTATCAGTCATTATGGCAGGCTTAAGAACCGCACTGGTCATCGCCATCGGTATTACAGCGATTGGAACATTTGTGGGCGCGGGAGGTCTTGGTGATATCATCATCAGAGGATCAAACGCCACAAACGGAACAGCCATCATTTTAGCAGGTGCGATTCCAACTGCACTCATGGCTATCGTTGCTGACCTTGTCATGGGCTGGCTCGAACGTTATTTAAGCCCGACAAACAAGAAAAAAGAAAGAAAAGCGTTAGCTGAAAAAAACATCACATCTGCTTAAGCGGTTGAAAAGACAAAACCTCCCTTACATCTGTAAGGGAGGTTGTTTTATGATGATCAGGCAGTTCACATGCATGTATTTTATGATTCAAGCGTGATCCATTCAGAGGACCACTTCGCAATTTCTTCAAAAACGGGTGCAAGTGAACGCCCCATATCTGTTAAAGAATACTCTATGCGCACGGGTGTTTCAGCAAAAACCTCCCGTTTTACAATACCTGCTGCCTCCAGCTCTTTTAATCTCTCAGATAATACTCTTCCGCTTAAATTTGTCAGAGCCGCCTCAATTTCACTAAAGCGCTGCTGACCTGAGAGAAGCTGAAAAACAATCAGTGCCACCCAGCGTTTGCTCAATAACTCAACTGCTTTTTCAAACCGCGGGCACATGTCAGATTGATTCATCTTCCTTCACTCCAATCTGAACCCATTATACCGTAAATCTGTCATAAATCGGCGTAAAAAGCTTGTTAATGATGAAAACATTTATGAGGATGATCGGCTGTTTAACATAAATAACAAATAGCGGTTGAGGTCCTCTATTTCTTTTTTCGAAAGGGTCGACCATATGTCACCATCAAATATTTCGAGATCATCAAGTTCATATTGCGCTGCAGCTTCCTTTATTTTGGATAAAGCCAGATCCTCTTCCTTGATCTGATGGACAGGAGAGACTTCCTCAATATAGCCCGCAGCCTGCATCATGTCTTCATAAGGTACCTTTAACGCACCAGCTAGCTTTTTAATCGTAGGAGGTTTCGGAATGCCGCGTTTCCCGTTTTCAATACGAGAAATACCGGCAGCGCTGACCTCAGAATACATCGCTAATTGGTTCACTGACAGCTTCTTTTCTTCACGTAATGCTCTTAAATATGCACCAAAGTTCATCAACGCAAAACCTCACATGGTTATAGATTCGATATGTCTATTTTACTTGATTTGTTGACTATTGGCAATAAGTATACCATGAAAATATTGACATTAGTTAATGGTGGATGTACATTAGGTTTATGCCCCGCTATTTGTTCGCCTTTTTTTGGTTGATGAGCGTGAGAAAGTATTCATTCAGCTGGCTGATGTCTTGTGCGGAGAGCCTTTCCCATTTGTCCCCGTCAAAAATGGGAAGATGTTCTACATCCTTTTGAAGCGCCGTTTGATAGATTTTTAACATGGACTCATATTTCGGTTTCATTTCATGAACTTGTTCCTGTTCAATATGACCGGCAAGCAGCATTAAATCCTCATAAGGCACCTTCAAGGCGTGTGCTAATTTTTTTATGGTTAAAGGCTTTGGCACACCGCGCTTTCCATTTTCAATACGAGAAATACCAGCAGCGCTTACACCTGAATACATGGCAAGTTGATTGACCGACATTTTTCTATTTTCTCTTAAAATGCGTAATTGTTCACCAAAGTGATTCATGACATCGAACCTCACATTTCAGTATATGACTTATTTTAGTATGATCATTGACCAAAGGGAATAGCAGAGGGGTAAAAGTGTTGACATAAGTTAATGAATCTACTTGATGTGAGAGCCTTACATGTTGTACATATTGATTCCATAGGAGGTTGTAATGATGGTCGAAAAGATTCAGATCAGGCGGGCTTTTGTCATGCAGTATATGATCGAGAACGATATGTCTTTAAATCAGCTCGCTGATGAAATTGGCATCTCTCCTGCCACTCTTAGCAGGGTATTAAATGGTCACCGAAAACCAGGACAGCTTGTCATTGGCAAAATGATTCATTACTTTGATAAAAAATTTGAAGATCTATTTTACTATGAAAATGTTGACAAAAGTCAATAATTCATATCATCACCAAGGAGGAAATGTCATTGAAAAGGACTGGGATGGTCAGACACATTGATTCTCTCGGCAGAATTGTTCTGCCCTCAGAAATGCGCAAGGTACTCAATATTAAAGAAGAGCAGCTGTTAGAAATTTTCATTGAAGATCAAACCATTATGCTGAAAAAATATGATGCAGATAAGAGCTGCCTGCTAACGGGACAAGTGACGAAGTACAACAAAAGCTATGGAAATGGAAGCGTGATGCTGAGTCCTGAAGGAGCTGAACGTTTGTTAGAAGAATTAAAACAGCTATTGAAGGAAGAAGCAACTCATTAAAAATGAGTTTTCAACCGAAAAATTGCATATAAAAATGCTGCAGCCAGCACTTTGGAACGAAATTGTATCAAAATAACGAATCAAGTCGACAATATATAGGAAATCTTTATTTTGATGTTTCGTGACATGCACCTTGTTTTCATGTAAAATAAAGTTATGTGTACCAGTTTGTCTGGAGGTGTTTTCATGCACGCATTTGTTATCACATTACTCGTAATTGTCAGTATCGCACTTATCATCGTTGTATTACTACAATCAAGTAAAAGTGCTGGACTGTCAGGCGCTATTTCAGGTGGAGCCGAGCAGCTTTTCGGTAAACAAAAAGCGAGAGGCCTTGACTTGATTCTTCACCGATTAACGGTTATTTTGTCAGTGCTTTTCTTCATCTTAACACTTGCATTGGCATATTTAGGCGTGTAAAGCGCGAGTAACAGAAGGTCTGATCTTTTTTCAGACCTTTTTTTATTATCAGCACTCTTTTGTGTTTGTTTCATACATACAAGTGGAAAATATAAACCATATCAGAAGGAAAGGAAGTCACATCATGAAAGTTGTTACACCAAAACCATTTACGTTTAAAGGTGGAGAAAAGGCGGTGCTTCTTCTTCACGGTTTTACTGGGAATACAGCCGATGTTCGAATGCTTGGCCGTTATTTGAACGAAAGAGGATATACATGTCATGCACCTCAATATAAAGGTCACGGTGTGCCGCCAGAAGAGCTGGTCCATACAGGCCCAGCTGACTGGTGGAAAGATGTAGAAGAAGGCTATCAATTCTTAAAAGATGAGGGCTATGAGGAGATTGCGGTTTGCGGACTATCCCTCGGAGGAGTTTTTTCATTGAAATTAGGTTACACTGTACCTGTAAAGGGAATTGTACCTATGTGTGCACCTATGTACATAAAAAGTGAAGAAGTCATGTACCAGGGTGTACTAGATTATGCCCGTAACTATAAGAAATTTGAGGGTAAGTCAGAGGACCAAATTGAACAAGAAATGGAAGCGTTCAAGAAAACACCAATGGATACTCTCAAGAGCCTGCAAGAACTGATTGCAGATGTCAGAAACAATGTCGACATGATCTATTCACCTACTTTTGTTGTGCAGGCACGTCACGATCATATGATTAATACAGACAGTGCGAATATCATTTATAACGAAGTAGAGACAGATGATAAGCATTTGAAATGGTATGAAGAATCAGGCCATGTCATCACGCTTGATAAAGAGCGGGAGAAGGTTCATCAGGATGTCTATGCATTCTTAGAATCGCTTGATTGGTCAATTTAAATATATAGGGGGTTAGAGTGTGCAAAAAGAAGAATTTATGGATGAATTACTCGCTTTTATGAAAGAAGAAGCGTATAAACCGTTAACCGTTCAAGAGCTGGAAGTCATGATGGAGATTACCAATCCTGATGATTATAAAGAGCTCGTCAAAGCACTTGTGACGCTGGAAGATCAAGGACTCATCGTTCGCACGCGCAGCGACCGTTACGGTGTACCAGAAAAAATGAATTTAGTAAAAGGAAAGCTGTCTGCTCATGCAAAAGGATTTGCATTTGTAACGCCAGAAGAGTTTGGACAGGATGATATTTTCATTCCCCCAAATGAGTTAGGCACAGCGATGAATGGCGATACCGTCATGGTTCGTGTCAGCCACAAATCAAACGGCACGAAAAAAGAAGGAACTGTCATCCGCATTCTGGAGCGCAATACTCAGACGGTTGTCGGTACCTATACTGAAACGAAAAGCTTTGGCTTTGTTATTCCTGATGATAAAAAAATCACAAACGATATCTTCATTCCGAAATCCGCTAAAAACGGAGCGGTCGAAGGTCATAAAGTCGTTGTGACGCTGACAAGCTACCCTGAAGGAAGAATGAGTGCAGAGGGTGAAGTGACTGAAATTCTTGGTCATAAAAATGACCCTGGCATTGATATTTTGTCGATCATTCATAAACACGGTCTGCCAGGTGAGTTCCCAGAAGAAGCACTTCAGCAGGCAGCGGACACACCGGAAACGATTGATGAAAAGGACCTTGAAGGCAGACGTGATCTGCGCAATGAAACGATCGTGACAATTGACGGTGCAGATGCGAAGGACTTAGATGATGCCGTAACCGTGCAAAAGCTGGATGATGGCAAATATAAGCTCGGCGTGCACATTGCAGACGTTTCTCATTATGTTACAGAGAATTCCCCGATTGATCAGGAAGCTTATGAACGTGGAACGAGTGTGTATCTCGTCGACCGCGTCATTCCGATGATTCCGCATCGTTTGTCAAACGGTATTTGTTCATTAAATCCAAAGGTCGATCGTCTCACACTGTCTTGTGAAATGGTCATTGATCGAAACGGAAAAGTCGTCAAACACGAGATTTTCCAAAGTGTGATCAAAACGACAGAAAGAATGACCTATTCCGATGTAAATAAGATTTTAGTCGACCAAGATGAAGAACTTCTAAACAAATATGAGCCGCTTGTTCCGATGTTCCAAGAGATGGAGAAGCTTGCAGAAATTCTACGTGACAAACGAATGGAGCGCGGAGCTGTAGACTTTGATTTCAAGGAAGCAAAAGTACTTGTAGATGATGAAGGCGCAGCGAAAGACGTTGTCATTCGTGAGCGTTCCGTTGCAGAGAAATTAATTGAAGAATTCATGCTTGTTGCAAACGAAACAGTTGCAGAGCATTTCCACTGGATGAATGTTCCGTTCATTTACCGAATTCACGAAGAACCAAATCCTGAGAAACTTCAGCGCTTTTTAGAGTTCGTGACGACGTTTGGTTACATTGTAAAAGGAACGTCAACGAATATTCACCCGCGCGCACTTCAAAGTGTCCTCGATGCTGTCAGGGATCAACCAGAAGAAGTCGTCATTCAAACTGTGATGCTTCGCTCTATGAAACAGGCGAAGTATGATCCAGAAAGCATTGGCCATTTTGGATTATCAACGGAATTCTATACACATTTCACATCACCGATCCGACGTTACCCGGATTTAATCGTGCATAGACTGATTAGAACCTATTTGATTCAGAAAAAGACAGATGAAGCGACCTTAGAAAAGTGGGGCCAGCTGCTGCCTGAAATCGCAGATCATGCATCTACGATGGAGCGCCGCTCAGTCGATGCAGAGCGTGAAACAGATGATCTGAAGAAGGCAGAGTTTATGCTAGATAAAATCGGTGAAGAGTTTGATGGCATGATTAGTTCCGTGACGAACTTCGGACTATTCGTTGAACTGCCAAATACGATAGAAGGTCTTGTCCATGTCAGCTACATGACTGACGACTATTATCGCTTTGATGAGCAGCACTTTGCCATGATCGGTGAACGTACAGGAAATGTCTACCGTATCGGTGATGAAATCACTGTCAAAGTCGTGAATGTCAATAAAGATGAGCACTCGATTGATTTTGAAATCGTCGGTATGAAGGGCACTCGCCGTAAATCACCAAAAGATTTCAAGTTCAAAAAACGGACAGATCCACCAGCGAAAAAAGGGCGTGGAGGTCAAAAAGCCTCTGGGGAAAAAGGCAAAGAGGATAAAAGCGGAAGTGACTGGTTCACAAGCCGTAAGAAGAAGAAAAAGAAAAAACGTGTATTTGAAAACGCACCGAAACAAAAACGCAAAAAGAAAAAGTAACGTGCCAAAAAGCAAATAGGGCATCACGCTCTATTTGCTTTTTGACCAAATGGCGTCAGCATTGTCGAAAGGTGGATTGTTTGATAAAATAATCCGTACGATTTGGACCGTGTCTGTGTCAAAAGGAGGGTGTACGCCAATGCCAAAGGGAGAGGGAAAGGTTGTTTCCCAAAACAAAAAAGCAAATCATGATTACTTTATAGAAGAAACTTACGAAGCCGGCCTTGTATTACAAGGAACTGAAATCAAATCGATTCGTGCTGGAAAAGTGAATTTAAAAGATTCCTTTGCCAAAATCGAGCGAGGAGAAGTGTTTCTTCACAACATGCACGTGAGCCCATACGAACAGGGGAACCGTTATAACCATGATCCGCTGAGAACGAGAAAGCTGCTACTTCATCGCAAGCAAATCAGCAAATTGATTGGTGCGACAAAGGAAGAAGGCTACTCACTTGTGCCTCTGAAACTATATTTGAAAAATGGCTTTGCAAAAGTGCTGATTGGAATTGGGAAAGGGAAGAAGAAATACGATAAACGTGAAGATCTGAAGAAAAAAGATGCAAAACGTGAAATCGAACGTGCCTTCCGCGATCGTCAAAAGCAATTCTAGCCTGATGCAGATGGCTTGCTGAGAGCGGAAGCATTATGCTACAATATGTTATGCAGAAAACAATCATCGCTTTTTTACAGAAACCACCAGTTGTTTCGAGCGATGAGATTGTTATAATAGTTATATACGGAAGCAGTGAAGCTGAACTTCCATCCCGTATATCCCTTTTACAAGGGGACGTTACGGATTCGACAGGGATGGTTCGAGCTTAGGCTGCGAGCCGAGAGGCGATCTCGTTAACACGCACTTAAATGTAACTGGCAAAACTAAAAGTTTTAACCAAAACTTAGCACTAGCTGCCTAATAAGCGCAGCGAGCTCTTCCTGACATCGCCTATGTGTCTGTGAGGAGCCCAATGAAGTAGGCTACGCTTACGTTTCCGTCTGAGGACGTAAGAAGAGATCCATCAGACTAGCTCTCCAAGCGCCCGTCAGCAGGCATGAGGATGAGTGAACACGTAAATATGTTGACTACGCTCGTAGACGCTTAAGTAATCGATGTCTCTGGACGTGGGTTCGACTCCCACCGTCTCCATATGAAGAAACCGCATGATTTCATTGAGAGTGTCAAAATCCTTGATAGGGTTTTGACACTTTTTAATTTATGAAGTAGAAGATGCTAAGAGTTAGTTTATGTATTCATCGAATGTAATTGTTTATATATAAGTAAACTTCGTTCTTTAATCGCCCTATTAACATATGTTAAAAACTCAATCAGATTATTTTCATCACTAGTACTAACTGTCCCTTTAAAGTGATTGCTCCAGAATTCTTTGGGTTGACTGGTTAAATCTTTGGGATTCTCTAAAAAATTTTGTAAAAAATTCTTTTCTACAAAATTTGGCCAAGTATTGAAACTTAAAATCCATGGAGCGGATTCAAAAATATATTTTTTATATTTATTATTATTATTTTTCAAAAAATTATAGATCGAATCATTATAGTCTTCAAAATCTTTTAAAATTACTCTAATATGGTTAAACGTAATATCCCAATAATCATAGGTGAATCTATAGCGTTTTCTGTTAAAAGGAGAAAACCATTTATTCCCTTTTTTAATGGCGTATACAGGGATAAAATTACCTACTGTGTGTGTTAGTTTGGCATATTCCTTAAATAAAGGATTGGTTAAATTATAATTCTCCTTATATAATGCCTTATATGGAGTTACAAATGAATTCATTGTTTCTCCATTTGCCTCGACAAATTCTGTTTGTTTAGTATTCCAAAACTCAAATTCATTACCCCATAGACGTTTGTATATTTCAAGAATCAAAGGTAATCTATCACAATCAGAAAGAGAACCATAAATATTACCTTTATATAGAATCATATTTGCTATAGGGCTGTTTTCATCATATTTTAAATTCCTTAGATTGAAGATTTCTTTTTTGAAATCATAGTTTATAAATTCTTCTTCAGAAAGTTCCATCAACTCATCAAAAATCATTGGTCAGTTCTCCTATTTCAAGTGCTTTTGTTTTACAAATAAGTGGGGAATTCACTTTAATAAGGAATTTTTCTTCTGAATATTTAAAGCTCACTTATTGGAAAGGCAGTTTCTGCATATATATTTCAATTAATCTTCGAGATTTTTTAGAAAATGTAGAACTTCAATTCCTACGAAGGTAGAGAAGAAGGTTTTAAGTAATAATTCACTAAATTCAATTAAATAAAGTTCAGTTTTTTTGTTTCGATCTAAAAATATTATTAATTGTGAGTCGTTTTTATTTATATAAGAATGATGACCAATACTATTTCTAATTCCACTATTTAAAACAGTTGTTATGTTGAAGCATTCGGAAAAAATATTTTCTTCTTCAAAGAATTTTATTTTATTCCCTTTATTCACCACTTTTTCTTTGTATTTTATAATACTATTAATATGCGGAAAATCGTTTTTATTCTTATCATTAAACTTATTTCTGTTGTCTCTTAATTTAATATTTTGTATACCTAAAAATACTGGTAAAACCGAACATAAAATCTCGAAAGCTTCTACATAATAATTTTTTAAATCTTCAAAGCTAGCTGTAAGTATTCCTTTAGATTCTTTAATATTTTGTATATTTTCTGTTTTGAGTGCTGTTGATAAAATAACGGGCCAAATAAATTTATAATATTTCGAAAAATTATTAAGCAAGTGAATTAATTCTTCTTCAGAGTAGTTTATTAATACTTCTAATTCTTTTTTTAGATTAAGTAATTCATCCTTATTTTTTCTTTGAATATCTAGTAACTGATTTCTTAAGTCAAAAATTTTTTTATTAAATTCGCTCACTTGAATGAATAAGGTAAATGGATAATATAAAACATCTAGCATTATTGATGAATATTTAATGTTAAGAGTTTGCCCCAGTATTACAGGTTCAACAAACTTATTAGCAATTAATTGTCGATTTAGATATTTGAAATTTTTGTTTCTAAAAAGTTGCCAGAGACGAGTCGAAATTTTATATTCATTTTTGAAATTATCAGTTACATGTTGAATTAAAGCTAGTTTCTTTTGTTTTAATTCAAAAGGGATACGTTCCATCATAAATGGTGAAAAGAAAATTGATGGATCCTTGGTTTCTAGTTTTTTAATTTTATCTGAATAGAATTCAGTCGCAATTTGTAAAAGATGGCTTTCCCCTCCAATTGGAGTTACGCTAGTAGCGTTATAACACTCAAATTCTTTTATAAAACTATCTTTAAGTTTTTCGGGATCATTCCATGTTAAATGACCATGAATTGTAATACCGCATTCAGGGCAAGTATAGCTAAAAGTGTTTATTTTTTCATACCCTCCGTATACTTTTAATGCTACAGGATTATCACATACTTCACATACTAATTTTAAATTAAGATTCATTATAATCCTCCTTATAATTCTTAATTATATCTAATACAGTTAATTACACACTCTTAACATTCAACAAATTAATAACAAATCAAAGAACTCGACAAAACATACAAACAAACAGCCAAAGCCGATGATGAAGTAGAAAAAATCTCAAAAAGATAAGGAATAGTCCAAACATGAAAACAAACAAAAGAACAATGCTTTCAATATTACGTATAAAAAAGTAAATAGTTACTTAGTAAAAACAGATGACAAATTCGAACCGCTTTTAAAAGATATCTTAAAGGTTACAAAGCAAAATAAGGTTGTAGATAAAGATTTAAATTTCATAAATTCTAGAATGAAGAAAGCATTAGAAGAGATGGTTCTTGCAAAAACAGAAGTTAGTAAAATTGAAGATGAGAAAGCTAAAGATACACCAAAGGACAAATCAAAATCTTGATTTTAAAAAATGATGCTGAAACTTTTTAAGGGAGATACACCGAACTTGGATCACAACAGAAAAAGAGATGCCAGATTTGGCATCTCTTTTCTTATGTACCCTTTCTCATAGAAGACACCACTAACCGAACAAACAAAGGAAAAACCACAACCACAGCAATCATCATCAAAAATTCATCTGACACAAGTTCCACAAATGTTGTCTGAATCACATAAATCGCAATCAGCAGCAAGTAACTGATCAAAAATAATAATCCAGAACTTCTCTTTTCAAACGGTTTTTCCAAAAGAATCAGCATAAACAGCCCCATTATGATCATCCAAAAAGTCATATTCCTTTCTCCTTTCGAGTCTCCTTTCCATTGATCCCCACATTGTACATATATTTTTCTGGGCGCAACATACTTCTCCCTCAAATTAAGCAAAAAGTAGTGAAAATATAAGGGGGCACGAACAGGTAACGCCTGAAATTTTACAAAAAACCTCCAACCAATTCAAAATCACATCTTCCCATTTGTGACGTCCTCATATATAGTAAGATTAGACTAGTTCTAAATGACTGAAATTGGGGCGTTTACATGGATTCGATTGTTTTACATTTTATTGTGATCATGAGTGTTTCTGGCATTCTGTCCGTGATATTATCAATCATTGCTCATGCAAACCGCCATCGGTATATTGGCTGTCAATTGTTTATGTACATGTCTGGAGCAACTGCGATTTATATCTTTGGGCATACGTTTGAATTATTGGCTCGTACCCCTGGAGAAATCATGTTCTGGGTTTGTTTTCAATACATAGGTCTTCCGTTTATCGCACCGCTCAGTCTGCTGATTGTGCTGCAATTTACGGGATTCCATCAATATTTCACAAAGCGCCGCGTGCTTCTCATCTTATTGATCCCAACTCTCACAACCATTTTGGTGTTCACCAACTCTTTACATTCGCTCTTTTATCGAGACATCACGATAAATCCAGTAGATGGTTTTTTATTGGCTGATTTTACGATTGGCTATTGGTATATCATCCATGGCGTTTATACGTTTGGCTGTTCGATGCTCGCTATTTTTATGCTGGTTTGGTTTTTACGTGTCACAAAAAAAGAATATTTAAAGCAGATTCTGATACTGTTAGTGGGAATGTTATTACCCATTATGACTTCTTTTATCTATTTATTAGGCGTCACTCCTTTTCATATTGATCCGGTCCCTGTGGTGATGTTTCTGACTAACGCACTCTATTTATGGGCGATTATGTCGTTCCAGCTCTTTAAAATCTCTCCCATTGCAATGGAGCGTGTGTTTGAGCATATGTCTGAAGGGGTTCTGATTTTAGATCGATATCGGACACTCATTGATTACAACCCCGCTGCAGCATCGATCATTCCGACACTTGCGAATAAAAAGGGAATTGGCTATAAAGTCGACGATATTTTCTCAGGGATCATCAAAGATTCAGCGTTCATTCAGTGGCTGCGCTCTCCGCAGGATCATTCGCAATATGATCTAATGTGGAAAAAGGAAAAAGACCAGTCCTGCTATTATCATCTGACCGCTTCGTCTCTATTTAATAAAAGAGGAGAGATCGAGGGCAGGCAAATAGTCATCAGTGATGTAACAGAGCAGCGTTTGCTGCAGGAAGAGCTGGAACGTCGTGCGTATATCGATGGTTTGACGAATATATTCAATCGTTCTTCTTTCATCGAACGAACGCAGCTGATTTTGGAAGAGGATGCGCAGGATACGGCGGTTATGCTGTTTGATATTGATTTCTTTAAACAAATTAATGACACACACGGACATCATATTGGAGATGAAGCGCTGCGTCATGTTGTCTCTATTTGTCAGGAGCATTTACAAATGGATGATTTATTTGGACGATATGGGGGAGAAGAGTTTGCGATTTGTCTGCCTCATCAGTCATTTAAAGAGGCATGTCATATCGCGGAACAAATAAGACATTCGTTTGAAGCGAGTTTCTTTACGAATGATGAGGAAAAAGTTCGAGTGACAGCGAGCTTTGGAATTGCTCATACAGCCAATGATCCTTGTGTATTAGAAACACTTCTATTTGAAGCGGATCAGGCCTTGTATATGTCAAAACGCCAAGGACGGAACCGGATTTATGCATCAACTGGAAAGGGTCATGTGCTATATCAAGAGCAGGACCTCCCGAATTGACTGTTGTCCCGACATTCGATATGATAAACATAACATTTGAACGGTTTCCTAAAGGGGAGTAGCTTTTACGGTCTGGTCGTCATTACAGAAACATTCGTTGTTTCTCGGTCATTCCGACATGAACAATGTTAGCCAGACCTTTGCCTATCACACATGAGGCAAAGGTCTGGCTATTTTTAAGGTCTTTTTGCATCTGTGTGATATAGAGGGAAGCGGAACAAATGATGCTTTTAACCCTACAGATGAAAGGATGATCGATCTTGAAAAAATATGTGATGGCTTTCCTATTTTCCGGAACGCTTGTATTAAGCGGGTGCTCCGGCTTGCTTGATCAGGTCAACGATACAACGACATATGTCACTGAGGCAAATGACTATGTGACAGACATTCAGCAATTTACAGAGGACTTTCCAAAACTCGCTGAAGAAGCTGTGCAAAATGCCGCCAAAAAAGCAGAATTAACGCAGCAGCTTGAATCATTGAAGGCAGATATTCAAGATTTTAATGAAGTCACAGCGCCAAAAATGGCAGAAGACCTGCATGCACAAATCATTGAAAAAAATAAAGTGCTGTCAGAGGAAATCCAAACGTATTTACAGCAATTGAAAGCAGGCGATATTGATGCTGCCTCCATACTGGAGGATCAGCAGGGATTGATGAAACAGCTTCAACAATCCGTCAATCTTTTGCAGGATATCGAACAATTAACAAATTAGGACAAACATAGCTTTATATGCGATGCTCAGCATATCTTTGCCTTTTCCGGTGGAGATATGCTTTAATTTAGGTAATGACAAGTCATAATAGAAAAAAGGTGATCACATGACAGAACATGAAGAACGACATATGGCTTCGCCAAGAGCCGAGAAGGAAAAAGATCAATTGATCAATCGCTTGAAACGAGTGGAAGGACAAGTTCGCGGGATTCAACAAATGATTGAAAACGATCGTTACTGTATAGATGTTGTGAATCAAATTTCCGCAGTCAATGCGGCTTTGAAAAAAGTCAGTCTGCATTTGATGGAAAAGCATACACATCATTGCGTAGCAGATGCTATCAAGAGCGGCAATGGGGATGAAGCCATTGAAGAGTTAATGACGGTCTTTACGAAACTGACAAAATCGTAGCATTTTTGTTTACATTGATACCCTACTAGGGTATAGTAAGTTATAGAAAAATGATTGATGGAGGCGATGAGAAGTGGAACAAGCAACACTTCAAGTGCAGGGCATGTCTTGCGGACATTGCGTGAAAGCAGTCGAAGGAAATGTAGGAGAATTAGCAGGTGTTGAATCTGTGAAAGTCCATTTAGACAAAGGACAGGTGGAGGTTTCATTTCACCCGGATCAAGTCACATTACACCGTATCTCTGATGTGATTGAAGAACAGGGATATGATGTCGTATAAATGAACATACGTGCTGCATGACAGCACGTCTTTTTTTCAAAATATAATACCCCCATGGAGTATGTGGAGAGGTGAGATCAATGAAAAAGGAAATTGACTTTCAAATTACGGGGATGACCTGTGCTGCCTGTGCAGGCCGCATCGAAAAGGGATTGAACAGGCTGGAAGGTGTGGAGGATGCCAGTGTGAATTTGGCGCTTGAAACTTCCCATATCATCTACGAATCAGAGCAGTTAACACCAGATGATTTGAAGCGAAAAGTCCAATCTCTTGGCTATGATGTGGTGATGGAGCAAGCAGAATTTGATATAGAGGGAATGACGTGTGCGGCTTGTGCAAACCGAATCGAGAAAAAAATTAACCGAATGGACGGTGTCGATCACGGGTCTGTAAACTTTGCGCTAGAGACACTTCAGGTCACATATCATCCGGGCCAAACGTCTACAAATGATATAAAAGATGCAGTGCAGTCTATAGGGTATTCTTTAATTGAACCAGACGTAGATCAAGCAGAGGGAGGAAAAAAAGATCACCGCCAAGCAGCAATAGAGAAGCAGACGGCACGCTTTTTATTCTCAATGATTTTGTCACTGTCGCTTCTTTGGGCAATGGTCAGCCATTTTTCTTTCACATCCTTTATTTGGCTGCCTGAAGCGTTCATGAATCCATGGGTTCAGCTGGCGTTAGCAGCGCCTGTGCAGTTTATTGTCGGCTGGCCATTTTATGTAGGTGCGTATAAGGCTTTAAGAAATAAAAGTGCCAATATGGATGTTCTTGTCGCACTTGGGACATCTGCCGCGTTTTTCTATAGTTTATATGAAAGCATCCAGTCAGCGATTCGAGGCACACATGAGGCAGCCCTCTATTATGAAACAAGTGCTGTCCTCATTACGTTGATCGTGCTCGGAAAATTAATGGAAGCAAGAGCAAAAGGAAGATCATCAGAAGCGATTCAAAAACTGATGGGCTTACAAGCGAAAGAAGCGGTTATCGAACGAGATGGCAAACAGATGACTGTGCCTATTTCTGACGTGAAAGTGAATGATCTTGTGTTTGTCAAACCGGGTGAAAAAGTGCCGGTAGATGGAGAGATCATAGAGGGAACAACCGCAATAGATGAGTCCATGATTACAGGAGAAAGTCTGCCTGTTGATAAAACCGCAGGAGATATGGTCATCGGAGCAACGATCAATAAAAATGGATTTATGAAAATAAAAGCGACAAAAGTCGGAAAAGAGACGGCGCTTTCCCAGATTATCCGAGTCGTAGAACAAGCGCAGGGCTCAAAAGCACCGATTCAAAGAATGGCAGATCAAATATCAGGGATATTTGTGCCCATCGTTGTAGGAATTGCTGTGCTCACATTCCTCATATGGTTTTTCTTTGTTGACCCAGGAAATGTGACGTCAGCACTTGAAACCTTTATAGCCGTCATTGTCATCGCATGTCCGTGTGCGCTCGGACTTGCTACACCTACCTCTATTATGGCTGGCAGCGGCCGTGCGGCTGAATCAGGCATTCTGTTTAAAGGCGGAGAGCATTTAGAAGTGACTCAATCACTCGACACGGTGGTGTTAGATAAAACAGGAACTGTGACAAAAGGGGAGCCGAGTCTGACAGATGTGTTGGCATACGCGAATTGGACAGAAGATGCGGTGCTGCAACTAGCAGGATCGGCAGAACAGCAGTCGGAACACCCGCTTGCCCGAGCGATCACAGATGGAATGAAGGAACAAGGTCTTGAAGCAGTCGGAGTTGAAGCCTTCCAAGCAGATCCAGGTCATGGAATTGAAGCAAATGCCGCAGGACACAAGCTTTTAATTGGAACGCGTAAGCTATTACAGAAACATCATATCCCATATGATCAAGTCGAATCATCCGTCACAACGCTGGAGGAGCAAGGAAAAACGGCTATGCTTGTCGCGATTGACGGCGAAGTCGCTGGCATTGTCGCGGTCGCAGATACGATCAAATCATCCTCTCATCAAGCCATCGCTCGTCTGAAAGAGCAGGGGATTCACGTTGTGATGATGACAGGTGATAATAAACTAACAGCAGAGGCGATTGCGAAACAGGCAGGCATTGATCATGTCATTGCTGAAGTGCTGCCTGAAGAAAAAGCGGCTCATATTGCAGCGCTTCAGAAACAAGGAAAAAAAGTCGCCATGGTCGGAGACGGTATCAATGATGCCCCAGCTCTTGCAACAGCGAATATTGGGATGGCTGTGGGAACAGGGACAGACGTTGCCATGGAAGCAGCAGATATTACGCTCATGACAGGAGATCTCCATGCGATTGCAGATGCGCTGGAATTTAGTCAAAAAACAATGAGAAACATTAAGCAAAATTTATTTTGGGCGCTTGCCTATAACTGTATTGGGATACCGATCGCTGCATTTGGTTTCCTTGCGCCATGGCTTGCAGGAGCGGCAATGGCCTTTAGCTCCGTGTCCGTTGTGCTGAATGCGCTCAGATTGCAGCGATTGAAGCCAGTCAGAGAAGGAGTGGCAGAATGAAGATGAATGTCAAATGGGTTTGGACGATTAGTGCATTGTTCTACGTTGTTCTTGTCCTCATTGGATATGCGATGTACGATAGATTTTCTACACAACAAGATACACCAAGTGAACAAATGCAAAATCATTAAGACTTCGCCAAAAGCGAAGTCTTTTTTTAACAATATTGTGGAAAAACCCACCTTTTTAAAGATTTTTCATAAAAAATTCACTTCTTTTTGTTCCTTTTTGTCGTTTTTTGTAGGTTCGTCGTTAAGATGCGATTAAGCAACAAAGAAAGCGTTATCAAAAAAAGGGGGTTCACGTATGAAAAAGTTAGGGTTAGCTTCTCAAATACTCATTGCACTTGTTCTGGGTGTTGTCGTGGGAGCGCTGTTTTATCAAAATGAAACCGTTATTAATGTGTTAACGCCGATTGGCGATATATTCATCCATTTAATTAAAATGATCGTTCTTCCAATTGTTATTGCTGCATTGATTGTAGCAGTTGCAGGTGTAGGCGATATGAAAACGATCGGAAGACTCGGCGGAAAAACAATTCTTTACTTCGAGATTGTGACAACGATTGCATTAGCAGTTGGACTGCTTGCAGCAAACGTCTTCCATCCTGGTACAGGAATTGATATGAGCAACATGGAGAAAGGCGATATCTCTAAATATGAAGAGACATCTAAGGCTTCTTCTGAAAAAGCGACTTTCTCTGAAACGTTGGTTCATCTTGTACCAACAAACGTTTTCCAATCTATTGCAGAAGGTGATCTATTACCAACCATCTTCTTTACAGTCTTATTCGGATTAGGAATTGCCGCAGTAGGAGATAAAGGAAAACCAGTATTAGGATTCTTTGAGGGTATACTCGAAGCCATGTTCTGGGTGACCAATAAAGTGATGAAGTTTGCACCATTTGGTGTATTCGCGCTCATCAGTGTGACGGTGATCAAATTCGGGGTCGGAGCGCTTCTCCCGCTAGGTAAACTGGTACTTGTCGTTTACGGTACAATGGCATTCTTCGTCATTGTTGTACTTGGCATTATTGCTAAAATGGCTGGAACAAGCGTCTTTACACTATTTAGAGTATTAAAAGAAGAAATCATTCTTGCATTCTCAACAGCAAGTTCAGAAGCTGTACTGCCTAGATTAATGGACAAAATGGAGAAGTTCGGCTGCCCGAAAGCGATCACGTCGTTCGTTATTCCAACAGGCTATACCTTTAACCTAGATGGAAGTGCCATCTATCAATCCATTGCTGCGATATTTGTTGCACAAATGTACGGCATGCCGCTTTCCATCTATGAGCAAATTACGTTACTATTAATTTTAATGCTGACATCTAAAGGAATGGCTGGTGTACCAGGTGCATCGATCGTTGTTGTCATCACAACTCTTGGTGCTATGGGACTGCCGCTTGAAGGACTTGCCTTCATCGTTGGGATCGACCGACTTCTTGACATGGTTCGTACAACAGTGAACGTATTTGGTAACTCACTTGCAGCCATTGTCATGTCTAAGTGGGAAAAAGTATTTGATCAAGAGAAATCGAAGAAGTATATTGAGGAATTGAAACAACAAACAAAAGCAGCGTAAAAAAGGAGATCTTTTCAAATGACGAAGCTACAGGACAAGCAAGTTCGAATCGAACGAGACTTTCTAGGTGAAAAGGAAGTAGACACTCAAGCATATTATGGAATTCAAACATTACGTGCAGTGGAGAACTTTCCAATTACAGGCTACCGTATTCATGAGGAACTCATCAAAGCATTAGGGATTGTCAAAAAGGCAGCCGCACTTGCAAATATGGATACACAGCGACTATATTCTGGCCTTGGAGAAAAAATTGTTGAAGCGGCAGATGAGGTCATCGAAGGAAAATGGAACAATCAATTTATTGTCGATCCAATTCAAGGCGGGGCTGGCACTTCAATGAATATGAATGCCAATGAAGTCATTGCAAACAGAGCGCTTGAACTACTAGGAAAGGAAAAAGGCGCTTATACTGAGCTAAGTCCAAACACGCATGTGAACATGTCGCAGTCAACAAACGACGTTTTCCCAACAGCGATTCATATTTCAACATTGAATATGATTGAAAAACTACTTTATACGATGGAAAACATGCATCAAGTCATGACTGAAAAAGCGCAGGAATTCGATCATGTCATCAAAATGGGACGTACGCATCTTCAGGACGCTGTTCCAATCAGACTTGGACAAGAGTTTAGTGCGTATGCAAAAGTTCTTGCTCGTGATATTAAACGTATCAAGCAGTCTAGACAGCATTTATATGAAGTCAATATGGGTGCAACAGCAGTCGGAACTGGATTGAATGCAGATCCTAAATATATTCGCCAAGTGGTTGGCTATCTATCTGACATTAGCGGATTACCGTTAGTTGGTGCTGAAGATTTAGTCGATGCAACGCAAAATACAGATGCTTATACAGAAGTATCTGCTGCGCTTAAAGTATGTATGATGAACATGTCCAAAATGGCGAACGATATTCGTCTGATGGCTTCTGGTCCAAGAGCAGGCTTTGGTGAGCTGCACTTGCCGCCGAGACAGCCAGGTTCATCTATCATGCCAGGGAAAGTCAATCCAGTTATGCCTGAGGTCATGAACCAAGTGGCTTTCCAAGTCATTGGGAACGATCACACAATCTGTCTTGCATCAGAGGCTGGCCAGCTTGAACTGAACGTGATGGAACCAGTGTTGGTGTTCAACCTGCTTCAATCTCTCAGCATGATGAAAAATGTATTCGAGTCCTTCGTGGACAACTGCTTGCGTGACCTAAAAGCAGATGAATCTAGATTAAAAGAATATGTAGAAAAGAGTGCCGGTGTCATGACGGCGGTGAACCCGCATATTGGTTATGAAGCGGCTGCACGAATTGCAAGAGAAGCCATTCTTACAGGCGCATCTGTACGTGAGCTTTGTCTGCAAAATGATGTGTTAACAGAGGAAGAGCTTGATGTCATCTTAAATCCTTTTGAAATGACAAAACCAGGTATTGCTGGCGCATCACTTTTAGAAAAAGATCGTTTAGAAGATTAAGCGGCATCATGAGAAGCGCACACCGGCAAAGTTCCGGTGTGCGCTTTTTCATGGAGGTTTGTTTTTCTTTAGCTCACATAGTATACTATCGTCAATTATTAGGGATGTGACTGCGTTTGAATCTACTGAAAAAATGGCTGAATACAGAGCCTTATTTAATTGTGCTGCTCATTGTACTGACGCCGATTGGCGGAGAGTTTAAATTTTATCCATTTGAGGACAGCTTTCGGGTCAGCTTTGGAACCGTTGTCTTTTTCTTTATCCTGCTTCAAATGAAAAGATTTCCTGCATGGGCAAGCGGCATCATCGCTGGGATATCTGTTTTTGCGTTTCGCGTGCTGCTTGATACAGCCGTGACAGGGCATCTTCCGCTGGAAGAGGCGGTTTCATTAAGATTTCCTTCCCTGCTTTATTATGTCGTCTATGGCACACTCTTTTATTTATTGAAGGTCAGACGTTTCCGTGATCAGCCTTGGCTGATTGGAGCAACAGGCATCATCATGGAGCTGTGCGCAAGCGTTGTTGAGATCATCGCACTTCGAGGCACCATGGATGAAATTTTAACGGGGCGGACGCTGTTTCAATTATTTGTTTTGGCGATTTTCAGAAGCTTTTTCGTGTTGGCTTGTTATACAATGATTCGTTTATATGAAGAGCAGGCGAGAGAGCGTCAGATGAAAAAGGAAAAGGAACATCTGCTGATGCTCCTGTCTAACCTTTACACGGAATCTACATATTTTCATAAAACACTCGCACATGCTGAGCACATTACGGCTACATCCTATCAATTGTATCAATCTCTTCACCACGCAAAGGATGCAGAATCATTGGATTTGAAAAAGCTCGGTAAAACCGCCTTGCAAATTGCAGGAGAGGTGCATGAAATCAAAAAGGATAACCAGCGGATTTTTTCTGCCTTATCAAAGCTGATTCATGAGGAAAATTTCCAGGCTTATGAGAGTCCTTCTCATATCGCTGGGCTTGTCATTCGCATTCATGAAAATTATGCTGAATCTCTTAAAAAAAACATTGTCTTTCATTATGATGAAGATGGGCAACACCCCGCCTATCACGTGTATACCATTCTATCTTTGTTAAATAACATCGTATCCAACGCTGTTGAAGCCATTCCTGTAGATGGAGAAGTGTCACTTTCTATTTCACAGAAAGAGAACCAGGTGATTTTTCAAATCAGCGACAACGGGCCTGGCATAAAAGAACGTAATCATCATGTTATTTTTAAACCGGGTTTCACTTTAAAATACGACCAGGTTGGGAATCCATCGAGCGGTATCGGGCTTGCGTATGTAAAGGATACAGCGGAGAAGCTTGGCGGAAGTGTTGAGATGAAGAGTATCCCAAATAAGCAAACGATTTTCACATTAACGATACCAGTAGATCAAGTCAGTAGAAAAGAGGGGATTGGGAGATGAGATTTTTTATTGTTGATGATGATGAAGCCGTTCGTTCTTCACTGGCTCAGCTCATTGAAGATGAAGAGCTTGGTATTGTGGCCGGAGAAGCAGAGGATGGCGCTGAGTTAACAGCCAGCTACTTAAATGATTTGCACATTGATATTTTATGTATTGATCTATTGATGCCGGAAAGGGACGGGCTTGAAACGATTCGAGCAATCAAGGATGAGTTTCACGGGAAATATTTAATGCTGTCACAGGTTGAAACAAAGGAATTAATCGGACAGGCGTATACGCTTGGCGTCGAGTATTATGTGACAAAGCCGATCAATCGGGTAGAGGTCTTAAGCGTTCTCCATCTCATGATTGAACGCCTTCATTTAGAGCATTCAATTGAAAATATTCAGCACTCACTTAAATCGGTCATGCAATTTCAGCAGCGCGGTCAGACGAAAACGAAGCAGCGGGGGAAAAGTCTTGCAGAGGCAGGGCAGTTTTTGCTGGCGGAGCTTGGTATTGTTGGTGAGAAGGGGTCTAAAGATTTATTAGATATGATTCTGTTTACAGACCAGTATTTAGCGCTGCATGCTGATCATCATGATTCCTTTCCTTCTTTAAAGATCATTTTCACTGGGATTACGGAGGATAAATTAAGTGAGCCCTACACATCGGCAGACATCGCAAGAGAAGCAAAGGCAGCCGAGCAGCGGGTAAGACGTGCGATCAACCAATCATTGAAACATATCGCATCACTTGGGCTAACCGATTTTTCCCATCCAACATTTGAAAATTACGCATCAAAATTTTTCGATTTCACCATCGTGCGAAAGAAAATGAGTGAATTGACGAAAGAGATGAGCGGAAGAGAAGAACACACCCGTATCAATGTGAAGAAATTTGTGCAGGTGCTTTACTACGAAGCAAAACGTATTTTTATGGAAGATTAAAAAAGACATGCTCTCCAATTAGGGAGACATGTCTTTTTTTGTGATGGATTGCAGGTGCATTTGCAGCACGGAGCGTATGAGCTGAGGTGGTAACCGATGAGGCTGTACAATTCCATTCAATGCAAGCCCATTAATGACCGCATAAAGCCGCTCAGTTTCTAATAAAAGATCGATATCATCTAGCAGCAGCCCATCCTCTTTCAATTTCATTAAACAATATTGGGCGGTTTGGAAAAGTTCGTCATACATCTTTGCATTGAGCGGCTGTAGATCTGGTTCAGTCAGTGCCTTGACGGAAAAAGCCTGCCACACCTCCATTTCAAATTTTCGTTCTTCATCAAGTGGAAGAACCTGCTCCAATAAATTGATGACATTTTCCTCCGTTGAACCGTTTAATGGAAGCCCTGTAATCCGCTCCTTGACTCTTTCCTGAATTAAATCCATGGAGAATAGAAACAACTCTTGCTGTGTGGAAAAATAATGACGCATAGAGCCGGCTGAAATTCCAGCTTCTACTGCTATTTTTCGTACAGAAGCGCTTTCCAAACCTTCTTGTTTAATCACTCTCATTGCAGCTTGAGCGACCTTTTGTTTTTGTTTATGGTGATCAACGATTTTTGGCATACATTGATTTTAGCATAGCTGTTGTTTTTTTAACACATCTGTGTTATTTTTTATTTAATACAATTGTGTTAAAAAGGATGTGGGGAAATTGGTCGGGTTACTGATTGTGGCATGTGAAATTGGTTTTTGGCTGTTTATTTTAATGGGTTTAACGCTTCGTTATGTGTTTAAACAGAAAAAGTGGGGTGCTTTCTTTCTTGTCTGTACGCCGGTTTTAGATCTCATCCTTCTTGCGGCTACTTATATAGATTTAAGACAGGGGGCTGTGGCGACTGTCATCCACGGGCTTGCAGCTGTTTATATTGGTGTGAGTCTGGCTTTTGGACATCAAATGGTGAAATGGGCAGATGCTAAATTTGCTTATCGTTTTGCAGGTGGCCCAAAGCCAAAGGGAAAACCAAAGTACGGTAAAGAGCGGTCTATGTATGAAATGGTCGGCTGGGCTCGGCATGTCATTTCTTATGTCATCGGAGCGGGGCTGTTATATGGTTTGACCTATCTCATCCAAGCACCAGAGCGGACGGAAGCGCTGACGCAGCTTGTCAATACATGGGGAATGATCTTAGCCATTGATTTTGTCATTAGCATTAGCTACGTCATTTGGCCGAAAAAACACCCAGAAAATATAGCAGGCTGACAAAAAAGACAGGCGGATTCACTCCACCTGTCTTTCCTTATGATGACAACCCTTTGTAAATGGTGTCAATATTCCATTTCATCATCTTATAGTAGCTGTCTCCATCTTCACCTTTTTTTCCAATAGAGTCAGTGAAGACTTTCCCTTTGATTGGAACCCCGGTTTCCTCAGAGAGGCTTTCAAGGCTTCGTTTATCAACACTTGTTTCAAGAAAGAGAGCAGGAACTTGATGATCTTTTACAAAATGAATGATGCGCTTCATTTGTCCTGGTGTTCCTTCACTTTCTGTGTTGATCTCCCAAATGTAGCCGGCTTTCAGTCCATACGCCTCTGCAAAATACTTGAATGCTCCTTCACTTGTGACAAGGAGCTTTTTGTCTTTTGGCAGCTGATCAAACTTTTCTTTTGCTTCATCGTGAAGCGCTTGAAGCTTTTTGATATAGGCTTCTGCATTTTTTTCGTAATCCTCTTTATGCTCAGGGTCCGCTTGAATGAGCGCATCTCGGGCATTTTGGGCATAAAGGATCCCATTTTCAACATTCAGCCATGCGTGGGGGTCCTGCTGGCTTTCGAGCCCTTTTGAAGACAAATGTTTCACTTTGACGCCTTTACTCAGCTCGGCTACAGGTGCATCATCCCCGTCCTTGCCGCTCGATTCGAGCAGTTTTTGAAACCAGCCGTTTCCTGTTTCAAGGTTCAAGCCATTATATAGAACAAGGTCTGCATCCGTCGTATATTGAACATCCTTTGGCAGTGGGTCAAATTCGTGTGGGTCTGTACCAATGGGAACAATGCTGTGAATAGAGACATGCTGCCCGCCTACTTCCTTCACAATGTCATAAAGAATGGAGTAGGTCGTAACAACTTTTAATGTACCGTCATCTTTACCGGAATTACTTTGCTGGGTCGAACAGCCTGCGATGATCATAAGGGCAATGAATACTGCGGTCAAACGGATTGCAAATACCTTCTTCATATATGTCCTCCTTTTACATAGACGCTTCCTTTTTTAAGTGCGTTCGTTTTCGTTTAGATTTTAATGATCTCCATAGAATGCCTTGCTTTGGTGAAAAGATAAAGGCACTGCCGAATAAAATGGTGGCCACCAGCACGATGGAAGCACCAGACGATAAGTTATACGTAAAGCTAAGCCCTAGGCCTATGACAGCAGAAACCGCACCGAAAAAAGCAGATAAATAAATCATGATCCAGAGCCGGTCTGTCAAGAGATAAGCGGTGGCTGCCGGCGTGATCAGCATGGCAACGACAAGAATAATCCCAACGGTTTGCAGTGATGCAACGGTTACAAGGGTCAATAAGGTCATGAGAAAATAATGAATCATACGATTCGGCAAACCGTAAACCGAAGAAATCACCGGATCAAATGAACTAATGAGCAGTTCCTTGTAGAAAACGATGACGGCTAGCAAAATAAAAATGCCGATGCCAAGTGTAATCCACATATCAGCTGATCGAACAGCTAGTACATTTCCAAATAGAATGTGATATAGGTCACTCGAACTTTTCAAAAATGTGATCAAAATAATTCCGATTGAGAAAAAGGCTGTAAAGACAATGCCGATGGCTGAATCATTTTTTATGCGGCTGTTTTGACTCACGTAACCGATTCCAATCGCTGTTAACACGCCAGTTAAAACGGCACCGAAGAAAAAGTTAATTCCAAGCATATAAGAAATGGCGACACCTGGCAGTACGGCGTGTGAAATGGCGTCTCCCATCAAGGCCATGCCGCGTAAAATGATAAAGCAGCCGATAACGCCACAAATGATGCCTACCATAACGGATGTAAATAGTGCTTTTTGTAAAAAAGCATATTCAAAGAGTCCGGTTAAAAATTCCATTACACGTCTCCTCCTGCTGATTTTAAGAATGGCAGCTGTGTTTCATATGCTTCCAGCATGATCTCTGGGCGAAGAATGTCGTGTACAGGCCCTGCTTTGATGAGTTTTTTATTTAACAGAACAAGATGGCTGAAATAATCATCTGCCTTACTTAAATCATGATGGACAACCAAAATGGTTTTCCCTTCATCTCGTAATTCCTTCAAAATGCGCACCATCGTTTCTTCACTTGCCATATCAATTCCGACAAACGGTTCATCCAAACAGAAGAGCTGTGCGTTTTGAGCAAGAGCCCTTGCAAGGAAGACACGCTGCTGCTGCCCGCCGGATAACTCACCGATTTGTCTTTTGGCAAAGTCTTGCATTCCGACTTTTTCTAAACAGTGATACGCATATGCCCGGTCTTCTTTTTTTGGACGTTTCATTAGTCCGAGCTTCGGATATGTTCCAAGTAGTACGGTATCCAGTACATGAATGGGAAACGTCCAATCTAAATCATTTCTCTGCGGTACATAGGCGATCTGTTTTCTCACTTGTTTAAAGGGCTGTTCAAAAAAACGAATATCCCCTTGGTCTTTTTCAATTAAATCCAAACATGCCTTGAGTAACGTCGATTTACCAGCACCATTTGGACCGATGATTCCTGTCATTGTCCCTTCCTGTATGGAAAGAGAGACGTTCTCTAATGCATCTTGTCCGTGATATGAGACATGAAGACGGTCGATTGTTAAAGCATTTGACATCTCTTGCGGCCCCTTTCAATCATGATTGCACTTCCTAAAGATATATGCATAAAATAAATAATTTTGACTAAAGGATGAAATGATTCTCTAATGCTAATTTGTTTCCTTAGGGAAACTTTTATTTTATTCTAAGCGTCTGTCTTTCTTTTGTAAAGAGAAAAACTGAAAACGATCGTTTTTATGTTATGCGGGGAGCAGGGGACATGAGCTTGATTTATTGAAAATCCGTATGACAGAATCGGACACAAAAAAACCAATTATTTCTTCATAAATGATTGACAGAAGACAAGAACTCCTCATATAATATAGGTAATCCAATATATGAATATATGCTCATATATAAAGTTTTTGATTTTTAATAGGTTTAATCGATCCAGGGAACGTTACTTATCATATAGAAAAAAGGTGAGAACATGAAAAAAATGAAGGATGAATACGTATTAAACGGTCTTGATTGTGGAAACTGTGCACGTAAAATTGAAACAGGTGTCAGCAAAATGGATGGCGTTGAAGCTTGTTCCGTTAATTTTGCGACAGGGACATTGACTGTCACACATGCAGATAAGCAAGAAACGATGTCAAAGCGTATTGAAAAAACGGTTCAGTCCATCGAACCTCATGTGAGTGTATCACCAAAAGAAGAAGGCCATCATCACGATCATGATCATGGGACAAAGAATTTAAAAGCGATTGTGCTGAAATTAATTGGCGGTGCAGTCATTGGAACAGCGGCTTATTTCATACCAGAAGATGGCTTACTAAAATTCATCACGTTTTTCGCAGCCTATTTACTAGTCGGCGGTGATGTTGTTTTTAAAGCGCTGAAAAATATCGTGCGCGGCCAAGTATTTGATGAGAACTTCTTAATGACCATTGCAACAGCTGGCGCTTTTGTGATTCAGCAATATCCAGAGGCACTGGCAGTGATGCTGTTTTACCAAATTGGAGAGCTGTTCCAAGGGGCAGCAGTGAATCGTTCAAGACGATCCATTAGTGAATTAATGAATATTCGCCCTGAATATGCGAATCTCAAAGTAGGAAATGAAACGAAAAAAGTGAAGCCGGAAGAAGTAAAAGTCGGTGACCGTATCGTCGTGAAACCAGGCGAAAAAATTCCACTTGATGGCCTCGTCATTGAAGGCTTTTCACTCGTGGATACCTCCGCATTAACAGGGGAGTCTGTGCCGCGGGATGTAGAAGCAGGGAAGGAAGTTCTTGCAGGGTTTGTGAATCAAAACGGGATTCTTGAAATTGAAGTGCAAAAAGGACTTAGCGAATCGGCAGTGACGAAAATTTTAGACTTGGTTGAGAATGCGAGCAGCCGAAAAGCGCAGACAGAAAACTTTATTACAAAGTTTGCAAAATACTACACACCGGCTGTTGTTGTATTGGCATTACTGCTTGCCTTTGTGCCGCCGCTTCTCATTCCATCAGCACAATTGTCTGACTGGGTTTACCGGGCACTCGTTTTCCTTGTTATTTCATGTCCGTGTGCGCTTGTCGTGTCCATCCCATTAGGATTCTTCGGGGGAATTGGGGCAGCTTCTAAACGAGGCATCCTTGTAAAAGGCAGTAACTATTTAGAAGCACTGAACTCTGTGAGCTATGCTGTATTTGATAAGACGGGCACACTCACAAAAGGAAACTTTACGGTGACCAATATCGTGACAGCTAGCGAAAAGTGGTCAGAAGAGGAGCTGCTTTCTTTTGCAGCTTTAGCAGAAGCTCATTCTTCACATCCGATTGCTGAATCAATTAAAGCGGCATATGGTTCTCCGCTTGATGAAAGCCAGATCGAAGCATATGAGGATATTGCAGGACATGGAATTAAAGCGACCATCAGTGGTTCACAAGTCTTGGCGGGAAATCATCGCTTGATGGAACGAGAAGGCATTTCATATGAAAAAGAAAAACGAAGCGGAACGGTTGTGTACATGGCGATTAACGGTGAGTTTGCCGGATCGATCTTGATTGCAGATGAATTAAAGGATGATGCAATTGAAGCTGTCTCCGCTCTAAAAGCGTCTGGCATTCAAACTGTCATGCTGACTGGTGATGCCAAACAAGTCGGAACAGCGGTCGCCCAGCAAATTGGCATAGATGAAGTACATGCAGAATTATTACCGCAGGATAAAGTAACAAAATTAGAAGAAATTGATCAGAAAAAAGCGCCTCAAGAAAAATTATTATTTGTTGGGGATGGCATTAATGATACACCGGTATTAGCAAGAGCAGACATAGGTATTGCGATGGGCGGACTTGGTTCAGATGCAGCGGTAGAAGCGGCTGATATCGTCATTATGACAGACCAACCGTCAAAAGTTGCAGAAGCCATCGCTGTCGCTAAACGAACAAGAAGGATTGTCTGGCAGAACATTGCATTTGCTCTTGGGGTTAAAGGGGTTTTCCTATTACTCGGTGCATTTGGTATTGCGACCATGTGGGAAGCCGTCTTCTCGGATGTCGGTGTGACCGTACTCGCTGTTTTAAATGCCATGAGGGTGATGAAATAAAATTGTAAGGAAAAATTCATGAATACCATCTTTCATAATGAATCCCCTCTTGTTAAAATAGAAGAAGTTGGATAATGGCATTATTCTAAGCTATTATCCTTTTTCTTTTGAAGGAATGAAAAAGATAAGGTAGGTGCTTTTGTGAGTAAAAAAAATAATCAATCTTCATCCATTAAATTTGCTGTTATTTTAACCATTATCGCAGCTCTTCTCATCGGATTATTCGTCGTCATTGGGAACAACAACAGCAAAGAAGCACAAACGGTTGACAGTAAGCCTTCTATTAAAGGACAGCCTGTCATGGGAGATAAAAACGCAGCCGTGCAAATTGTCGAGTTTGGGGATTATAAATGTCCTTCATGTAAATCATTTGAAACAGACATTTTCCCAAAACTGAAAGCGGACTACATAGATAAAGGCGATGTATCATTTTCGTTTATTAACTTACCACTTCCTGTTCATGGAGATGGCGCTGTATTAGCAGCACTAGCTTCTGAAGAAGTGTGGAAAGAAGATCCGAAAAACTTTTGGGCATTTCATGAAGCTGTCTATCAAGCACAGCCAGATAGTGAAGCAGAATGGGTTACGCCTGCTAAGCTGACGGAGCTAGCGAAAAAGACAACAAAAATAGATACGGACAAGCTTAAAGATAACCTATCGAAGAAAACATATCAGCCGCAGCTGAACACAGACGATCAGCTTGTGAACCAATATAAAGTGAATGCAACACCAACTCTTTTCATTAACAATAAACAAGTCCAAAACTTTTATGACTATGATGAAATCAAAGAATTAATTGATCAAGAGCTCAAAGGGAAAAAATCATGAAGAATAAGCTTGTTTACTTATACAGTGCTTGGATCGTCTCTATCGTTGCGACGATGAGCAGCCTGTATTTAAGTGAAGTAAAAAAGTTTATCCCATGCGATATGTGCTGGTTTCAGCGCATATTCATGTACCCACTTGTGCTTTTACTTGGAATTGCGACATTCAGAGGCGATGAGAAAGTGAAATATTACGTTCTGCCTTTGGCTGTGATTGGCGCTTGTTTTTCTATTTATCATTATATGGAACAAAAAATACCTGGCTTTGCATCGATTCGCCCTTGTCTGAGCGGTATTCCTTGTTCTGTTGATTATTTGAACTGGTTTGGTTTTATCACCATTCCACTACTAGCCCTTATTGCATTTATTCTCATCATCATTAGTATGCTGCTGTTAAATGCAAAAGAAGATTGAAGGAGATAGCCTGCTTATAAGCGGGCTATTTTTTATTTTTGCAAAAAGATAAAATTTAAAGAAAATTTGTATTGCTTTTCGCCTGTGTCAGATATACATTAAGGGAGTAGTATTAGATGATTAGATAATGGTAAGGAGATAAGCGGAAAATGGCATGGGAAGTCTTAAGTATCATTGGCATTGTCGCATTCGCCATTAGTGGTGCGATTGTGGCAATGGAGGAAGAGTACGATATTCTTGGTGTGTACATTTTAGGGATTGTGACAGCATTTGGCGGTGGAGCGATTCGGAATCTATTAATTGGTCTTCCGGTGTCTGCTTTATGGTCACAGGGCAAAATGTTTACGATTGCCCTTGTATCTATTACGATTGTGTTTCTTTTTCCAAAGCTTTTGCTTAAGCACTGGAGCACATGGGGAAATTTCTCGGATGCGATCGGTTTAGCAGCGTTTGCGATTCAAGGCGCACTATTTGCTGTGCAAAGAGAACTCCCGCTCAGTGCAGTCATTGTGGCAGCCATTTTGACTGGAAGCGGCGGCGGAATTGTGCGTGATTTATTAGCAGGACGAAAGCCGCTTGTGCTAAAAGCAGAAATTTACGCCGTATGGGCAGCCCTTGGCGGCTTATTCGTCGGACTCGGCTTAGCGCAAGGCGAGCTTGCTTTATATCTGCTGTTTGTCATCCTCGTCGTATGCAGGGTTTGTTCCTACTTATTCAAATGGCGTCTTCCCGCCAGGTCTTATTTTTTAAATAAAGGGTGAAACGAAAAAAGAGCGATTTCGCTCTTTTTTTGTGTTTAATAAGAGCTGAATGTCAGCAGATGTTGGAGTTTTCGTGTAAAATAAAAGCAGGTCTATTGTTCATCATTTGAACAATACATATGATGAAAATTTTGTCAGCAGGCTGAATATCTGGATTCAGCCTTTTTTTGCCTAGATGGATTGTTATGTGTTGGTTTCACTTTTTGCGGAATACTAAAGAAGCACTTCTGATCGGACGGATGGATGAAATGAACACATCTTTGCATGTAAGCAAAACTTGACAAAAAATATACAGAGGAGGGACATGTACTAGTGGAGATTTTTTTGGCAGTGCTCGTACTACTGGCACTCATTGCAGCATCTAATATTATCAATCGTTTTGTCCCCTTTATTCCTGTTCCGTTAATTCAAGTGGGCTTAGGAATATTGGTGGCAGCTTTTCCTTCAGGTTTACATATTTCTTTAAATCCTGAACTCTTCTTCGTTCTATTTATTGCGCCGCTGTTATTTAATGACGGGAAGCGTACCCCAAGGGACGAGCTTTGGAAATTAAGAGCACCTATTCTTCTTTTAGCACTTGGTTTAGTGTTTGCAACCGTCGTTGTAGCGGGATATACCATTCATTGGATGATTCCAAGCATACCGCTTCCAGCCGCATTTGCGCTTGCAGCGATTTTATCACCGACAGATGTCGTGGCAGTAAGTGCTTTATCCAGCCGTGTGAATATGCCAAAGGGCATCATGAGACTGCTGGAAGGCGAAGGGCTGATGAACGATGCATCAGGACTTGTCGCCTTTAAATTTGCCATTGCCGCAACAGTGACGGGAGCCTTTTCAATTGCTCAGGCATCCTTTAGCTTTGTCTTCATTGCCGCAGGTGGTTTATTGACTGGATTTATTCTATCCTTTTTTATCATTCGTTTTCGCTATTTTCTCCGCCGTTTAGGAATGGACGATGTCACGATGCATATCATCCTGCAAATCCTTACACCTTTTGTGATTTATTTAGCAGCAGAAGAAATTGGTGTATCCGGAATTTTAGCCGTTGTGGCCGGTGGTGTGACGCATGCCATTGAGCAAGATCGAATGGAAGCGAATTTAGCGAAACTGCAAATTGCTTCATCAAACACATGGAATATTATTTTATTTATTTTAAACGGACTTGTTTTCGTCTTACTTGGATTGCAGATTCCGGATGTTTCTACAGTCATTTTCCAAGATGAATCCTTTAACAACATGCAGGTGATTGGCTACATCTTAATTATTACACTGTGTCTCATGGTGCTGCGGTTCTTATGGGTATGGCTGTTCTGGGCAGGAAAATGGAGTGCAACAAAAAAGCAAAATGTGAAAAAGCCGAAGTTTCGCGCCTCGATGCTGATGACATTCTCTGGTGTCCGCGGGGCTGTGACATTAGCCGGTGCCTTCTCTATCCCATTTACGCTCGCGGACGGATCACCATTTCCAGAGCGGCACTTAATTATTTTCCTCGCAGCAGGCGTGATCTTATGTACACTCATTTTAGCTAGTGTGTTACTGCCTCTTTTATCTGAGAAAAAAGACAAGCAGGTCGACGTGGACTTGGATACAAAGATTCAGCATGCAAAACGGAAGCTGCTCAGAAGTGCTATTAAAACGTTAAAAGAAGGGATGAATGAGGACAACAGGGAAGTATCCCTTGCACTCATCAATGATTACCGAATGAAGCTGAGAAATATCCAGCGTGAACCATACCAATTCGGGATGAGAAGACAAGAGAAAAAAATCAGACTGCATGGTATCAAAGCAGAACAGATGAAACTTCAACAATTAATTGATGATGAGAAAATTGACAAGGAAGAAGCTTATGAGCTGCAAGAGAGATTTCATGAGCTGGAAATGCTGTACTCAAACTCATTCAAAATTCGTTTTTCAAAGGTGAAGTTTCTCCGCTTGCTTCAATGGCTGCAATTATGGCGGCCGAATCAGCACATTTCAAACGGTATTTTAGAAAAAGAGGACTCGTATAAACAAATCCGTAAGAAAACGGCTGAAGCTGCGGTAGACTCGATCAAACAGCATATGACAGATGAAAACCAGCAAACGTGCCACCAAGTTATTGGTTTTTACAACCAAGTGATTTACCGCTGTGAACACGGTCCAAGCTTCTTCCAGCAAAAAGACCGTTCATTTGACCGAAAGAAAAAAGAGCTGAACTTCCAAGCTGTACAGACGATTCGAAATGAAATACAAACCTTATATGAAGATGGTGAGATCAACCGTGATATTGCCCATCATTTAAGAGAGTATATCAATGACATGGAAGCTGTTCTGCTCACTAATACGTGATGTTGTCATCTTCTCCCCCATGTTTTATGATGAAGAAAGAGAACGAGCAGGGGGAGATCAATGATGGCGTATTATGGAGCAATTGAAGCTGGGGGTACAAAATTTTGTTGTGCAATCGGTAATGAGCATGGAGACATCTTAGAGGAAATGACGATTCCGACAGAGCACCCGGATCAAACAATACAAAAGCTCATTCCATTTTTCAAGCAGCATGACATTGCAGCATTAGGGGTTGGCTCCTTTGGACCCATTAGTGTACAACAGGACGATCCTTCATACGGTTATATCATGAACACACCGAAAGTGGAGTGGAAGCAATACCCGTTCATTCCTGAGCTTGAGAAGCAATTAGGTGTCCCCGTATCCTTTACAACTGATGTCAATGCCGCAGCACTAGGTGAATTAACAAAAGGGGCAGCCAAAGGGCTAAGCAGCTGTTTGTATATCACGGTCGGTACAGGCATTGGTGCGGGGGCTGTTGTAAAAAATGAGCTTCTACACGGTCATTCACATCCTGAGATGGGGCATATCCTTGTCAGGCTGCATGAATCTGACCCATTTGCAGGTGTCTGCCCGTCACATGGAAATTGCTTAGAAGGACTGGCAGCTGGACCAGCGATTGAGAAAAGGTGGGGGAAATCTGCCAAAGAGCTGACGCAGGATGAAGCGGTTTGGGCACTTGAAGCGGACTATTTAGCACAGGCGCTTATGCAATACTCGCTCATTTTAAGCCCAGAGCGCATCATCATGGGCGGAGGCGTCATGAAGCAAAAGCAGCTATTCCCACTCATTCGAGAGAAGCTAGCTGCTTATGTCAATGATTATGTGGACCTGCCGCCGCTTGATACATACATTGTCTCCCCTGGACTTGAAGACAAGGCTGGTATGACTGGTGCGCTGCTCTTAGCCATCGAAGCGAAGAGAAACGCCTGATAATAGAGTTTTGAAGCACAACATGAGATAATGAAAGAGATGGAATCTAAAAAAAGGTGGTTGTTAAAATGGTCAAAAGCTTGAATGATACCGTAACACTGAATAACGGAGTGGAAATGCCTTGGTTTGGTTTAGGTGTATTCAAAGTGGAGGACGGCAATCAAGTGGTAGATGCCGTAAAAGCAGCCATACGGAACGGATATCGCAGCATTGATACGGCAGCTGTTTATAAAAATGAGACAGGCGTAGGAAAAGCGATTAAAGAATCTGGTGTGAAACGAGAAGATTTATTTATTACGTCTAAAGTATGGAACACAGATCAAGGCTATGATAAAGCGCTTGAGGCGTTTGACGCAAGCTTAAACCGATTAGGTCTTGATTACTTAGACCTCTATTTGATTCATTGGCCTGGACCAAAAGCAGATACATTTAAAGACACATGGCGCGCACTTGAGAAGCTTTATAAAGACGGGAAAGTCAGAGCCATTGGAGTCAGCAACTTCTATATTCAGCATTTAGAAGAGCTGTTAAAAGATGCTGAGGTTGTTCCAGCTGTGAACCAAGTGGAGTTTCATCCGAAACTGACACTTGTTGAACTGCGTCAATATGCAAAGGAAAAAGGCATTCAAATTGAGGCATGGTCTCCGCTGATGCAAGGGAAGCTATTAGATCATGACGTTTTGAAAGACATTGCTGCACGCTACAACAAATCTGTTGCTCAAGTCATCTTGCGCTGGGATCTGCAAAGCGGTGTCGTGACAATTCCTAAATCAATCAATGAAGAACGTATTAAACAAAATGCAGACATCTTTGACTTCGAGCTTTCTAAAGAAGACATGGAAAGAATCGATGCATTAAATAATAACGAACGCGTCGGCTCGAATCCAGAGACGATGACGGTTGGGTTTGAATAAATAAAAAAATCCTCTTTCTCATGTGAGAAAGGGGATTTTTTACGTACTGCTTCGGCGTACAGCCAACAGCATGATAAAAGATAGAATCACAATACAAATCGTCCACGCCCAAGCAAGCTCCATTCGTCCGGAATCAATCGCCACATATATAGCGGTTGGGAGTGTTTGCGTTTTTCCTGGGATGTTGCCGGCAAACATTAGGGTTGCCCCGAATTCACCAAGTGCTCTGGCAAAACTGAGGACACTGCCTGATAGAAGGGAAGGCAGAGCAAGTGGTACTGTAATGTAGGCAAAGACTTGAAATGAATGAGCACCATCTACTTTTGCAGCGCCTTCAATGTCTGACTCAATCGTAGAAAATCCAGCCTTTGCAGATTGATACATAAGCGGGAATGCCACAACCGTTGATGCAATAACTGCCGCCCACCATGTGAAAATGATCGGCTGGTGAAAGATCCATTCAATCGCGCCCCCGATCATGCTATGCCTTCCGAATATGACGAGCAATAAAAAACCTACAACCGTTGGTGGGAGGACAAGCGGAAGCATCAACAGCGTTTCCACAATCATTTTTCCTTTAAACGAGCTTCGTGCCATCCAAAAGCCAATCGTTGTGCCAAAAACAGTGGAAAGCAGCCCGCTCACAAAAGCAACCTGAACGGACAGCCAAATAGGAGATAGAAATTCTTCAGTCATCATAGGCATTAATTCACTTGAAAGCCGTACTTCTTAAAAATTGATTTGGCTGTTTCTGATTGAAGAAATTGAAAAAAGGACTTGGCTTCCTCTACATGTTCTGTCCCTTTAACGATTCCTACTGGGTAAATGATTGGGGAATGCATGTCCTGATTGGCTTCAGCTGCAATTTTCACTTTTTTGGAAACGAGGGCGTCTGTCTTATACACAACACCAGCCTCCACATTTCCTGTTTCTACGTAGCTTAAAACTTGCCGCACATCCTTGCCGTATACAGCGTTCTTTTTCACTTGATTCCAGATGTTCAGCTTTGTGAAAATCTCTTTGCCGTATGTACCAGCAGGAACGGATTCTGGTGTGCCAAGAGCAATCTTCCCTTTTATGTGCTGGGCGTCTTGAAAGCTTTTAATAGAGGAAGAATGATCATTTGGCACAATGAGTACAAGCTCATTTTGGATGGCATCCTTGATAAAATGTTGATCGATATCTCCAGATTGCACAAGCTCATCAAAGGGCGCTTCAGCTGCTGAGAAAAAGAGGTCAGCTTTTGCCCCTTGCGCGATTTGCTGCTTCAATGCGCCGGATGACCCGAAATTATTTGTTAATGTCACATTCGGATGCTCATCATTAAAGGCGGATTCAATTTCCTTTAGTGCATCCTGAAGACTTGCCGCTGCTGAAATGACAAGTTCTGTTTTTTTGCTTGTATCCGATGACTTCATCTCTGTTTGACACCCACTCAGGAGCAAGCAGGTGGCGATGAAGGGGAAGAACGCATACTTCATGTTCACACCTCTTATTATTCAATATCATATGTATCCTATATTATAAGCAAACTTATTTGACCATTCATAGGCTTTCAGTAAAAAGAGAAAAGAAAAAGCCGCCAGATGGCGACTTTTTAATGCTGATAAAAACGCAGCAAATTCCCATTGATCACTTTGTCTGATAAGGAAAGTTCTTTATTGGCTTTTTCGATATAAGGCTGACACACCTCATCCTGTTCAACAGGTTCTTTTGTTTTTTGATCATAGCAGGTGTTCTTTGTATAGAGATAATCATCTGTAATAAAGTTCCCGTTTCTCAAAACAGCAAAAGGCGTCCGTTCGTTTGAAAATAAGTCATTGCCAAATTGAATGGCATCCTTCGTTTCAATACCGAGTAAGTGCAGGAGTGTCGGCTTCACGTCGATTTGCCCAGCTGTTTCAGAAATTGTCTGCGGTGCTTGATCTGTGACCCCCGGAATGTAAATTAAAAAGGGCACCCGCTGCAATTTCACAGCATCAAACGGTGTGATTTCATCTTTTTTAAGCAGCTCTGCCATTGCCTGATGGTGTGCCTCGGAGATACCATAGTGATCCCCCATGAGGACAAACATCGTATTGTCATACAGTCCTTCTTTTTTCATGCGGTCAAAAAATGTCTTAATGGCTTCATCCTGATAGCGGACGGTCGTCACATAGCGGTTTAAAATGGCGCTGGACGAATCATATTCATCAATCAATTGATCCTTTGGATCGATTTCAAATGGAAAGTGATTGGTCAAGGTAATAAACGTGCTGTAATAAGGCGCCTTCAACTTTTTTAAATAATCAATGGATTGGTCAAAGAAGTCAATATCCTTTAAGCCCCAGCCAGTTGAATTCTGTTCATTGACCTGATACGAATCGACATCATAAAAACGGTCAATCCCAAACGATTCATACATCACATCACGATTCCAAAACGTTTTATTATTCGCATGAAATTGGACGGATTGATAGTTCTCTTTTTTCAACTGCTTGTATAACGTGTCGTATTCGTTGTCACTCGCTGTGAAAAAGACTGCGCCGCTGCTAGATGGGTAGAGGGAATTTGCGACAATAAACTCTGAATCCGATGTCTTTCCTTGCTCAGTCTGCTGATAAAATTCATCAAAATAAAAACTCTTTTTAGCGAGTTGATTTAAAAAGGGGGTGATGTATTGTCCATTCACCTTTTGATCAACGACAAATTGCTGTGTTGATTCGAGTGAAATGAACACAACGTTCCTGCCTTTAGCAAGTCCAAAGTACTCTTCGTTTGGTGCACTGTAATCAGCCTTTGTGTAGTTTGCTACGGTTGAAAGTGTATCTTCATCTGCAAAGGCTTTTTGTCCAATACGCGCCGTTTGGGCAGCGCCGTCATACAGATGGAACTGAAACAGCCCAAGGTTTCGTACGATCACTTCTCGATCATAAGAGCTTGTCAGAAAGCGAGGGTGATCCATCATGGCTGAACTGACATGAAACAATAGAAAGCTGCAGCACACCGCATAATATGTTTTGATCGTTTTAAAGGAGGCTTTTGGCGCTAAAGGTTTGCGCTTTAACAGCCACGCCAGCACCACGAAATCAATGAGCATCAGTAAAAACAGCGGGTGAAATAATTCTGTCATACTGCTGCCCATATCTCCCATGTTTTTCGCTTGGAATAATACAGGGATTGTAATGAAATCAATATAAAATCCATAAAAGATCGTATTCGATATGAGAATCGCCGTCAAAATCAAATTTGCGGTTAATAAAAATACCTTTTGCTTCGTTTCATTTAAAAAAAGAGCAATCCCAAACAAAGGAAGCAAAAAGCTAAGTGGATTGATCAAAAGCAGCCATTCATGAAACAGATTGGCCGTTCGTATGTGAAATCCGAATTGATAAATGATGTATGTTTTCATCCACATGAAGAGGATGGAGTACACTAAAAACCAGTGATTTTTGAAAAACGCTTTCATTTATGTAGCTCCTCACCATTCTGTATTCAGCTGCAAGGCAAAAACACTTATCTTAAACCTACTAAAAAAATGAGGAATGATCAATTCATATCCTGTGTTTTTCGGAAAACTCTTTCTGATTCATTAGAATGGGATGGAGATGCCGCAGAGGACAGCGATGTAATAGCAGGTAACGACGGTGAGAGCAGCTAGTACGACTTGTTCTCCTGTGCTGCCTGTTTTGACATAGAAGGGAAGACGCACTTTAATGGAAGCCGGAAATAAAAATTTAATCCCATTCACTGTTCCTGCATCCAGAATGAGATGGCTTGCCATCCCGACTAGTAAACCGATACTTAGGCTGTCATTTGGAATGTATGTTGTTGCTAGAAAATAAATGATCAGCAAAAATAATAAACTGTGTGTAAATGTGCGATGACCGAACACACTGCTGATCAGTGTCGAGAGCAGCGGGAATTTTCTGCCGATTTTACTTTTTGTATGGCAAAGATCAGGGATCAGAGCACCTGCTGATCCAGCAGCAGCTATCGTCACTGGGTCGAATCCATAATAGTAGGCAACGGCTGTGGAGGCGGCAATTCCGCCCATGATGTGTGTTTTTCCTGTCATGATGCGTACTCCTGTTCTATCTTTAGTTCAAGTACTCACTATATCAAGGGTGGATTCATTCAGCAAGGCTTATTTCTAAAGAAAAAGAGGCCAAAAGGGTTGGCTGAATGGAAAAACATTCTATAATAAGGGGGAAGTCATGTTGATACTAACGATAAGGATGCGATTCGGATGGGTAATGCAGACATTTTAAAAGAAATTGTTCTTGTACATTATGAAGTCAGCCGTAAATTAAACCGCAAGTTACTTGAGTTAGAGAAAGACATCACGCCCCCACAGATATATGCTCTTTCTATTTTGATACAAGGCAAAGTATCACATGCCGAAGAGCTGAAGCAAAGACTCTCTTTAAACCCTGGTGCAGCCTCTATTGCACTCAATAAATTATGTGAGCAGGGTTATATTCAAAGAGAACGGGACAAGGACGATTCGTCACTTGTCCGTTTAGAAGTCACGGAAAAAGGGATGGCCATTTATGAAAAGCATACTCGTCTTTTCGGAAAGGTGATTCAGCATATGATGTCAGACTTCACAAAGGAAGATTTAAAAACCTTTCTGTCGTACTTGCAAAAAATGAGACAGACCTTTCATGATGATTGAGCCTCTTCCCTTGTATAATGCTGAGCGCTGTAGCACAAATTAAACAGGCAACCGCATTATATGAAAAGGGAGGAAACAGCGATGTCATTTTTCCAAAAGGATAAAAAAGCGAAAAGTGAGAAAAACCATCAGCAGGTAGATCAGCTGTTAGAGGAAGCAAGTAAAGAGCTAGCAGGCGATCCGCTTCAGGAAGCTGTACAAAAGAAGAAAAACAACGATCAATAAGCAGGTATAGGGCAGAGAAAAGAATCTCTGCCCTTTTTCTATGTTTTACCCTTTGACAGAAATGAGAATGTTTGATAACCTTCGTGTAGTAAAAATGAATAGAAATCCTCACGCTATGTCTCAGTGAGGTAGAGGTTGCGCGGATGATGAGTCACTCATGGGAGAGATGGAATCGAAGATCATGAGAAAAAAGGCATCAGCGCCGAAGTGTAGAGAGAGCTCCAACTTTCTTTATGCTGGGTCTGCATTGAATAAATGCAGGACTGCCACGTCTTTGAAGCGTGGAGGGCTATCCGGAGATCAAGGTGTATGTTTTGAAAAGCATGGACTTTTGTTCAGGCTTTTTTTTATGTTCTGAGTCACAAAAATAAGGGTATGCTGTTAAAAAGTAATCCATTATGAACATAAAGAATGCAAGTCATTGCTTCACAAATATATCAATGAAGATACTGCCGGGTCTGGTCCAAAGTGAATAAAACGGAGGTACGGAAATGGAACAGACAAAAAAATGGGGTTTTTGGTTATTGACGGCTTTTGTCGTCGGAAATATGGTAGGTTCAGGCATCTTTATGCTGCCAAGTACGCTTGCCCAGCACGCAAGTCCTTTAGGTGTGACGATGGCATGGCTTGTCACAGGCGGCGGTGTGCTGATGATTGCGCTTGTATTTGGGCATTTGTCCATTCATAAGCCGCAGCTGACGGCTGGACCACAAAGTTATGCAAGGGCGCTTTTTAAAGATCCGAAAAAAGGGAAAGCAGCTGGATTTACAATGGTGTGGGGATATTGGGTGGCAAGCTGGATTAGTAATGTCGCAATTATTACAAGCCTTGCTGGTTATTTAACGACTTTTTTCCCGATTCTCACAGTGAAGACTGAAGTTTTTACCTTTGGAAAAGAAGCGGTCACGCTTGGTCAGCTCATGACGTTTATCGTATGTACCCTTCTTCTATGGGGAACACATACCATTTTAATTACAAGCTTAAGTGCTGCAAGTAAATTGAATTTTATTACGACCTTTTCAAAGGTGCTTGGATTCGTCCTTTTTATTGTTGCGGGATTATTTGCATTTCAAACGGCATTATTTGAACATTACTACTTCCCGGTTGAAACAGGCAGCGAAGGAGTGCTTGGCCTTGGAGGTCAAATTCATCATGCGGCTATTTCCACACTATGGGCATTTATTGGAATTGAATCAGCTGTCATTTTATCAGGAAGAGCATCCTCACAGCGTGATGTGAAACGTGCGACGATTACAGGTCTTTTAATCGCACTTTCGATCTACATGATTATCACATTGATTACGATGGGCGTTCTGCCGCACGATCAATTGCAAGGTTCTGACAAACCATTCGTAGATGTGCTTCAGCTTATTATTGGGCCAGCTGGCGGAATTGTCATGGCTCTGCTGGCGATTATTTGCTTGTTTGGTTCGATGCTTGGCTGGATTTTACTTGGTTCAGAAGTACCGTATCAAGCAGCAAAGGCTGGTGATTTTCCAGCAGTATTTGCAAAAACAAACAAAAAAGGAAGCCCTGCTTTCGCTTTGACTGTTACAAATATTATGTCACAGCTGTTTATCTTCTCTGTGATGTCACGTACGATTAATGAAGCTTTTACCTTTTTAACTACATCAGCGACACTTGCGTATCTTATTCCGTATATTGTGTCTTCCATCTACAGCTTTAAGGTCATTATGCAAGGTGACACGTATGAACTTCAAAAAGGAAATCGAACGAGAGACGGCATCATTGCACTTGTTGCGATGGGGTATTCAGCTTGGGTCATTATTTCAGGAACAGCCGACTTGAAAACCTTTGGTCTTGGAATCGGTCTATTCTTAGTAGGTATTTTGCTTTATCCATTCATGTCAAAAGGATTTGCCAAAGGAACGGTATAAGGAAGACGTTTCTCCATTTCTGGAGAAACGTTTTTTTATGATGCAGATGTCAATCGATCCACAATAAACTCTAGCTGACCTTCTAGTGACACTGGGTCATTAAAGAAGAAACCGACTGGATCTATTTCGAATACATGTTTATTTTTGACGGCAGGAAGTGATGTCCAAATGCTGCTTTGATACACTTGGTCACCTTTACTTTTTGAGCCGCTCCATGGACCTGTGAAAATATAGTCGCCTGCGAATTCTGGCAACTTCTCAAGAGAAATATTCGCATAGCCAACACCGCTGTCGATCGCTTCTTTTTTGACAGCCTTCGGTGCTTTTAATTTCAGCTCGTCATAAATGATTTCGCCTCCGCGGGCAAAGGTGTTTCCAAAGATATAAATGCCTTTATCAAATGGCGATACAATCGAGACCGTTTTGCTGCCAACAGCTTTGGTTACCTTTGGTTTCACCTCAGCAATTTTGGTATCCCATTTTGTGATCCATTCTGTTGCTTTTTTTGGTGTACCTGTCATTTTACCGAATTCTTTTAGCTGATCTTTGAAAGAATATTGATTGTATTTTACCGCTACAGTTCGGGCGATTTTTTTGTATTGATCAAACTTCTCATCTTCCCCCCAAGCAATAATCATATCTGGCTTTAAAGCGGCTACCTTTTCAACCGATGGGGTCCTTCCGAGATTTTCCACTCCATCTGTTTTCCCTTTATAAAAAGGGTTTTTAAAGATGGGTGATGTTGTAGCAACTGGCGTCTTGCCGAGTGTGACGAGGTCCCCGTAATAGCTTTCTGCAAGAAGAACTATTCGTTTCGGATTTTTCGGAAGCTTCACTTCACCTTTGGCATCCTGATATGTCATCATGTCATTCTGTTTCGCTGCTGATTGTTTATTTGAAGTGCTGCCGCAAGCGGCTGTAAAGATCATAAGGATCGATAAAGAAATCAAAAGAAATCCAGTTCGTTTTTTCACAAAGATTCTCTCCTATTCAATTTTCCTTGATAATGATTCTCAATTTCATTTTATCGTAACATGATAGGAACAAAAATGCATCGGCTAATTTAGACCTAAAGAAAAATGGTGAAATTCTCACAATTTTTTTGTGAAAATAAAGAAATTTATCAGAACAATGATTTCAAAAAGAAAAGAAAGTGATATACTAGACTTCGAGATTGATAATCATTATCACTAATAGAGAATAAACATGAACGGAAAGGAAGAGACTGGTTTTGGGCTCACAATCGAATAAACAGCTGCCAGCCAGCGATGATACGATCGATATTGTCACGAAGCCTTTTGGAACAGCAGCTGTTATCATCATAGGAATCATCGCTTTAGCATTTGGTCTTTTTTTATCAGTATCATTAGGAGCGGCAAACATTCATTTACAGACTGTATGGGAAGCCGTTTTTCATTTTGATTCACAAGAAACTTCACATCAAATCATTCGGGAATTGAGGCTGCCGCGCACAGTTGGAGCCGCGCTCGTCGGTGCCTTTTTAGCCGTATCAGGTGCCATTATGCAAGGAATGACAAGAAATGCGCTGGCGTCACCGGAGATTATGGGTGTGACAAATGGCTCCGCATTTGCGATTGCCATTGCATTAGCATTTTTCCCTGGCCAATCTTCTTTCACATTAATTCTTTGGTCATTTGTTGGAGCCGCACTCGGTGCCTCTATTGTATTTGGTGTCGGTACTATGTCAAAAGGGGGACTGACTCCGGTTAAACTCGCACTAGCTGGTACAGCGGTTGGAGCACTTTTGAGCTCAATTTCTTCAGCCATTGCCATCCGTTTTGACGTCGCTCAAGATATGAGCTTTTGGTATGCTGGCGGAGTGGCAGGTGTGAATTGGAGCAACATTCATATCATCATTCCAGTTGCCATTGCAGGACTAATCATTGCAATGATCCTTGCCCGTTCGATCACGGTTCTGAGCTTAGGTGAAGAATTGGCGAAAGGACTTGGACAGTATACGAAAACGGTCAAGGTGCTTGGCGTATTGGTTGTTATTCTTTTAACGGGTGCTGCCGTGTCGGTAGCGGGCTCTATTGGTTTTATCGGGCTTGTGATCCCTCATGTCACTCGATTCTTGGTTGGAGTGGACTACCGCTGGATTATCCCATGCTCCGCTATTTTAGGGGCCACTTTGTTAATTTATGCAGACATTGCTGCGAGGCTGGTCAACGCTCCGTTTGAAACGCCAGTCGGTGCCATCACGGCGATTATAGGCGTTCCTTTCTTCTTATATTTAGCTAGACGTGAAAGGAGCGGAATCTAAATGGAAATGGTGCAGCAAGCAAAGAAAAAGAAATATCAACGAACGATGCTCATGATCTTTTTCGCGATCGTAGCTGTGTTCCTTATTAGTTTAAATACCGGAGAAATTCGGATCTCTCCGATGGATACATTGAAAACACTTTTTGGATTCGGAAGTGAGATGGATGAGCTCGTATTATTCGAATTCCGACTTCCAAGAATGGTCATCGCTTTACTTGTCGGTGCTTCTATCGCTGTATCAGGCGCGATTTGGCAAGGCGTTTCTCAAAATGGTTTAGCTGACCCAGGTATTCTCGGCGTCAATGCCGGCGCTGGCTTTGCCGTTGTGCTATTTATCTTTGCATTTCAAGGCACGATGACGAATTTAGGTGATTTCACGATTTTTGTACTGCCGCTTTTCGCGTTCGTAGGTGCAGCCTTTGCTGCATTTCTCATCTATGTGTTAGCGTGGAAAAAAGGCATCACACCTGTTCGATTGATTTTAACTGGTATTGGTGTGAATGCTGCGTTTTCAGCAGCGATTGTGGTCATTCAATTGAAAATGAGCCCAAATGATTTTAACCAAGCCATCGTGTGGTTATCTGGAAGTATTTATGGCTCAAGCTGGACGTATGTCCTGTCTGTTCTACCATGGATGGTGATTTTCCTTATATTCGCGATTGTCAGATCACGCTATTTAAATATCATGAATTTGGGTGATCAGCTGTCCTATGGATTGGGTATTTCAGTTCATAAAGAAAGAAGCTTGTTCATGCTGATTGCCGTTGCATTAGCTGGTGCGAGTGTTGCTGTTGCAGGGAGTATTTCTTTCCTAGGGTTAGCCGCACCGCACTTGGCGAGAAAGCTTGTTGGGCCAAAGCATCAAGGAATGATACCGGCCTCCGCGTTAATTGGGGCGCTGTTATTATTATTGGCGGATACACTTGGCCGCGTCATACTTGCACCATCAGAAGTGCCAGTTGGCCTTGTCGTTTCTGCTTTAGGCGCACCTTACTTCATTTACTTATTGATGAAATCGAACTAATGAGGAAGGAGAGACAACATATGAAATCGCTCGAAACAGAAAAGCTTTGTATCGGTTATCAAGACCGTTTGATTGTAGAAGATTTGAATGTCAGTATCCCAAAAGGCAAGGTGACAACACTGATTGGACCGAATGGCTGCGGGAAATCAACCATTTTAAAAACGATGTCTCGTATTATGAAGGCCAATCGAGGAGCTGTTTATTTAAATGGCCAGGCTATCCATGAGACGCCGACAAAAGAAATTTCAAAACAAATGGCGATCTTACCGCAAACACCCGAAGCACCTAGTGGACTGACAGTGTATGAGCTTGTGTCATATGGACGTTTCCCACATCAAAATGGGTTTGGTCGCTTATCAAATGAAGATAAACGAATCATCAGATGGGCACTTGAGGAAACGGGAATGATCGCTTTTCATGATCGACCAATTGAAGCACTTTCCGGCGGACAGCGCCAGCGAGTATGGATTGCGATGGCACTTGCCCAGGAAACAGAGCTGCTCCTATTGGATGAACCTACGACGTATTTGGATCTTGCACATCAGCTCGAGATTCTTCAGCTGTTAGAACGCTTAAATAGAGAGCAGGGGCGAACTGTGTTGATGGTCATCCATGATTTGAATCATGCGGCGCGTTTTTCACATTACATGATTGCCCTCAATCAAGGGAAAGTCATAAAAGACGGTACGCCTCATGAGGTCATGACCAAAGAGGTACTCAGTCAGGTATTCCATATTGATGCAGAAATTGTGCTTGATCCTAGAACGAATAAGCCGATTTGTTTAACATATGATTTAATGAATCATGAACGAAAGCTAGAAGCTGTAAATGGATAATAGATGTAAAGAAACTCGGTACAGATGCCGGGTTTTTTTGCGTGTTTGAAACTTCTTAATGCTGCTATTTTCTCCAGTTGATATTTTTTCGCTTTTATGCAGAAAAGAGGTACTTTTTTACTTTAGACAATGGTAATATACGGTTAGAGATCATAGCTAGAAAGGAAAGAGATGCGTGGAAACAGCAAAAATATTGATTGCAGATGACGAAGAAGCAATTGTGAAAATGGTTGAACGCGTATTAAAAAAAGAAGGATTCAAGCATATTTATAAAGCCTACCATGCAGATGAAGCATTAGATGTTGTCAAAAACGAGGACATCCACCTCTTACTTCTAGATGTGATGATGCCCGGTAAATCTGGTTTTGACGTTCTGCCTGAAATCAGAAAAATAACGAAAGCGCCTATTTTTTATTTAACTGCAAGAACGTCTGATGTCGATAAACTGACGGGCTTTGCGCAGGGGGCAGACGATTATATCACGAAGCCATTTAATCCGCTTGAGTTAGTGGCTAGAATTAAGGCTCACCTAAACCGAACATATATCTCCTTACAGGAGGAACAAGAAGACACTCAAAGCCAATATCATTATGCCCATTTCTCCTATCATCCTCATGCAGCCGAATTGAAAGTAAGAGGAGAGGTGACGGCATGCTCAGCTCAGCTTCTTTCTTTGCTGAAGTACTTTTGTGATCATCCGAATGTGGTTCTTTCAAAAGATCAAATCTATGAGAAAGTATGGGGCGTCCCATCATATGGTGATAACAACACTGTCATGGTTCATATTCGAAAGTTGAGAGAAAAGATCGAATTAGATCCGAGTCAGCCCGAATATATTGTGACGATCCGTGGTATGGGATATAAATTTATACCACACCCTGCAAAGGTCCTTCAATAGTTTATGAATTTACGAGCAAAACTTTTCTTTCACTTTGTCGGACAAATGTTTATTGTGATTGCCATTCTGACGATCGGACAGACGTTCTCTGATAATTTATATTTAACAAAGCACTACGAGAACATGGCTGAAACCGGTTTAACAAAAGCTGATGGAGATACACTCATGAGCTGGCTTTATTTTAACGAGGATGGAAAAATGGAAGCCGACGATCAGCTCAAGCAAGCAGTGAAAAAACGAGACGGCTGGCTGCAAGTGATTGATTCAAAAAAGAATACTGTTTATAGCTATCACCGCCCTAAATCCATTCCAACATCCTATCAAAAGGATGAAATGATCAAGATCTTTGAAAAAAAAGAATTTAAAGATTACAAGATGTACTTCTGGCCAGTTGAGATTGATCAAGAAAGCTTTATTGTGTTATATGGGTTCAAAACGAACAGCACAAAGGTAGCCAATTATCTGAAACAGCACGAGAAAAATTTGGCTGCATTATCTCAATATTCGGTTGAAACGAAAGAATTCCTGAAGAGAATGAACGGATCAGTTCATCTGTTTAATGAAGAAGGAAAATATTTAAAAGGCATTCGAACCAACACCAGTTTGAAACATAACGTAACAGATGTTGAATTGCTCAAGTATCAATCAAAGCCCTGGGAGTTTAGAAGTGACCTCACTTATATGAAGGTGAATAAAAACCTGTATATCATCGTTTCGGTACCAAATAAAGTATACAGCCCAGACGAGCTATACGATAAAGAGACAGACGCTTTAAATCAATATACAACCATCTTAATTGCAGGTCTTGCGCTCACTATTATCATTGTCATGACATTATGGTATTCGTATCGCTATGGGCTGCCAATTTATCACATTATTCGCTGGCTGATTTTCTTATCAAAAAATAAATTGCAGGAACCAACAAATAGAAAGGGAATTCCCGTCAGTAAAAATAAAAAAGGCCGTATTAAGCGGGAATACCGTTTATTTGAGGATATCCTAAAAACAATGGATCAGCTCACACATACGTTAAAAGAGAATGAAGCAAACCGAAGAAAAATTCAAACCACAAGGGAAGAATGGATTGCAGGATTGTCTCATGATTTGAAAACGCCTTTAAGTACGATTTACGGCTATGGACTCATGCTTGAGTCCGATCAATATCAATGGTCCAAGGAAGAAGTCATGGAAATGGGACAAGTGATTCGTGAGAAATCAGAATACATGTCGACACTGATTGAGGATTTAAACCTCACGTATCGATTGAAGAATGGCGCCCTGCCTATTAATCGGAAACCGGTTGAACTCAGTGAATTTTTAGCTTCCATTATGGACGAGTTCTCAAGAAGCTCCTCATCAGAGGATTATCCATCCACCTTTGAAGATCAAACAGATGGTGTCATATTTGAGATCGATAAAGCCTGGTTCAGACGAGTGATTGAGAACCTGCTGGCGAATGCAGTGAAGCATAACGAAAAAGGCACTCATATTACAGCTGTTTTATCTGAAACAGATGAAGAAGTTCGGATCGAAATGAAAGACAATGGCCGCGGAATGGCACAGGAAACGGTGGATCACCTATTTAACCGCTACTACAGAGGGACAAATACAAATGATCCAACGAACGGAACTGGTCTCGGGCTTGCGATAGCAAAAGAGCTCGTCTTGCTGCATGACGGTGATATTCAAGTTGAAAGTGAACTAGGCTCTGGAACAACTATTGCGATTATCCTAAAAAAATCATCACCTGTAAAATAGCCAAAAAACGATTTTCTTTTCTAAAGGAGATCGTTTTTTCCTGTTTTAGGATTGAAATCAATTTTGTAAACGATTACAATGAAGTTGTTAACGTGAACAAATCATTTTTATTTATAAGAGAGATGGGGGAGTTTGATGAAAGCCTTTTTAGATGATCAGTTTTTACTCAACAGTCAAACGGCGGAAAAGCTATATCATGAGTTTGCTAAGGACCTTCCAATTATAGATTACCATTGTCATTTAAGCCCCAAAGAAATCTATGAAAATAAAACCTTCCATAATATCACCGAAGCATGGCTTTACGGAGATCATTACAAATGGCGTGCCATGAGAGCAAACGGCATACCAGAATCACACGTCACAGGGGATGCCTCAGACTATGAGAAATTTCTGGCGTGGGCGAAGACTGTTCCCATGACCCTTGGAAACCCGCTCTATCACTGGACTCATTTAGAACTGAGACGATATTTTGGAGTTGAGGAACTTTTAAACGAAAAAACCGCACACATCATCTGGCAAAAAGTAAATGAAAAGCTGCAAGGAGAGGGTTTTGGTGCAAGAGACTTCATTGTGAAATCGAACGTTGAAACAGTTGTGACGACAGATGATCCAGTCGATTCGCTTTGCTATCATCAAAAACTGCGGGAAGAAGGATTCACTGTGCAAGTGCTGCCCGGATTTCGGCCTGATAAGGCACTTGATATAACGAATCACCTATTTACAGCGTATGTTCACGAACTGGCAGAGGCTTCATCTACTCCAATCCAATCCTATCAAGACTTTTTAACAGCACTCCGTGCAAGAATTGATTTTTTCCATGAACAGGGCTGCCTGATCTCAGATCATGCCATTAACGAAATGACGTTTGAAGAAACGACGGAAGAAGAAGTGGAAGCCATCTTTCATAAAAAAATGTCGGGTCATGCATTGACGGAAAAAGAGAAGATTAAATTTAAAACACAAACATTCATTAAGCTTGGTCAGGCTTACTATGAGCGGGGCTGGGCGATGCAGCTTCATATCAATGCGCTTAGGAACAACAATACGAAAATGTTTGAGCGGCTTGGGCCAGATACAGGGTATGATGCGATGAATGATGAAGACATTGCCAAGCCGCTTTGCCGAATATTGGATCGTTTAGAACAAGAACAGGCACTGCCAAAAACCATTCTATATTCCTTGAATCCTAGGGATAATGTTGTGATTTCCACATTGGCTGGAAGCTTTCAAGACGGGACGGCACCAGGGAAGATTCAGCACGGCACAGCTTGGTGGTTTAATGATACGAAACAAGGGATGACAGAGCAGATGATGGCTCTATCCAGTATTGGACTGATCAGCCGTTTCATTGGGATGCTGACAGATTCAAGAAGCTTTTTGTCGTATACAAGGCATGAATATTTTCGAAGACTGCTTTGCGATATCATCGGAGATTGGGTAGAAAAAGGGGAAGCTCCATATGATCTTGATCTGTTAGGGGGAATCGTGAAAGGAATCAGCTATGAAAATGCCAGACAGTATTTCCAATTTGACCGGACGAAGCAGCTCCAGCATCCGAACAAAATGACATGAAGAAAATGAAAGCGATTTTATGATAAGATGGTAAAAAATCATAAAAGGCGGAATAGCATGACAGTCACAATTAAAGACATAGCAAAATTGGCAAACGTCTCTCATACCACTGTATCAAGGGCTTTGAATAACAGTCCTTTTATTAAAGAGAAGACAAAACAAAAGATTTTGTCGATTGCAAAACAGCTGAATTATTCACCGAATGTCCATGCGAGAGGCCTTGTATCACAAAAATCATTTACAATCGGTCTGTTTTTTACGAGTTTAACAGAGGGCACATCTTCAAGCTTCTTTGTGGATGCGTTAAAAGGTGTCAATAGCGTCATGACAGAGTATTATAATCTCTTTGTAAGAGGAATTGATGACTTTCACGATTATACAACCATTCATAAACAACGCTATGATGGCATTTTGCTCATGAGTCAAAGCGAGCACGATGAGGCGTTTATCCATCATGTGAAGAAACAGGGCATTCCCATCATTGTGCTGAATCGCCGTGTAGAAAGTCATGAAGTCATGAATATATTAGCAGATGATAGTCAAGGAGCTTACCAGGCTGCACACCATTTCATTCAGCAAGGTCATGAACAAATCGCCATCATTGAAGGGAAAGAAGGCTTTAAATCAACTCAAGAAAGAAAAGCTGGTTTCCTGCAAGCGTTAATTGATCACCAAATACCTATGAAGAAAGAATATATGATGAAAGGCGATTATCACATGAAAAGCGGCTATGAATCAATGGAATCGCTGCTGGCCCTTGATGAACCGCCAACAGCGCTCTTTTGCTCAAATGATGACATGGCGATCGGTGCAATGAATGCTTTATTTGCAAAAGGCAAAACGTGTCCAAATGATATTTCTATTATTGGTTTTGATGATATTGCATTTTCATCCTATACCACACCTGCATTGACAACGGTGAAAAAGCCGATTGAAAAAATGTGTGCACTTGGAGCAGAAGCCATCCTTTCAGTAATAAACGGTGAAGAGCAAGAAGAAGATCATATGGAAAAAGTGTATGTTCACACAGAGCTGATGATCAGAGATTCAGTTAAAAAGGTGCAGTAATCAGCACCTTTTTAGAAAAATGTTCACGTGTGCATATTACTTGGAGAGGGGAATCCATTTGAAACGAATATCAAAAGCCATATACCCGGCACCTGAGTATCCGGAAACGATTTTGCAGATTGGCGAAGGAAATTTTATGCGAGGATTTATCAATTGGCACATCCAGAAGCTGAACGACTGCACAGATTTTAAAGGAAGAGCGGTTGTTGTCCCTCCTCGAAAAGGATCAGTGGCAGCCTTAAATGAACAAGATGGCTTGTACACATTATGTATTCAGGGATATCATGACCGGCAAGAAATGAATGAACGTATGATCATCCAATCGATTAGCAGAGGAATTAGTACGTATACGGATTACGAGGAGTTTTTACACGTAGCAGAAAACCCGGATCTCCGCTTTGTCTTCTCAAACACGACGGAGGCAGGACTTGTGCTCAAAAAGGAGGACCGTTTGGAGGATCGGCCGCAAGCCAGTTTTCCAGGAAAGCTGACAGCGTTCTTGTATCACCGGTTTAAAGCTTTTGCTGGAGATGAGCGGAAAGGTCTGATCATTCTACCTTGTGAATTGGTTGAACAAAATGGTGATCGATTAAAGGAATATGTGATCAGTATGGCAGCTGAGTGGGAATTGCCGCCTGCGTTTATGACATGGATAAAAGAGGCCAACACGTTTTGTAATACGCTTGTGGACCGGATTGTCCCTGGATTCTCTAAGGAAGCGGCTGAAATCGTAGAAAAGGAAGAAGGGTATATTGACGAATTGCTTGTCACGGCAGAATATTATCATCTTTTTGTCATTGAAGCACCTGCCTTCGTACAAAAGGAGCTCCCCTTTCAAGAAGCAGGGTTAAATGTTCTTTTTGTAGAGGATATTGCGCCTTATCGTATGAGCAAGGTACGAATTTTAAATGGTGCACATACAGCGATGGTGCCGATTGCTTACTCATGCGGTATAGAAACTGTAAAAGAGGCTGTGGATGATGAGCAGGTTGGTCCGTTCATCCGGCGTATGCTGGAGGAGGAAGTACTGCCAGGACTTGAACTTCCTCAAGATGAGCTTCTTCTTTATACACAATCCGTTTGGGATCGTTTTTGCAATCCATTTGTAAAGCATCAATTGCTGGATATTGCACTGAATGGGGTATCCAAATTCCGAACCCGTAATCTTCCGTCATTGCTTGATTATGTCGAGCAAAAGAAACAGCTGCCAATGAAACTTGTGTTTTCACTTAGCAGTCTCATTTATTTCTACAGAGCACATGCAGGAAGGGTAAAGGATGATGAAACTGTGCTCACGCTCATGAAGGAAGCATGGGAAAACCGTTCCAATGAAACGGTTGCAGCGAGTATCCTTTCATACGAATCATTATGGGGCAGAGATTTAACCGATGTAGATGGATTGAGTCAAGCTGTAGCTGATCAGCTTACCCTCATACAGAAGCACGGGATGAGTGCGGCTGTTCACCGAATGATGCTTCATCAATATGAAAATCAGGGGGAGAAGGCATGAAAGACTTTATTGTCATCCACCCTTCAGATAATGTCGGTATTGCTTTAAAAGGATTGGAACAAGGGGAAGAGCTGCAGCATCAAGGACATACGATTATCTTAAAAGAGACCGTTGGCAAAGGTCATAAGTTTGCATTGGCTGATATCAAGCAAAGAGAGAATATTATCAAGTATGGCTATCCCATTGGTCATGCAGTGACTGCCATTTCTGCTGGGGAATGGGTGCATACGCATAATATTAAAACCAATCTATCTGGCAAGCTAGAATACGAATACCAGCCTTCATTATCAGAAAACCCCTATAAAAAAACGAATTTTACATTTAAAGGATATAAACGAAAAAATGGTGAAAGCGGAATCCGCAATGAGCTTTGGATTGTTCCCACCGTTGGATGCGTGAATGGCATCGCCGATCAAATGATCCAAATATTCACCGCTGAAATGGGTGGAAACATCCATCCTTTTGAAACAGCCCTCGTATTAAAGCACAATTATGGATGCTCACAGCTTGGGGACGATCATGAAAATACGAAAACCATTTTACAAAATGCGGTGAAGCACCCTAACACTGGAGGAGTACTTGTTCTTGGACTTGGGTGTGAAAACAATGACATTGAGGATTTTCAGTCCACATTAGGTGAATATGACCGTACGAGAGTGAAATTTTTAAGAAGCCAAGAAGTAGGAGATGAGATTGAGACGGGAGTGGCTTTACTCAAGGAAATTTATGATGCGGCGAAAGAAGATCATCGTGAAGACATTCCGTTATCTGAGCTGAAAATTGGCTTGAAGTGTGGAGGATCAGATGGATTTTCCGGTATTACTGCAAATCCGCTTTTAGGCAGACTGTCCGATTTTATTGTCGCGCAGGGCGGAACGACGGTGCTGACAGAAGTGCCCGAAATGTTTGGTGCTGAAACGATTTTAATGGAGAGAGCAGCATCAGAAGCGACTTTCGACAATATTGTGCAAATGATCAATGACTTTAAACAATACTTCTTGGATCATCGACAGCCGGTATATGAAAATCCTTCCCCGGGAAATAAAGCTGGTGGAATTTCGACATTAGAGGATAAGTCTCTTGGCTGTACACAAAAAGCAGGTACTTCTGATATTAAAGATGTATTGAAATATGGAGAGCTGCTGAAACAAAAGGGATTGAACTTATTAAGTGCACCTGGTAATGATTTGGTTGCTTCATCTGCTCTTGCTGCTTCCGGTTGTCAAATGGTGCTTTTTACAACAGGCAGGGGGACACCATTTGGTACGTTTGTGCCAACAATGAAGATCTCGACCAACACAGCTTTATATGAAACAAAAAAGCACTGGATTGACTTTAATGCCGGAGAACTGCTTGAAGATGTACCGGAAGATGTTGTGTTAGAAAAATTCATTTCAACGGTTATTGATGTGGCGAGTGGGAAGCTGTTAAATCATGAAAAAAACAATTTTAGAGAGCTGGCTATTTTCAAAACAGGTGTCACACTTTAAGGCGACTGGGGGATGAGAAAGTGTCTAAAAAGCGGGATTTGATGTATATCACAGCAGGAACGGTACTAACTGGAGTCGGAATTGCTCGTTTAGCAAAGCAAGGGAAGAAAGATAAAAAAGCAAACGGGATCGATCAAGTGTTAAAGCAGATAAAAGCGCCGCAGTTCCCAGATCGTGAATTGAATGTGGTTCATTATGGAGCAGATGCGGAAGGGAAAGAGTTATCTACAAATGCCATTCAGTCTGCCATCGATGAAGCACATCGGTTGAAAGGAGGAAGGGTGCTGATCCCAAGAGGGACGTTTGTGACAGGTGCTTTAGAATTGAAAAGCAATGTAGAACTTCATCTGCATGAGAAAGCCTATGTGACATTCAGTCAAGACCCAAAGGATTATCTGCCTCTTGTACTGACAAGATATGAAGGGATTGAGCTTTATAATTATTCACCTCTCATTTATGCACACCATGCAGAAAATATCGCTATTACTGGAGCCGGAACGCTTGATGGCAGAGGGGATGAGCATCATTGGTGGCCTTGGAAGTATGGGACAAATGGCCAGCCCTCTCAGGATCGGGATCGTCAGCTCTTGTTTGAAATGGCGGAAAAGAGAATACCGGTAGAAGAAAGGGTGTTTGGAGAAGGCCATTATTTAAGATCGAGCTTTATTCAGCCATACCAATGTCAGCAAGTTCTAATCGAAGGAGTGACAGTGAAGGATTCACCAATGTGGCAAATTCATCCTGTATTAAGTAGTAACGTCATCGTCCGCGGCGTTAAAATCATTGGGCATGGACCAAACACAGATGGTGTCAATCCGGAGTCTTGCCGGAATGTGCTCATTGAAGATTGTTACTTTGATAACGGAGATGATTGTATTGCCATCAAATCGGGCAGAAACGAGGATGGACGGAGAATAGGGGTTCCATCTGAAAACATCGTCATTCGTAGAAATGAGATGAGGGATGGACACGGCGGTGTGACGATCGGGAGCGAGATTTCCGGCGGGGTAAAGTATGTTTATGCAGAAGATAACGTAATGGACAGTCCTAACCTTGATCGGGCACTGCGTATTAAAACCAACTCTGTCAGAGGCGGTACGATTGAACATATTTATTTTAAAAATAATACAGTCAAAAGTCTAAAGCATGAAGTGATCTGTATCGACATGATGTATGAGGAAGGAGATGCTGGTCCGCATCGTCCTGTTGTACGTCATATTGAAGTAGAAGGACTCAAAAGCAACGGCGGACGATATGGTGTGAAAATAGCCGCATACGCACATTCTCCTGTTACTCATTTTAAAATGAAAGATTGTGTCATAGATGAAGTGGCGTACCCCTTATCTTTAGAGCATGCAGTTTCTCCTGATTTTCAGAAAGTCGTTATCAATGGAGAACCAATCAATCAATAGAAGAGTGAAAAACAGTCTTTTTAGAGGCTGTTTTTTTGTTTTATGAACAGAAAAGACGCTTTTAGAAATCACATATACAACCTATCTGCACTGTAGTATAATATTCCCGAAATTAGAAAAGAATTGACGAAAGAGATTTCGTTAAGCAGTACATAAACCAGGGGGTTCACTCATGAAAAAGTTAACAGCTATTTGGCTATCGTTATTGCTTGTGATGGGTGTTTTAGCAGGGTGTGCAGGCGCTGAGACAGATCATAAAGCAACAGGGTCACATAATAAAGAAACGGCCACTGCGGCATTTCCAGTATCGATTAAAGATGCAGCTGGCAAAACGGTCGAAATCAAAGAACAGCCTAAACGAATTGTTTCGTTAATTCCAAGTAATACAGAAGTGGCCTATGCACTCGGTCTTGGAGATAAAATGGTTGGACGATCAGACTTTGATAATTATCCAAAGGAAGTCGAAAAGGTAGAGAAGATTGGCGGACTTGAATTTAATGTCGAGAAGGTCATTTCCTTAAAGCCAGATCTTGTATTAGCACATGCATCTCAAATGGGATCAAAAGAAGGATTTAAACAGCTTGAAGATGCAGGGATAAAAGTTCTGACTGTAAATGATGCAACCTCCTTTAAGGATGTGTACAAATCAATCCATATGATCGGTGAAGCAGCTGGCGTGAAAGAAGCATCAACAAAACTTGTAGACGAGATGAAAACAAAATTGAATGACATCAAGAAACAAGCAGGGGCAATTTCAAAAGACAAACAAAAAACTGTCTTTGTCGAAGTGTCAGGTGCTCCTGAAATCTATACAACTGGTAAAAATACATTTATGGATGAAATGCTTTCTGTTATCCATGCCAAAAATGCTGCTGGCGATCAAACTGGCTGGGTGCAAATGACAGAAGAATCGATCATCAAACGAAATCCTGATGTCATCGTGACAATTGATGGTTCCAGCTTAGCTGATTTGAAAAAAAGAGACGGCTGGAATGCAATGAAAGCAGTGAAAGAAAAACAAGTCTTTCAATTGAATACGGATCTCGCATCAAGACCGGGACCGCGATTGGTTGAAGGAGTCGAGGCTCTTGCGAAAAGCGTCTATCCTGACACGTTCAAATAAATTGATCATCGCATATACACTAAGTGCTTTACTTCTTGTGATGAGCATTGGAATGGGAATCTCCTTTGGAAGCTTAGGGATTCCCATTCCTTCTATTCTTCGTATATTTGTTCATGAACTATTCGGAGTACAGTTTGGAACCATTGATTCCATCGATCGCAATATTATGATGAACATTCGGCTGCCAAGAGTCATATTAGCTGCATTAGTTGGAGCAGCACTGGCGTTATCTGGTGCAGCTTTTCAAGGTTTATTAAAAAATCCTCTCGCTGACCCTTATACGCTGGGGGTATCTCAAGGGGCATCAGTTGGAGCCGTAGCGACTCTGTTTTTTAGCTTGCAGCTCCCGCTTTTTGGCAGTTTCACACTGCCGTTATTCAGTATGATAACAGCGCTTGTGACCCTGTGTCTCGTTCTCTTTTTTGCGCGTCTTGTTCATCGGGGGATGAGCATTTCTTCCTTAATTTTGACAGGAGTGATTTTTAGCTCTTTTTTGGGTGCGCTCATTTCATTGATGATTGCTTTAACAGGTGATGATCTAAAAGAGATCATTCATTGGCTGCTTGGCAGTGTGTCCATGAGGGGCTGGCGTTATATTGTGCTTTTTCTTCCTTTCTTTCTTATTGGGACCTTTACGTTAATGTTGATGGGGCGAGATTTAAATGTCATGACGTATGGCGAGGAGAAGGCAAAGCTATTAGGTGTCCATGTGAAAAGGAGCAAATATATTGTGCTGCTGGCGGGCTCAATTCTGACCGGAAGTGCAGTAGCGGTATCAGGGACGATCGGTTTTGTAGGACTTGTGATTCCGCATTTTATCCGCCTCTTAACTATCACGGATCATCGGCATCTGCTGCCTTTGTCTATGTTGAACGGTGCTTCCTTTCTCGTATTAGCAGATGTGTTATCCCGTACCATCATTGAGCCGACTGAATTACCGATTGGCATCATTACTGCGTTAATTGGTGCACCTGTATTTGGCATCATCCTCATTCGTAAATATAGAGGGGGGACGCACGTATGATTCAAGTGAAGGAAATCAGAGGTGGCTATGGAGAGAAAGAGATCATTCGTGGCATTAGCCTTGAAGTAAAGCAAGGAGAATTTCTCGGTATACTCGGCCCAAACGGGAGCGGGAAGACGACCCTGCTTAAAATGATGGCAGGAATTTTAGCCCCCGAGAGCGGTGAAGTGCGCCTCGGCGGTCACCCTGTTAATTCGTATCAGCCAAAGGCGCTTGCGCAAAAGATGGCAGTTCTGCCGCAGAAAACGGACCAAGCTTTTTCATTTACGGTGGAAGAAACCGTCCAATTCGGCCGTTACCCATATCAAAAAGGGTGGCTGCAATCTGCCACGCAAGAAGATGTGCAGGTCGTCAGAAAAGTAATGGAACAAACGGGTGTTGCACAGTTTAAGAATCAATCCATCCATGAGTTAAGCGGAGGAGAACAGCAGCGTGTGTATTTGGCACAGGCATTGGCGCAGCAACCTGAATATTTATTGCTGGATGAACCAACCAGTTTCCTTGACTTAGCCTATCAAAAAGATTTGCTTGATTTAATTAAAGAAGAAACGACTTCCTCTAGGCTAACGGTCATTGGCGTATTCCATGATGTGAACATTGCTAGTTTATATTGTGATCGGCTGCTGCTGCTTCATGAAGGAAAGACTGACATGTTAGGACTGCCGCATCACGTTTTGACCACCGAACGAATCAACCGTGTGTATGAAACAAATGTGACACCGCTCCAGCATCCAATTAGGGAGAACCCTCAGCTGATGGTTGAACCTTCCGCCCCTTCTAAAACATCAATTGTAAACATAGTGGATGGCTGGAGGACATATGGCTCAGAAGGAATGATATTTTCTGTTAATCAGCCTCTGCGCGTCCTTACCTCACATAAGGAAAACGGCGGGTTCTTTTGGAAAAGGTCGATTGGAACGGGAACGAAGACGCTTCATCATCAGTTAGAGTCAACTGAAGATATGCTGTTTTTCGAGCAAGCTAAAGGATTAGCGAAATACGCCGCAGAAGACGCCGAAGACGATATGATCCTTTACAGCATGCTTCAGCAAGAAGAGTTGACCATTTGGCTTATCCTGAAACGATCTTTATCAGACGGCGCAGCTGTTCAGCTCATAGGTCAGCTTATGCACATCATAAAGCAAGAAACAAGCATTCCAATCCATCATCTTTGTATTGCTGCACCCAATACGCAAGAAACGGAAGATGTTGACCTTCTACACGAAAGATTAGGACAAAAGGTGTATGGGCTTCTTCATAAGTTGAAAGTCATTCAAAAGTGAACGTACAGTTATATTTAGGTTAGTTGAATAAAACAGTTGATATTGTAAGGACTACACATATCTAAAATTTGTAGTCCTTACAATTGTTCTTAATCTCTGCTTTAAATAAGAAAAAAAGCTGCCACAATGTCAGCCAGTTCTAATTTTATATCTAAGACGGTTGAATTCTAATTAGATGAAATGCCCTTTCCGCCTTGTGTTATTAAAGTATTGATTCTTTCCATACCAGTAATAATTGGTTTCGCACGACTTATTAAAGTTTGGGTAGCTTCAAGACCTAGAGACGCTTGATGGGCATCTTCATTTGCCCACACTTCATAAACATAAACAGAACTTGGTTCATTCTCGGAAATATTCACAAGATATATTTCACATTCATCTAAATTCTTCATTGATTCTGCTGCTTCTAACAGAATATCAACTATTTTCTTTTTCGCCTTCTTGTACCATAAACTTGTTAAATAAACTAAATTTACTCATACCATCCTCCTTCATTTTGTCTTAATCACATTTTAGACACTATAAACTATATCTTCAATCATTATTTTATAAGGAAATAATAAGGATGGTTGGCCTTCATAATGGACAGATGGTTCACTTTTCTGTTTCATTGATGACATTCATTCACCATGTTTTAGTAAAACAACTACATCTTATTTAGTTCGGGTTATACTAAAAGGACAAAGCAGTAGAAAAGGGGGAATACCGTTGAAACTTTATACGAAAACCGGGGATCAGGGACAAACAGGCTTGATCGGAGGAAGAGCTGATAAAGATGATGTGAGAGTAGAGGCATATGGTACGTTAGATGAGGCGAATAGCTTCATTGGACTTGCGCATGCAAATTTACGGCAGCATGGCGAATTGTTTCAGGACCTTTTGTCAGAGCTGATCGTTATACAGCATGAGCTGTTTGACTGCGGCGGTGATTTGGCAGCAGTGAAACCACCAAAAGAGGGCAAATTAACAGAAGCCTCTGTGACAGTCCTCGAGGAAAGAATGGATGTCTATGTAGAAGAAGCTGCGCCGCTCACCAAGTTTATTTTACCGGGCGGTCAGGAAGGTGCTGCTCTCTTACATGTGGCGCGGACAGTCATCAGAAGAGCAGAGCGGCATATTGTGACGCTTGCGAAACAGGAGGAGATTCCATCCGTTGCGCTCACATATGTAAACCGTCTATCCGATTATTTATTTGCTGCTGCCCGAATCGTGAATCATCGGCTTGGTGAAGCTGATGTTGAATATGAACGAAGTGCCGACGTGTTTCGTTCTAAATAAGGAAAGCACTCTTCGAATGAGAAGAGTGCTAAACGTTTTCGTTCTGTAAGCACAGAAGGGATTCCAAGTCTTGCTTGTGCAATGAACACTTTATTTCGTATACAAATGCTTCATCAGCTCTTTGTTTTTTTGAATAAATATGTCATTGTGCGAAGAAACCATTCCACGAGCGCTTGCATCAGGCATTACGTATTGCTTCGCTTGGTTTACTGCATTCGCAGCATCCTGGAAAGCACCAGCAATCAAATGTAATTTTCCTTCATGATGCAAAATATCACCTGCTGCATAAATGCCCCGGACCGACGTCTCACTCAGTGGAGTTCCTGCAATCCAGTAATCCTTCTGCTCTAGTTTAATGGTACTATTCGCAAGTAATTCTTTGTCTCGTTCGTATCCATGATTGATAATGACTTCATCTATAGCTAGCTTAAATAAAGTATCGTCCTGATTATTTTTGAGGACAACCGTTTCAATCCGTTCATGATCGTCTGCTGCGATGAGCTTTTCAATCGAGGTATGAAGCAGACATTGGACAGAGCTGTTATTAAGTCTTGATATTTCGGCTTCATGTCCTTTTAAAGCATCTTTCCGGTAGGTTAAATACACTTGCTTGGCAATCGGCTCCAGCTCATTCGCCCAGTCAATGGCTGAATTACCACCTCCTGAGATCAACACGGTTTTATCTTTAAAACGTGCAAGGGATTTGACCGTATAATGCAAATTTTGAACCTCAAATCGTTCTGCACCCTCAATATCCAATTTAATCGGCTTGAGGATACCTCCTCCAACAGCTAAAATGACGGTTTTGGAGTAATGTTTTTGATTGGACGCGGTGTGGAGAACAAAGTGACCTGTTTCGTCTTGAGAAATAGAGGTCACCTTTTCTCCGAGTACGACCTTTGGTTCAAAGGTCAGTCCTTGAGTAACAATTTGTTCAATCAGCTGCGAGCCTGGAACTGGCGTTAATCCTCCTATATCCCAGATCATCTTTTCTGGATAAACATGCACCTTTCCTCCAAGGAAAGGCTGGAATTCAATCAGTTTCGTTTTCATTTCACGCAATCCACTATAAAAGGCGGAAAACAATCCAGCAGGTCCGCCGCCAATAATGGTTACATCATAAACTTCCATATCCTGCATCGTACAATTCTCCCCACTTCTTTTGCTTCATTTATTTTTAAAAATGACCATAGTCATGATTTCATAGCTGATTCATGCAGTCTCATTTATTTTCTAATTGCTGCTGCAAGGCTTCTAAAAACTGGATGCGGCTATAAGCAGGTCCTCCTTCAAGGAGTGGATGTACCACATTGATATAAACCTGATCCTTTTTAAAGGCCGTCATATTTCGAATAACAGGATTCTTTTTCATGTCATCAAATGCCTGGCTTGCCTCTTGATTTTCATCCGTAGAAAATTGTACAAATAGATAATCCGGATTCATTTCCCCTAGCTGCTCGACAGAGATTGCTTCTTGTGTCTTTGCCAAACTAATCGGCTGAGGAACGGCGAGACCCAATTCGTTATACAAGACAGGATTGAAATACACATCTTCTGGATATACGAAGGCTTGTGCTCCCCGAATGCGAATGATGGCTACTTTTTTATCCTTGAGCTTTTCCTTTAACGAAGCTTTTGCGTCTTTGACATCTGTTTTGTATTGAGTGAGGATTTTCTCTGCTTTCGTTTGTTTTCCTGTTAATTCGGCCATTAGCTGTAAATTAGCCTCCCAATTTGTCGCGATATGGGAGATTGGAATGGTCGGCGCAATTTTCTCTAACTTGTTCAGTACGACTTGTTGAAATTTAGAGGAGCCTAAAATAACGTCAGGTTTCAAACTTAATATTTTCTCAAAATTTGGCTGCTGTTTTTCACCGATTGATTCGGAATCGCTTGTGATTGAAGCAAATATTTTCGGAAACTTTCCTCCTACTGATATTGCCCCTGCCGGATGAACATCAAGTACAACGGCATCTTCCATCGCTTCCATTGCCCCAGTAATGACGATTTTTTCAGCTTTTTTCGGGATGGTATACTTTTTCCCAAGATACTCTATTGTTTTCGTAGCAGCATCACCTGAATTTTCAATTCTGGCATTTTTGCTTCCGGAGGCTGTAGTTGATTGTTTAGGCTTGTCTCCTCCGCCGCATGCCGCCATGATCAGCATCAATAAGGAAATGAAGCCGATGATCATTAATTTCTTATTCATCTTTTCAAAACTCCTCTCAAACTGTCTATTGTAGTCGTGCTTTATTTCATCCCCAGATGCTCACGTAAGGTGGATCCTATATATTCACTTCTAAATAAGCCATGTTGGACGAGTAAGGGGACCAATTCGTCAAAAAATAATTCTAGTGATTGTACTGAGCCCGGAAGAGCAATGAAACCGTCTAAAGCGCCTGCTTCAAACCATCTGGTTATTTCTCTCTGTGCATCCTCAGCTGTTCCCACGATGACCCAGTGTGCCGATCCAATGACCTCTGGTCTGGAGAGTAGTTCTCTTACGGTAGGCTGCGTTTGTACAATCAACCTGCGCAGCAAATCAGCATGAGTCTGACTGCGTACCTGCTCATCCAATCCTTGCAGCATATCGGCAGGAACGGGTTGATCTAAGGGAAGGTGACGAATATCGAGACCTAGAATCGATTGTATCGCTGCATAACCTTGTGCAGTGCTTATATGGGAATGCGCCTCTCGATACATTTCATGTGCCTCGTCACGTGTTTTTCCTATAAAAAAGTACAAGCCAGGCAGCACACGGATCTCATCCGGTTGGCGGCCATGCTTGCTTGCTCTTCTCCTCATGTCTTTCCGTAATTCAATGCCTGAGGCCATATCAGGGGTTGCTGCAAACATCGCATCTGCGGTTGAAGCGGCAAAATCCCGCCCTGTTTCCGAAGCACCTGCCTGAAACAAAGGAATAGTTCCTGACGGATGAGCCGGCACATTAAGCGGCCCCTTAATTTGAAAGAAATGACCCTCATGTTGAATAGAAGAAATTCTCTCCTTGTCAGCAAACTGTCCTGTCGCTCGATTGATGAGCAGCGCCTCATTTGGATAGCTCTCCCAAAGCTTGCGTACAACATCCGTAAATTCCATCGCCTTCTTATATCGTTCTTCTGATGATGGCATGGGTGAATGGCTAAAATTATCAGCCCCGTCGATCGAAGTGACAATATTCCACCCGGCACGCCCATTGCTGATCGAGTGCAAGGACTGGAGCTGTCTCGCCACTACATAGGGAGGATTGAACGTAGTCGAGGCAGTTGAAACAAGTCCGATTCGATCCGTCTCATGAGCAATCGAAGCAAGCAAAACCGTTGGATCAAGACCGCCAAAGCCAGGGGAGTGATCCAATGACTCTATGTGGAGTGTCAGTGCATCCGGCTTAAAAAGAAAGTCAAGCTTGGCCATCTCTGCTCTCTTTGCAAGCTCAACGTAAAAGTTGGTTGAAAATAAGTGTTCTACCATGCTGCTCGGATGCTGCCAGCCTTTTCCCTTCAACCAGGTCGCTGACAAGGACAATCCGATACAAAGCTGCCTTTTTTTGTTCACATCATCTGCCTCCCTGTCGTTGCTGATTATTAGTCAGTAATAATCGATATTGATAATCATTATCATTGAATAGTATAGCAAGGACCTCGTGAAATGCGAATACACAAATAGCGAATATCATATGCATTATTATCTAATCTGGACTGACAGAAGAGCGATGATCTTGATCGACTTCAATTTATGAGGCAGTTAGGCTGGTTATTTCATAGAGAGCTGTGGAATTTCCTTTCAGGAATGAGGCTGTCGTCTATCGTTTTGAGAAGAAATACGACAGATTTATTTAGCGATATATGCGCTAGGCGGCACTCCGAATTTCTTTTTAAATAGTCTGCTAAAATATAGCGGATTGGGATAGCCGACAGTCATAGCAACGTCACGAATCGAAATATTACCTGCCTTTAGTATTTCAAGCGCTCTTTCCATACGATACTGGATGACATAGTCAATTGGGTGAAGTCCGGTATATTTATGGAAAAAGTATGAGAAGCTTTTAGGGTTCATATCGAACAGTTCAGCGAGATCCTGAAGTGTTAATGGAATCATATATTGTCCTCTAATATAAGCGATGGCTTCCTCAATGACCCTTTCATGAGGAGAGCCCTCTTCCTGCTTACAGCCCATTAGTATTTGATATAGGATGCGTAAAAATAATTCTTTGACCCGAAGTTTTCCCATTCCGCCAGGTGTATGGACATTCTGTTGGAGCATGGAGAGTATTTCAATGATTCTCGGATTTGCTCCCGTTTCCAGCTTGAAAACAGTGTCACAGTCAGATTCCTTATCACAATTCAAATGATAGAAAAGTGAATGATACTCGTATTCTGATTGACTGATCACCTGCAGGGCAAGCTGGCATTCTGGTGTTACATGGATGACGGACCCTGGCTGCAAATTGTAGCTTTTTCCATTGACATTCAGTCTAGCTTCCCCGCGAATACTGAAAAGAAAGCCAGCACTTTCTGTCTTAAACTCCCTTAATGTACTATGGGGCTGGATGACTAAACGATAGATTTCTTGTATGTGAAAAGAATGACTAGCAAATAGATCAGCTAGTTGATCTTTATTTATCAATATACGACACCTGCCTCTGACTTGATTTAGATACAACTTATTCTGTGATTCTACCATATGTTTAACAACACTCTTCTTTTCGAAGAGTGTTTCAGCGTGTAGGCAAACCCTCGCATTCGTTGTCAGGTCTGCGTTCCGGTGCTCACGAATGTTCAATTCGCTCCGCTCCGGTACTCGTCCTTCCTAGGGCTGCAAAGGTTTTCTATCACGCTGAAGAAGACAAAGGGCTAAAATAAAGATCATTTTACCCCTTTGTCAACAATCTGCAACACTCTTCTTTTCGATGAGTGTTTTTTGTTTGATTCAACCGTTCAGTCTGAGCATTGTTACGACTCTAGTCGCAATCAAAAATCAATCTGTGACACGTTTTGCCGGCTTTCTTTTTTGACTATAGTTAAAGCAAGGAGCAAGAAAGGAGGCATGAAGATGAAAATAACAAGTAAAACCATTATCGGTTCAATTTTATTGTTTGTCGGTTTATCCATCTTCTTTGGTGGTTCATTAGGTGGACTGATTCCGGTTTTGATTGGGGCATGGCTCATCTATGTAGGTGTTAAAAAATATGAAAAAGGCAGTAAAACCTCAGGGATCATTCTAGCAGTCATTGGTGTACTGATTGTCGTGCAATTCCTGCCGTTTTTACTCGGCATTGCATTTGCAGGGGTACTTCTTTATTTTGGCTGGTCGATGATTAGTGGTGAATCTACCAAAAAATCATCAAGCAGAGCCTATATGGAGCCAAACACGGCACCCAATACGGAGGAACCGATTCACACGTCATTTGATCAAGAATGGGAAGACTTTTTAAAGAAAAAATAAAAGGAGGAACATCAAATGGTATTAAGAAGAGTAAGAGATATGTTTGTTGCAACTGTCAATGAAGGTTTAGATAAATTGGAGAATCCGCGTGTCATGCTGAATCAATACGTTCGTGATATGGAGGATGATGTTGCGAAAGCGAAACATGCCATCATCAAACAGCAAACGATTCAGCAAGGCTTCCTGCGAAAAGCAGAAGAGACGGAAGCATTTGCTGAAAAGCGAAAGAAACAGGCAGAGATGGCATATCATGCGGGAGAAGAGGAGCTTGCACGAAAAGCGCTCACAGAAATGAAGTATTTTGAAGAAAAGCACAACGAATATCAGGAAGCGTACCAGCAGTCTGTGAAACAATTGAAAGAGCTGAAAGAGCAATTACAGCACTTAGAAACGAAGCTGCGTGATATAAAAGACAAGAAACAGGCACTGATTGCAAGAGCCAATGCCGCACAGGCAAAGCAGCATATGAATGATTCCATCAATAAAGTAGACAGTGAAAGTGCATATAAAGAATTTCTTCGAATGGAGAACCGTATTGAAGAAATGGAAACAAAAGCAGGCAGCTATGCACAATTTGCGGATCAAGGGGCATATGCTCATTTAGACTATGCCGATGAGGTTGAAAAAGAATGGCAGAAACTGAAGCTTGAGAAAAAGCCTGAACAGCAGCAAGCAAACGTATAGAGATCACATCGGAAGAAAAGCAGGCTTTTTCTTCCGATATTTGATTTCTTTCTGTTTCGCTTTTCCTTATAATGAAAAGGTCAGAAGATAAAGGGATGGTATGAATGAAGCGATTAATCGGTCTAATTTGTATACTTGTAGGTATCTTTTTAATGATTGGCATGCTTTTCAAAAATGAAGGTCTCTTTCATTTAAGTTTTTCCCGTGAAAAACCAGTGACAACAGCTTCAGCAAAAACAGAGGAGATTGATCAATTAGATATTTCTCTTTCTGGGTTTCGCGTGAAGGTAAAACCTGAAAATCGTTCCGATATTTCCGTGACTGCTGTCAATGGAAAAGGGAAAATGTATGCGGAGCAAACAGGTGGTACCTTCAAAATTCGTGCTGAAAATAAAAGCTTCTTGTTTTTCACTCAATTTGAAAAAGGAGAGCTTTTAGTTAAAATTCCAACAGATTATCATAAAAATGTGAAGATTACAGGTGGAAGTGGCGTCAGTGAGATTGACGGAGGAGGAAAGCTGTCCCTTCAAGATGTGATACTCAAATCAACGAGTGGAAACCTCACAGCCGAGAATTTTTCAGCAAAAAATGTAGAAATCAAAGCAACCTCTGGCAGGATGGCAGTGTCGCATATCGATGCGAAGGATAGTGATATTGGGGCAACTTCAGGGCGTGCCGATATTAATGATGTAAAAGGCAAACTGCAATTGGGCATGACAAGCGGCCGAATGACGGCAAGTTTTGATACAATTGAGTCACCTGTCTCCTTTCAGATGACATCAGGGAGCGCGAAATTTAATTTGCCAGACGACGGAGATTTCAACGTTCAGGTGAAAAAAACAAGTGGAAGCGTCGATCACTCGTATGATTTTGATCAAGTGGAGAATGAAGGTCGAGGCTTTAAAGGTACGCGGGGAAAAGGGACACATTTAGTCGATATTGAAATGACAAGTGGTAACCTCAAGCTGCGTTAATGAATGAAAGAAAGGAAGGAGGCGAGTCAACTGCGTTTTACAAGGAATCAAATATTAGGCATCATTGTGGTGATTTTTGGTATTAATTTATTTCTCAAAATTATTGGGATCGGAGCAGATCTGTTTTGGCCTGTGTTTTTTGCGCTGGCGGGTTATTGGCTGCACTCACGATCCAAACGTTGGCTCGGTTCAGTTTCCTATATTTTTGCCGGCTTTCTCTTCTTAAAATTTCTGCTCAATATTACATTTAGTTTAACAGGGTACTTATTTGCGGCTTTTTTGATTTATGCGGGCTATCGTTTATTGAAAAATAAACCTGTTTTTGATGTCGATAAAAAGGAAACATCAGACGATGGGAAGCCTTCACTGAAAGTCAATCTTGAAAAAGAGGGCGATCAGAAGAAAACAAAAAGCCAGACAAAGCCGCGCAAAGAGCATGACTTTTTTATCGGTGAAGTCAGGCTGATGAAAAAGCCTTTTCAACTAAGTGATTTGACGATTTCAGGTTTTATTGGCGATGTTAAAATCGATTTATCAAAGGCGATCATTGCAGAAGAAGAGAGCACAATCGTGATTAGCGGACTGATCGGCGATGTGGATATTTACGTACCGCAGGATATTGAAGTATGTGTGAGTGCTTCAGCCGCGATTGGTGATATGAAAATCATAGATGAAAAAAGAAGCGGCTTCGGCAGTAAAGTGTATGTGATGACCAACGATTATGATGAGAGCAAACGAAAAGTGAAAATCTCCATCTCTCTACTGATCGGAGATGTGGATGTGAGATACTTATGAGGAAATTGCATTTAGGTATCCAGTGGCAATCTGTTCGTCTTGGAGTCGGCGTCTCGCTCGGTGTTGTAACGATGACGACACTGCTGATGTTTTTTTATTATCAGCTTGATCCAATGATCCTGCTTTCTACCCGCTGGTTTGGCATACCGTTTTTTTGTATTTTACTCATCGTTAGTCTTGCGATTGGGATTTCTGCCGCGAGTGTATTTGGCTATCAGCATAAGAAGAGGCTCGACCAGCTTGTAGAGTCGATTTTGAAGTTCGAAAATGGAAACTTTGCATACAGACTGCCGTCGCTTGGCGATGATGAAATTGGCTTAGCCGCCGATCAATTAAACGAAATGGCGAAGCGGGTGGAAGGGCAAGTAGCCTCTTTGCAAAAGCTTTCGAATGAACGGGCTGAATGGCAGGCTCAAATGAAGAAATCGGTTGTCTCAGAAGAGCGTCAGCGGCTGGCACGAGAGCTCCATGATGCGGTCAGCCAGCAGTTATTTGCGATTTCGATGATGACCTCAGCTATTCTTGAAGGCATGAAGGAAAAGGACGAAAAGATTTTAAAACAAATGCAGCTTGTCGAACGAATGTCTGGCGATGCACAAAATGAGATGCGTGCTCTTCTGCTTCATTTGAGACCGATCACTCTAGAAGGAAAAGACCTGAAAAAAGGCTTAATTGAGCTGCTAAATGAATTTCAAGCAAAGCAGCCGATTGATATTGATTGGGAAATCGAAGATGATGTTCCGTTATCTAAAGGAGTAGAGGACCACCTCTTCCGAATTGTGCAAGAAGCACTGTCGAATGTGTTTAGGCATGCAAAGGCGACAAAAGTGACAGTGCGTCTGCTCATAAGAAACCGTCAAGTGCAGCTAAAGATTATTGATAATGGTATTGGCTTTCAAACAGACCATGTGAAGACGGCCTCCTACGGACTGGAATCGATTCGAGAAAGAACAAGTGAGGTAGGCGGTGTCGCAGAGATTATGTCATTTGAGGGAAAAGGCACACAAATTGATGTGAAGGTTCCCATTTTTGATGAAGGAAAAGGAGAGAACGTTCGATGATTCGAGTGCTTTTAATCGACGATCACGAAATGGTGAGAATGGGGCTTGCGGCCTTTTTAGAGGCGCAGGCTGATATTGAAGTCATTGGTGAAGCGTCAGATGGACAAAAAGGTGTAGAGCTAGCCGTTGAATTAAGGCCAGATGTGATTTTAATGGATCTCGTCATGGAAGGGATGGATGGCATAGAAGCAACGAAAAGAATTTGTCAGGAAATTGAAGATGCCAAGATCATTGTTCTGACGAGCTTTATTGACGATGATAAAGTCTATCCTGTGATTGAGGCGGGTGCTTTAAGCTATTTATTAAAAACATCCAAGGCAGGAGAAATTGCGGATGCCATCAGATCTGCAAGCATCGGCGAACCAAGACTTGAATCGAAAGTGGCAGGAAAGGTCATGAATAAACTCCGTCATTCATCAAATGGGTCTATCCTTCACGATTCATTAACAGCAAGAGAAATGGAGATCTTGAAGCTGATTGCGGATGGGAAATCGAATAAGGTCATTGCCGAGGAATTATTTATTACAATTAAAACGGTGAAGACCCATATTACCAACATTCTTTCCAAACTTGATGTGGAAGATCGAACGCAAGCGGCTGTGTATGCCCACCGCCATAAGCTGATTCAATAAAAAAACAGCTTTCAAGTGAAAGCTGCTAGAACATGCGTAAAATTAGTCCTTCTGTCCTGTGATCGGACGTTCGGATAGTTGATGGAGCTCAGGAACTGGAAAAGCCTCCTGCTCCTTGGCCGATTTTTCTTCCAGGGTTTTCTTCATTTCGGATAAAAGCTTTACGCTCTCCTTTGCTGCTGCCGCTTTTTTTTCCTGCAAATCAATGATCTGTGAAAGTCCGACGAATAATCCGCCTCCCAACAGAAGGAGCGCAGGGGTTTGTCCATAATAAACCACGATCAAAAATGTGCTTGAAAAGCTGTCGGCTTCAATGAAGAAATCTTCTTTTGATTGCATGAATACAACGATTAACAGAAGTATCCCTAGAATCAAAAATAGAATGCCGGCCGAAAGTAAAGCTCGTTTCATGATTGACACCCTTTTTTTCTTACCATTTTAACATACTCTATAAAGATTGTGTTGCGCCCTTAGTCCCGAAGTCACGGATTTTCACATTTGCCTTGTAACGAATGTCCGATTCACTAAAAATCTCATCCCAATGCTTCGCTTCTTTTCGAAAGTCCTTCGGATACGCAATACTCGCTTTTTGAGAAAACCCGCAAATATCTGCTTTGATCTCATGCTGTAATTCCCCAATGAAATCTTTTACAGTTTTCTTTAATTGACGCTCCACTGCACCCTCAATCTCTTGAAGATACTTCTCATTAAATGCATTCTCACGCTCATTCCAATCCTCAGATAATCTTCCATCAAGCTCTACTGATACATCAAATTGATATCTTCCGCTGGCTGTTTTCTTCGTTTCAATGTTGTGTTTCAGTTTAAATATTTCATAAGAATAGATGCTGTGGTCATATTTAAATTCAATGACTCCACCTTTTCCTTCCCCTGTCAATAGGTTGTATGACTGCACGGCTAACGGAGAGATGTCGGTGAGAAATCGTTTGTTTTTAATAATAGAGGCACCGTCGAGTATTAATTTCCCTTGATCCACACTGACTTTCGGAACAGCAAAAGATACGTTGTTTTGCATAGCAGTAGAAATATCTCCTAATGAAACAGGCTTTAACATACGGATGGTCGATTTTGTATTCCCAGAAATATCATATAATGTAGAAGAAGCAGGCTGCCCATCATCATTGATTTTCAGCAAGTCTCCAGGCTTTTCAGCGGTCATAAAGACAAGGCTTCCTCTCCGCGTTTCATTGTCGCGAATAAATTGATTGATGACGAGGTCGAAATTATTTTCATTGATAAGCTCCTCAGAAAATAAATACACCCTCAGCTGCTGGGCGAAAATACGATGACTTTTAAGAGTCGTTGTTCGGAATATTTGATGCACGGAATCACCGCTAGTTTCAATAATCTTTGTTGGGTCTTTTACGCTGGATTCTTGTTCAATTTTTTGAGGAACAAGGACTTGCATAGATATTTTCAGCTTATGACCGTTATCTCCTTTATCTAAGCCATAACCAATCGCCATGTTGAGCTCCTCAATATTGGTACTATCCCAGCATCCACTTAATAGAACAAGGGCGAGCAATGCAAAGACCTTCTTCTTTTTCATGCTGCTTTCCGCCTCCTTTTCAAAAACACGATGATAAATAAGAGAAACGGGAGGATACCGAATAAAAGGAAAAATAAATGGTTTACATAGGTTAAATAATTGCGCACTGTATCAACATCCTTTGGGAAAATGGCGGCAAAGTAGATAACAATTCCCATCAGCGCGAGCACGATCTTTTTAGGGAATTTTGTGAGTTTTGATAACCCCATTGCAGCAAAAAACGTATATCCTACAAAGCTCGTATAAAGTTGAACAAGCCAAACGATGAGCAAAAAGGATTCGATTCGCTCAATAAAGATTCCTTGTATATCAAACGATTGAAATAAGGCAATCGTCGGCCAAGTCAAAGTCGCTGTTTCTTTCACCGTGAACGCACCAACGACAAGAATATAGGTGAAAATATAGATGATCGCAGGAATCAAAAAGCCGACTGCGCCATAAGCAAAGGTGTGTTTTTGCGTTTTCATATAGGCAGGCATAAACAATATCATTTCAATGCCGACAAACGAAATGGCTGATGCGTTAAGGGATTTGAAGACAGGGGAGAATCCCTCTCCTAAAACAGGGCGGAGGTTATCTAACTTAAATTCTTGAACACTGAGTCCGTATGCAACAAATAAGATAATCAAGGTGACAATGAGGAAAAAGGGGCACAGTCTGGCAAAATCACCAATCCCGCCGACTACAAGATAAAGTCCAACCAAAATAAAGCTGATCATTGTCACCGCTACAGGTGTGTTTTGAAGCAAGAAAAACCTCACCATTTCCGACATCGCCCGTACTTCATAGCTGGCAACGCCAAGAAAATAAATAATAATCAATATGTTAGCAAGAGCACCAATCCACTTTCCAAGCCCCTCATTTGTATAATCATAGTAAGAGGAGAAGGGGACTTTTTTCATCATAAGGACATTCGTAAAAATAAATACAATGTAAATGGCACTCATGAGTAAGAGCGCAATCCAGCCGTCAGGTGTAGCTGCAGCTTGAGCCATTGCTCTTGGCAGAATCATCATACTGGCACCTAATGTTGTATTGGCAATAATGGCACTTGCCTGATAGCTGGTGATCGACTCTTTATGATTGACCATATCGTTCTCCTTTCTTTTGATTTTTCAAAGGCAATCGAATAATGGAATTGTCTTCATTTTTATAGCTGAACACAAAATCTGGTGAAAAATAAGGCGTACCAAAACTTTTTTGCCGTGTTAAATGAGTAAGGAGAACGAGCATGAACAGCACAATCCCATATAAACCCAAAGTAGCTGCCGTAAACATAGACACAAAGCGGAGCACGCGGAACGACATGCCCATCCCGTATTGAGGAACAGTAAAGGACGCAAGGGCAATCACACTGACGATAATCACCATGATTGAGCTCACGATATGAGCCTGAACGGCTGCCTGTCCGATGACAACTCCACCTACAAGTCCAATCGTTTGACCGAGCGGATTTGGCAGCCTTAAACCCGCTTCCCGCAGCAGTTCAATCGTTATTTCCATAATGAGTGCCTCCACAATAGGCGGAAATGGGACATTTTCTCTTGTACTTGAGATCGAAATAGCCAGTGTTGTTGGTAAAAGTCCTTGATGGAAGGACACAAGCGCAATATAAATGGCTGATAAAAATAATGTCAGAAAGATAGAGGTAAACCGCAGCATCCGAATGAGAGAGGCGGCGATCCACCTTTCATAATAGTCATCAGGTGATTGCATAATCGTCGCGAGAGAAGCAGGTACAATTAACACAAAAGGTGAATGATCGACAAAAATGGCGACACGTCCATTATTTAAAGCAGAAGCGACTTTATCCGGCCGTTCTGTGTTTTGGACTTGCGGGAAAGGCGAGTACACATTGTCTTCAATCAGTTCCTCAAGAACACCAGAATCTTGTATATCATCAATGGTGACTTGCTTGAGCCGTTTTTTCACTTCTTTTAAAACAGACGATTGAGCCATGCCATCTATGTACATGATGGTCACTTGGGTGTACTTTTTTTGACCAATCTTCATGTCGACGGTTTTAAGATTGGGGTTTTTCAAGCGCTGCCTCACAAGAGCTAAGTTCGTGTCTAAATCTTCAATAAAGCCAATTTTCGGTCCTCTCACAACTGTTTCAGAGGTAGCATCCCCTATACTGCGTTTCTTCGTTCCGTGCGTTTCTAAAATGTACGCATGCTGAAACCCGTTAATCAGTACTACGCAATGCCCATCAAAAATCGCAGCGACCAATTCCTCAGAAGTCTTCACCGAACGGGTGGTCATCATCGATAAATTGGATTCCAGCTTCTCTTTTGTGAGAGACGTATGATCTTGGAGAAGCAGCTTTAAAAAGGTTTGAATCTCCATCGTTTCGTTCATTTCTTTTATGTATAAATAGTAAACAACCTGTCCGTGAGGCAGCGTTTTTTTCTCATGAACCAAGTCGTCCATTTCTTTTAATTGTGGAAGGATGACGGAGAGATTATCGTATAAGTGCTCTTTTAATGGAGTTTGATTCATTCGGATCACCCGCCTCAAATCTTTTTCTTAGCATTACCTGCTTGAAAAAACAATATTCTGTGTTACATTATTTTGTGGTAAAAGAAAGAATGAGGGTTTTGGAGGAAACAAGATGGCACAGATTCGTTTAGCAGGAACAAAAGAGGAGATCGACCGTATTCTACAGTCGTTTGACAAGCATTATGAGGTGACATATACATCAAAGGACTACGGAAAAACGAACCCAAAATACAAATATTCGAAGGATGTTCGCGTTTATATTGAACTAAAATTAAAATAAAGATAAAATTTTAATTGAAAACGCTTAAAGGATTTTCGTTTTTTGTATAGAATAGAGTTGAGTGATGAGAAGCTATGGAGGGATACATAATGACGGAATTTAGAATCGAAAAAGATACAATGGGCGAAATCAAAGTGCCGAAGGACAAGTTCTGGGGTGCACAAACACAACGAAGCAAAGAAAATTTCAAAATCGGTTCTGAGAAAATGCCAAAGGAAGTTGTGAATGCGTTTGCAATTTTGAAACGTAGCACAGCGATTGCCAACGAGCGTCTTGGCAACCTTGAAAGCGAAAAAGCAGAAGCGATTGCTGCTGTATGTGATGACATCATCAGCGGAAAGTATGACGAGCATTTCCCGCTTGTTGTTTGGCAGACAGGTAGTGGAACACAAAGTAACATGAACATGAACGAAGTCGTTGCAAATAGAGCAACTGCTTATTTGAAAGATAAAAATAGTGAGTTCAGCATTCACCCGAATGATGACGTTAACCGCAGCCAAAGCTCAAACGATACATTCCCAACGGCTATGCACGTGGCAGCTGTTTTAGCTGTGTACAAAAAGTTGCTGCCTGCTATTGACCAGTTAAGAACAACTCTTGATGAGAAAGCAAAAGCGTATCAAGAGATTGTGAAAATCGGCCGTACGCACTTGCAGGATGCTACACCGCTGACAGTAGGTCAAGAGATTAGCGGCTGGGTATACATGCTGGACCGTTCAAAAGAAATGATTCTAGAATCAACTGAAAAAATGAGAGAATTAGCCATTGGCGGAACTGCTGTTGGTACAGGCATTAACGCACATCCTGAGTTCGGTCAATATGTTGCTGAGGAAATCAGCCAGCTGACAGGTCAAACATTCAATTCTTCACCAAACAAATTCCATGCGCTGACAAGCCATGATGAAATTACGTATGCACACGGTGCCTTAAAAGCACTTGCAGCTGATTTAATGAAAATTGCCAATGATGTCAGATGGCTTGCAAGTGGCCCACGCTGTGGAATTGGCGAATTGATCATTCCTGAAAATGAGCCGGGAAGCTCTATTATGCCAGGAAAAGTCAACCCAACCCAAAGTGAAGCTTTAACTATGATTGCAGCACAAATCATGGGGAATGATGCCACAATCGGTTTTGCGGCAAGCCAAGGAAACTTTGAGCTGAACGTATTTAAGCCAGTCATCATTTATAACTTCCTGCAATCAGTTGAACTACTTGCTGACGGCATGAACTCATTCCATGACAAGTGTGCAGTTGGAATCGAACCAAACCTTGAAACGATTGAGAAAAACTTGAACAATTCATTGATGCTTGTGACGGCACTTAACCCGCACATCGGATATGAAAATGCAGCGAAAATTGCGAAGCTTGCTCACAAAGAAGGATTAACATTAAAAGAAGCAGCACTTCAATTAGAGCTGCTAACTGAGGAGCAGTTCGAGCAATTTGTGAAACCAGAAGAAATGGTGACACCGAAAGCAAAATAAGAAACCAGGGGCGGCTGCCCCTGGTTTTTTTCATTAAAAGTGATGTGTTTACAAATGATCCTCTTTCAAAATACGCAAAAGTGACTCAGAGTTGATTTGAAGCGGTGCGTATAATTTTAATTGGTACAGCATGCCTTTCACGATGACTTGTCTTGGTTTTTGTTTGTTTAATTCATTTTCTAGTATGCCAAGCGCTTCAAATAATTCAGGTTCGTTCTTCACTTCATAGTGTGATTCAGCAATCTCTCTTAATTCCTTTAAAAGAGATTCTGTGAGCGGATCGAATGACCGTTCATAAATAGGGCCAAACCAATCGCTCGCTTGATCTACAGAAATGAGAGGAAGGTCATTTCGCTTCATCATACCGCCCATCAAATCATCGATACGATGAATCATGGTTGTGGCAAGTTCTTCTGCTTCCAGCTGAAAATCATATAAAATCGCCAGCTCGAAATAAACGTGGCTCATGCCTTCAATCGTCAAACATAAATCAGCCATATAAGGAATAGCAGCATCTCCATATACTTGTTTAATGTTATCAATGTGAAGCTGGACGGTCGCAAGCCTAATTTGTTTTGCGAGCTGCTGCGTTTCTTCATTCAGTGGTAGCGCCCTGTCGCTCAGCTGCATTTTAATAAAATCCTTTTGCTGCAAAATATTATCATAATAGACAGTGAGCTGTTTTCGGTAGGCTTCTTTTGGTGTGCCGCCCTCTGTTTGAACCTCATGAATCCGGGTAAATACCTTATCGTAATAGTAATGAAGGATCGAAATGAGCAATGCTTCCTTTGATTTAAAATAAAGATAAAAAGCACCCTTTGACATGTGGCATTCATCCGCAATTTCCTGAACAGACGTTGTGTTGTAGCCTTTGCTGGCAAATAATTTCATGCCAGCCTCAATGATCATTTTTTCTTTCTTTTTCAATATGAATGTCATCCTTTCTTACCGAGAGACAAATGTCTTAGGAAACGTGCGCAAAGAGATATGACTTATCGGTCATAAACGACGAAAGTTTTCAAAAATTAATCAGATTGTAACTTGTTTTTTACAGTGTAATTCTTTATATTATAAAGTAAGGTGACCAACTGGTCAAAATATGTGAAAGGATGATGTTCCATGAGAGAAATTGATGATATGATTAGACGCTTGCGAACAAAAGGGATTCAAGTAGAAAAAGTCAAAATGCCGAAAGAGACAACCATTGAAAAGAAATGGATGTATCAAGCTGGCAAAAAGATCAAAGCCACATACCGTGATTTCAATGGGTATTCATTCATCTAAAAAAGACTGCGGTCAAAAACCTACAGTCTCTTCTTTGGAACTATGATTGTATAACGTACACCTAGATCATCATTTTCAATAGATATGGACGCTTGATGCATTGAAAGGATTCTTTTGACAATGCTTAATCCAATACCGAATTCGCCCTTTTTTCCCTTACTAAAAGGTTCGTATAGGTTGGACAGCATATGATCTTCAATTGGAGGACCGTCATTTCGAATAACAATGCGGATTTGATCCTCTTCCTGTTTCATCTGAATATCAATCTTACTTTTTGCGTAGCGAAGTTGATTTTCTAGTACATTCTCAAATAATTTGCTCCATTGTTCTGGATCGCCTTCAAGAGCAGCCTCATCATCTAAGTCCACGTTCCACTGCAATTCATTTTTCGACCAGCGTATTCGGTCGACCACTTCCAGCATCGTATTACTGATTAGGAAGGAAGAATGTGCGGGATGTTGTTTTGATAAATAATCAAGCTTAGTTAAGTACAGCAGATCCTTGATTTTCTTCTCAAGCTTTTCCGCTTCACCTTCAATGACTTCCACCGTTTGTTCAAGATCTCCCTTAGGAAAAATACCATCTTTAATGGACTGCGTGTAGCCGCGGATGACCATGACAGGTGTTTTTAAGTCATGTGAAATATTCTGCAAAAGTGTCCGTTCTGTTTCATCCTTTTGAATGAGTTTTTGTCTCATTTCTTCAATGGTATGACCAAGCTTGCCAATTTCATCTTGCCGGTCAACGATGACAGGATCGTCCCAGTCCTCTTGTGCAATCCGTTTGACGTGTTTTTCAAACGCAACGATTGGTCGGGATAAATAGCGGGCAAGCCAAATCGATGGAATCCAGCTTAGTAAAATAACGGTGCCTAAGATAAAGATCAGCTGTTTAAACAGCGTAAAGGACAGGTCGTCTCGATAAGAATCTGGTGCATAGGATAGAAGAATATATGGTGTATTGCCTGATGATACCTTTTTGATGACAAAAAAGATATGCTGGCCGTTCACCTCTTCAGAATACCGTTTCGTTGCGCTTTTTTGTTTTTTCACAAACGATTGGATTTTCTCAATAAAGGCATGCGGGAAAAACTGCGCCATTTGATCTAATTCATTTGACGGAATCAAAATGTGCTGCACGGAGCGGTTTTCCGGTGTCGACTTTGGCGAGCCGTCTCGGTTTAATGGATATTCTGTCAGCACTTGCTGTTCATTTTCAATATTTTTATAAATTTCATTTGTGAAGAAGTCACGTAATGTATTAGAAAATAGAATGATCAGGACAATGGAAATGGTGAGCAAAATGCCAGAGATCACAACCCAAATTTGAAAAGCGAGCGGTTTGTTCTTCATCCCTTCAGCATCCTATATCCAAATCCATAGATGGTCTCGACCTTTAAGTCGGGCATTTTTTTGCGCAGCCGTCTAACAAGGTCATCGACTACACGATCTGTCCCGAAGTAATCGTGTCCCCAAATTTTGAGGAGGATATCTTCACGAGAAAAAGCATGTCCTTGGTGATGTGTAAATAAAAGCAGCAAGTCAAATTCCTTAGAAGTTAAGTTAATGAGCTGCCCCTCTTCATACACCTCTCTTACATCCTCATGAATGACATAAGAAGAAACAGTTGTGACGCTTTGCTGCTGCGGGGTATCACTGTTTTTATACACAAGCTCCAGCAGCTTTTGTACCCGAATGATCAGCTCACGCGGAAGAAACGGCTTTGCAATATAATCACTGCTTCCCAGCTCTAAGCCGAGGACACGGTCGATATCGGCATCACGTGCTGAAATGAAAATGACCGGTACGTCAGGTGATGCGGCTTTGATTTCTTTAATGAGGGTGTAGCCGTCTGTATCAGGCAGCATGATATCTAAAATCCATAGATGCGGTGGCTTGTTCATTGCCTCGCGTGCCGCTTCTCCGGTTAAAAAAGAGGAGACATTCCAATCCTCACTCTCTAAATATTTGGTTAACAGTTCATTTAAGTTTTGTTCATCTTCAACTAAATAAATGGTGTACGACAAAGTCTTCCACATCCTCTCAACGTCATTATAAAGGGATACAAAGGCGGCATGTCAACAATCACACGCTTTTTTCACAATTTCACATATTCTTCTCATCATTATCCCATAATGTTTGATTATGATAAGGTCAAGGGAAAAAAGGGCATAGACAAAAGGCGGATGAATAGGTGCTTTTCATCAATGTGCGCACCTTGCTTTTTTTCTATGAATAAGTATTATATAATTTGACATATTGCCATAAAGTATTTTTCAATGATCTTTCCATTAAGAGGACCTGAGTCCTATCTAGACATATGAAATGAAACATGATGTAAAGGAGTGCAAGCGATGGATTTCCGAAGAGAAGATGAAGAGAATAAGATGAATCATCCAGAAAACACGAATCAAGACAATGAAATGAATCATCAAGAAGATACCCATCAAGAGAATGAGAAACAAATAGACGCACCAGAAAAAGAGAAGGAACTCGTTTTACACCAGCATGAAAACGAAGCATCTGCCGCGCAGGAGAGTGTGACAAATCATTCTCCTCAAATGGTGGATGACCGTGCGTCAAAAAAGGAGAAAAAGCGGAAGGCGGCATGGCTCAGCCCGATTCTTGGAGGAATTATTGGCGGGGGTCTTGTACTTGGCATTACACCGCTTTTGCCGCAGTCACAGGATACAGCTGCCAACACGCAAACGCAGACTGCATCAAGCGAGCCGGCAGCCTCAGATAATTTCTCGACAAAACAAATCACCAATGCCACAAATGTTGCTGATATGGTAGAAGATTTAGAGCCCACCATTGTAGGTGTCTCAAACTATCAATCTACACAAAATTCGTTTGGCCTGAGCGGTGATCAAACAGAAGCTGAAGCTGGAACAGGCTCTGGTGTCATCTTCAAAAAAGATGGCAAAAAAGCGTACATTATTACAAATAACCACGTAGTCGAAGGTGCCAATAAATTAAAGGTCACACTATACGATGGAAAAACAAAAGACGCAAAGCTTGTCGGCAGTGATGTCATGACAGATTTAGCCGTTGTTGAAATAAATGCAGACGACATTGATAAAGTGGCGAGCTTTGGTGATTCTTCTAAGCTTCGTGCTGGAGATAAAGTCATTGCCATTGGGAATCCGCTCGGTGCACAATTTTCAGGTACTGTGACAGAAGGAATCATTAGTGGTCTTGATCGTACCGTAGAAGCAAATACGTCATCTGGTACGGTGGAGATGAATGTGCTGCAAACAGATGCAGCCATTAACCCAGGAAACAGCGGGGGGCCACTGATCAATACAGATGGTCAAGTCATTGGTATTAACAGCTTGAAAATCAGCGAAAGCGGTGTGGAATCACTCGGATTTGCGATCCCAAGTAACGATGTCAAACCGATTGTAGATGAGCTGTTGAAAAATGGAAAAGTTGAACGTCCATACCTTGGCGTACAAATGATTGACCTTGAGCAAGTGCCTGAGACGTATCAGGAAAATACGCTCGGCTTATTTGATAAACAAATCGGCAAAGGCATTTACGTAAAGGATGTTTCAAAAGGTTCACCTGCGCAAAAAGCAGGCTTGAAATCTGGGGATGTCATCATCAAGTTCAAAGGGAAAGACGTAGTGAACAGCTCTCAGCTGAAAGAAATTCTTTACAAAGAAACAAAAGTCGGCGATAAAACCACAATGACTGTCATCCGTGAAGGAAAGAACAAAAATCTAGATATTACCCTTGGACAGTCAGAGAGCGAATAAATGAAAAAAACAGGTGGAGGTCAACATATCCACCTGTTTTTTTGTGCTTATTTTTTTGAAGAGAGTGTACGCAGTATGATGTGTTCCCACATGTTCCACGGCAGAAGCTGTTTTGCTGTGAATGAAAGTCGTACGCCTTTTCCAACAAGATATCTCAGCCGTTTCAGCCGCTTCTTCTCTGCTAATCGAACAACAAGCTCTGCCACTTCACGAGGATCTCCATAGTTGGATTTCTGGGTATCAATATGGGCCATCATCTTTTGGTAGAGTTTTATGTATTTCGATCCTTCTGCTGGCTGAATCATTTGCTCGTTCATGGAGGTGTTCCAAATATTTGTTTGGAAAGAGCCTGGCTCAATTAAGGCCGCCTGGATACCGAACGAAGCTAGTTCAATCCGAAGGCTTTCTGTATAGCCTTCCAACGCAAACTTAGAGGATACATATGGAGAAAGTGCAGGCATTCCCATTAATCCGCTGATACTGCTCATATTGAAAATCTTTGCACCGCTCGCCATAAACGGCAGCACTGCTTGGGTCATTTCCATCACACCGAAGACATTCACTTCAAATTGCTGGCGGTACGTGTCAACAGGAACCTCCTCCGCAAAACCAGCAAAGGCTGTTCCCGCATTGTTCACAAGCAGGGTAATAGGTGCGTAGGCATGAAGTTTCTTCTGAAATGCTTGGATCGACTGCGTATCCGTCACATCTAACGCTTCAATATGTATCATGCCGGATAAAGAGGCTTGCTCGATTTCTTCAGCGAGCTTTTTTGCATTGGTTTCCTGTCTGACGCCGGCAATCACTGTATAGCCCTGCTTGGCGAGACGCATCGTGATGAGCTTGCCAAAGCCGCTATTGGCACCAGTTACAATGGCTGTTTTTTTCATCATCCGGTTCTCCTTTTTGTTTTAAATTTATCATAGTGAGATGTTTTATTGAATAACAAAAAGGAGCCTAGAGAAGAATAAAAAGCGATGCTATGAAATAGGAGGAAACACATGATGTGTTGGAAGAAGGCGGGACAAATAGGGGTGCTGCTCTTTATGCTGTCCGGCTGTCAATCAATTGAACCATTACAACAAACACATGAAGTAGAGGCAGAAAGTCTGTCAGCTGTTCAAATGAAGGAACTGCCATTTCAGCATCTGCATCTGCATGTACAATATGGACAGAAAAACGAATTATACGAAGCGACCTACCGTCAGGCAAGAGGCAAAGAGGAGGCAATCATTCGTGATCATATGAATGGGGTCCGCTATGAAGGGGAAGAAGCCTTGCGCGAGATGAAGATGAAGCTGAATGATATGTCGATTCCTAGTGCAAAGATCAATGAAGCGTATGTAAATGAACTATTAGCTGCTTTTAATTTAGATGATGATTATCAGCGGATTCAGATCGATCTGAAGCTCGAGGATGGGACCAAACGTACATTCCAAAGGAAGAAATAAACGAGACTTTCTCATTTTTTAATTGAAAATGATTTTCAAGATCACTTAAATCTGATACACTAAATTGAGATAAGTGATCTTTTACGTCTGTACATAGACGATATTTCATATAAAAATTTGGATGAGAAAAGGAGCGTTTGAGCGGAATGAGTGCCATTTCTACTGAAGGTTTAAGCTTAGGCTACGGAGAAACAATGATCATCGATGAACTAAATGTATCAATCCCTAAGGGTGAAATCACAGTATTTATTGGCAGTAATGGATGCGGTAAATCCACGCTACTTCGCTCTTTGGCCCGTCTCATGAAGCCAATGGGTGGTTCTGTCCTGCTTGAAGGTCATTCCATTGCAAAATTACCAACAAAAGAAGTAGCGAAACAGCTCGCTATTCTTCCACAAGGACCAGAAGCGCCAGAAGGATTAACTGTGCATCAGTTAGTGAAGCAAGGCAGATATCCTTATCAAAATTGGCTGAAGCAGTGGTCGAAGCAAGATGAAGAAGCAGTGAATCGCGCATTGAAGTCAACAAAGATGGAAGACCTTGCTGATCGGACCGTTGATTCATTATCAGGTGGACAAAGGCAGCGTGCATGGATTGCGATGACGCTGGCCCAAGAGACCGATATTATTTTGTTAGATGAGCCGACGACATATTTAGACATGACGCATCAAATCGAAATTTTGGACCTTCTGTTTGATTTAAATGAGAAAGAGCAGCGCACGATTGTGATGGTTCTTCATGATCTCAATCTCGCATGCAGATATGCTCATCATCTTGTCGCGATTAAAGACAAGTCAATTTATGCAGAAGGCAGACCAGAAACAGTGATTAATTGTGATCTCGTGAAAAATGTCTTTGATATGAATTGCCAAGTGACAACAGATCCTCTATTTGGAACACCATTATGTATTCCGCACGGTAGAGGACGCTGTATTGTGCAGCAAGCGCAAGCTGAAACATTTCTTGCTGCAAGATAATCGTATGTCAAAAGCCTGACATCTGTGTCTCACAGAGTCAGGCTTTTTTCTGAAAAAGGAGCGGAATATCAATGGGAAATGAATTAGATGAAAAGCTGGAAGGCTTGCTTGATAAATATACAGAGCTGCTGCTCGGTGAATCAACAGACGAGCTGAAACAAGATGTGAAACAATGGGTGATCTACTCTCATATTGCCAAAAGCATGCCGCCGCTAGCAAAGCATTTCAATGAAACGTATCCGGAAGCAAAAGAAGAAATCAAACACACGATTCAACGAATCAAACAGTTGAACGAAGCTCATCGCGCCAATAAAGACCGTTAAAAAACTGCCAGCATCAGACTGGCAGTTTTTTTCTTATGACATTTGTGATGATCCGTACGGAGATTGATCTGTCAGTGTTTGCTGGAATTTCTGGTGTGTCTGCTGGAGCTTTTGCTGATCAGCCGCTTCAACAGAATACCAGCCATATCGGAACATGACATCATATAAATGTCTTTGTGTTTTCTGTGTTTCCAGCGCAATTCGCTGAATATCCTGGTAAAGAGATTCATGACTGAATTCATTGAGCGCTGTGTTGTATCCACTTGTCATGTATTTTTCAGTCGACAAGAGATCTGTAACGAAATCACGATCGTTCATGTTTGTAGTTGTGGGAACCGGGGTTTGTGGATTCCCGATTTTTTGTTGGTTTTGCTGTTCCATGTTTTTTCCTCCTATTGCATAAAGCCAGTAGACTGGCCTTGCCCTGAGCTGCCTAAATGCTGAAGAATTTGTGTGTAATGCTGATGATGCATTTGGCCAACTTGATTTAATTCTTGTTTCAATGTTTGATCCTGGCAATGCTCGGCCATAAAATGAGCCTTTTTCATGGCGATCAAGTTCCAGTTGAGCATATCCTCTAAGTACAAGGAATCCTTCACTGAAATGACTTCTGGGGGCATATTCATTGGCTGATTGTTCAACATGTGTTCCTCCTTACGATTTTGTTTCCTTACTTATTCTTTTTATATTGCTGATTTTGACTGGTTTTTTTCCCGCCTAGGTCTGCTTCCTGTGATGGACCTGCGTTTCCTTTTACACTTGCAGCACTTACTCCTGCTTTCGATGGGTTTTTCTTCAAACGAGACATGTGGACATCACCTCCATTCTTACAATTCCCTCTGATCTTTAATTCATACGCCGCAAAATAAGGCACATGAGAATGTGTAAATTTTTGAAATCCGCTATTGAACTGTTTCGGAAAATCTTTTAAGATAAAGAAAGAGGCATTGCTTTTTTTTGGACAAAAAATGAATGACTGTTCATTCAAAATGTTTAGGGGGATATTTATGGGCAAACATATTCGCAAGGCGGCTGTCATTGGTTCAGGTGTCATGGGCTCAGGCATTGCTGCGCATCTAGCCAATATCGGGATACCAGTAACACTGCTAGATATTGTGCCAAATGAACTGACAAAAGAAGAAACGGCGAAAAAGCGAACGCTTGATCACCCTAGTGTTCGGAATCGATTAAGTCAAGAAGCGATGAAAAAATTGTTAAAGCAAAAGCCAGCACCTCTTACTTCAGCAAAAAACCTATCATACATCACACCGGGAAATCTCACAGACCACCTTTCCTTATTACACGATGCTGACTGGATCATTGAAGTCGTCACTGAAAAACTCAGCATCAAACAACACGTATTTTCTCTCATCGACGAACACCGCAAAGAAGGAAGCATCGTTTCGAGCAATACATCTGGTATTTCGGTTGAAAAAATGGCAGAAGGGCGATCAGATGATTTTAAACGCCACTTTTTAGGCACACATTTTTTTAACCCAGCTCGTTATTTAAAGCTCTTAGAAATCATTCCTATTCAGGAAACAGATCCAGAAGTACTGTCATTTATGAAAACGTTTGGCGAGGATGTACTCGGCAAAGGTGTGGTTGAAGCAAAAGACACACCGAACTTTATTGCAAACCGCATTGGCACGTATGGGCTTCTTGTCACAGTGCGTGAAATGCTTGAGAACAAATACACCATTGGAGAAGTGGATTCAGTCACAGGACCCCTCATTGGAAGACCGAAAAGTGCGACCTTCCGTACACTCGATGTAGTGGGGCTTGACACATTTTCTCATGTGGCACGAAACGTCTATGAACAGGTAGAAGGAAAGGAAAAAGAGATTTTCCAGCTGCCTGAGTTTATTGAAAGAATGCTTGAAAAAGGATGGATTGGCAGCAAGGCAGGACAAGGATTTTATCAAAAAAATGGCAAGGTCATTTTAGAGCTTGACCCAGTGACGCTCACATATGGAGAGCGCACAAAGCTCAAAGATCCAGGCATTGAGATGGCGAAACAGCAAAAGGGAACAAAAGCAAAGTTGAAAGCGCTTATTTATCAAGATGGCCGTGCAGGGCAATTGCTTTGGAATATGACAGCGCCCGTACTTCTTTATTCAGCGCATCTAAAAGGCGAAATTGCGGATGATATTCAGTCCATCGATAACGCAATGAAATGGGGATTCGGCTGGCAGCACGGCCCATTTGAGCTGTGGGATGCAATAGGCGTCAAAAAAGCCGCCGAGCGCATGGAAGCAGAAGGCCACAGCATCCCAGCATGGGTGCAAGACATGCTGTCAAAAGGACACGACACATTCTATCAAGAGAATGCTGATGGAGAGCGTGCGTTTTATCAGGATGGGGCTTACGTACAGGAAAAAGGGAACGACAAACATATTTCTTTAGCTAGATTGAAAAAGAAACAGGACGTCATCTTCAAAAATTCTGGTGCGAGCCTGATTGATATTGGTGATGATGTCGCCTTGCTCGAATTTCACTCTAAAAGCAATGCCATTGGACTAGATGTCATTGATATGATCAATCGCGCTGTTGATGAGACGGAAAAGAATTACAAAGGGCTTGTCATCGGAAACCAAGGGAAGAACTTCTGTGTTGGCGCCAACCTTGCCCTGATTTTAATGGAAGCACAGGACGACAATTTCTTTGAAATTGACTTTGTGATCAGGCGCTTCCAGCAGGCGATGATGAAGGTGAAATATAGCGACCGCCCAGTTGTAGCCGCACCGTTTGGGATGACATTAGGAGGCGGTACGGAGGTTTGTCTGCCGGCAGCGGCTATACAGGCGTCCAGCGAAACTTACATGGGACTTGTGGAAGCGGGAGTTGGACTGATTCCAGGGGGCGGTGGAAATAAAGAATTATATCTTCGTCACCTGCAAGGATCAGCGAAGCCGTCGCAGACGGCTATACAGGATGCCACGCTAAAAACATTTGAAACAATTGCAATGGCAAAAGTATCAACTTCAGCTGAGGAAGCGCGGGATATGAACATGCTCCGCGTGAGCGACCGAATTAGTATGAACGGGGATCACCTGATCTATGATGCAAAACAACTGGTGCTCTCTCTTGATGAAGCCGGTTATCGCGCGCCGCTCAAGCAAAAGGTGCCGGTCATGGGAGAAACAGGCTATGCAGCGATGATTTTGGCTGCTGAAAATATGAGACTGTCTGGATACATTTCAGAGCATGACATGACCATTGTAAAAAAATTAGCTCATGTCATTTCCGGCGGGAAACTGCCATTTGGAACAGAGGTAGAGGAGCAATACTTATTAGAGCTTGAAAGAGAAGCCTTTTTAAGTCTTGTAGGAGAAGCGAAATCACAGGCACGTATGCAGCACATGCTCGTCAAAGGAAAACCTTTACGTAACTAAGGGGGAGTCAAAATGAGAGAAGCAGTCATTGTCGCTGGCGCAAGAACACCAGTAGGGAAGGCGAAAAAAGGATCGTTAAAACATGTCCGGCCTGATGATATGGGCGCATTATGTGTAAAAGAAACGTTAAAGCGTGCCGGTGAATACGACGGTCAAATAGATGATTTGATCATTGGCTGTGCAACGCCAGAAGCAGAGCAGGGGTTAAATGTGGCCCGGAATATTGGAGCATTAGCGGGACTGCCTTATACGGTACCTGCCATCACCATAAACCGCTACTGCTCGTCTGGTCTTCAGTCTATCGCTTATGCGGGTGAACGAATTATGCTCGGGCAGGCAGACACGATTTTAGCCGGAGGAGTCGAATCGATGTCGCAGGTGCCGATGATGGGGCATTCCATTCGTCCGAATGCCCTCTTGGCAGAGCAAGCACCTGAATACTACATGAGCATGGGGCACACGGCAGAGCAAGTGGCGCAAAAGTATCAGGTCACACGTCAAGATCAGGACGCCTTTGCGGTGAGGAGTCATCAAAAGGCAGCAAAGGCACTTCAAGAAGGGAAGTTTTCTGATGAAATTGTGCCCGTTGATGTAACAGACCGGCGGATAGGAGAACAATATCAATTAGAAGAGCATCAATTCACGTTCTCACAGGATGAAGGTGTGAGAGCAGGTACAACGGAAGAGATTCTTTCCACTTTGCGTCCAGCCTTTTCGACAAAAGGTACGGTGACTGCAGGGAACTCGTCTCAAACAAGTGACGGGGCTGCGTGTGTGATGATGATGGACCGCGAGAAAGCATCCTCACTTTCTCTTCAGCCGCTCGCTAAATTCAGAGCATTTGCTGTTGGCGGTGTACCGCCTGAGGTGATGGGAATCGGTCCGGTTGAAGCCATACCGCGTGCGCTGAAAATCGCTGGACTTGAGCTGAAGGATATTGGTCTGTTTGAATTAAACGAAGCGTTTGCCTCTCAGGCAATTCAAGTCATTCGCCATTTAGGAATTGATGAAGAAAAAGTGAATGTCAACGGCGGGGCAATTGCGCTTGGACATCCGCTCGGCTGTACAGGAACGAAACTAACGCTGTCACTTATTCATGAAATGAAACGGCGAAACGAGCAATTTGGCATTGTCACAATGTGTATCGGCGGGGGCATGGGAGCAGCAGGCATTTTTGAATTGATCTAAAGGGGGAAATCAGGATGAAAGCATTGGAAGATGTAAAAAAGGGTGGAAGCTTTTTAATTGATGAGACGAATTATGAGCATATCTTTACACCGGAGGATTTCTCTGATGAACATCAAATGATTGGAAAGACAACAGAGGATTATATTTTACAAGATGTGGTTCCGCATATAGATCAAATTGAAAACCATGAGTTCGAGCATTCGGTCAGGCTTCTCAAAAAGGCTGGTGAGCTTGGCCTTCTAGGAGCCGATGTACCTGAAGAATTCGGCGGGCTTGGATTGGATAAAATCAGTTCAGCAATCATTACTGAAAAATTCGCTAGAGCAGGCAGTTTCTCACTTTCCTATGGCGCTCATGTCGGTATTGGTTCTCTGCCGATCGTGCTCTTCGGAAATCAAGCGCAAAAGGAAACGTACCTGCCAGGACTCGCCTCTGGTGAAACCATTGCGGCGTACGCACTCACTGAGCCAGGATCAGGCTCTGACGCTCTTGGAGCAAAAACAACTGCGGTTCTGAATGAAGCAGGTACCCATTATGTCCTCAATGGAGAAAAGCAGTGGATCACAAACTCCGCATTTGCCGATGTCTTTGTTGTGTATGCGAAGATTGATGGTGAACACTTCTCTGCTTTTATTGTCGAAAAGGATTTTCCAGGTGTCAAAACGGGACCTGAAGAGAAAAAGATGGGCATTAAAGGATCATCGACGAGAACATTAATTCTTGAAGATGCCCAAGTACCGAAGGAGAATTTGCTTGGTGAAGCCGGCAGAGGACATGTGATTGCCTTTAACATTTTAAATATCGGACGCTATAAGCTGGCAGTTGGCACAATCGGTGCATCAAAGCGCGTCATTCAATTGTCGGCAGAATATGCGAACCAGCGTAAGCAGTTCAAAACACCAATTTCTCAATTCAGCTTAATTGGTGAAAAAGCAGCCAATATGTCAGCAAAGCTCTATGCGATGGAAAGTGCTGTTTACCGTACGGTTGGATTATTTGAACAGCGGATGGGTCTATTAAGTGACGAAGAGCAAAAAGACGGCAAACAAATTGCTCAATCCATTGCGGAATATGCGATTGAATGCTCTCTCTGTAAAGTCCTTGGCTCTGAAACATTAGATTATATTGTGGATGAAGGCGTGCAGATTCACGGCGGATATGGATTCATGCAAGAATATGAGGTCGAAAGAGCCTATCGCGACTCACGAATTAACCGGATCTTTGAAGGGACAAACGAAATCAACCGTTTGCTTGTACCAGGTACATTCTTGAAGAAAGCGATGAAAGGAGAGCTTCCGCTGCTTCAAAAAGCGCAGACCTTACAGGAAGAGCTAATGATGATGATGCCGGAAGAGCCAGGCGATCAGCCGCTCGATCAAGAAAAATATTTGCTCGTCCATGCGAAAAAGGTCGCCTTAATGGTGGCTGGTATGGCAGCCATGAAATACGGGAAAACCTTAGACAAAGAGCAAGAAATTCTTGTGAACATAGCCGATATCGTCAATGAAATTTTTGCTGCTGAATCAGCAATTTTGCGTACGGAAAAGGCAATCGCTGCATCAGGCGTAGAAAAGAACGTTCAAAAGCTGGCTTACACACAAATTTTCACGCAGGAGGCTTTCTTAAAGATTGAAGCCCATGCAAAAGAATCCTTGATTGCGATGGAGGAAGGAGATTCACTCCGCATGAGCCTGTCAGCCCTTCGCAAGCTGACAAGATTTACTCCAATCAATGTCATCGCCAAAAAGCGTGAAGTGGCAAAACGAATCTTTGAAGCAGAGAAATATATCGTATAAGGATGGCTTAAAAGGTGCGGATATCACTCCGCACCTTTTTGTAAGCATACATTTAGGTTTTTAAAATATTTTGTGATAAAATGTTGTCACAATTTGCAGGAGGTGAAAATGGTGGCTTTAGATTTTTACGAATACCCATCTTGCGGTACATGCCGAAAAGCAAAAAAGTGGCTGGAAGCACACAATAAAGACATCAACAGCATACATATCGTCGAAGAGACGCCTGATAAAGAAACATTAAAAGCCCTTTACGAAAAAAGCGGTTTAGAGCTGAAGAAATTCTTTAATACAAGCGGACAAAAATACCGGGAGCTGCAGCTGAAAGATCAACTTCCTGCAATGTCAGAGGACGAGCAGCTAGAATTACTCTCGTCTAACGGAATGCTGATCAAGCGCCCGATTACAACAGACGGTAAACGAGTAACAGTTGGATTTAACGAAGATACATTTAAAAGCGTCTGGAAATGATGTAACTTTCATTCAGATTGTGGTATCTTCAATATAGATTGTAAGAAAAGACTGGAGGGGTATTGAATGAGCACACCAAAAGATTTACGTTATTCAGAAGAACATGAATGGGTCAAAGTAGAAGGAGATAAGGTGCGTATCGGTATTACGCATTTTGCTCAATCTGAGCTTGGCGATATCGTGTTCGTTGAGCTTCCTGAAGTAGGAGACAAAATCACAGCGGACGAGCCTTTCGGAAGTGTAGAATCAGTGAAAACAGTTTCTGAACTTTATGCACCGATCAATGGCACAATCGTCGAAGTGAACGATGAGCTGGATGACAGCCCAGAATTCGTCAACGACTCTCCATATGAAAAAGCATGGATGATCGTTGTAGAACCAGCTGATGCAACTGAAATCGAGAACTTAATGACTGCTGAGCAATATGAAGAAATGACAAAAGAAGACTAATTCATGTGAAATTGGACACTCTACCTTTATGGGGGGTGTCCAATTTGTCTTTTCAAAAAGAACAGGTGGATATAACAGAGCATGTCACTGGACGATTCAAAGAAAGCGGCATGGTGCTTTATCATCAAAATGAAGAGATTGGCACAATGATTAGTGAAAACCAATATGAGCTGAAATCGGGATATTCCTATGATCAAAATCGTTTTTATCGTCTAACGGATACATTGACCGATGGGACAGAAAAATATGTAGACTGTGACGATGAAAATGGGTGGTGCTAATCACAGAGGAGACTGCAGTGAACAAAAACTGCAGTCTTTTTGATGACGAGGCGCCCAATCTTTACAACCTGGATGAAAGATTGTAATCTAAGGAAGAAGTGAATCAACGTCAAAAGGGCCGGGTGATCGTGATGAATGTCGAGATAGAAAAGGTCATCATTGTAGAAGGTAAAACAGACAAACAAAAGCTGAAAGAAGTCATAAGTGAACCTGTTACCATCATTTGCACCAATGGCACGATCAGTACATCGAAGCTGGACCAGCTTGTGGACGATTTATTGGGGAAAGACGTTTACATATTAGCAGACAGTGACGATGCAGGCGACAAACTGCGGAAGCAATTTCGAAAAGAATTCCCTGAAGCACTTCATCTTTTTGTCGACAGAACGTACCGCGAAGTGGCCGCTTCACCGTCAGCCCACATTGCATCTATCCTATTAGCTGCAAACATTGATGTTCATTCGAAATATTTATGAGGGTGGACGTATATGAAAGAGATTGAAGAACACGAATTCAAAGAGATAGAGGACGATTTATTTCTTTTATACTTATATACACCGTTTTGTGGAACATGCCAGCTGGCAAAGAAAATGCTGGCAGTCGTAGACGCCATGCAGCCGGATGTGCCATTTTACGAAAACAATTTAAACTATTCACCAGGCTTTGCAAAAGCATTTGAGATCGAGAGTGTTCCTTGCTTTCTACTGTTTAAAAAAGGAGAATTGGTGCAAAAAGGCTATGCCTTTCACTCTGTTCCATATCTTCATGAAATGATTGAAACCGCTAAATAAAGCGGTTTTTTGTCATATTTCAAGAAATTCATTTGAAAATTTGTCGAGTTATTTATAAAGGACAAGAAGATGTTTGTAGAGAAATGTTATGTATAACCAAATGACAGGGAGGTTATACATGTGGAAAATGTGAAAGCCCATGGTAACACAGGGCAGCGTTTACTATTAAAACCGCTGCTCTCATCATCATCCTTGAAGATTACATTTGAGGCGGAAACTGACTCTTGTACATTGATTGTGGATGAACGTGGTGAAGTGAAGAAACTACCTGCAATTGAGTTATCGGATCTCATCTTTTATGGTGAGAGGAAAGAGATTCTACAATTATTAGATGGAGATATGTCCTTACAGCAGTTAATCAGCAGAGGACAAGTCAAAGTCAAAGGGTCATTCCGTGCGCTCCTTAGACTAGAGGCAGTGCTTTGGCTGACGAACGGTTTTTTTCGAAAAATGATAACGTAGTTGTTTACTTGGAAATTAGCGATTTACAGCGTTGACATATCTCAGATAGCATGATATTCTACGTTAGTAAAAACATGAACATCACATAAAACAACATATTTTCTCTTATTAAGAGAGGTGGAGGGACGTGCCCTATGAAACCCGGCAACCGTCAGCATAGCTGAAATTGGTGCCAATTCACTCAAAGCCGCAGCGCTTTGAAAGATGAGAGAAAGGCGTAATTGACATAAAAGGCCTTTCTGCTTGCGTTGCAGTTAGGTCTTTTTTACTGACCTGGCGTCAGGCTAGAGTCATGACAGAAAGAAGAATAAATAACGTATGTGATGGAAACCTATAGATTCAGCAAGAAAGCAGGTGATCAGACTGTGATTCATTTACAGAATGTATCAAAAACGTATCATTCAAAAAGCGGAAATGTTGATGCCGTAAAAGACGTCAACTTGAATATTGATAAAGGTGAAATATTCGGAATTATCGGGTATAGTGGTGCAGGAAAAAGCTCGCTTATTCGCCTATTAAACGGTCTGGAGCTGCCAACAGAAGGAATTGTTGAAGTGGCAGGCAACCGGATCAATGAAGTATCGAATGCGAAACTTCGGAAAGCAAGACAAGAAATCAGCATGATCTTCCAGCACTTTAACCTACTTTGGTCAAGAACGGTGAGACAAAATATTATGTTCCCGCTTGAGATCGCAGGGGTACCGACATCAAAACGGAGAGAACGTGCGAATGAACTGATTAAATTGGTCGGTTTAGAAGGAAAAGAAAATGCGTATCCGTCTCAGCTTAGCGGCGGGCAAAAACAGCGTGTCGGCATTGCGAGGGCATTAGCGAATGATCCAAAGGTTCTTCTATGTGACGAAGCGACATCTGCGCTAGATCCGCAAACGACCGATTCGATCCTTGAGCTTTTGGCGGATATCAATAAACGATTAGGGCTCACGATTGTGCTCATTACACATGAAATGCACGTCATTCGCAAAATTTGTCATCGCGTCGCAGTCATGGAAAATGGACGTATTGTCGAAGAAGGCGAAGTATTGCGCGTCTTCAGACAGCCGAAGGAAGAAATGACGAAGCGATTTGTGAAACAGCTTGCGGAACCAGAGGAAGCGAAAGAAACAATCGAGCACGTCCTAGAGCGAGTAAAAGAAGGTCAGGTCGTACGGTTGTCCTTTATCGGTGATTCTGCCGAGCAGCCACTGATCACAGAAATCATTCGATCGTTTCATGTCGATGTGAACATCCTTCAAGGGAAGATTTCTCAAACGCAGGAAGGCGCGTTTGGAACACTCTTTATCCACATTAATGGAGAAGAGACTGAGGTAGAAAAAGCCATCGCCTATATCCAAAGCAAACAGGTTGAAATCGAGGTGATGACACATGTTTGAGAAATGGTTTCCGAACGTTGATTTAGACGTCATCTGGAGTGCAACAGGTGAAACGGTGTATATGACACTGATTTCATTGGCATTTGCCTTTGCCATTGGTATTATCCTTGGACTATTACTCTTTCTAACGAGTAAAGGCGGTCTTTGGGAAAATAAACCGATTAACACCGTCATTGGGGCAGTCGTCAATATTTTCAGATCGATTCCTTTTATCATTCTAATCATTCTATTATTAGGATTTACAAAACTCATTATGGGCACGATTCTTGGCCCAAATGCAGCACTCCCTGCCCTTGTCATAGGGTCAGCTCCATTCTATGCACGTCTTGTCGAAATTGCACTGCGTGAGGTAGACAAAGGAGTCATTGAAGCAGCACGATCAATGGGAGCGAAAACGTCGACAATCATTTTCAAAGTATTGCTGCCAGAATCATTGCCAGCCCTTATTTCAGGTATTACCGTAACAGCGATTGCTCTAATTGGCTCTACTGCGATTGCAGGTGCAATTGGAGCAGGCGGACTTGGTGACCTCGCCTATGTGGAAGGGTACCAATCTGGTAATACAGATGTCACACTTGTAGCCACTGTGTTTATTCTGATCATCGTCTTTATTATTCAAATAATCGGTGATTTGATTACAAATAAAATTGATAAACGTTAAGGGAGGATTTATTCATGAAGAAATTGATTTTAAGTGCACTATTTCTAGCATTTGCAGGTATTTTAGCTGCGTGCGGTTCATCTAATAACGCAAGTGAAAGCAAAACCATTACGGTTGCCGCATCAAAAACGCCGCATGCCGAAATTCTTGAAGAAGCAAAACCACTTCTAAAAGAAAAAGGCTACGATTTAAAAGTGAAAGTGCTTAGCGATTATAAAATGTACAACAAAGCGTTAGCTGAAAAAGAAGTGGATGCGAACTTTTTCCAACATATCCCTTACTTAAACGAAGAAAATAAATCAAACAAAGATTATAACCTAGTGAGTGCTGGTGCGGTTCACCTTGAGCCTTTCGGTATCTACTCTAAGAAATACAAATCAGTAAAAGATATTCCAAACGGCGGCACAATCATCATGACAAACAACGTAGCTGAACAAGGCCGTATGCTTGCCCTTCTGCAAAATGCTGGTGTCATCAAGCTTGATCCAAAGGTTGATACAATCAACGCAACAGTAAAGAACATTAAAGAAAACCCAAAGAACCTAAAATTCAAAAAAATCGCGCCTGAATTAACTGCGAAAGCTTATGAAAACAGTGAAGGCGATGCTGTATTTATCAACGTCAACTATGCGATCCAAAATAAATTGAATCCGAAAAAAGATTCAATCGAACTTGAGCAAACAAAGAACAACCCATATGCAAACATCGTTGCGGTTCGCAAAGGTGACGAAAAATCAGATAAGATCAAGGCATTAATGGAAGTTCTTCACTCTGATAAAATCAAAGAATTCATCGACAAAAAATATGACGGTGCAGTATTGCCTGTATCTGAATAACAAATTTCAACCTCGCTTTCCTCAAAGCGAGGTTTTTTGTGTATTTTTTCAAATCTCGCTCATAATAAAAACGTACAAATGACCTGAAGGGATGGAATCAAAATGAATGAACAGCATATGAGCGGATCCATGCAGCAATCACTGACTGATTATAAAACCGCAATGGGTGAATTCCAGAAGAAAATGCCGGTGTTTGGAAAGAAATTTAATGAATTTACGGAGCAGTGCTTTCAAAGCGATTCATTAACGCAAAAGGAAAAACAAATGATTGCCCTCGGCATCAGTATTCATGCGCAGGATGAATACTGCATGATTTATCATACAAAGGGAGCGCTCGATCAAGGGGCGACAGAAGAGAATCTGCTAGAGGTTGTGAGCGTGGCGGCAGCTTTTGGCGGCGGGGCAGCACTAAGCCAAGGAATCACTGTCGTTCAGCAATGTATTGATGAATTTGGAGGACAGACGCATTAAAAGAAGGAAAACAAGGTATTTTTCCATATCAAGGAGTTGAGTACTTCTCATCCGAATGTGTGAGAAAATATGCCGTCATAGAGCGTCATATCCCTTTTGAGTGAAGCCGCATACGTTTGCTACAATAAAGCTACACTCAAGGAAGGGAATGGTTTATTATTTGTTCGGACCATAGTACACTGGGATTGGATTATACCGCCGAGATGGAAAAGGCCATGCATCAAGCTCATGGCATGAGCTATGCAGAGTACGAAAGAGACCATGACTTAAGGATGAAAGTGGAATATAAACGAGAGCAGTCCTATCGAGATGAGAAAAGACAGCTCGCAAAAATGAATATAAGAGGCTAATAATAGCTGAGGGGCGGGGAGAACAGTTTCCCGCCCTTTCTTTATGAAAACAGTCTTTTCGACATAAATCCTTTTATCTACCTGCTTTTTTTGTTAGAATTTTGAGAGCATCCTCTCACGCTTATCGTGAATGTGTTGTATTCAGTTTTAATTTGTTATAAAATTAGAATGAGAATAAATTGAGAATAATGATTATTTTGGAGGTATCGATATATGACTGCTTCGACATTAACAATTAAGGACTTGCACGTTGAGATTGAAGGGAAAGAAATCTTAAAGGGTGTAAACCTCGAGATAAAAGGTGGAGAATTCCACGCAGTAATGGGACCAAACGGAACAGGTAAATCTACTTTATCTGCTGCAATTATGGGTCACCCTAAATATGAAGTAACAAAAGGCAGCATCTTGCTTGATGGCGAAGATGTCCTTGAAATGGAAGTAGATGAGCGCGCTCAAGCTGGTCTTTTCCTTGCGATGCAATACCCATCTGAAATCAGCGGTGTCACAAATGCTGACTTCCTTCGTTCTGCTATTAACGCACGCAGAGAAGAAGGCGATGAAATCTCTCTTATGAAATTCATCCGCAAAATGGACGAAAACATGGAGTTCCTTGAAATGGACCCAGATATGGCACAGCGCTACTTAAACGAAGGTTTCTCAGGCGGGGAGAAAAAACGCAACGAAATTCTTCAATTAATGATGATTGAACCAAAGATCGCCATCCTTGACGAAATCGATTCTGGTCTTGATATCGATGCCCTGAAAGTTGTTTCTAAAGGAATTAACAAAATGCGCGGCGAAAGCTTTGGCTGCTTAATGATCACTCACTATCAGCGTCTACTGAACTACATCACACCAGATCACGTTCATGTTATGATGCAAGGTCGTATCGTGAAATCTGGCGGACCAGAACTCGCGCAGCGTCTAGAAGCAGAAGGCTATGATTGGATTAAAAAAGAGTTAGGAATTGAAGACGAAACTGTTGGTCAAGAAGCGTAAGCGTTAGGAGGATTATTGATGACATTAGAAACGAAATTATCAGTAGATCAAGATTATGTCAAAAGCTTCTCCGAGAAGCATCAGGAACCGGCATGGATGAGCTCCCTTCGCTTACAGGCTCTTGAAAAAGCAGAAGACCTCCCAATGCCAAAGCCTGACAAAACGAATATTTCAAAATGGAATTTAACGAATTTCAAACAGCATACAGTCGAAAGTGCACCATTTGGATCATTAGAAGAGCTTCCAGAAGAAGTGAAATCTCTTATTGATTTAGAGGACACAGATAAGACAGTTTACATTCAGCGTGATCAAACGCCGGCCTATTTGTCTCTTTCAGCTGAAGCGAAAGACAAAGGTGTAATCTTCACTGATCTTCATACAGCGATTCGTGAGCATGGAGATTTAGTGAAACAATACTTCATGACAGATGCAGTGAAAGTGGATGAGCATAAACTAACAGCTTTACACGCTGCTTTAGTCAATGGCGGAGCTTTCCTGTATGTTCCGAAAAACGTTGAGCTTGAAGCACCAATTCAAGCTGTTTATCTTCATGAAAATGACGAAACGACATTGTTCAACCATGTCATCGTCGTAGCAGACGATCATAGTGCTGTGACATATGTAGAAAACTACATCAGTACAGCAAAACCAGAAGAAGCAATCTTCAATATCGTTTCTGAAGTATTCACAGGCGCAAACGCCCGCGTCACATACGGCGCTGTAGATAACCTTGCAGAAGGTGTCACAGTATATGTGAACAGACGCGGTATGGCAAATGGCCGTGACAGTAAAATCGAATGGGCGCTTGGCCTGATGAATGATGGAGATGTCGTGTCTGAAAACATCACAAAACTGATGGGCGACGGTACATTCGGTGATACGAAATCAGTTGTTGTCGGCCGAGGAAACCAAACTGAAAACTTCACAACAAGCATCATCCACTTCGGTAAAAACTCTGAAGGGTATATCTTGAAGCATGGTGTGATGAAGGATCAAGCATCCTCTATCTTTAACGGAATTGGCAAAATCGAGCATGGCGCAACAAAGTCAAATGCAGAGCAGGAATCACGTGTCCTCATGCTGAGTGAGAAAGCACGCGGTGACGCAAACCCAATTCTATTAATTGATGAAGATGATGTGACAGCAGGGCACGCTGCTTCTGTTGGACGTGTCGATCCAATTCAATTGTACTACCTCATGAGCCGTGGAATTTCCAAAGAAGATGCAGAAAGACTTGTGATTTACGGCTTCTTAAATCCAGTTGTGAAAGAACTGCCGATTGAAGGAGTTAAAAAGCAGCTGATTTCTGTAATTGAAAGGAAAGTAAAATAATGAATATCAAAGACGTTCGTGAGCAATTTCCAATCCTTCATCAGCAAGTGAACGGACATGATTTGGTGTATTTGGACAGTGCAGCGACTTCTCAAAAACCAAGAGTGGTCATTGATGCAATGAATGAGTATTACCGGTCTTACAACTCGAACGTCCACCGGGGTGTTCATACCCTTGGCACAAGAGCAACGGACGCATACGAGGGTGCGAGAGAGAAAGTTCGTGCATTCATCCGTGCTTCATCTGTCCAGGAGATTATTTTTACTAGAGGTACAACAACTGCACTAAACACAGTGGCGATCAGCTATGCTAGAGCCAACCTCAAAGAAGGCGATGAGATTGTCATTACGCATATGGAGCATCATGCGAATATCATCCCTTGGCAGCAAGCAGCGAAAGCAACTGGCGCCACATTGAAATACATTCCGTTACAGGAAGACGGCACGCTATCGCTTGAAGATGTGAAGCAAACGATCACACATCAAACGAAAATCGTCGCTGTCACACATGTCTCAAACGTATTAGGAACCATCAACCCGATTAAAGAGATCGCCAAAATTGCCCACGAACATGGGGCAATCATTGTCGTCGACGGTGCACAAAGCACCCCGCACATGCAAATTGATGTTCAGGATCTAGATTGTGACTTTTTCGCATTCTCTGGGCATAAAATGTGTGGACCGACTGGCATCGGTGTGCTTTACGGGAAGAAGGATCTTTTGAATAATATGGAGCCTGCTGAGTTTGGCGGTGAAATGATCGACTTTGTGGATCTGTATGATTCCACATGGAAAGAGCTGCCGTGGAAATTTGAAGCGGGAACACCGATTATTGCTGGCGCAGTTGGACTAGGAAAAGCAATTGACTTCTTAAATGACATCGGTATGGAGGAAGTCAGCCGTTACGAGCATCAGCTTGCCACTTACGCGCTTGAGCGCTTTAAGGAGCTTGACGGCGCGACTGTTTATGGACCGCAGCACCGAGCTGGGCTTGTGACGTTTAACTTAGACGACGTCCATCCGCATGATGCGTCAACTGTTCTAGATACGGAAGGTGTCGCCATTCGTGCTGGACACCACTGTGCACAGCCGCTCATGAAATGGCTTGGTGTATCAGCGACTGCAAGAGCAAGCTTCTATTTGTATAATACAGAAGAAGAGATTGACAAACTGATTGCAGCGCTCCGTAAGACAAAGGAGTATTTTACGAATGTCTTTTAATGTAAACTTAGACACACTGTACAGACAAGTGATTATGGATCATTATAAAAATCCGAGAAACAAAGGTGTGTTAAACGACAGCATTGTTGTCGATATGAACAACCCAACGTGTGGTGACCGTATTCGTCTCACGATGAAAATCGAAGACGAAAAAGTCACTGATGCGAAATTTGAAGGAGAAGGATGCTCGATTTCGATGGCATCTGCCTCAATGATGACGCAGGCGATTAAAGGGAAAGATATTGAAACAGCTTTGAAAATGTCTCGGATTTTCTCCGATATGATGCAAGGAAAAGAATACGACGATTCCATTGATCTTGGTGACATTGAAGCGCTGCAGGGAGTGGCAAAATTCCCAGCCCGCATCAAATGTGCAACATTATCCTGGAAGGCGCTTGAAAAAGGCGCATCTGCCGAAGATAACGGCAAATCATAAGATTGGAGTGAAAATGGATGGCTAAAAAAATGCCAGATGTTGGTGAATATAAATACGGCTTTTCTGATAAAGACGTTTCCATTTTCCGTTCAGAGCGCGGACTGACAAAAGAGATCGTTGAAGAAATTTCTCGTATGAAAGAAGAGCCTCAGTGGATGCTCGACTTCCGTTTGAAATCTCTTGAGCACTTTTACAACATGCCGATGCCACAATGGGGCGGAGATTTAAATGCATTAAACTTTGATGAAATTACGTACTACGTAAAGCCATCTGAGCGTTCTGAGCGTTCTTGGGATGAAGTACCAGAAGAAATCAAACAAACCTTTGATAAGCTTGGTATCCCAGAAGCAGAGCAAAAATATTTAGCAGGTGTATCTGCTCAGTATGAATCTGAAGTTGTGTATCACAACATGAAGCAAGATCTTGAAGATCTAGGAATTGTGTTTAAAGATACAGACAGCGCATTAAAAGAGAACGAAGACATCTTCCGTGAGCACTGGGCAAAAGTCATTCCTCCGACTGACAACAAATTTGCTGCGCTTAACTCGGCTGTATGGTCTGGTGGTTCATTTATCTACGTACCAAAAGGCGTAAAAGTAGATACTCCACTTCAAGCATACTTCCGTATCAACTCTGAAAACATGGGTCAGTTTGAGCGTACACTGATCATCGTTGACGAAGGCGCACATGTGCATTACGTAGAAGGCTGTACAGCTCCAGTTTACACAACAAACTCACTTCACAGTGCGGTTGTTGAAATCATCGTCAAAAAAGGCGGCTACTGCCGTTATACAACGATTCAAAACTGGGCAAACAACGTCTTCAACCTTGTGACAAAACGTACGATTTGTGAAGAGAATGCAACAATGGAATGGATTGATGGAAACATCGGTTCTAAGCTGACAATGAAATACCCAGCAGTCATCCTAAAAGGTGAAGGCGCTCGTGGTATGACATTAAGTATTGCCCTTGCAGGTAAAGGTCAGCACCAAGATGCAGGTGCGAAAATGATTCACCTTGCACCAAACACATCTTCAACGATCGTATCGAAATCGATTTCGAAACAAGGCGGTAAAGTAACGTACCGCGGAATCGTTCACTTCGGACGCAAAGCAGAAGGTGCACGCTCAAACATCGAGTGTGACACACTCATCATGGATAACAAATCAACATCTGATACGATCCCTTACAATGAAATCTTAAACGACAACATTTCATTAGAGCACGAAGCGAAGGTATCGAAAGTATCAGAAGAACAGCTATTCTACTTGATGAGCCGCGGAATTTCTGAAGAAGAAGCAACAGAAATGATCGTCATGGGCTTCATCGAGCCATTCACAAAAGAACTGCCAATGGAATACGCCGTTGAAATGAACCGCTTGATTAAGTTTGAAATGGAAGGTTCTATTGGTTAATAAAAAACATTGATACACAACGCTTTTTGAAGGCATTTAATTTCGAGTGATACCACTTGTTAATTAAGCTTTCATGGCGTTGTTTTTTTTATGTAAATGTGGAGAAGTATCCAGTGTTCATCATCAACAAATGGCTCTTACTCACATTCCTGAAGAAACGACAGATGTATTTAGTTCGTGAAGTCAGATCCATCCCTCCAATATCATCATCATTAAAGCCATCATATTTTTCTGTGGAATCAAACTTATTTCTAAATGAACATAAATACTTGCAACATTTAAATTAGTACTGTATAGTTCTAATTATGACAAAGGTAAAATTAATGAATCAAAAACGTGTGCTTGAAGTAGCTGCAACATTATTTTTGGAAAAAGGGTTTGCTTATACAAGTATGGATGAATTGGTACGTGTAAGCAAAGTGTCAAAGTCTAATGTGTATTATCACTTTTCTAATAAGGAGGAATTATTAGCAGGGGTCGTTGATTATTGGATTGACATGTATCAAGCTGCAATAGACGACGTAATTTCTCAGACCCAATTTTCAGTTGAAGATCGTATCCAACTGTTTTTAAAGCAATTATCACAAGGCGTTCAGTCGAGAGAGTATAAGGGCGGCTGTCCATTTATTACTCTTTATATTCAAAGTCCTGCACAGGCCACGCAAATAAAAGAAAAAATAGGTCTTTTTTTCACAGGATTACAAAAGAAAGTTTCTCTATTACTGAAACAAGGTGTAGAGAGCGGGGAATTCCGAAATACGATTCATATTGATGAGGTGGCATCACTTTTTATTACAAATCTTGAAGGAGCGTTATTTATTTCAGAAACATTGAAGGATGCCACTGTCATCACAAAAACAGCAGATCATTTATTTAACTTGCTTCGATAAAGAAGCATTTTTTTTACATCAAATTAGTACTAAGTAGTACTAAAAAGGAGACTTTATATGAAAACAGTATTTTTAACAGGTGGAACAGGCTTTATTGGAAAGCAATTAGTCGAAGAATTAGCCAAAGAGGATGTGAACATTCTTCTTTTAGTGAGGTCGAAAAGTAAAGCAACACGTATTTTTCAAGAAAGAGGCATTTTAAAACAGGAAGTGATGCACTTTATTGAAGGTGATTTAACGAAAGTAGATTTAGGTCTAAGTGCTAAAGATATGGAGATGGTGTTGAAAACGGATGTGCTGATTCACGCAGGAGGCCCCATGGATATTCAAGCGACAAGTAACGAGGCAGCTTCCGTCTTTTTAAATGGCGCCAAATATATTGGTGAATTAGCTAAAAGTATTCATCAATTGAAGGGCTTGCAGCATTTTATTCATGTTGTCGGTTATATGAGTCCCTTTGATGATGAAAATAGCAGGATTGCCATTGATGTGTTTAAAGAAGGAAACAATTATTTGAAAATCAAAAATCCATATGAGAGAACAAAATTTTTAGCAGACCTTTATATCCGTCAACAGGCCACAGCACTAGGTTATCCGCTGTCTGTCATTAATCCGCCAACTATAGTCGGCAGTAGTAAAACAGGGAGTACAGAGCAGATAGCAGGATTAGGTTTGCTTGTGACGAGTATACGAAGAGGGCTCATGCCGGTGATTCCTGGAGGTAAGGGATATAGGCTGCCACTGATTTCAAACGATGAGTTTGCAAAATTTATTGTGCAGGTTCTCAGGATCGAACAGCCGGCTATTCAAACATATACACTTGTTGAAGACAAAGAGAACGATCCGAACATTGCTGAATTATTAAGTGTGATGTCGGAAAGTATGAATATGAGGGCACCCAAAATCTCTGTCCCAATGCCGCTTATGAAAACAATAATGAAAAGTGGAGTAAGTAAAATAACAAACATTCCTTCTGATGGACTCAATTTTATGACTAAACGAACATTTTCAAATGCTTCAGTGAAAAACATAATGGGAGGGGATTGGTTTAAGAAGACGAGTGTCATGAACTTTATCCCTGCCGTAGTAGCTGATCTGGATTATCGAATGATGGATCAACATGGTGAGCATTATCATGTATTTGAGCGAACATTATGCGATAACAACACCCTTTACCAATTACAAGGAGAAGGGAAACCGTTTATTTTATTACATGGTTTATTGAGTGATGGAGAGGATTTATTTCCTTTAGCGCAAGAGCTTCATGAAAAAACGGGTCAACCTGTATGGATCTTGGATCTTCCTGGCTTGGGACGATCTCCTTTTAAACGAGAGAAAAACCTTCTAGATATCTACTTGAATGTAGTGAAAAAGTTATTGGAGAAAGCGACAAATGGTGCACATCTCATTGGTCATTCATTCGGTGCATTTATCTTACTTGAAGCATTGGGACAAGGGTACATAGATAAGAAGTATTCAATCACTTTACTTCAGCCGCCTGTTGCTAAAGAAAATGCTAAATCGCTAAATGTTCCACAATGGATGAACAAATGGACATTAAAATTAGCAACTTCTAAAATGATAGAGCGTTATTTATTAAGTAATGGTTTGTTTGAAAGGACGGAGAGCATCCCTGAACATTATATTGAAAAAATCAGAAACAGCTTTACTTCTCCTAGAATTTTAAATACGACGGTTCAGCTTAGCCATTTACTATTGAAAAACGATCACGGTGATTTCAATGAAGCAACAAAGCATAATCTTCACATGATTTGGGGGGAGTATGACAAAGGCTATTCTGCTCCATCGCATCTTGGTAAGGTTGATTTAGTTCCGTATGGCCATCATTTTCCTCTTAGCCATCCGCGTGAAACGGCAGTATTGGTTATAAAAAATAGTCTTACTAGCAGTTGAGAATGTGGCATAAATAAAGTATGTCGTAATTGAAATGAAGTCGCAGTGCTTGGGGTCTCGCCGATGTACATCAACTGAAAGATTTTATAGCACCCTAAAACGAAAAAGGTGATTTTTATCAAAAAATGCACGATTTTTCGTTTTGGGTCTTTTTGATTAAATAGAAGTTAACTAGGTGCATAAAACTCCTCTAAGGTTTTCGTCATATCATCAGATGCGGATTGTAAGATGGCATCTTGCTCTAAAATCGCTGTTCCTTGTGCTCGGACAATATGAAATTGTTGAAAGCCCATCAAGTTTTGGAATATTTCTTTTAGGTAATGATGTGAAAATTCCAGAGGTGTATATCGATCGTTATTTGTGAAAATTGAGCCGCTTGCTTGAAGTAAAAGTACACGATAATCGTCAGTCATCAGACCAACAGAACCACTTTCTGTATATTTGAACGTTTCTCTCGCAATAAAGATATTATCTATATAATCTTTCATTCGTGAAGTCACATTGAAATTATGAACAGGTGACACGATCACAATTCGATGATGTGCTTTGAATTGAGCCAATAAAGCAGATGAAGCAGCGGCGATTTTTTCTTCCGTAGCCGTTAATGTTTGTTCGGATGCTTGCTTATCCCAAACACCTAGCAGCTGTTCTTTTTCAATACGAGGAATTTCAGTTCCATATAAATGTAAAATCGTTGGTTCGTCATGAGGAAACCTTTCTTTAAACTGTTTTAAAAATAGTGTTTGCAGTTTGCTTGAATAACTTTCTCGATGAGTGAAATCTGGGTGTGCGTTAATGATTAATGTTTGCATGTACATGCTCCTTTTCTTTTGATAAGCTGAGTATAAATGATAAAGGTGACAAAAGAAGGCACCTTTTTAAGAGGGAATACAAATGAAAAAATCAGAACGATTAAACCAAGAACTTATTTTTTTAAGTGATAAACACTCTTTTCAGTTAAAGGATTTACAATCCGAATTTCGCATTTCTAAAAGGACGGCTTTAAGGGATATAGAAGAGCTAGAGTCAATGGGCTTAGCTTTTTACGTTGAAAATGGCAGACACGGAGGATATCGACTTGTGAATCAATCTCCATTGGTTCCTATTTATTTCAATATAGAAGAAGTCCAAGCTATTTTTTTCGCTCTTAAAGCGCTAGACCTGGTGTCAGCAACACCATTTAAAAAATCCTACTCACAAATTCGCCAAAAGCTGTTTGCCACAATGTCTGATGAGAGAAAGCAAATGATTACGGAGACTTTGGATGTGATTCATTACTATAATGTCGCACCAGTTAGTGAACAAAATCATTTGGAATTGATTTTACAGGCGATGATGGAAGATCAAATAGTAAAGATGACGTACACTCAATATGAAAATAAATGGATCAGGCTGCAATTTCTTGAGTTGTTTTATCGAAATGGCATTTGGTTTACTCAAGCATATGATGTTCAAAATAAAAAGTGGGGCATCTATAGATGTGACTTTATGAAGGACATGGTGATTGAAGAAGAAATCAGAGACACATTTACAAAGGAAGAATTAAAAGAACTGCAGCTCGAATATGAAAAAACTTATCATGATATCTCATTTAAATGTCGATTAACGGAACAAGGAAAAGAAAAGTTTTTGAAGCATCATTACCCAAATATGAAATTGGAGATCGTTGATCATATTCCTTATATTGTGGGTGGGTACAATCAAGAAGAATTATCATATATGACACACTATTTGATGTCATTCGGGAAACATGTGAAAATTGAATACCCAGATGAATTGAAAGAAAGTTATTTGAATCAATTGCGAGAAGTGATTGACCAGTATTAAATCACAAAAAACTAATATACTACAGAAAAGGCGAACCATTAAAGTTCGCCTTTTCTCACTCTTTTTAACTACTATGATGTCAGTTACTTCGCCACATGCATCGTGCTTGTTTTCGATTTATCATCGACCTTCCCATACGTCAGCTGACGCCAAATAAACTCCATCGGGCCATATTTAAACCGCTTTAACCATAGCGTACTGAAGAGCACTAGGAAGACATAAACCCCCAGCCCAATCATAAACGTGCCAGCTGGCTGAAGATGATTGGCAAGTCCGGCTCCGTATCTCAGAAATAGCATTGTGCCAATGATGGAGTGAAGCAAATAACAGGTCAACGACATCCGTCCAACTTTGGTAAAGATCATCAAAGCACCTCGCAGCTGAGGAACGTGCAGAAACAGCATTGCAAGTGTACTCATATAGAACATACTGCCAGTTAATCCGCCGTTTTGTTCAAGGGCAGAGGCAATATTCATCCAGAGCGTATTTTCAAAAGGATTGACCGCTGTAATGATCGTACTGCCTTGTGTGATGAGAAACGCGATTGTACAAATGATCCAAATGCGATTCCAAATCGCTTTTTTCGCCTCCATGTTTTTGAAAAACTCCATTTTCACAAAATAAACACCAAGTAAAAACATGAAGAACATAGAATAGACGGTAGAAAAAGAACTGGAAGCCATTGTGACCATATCTGTCCACCGATCACCAATAGATGCTAAATAAGTCAGGCTGTTGTGGCTGGCTAGCTCGAAATCAGCAAAATCCGGCTTGCCTGATGCTGTGTTCATGGTATTGAACAGCATCGTGAAAATAGGTGTGAGCAATTGAATCACAAAGAGTGTGATCAGCCAGTATAGGATGGTTTTGGCTGTTCGTTTGTAAAAGAACAGCAATAAAAAGCCAGCGACTGCATAATAGGCCAAAATGTCACCAATCCAAACAAAGGTCAAATGCAGAAGTCCAAATCCTAAGAGAATGGTTAATCTGCGGGCAAACAGCTTGTTCGGACTGTCTACCTTCTGAGCAGCTCGGTCCATAAAAATCATAAAACCAACCCCGAATAGAAAGGAAAACAGTGTAATGAATTTCCCCGAGGCAAACCAATTCACCACATTGTGAAAGACATCATTTGACTGCATGTCAAATCCCTTGGCCGAATCCACGATCAAAAAGTAATTGACTAGAATAATCCCCATTAAGGCGAATCCTCGTACGATGTCCAAGAAATGAACCCTTTCTCGCAGACTCATCGGTTGTCCGTGTGCTACTTTGTTTGCATTCATATCGATGCTCCTTTTCTTGTTATGATAAATGTCATTCGGATCAATTCATTGATCCTTACAATGAATCAATATACGGCCCAATTCTTAACAATTTATGAAGATCCAATTTTTTGAAAATAAATGTGACAAATTGATGGCGTATGCTCAACTTCATAAACTGTTAAGGTTTATGCTGTATCTTTTCACATAGCTAGATGATATATAGTAAAGACATAAAAGAAAGAGCAACACATTACATGAGGTGAGAGACATGACCCATCGAATAATAGTCGTAGAAGATGATCAGGATATTGGTGACCTTCTGCAGGAATCCCTTTCACGTGCAGGATATGAGGTGCTAAGAGCGATGAATGGCGAGCAAGCATTGAAGCTTGTGGATGATTCGCTCGATTTGGTGATTTTAGATGTGATGATGCCTGGGCTCTCAGGCATCGAAACATGCCAGCACATAAGAGCCTCATCTAACGTTCCGATTCTATTTCTGACAGCCAAGTCGAGCACATTCGATAAAACTGAAGGATTACTTGCCGGTGGGGATGATTATATGACAAAGCCCTTCTCAGAAGAGGAGCTTCATGCTAGAGTCATTGCACAATTACGCAGGTATACCGTCTATCTGGAAAAAAAGGGGCAGGTAGAGACCTTTCTTGTTGGGGGTAAGCTGAAGGTAAGTGAAGAATTTAATGAAGTATGGAAAGAAAACCAGCAAATTAAGCTGTCTGATCTAGAATATCGGATGTTAAAGCTGCTCATGAGCAGGCGAAACAAAATATTTTCTGCTCAAAATATTTATGAAAGCGTGTGGGGACAGCCCTATTTCTATTGTTCCAACAATACGGTGATGGTGCATATTCGAAAGCTTCGTGCCAAAATTGAAGATGATCCTGCGCGCCCTGTATATATCAAAACCGAATGGGGAAGAGGATATCGATTTGGCACAACGTAAATATACACTGACCAAAAAGCTGGCTCTGTTGATTTTGGCGGCTGCAATTGTGAGTGGTATTGTCTTTTTGACGCTGCAAAAGATCACCAATGATTTAATTGATGGATATTTGAGTTCTGACGAGTATTACGAGCAGGAGTCAGCCAAGTATATTCAAAAATTCAGCCGCTACGTGTCTGAGAATGAGCTGTCTTCAACGGATCGAAAAGCGTTTGGCGAGTGGGTGAAAAAAGAGAATTACATTAATTTGACCATTTTCAAGGATCAAGTGCTGCAATATGACTCTATTTATTCCGCTGCCGATGAATCGGCGTACGGAAAAGAAAAGATGGCCCAGTACGCTGAACACCATTCGTATCCGATTCAGTTTAGCGACGGTAAAGGCCGCGTCATGGTGGACGGTTTCTATTCATCTCGCTACCATGATCTTGCCTTTACACTCGAGCTGCTCGGGGCGACGCTTATATTTCTCCTCATAGTTCTTCTTGGCATTCGCAAAAGTCTGCGCTACCTGCAAATGATTCATCAAGAGATTCATATTCTTGAAGGCGGAGAGCTGGACTATGAGATGACTGTAAAAGGGCATGATGAATTAGCGATGATTGCCAAAAGTATTGAGGATCTGCGAAAAGCCTTTTTAGACAAGCTTCAAGCCATTGATGAGCTGCAAGAAGAGAGCCGCAGCTTGGTCACCGAAATGTCCCATGATATGAGGACACCGCTGACGTCGTTGATGATGAATCTGGAGTTTGCGAAAAAAGAGGAGACTGGAGCGAATACCCGTAAAGATCAATATATAGCGAGTGCCTACGGGAAAGCACTGCAATTAAAAAATCTGTCTGATAATCTGTTTGCCTATTTTCTGCTGGATAAAGAACATGAATCTGAGCTTGAGACCGTTGCAGTCAAAGAGGTGATTTACGATCTCCTGTCAGATCAAGTGGCCATTCTGCATCAAGAGAACTTTAAGGTTCATCTTTTAGGAGAGCTGCCTGACAGCTATATCAATGTGAATGTCGAGCTGCTTGGCCGAGTATTTGATAATGTGATGTCCAATTTAAGGAAATACGCAGATCCTAAAAAGGATATCAACCTCACGTTTTTATCCGATCAAGAAATCTTTGAGATCCATATCAGCAATGCGATAAACGAGACAAATGACACGCAGGAAAGTACTGGACTTGGTGAACGAAGCATCAAACGAATGATGTCCCGCATGCACGGGCAGTTTGAAAGTATAGAAAGGAACGATGTTTACTACATCGTGCTGCGATTTTGGAACATCAAAATGTAGAAAACAAATGAATATACTGGAATGGAGAGACAACTCAATGAAACGATTCAACAACTTCCAAAAGATACCTGATCTCTTACAAGGCCTTCTCAATATCTGTCTGTTCTTTTTGGCCATCGCTTTAAGTGTTCTCTTAATCAGTGAAACATGGTACATTGTCCAATTTGTTTATAAGACACTGTTTAACAAAGGAGAAAGCTATTATGGAATGCTTGGGGAACTGCTGATCTTCTTTATGTACTTTGAGTTTATTGCCTTAATTATTAAATACTTTAAATCTAACTTTCATTTCCCACTTCGTTATTTTATTTATATAGGGATCACAGCTGTTATCCGTTTAATTATCATTGATCATGAAGAGGCGGTATCGACCTTCTGGTGGGCGCTGGCCATTCTTGCTATGACCTGTGCACTCTTTATCGCGAGCAAAAGAGATGCTGCTCAAGAGCATGAGGAAGTGAAGTAAGGAAAGAAGACGAACGATGGACGTTCGTCTTTTGATCATTCATAAAGAGATGTACAGTATGATGAAAGGCGTTTGACAAAGCACGACTTTATTGACATGTTCTTATGGTATGCTTTAGAAAAAGTAAGACCTTCCCTCTGCAGGATATGAATGAATAGGATGCAGGAAGGAGGATGACTAATTCGGCTTAGTCATTCTCATTTCTGGCTAAAGGAGCGAAATCAATTGACACACACCAAGACAGAATCATTCTCGTTTACAAGTATGCAACAAGCAGCCTCTGTACATATTCCAGAAAGACAATTCATTTCATCACATGATGGTACAAGCCTTGCGTATTATCCATTTTTATCAGAAAAGAAGACGCAGGCCAATGTGATCTTGATTCATGGCGGTGGTGCTCATAGTTTGGCTGGTTATGAGCATATCGCTTACACACTGCAACATGATTTTCACGTAAATGTATTTTTACTTGATCTAAGAGGCCATGGCCATTCACAAGGAAAAAAAGGGGATACACCTAGTGTCACGGATGTATGGCAAGATATGTCGCAGGTTGTGGATGCCATTAAACAGGATCATAAAGGTGCCATCTACCTTTGTGGCCATTCTTCGGGAGCGGGCCTGCTGCTTAACTACTTGTCTTGGCCAAAAAAGAGAGAAGTAGACGGTTATTTTTTTATTGCACCTGAATTTGGCTATAAATCAGGTACTGCAAGGGCTGATCAAATTCCCTTTGCCACCGTTCAAGTATGGAAGTTCATTCTGTCTGCGATGACAAAAGGGAGTCTAATGAGTCATTCTGAAGCGGTACGTTTTCATTATCCTGCATGGGCAGTTGAGCAGGATCCGCTTCTGTTAACGACTATCACCGTCAATCTATCTCTTGCCTTAACACCATCTGCACCTAAGAAACAATTTGCGAAGATGGATCGGCCGTATGGCATGTTTGTAGGCAGCAAGGATGAGCTGTATGACGTCGAGACATTTCTCCCCTATCATGAGCTGCCGAAAGAACCAATCAAAAAACAATCAGTCTATCAAGTGCTGGAAGGACATACCCATTTGTCGATTTTACTAGAAGCGGGAAAACAGATTGGCAGAACCATCCAAATGTGGAATCATCCTATTTCATAAGAACAACTAGTCAACACTCTCCCATTTTCTTAAAAATTTACATTGACACCATCCTTTTCTATGATAAAATCATAATGTGATAATGAGAATCGTTATCAAACGAAATGACTACATATAGAATGGATAGGTGAGGTACATGTTCAAAAAATCTTTCTGGTCATTGCTAGTTGTGCTCTCCATCGTTTTACTAGCGGCTTGCGGCAGCAATAGCAGTGACGGCAAGTCAGGTAATAAAGAGAAAACAAGGACCGTTGAAAGCGCTATCGGTTCAACTGACAATATTAAGGATAAACCAAAGCGTATTGTGACGCTGTACCAAGGAGCAACCGATGCAGCAGTCGCTATGGGCATTAAACCAGTGGGTGTTGTTGAATCATGGCTTGAAGCACCTACGTATAAATATTTAAGAGATGACTTAAAGGATGTTAAAATTGTTGGGCAGGAAACACAGCCAAACTTAGAGGAAATTGAAAAGCTCAAGCCTGATTTGATCATTGCATCAAAAATCCGCCACGAGCAAATTTTTGATCAGCTGCAAGAGATCGCTCCAACTGTTGCAACTGAAACTGTGTTCACCTTTAAAGATACAGTGAAGTTGATGGGTGAAGCGTTAAATCAGGAAGACAAATCAAAAGAATTGCTGACGAAGTGGGATGACCGCGTCGCTGACTTCAAAGAAAAAGCGAAAAAAGACATCAAAAACTGGCCAATGAGTGTGTCTGTGGTCAACTTCCGTGCAGACCATGCTAGAATCTATCAAACTGGTTTCGCAGGGTCGATTTTAACAGAGCTAGGCTTTAAAGGACCTAAGAATGTCAAAGATAAAAAGCAAGACATTATTACACTGACAGACAAAGAGAGTATTCCGCAAATGGATGCAGATGTGATCTATTACTTCATGGATGATCAAGATAAGGCGGTTGAGAAAGCATATAAAGAGTGGACGAGTCATCCTTTATGGAAGCAGCTTGACGCAGTGAAAGCGAAACAAGTGCATAAAGTAGATGAAATCACTTGGAACATGGGCGGCGGTATTATCGCTGCAAACATGATGCTTGATGATATTTACGATCGTCTAGGAATTGATAAATAAGTCATAACAGAGGAGAAAATGTGAACATACCATTTTCTCCTTTTTTCCATAACAGATTGAAAGCGGGAATTAGATGAGAAGTTTATTAAAAAAGGATTCAAGCAAGGCACTGCTTTTTGCTGGATTCATTGTGTTGATGTTGGTCTTTTTTATGCTCAGTATTTCCCTTGGGCAAACCTCCATTTCCCTCAAAGCCACCATCCATGCTTTTCTTCAATTTGATGAATCGGATCCAAACAGTGTCATTGTCATGACATCCAGATTATCAAGAGCTTTAATCGCAACGGTCGTTGGATCTAGCCTGGCGATTTCAGGTGCACTCATGCAGGCATTGACGAGAAATCCGCTTGCGGCGCCTGATTTATTAGGAATTAATGCAGGTGGACTCTTTTTTATCGTGATTTCGATTGTTTTCTTTTCAACAGAGTCGTTAACAGGCTATATGTGGACAGCCTTTCTAGGCGCAGCGATTGCAGGGATGCTCGTTTTTCTATTGGGTTCCATTGGAAGAGATGGATTGACGCCGGTCAAAATTGTCCTTGCAGGTGCGGCGATATCTGCACTGTTTGCGTCTTTTACACAAGGTCTTTTAATCGTGAATGAACAGTCAATTCAAAGTATTTTGTTCTGGATGGCTGGTTCAGTGTCTGGAAGAAGTATTGATATGTTAATCCCTGTTTTGCCTTATATTCTAGGGGCGACGATTGTGGCGCTGCTTCTAGGACCTTCTATAAATGTTCTTTTGTCAGGAGATGATATTGCCAAAGGACTTGGCCAGCGTACATTGCTGCTGAAAATCACGATGGGTGTACTCGTCGTCTTTTTAGCTGGGGGTTCCGTTGCTGTCGCAGGTTCAATTGGCTTTGTTGGTTTTCTTGTGCCGCATATTGTGAAAAAGCTTGTCGGGCCTGACCATCGCTGGGTACTGCCGTATTGTGCCGTTGTGGGGGCGTCGCTTTTGCTTGCCGCGGATCTGGCGGCTCGTTTTCTGATCATGCCGCAGGAAGTGCCGATTGGTGTCATGACGGCGGTAGCAGGAGCGCCTCTATTTGTTTATCTCGTGCGCAAGGGGTTGAAGACAGGTGGCTAAAACATATACAGTGCGTTCTAAAGGCGGGCGCATTTCATTTCAATTTTCAAAGCGGACGTTTTTGATTTTATCTTTATTGACGGCCATTGCCTTTGGTTTATTTATTCTCAGTCTCAGTATGGGAAGCCGGTTCATTCAGCCGGTGGATGTGCTGCTTCATTTAATCGGTCAGGGAGAGGGAAATTCCTTTGTGTTAAATACGCTGAGGATTCCACGAACGCTGCTGGCTGTCTTAGTCGGAGCCTCGCTTGCGGTATCAGGGCTTATTTTGCAAGGATTGATTCGCAACCCGCTTGCATCGCCTGACATCATTGGGATTACGAGTGGTGCTTCGTTTGGTGCGATTATGTTCATCGTCTTTTGGATGGGCACTGTGCCCATTGCTTATCAATCCTTATGGGCGATTGCCGGTGCTTTTGCGGTATCGTGCCTGATCTATTTGCTGTCATGGAAAAAAGGGGTCAAACCGATCACACTTGTCCTAATGGGAATTGGGATTTCTGCCATTATGAAGGCATGTGTGACGTTTACGCTTGTTCTTAGTGATACGATGACAACGACTAAGTCGTATATTTGGCTGACGGGCAGCTTATATGGTTCTACGATGAAAGACGTCACTGCGATGCTTCCTTGGGTGATGATTATTTTACCGATTGTCATGGTGTTAGCAAGAACGATGAATGTAAAAGAACTTGGAGATGATCTTGCAACAGGTCTCGGGGTAAAAGTGCAGGCGAAACGATTATTCTTTCTCCTGATGAGTGTGACATTGGCTGGTGTTGCAGTCGCATTTGCAGGCGGCATTGAATTTGTTGGACTCATGGCGCCGCACGTTGCACGGATGATCATTGGACGTTCATTCATAGCACTTGTCCCAGCATCTGCGCTTGTTGGAAGTATTCTTGTGATGCTGGCTGATCTTGTGGCTAGAACCGCATTTCTACCGTTAGATGTCCCAGCAGGTGTATTTACGGCAGCTATTGGTGCACCGTTCTTTATTTATTTGTTATATCAACAGCGCAATCGATAAACAGAAGATGGGGGTTTTGATATGAGGCCAGAGTGGGTTGAGAGAGAATTACTTGATTTCGGGGTACACATCACAAATGGACCAATGACATCTGATCGCACACTTGCTGCGCTTTTTTCAGAAGCAGCCGTCATACGTTTATTAGAAGCTGAAAAGGAAGCGATGCATGCACCCAATCTTGCGGTAGCAGCTTCTATGTTTTCAAAGCGGTATGCCTATTTAGCCGTCAGTTCCTCTCTTTATTTGATGACGCTGTATGACGGTGTCTATCAGTTTTCACCAGCAGCATGTGCATTTAGAGAGGATCGGAAAATTGAAATAGATGAGGCAGCGTGTTCGTTTGTTCCACTAGAAGGAGATCGGCATGAATGGAGAGAGAAGGTCGTACGTGCACTGTTTACGGAGTGTGTCACACCTCTTTTAGACGTGCTGAACCGCACATCAAAACTCTCTTCTCGTATTTTATGGGAAAATGTAGCGGTTCGAATCAACTCTCTTTATCGAAGCATGATGCGGGAAGCGGAAGAACCTGCGGTGAAGCAGCGTGTGCGGGAGGATTATCTGTATCTGAAGCAGGCGGCTGGGGATGTATTTGGAGCTCAGCAAAATCCATTTCAGCACAGTTTAAACCTAGACGACAGCTTACTTGAAACATCCAACCGGAAAACCTGCTGTATGTATTATAAGCTTGAGAAAAAATCAGAGAGTCTTGATTATTGTCTTGTTTGTCCTCTTGAACAAAAGAAAGGCACTGCTTGTTTATAGCAGTGCCTTTTTTTATTCCCAAATCTCACTTGCCCATTCAGGATGATCAATAAAAGGATTGCGGTTGTGCTGATACGTTTGATATATGATCTCATTGCGGTTCCGTTCGATTTGATCGACTGGGTCCTGCTTGTGCCATTTGAGAAGCACAGACATTTTGCCGTGAAGAGGGGAGCTTCCATTATTCACTTTGTCGTTTAATTCTAAATCTGGGAAGCGGTCATCACCTTCGTAGCGAACCGCCATATAAAAGAGCATTCTCGCAACATCTCCTTTGACCCGGCTGTGAGGTTCGAATGAGTCGCTATCGTAGAAGTTGCCCGGCGCCCCTTTGTATTCATTACCGCCTGTATCAAAATCTAAATTTCCACGTGTGCTGTTCGTTTGTACATCTGTCGCACGAAGGTGGTGGAGATCTGTCCCAGGCCCTTGGCTTGTCCCAAAATTGCCATGAGACTTGGCCCAGACATGCTCTCTGTTCCACTGGCCGACATTCCCGCCATTCGCTTGCTTTGAGCGGGAGGCACCACTATAAAGCAGCAGCACATTGTTTGGGTTATTGGGGTCTTCATCTGTTTTCTTTAATGCATCCCAAACCTGGCTGTAGGATAGCTGCGTATGATCATCAATGATATCGTGTAAAGCCTTTTTAAGAGCGGGTCCTGATTTGCCAGCAGCAGATTGGTAATAGGAATCGATTTGACTTGTGGCGGCAGTTTGCGTTTGTTGTGCAGATGTTTCGTTTTGAAGCTGTAACGGGGAAAAGGTGATCGTTTGACTAGGTTCATTCAGATTGAAACCTTGAGCGTTTGCAGCTGGAGGCAGCGGGGCGGCGAATGTGCCGAATATCATGATTCCGGCGGCCACAGTTCCAAATAAAGTTCTTTTCATTCGATTTCCTCCTTGATAGGGAATGTATTCTCTTTATTTCTATCATATTGTCATGAAGAAATAAATGGATTTCTCGTAAATTTTATGTAATGAGTTCGTAGGAAAAGAGATTGCTATTTTAAGAGCATTCCTGTATAAGTGGGCTTATAAGGATGGACAGCAAGGGAGAGGATGGATAACGTGAAAGAACTGCAAACACCTTCGAGAACGATAATGACACCGGGGCCCGTAGAAGTAGATCCGAGAGTGCTCCGTGTGATGAGCACCCCTATTCTCGGTCAATTTGATCCAGCATTTACACACATAATGAACGAAACAATGACCTTATTGCGGTCACTTTTTCAAACAGAAAACAAATGGGCTTATCCAATTGACGGTACGTCCCGTTCAGGGCTTGAAGCTGTGCTCGCCAGTGTGATTGAGCCGGGAGATTCGATGCTTGTGCCTGTCTTTGGACGCTTCGGTCACTTGCTCATTGAAATAGGGCAGCGCTACGGTGCTGAGGTGCATACAATGGAATGTGAATGGGGGACGGTTTTTGATCCTGCCGACATCATCCAAGAAATAAAGCGGGTCAAGCCTAAAATCGTTGCCATGGTTCATGGTGAAACATCCACCGGACGATTGCAGCCGCTCAAGCAAATTGGTGAAGCATGCCGGGCTCTTGATGCGCTGTTCATTGTAGACGCTGTGGCGACCATTGGCGGTGTCGAGGTAAAAGTGGATGAATGGAAAATTGATGCGGCGATTGGCGGCACGCAGAAATGTTTATCTGTTCCATCAGGCATGTCACCTATTACCTATAATGACCGAGCCGCAGCTGTCATTGAATCGAGAAAGAAAGTAGAAAAAGGGATTGCGACACAGGATGAATTACAAAAACAGATCGATATTTCTCCAATCAAAAGCAATTATTTTGATTTAAGCCAGCTTCAGGATTATTGGAGCCCAAGACGATTAAATCATCATACAGAAGCGACAACGATGCTCTATGCACTGCGAGAAGGAGTTCGTCTTGTGCTGGAAGAAGGGCTATCTGAACGTTTTCAAAGGCACGCGTATCATGAAAAAGCCTTGATGAAAGGTCTTGAAGCGATGGGGCTTGAATTGTTTGGTGATCCAGATTGTAAAATGCCGGTTGTGACCTGTGTTGTCATTCCAAAAGGTATTGACGGAGAAGCGGTCCGTTTCGACCTGCTCCATCATTTTGGAATTGAGATTGCAAGCTCCTTTGGACCGCTTGCCGGCCGTATATGGAGAATTGGGACAATGGGCTACAGCTGCCGAAAGGAAAATGTGCTGTTTGTGTTAGCAGGGCTGGAAGCGATTCTCATCAAACACGGTGCATCTATCCATTGCGGAGCAGGGCTTCAGGCGGCTCTTTCTATCTATGAACATGCTGAATAGATACATCATACTCGCCACTGGCGGGTATTTTTTATTTGGAAAAGAACGCTAATTTTTGAAAAACTAGACTTATAGATAAGGTTATCGCTATACTGGAGAAGTTCTCATCCTTTTTGTCATCATTTTCATTTATTTTGCAGAAAGAGGTTTTTTGTATGAAGAAGATGGGCAGATTATACATTTTGATGCTCAATATTTTTATTGCCATGCTTGGCTTTGGCCTCATTGTACCTGTTATGCCGAGTTACATCGAAGCCTTTGGCGCAACAGGAAAAACACTCGGTTTTCTTGTCGCTGCAACAGGCCTCACACAATTTGCGTTATCGCCGATCGCCGGCGCACTGACCGATCGATTTGGACGAAGAAAATTGATCATTGCCGGGATTGCCGGCTTTACGATTGCTCAGTTTATTTTTGCTTTTGCTGATCAGCTTTGGATGCTGTTTGTGTCTCGGTTTTTAGGCGGTGCTGCCGGGGCTTTGCTCATGCCGGCCATGTTTGCATACATCGCTGATATCACAAGTGAAAAGGACCGAGGGAAAGGAATGGGTCTATTCAGTGCAGCGATGACACTAGGTTTTGTCATTGGGCCGGGAGTAGGCGGCTATTTGGTTGAGTACGGGATCGCTTTTCCATTTCTCATTGCCGGTTCCTTTGCTGCCCTTTCTACTTTGTTATCCATCCTATTCTTACCTGAAACTTTAACAAAGGAAAAGCAGGAAGAGGCGCGGCTCAACAAGGACATTCATTTCAATCCTTTTGTACAAATGATCGAGGCTCTAAAGACATCATACGGTTTTTTGTTTATATTAGCCTTTGTCCTCAATTTCGGGATCATTCACTTTGAATCGATTTTCGGCTTATATGTAGACCAAAAACACGGATTTTCGCCGAAGGATATTGCCTTTGTGATTACGGTTGCGGGTCTTGCTGGGGTGCTTGTCCAAGGTGCGTTAGTGAATGCCTGTGTGAAACGATTTGGAGAGATGAGAGTCGTGCGTTATGCGCTGTTAGGTGCGGCTTTCATGCTGATCGCCTGCCGTTTTGCGCCGTCCTTTTGGTTGATCTTTACAGGTTCGATTTTATTTTTATCGGCTACGTCATTTGTCCGTCCAGCCCTCAATACATTGCTGTCCAAGATGGCAGGCAATCAGCAAGGGATAGCAGGAGGTCTCAATACATCCTTTATGAGCCTTGCCAATATCGTCGGACCGAGTCTTGCTGGTATATTATTTGATGTGAATATTGAGTTTCCTTTTATGTTTGGAACACTGGTGCTTTGCGTCAGTTTCGCTGCATCCATCGTGTGGGGGAAAAAAGTGCAGCATGCTCATGCAGCGCAAGGAAGATTGTAGTTGATCTACAATCTTTTTTTATTGAATGAAATACATCTAGAAAAATTCCAATTAGAAATAGTATATGTTTTATATTTTATCTAAATGAATAGTATAGTTTATCAATATTTACATCTTTTACTGAGATGAAATCCATAAATTTAGGTCTTTGAGATTAATAAAAACTTGTTAATAAAATACTAAAATATACATTTTGTGTAAAAAGTGATTGATTGGCTTTTTACACAATGGTAACATCAATCTCGACAGCATGAGGTAACTGAGATAATCAAGAGAAAAGGGGATAGAAAATGAAGAAGTTTATGTTTGCCATTATATTTTTTATCGTCACCATGTTTAGTACAGCAGTGCCATCAGCAGTTCATGCGGCAGAAATTGATCATGACAAGGTAGTTGGTTTTAGAGAAGTCAATCCAACAACTGTTACACAAAAAGCAGCGAAAAAATTTCAGCCTTATTTGAAAGTATGGCATGGATGTGTACCATTCCCAGCTGTAGATGCTGCTGGAAACACAAGCAGAGGGTTAAAAACGAGCGGTTCACATAATGGTGGATGCAGCAGTAATATCGGTCAAGTATATTCACGTTCAGATTGGTACAATGGCAGCTGGGCGATTATGTATGCTTGGTATTTTCCAAAAGATAATCCATCACCGGGCTTTGGTCATCGTCATGACTGGGAATCCATTGTCGTTTGGATTGACAACCCAGCTGTAGCGAGCCCGCGTGTTCAATCGATTGCTTACTCAGGTCATGGGCAATATAAGAAAGCAGCACCGAGTGCCGCAAGTATTTTAGGAACAAATCCTTTGGTTGGTTATGATAGCAACTGGCCATTGAACCACGAGCTGGATGTAAGCGGCAATGTGAGCGGTAAAGGGATGCAGCCTTTAATTGGCTGGGATGATCTAACGCCGGCAGCAAGACATGCATTGAATACAACAGACTTTGGTAGTGCCAACGTACCATTCAAGGACAGTAACTTTAAAAACAATTTAGCAAAAGCTTGGTATCGATAAGGGTTAACCATGATAAAAAACCGATCATCTAAAAAATGATCGGTTTTTTTATCAATAAAATCGCATCATCTCTCATATTTCACGACAGGTGATTTTTCTTTATGAAGCGCACGAATCATTGCATCATCTACGTGTAAATGCTCTTTCACTAATTGAGGCGGGGTTAGGGCCATCCACTGATTCAACGAAATATCTGCAAACCGGTCACTTTTAAAAATTTCTAAAAACCAAAGGCTCGTTTGGCCGATATTTTGGATGTAATGCCCCATACCAAAAGGAACATATCCAACATCACCTGCTCTGTAATTAAAGGTGCGGGCAGTACCTCCTGCTCCAAAGACCGTCATTTTGGCCGTGCCGGTTAAATAGTATTGCCACTCATCATTATTAGGGTGCCAGTGCATTTCTCTCATGCCGCCAGGTTTTACTTCGACAAGTGCAGCCGCAATCGTTTTTGAAATCGGGAAATTCTGTGAATCGACAATTCGGACGGTTCCGCCTGAGGTCGTTAGCGGCTTTTGCCGAAGAAGCTGGTGCGTAAATGGCGGCTTGATGCTCCCGTATGGATCAGATACCATTTGGCTTTCTAATGATGCCGGCGGTGAGCCTTGAAACATATAGCGCTGCTTATTCGGAATATGGTCAAACAATTGCTTAGGAACACCAAAATTGGCGGATAGAATCTCTTTCGGTGTATGGGCAAACCAGTCTGTGATCGTGAATGTATCAAATTCAGAAAAATCGCCATCATCAAATACAAGAAGGAACTCACATCCATCCTCAAGCCCTTGGATGGAGTGCGGGATACCAGGTGGAAAATACCACAAATCGCCTTCTTCTATATCAGCGATCATATTTCGCCCTTTTGCATCTACAGATGTGATGCGGGCTTTGCCTAAAATCATATACGCCCATTCCGCCTGTTTATGCCAATGAAGCTCACGAACACCTCCGCGTGTGAGCCGCATGTTGACACCTGCAATCGTTGTTGAAACAGGCAGCTCCCGCTTCGTAATTTCCCTCGACCAGCCGCCGTGATTCAAATGCATGTGTGTATCAGAAAATGAAAATTTTAAATTAGGAATTGTTCCGGCATCGGTTTTAGGGGGAACGAGCATATCTGGGTTCTCTATATCTCGAAGGACATCACGCGGGCCTAAGTCGGTGGCACCCGCGCCATCCTTTCGAATGGGCTGCGGGATGTGACGGAGCTCATCATCCATTTGTCATCCCTCCTCGAGACTCATTTTTCTCTTCCAAACTATATGAAGCTTCGGAAGAAAAAATTCAATCAGGATGGGATGTGAGAAATCTTTGAATACGGAAGGCTAAGCGCAGCCGCAATGTTGCATCAGGATCTTTTAAGCTGATTCGAAGCAATTCTTCACACTTCTCAAGGCGATAAATGACCGTGTTGCGATGAATAGACAATCGTTTGGCTGTTTCTGAAATGTGGCAATGGGTTTCTAAATAGACAGACAAGGTGTGAAGAAGACTTTGATCGACTTGTGATGGTTCAGATAACGGGTGTAGGTGCAGCTGGTGAAACGTGATCATATCCTTTCTTGGAATAAGCCTTAGTAAATCTGGTACATCCTTCGCCTGATAAAATTGAATATAATCAGTTCGCGATGAGAGATGTCCGGTTTGAAGAGCCTCTAATGCTTCATTGTAGCCCTCAGACAGATGGTGGATTAGGCAGGCGGTCAAACTCACCCCAAAAGAAATGGTGTGATTCAATTGCAGTTTAACAAGCAGCTGCAATTGTTTTAAAAAAGAGATGAGACTGCCGCTAACCTCCGGCCAACTGCCAGTCTCCTCCATCAATACAACACCCATATCACCTTTGACAAACAGAAAGGCAGGAAATGGGCAGGTTAGAAGTGCACTTTCGAGCAGATCAATCACATGATCTAAAACCATTTGCTGCTCCATAAAACATGTGGTATCACTACGCTGGTCAAGCTGACAGATCATACATAGATAGCGGCATTCGGCGCTTAATCCAAACGATTGAGCGAAATGTAAATGATCTTGCTGGGAAAACGATGCCCTCTCTATCCATCTGCGAAAACCTTCATTTCTAGCACGCTTGGCCGTTTGCAGGGCGGCATATTGTCTCATACGAGCAATCGACATTTCGTTCACTGCTTTTGCAAGCATCCCATGCAATGCTTTATTCTGCGGGTGAATGAAAGAAAGGATGACCAGGTAATCACATGTTTGTTCGTTTAAATCAATCGGAAAGATGGAAAAGGTTTGTTTAGCATGTATCATCGAAAAAGAATGAGTTGTCCTGCTTCGAAAAAAGGGGAGAATGTGCATCCATTCTGGGCTCGTCATCATGGAGTTCGAGGTATACAGTATACGTCCATACTGATTAAACAAATAGACAGGCTCGTGAATATTTCTGGCTATTTTTTGTAATATGTCAAACTGGTTATCGTCTATGTTCATATCCACTCAATCTCCTTTATTGGTGAAGATGAATAAAAAAATGGACAATCACTGTCAACATCTCTGATATGCATTTTATGTTATCAGCTAAAATCATTTTAGATAGAAAGTTGTTAATTAATATGACAAACAAACAAACAAACAGAGCGTCAGGACAAAATCACGTGCCACCAGTCATCTTCATTCAGAATTACGAGCAAATATGATATGTTGTAAACAGAAGAATTTCTTTCAGAAATATGGGGATCACAAAAGACAAAGGCTTCGAATGAGGAAGCCGTCTATACATGAGAGTGGCAAGAGGTGAGAAACATGATTTATATCGGATTAACTGGCTGGGGAGATCATGACAGTCTTTATCCGCCGAAAATTGGCAGCGCGCAAAAGCTGTTTCACTACGCATCAACGTTTCCCATTGTGGAACTAGATGCCAGCTTTTATGCGGTTCAGCCTGAGCGTAATCATGAAAAATGGATAAAGGATACTCCGGATGACTTTCAGTTTGTTGTGAAAGCATACCAAGGGATGACTGGACATCAAAGGGGGGAGATTCCGTTTGCTTCGAAGGAGGACATGTTTGATGCATTTATTCTTTCGCTGACTCCGCTCATTCGTGAAGGGAAACTCGCCATGGTGCTCTTTCAATTTCCACCTTGGTTTGATTGCAAAAAAGAGCACGTCCACTATTTAAGATGGTGTAAGGAGAAGATGGGTGATATTCCTTGTGCTCTCGAATTCCGAAACCGTACATGGTTTTCAGAGGAATTTTATGAGCAGACTTTGTCCTTTATGGAAAAGGAAGGATGGATTCATTCCGTCTGTGATGAACCGCAAGTCGGAGAAGGCTCCATTCCGCCAGTCATACAAGCTACACACCGTGATAAAACATTGGTCCGATTTCACGGGAGGAATAAACAGGGCTGGCTTCACCCGGCAGACCATGAGAATTGGCGTGAAGTGAGATACTTATATTTATATAATGAAGCAGAATTACAAGAGTGGAAAAAGAATCTCGACATCCTGCATCAGCAATCGAAAGATGTCTATGTCGTGTTTAATAATAACTCCGGCGGAGATGCAGCAGCAAATGGACAGCAGATGATTGATTTGCTGGATATCACGTATTCAAGCCTGTCTCCGAAGCAGTTAGATTTATTTAGTTAACCGAGAGCTGACTGAAGCTTTCAACCTGAATGAGACGGTCAGTGACAACTTGAGGGAGAGATCAACATGCTGCAGAAGCTATGGTTATATCATACAAACGACTTGCACAGCCATTTTGAGAACTGGCCAAAAATTGCAGCTTATATTGAAGAAAAGCGTCAAGTTCACGATCAGATGCTCTTGTTTGATATTGGCGACCATATGGATCGAGTGAACCTCGTATCCGAAGCTGATTATGGAAAGGTAAATGTCAAGCTCCTCAATCAGCTTGGCTATGATGGAGTCACGATCGGGAATAATGAAGGTATTACATTGCCTCATGATCAGCTTGATCACTTGTATGAGAATGCACAATTTCCTGTGGTCCTGTCTAATCTATTTGAGAAAGGCAAAAGGCCATTATGGGCAAAGCCCTATCATATGATCACATTGGAAAACGGACTGAGAATATGTCTCTTAGGCGTGACCATTGCGTATACACCTGTTTATGAAAAGCTGGGCTGGAACATTACTGATCCGTTTGACAGCATACGGGACATGTTGCAGGAAGTGAAGGGACAGGCAGATGTCATTGTGCTCTTATCCCATCTCGGTATTATCCACGATCGAGAGGTCGCCCGTGACTTCCCTGAAATCGACATCATCCTAGGCTCGCACACGCATCATCTGTTAGAACAGGGTGAAATGGACAATGGGGTGCTTCTTGCATGCGCTGAAAAGTATGGGCATTATATTGGCTGCGTCGAGTTGACAATCGATACAGCACGCAAAGAGCTGATAGAGAAAAAGGCGACAGTGCAGTCAGTGGATCAGCTCATCAGTGAATCAGATGAAGCCATCACCACCTTACAGCAAGCAGAAAGAAGAGCGAAAGCACTCATGCAGGAAAAAGTGACAACGATTGAGTCGAAGCTAGAAACGAAGTGGTTCGACGAATCTCCGCTTCCGCAGCTCTTAACAGATGCCATTAAAGATTGGTGCGGAGCAGATATTGGCATGATGAATGCAGGTATGGTGCTTGATTCATTAGAGGCAGGGATCGTCACAAGAGAAGAAATCCACCGGATATGTCCGCATCCCATTAATCCCATTCGGGTGACGCTTACCGGTCAACAGCTCATCGAAACGATTCAGCGGGGCTGTGAAGAAAAAATGGAACAGCTGCGCATCAAAGGCTTCGGCTTTAGAGGTGAGCTGATGGGGAAAATGCTATATAGCGGACTCAGCTATACGTTAGAAGAAGGCGAGGCCAAACGGGTGAAGGATGTCTTTGTACATGGTCAATTGATCAAAAAAGATGCCTCCTATACAGTTGGCACAGTCGATATGTATACATTAGGCTCTCTTTTTCCGCATATCCGTGATCACGAACACATTGAATATTTCATGCCTGAATTTTTACGTGATGTTCTGACATGGCGCTTGAAGGAAGCCACATGAAATCCGCTTCAGCCTAACAACACGCGCCCTCTTTTCACATAGATTGTGATGAGAGGAGTGAAGGGATTTGGTGAATTTAACACCTATTACAATTGATGGCCATTCCTTTACAGCGGTCACCGTCAAGCTGCCGAAGACAAATTTCATGGCAGTAACAAATGAACACGGGTATATTATGTGCGGTGCACTTGATGTCGGGCTCTTGAATGAAAAGCTTGCAGATAGAGGAATTATTGCAGGAAGAGCAGTTGGGGTAAGAACCATTGAGCAATTGCTTGATGCTCCTTTAGAATCTGTGACATACGCCGCAGAAGCGCTGGGCATCTCAGCTGGAACAATTGGAAGAGATGCATTATTAAAAATGGTGAAATAAAATAGAGAGATGATTCCTATCCCCCCGCCTGTCTGCATACACATGTAATGGAGAAGGGGGGATTTTTTATTGAGAATGAACCGCCGTTATCGCCCCTACAAAAAGGGCCCTTTGCCATTTCGTTACGTCATGCTGCTTGCCATCGTATTCTTTGTACTCTCAACCGTGATTAGTTTGTTTTTTATCAACCGATCCATTAAACCAACCCTTATTCACATTGCTGAACTAGAAACAGAGCGCATCGCCAATCACCTCATACAATATTCAGTGCAAGACTTTGCAGACGATCAGGAGAATATGAAGGATATGGTGGTCATGAATACAAGTGAGAACGGAAAAGTGACGACCATCGATTTTAATGCGCAAGCAACATCGAAAGCCATGGCTGACCTATCACGTCATCTTCAGAAAAATTTAGAGGACATTGAAAAGGGGAACTTTCAAAAAGAGGCAAAAGAAGCGTTAAAGGATCAAACAGATGGACATGACGGCATTATATATAACATTCCGCTCGGTCAGGCATCCGGAAATGCACTCATCGCCAACCTCGGACCAAAAGTACCTGTACGCTTTAGTGTGATTGGTGATCCGCACACGGACGTTGAGAAAAACATTAAGCCTTATGGCATCAACAATGCCTTGATTGATATTAGTGTTCTGATCGAGGTTAAGGTAAGAGTCATTATCCCATTTGCTTCTGAAACAATCGTAGTCAAAAACTCTGTTCCTGTCTCCATACAAGCCGTTCAAGGAGACGTACCAGATTATTATAATGGCAGCGGAACAAATTCAGGTGCTCCACCAATTGTTCTCCCTGAGAAAAAGGAGAAAAAGGAATAACAGCCCAACAATGATTGGGCTGTTTTTTATTATTTTCTTTTCCGTTCAGCTCTTTCCCAAGCCCTCAAATGAGGGTAAGGGTCAAATGACCATTCGGTTCTGCCGTTGTCTTTGTACATGCCATAGTGAAGATGCGGCGGAAATTTTCCTGCGGTGCCTGGAGGGCCGTAACCGGAGCTTCCGACAGATCCAATCACCTGACCTGGTTCAACAATTTGACCTGTCTTAAGTCCTTTTGCAAAGCCATTTAAGTGAGCGAAGTAATGATAATGATTATGAATATCTCGAATGCCTATCCGCCAGCCGCCAAAGCGGTTCCAGCCTTTCATTTCAATCACGCCATACGATGTCGCACGAACGGGAAGTCCATAATGGGCAAATAAATCGGTTCCCTCATGAATTCTTCTTCCTCCAAATCCTCTCGCATCTCCCCATGTACTTCGGTAGCTGTAGTCAGCTCCAACCGGAAGAGGAAAAGCATGTTTTCCAAGATCAAGATGGCCGTAGTGCTTATATAGCTTCATAAAAGATGAAATGATTCCAACGGTTTGATCACGTCCATAATAGTCCCATAAGCCAATTTTTAATTGATCAATGCTGCTGCCGTAGTGAAGCAAGTATTGAGCAAACGTGAATAATACATCCTCATCGTCATCGCTGCTTGCTTTGCCATCCCCATTCCCATCAAGACCAATTCCGTCAAACACTTTAATGCTTAAAGGAGAGGTATCCTGTTTATTCGGGTTTTCTGGTCCAATCCACATTTCCCGGGGAATGTAGATGCCAATGACGCCTTTTTGTTTCGGTAAATCTCTTCTGCTTTTTCGAATATTGTGTTCATACTGATCAACTGCAGCAAGTACATACCATGGAATCTGTGTTGTGATGGAGACTTTTTCATATAGGGCCATTCTTTGCTTCAATTCATCTGGCTGTTTGCCCGTCCCTTCTGCATGAACAGGTAAAGGAAGCATTGAAAGAGCAATCATGATGGCTAAAACCACTTTCACAAACGTCCATCTCCTTTCATCGAGCATCGTCTTCTACCGTTTAGTGTGGTTAGATCACTCTATTTCATAAGAAGAAAATGTTAGTAATTTTCTTCTGTTTTTTTAGGAGGCTTTTGGGTATTTTTGCAGCTCATTCCCTTGTTGTTCAATCTGTACTATGTTAAAGTGTCTAAAGAAAAGGCTTTAGGCCGAAGATTCAATTTTTTGCAGCTTCTTGGCTGCATCCATCGTATATAGCAGGAAGATTTTTGTAGATGCACCTTTAACGAATTCATATGGAGATGATGGAATTGGCAAAGAAGGAAGAGCACGTAAGAAAACCGGACTGGCTTAAAATTAAGCTGAATACGAATGAAAACTATACCGGTTTGAAGAAAATGATGCGGGAAAACAACCTGCATACCGTTTGTGAGGAAGCAAAATGTCCGAATATTCATGAATGCTGGGCAGTGAGAAGAACCGCTACATTTATGATCCTTGGATCTGTTTGTACGCGCGCATGCCGTTTCTGTGCGGTGAAAACTGGACTTCCAACTGAGCTTGACCTGCAAGAGCCAGAACGCGTGGCAGATTCAGTAGCATTAATGAACTTAAAGCATGCTGTCATAACAGCGGTTGCAAGGGATGATCAAAAGGATGGCGGAGCAGGTGTGTTCGCTGAAACCGTTCGTGCGATTAGAAGAAAAAGCCCATTCACCACAATTGAAGTTCTCCCTTCAGACATGGGCGGTAATTATGATAACTTGAAGACGTTAATGGACACTCGTCCTGACATTTTAAATCACAACATTGAAACAGTTCGCAGATTAACGCCAAGAGTTCGTGCGCGTGCTACATATGATCGTTCATTAGAATTCTTGCGTCGTGCAAAAGAAATGCAGCCTGACATTCCAACAAAATCAAGCATTATGATTGGACTCGGTGAAACGAAGGAAGAAATCATTGAAGTCATGGATGATCTTCTTGCCAATAACGTGGACATTATGGCGATTGGGCAGTACTTACAGCCTTCGAAAAAGCATTTGAAAGTTCAAAAATACTATCATCCGGATGAGTTTGCAGAGCTGAAGGAAATTGCGATGTCAAAAGGCTTTAGCCACTGTGAAGCTGGGCCGCTTGTGCGCTCTTCCTACCATGCAGATGAACAAGTAAACGAAGCGTCTAAAAAGCGTCAGGCGCAAGCATAACAAAGAAAACGCCAGAGCTCTCTGGCGTTTTTTCTCATATTAATTTTGGCCATAAGGGGCGTTTCTTCTCATCGTACGGTCGGAATTCGTCATCCCATTTGCATCTTCTTTCGTTGAAATATCTCCACCTTGAGGGGAGTACTTCATTTGCTGAATTGTTTTGGTTAAAATCTGGTCAAAATCACGTGAATTGGTTTGAAGACGTGAAAAATTGGCAATGGATTGAAAGTGCTCTGGATTATCAGAGACGTATACATGATAATAACGAGGGAGAACAGAAACCGCCGTTTTCTTTACTTGATCGGCAGATTCATCACGGTTTTTGTTTCCTGTTTCATACACGATGAGTGCATCCTCATCTGTCACAAGTGTCGCTGCATCTTTGATGTTTGGCAGCTGCACCGTTAAACTTGTAATCACGTGGGCAAGATGCTCACGATTTAAAGCAGGGGTTCTTTCTTTCTGATCCGTTACTTGCTGGCGCTGATAACGAACATATCCTGCTCTGTTTGTGTCTGCTTCTGGCATGTTGGAATTATTTCCTTCATGACGATCCGACAGACGGATGGTTTTACTTGAAGAATCTTCATCCACTTGCCGGTTCATACCTGATTGAAAGCCGCACCCGCCTAAAAGCATGCTGAGGAGAATCGCGGCTGTCAGTTGTTTCTTCATATTTGTGACCTCCTTTTTCCTTTAGCTTCGGCTAAATCGGAAAAAACATGCTTTAGCAATTGATGGAGTTCTTCCAATGAATTATCATTAAAGATGGATCGTTTAAAAAGAGGTGAGAAGATGATCGTCATTCAGAATGCTACCTTTGATCTTGTAAGAGATATCAAAGACGGCTTTAATGAAGAAGCGTTTAAAGCAAGGTACTCAGATATTTTAAATAAGTATGATTATATTGTGGGGGACTGGGGCTATAATCAGCTCAGGCTGAAAGGGTTCTTTGATGACCAAAACCAAAAGGCCACATTTGATACTAAAATCAGCACACTCGATGAATACATTTATGAATACTGTAATTTTGGCTGTGCCTATTTTGTCTTAAAACGAATCAGAAAATAACGCAAAGGGGAGCGTCATAATGTATTTCGTAGACAGAAAAAAAATTGAAGAGACATTACGTTTTTTCGAGGAGCAATATGAGTTGATGCAAAGTCATCAAACATGGACAAGTCCTTTAGAAAAAAAAGCGCTGGAACGAATTGTTCATTTGCTCGTCGAATGTATTCTTGATACTGGAAATGACATGATTGATGGCTTTATTATGCGTGACCCAGGAAGCTATGATGACATCATGGATATCCTTGTTGATGAAAAGGTCGTACCAGAAGGTGAAGGCAGTCAGCTGAAAAAGCTTGTCTCATCCCGCAAAACACTTGTACAGCAATATCAGGAAGTGGATCATCATGACTTATTGCAGGTCATCAGCGAAGTAGAGCAGGCGCTAGAGGTCTTTCCAAGCCGCATCCGTACCTACTTGGAGCAGGAGCTTGGCCCAGTATCAGCGTTTAAATAAACCATTGGAGTTGTGAGCATCATGAAATACAAAGGCTATTTAATTGATTTAGACGGGACAATGTATAAAGGAACAGAAAAGATCGAAGAAGCAGGTCAATTTGTTCAAAAGTTAAATGAGTTGAACATCCCTTACTTGTTTGTCACGAATAACTCATCCCGCACGCCAAAGCAGGTAGCGGAAAAACTCGTTTCATTCGATATTCCAGCAACAGAAGATCAAGTTTTTACAACAAGTATGGCGACGGCCAATTATATTGCTGAGCAAAAGCAAGATGCGTCAGTTTACGTGATCGGTGAAGAAGGAATCAAGCAGGCCATTGAAGAAAAAGGGCTGACGTTTGGTCAGGAAGACGCAGATTTTGTTGTTGTTGGAATTGATCGGGGCATTACATATGAAAAATTAGCAGTAGGTGCGATTGCCATCCGTCAAGGCGCACAATTTGTCTCAACAAATGGAGATATTGCTATCCCAACAGAAAGAGGGCTTTTGCCAGGGAACGGCTCGTTAACATCTGTACTGACCGTGACAACAACAGTTCAGCCGACATTTATCGGAAAGCCAGAATCCATTATTATGGAACAAGCGATGCGTGTACTTGGGACAGATGTGTCTGAGACGCTCATGGTGGGTGATAACTATGATACGGATATTATGGCAGGAATGAATGCAGGCATGGACACATTACTCGTCCATACAGGTGTGACAACAAAAGAGCTGCTTCAGCAGTATGAAAAGCAGCCAACCTATGTCATTGATTCATTATCCGAGTGGATTGAGCGATTATCATAAAAAAAGAGGACAAGCGTTACGCGCGCGTCCTCTTTTTCTTTATTCCGCATTTCTCGCACTATGTGCCAGCCTGCTTGATGCGGCAGCAGCAATAGCGCCGACGATGTCATCTAAAAAGGTGTGGCATTCACCTGTGGATTTATCGTTAAGTTTTCCGAGAATTCCTGGTTTTTCTTTATCGATATAACCGTAATTCGTAAAGCCGATCGAACCATAAATATTGACGATAGCAAAGGATAAAATTTCATCAACGCCATACAGGCTTTCGTCCGTTTCAAGTATTGATTGAAGCGGCTCAGTCAGCTTCTTTTGCTCGGCGAGTACGTCTAGTTCGACGCCCGTTAAAATCGCATTTTGGACTTCACGTTTTGCGATGACACGCTCCACATTGTGGATGCACTCTGTCATGTCTAAGCCAGGATGATATTTTTCCTGTAAAAAGTAGACAAGGTCTGCTATATCTTGAATGGTTACGCCTCGTTCTTGTAAACGGCGTCTTGCTGTTTTTTCTACTTCGTTCATCTCATGATGATGCGGCATATATTCTTCACCCAATCCTCTTAATTTGTCCACAACGTGTAAAAAACTTCGGATAGTAAATAGTATTCATAAATCCCTCAACCTGCGACTACGATATGATAAGAGATTGATCATAGGAACGCAGGTGAAAACATGAAAGAAACCATTTATCACACATTTGGCATTGATGTTCGTCAGTTTATGCCATATGGCAGTTATCAGAGCTTTCAAACGGCGGAGGCTCTCTTCCTCATTGTTCCTGTGTCTCATTTGCGAGAAGAAGAACTCGCAGAGATGTATCATATCAGTCAGTATTTACTGAATGCTGGAGACCCATACGTTGCTGTGTTTGAATTAACAAATGAAGAGAAGCCCACCTTTACTCATGGGAAGGAGCAGTACGCCTTATTAAAAGCAGCGCCTCCGATCTCAAGCCGCTCGTTTCAGCAAGCGTCAGAGCTGGCCGCCTTTCATGTTAGGGGAAGAGGCTTTCCATATGAAGTATCCGAAACAAAACGTGTCGGTGCCTGGAAGGAATTATGGGCAAAACGATTAGATCAGCTTGAAGGCTTTTGGATGCAGCAAATGCATCAAAAACCGCTGGAACGGTTTGAACAAAAATTCATTGAATCGTTTCCGTATTATCTTGGATTAACGGAGAATGCCATTCAATATTTAGTCGATACTGAGCTCGATGATGAACCGAAAGAAGGTGACTCAGGCACTGTCTGTCATCAGCGCTTTTCACGTATGACATGGCCGCATGAGCAGCCGCTTCGTATACCTGTGGATTGGGTCTTTGATCATCCAACCCGCGATATTGCCGAATACTTAAGAGAGACTTTTGTGCAGCATAAGGAAGATTTAATTGAAGAGGGCTTTTCCTTTCTTCAGCAATATGAGCAGGTGACACCTCTTTCATCTTTTTCAAAGCGTTTATTATACAGCCGCCTGTTGTTCCCGCTTCATTATTTTGAAATTGTGGAGGGCTACTACATGTCTGGAGAAAATGAAAAAGCATATTATGAAGAGCGGTTAGATTACGTTTTAAATGATGCCAATCGTTATGAATACTTTCTAAAGGTTTTTCAAGAAATGAGCGCCATGCGAAGCGGTGGTAGCCCCATTCCGGCTATTGGCTGGATTCAGCCTGCAGCTGATTTGAAGTTTCAGTGAACAGACGAAACGTCTCTTTTCTCTTGAGACGTTTTTCGTTATGCTTAAAGAAATCGATTAAAGGAGTGTTCTTCTTGACGAAACCTTATGTCTATATCACAAGAAAGCTTGATGAAGCATCACTTACATCATTAAAAGAAGTCGCTCATGTTGAGATGTGGCCGAGCGAGGATGAGCCGTGTCCAAGAGAAGAGTTAGAAACACAGGCTGCTAAAGCGGATGCGCTTCTCACCATGCTGTCAGATCAAATAGATGAGCCCCTTTTATCAAAGGCCCCTAATGTCAAGGTGGTCGCAAACCTTGCTGTTGGCTATGACAATATTGATGTTGAAGCAGCCAAAAAGCGCGAAATCACCGTATGTCATACACCAGATGTCTTAACAGAATCGACGGCTGATTTAGCCTTTGCCCTACTGATGGCGTCAGCTAGACGCATTGTTGAGGCGAGTGATTGGATTAAGGATGGAAATTGGACAGGCTGGGGGCCGCTTCTTCTTGCCGGTGCGGATGTTCATCACAAAACGCTCGGGATTGTCGGAATGGGTAGCATTGGAACAGCACTAGCCAAGCGGGCCAAAGGCTTTAATATGAATATCCTTTATCATAATCGTTCCAGAAAACCCGAGGCAGAAGCGCAGCTTGGTGTGACATATGCGGATTTTGAGGAACTGCTCAAACAGTCTGATTTCATCGTCTGTCTGACGCCGTTAACCCCGGAAACAAAAGACATGTTTAATGAACAAGCATTTGATCTGATGAAGAACTCTGCTTATTTCATTAACGTATCAAGAGGACAGACTGTGGATGAGGATGCTTTATACGAGGCTGTCACGACAGGAAAAATTGCCGGAGCAGGTCTAGATGTATTTAGACAAGAGCCTGTCAGTCCATCTCATCCATTAACGACATTACCTAACGTCACAGTCCTCCCTCATATTGGAAGTGCTAGTGTCGAAACGAGAAAAACGATGATGCGTTTATGTGCTGAGAATATTGCACTTGTCTTACAAGACAAGCCAGCCAAAACGCCGGTTCGTTCATAATATAAAGCTTCCCGGTGTTCGGGAGCTTTTCTGACAAAAATATTTTGAAAATATAGAATCTTGATATAAATAGCTGTTAAGCGGTTTCATTCTGACAATCTCTTATTTTATTACCTTGTCAAAATGAGGATACCCCTTTATAATGTGTGTACATTGAATGTCTGTGTAAGGTTAACAAATGTCTTTTTAGAGAGGACATTTACGGAGAAAGGTGGAATTTCAGGTGAAGGCAATTCGAGTTGGGCTATTAGGATTAGGAACAGTGGGGAGCGGTGTCGTAAAAATTATCCAAGACCATCAGGATAAATTAATGCACCAAATCGGCTGTCCGGTATTAATACAAAAAGTGCTTGTGAGCAATCCCGATAAAAAAAGAGATGTGGATGTCGCAAGAGAGGTCTTCACAACTGAAGTATACGATGTGATTAGAGATCCAGAGGTCGACGTCATCATTGAAGTGATGGGCGGCATTGAAGAGACAAAACAATATTTAATAGATGCGTTGAATGAGAAGAAGCATGTCATTACAGCCAATAAAGATTTAATGGCGCTTTACGGTACGGAGCTTTTACATGTAGCGAAAGAAAATGGCTGTGATCTTTATTATGAAGCAAGTGTTGCCGGAGGAATTCCGATTTTGCGCACGCTGGAGGAAGGGCTCGCCTCTGACCGAATCACCAAGATGATGGGGATTGTGAACGGTACAACGAATTTTATTTTAACGAAAATGAATGTCGATAAAAGCGCATATGAGGATGTCTTAAAAGAAGCACAGGATCTTGGCTTTGCAGAAGCGGATCCGACAGCTGATGTAGAAGGACTGGATGCAGCCAGGAAAATGGCGATTCTTGCAAGACTCGGCTTTTCCATGAATGTAGATTTAGAGGACGTCAAGGTGAAAGGTATTTCTGATATCTCTGATGAGGATATTAATTTCAGTAAGCGGTTTGGCTATACAATGAAGCTGATTGGAATTGCTCAGCGGGACGGAGAGAAAGTAGAGGTCAGCGTTCAGCCAACCTTACTTCCTGATCATCATCCATTATCATCCGTTAACAATGAATTTAATGCGGTGTATGTCTACGGAAGTGCTGTAGGAGAAACGATGTTTTACGGACCTGGAGCAGGAAGTCTGCCAACGGCAACAGCTGTTGTATCAGACTTAGTCGCAGTAATGAAAAACATGCGCCTTGGCGTGAACGGAAGCGGATTTATCGCACCGCAGTTTGAGAAGAAGATCAAATCGTCATCAGAAGTATTTGCTCAGCAATTCTTAAGAATTCATGTCAGAGATCAAGTCGGGGCATTCTCCCGCATTACATCTATTTTTTCTGAAAGAGGCATCAGCTTTGAAAAGATCCTTCAGCTTCCTGTGAAAGGACACGATGAGCTGGCTGAAATTGTAATTATTACACATCAGACCTCAGAAGAAGATTTCTCAAATATCCTGCAAAAATTAAACGACCTCGACGTGGTGGTTCAAGTGAAGAGCACGTACCGAGTAGAAGGGAACGGTTTAAGCTAATGAAATGGAATGGACTCATTGAAGAATTTCAAGAATTCTTACCAGTAAACGAATCTACACCTAAACTAACATTAAATGAAGGGAATACACCGCTGATCCATCTCGCCAAGCTTTCAGAAAAGCTGGGAATCGAGCTTCATGTGAAAACAGAAGGAGTGAATCCAACAGGTTCTTTCAAGGATCGAGGAATGGTCATGGCCGTTGCAAAGGCAAAAGAAGAAGGCAATGATACAATCATGTGCGCTTCAACAGGGAATACCTCTGCAGCAGCAGCGGCATATGCAGCCCGTGCTGATATGAAATGTATTGTCATCATTCCAGACGGGAAAATTGCCTTCGGTAAGCTTGCACAGGCTGTCATGTACGGTGCAGAGATCATTGCCATTGACGGCAACTTTGATGATGCACTGAAAATCGTCCGCAGTATCTGTGAAAAAGCGCCGATCGCTCTTGTTAACTCGGTCAATCCTTATCGAATTGAAGGACAAAAGACAGCAGCATTTGAAATCTGTGAGCAGCTAGGCTCTGCCCCGGACGTACTGGCGATTCCTGTTGGAAATGCCGGAAACATCACAGCCTACTGGAAAGGCTTCAAGGAATATCACGAGAAAAAAGGAACTGGACTGCCTGTCATGCGTGGTTTTGAAGCAGAAGGTGCAGCGGCAATCGTTAGAAATGAAGTGATTGAGCAGCCAGAAACAGTGGCAACGGCTATCCGTATCGGAAATCCAGCGAGCTGGAAACAAGCTGTGGCAGCCGCAGATGAATCAAACGGAAAGATTGATGAAGTGACTGATGAGGAAATTCTTCATGCGTATCAATTGATCGCACGTGAAGAAGGTGTGTTTGCAGAACCGGGCTCATGTGCATCGATTGCGGGCGTGTTAAAGCAGGTGAAATCTGGTGAAATCAAGCCAGGCAGTAAAGTTGTTGCGGTACTAACAGGCAACGGACTGAAAGATCCAAATACGGCTATTGATATTTCACAAATCAAGCCGGTTACACTCGATGCAGATGAAGATCAAATTCTTGAACACTTAGAAAAGGCCGCACGCGTATGAGTGAAGCCTCCATGCTTTTTTCAATCACAGTACCGGGAAGCACTGCCAATTTAGGACCAGGCTTTGATTCAGTTGGAATGGCACTCAGCCGCTATTTAAAGCTATCGGTCTATGACCATGATAGCTGGCTGTTTGAAGCAGAAACAGATGTCGTAGCTGGAATTCCATCAGGCACCGACAACCTGATTTATCAAACAGCCAAAAAGGTCGCAGATGACTTTGGAAAAACACTCCCGCCTGTTCATGTCAAAGTGTGGAGTGATATTCCATTGGCACGGGGGCTTGGCAGCAGTGCTGCTGCCATCGTGGCCGCCATTGAACTCGCCAATCAGCTTCTTGAATTAAACATGACAGATGATCAGAAGCTCTTTTATGCAAGTGAGGTAGAAGGTCATCCAGATAATGCGGGTGCCTCTTTATTCGGTGGTTTACTGATTGGTCTTCATGAAGAAGACAAAACCCATGCCGTTAAAGTGCAGCATGTGGATGTAGATGTCGTCGTGGTGATTCCTTTTTATGAAGTGCTCACAAAGGATGCCCGTGATGTCCTGCCAGAGGATTTTTCCTATAAGCATGCTGTTAGTGCGAGTGCTGTAAGCAACGTCCTTGTTGCCGCTTTAATGACGCAAAACTGGCCGCTTGTTGGAGAAATGATGAATAAGGATTTATTTCATCAGCCTTACCGAACAATGCTCGTTCCAGAGCTGTCGAAGGTAGAGCATGTCGCTTCGCTCAAAGGAGCGTATGGAACAGCTTTGAGCGGCGCTGGGCCGACGATCCTCACATTAGTGGAAAAAGGGAAGGGAGAAGCGCTGAAAGAACAGCTTGCCCAAAATTTCCCGCATTGCGAAGTCGATTTGCTTACGGTGCCAGTAGAAGGTGTTGTCGTGCAGCATTATCCTGTTAATCAAGTAAAGAACGTGCTGTAAAATCTGCACGTTCTTTTTTTATGCTTGTTTTTATGGGAAGAAGCAGGGATTATTATTTAGAGGATCGAACTATTTTTTATGCATATAAGGGGGAGATACATTCATGAAGAAATTGATGACGGCAGAAGATTTAACGAAGGTTGTTTCTGTTTCTCATCCGGTTTATTCACCAGATGGAAAAAAGGCAGTCTTTACAAAAGTCACTGTGAATGAGAAAAAGGACGATTACAACATCCACTTATGGGTTCGAGATGAAGAGACAGAGGAGCTGGCACAATGGACATTTGAGGATGGAAAGCATCATCAGCCAGTTTGGTCAAAGGACGGCGTGCAGCTTGCTTTTATTTTGCAAAAGCCAAAGGAAGTCCCTCAGCTTGCGCTCATGAAGAGCGAAGGAGGCGGCGTGCGTACTTTAACGAAGATTCCATACGGAGTATCTCACCCTGTCTTTTCTCCCGACGGAGCATTCATTTATGCGGCTGTGTCATTGAAACAATCAGAATCTGTTCATGATGAAAAAAAGGAAGAGCAAGATGAATTTGCTCCAGCGGTATATGATGATTTGACCTATAAAGCAGATGGAAGAGGCTTTCTAGATGGGCGTGTCACACAGATCGTGAAAGTGGATATCCGTTCAGGAGAGGTAGAGCCTGTCACGAGCGAGCAGGTTCATCATATGAATCATACCGTTTCCCCGTGTGGAAAATGGCTTGCCTTTATTCAATTAAATCCACAGATACCTTACATAAGTGACGTGTGTCTTCTGTCATTAGAAGATGGTCAGACAAAAAAGATCACACAAGCAAACGGCGCTTATTCCACCGTATCTTTTTCTCCAAATGGAGAGAGTCTTTTGTATATTGGACATGAGCGTGAATTTCAAAATGCCACCTTCCCATCATTATGGCTGTATGATCTGAAAGAAGACAAGGCGGTTCAGCTGTCAGAAATGCTCGATATGTATGTTGGAAACTGTATGGCAGGAGATAGCGTGATGGGAGAGGCCTATCAGGTTCCACAGTGGACAAAAGACAGCCAAGGATTTTATACGCTTGTTTCTGATCAAGGTAGTACAGGGATTTATTATTTCTCTATAGAAGGTTTAGCCTATCCAGTTCGACTAGAGGCGGAACATATCACCAATTTCAGCCTTCATCCAGATGAAACCAAACTGCTGCTCAGCCAGCTTTCACCTGTTTCACCAAGTGAGCTGTATGAGCTGACATTAGGGGAGACAGAACTAAAACAAATCACGTTTGAGCATCATGATTTTCTAAAGGAGTATGTCGTATCCGAACCTGAACCATTTTCTTTTCAGTCAAAAGATGGCGACGAGGTGCATGGCTGGTTTATGAAGCCTTCCAAGATGGAGGAGGGGGAGAAATATCCGCTCATTCTAGAGGTTCATGGCGGACCGCATGCGATGTATGGTTATACGTATTTTCATGAATTTCAAATGCTTGCTTCTGAGGGCTATGCCATCGTGTATATCAATCCGCACGGAAGTCATGGATACGGACAGATGTTTACCGACCGTGTAAGAGGAAGTTATGGTGACGTTGATTATGACGATGTTATGCAAGCTGTTGATCATGTGCTCAAAGCCTATGATTTCCTTGATGAAACAAGACTCGGCGTGACTGGCGGGAGCTATGGCGGTTTTATGACCAACTGGATTGTCGGTCAGACCGACCGCTTCCGTGCAGCTGTCACACAGCGCTCCATTTCAAACTGGATTAGCTTTTATGGCATCAGTGATATCGGTTATTTCTTTACAAGGTGGCAGATTGATGGGGATATTTATGATTCTGTCGATAAGCTATGGGATCGTTCACCGCTAAAATATGTGAAGCAGATGAACACGCCGCTTCTCATCCTGCACAGCGATGAAGATTATCGCTGCCCAGTTGATCAAGCAGAACAGCTTTTTGTGGCATTGAAGGAGCTTGGGAAAGACACAAGATTGGTCAAATTCCCGAAGGCATCTCATGATTTATCCAGAAGCGGCCACCCGGGGCAGCGTATTCAAAGACTGACCTTTATAAAGGAATGGTTTAGAGAAAAGCTAGCGTAAAAAAACGATCCTAATCGGGCCGCTTCAGCGTGCTGACAAACCCTCGCATTCGGTGTCAGTCCTGCGTGCTGGTGCTCACGAATAGAAAATTCGCTCCGCGCCAGTACTCGTCCTTCCTAGACTTCAAGGGTTTTCATATCACGCTGAAAAGAAGACAAAGGGCTAAAGCCTTTGTCAATCATGAAAAAAACGACCCTAATTGGGTCGTTTTCATGTCATATATGAATTAGAAAACCTGTTCAACTTCTACAACGCCAGGCACTTCTTCTAATAATGCGCGCTCAATACCGGCTTTCAATGTAATGGTTGAACTTGGGCAGCTGCCGCATGCACCAAGAAGACGTAATTTCACAATGCCATCTTCAATGTCTACAAGCTCACAGTCTCCACCATCACGTAATAGAAATGGACGAAGTTTGTCCAGTACTTCCTGTACTTGGTCTTTCATTTCGACTTCAGTCATTAGATATAATCGCTCCTTTCACAACATATCACCATTATATTCATCTGGACGATAAAAATCTATTGATTGGTTTCAAAGTTTCCTTCTCATTATAGCACAATCTCATCTTGAAACAAAAAGTGATTTTGACTTTTTTCATCCAGAAAATTCAGCTAAAATGAAGAAAGAATAGGGGGCTTGTCAAATGAACAAAACTGTCGATCTTTATGTATATGGAAGAGATGTACTGTGCGCTAGCTGCGTGAATCTGCCTTCTTCAAAAGATACATTTGAATGGTTAGATGCAGCATTAAAACGAAAATATCCGAATCAGCCATTTCGCATCACATATATTGATATTGAGCACCCGCCAGAAAACGAACAACAAAAAGAATTGTCTGAACGAATTCTTGATGATGAATTCTTTTATCCACTTGTCTTAGTAGAGGATCAAATCGTTGGAGAGGGCAATCCGAAATTAAAAGACATTTATCAAGAAATGGAGAGATACGGGTACAAGGAGAGCAGTGAATAAGCTGTTCTTTTTTTGAAGAATAAAACGAACAAACGTTCCTTTTTGTGTTGAAAAAGAACGTTTGTTCGTTTATAATGAAATGAAAGGAGCGTGAGCATCATGAATTATTTACTGAAACAATCTCTTCATCAGCAAGTACCGATTGAGATGATTTATATGAAGAAAAACGGAGAGTGCACAAAGAGAAAAATCATTGTACACCGTCAAACGGATCAGCTTATCCAAGCGTATTGTTTATCGAAGAAGACGATGAGAACCTTTCGTAAAGATTGCATTCTTGCCCTTGCTCCGATCAAATGGACCCACTCATCGGCACATGCCGTTTCATAGAAAAAAGCTCCCTCGTCACGAAGGAGCTTTGAGAAAAAATTCACATGATTTAGCCGTTGTGATGCTTGTACATCCAAAGGAGTCCAGATTTCAGGAGTCTTGGCACCCGGCCAACAAGCGGACGATCAGCTACTAAGCCAAAGCCGGCTTTTTTCCCTAAAGAACCTAAAACACCTTTTAGCTTAAACTGTGGATAAGCCTCAGGAAGCGGCTCATTTTTCCAGCGTTTTTGCAGAGATTGGACAATTTGTTCAGCCTGCGCCTCAGCAAGCTGTGCACTTGGGGCATGCGGCAGACTTGCGCAGTCACCTACGACATATACATGCTCATCCCCTGGAAGATTATGATGAGGAGTTAATACGACGCGGCCTTGTGCGTCTTTTTCAACATCCATCTCTCGTACCACTTTGCTTGGCTGTATTCCTGCTGTCCATACGATGACATCTGCTTCAATTGCGTCATCATGGTTGTAAACGACACCTTCTTCAACCTTTGTAATATTGGCACAGTTAATGATCTTTACGTCATTTTCTTCAAACCACTTTTGCACATACAAACTTAATCTTTTTGGGAAGCTTGATAGAATCAACTCTCCGCGGTCAAAAAGAATAATGTTTAAATCAGCACGGCTTTCTCTTAGTTCACTGGCCAGCTCTACCCCGCTAAGTCCAGCACCGACGATGCCAACCGTTGCACCTGCGCTCAAATTGTTTAATTTGTTGTACGCATGTCTTGACTGATCAATGGTTTGAATGCTGTATGTATGTTCTTTCGCACCAGGGACATTATGATACTTGTCCTCACAGCCGAGTCCAATCACCGTATCATCATACGGAATCGGTTCACGGTCGCTGAATAAGATCTGTTTGTTTTCAATATCAATTTTTTCTACTTCCCCGTATTGAATATCCAGCTTCGGATGCTCTGGAAAAGATACTCGAATGTGATGATCAGAGATCGTTCCAGCAGCAAGTGCATAATATTCTGTTTTTAAACAGTGGTAAGGATTTCGATCAATTAATGTGATAGTGACATCATCAGGTAATTGATTTGGCAATAAGCGGTGGAGAACCCGCATATTCCCGTAACCTCCGCCGATCAAGACTAAATTTTTCATGACGATTCTCCTTTTCCCCGTAGACATTGAAAAACACTTATACTAAAAAACTTTAAGTTAAAATACCAAATAAAATTATATCGAATTTACTGTGAAACCACAATAATTGTTTCAAAATAACCTACATATTCATCAGTTAGTCCTAAATAGTAAAACATTTTACGAGGAATAGGCGTAACGATACAGATGAAGCTCATATTTTGACTAATACAAGGAATTTCGGTAGGATGGTAAGGCAATGTGAGGTGAAGCACAGTGTTTCCACTGATCGAATTTTGTGTAAGTAATCTTGCACAAGGGTCTCAAGAAGCAAAAGAGAAGCTTGAAAAAGACCCAAACCTAGACGTAATGGAATACGGCTGTTTAAGCTATTGCGGCAAATGTATGGACTCCCCATTTGCACTTGTGAATGGAGAATTTGTTTCAGGAGAAAATGCAGAGCAGCTAGTCGAGCGTATTTATGCTTTTATAGAGGAAAACGACATGTTTTAAATGCACCACATGGGTCATGAGGTGCATTTTTTTCACTCTTTCACCTTCCATTTTTAAGGAGAATGAATAGAAAGCGCATTCAATATGTTATGCTAATAAAATATCATCAATATGAAACATCACACGAGAGAAAAAGAGGCATATGCATAATAAAAGCCCTTTGCCATGGCAGCAAAGAGCTTCTATGTATGAAAAACGGGGGATGATAAGATTGTCTCCTGAATCGACTCCTTTTATACTATAAAGAAACAACATTTTTGGAGGAAGCTCATGACATCATTTCAATTCACGAAAATGCACGGATTAGGAAATAATTATATTTACGTTAATCAGATGAAGGAACAGCTTCCAGAAGAGCAGCTATCAGAGATAGCGATCCGCGTTTCTTCTGTTTATACAGGAATCGGTTCTGACGGGATGATCCTTATTTGCCCATCAGATGTTGCACCTGTGAAGATGCGCATTTTCAACAATGATGGATCAGAGGGCAAAAACTGCGGTAACGGGCTGCGCTGCGTCGCAAAGTATGTGTATGAGCATCAAATTGTGACGGACACAACGTTCCAGATTGAGACATTGTCAGGACTTGTTGAAGCTACCGTTCACGCTCAGGATGGTCACGTTCAGCTAGTCACTGTAGATATGGGAAAACCACGTTTTGAAAAAGAAGCGATGCCGATGCTTGGTGAACCGGCCAGCACAACAATTAATGAGCCGCTCGATTTTGGCACTGCGAATTTAAATGGAACAGCCGTTTCAATGGGAAACCCGCACATCGTTTTTTATTTAGAGGACATTGAAAAAGCGCCTCTTCATACACTTGGGCCGATCATTGAAAAACACGATATGTTTCCAGAAGGCGTTAATGTAGAATTTGTTGAAGTTGTCAGTGAAACCGAACTGCATTTTCGTGTGTGGGAAAGAGGCTCAGGCATTACACAGGCCTGTGGAACAGGGGCTTGTGCTGCGGCTGTATCCACAATTGTGAATGGTCAGGCTAAAAAGGAAACAGACATGACAGTTCATTTAGCGGGCGGGGACCTCATCATTCGCTGGAAAGACAATGACCACGTGCTTATGACAGGACCTGCGGAGACCATTTGTGACGGGACATTTTATCTCTAAACCATTTATTTGAGAAAAGGCATCATCACGTTTATAATTGAAAAAGAAACATCCAGTCAAAAGGAGGGATGATCATGAGTACACCAGTAACCATTACAGAAGCTGCTGCACTGCAGATTAAAGATATGATGAAAGAACATGAAGAAGAAAATGCGTTCCTTCGAGTGGGCGTAAAAGGCGGCGGCTGCAGCGGTCTTTCATACGGCATGGGCTTTGACCATGAAGTCTCAGAGAAAGACACGCAGTTCAAGCAGCACGGTATCAATGTCCTTGTCGACTCCGAAAGCCTTGATATCATGAACGGAACCATCATTGATTTCAAACAATCACTAATGGGCGGCGGTTTCACGATTGACAATCCAAACGCCATCGCATCATGTGGATGTGGTTCTTCTTTCAGAACAGCAACGAATACCGGTACGCCGGAAGAGTGTTAAGGGTTAAAACGGTTCATTCTGTAAAACCATCTGTATAATGAAGACCTCCTCATATTAATCATTTTCTTGAGGAGGTTTTTTGTGTTGTTTTTAAAGATGCAAAAAAAGGACATGACTTCAATCACTCAGCACGTCCTCTTTATAAAGATATTTAATTAGAAAAAAGCTCGCAGTTTCTTAGTATTTCCTCTCTTCATCTTCCACATCTTTTCAAAAGGTTTCATCATGGTGTGTCGGAAAAAATGTTCTTTGTTGTGTTTCGTTGAGAATAACGTTTCGTATTAATCGATTGTATTCTCAATCATCATTTTCAAAGCTGTTCCCTCTTTTATGAAGAGTAGTAAAGACTTTCATCGCTTCGCTCATAAATGATGCCAAGCCCTCACCATAACGATCTATATTCTTTTTGAAACGTTCATCTTGAATATAGAGTTGACCTAAACCGTAAAAAGCATCAAGAGAGTAATAACGAAAGTTTTCGTTTAAAAAGTCGTACCATTGTTTGATGACGATTTGCACCTCTTTGGATTTAGGGGAATGGCTGCGAAGAGAGGCTAGTTTATTCAATATGCTATCCCAGCTATCAGATAATTCAATTTGTTCATCTTTAGACAAATGATTTAGTTTTGAGCTGACTTCATCAACAGCTTGATTTCCCCAACGGTGACGAGCTTCTTCTTCATATTGACTAAATTTCATATTCATATTCTCAAACCTCTCTTTATATGTGTATTGAGTTTCTCCCGTTAAATGTTGTAGCGTCTTATCAATATTTCCGATCATTTTATTGAGATTATCTCGTTTCTCTATTAACATTTTCCTTTGTAGCATAAATGCTTCTTTCTTATTAAATGAAGGATTGTGCATCATCTTTTGGATTTCCTTCAATGGAAATCCAAGTTCCCTGAAAAATAATATTTGCTGTAATGTTTCAAGATTTTCTTCTGAATAGAGCCGATAACGATTATCTGTGACTTCACTTGGAGTCAATAAACCAATCTTGTCGTAATGATGAAGTGTACGGATGCTAATACCAAATAATTCAGCTACTTCTTTTACTTTCATTTCAATTCACCTCTCTTGATATCCACTATAAAATATGACGTTGCGTTAGGGTCAATCATCTTTTTTAAAATTTATATCATTGTTGATCTTGTTTGAAGCAGCGAATTCAAGAAGTTATGTTTTTTCGCAAATCGCTCAATTTTGTTACAGCTGGCCCGAACAACTGGCTATTTCCACTCGAAAAGAGTATCATGAAAACCAAACATAAACTGTAGTGAGAAAAGAGGTTGCTGAGGTTTGAGTGAACAAATCAATTGCAGGAACTGTCATGAGCTGATTCCGTATCGTTCCAAAACGTGTCCATCTTGCGGGATTGAGAAGCCGCTTCCGAAAAAGGAACGTGTGAAGGATCGGGTGATTTTGGTTGTGGCAGGGATTGTTGTGGTGCTGCTTGCTGCAATGGTACTTGGAATGGCAAATGCCTATATTGGGGTTTTTAAATAAACGAAAAAGGAGTTCCGCGAGTGGGAACTCCTTTTTTGATCCGTTCTTATTTGTTTTCAAATAAGCTTGTGGAATGGAGAGGCTGTACACGGGCTTTCGGGTCCATGTAGGCTTTCGCATTGTTGACAGCAGTTGGTGCTTCGCCAAATCCGCTTGCAATCAATTTGACTTTTCCTTCATACGTGCAGATATCTCCTGCCGCATAGAAGCCTTCAATGTTTGTTTCCATTGTAGATTTCACTACGATGGAGTTCTTTTCGATTTCAAGGCCCCATTGTTTGATTGGTCCAAGGGAGGAAACAAAACCGAAGTTGACGATCACGTCGTCCACATCAAGCACTTGTTTTTTGTCGCCTTTGACTTCTTCGAGCACGATCTGTTCAATGCGGTCTTCACCAATGAGCTCAGTTGGCACAAATGGAGTCAGCACATTGACCTTCGAGTTGTGCAGGTTTTCTACACTGTGCTCATGTGCGCGGAATTTATCGCGGCGGTGAATGATGGATACTTCTTTTGCGATTGGCTCAAGCATGAGAGCCCAATCCACCGCAGAGTCTCCGCCTCCAAGAACGGCCACACGTCTGCCGGCAAATTGATTCAAGTCATTAATGAAGTAGTGCAAGTTGCTTCCTTCAAATGATTCTGCTGAATCAAGTTCAAGCTTTCTCGGTTGAAATGCCCCGTTACCAGCTGTGATGATGATCGTTTTAGAGTAATGAACCTCTTGATTTGTGACAAGTTTAAAGATCCCATCTGCCTGCTTTTCAACTGTTTCAACTGCCTGTTCTAAGCAAATGGTTTGATCAAATTTATCCATTTGTTCCTTTAAGTTATCAACTAATTCTTGTGCGCGGATTTTTGGGAAACCAGCCACATCATAAATATATTTTTCAGGGTAAAGAGCGGATAGTTGACCGCCGAGCTGAGGAAGGCTTTCAATGATTTTCACACTTGCCTGTCTCATGCCTCCGTAAAACGCAGTAAACAATCCAACTGGGCCGCCCCCGATAACGGTAATGTCATATACCTTAGAATCTTCTTGCATTCCTTTAATCCTCCCAAATGAAAATTGTTATCACTATATCATATCATACCACATATCGTCGTTTGACTTGTTTTGAAAAACTTGTCGTTTTTTGATGCTGAAGCTTTGAAAAGGAGGAAAAAGTGAGAAAGACCGTTTATCATAAGGATTTTCAGTTTAAAGCCTTGAAAATTGGAGCAGAACTCGCTATTATTGTTAAGGGAACTAAATATTAATTTTTTATGAATTTTTGTCGGATACGGTCAAATGCTTTCGTTTTATGTAGGTGAAAGTTCAGATTTTCACATACTTATTTTTTTGTTTAAATTTCATAAAATGCCGCAAAGCGGTTGAGAATAACGATATGTAATTCTTTATCCGTTTTACAGCAAATTTAAAAAAGGTGGATGTGATTCCAGTGAATAAACCGAAAATCGTTGTATTAGGTGCAGGTTATGGCGGATTAATGACTGTAACAAGATTAACAAAACAGCTTGGCACAAATGATGCGGATATTACTCTTGTGAACAAGCATAATTATCATTACGAAACAACATGGTTACATGAAGCAAGTGCAGGTACACTTCATCATGACCGCTGTCGTTATCAAATCAAAGATGTGATTAACAGTTCCCGTGTCAACTTTGTACAAGCAACAGTTGAAAGCATTGATAAGGAAGCGAAGAAAGTTGTGACATCAGATGGCGAACTTTCTTATGACTACCTTGTTGTTGCACTTGGTGCTGTTCCTGAAACATTTGGTATTGCAGGACTGAAAGAATACGCATTCTCAATCTCTAACATCAACTCTGCTCGTCAGCTTCGTGAGCACATCGAGCTTCAATTTGCAACGTATAATACGGATGCTGAAAAACGTCCAGAGCGTTTGACGATCGTTGTCGGCGGCGCAGGATTCACAGGTATTGAGTTCCTTGGTGAGCTTGGAAACCGTGTGCCTGAGCTTTGCAAAGAGTATGACATTGATCAAAAAGACGTGCGTATCATCTGTGTAGAAGCTGCGCCAACAGCTCTTCCTGGATTCGATCCAGAATTGATCGACTATGCGATGAACTACCTTCAAGGTAAAGGTGTTGAGTTCAAAATCGGTACAGCGATCAAAGAATGTACGCCTGAAGGTATCATTGTTGGAAAAGACGATGATACAGAAGAAATCAAAGCTGCAACTGTTGTTTGGGCTGCAGGTGTACGCGGTAACCCAATCGTTGAAGAAGCTGGTTTTGAAAACATGCGCGGCCGCGTAAAAGTTTCTCCAGATCTTCGTGTACCAGAAAATGATGATGTCTTCATCATTGGTGACTGTTCATTGATTATCAATGAAGAAATCAACCGTCCATACCCACCAACTGCACAAATCGCTATGCAGCAAGGTGAGACAGTAGCGAAAAACCTTGCAGCACTAGTAAAAGGTGGTTCTCTTGAAAGCTTTAAGCCAGACATCAAAGGAACAGTTGCTTCTCTTGGTGAACACGACGCTGTAGGTGTTGCGTTTGGTAAAAAACTTCAAGGAACAAAAGCTTCTGCAATGAAGAAAATCATCGACAACCGTTCTTTATTCATGGTTGGCGGGCCAGGACTTGTTCTGAAAAAAGGAAAATTCAAGTTCTTCTAAACCGATATAGACAAAAACGTGTATCCCTGTGGTACACGTTTTTTCATGTTTGACGGAATATTTTCTCACTTGGTACTGGACAGAAAAATATGTTATGATGAATTATCAGAAAATTTAGATTAAGGAGTGAGCAATATGAATGCACAAACAAAGGAAAAAACATCAGCCTGTCAATATTGTTCAGGAAAAGGGTATTTTCAGCTATTGCTCGGCGGATCTGAAACGTGTGAGGAATGTAAAGGGACAGGAAAGAAGCGTTAATCGATCTGCTTTTTCCATTGATTGACTTCATCTCTATTTCCAAGTTAAACTAATGATGGGATATTTGGGGGTGGAGATGAAGTGATCAGTTTACCAGTCGTTATCATTTCAGTTATTTTATTTTTCGTGTTATTCTTTGGCATTGGTTTTTTGCTCAATATGCTGCTGAGAATGTCATGGATTATGGCTATTTTATATCCAATTGTATGCCTTTTCATTATTAACAATCAAAAGATGATCGCTTATGTAAGAGAGCCTGGCACTGCTTTTTCAGGAATAGGAGACCGGATCGTCTCACTCGCTGCGGCAGATATCATCATCTTATTAAGCGGCCTGATCGGTGCGATCGCATCAGGTTTTGTCATTAATGCACTTCGAAAAAGAGGGTATCAAATGTTTTAACTCACTTGTGGACACGCAAGTGGGTTTTTTTGTTTCTCCTTTGCATAGTTTCCATTTTGTTTGGAAACAAATAGATGGGTAGAGGAGTGACAAATAGAGATGAAAACATGGATGAAACGATTGTTCATGACAGCGCTATTCATGATTGCACTTTTGACAAGCTTTACGGGCATATCTGGAGTCGAACCAAGTGATTTAGCTGCGTGGGTGAAAGAGACCGATGCGGGCAAGCAAGTATCTTCTTTTTTTCAGCAGCCAAAAAGGGAAACGATGGCACTTAAAAGTGAAGACATGCGGGCTGTTTCTCTCGAAGAAGCGTTTAATTGGAACGATTACCCGAAGCAGAAGGTTGTGGCAACCGGCTATACAGCAGGTGTGGAATCAACAGGCAAAACGAAGGAACATCATGCATATGGCATTACATATTCAGGCGTCAAAGTGAAACGTGATTTATATTCAACAGTGGCAGCCGATCCATCCGTTTTTCCGATTGGAACGGTGCTGTTTATCCCAAACTATGGCTACGGTGTCGTTGCAGATACCGGGAAAGCGATTAAAGGTCATAAGCTTGATTTATACTATGAAACCGTTGATGATGTGTATAGAGAATGGGGTAAAAAAGTGCTCGATGTGTATATCATCAAAAAGGGTGAAGGGACGTTAACGGAAAAAGACTTAAATCAGCTCAATGAAGCAGAATCGATGCAAGTATTCCGTCAGCAGTTTCAAGCCAATAAAGAATAAAAAAAGCTTTGGGCCAATTAAGGTCCAAAGCTTTTTCGCTTCTACATGAAGTAATAATCTAAGATGAGTGTCAGCAAGATACCTGTTAAACCGCCGAAGAAGACTTCAATCGGCTTATGACCAAGAAGCTCTTTTAATTTCTTTTGCTTTTCTTTTTCTTCCGCATTTGGGAAATTCTTTGCTTCGGAAACAAATCGGTTAAAATCTGTTACGAGCTTGTTGAGAACAGTCGCCTGTTCTCCTGCCTGTCTGCGAACGCCTGTCGCATCAAACATGGTAATAATGGCAAAGATGGCGGAAATGGCAAAGATAGATGTATCTAGCCCGTGCTCTAAAGCCACTGCTGTGGAGAGTGCTGTTACTGCTGCGGAGTGTGAACTTGGCATTCCGCCTGTGCTTGTAATGAGCGACCAATCTAGTCGTCTAGAAATAATAAATTGAATCGGTACTTTTACAAATTGTGCAAAAAAGATGGCTGCTAGGCTGGCAAGCAGCGGAAAATTCGTCAGTACGCTCATGAACAAGAAACATCCTCTCTTTAAGAAAAAATATCGTGCGAAATGATGAACTAAAAATCCTAGTATGATGAAAAAATGATAGCAGTAAAAAATGCTGCCAAGTCCATGTTCATTATAACATTAAAGAAACTAGATGTGGAACGAGGAGAACACGGACAGGCAACTTAGGTTTTCGGTGCTTTTTCATGATGCCCTTCCACGTGTGAAAATATAAATGTTCATCAAGTAAAGACAGACTGGCAATGATCGTATAGGCACGCAAATTTTGATATAATAGAAGTTCCAATGTGAAAAATGGAGTTCATTAAGGAGCGTGTGATAAATATGTTTTTCTCGACAAATGAATTGCAGCATAAAGATACACTGGCGATCGGACTTTTTCAAAAGAGCCAATTATCAGGAAAAGCAAAAGAAATGGATGAATTACTTGAAGGAAGAATCACTGAATTATTAAAAGAAGGCGACATTTCATCCAAACGAAATCAGCTTTCGAAGTTTTTCCCATCCCCTGAAACAGGCATCAAACGCATTTATTTTGTCGGGCTTGGGAAGGAATCAGATTACACATTTGAAGAGGCAAAAGAAGTGTTTGCCCATTTATTTAAAAAGCTTCATCAAGATAAAAAGCAAGCGGTTTCTGTCTTGCTGGATACGTTTATTGGAAAGGATCTGCCTGCCCAAGATGCAGCCCATGCCCTTTCTGAAAGCTGCCTTTTAGCTACATATGAATTACAGGATTTTAAACATAAAACAAATGAACCGGATCGCTTTATCGAGTTTGTTTATGCAACGACGGAGCATGATCAAGCTGAAATTCAGGCGAGTCTAAAAGTCGGCGAAGTGTACGGACAGTCAGTCAATTCGGCCCGTACCCTTGTGAATATGCCGCCGAACATGCTCACATCCTCTGATTTAGCTTCGTATGCGGCAGAACTTGCATATAAATATGAATTTGAGATTGAAATTTTAGATAAAGAACAAATGGAAGAGCTCGGAATGGGCGGTATTTTAGCCGTCAATAGAGGCTCAACAGAACCGCCAAAACTCATCGTGCTGAAATACCAAGGCAAGGAAGAATGGACAGACGTCATCGGTCTTGTCGGTAAAGGCATCACGTATGATACCGGCGGCTACTCTTTAAAGCCAAGAGCGAGTATGGTTGGCATGAAAACAGATATGGGCGGCTCAGCCTCTGTTTTAGGCGCAATGGAAATCATCGGAGAACTTCGCCCAGAGCAAAATGTCATTGCGGTCATCGCCTCAACGGATAATATGATTTCCGCAGACGCTATGAAGCCGGATGACGTCATTGTGTCACTAAGCGGTAAAACAATCGAAGTGCTCAATACAGATGCAGAAGGCCGTCTTGTTTTAGCAGATGGGGTGACATATGCGAAGCAGCACGGTGCCTCTATCCTTATAGACGTGGCAACATTAACAGGCGGTGTCATTGTGGCGCTTGGAAATGAGACAACAGGTGTGATGACTAATAACGATGAGTTGTACGCTCAGTTTAAAGAAGCATCAGAAGAATGCGGTGAAATGATCTGGCAGCTGCCAATCACGGAAAAAGATAAGAAACGAGTACGAAACAGCAAAATGGCTGACCTCAATAACTCACCAGGCCGTGATGGTCATGCGATCATGGCAGGTGCTTTCATTGGTGAATTCGCAGAGGATACGCCTTGGGTTCACTTAGATATTGCAGGAACTGCAACAACAGAAAAACCTTCATGCTTTGGGCCAACAGGGGCAACAGGTGTAATGGTAAGATCACTTGCTACATTTGTGGAACGATTTGAAGGAACAAAATAAGGGATAAGGCTCTGCCGGATGGCAGAGCTTTTTTTATGTAGGACATACGCCATTTGACGAAGTTTTTTTTCTATGGTAACATACGTTGGTACTTTAATTATCTACTACATTAGTAAACTAAAGGATTTCGGGGGTTTCACCATGAATGCAGTTGTTTTAGCGGTTGTTTTAATGTTGATATTAAGCTTGCTGCGGGTCAATGTCGTGATTGCGCTGGCAATAGGCGCTTTAGCTGGCGGACTTGCAGGTGGATTAGGCTTGGGAGGAACAGTGGACGCCTTTACGGATGGACTCGGAGGAAATGCAACCGTGGCGATTAGTTATGCGTTATTAGGGGCATTTGCTGCGGCGCTGACGAAAACAGGTCTTCCAGATGCCATGGTTGAAGGAGCAGTGAAGCTTCTAGGAAAAGAAGGCGATTCAAGACGGAAAACACTATCAAAAGTGCTCATCGTTCTTGTCATTTTGATCGTGTCCTGTTTTTCACAGAACGTCGTTCCTGTTCACATTGCCTTTATCCCAGTCCTCATTCCGCCGTTATTAAAGGTGTTTAACGAGCTTCAGATTGACCGCAGACTGCTAGCGTGTGTCATTACCTTCGGACTCACTGCACCATATATATTACTTCCAGTCGGTTTTGGACAGATTTTCCACGGAATGCTTCGTGACAATATGAAGGAAGCGGGTCTGACTGTAAACTTAGCAGATATTCCATATGCAATGCTGATTCCTGTTGCGGGTATGGTTCTTGGCTTGATCGTTTCCATTTTTGTGTATCGAAAACCAAAGGTATATGAGGATCGTGAAATTACAGATGTAGAGAAATCGGCTTATACGAAAAAAAGCTTATTCTTTGCCGGTCTTGCTATTCTCGTTTCGTTGATTGTCCAGCTTTATCTATCGCAAAGCCTTGGTGTGGAAGGAATGATCTTCGGTGCACTCGCAGGACTGCTTGTCTTGTTTGTGACTGGAATGATGAAACGCGATGAAGCAGATGAACTCATTACATCTGGAATGAATATGATGGCATTTATCGGTTTTGTTATGCTTGTTGCCGCTGGGTTTGCCAACGTTTTAACAAAAACAGGAGACATTGAATCTCTTGTCAAGGCATCTTCCCAATTTATCGGCAACAGCCAGAGCCTTGCAGCGATTTTAATGCTGCTTGTCGGCCTGCTTGTGACAATGGGGATCGGATCATCATTTGCAACGATTCCGATTATTACAACCATCTTTGTTCCACTTTGCTTACACTTAGGATTTAGTCCAATGGCCACCATTGCCATTATTGGCTCTGCTGCGGCTGTTGGAGATGCAGGTTCACCTGCAAGTGACAGTACGCTTGGACCAACATCAGGATTGAATATGGATGGACAGCATCACCACATTTGGGGAACTTGTGTCCCGACTTTTATCTATTATAATATTCCGCTTGTTCTGTTCGGCTGGCTGGCGGCGATTATTCTGTAAAATGAAAAGCTTGTAGAGAAAACGATGATGTTTTTTCTATAAGCTTTTTTGTTGTTCGCAGATGAAAAAATAATTAGGACAAAAGTATGAATTAAATGAATCTTTCTTCCTCTATCTTACGTATATATGCTGATAAAAATGAAAAGGGGAAGATGGGATATGTCATTTTTTAAAAAGCTAGCGGCAAGTGCTGGGATTGGTGCAGCGAAAGTAGATACCATTTTGGAGAAAAACGCTTATTATCCAGGACAAGAAGTAAAGGGAACTGTCCATGTAAAGGGCGGGAAAATTGCTCAGGACATCCGCTATATCAATGTCAAGATTCAAACACAGTATGTGATTGTGAAAGATGATGAAGAGCAAAGAAAATATGCGAATATCTTTACTTTACGGGTGACGGATTCTTTTACCATCCAGCCTGGAGAAAAGCATGAATTTCCGTTTTCATTTATTCTTCCTATCGATACCCCGATGACGATCGGAAAAGTAGAAATTGCAGTAATGACAGACCTTGATATCCAAGGCGGAATCGATAAATCTGACTATGACCGCATTTTCGTTGAAGCACACCCTTGGGTGAGAAATGTACTGGAGGCCACTAGAAATCTTGGCTTCCACCTAAATGAAGCAGACTGTGAGCAAGCACCTTACTTTCAGCGGCGCCTGCCATTCGTCCAAGAATTCGAGTTCATTCCGACATCAGACTACTATCGCTATATGCTTGATGAGCTAGAGCTGATTTTTCTGATAGATGAAGGCGGCTTAGACATTGTTTTTGAAGTCGACCGCAGAGCAAGAGGCCTGAGAGGATGGCTCGAAGAGATGTATAATGAAGGAGAACAGCTTGCGCGCTACCGCTTCAGTCCATCAGATCTTGAAAATGTAGAAGTGCTTGAAGGAATGCTAGAACAAATCATAGATCAATACGCTGAGTAATGATGAAAAAAGAGCCTGAATGATGACAGGCTCTTTTTTCTATGATACAGCTTCTTGTTTTCGAAAGGATGTGGCTTTGGATACAGAGCGATAAATTTTAGGTGCCAGCATCGCAAGTAATATAGTCAATGCATAGTCTTTTACCATAAACCAGATCATAAAGAACCATGTGGTTTGATAGGAAATCGGTGCATTGAGCCATACATTTAATGCGAGGTATGTATAGGTCGTTCCAATCACATACATCACGGTCGTACCAGCAATGGCTGCAAGCAAAAATCGGCCAAAGCCAGGGCTTTTTCTTTTTTCCAGAATGAATCCGGCAAGCCAGGCAGCAGGGATGTATGATAATACAAAGCCGCCGCTTTTGCCTAAAATGACCCCAAAGCCCGCAGAGAACTGGGCGAATACAGGTGCACCAGCAATTCCAACCAAGGCATAGACAATCATAGCTAATGCCCCAAGCCGTCTGCCGAGTAAGAGACCAGCAAGTACACAAAAAAACGGCTGCATCGTAAGTGGAATTCCCCCGACCTGTAAAAATGGCACAATAGATGTGATATTGGCCCCGATAGCCATGAGTGCAGCAAACATTCCGACTAGCACAAAGTCAGCAGTTCGTGTCTTCTTTTGCATGATGTTTCCCCCTGTCTTATCTGTACAAATAGATTAAGGGGAAGAAGAAATTTTGTCAACTTGTTTTTATTTAAGGTTAACAATAAAACCCGCCCATCAAGAGGGCGGGGAGTAGATTAAGCTTCGGTCATAAAAGTGGCATCGATGGCTTTGCTGACAGGTACGTAATCATAGCCGAGATCACGAGCAACCGCTTCGTACGTGATATGTCCGTTCATGACATTGACGCCTTCTGCGATGGCGTTGTTTTCTCTAATGGCTTTAGCAGCGCCTTTATTCGCAATTTGCAGTGCATATGGAACAGTGACATTCGTTAACGCAACAGTTGATGTCCGCGGAACCGCACCTGGCATGTTGGCGACAGCATAATGCAATATGCCGTGTTTTTCATAAGTAGGCTGGTCATGGGTTGTGATATGATCAATGGTTTCGACAATGCCGCCTTGATCAATCGCTACATCTACAATGACAGAACCAGGTTTCATTTGTTTCACCATTTCTTCTGTCACAAGTGTCGGTGCTTTGGCACCAGGAATCAGCACAGCACAAATGAGAAGATCTGCTTCACTGACTGAATCTGCAATGTTGACAGGGTTGGACATTAACGTTTTCATTTGATGGCCAAATTGGTCGTCCAGCTGACGCAGGCGTTCTGCATTTACATCAATCAGGGTGACATCTGCGCCAAGTCCGATTGCCATTTTCGCTGCGTTTGTTCCAACAACTCCGCCGCCAATAATGGTGACCTTTCCTCTTGATACCCCTGGTACACCTGCAAGTAAAATACCCTTTCCGCCTTTTGGCTTTTCTAAAAATTGTGCACCAATTTGAGCGGCCATTCTGCCTGCTACTTCAGACATAGGTGTGAGAAGAGGGAGTGATTTTCCGTCCGTTACGGTTTCATAAGCAATGGCTGTAACGCCTTTTTGTTTTAATGCTTCAGCCAAGGAGGGCTCTGCGGCTAGATGCAGGTACGTAAATAAGATGAGTCCTTCTCTGAAATAAGGATATTCCTCAGGTAATGGTTCTTTTACTTTCATGATCATATCAGAAGATGCCCATACATCTTTCGCCTGATCAAGAATCTCTGCACCAACAGATACATAATCGTCATCAGTGAATCCGCTTCCAAAACCAGCGTTTGTTTCAATTAAAATCTGATGTCCAGCTGAAAGCAATTGAGAAGCTGCTCCTGGTGTTAAAGCCACTCGGTTTTCATTGTTCTTAATTTCTTTCGGAATGCCGATGATCATGTTTATTCCTCCTATGCTTATCTATTCATATTGTATGTCTAGTGTATCCTGAAAGTTTAGAAAATTCTTCGGTTGAAATAAAAAATAAAAAAACGCCTCTTTGTGAAATTTCACAAATGGACGTTTTTTAGCTTCATATCAAGGTATATGGTCATTTTCTCATTCATGTTTTTTAAATCAATTTCTGCGATGTCTGTAATCCGTTTTAATCGATAATTTAAGGTATTGATGTGGATATTTAATTGCTTTGCGGCAATATTGGCATTGCTGTCACAGTCAATAAACCGTTCAAGTGTTTCGACGAGGTTGGAATGATGCCTCAGGTCGTAATCCTCCAGCTTCGATAAAGAGTAACTGGAGTAAGAAGAGCCCTTTCGCTTCTCAGCAAGCACATCAAGGTATTGATAAATGCCTAGTTCAGAAAAGCTGTTTAAACGTTCTGTTTCAACTGGAAAGCGTTCTTTCGTTTTTAATACAGCCAGTGCTTCTTTATAGGAAGGCTGAATTTGAGAGATGTTATCGTAAATTCCTCCAATTGCTGCCTGAACATGCTGAATATGATACCGGTCCGCAAGCTGCTGCAGCATGCCGCTTGTGAATTGTTTAATATCTTGAAGCGGATGTTCTGTTTTTGGTGAGACAAGAATAATGAATTCGTGAAAATCAACAGTCGTTAACAATACCTGTACTTGCTGTGTTGTTTCAAGCAGATAGGACAGCTTTTTTTCTGTCTCCTCTGTGAGTTCGTCACGAAGACGGAAGATGATGATGGCATATGTGTCTGGACATCTGATGCCAAGTCTTAAAAAAAGGTCAAGCATCTCATCCTTTTCATGAATATGACCCGTAAGCATCTTCCAGAAAAGCTCCTGATTGCGTTCCTCTGTTTTCGTTTTTCGAATTTGTAAATTGAGTAATTTGTTTTTCACGGCATGTGCTGCCATTTTGAGAAGGTCCATTTCTTCTTCTGAAAATGGCTGCGTAGATTCAATCGCCCAAATAAATCCGAGCACTTCTTTGTCCTTCCAGATGGAAATGGCGACCCTGCTAGATAAACCCACCTCTGCAATTTGAGGGACACGAAGCGGTTCGTCTGTTTTAAGGAGTGTAGGAATGATGCCGTCCTTCCAAAGCCGATTGATGACTTTTTCCGGTACCCGGCGGGAGATAATGGTTGAAGTTCTGGCGGGATCAGTAAAATCATTGTGTGTGCTATATGCCAATAATCGATGATGAGTATCTTCTATAGTAATAGGGCAATTGAGCACATCACTTATTTGGTCTGCTACATCCTCTAAACGATCAAGACTATACTTAAACGGATCTGTCTTTTTTGTCATAAAAAACCCCTGCTTTTTCGAATATTTCACGTACTTACATTATGAAGAGAATGAGGTACGTAAATCAACAAAAAACTGCCATAAACTTAAAAAAACAAAAAGTGTGAGAAGCAAGCAAGTGGATGTTGAAGCACGATGAAAAAGAAATAGTACAATAATAACGTAGTAAAAAATCAATAGGCGGAAAGGTCCACCAAAGTCGGTGGATACTTATTAAGAATATATGACCAAAAAACTGTTAAATACTAGATAAAAAGCGAAAAACCAGTAATTCTATAGACTCATTTTGTAAAATAAAAACAGATTTGTTTGACTGTGTATCATTTCTGTTTTTATAATAATAACGTCAAAAAATAAGTGGATTAGCCCATTATATGGCGGCTATGCACGGGAGGTAATGAGGAATATGTCAGGAATTATTCGCGTAACCCCAGAAGAACTAAGAGCGACCGCTAAGCAATATGGTGTTGAAAGTCAAGAAGTGTTAAACCAAGTTGATCGTCTAAATAGAATGATCTCTGATTTAAAAGGAATGTGGGAAGGTGCTTCTAGTGAAGCATTTGCTGATCAATACGAACAGCTTAAGCCTTCATTTATCAAAATGTCTGATCTATTAACAGATGTCAGCAATCAGCTTGATCAAACGGCAAATACACTTGAAAGCACTGACCAAGACATCGCAAGCCAAATCCGCGGCTAATCAAGGGGATTTCCTTTCTAAGTGTGAAAAGCAGAAACAGCGCCGAGTCTGTCAATGGATGCCGGCGCTCTTTCTATTTTGTGAGGTGGAAATTTGTGTATATCGATATTACCATCGACTTAAAAAATTATGATGGCAGTGTGTTTGATTTGAGACTATCAAATTATTTACATATTAAACAAGTCATCCATATCGCCTGGCAGGCAAAACAAATCTCGCTTCCAAAGCGGGAAGGCGGATGGGTGCGAGTAGTCAATAAGAAAGCTGTGTTTTCAGGCGAATATAAGCTGTCAGACTGTGGAATTACCACAGGAGACAGGCTGGAAATACTATGAAAGGACTTTTGTAAATGGCAGATAAAAAGAGTTCCTATTTAGAAGAACAATTAGAAGCAGTCATGAAAAAAGAGGGAGGCACCTATACCTTTATTTTTCAAAAAGAGACAATTAAACTCTTAGACGGTTTAGAAGCGGCACCGATCAAAGACATCAACCCTTCATTTCAGAAAGAGATTCAATTAACTGAAGATGAGGTCATCATTTCTATTCAACCGCCTCCTGCCTATCAGGAATTTCGTTTCATCCATGCAAAGGATGAAAAAAGCAAATGGATTTTTTCATACCAGCTTGTCGATGCAGTTCTTAAACACGACGTGAAGCGGCTGCATCCTATTGTTTCTCCTGAAAACATTGTTTTTCATCAAGGCTTAGCTCCTGCATTTTTGCATTATGGAGTCAAAGAAAGCATCCCGCCATATGAAACTGATGAACATCGCCTGTTAAAAGAGGTCAAGGCCGTCGTTCTTCGAGTGGTTGACCATGAATATCAATTTCAAGAATATGTGGCTTACAATGAAACGTTGAAATTATCTGAGCTGGCAAAAGAAATTAGTGAAACGAAGTCGCTGGAAGAATTGTCAGCTTTGATTGAGCAAAAGATCAAAGCAATCGATACGAAAGAAAAAACGCTATTAACCATCCCTAAAAAGAAATGGAAGATTGAGCGATACATCGGACTAGGTCTGCTTGTCCTGTTAATCCCTGCATTGGTGTACACCATTTACACCTTCTTTTTTGCCATGCCAAAACAAGAAGCATACGTCGAGGCAAACAAATATTATCTCAACAAGCAGTACAGTCAAGTGGTGGATACGTTAGAGAAATATCCAGCCAATAAAATGCCAGTCTCACTTCAATATGAACTGGCCATTTCGTATGTACAAACGAATCAAGGCAGCCTCTTACTTGATCAGCATAAAAAAGAAATCACAGAAACGTACACATTACAGACAGATCCGCAATACTTCCTATTCTGGATTCATATTGGACAAGGCAATAGCAAGGAAGCACTTGATATTGCACGGGTGCTTGGAGACGACAGGTACATATTCACGGCACTCGTCGCCTACCGCAATGAAATTCAAAACGATGACAGCCTTTCTGCTGAAGAAAAACAAAAACAACTAGATCCAATCATTAAAGAAATGGCGAAATATGAAGAAAAAGAAACAACCGAGACAAGCACAAGTGACTCCTCGGGCGCAAGCCAAACAGATGAAACAGCTGAACAAAAAGAGCAGTCAAAAGCCGATCAAGAGAAAAAAGAGAAAGAATCTGAAGCGAAAAAGAAAACCTCTCAGACAAAAAAAGATGAGAAAAAATAATTCTTTCGATACAACTGACAGTTGGTGCTGTCCGATGAGGAGGTGGAGCGTTTGAGTCTTCTTTGGGTTTTTTATGAGGAGGATTATCAAACCGTCCGTTTAGATGAGCAGTTCAATCGAGAAGCTCTGATTGGACCTGAAATAGAGCATACGGTGACAATCCCTTCACTTTCATTTGATGAAGGGACAATTCGTTTATCTCCTGATGAACCGAATGATGGTTTTACTATTTATCAGGGGAATGAGAAGAAAGGCAAATTACTTCCACATGAACCATATCAGCTTGGTTCACTCACATTTATTTTAATGGATGCACATCATGATCAGCATATTTATTACCTAGGAAATAGAGTTGAGCTGTCTTTTTCACGTGAAGAGAAAGATGAGATTGATGTGTGGAAAGAACAAGCTCATTCCATGTTTCAAGATGCCAGCCAGTTCACTTTAGAGAAAATCGAAGGAACATGGTATGTCATGCCTCAGGACGAGACGATTTACGTGAACGGAAAGAAAATCAACGGTCCAGAGAAGGTTTATGCCGGAGATGAGCTGTTCTGGAACTTTCTGACGGTGACATTTATAGATGATGATTTATTACAGGTGACAGCTTACGAACCTTTTCAAACGCGTTTGGAAAAAACAAGACCTCCAAGCACAGAAACAAAACAAAAATACCCTTCATACAGACGTACACCGCGTTTGATTTATGATTTACCAGATGACCGGGTATCCTTTAGCTTTCCTTCGCAGGAGAGTGAAAATAACAGCAGAGGGCTTTGGCTTGTTGTCCTTCCGCCGCTTGTCATGCTCCTTGTGATGGGGATTGTCGCCCTTATCCAGCCACGCGGAATCTTTATTGTCGTGTCGATGGCGATGTTTATCATGACGTTAATTACATCGTCCGTTCAATACTTTAAAGAAAAATCACAGCGCAAAAGACGAGAAGAGAAGCGGCAGCGAGTCTATTCTCTTTATTTAGAAAATAAGCGGAAAGAGCTGCAGGAGCTGTATGACCGCCAGCAATATATTTTGACGTATCATTATCCGTCATTTGAACAAATGAAGTATTTAACATCAGAAATCAGCGGCCGCATTTGGGAAAAGACGCTTGTAAGTGACGACTTCTTGCATCTGCGTCTCGGAACGGGCGCAGTCCCATCAAGCTATGAATTATCGATGAGCGGCGGCGATATGGCCAACCGGGATGTTGATGACTTAATGGAACAAACGCAGCACATGCAAAAAGTATATCGTGAAGTGAAGAATGTCCCGATTACATTCGGCCTTGCGGATGGTCCAACAGGATTAATTGGGAAGCCTGCGATTGTGAAAAATGAGCTTCATCAGCTTGTCGGACAGCTTGCTTTCTCGCACAGCTATCACGATTTGAGATTTGTCTTTATCTTTCATGAGCAGGAGTATGAGAATTGGGAATGGATGAAATGGCTTCCGCACTTCCAGCTGCCTCATACATATGGCAAAGGGTTTATTTACAACGAACAAACACGTGATCAGCTGTTGTCCTCGATTTATGAAATTTTACGTGAGCGTGATTTAGAAGAAGAAAAAGAGAAGAAAATCTTTACGCCTCATTTTGTGTTCATCGTGACAAATCATGAGCTCATTGCCGAGCATGTGATTTTAGAATACTTAGAAGGCAGCCGAACAGATCTTGGTATTTCCATCATCTTTGCAGCAGAAACAAAGGAAAGCTTAGCTGAAAATATTTCGACGCTTGTCCGTTATATTAACGAAGAAGAAGGAGATATTCTCATTCAGCACAAGAAGGCAGTAAGAATTCCGTTTCAGCTTGATACACATCAGCGCGGGGACAATGAACTGTTTGCCAGAACCCTGAGAACATTAGATCATCAAGTCGGTATGACCAATTCGATTCCTGAGACGGTCTCATTCCTTGATCTTTTCCATGCCAAACAGGTAGATGATATTGGCATTCGTGAAAAATGGCTGACTTCAGAAACGGCCAAATCATTATCAGTGCCAATCGGTTATAAAGGGAAAAACGACATTGTCGATTTGAACCTGCATGAAAAAGCACATGGCCCGCACGGACTATTGGCGGGAACAACGGGATCAGGGAAGAGTGAATTTTTACAGACGTATATTTTATCGCTCGCTGTACATTTTCACCCGCACGAAGTTGCTTTCCTGTTGATTGACTACAAAGGAGGCGGAATGGCGCAGCCGTTCCGAAATATTCCTCATTTACTTGGAACGATCACCAATATTGAAGGCAGCAAGAACTTTAGTGAAAGAGCGCTTGCCTCAATTAAAAGTGAATTGAAGAAAAGACAGCGGCTGTTTGATCAGTATCATGTGAATCACATCAATGATTATACGAAGCTCTACAAGGAGAAAAAGGCTGAGCAGGCAATGCCTCACTTGTTCTTAATCTCTGATGAGTTTGCTGAATTAAAAAGTGAAGAGCCAGACTTTATTAGGGAGCTTGTCAGTGCTGCACGTATCGGCCGAAGCCTCGGGGTCCATCTGATCTTAGCTACCCAAAAGCCAGGCGGGGTCATTGATGACCAGATTTGGAGTAACTCCCGCTTTAAGGTCGCACTCAAAGTGCAAGATGCGTCAGACAGTAAGGAAATTTTGAAAAATAGTGATGCAGCGTCTATTACCGTTACAGGCCGCGGTTATTTACAAGTGGGCAACAATGAAATTTATGAATTGTTCCAATCGGCTTGGAGCGGTGCACCATATATGGAAGATGGCTACGGCTCAGAAGATGACATTGCCATTGTGACTGATACTGGTCTTATTCCGTTATCAGGAGTAAGCACAGAGCCAGCAGTGAAAAAAGAGACAGTGACGGAGATTTCTGCTGTTGTGGATGAAATTGAACGTATGCAGCAAGAGCTTGGAATTGAGAAGCTGCCAAGTCCATGGCTTCCACCGCTTGAAGAGCGGATCCCTAAAACACGTTATGCGTCGAGTGAAGAGCATGTCTTCCATTTTGCGCTTGTCGATGAACCAGATCAGCAAAGCCAGCATCCACTTTCTTATCAAATGATGGAAGATGGGAACATTGGCATCTTTGGTTCCTCCGGCTACGGCAAATCACTTGCTGCTACAACACTATTGATGAGCTTTGCGGAGAGGTATTCACCTGAAGAATGGCACGCATATATTTATGATTTCGGAAACGGAACATTGCTTCCGTTAGCCAAACTGCCGCATACGGCGGATTATTTCTTAATGGATCAGATGAGAAAGATTCAAAAATCAATGAAGCGTCTGCGGGAAGAGGTTGAATATCGCAAGCGGTTATTCAGACAGCAAGAAATGAGTCATATCAAAATGTACAATGCCTTAAATGAGAAAAAGCTTCCGTTCATTTTTATCGTGATTGACAACTTTGACATTGTCAAAGACGAAATGCATGATCTCGAATCTGAATTTATTCAGCTGAGCCGTGACGGACAATCTCTAGGTATATACTTCTTGATTACAGCGACTCGGGTAAATGCAGTGCGTCAATCGCTGATGAACAATCTGAAAACTAAGATTGTCCATTACTTAATGGATCAAGGAGAGGCATACTCGATTATTGGCAGACCGAAATTCAGTTTAGAGCCGATCCCAGGACGAGTGATTATCAACAAAGAAGAGCTTTATTTTGCGCAAATGTTTCTGCCAGTTGAAGGAGAGAACGATCTCGAATTGTTTGAGCATCTGAAACAAGAGATACAGCTTCTTCATGACCGCTTTGAAGCAGCCGAAAAACCAAAGCCTGTGCCAATGCTTCCTGATAAGCTGACAGTTTGGGAGCTTGAGAGTCGTTTAGATGAACAAAAACCACCTTATGACATTCCAGTCGGATTAGATGAGGAATCTGTGGCACCTGTTTATTTTGACTTGAAAAAGAATAAACATTGCCTCATCATCGGTCAAACGCAGCGCGGGAAAACAAATGTGACAAAACTAATGCTTGATCAGCTTTTAGTGGCAAAGCCTGAAAAACTGGCAGTCTTTGATTCAATTGATCGAGGTCTATCCCATTATGCAAAAGAAGAGAACATTGATTACCTTGAAACAAAGGATGATATCACGGAATGGGCAGAAGAAATGGACCGCTTATTCAAGGTGCGGGAAGAGATGTATGTCGAAGCTGTTCGCCGAGGGGAGACCGATCAGCTGTCATTTCCTCAAATTGTGCTTGTGATTGATGGCATTACGCGTTTTCAGCAGACGATCGATCCGCGTCTTCAAGATCAATTGGCTGATTTCATGAAGTCATATGCACACTTAGGCTTCAGCCTGATTGCATCAGGGAATCATACCGAGTTCAGTAAGGGTTATGATGCACTCACAAACGAAATCAAACAAGTTCGTCATGCCATGTTACTCATGAAAAAATCAGAGCAAAACATCATACCGCTTCCGTATGCAAGACAAGAACCAGACATTCAGCCAGGCTTCGGCTATTTGGTTGAAAACGGGAAAGAGAAGAAAATCCAGGTTCCTTTATGTGCGGTAGAAAGGAAGAGTGTTCAATGACAGAGCAGCAAAAAAGCTCCATCAAAATCATATCCACCATGATATTAATTCTTGTGCTGCCGGTTTTATTTTTCCACCTGATTGGAGATGATCCGGCAAAGCAGAAGAAGAATGCCACACGAAATATTGCGGTGGTCAATGAGGATATGGGGGCGAGTGAAAGTGAAAACACGGCTCGTTTCGGACAGGATGTTGTGGCAGCATTGTCAGAGCGTCCTGATTATACATGGACTGTAGTGAATCGCAGTGCGGCGGAAAATGGACTGAAAAACAGAAAGTATGACGCTGTCCTCTATATTCCGTCGGACTTCTCTAAAAATGTGCTGAGCTATGATAAAGACCATCCGGAAAAGGCGTCCATTCAATTTTCGATTCAAGATCAGCTCAATGCTGTCAATAAAGAGAAAGTGCAAAGAGAGCTGGAAAATGCACAAAAGAAAATGAATGAACAGATGTCGACGTTATACTGGAGTTTTGTATCTCAGGAAATTGGCAATGTGAGAGAAGAGTTTGAGCATATTGTCGGCAAAGAAGTCGAATTCCAAAACACGATGTACAACTTCTATAAACCGAACTCGAACAAACTATCAGATGCCGTACAGCAGCAGAAGAAACAAATAGAAGAATTAAAGAATGCAATGGCCGATTCACAGAAACAATATAAAGACGGCTTGAGTACAACAGAAGAAGCAAAGAACCAGTTAAAGGACTTTGTGAAAGTAGTCGATCAATACCAGCAGTATCAAGACAAACAAAAGGATCTCTTGATCAAAGCGCAATCAACAAACCAAAAGCAAATCCAGCAAGGGCTTAAGCAGCTCGCTGACATTCAAAACCAAAATGCCCGCAGCTTTAGTGATCAAATGGGCGGACTCAAAACAGACATCAACGGGGTACAAAGTCAGCTGAAAACAACTGACAGCGCCATCCAATCTGTTCAAAAGTCGAGAGAAGAGGCTATTCCTAAGCAATCAACGGGATTAACGGAACTTGTGAAGACGTCTCAGGAAGAACTGATTAAAAAGTATGAAGAGCGTTACTTAGAAGATTATCGAAATAAAATATCAGCCCTGCAGACAAAGCTATTAGCAAAAAGGCAAGAGTTAATGGACGAGTCGGAACCGCCAGTTGATTCTGATGATGACGGGCCATCAGACCAAGATAATGAAAACCCAGAAGAGATTGGGATTAACTTAGATGAAGAAACAAATGAACTCTCACAAATTTCAATAGAGATGAATGAGCTTGCGGATCAATTAGGAGAACCGGAAACACCGCCTTCGACTGAAGATGGGGAACAAGGTGAAAGCGGTGAAAATCCTGCTCAGCCAGATACCAGTAGTAAGAATTCATCGCAGGATGACCTAAAAGCACTCTCAACTCGCTTAGATGAAGTGAAAGAGAAAATTCAAGAAAAAGCTGCTGCTCATAATGACGAATTGAAAGATAAAGTGAGTCAAATGAGTAAAGAGCTTGAGAGTCTGACGAAAAAAGTAGATAAACTTGAAAAGATGATTCTATCGTTACAAGATCGATATAATGTCATTCCAAATGAAATCAAAAATCAGGAATCATCCATTGTCAGCAAAGTAAAAGAGCTGAAGCGCAGAAATTCACCGATTAGTAATGTCTTTAGCGATAATCTTTTTGAGAAAAAATTTGAAACGAAATCAACAAGAACTAAAAAATTAATGGACTATTCAAATCAACTCTCTCAGCTAGAGCTGATGATTGCAAATGTCTATCAACCATCTAATAACTCTTCTCTATATGACACTAAAGGAGAAGAAATCCAATCCATCCTCTCCATCAAAAAAGAAGAAACAGAAAACTGGGATAAGCTCAAAAACCAGATGCTGACATCAAACGATGATGTGTCTACTTTTATTGATGAGATGCAGAAGTTTTCAGATGGCTATGCGGAGTACATCACGACTCAGCAGGCAAGTATGGAACAGGAATTACAGACAATTGCTGAAAGTGCGGACAATGTAGCTGAGCAAATGGCTGATCAAGGAGATGCGGTATATACAGCAGACCTTGCAGGCAGTTCAATTGTTGTCAGTGCACAGGATTCAATTGGTCAGGAAGTGCTTCGTCTTTCTGAAAATATGAGTTCGTTAACCGACCGCCAAAAAGGGGTGGCGGATTATACGAATAACATTGAAGAGAGTGTCACAACAGTTCAAGAAAAAGCAGATACGCTGAATGAAAACTGGAGCAAGAATGTCGACTCTACAAAACTTGTTCAGCAAGATTTAAAGGGTATTTTAGGAAATACATTAAGTGATCAAGGCAACAGCAACTATGTGTATAATCATTTAGCCAATCCACTGAAAATCAGCGGCGATGTGCCGGAAGAAAAAACGCAGACTGTACCGCCGGTCGTCATTTTGGTCATTGTGATGATCAGCAGTTTGTTAATTGGCTTTTTCAGCTCGTATTATGCGTCAGCTCCGATGCTGGTCAAAGGTGCACTGTTTGGCATCTTAAATCTATTAGTCGGACTCATGATCAGCTTGTTTGGACTGAACATTTACAAGCTTGCAGATGATCAAGCTATTCAATGGTCGATCTTCACCATTTTGTTATTAGTGGCGTGCTCTGCCTTTATTCGCACGGCCTTCCTTTTCGGTTCCATTGCCGGATGGATGGCAGCAACGGCGCTTATTTTCTTCTTTGTCGCACCGTTAATTGATTTGGTGATGCCGAATTTCCACTTTACCAATCCAGTGACAGACGTGTACCTGTCGATCCAATATGGAAATGGAGACACCTTTGGAATGGGCGTCACAGGGTTAGTGATTTTAACTGTCCTTTTCATGGTCGTACCGCTTGTGAAAAAGCTATGGAAAGATAAAACAGAGGAACGTGATGTGACTCATGAAGCTTAATCTATTCGTGAAAGGGGCGGCACTCGCTGCCGTTTCCCTTTTTCTCCTCATCCCTGCCGCTTTTGCTGCTGGTGAAGATACGGATACGAATGTCAAGCCGAATGAATATCAGGAAAAAGAGCTCAATATTAACTCGAGTATATTGAGGGATCAAACGAAATATGAACAAAGTAAAACAACGTCAAAGGTCAAAACAGACATTCATTTTGCTGAACCGCCTAAAGCCCCGGGTGGATCTCTTTCTCCGCAGCTTTTCAGTGATCTAAAAGAGAACCCGCCCAAAACACCAGCTCACATGATGAAAGAGATGAATATTTCTTTTAGTGATTCGGCTGTATCAGCACCTTCTGAGGATGAACATGAGAAGCAGACATCGGCACTGCTTCCGATTATCTTTGGTTTCTTGATAGCCCTTGGTCTCGTCGTGATGATTATCCTGATTCCAAAGGTGAATGCGAAGGCTGAAAAGAAATAGTCTGTCTCTTTTAAAAGAGGCAGGCTTTTCTTTATGCAGATTGCTTGATGTCATACCGTTTCACTACGTAAAATAGTGATATCAAGGGAGGAGATTGTCATTCGAATTTCAATCGTTACAGGCGGATCAAAAGGTTTTGGCCTAGCACTTGTGAACAGGCTGCTTTCACGCGGGGATCTTGTGTACACAGCAGCAAGAAGTGCATCGCCGATATCCCATCCAAAGCTCACACATACTCAGGTCGATCTGACGGATGAAGAAGCAGCGGCCAAATGGCTTCAACATAGTCTCACGCCGCAAACTCTGGAAGATGCTGATGACATCTTATTCGTCAACAACGCAGGAATGGTCACACCTATCAAACGCGTTGGACAAGGCGGACATGATACGCTTCATCAGCATTACAAGTTGAATCTTGTCATTCCTGTTTTGCTGAGCCATGTGTTTGCCAAACAGACTCAATCTTTTAACGGGAAGAAAACGATCGTTCATCTCTCTTCTGGAGCGGCGAAAAACCCATACAAAGGCTGGAGTGCGTATTGCAGTTCAAAGGCAGGACTCGATATGTTTATGAGGACTTTTCATGAGGAACAGCAGGACGAGGCGCATCCGATCAACACGTTTTCCTTTTCACCCGGCACGATCGATACAGATATGCAGGGGGAAATTCGGAAGTCATCAAAACAAGACTTTGAACAAATAGACCGTTTTCAGCAATTATATGAAACAGGCACACTGAAGAGTCCAGATGAAGTCGCAGGTATTTTGCTCAATCTTTTAGGAGATGATCCAGCTGGCGGATGTGTCTACGATGCACGTGAGTATGTGAAAAAGCAGTCATAACGACTGCTGCAGCGTAAAGACAAACCCTCGCATTCGGTGTCAGGCCTGCGTGCTGGTGCTCACGAATGTCAAATTCGCTCCGCGCCAGTACTCGGCCTTCCTAGACTTCAAGGGTTTTCATATCACGCTGAAAAGAAGAAAAAAAGCAGTCATAACGACTGCTTTTTTCGTATTGTACAAGCAAAAACAGCTCATTTGACATAAGCTATTTTTGAGACTCATAGAAAATATAACAGAACATTTGAGTTTCTTTTCAGAATATGTTAGGATGCTAAAAATATAGATAAGGAGGGGTTTCCATGAGAAAGGTTACATTAATGGATGTTTACACCCATCCAGTCGCTCAAAAATATTTAAATCGTTCAGGTAAAGCCCATGCGATTGCTTGTGCTTATCACGCATTCAAATTGGCAGTGCAGGCTGGGATTAATCCAGATCTCGCTGTGAAAGCAGCCCTCTTGCATGACATCGGCCACTATGAATGGTATACAGCTGGCGGAGAATGGGATTACGAGACATATAGACGGAATGATATTCATGCCATAAAAGGCGCAGAGCGTGCTCACAAACTGCTCATACGCCTCGGTGAGGAACCAAAGGCAGCCAAAGATATTGCGCTTGCGATTCTGCTTCATACTGATTCATATTTGCCAGAGGGCGACCTTCATAAGGACACACTCCAGCAAATCGTTAAGAAAGCAGATGAAATGGATGAAGAGCCTGGCGGGCATCACCATTACAGACAAATAGACGAATCACTTGCAATGAAAAAAATCACGGAATTGGATCAGAAAGTGCAGCAGGCACTTCAGCCCATGAAACGCTCTGTTTAGTATGGAATGTCTCCATGAATATTTCCATGCTGATCGACATACAATGTGCGAATAACGGTACGGTTAAATGCTGATGTACCTGATGCAGTGAGTCCAGTGTAATGAACCGTGACAGAATAAGCACCTTCTTTTTTCAATTGAACAGCTGATGAAGCAGTTGTTTTGAGAGGATGATCTTTTTGAGCATCCTTAAAGTAATAGGTTTCTACTTTCTTGCTTAATCGTTTAATCAGACCGCTTGAATGGGTTGATGCATCATCCCCTGATTTCGCTGCCTCTGCTTTGATTTCTTCGTTTAATGGTGAATCAAAGGATACGAGCAGCAAATAAGGAGTCATTTTTTCTGAATTTGATCGAATTGTCCATTTTCCAGGAACGGGTTTATTGATTTGCACATGGTGCGAAAATGCGCCTTCATATGGGAAAGATGCTTCCGATGTCTTCAGATTTGTTAAGACGTCTCCATTTGGGGCGATGATTTCCGGCTGCGCCTCATGCCTTTCATTTAACCACTGAATCGATAAGCCATTCGTTCCTTCCTCTACATAGAACGCTTCTGTTTTATCCTTTTCACTTTCTCCGCCTTTCACATAAACATCTGTATTCAGCTCAGTAGAGTTCGGGTTCTCTATATTTTCATTTCCAGTGCTTGCGGCATTTGCCAGCAGCTGATGCTGGAACACAGGGAACATGCTTGTGCCGTTTTTAATGGAGTTGTGATCCCATTTCCCTGTTAAAATATTGTTTGCATATGATAGTCTTGTGCTGCTTACCGTGACGGCGCCATCGTTTGCACCAAAGCTCTTTAAATACATGCCGCCTAAATAAAGCACTCCGCCAAATGTGCCCCATTCCGATCCCGAATAAGTGATGTATTTTTGAGGAAACTTCTCCAGCTTGTCGGTTTCACTTCGAAAAGCCGCCATGAGTCCCGTTTGCAAAGAATAGAGCGCATCGCTTTTTTGTCCAAGAATTTCCGCGAGCCAGCTTCCGCCCTTGCTATACGCTAAATCTGCCAGTGGCGTCCCGTAATGAGGGGAGCCAAGTGTGATGACCTTCTCTACATATGGATGGGCATTGTGATACACGAGTGCGGACTGTGTATCCACTCCGCCTTTACTATGACCAATCACAATGAGTTTTCGACCGAACACATCATAGATTTCTTTTAGCTTTTCTGCTAATAGTTTGCCATTCTTTTTCGTATTCTGATCTGGATACAAATCTATGAATGCGCTTTCGTATCCGTTCAGAACAGCTTGCTTTGCCATGTCGTTTCGGTCGAACCATGTGGAGGAGGAGCTGTTAATGCCGTGAACAAAAACAAGTGGCGGTTTTGACTCGTCTTTTTGAACTGGCGCTTCTCCTTTAAACCACTTCCCCGGTGTCCCAGGTTCATCTCCAATTGATCCTGCATACGCATAACTTGCAAAGGAAAAAAAGAGCATGACAGCAGCGAGACAGATGAGTTTTTTCAAGATCATTCACCTCTTCAAATGATTTAAGTTGTTGGCAGCACCAATCTATTATACTTCCAAAAGATGTAAAATAACATAAAATGTTAAAATATGGTATTTATGTTGTGGGTTTGCCCTGAGTGACATTCACATGGGTCATTGCATACGCTGTGGGTAAATACACAAGTAAAGGGGCAGGTAGGATGGCACAACAAGGAAGTCCACAGCTTGTTTCATTAGTTGATCCATATGTTTATCAAACATTGCAGAAAGTAATCGGTATGAGATTAATTGTTCAAACAGTGAAAGATACGGTGCGTGGAAAATTGAAAGAAGTCATGCCGGATCATATTGTCATTGAGGCAGGGGCAAAATCAGTTTTTTATGTGCGGATCCAGCAAATTGTATCGGTGATGCCTGATCACAGTGAAAGAGTGTAACAAGCAGACGCAAAGGTGTCTGCTTTTTTCATGCTTACAGAATGTATATCTGGAAAAAGTGCATGATATACCAATTGTTCTTTTTTTTACAAAAAATAAGGTTCTAAAACAAGAAGCAGTTGACAGAAGGTGGGTTGAATAGTAGTTTTTTAATAAGATCAATACGTAACAGGAGGAGCATCTTTGTTAAAATCTAAAGTTCATTTCTGGACATTCCAAATATTACTTGTTTTACTCATTGTTTATGTATCAACAAAGGTTTCGTTTTTATTTCAGCCGATTATTTTATTTGCTTCAACCTTGTTTGTTCCCATCTTGCTGGCTGGAATTCTCTTTTTCATCTTTAATCCAATTGTTCGATTTTTGTCCAAGAAAATTCCTAGGACACTGGCTATCCTGATCATTTATCTTTTGTTCATCGGACTCATCACGTTCATTGTGAATGCTGCGGGACCGATTATTGTCACGCAGGTCGGTGGACTTGTCAAAAGCTTCCCTGGTTATGTGACGGATATGCAGAAATTTATGAATGACTTCTCGCATTCTAAAACATTTACTTGGATGATGAACCAAGATTATGTCTCCGTCTCGAAGTTTGAACAGACAATTGTTTCGACATTAAAAGATTTGCCGGAAAATATTGCTTCAAGTATGTCTGCTGTGTTTGGCGTGATTGCCAATATTGCTTTAGCTGTGATCACAGTTCCGTTCATTTTGTTTTATATGTTGAAAGACGGACATAAGTTTCCGGACAAGCTTGTTCAATTTTTGCCAATGCCTTACCGTAAAGAAGGATTAAAAATCTTTAAAGAATTAAACGATACGCTTGCGGCTTACATACAAGGGCAGATTGTCGTCTGTTTATTTGTTGGAGTGGCTTGTTTTATCGGGTACTTATTAATTGGTGTGAAATATGCGCTCATTCTCGGTATTATCATTGCGGTCACGAATGTGATTCCTTACCTTGGGCCATATCTTGGCGCGGCACCAGCTGTGCTTATTGCGTTTCTTGATTCGCCTGGAAAAGCTGTGGTGACAGTGATTGTGATTCTTGTCGTTCAGCAAGTTGATGGAAATGTCATTTCTCCATTGATTATTGGGAAACGCCTCAACACACATCCTTTGACCATTATCCTTTTATTAATTGGGGCAGGAAGCTTTGGCGGGATCCTTGGCATGATCTTTGCGGTTCCTGTTTATGCACTGCTCAAAGCCATCACCTTGAATATTGTCAGATTGGTGCAGCTGCGTCAGCGATCTCGTAAGGAACAGCATTTAAACGTCTAGGACAGATGCACACCTTTTCCCTTTTTGCATAAGATGATTGAGATAAGCAGATAGGGGGAGATTCTGATGCCTGCAATCGTTGGACCTATTCATATCGAGTCATTAGGAGGAAACGGTGCAGCTACTTTCGGTGATGTCCTGGCCATTGCCCCTTTGGCTGTAGACCACTCTACTGGCGGAGCGGGAGCCTTTAATTCAGGTGATTATATGTCACTTACAAGTGATCCGAATGCCACAATGCTTTGGGACTTCACATTGTTTGGCCAGCCTCAATCATTTAACGCATAGAAAGACAGCTGATGATTACAGATCAGCTGTCTTTTTTATTTTTCATACACGTATTTTTGAGCTGGGCATATGATGTGGGGAGAAAAGGTGGTGGAAAGATGCCAGCGATTGTTGGACCTATTCATATTGACCGTGTGATTGGAAATGGTTCTGCACATTTCGGTGATGTTTTTGCCATTTCGCCAAAAAGTGTCGATCACTCCGCCGGTGGTTCAGGTACCTATAATGCAGGGGACTTTGTCCAATTTTTTAGCAGTCCAAACGTTACGTTTATGTGGGATATAGACCTGATCAGCCAGCAAAAGAGCTTTAATGCGTAGCCAGCTTTGAAAGGGAATTCCTTTTCAGAAGCTGTCTTTTTTTATGGTACAATGGATATGGATGTAAGAAGAAAAAAGAGGTGTGAATAGAGTCAAATGAAAATTAGAAAAGCACACATCACAAGCGGACAACCAAAGACCTACAATGTATATTTACATGAAAATAAAAAAGAATATAAAACGCTTGTAGCTGTACCTGACATTGAATGGAGTATTTCCATTGCGTATGAGGACGAAAAAGAGCAGCTCATCCATACACTTGAACATTCTTTAATGGAAAGAGTAGAAACAGACGAAGCCCGTGACCTCGCACTCAAGATTGTGCACTGGGTCACAGAAATGTAAATTTAGAAACCAGGAGTGGAAACAGCGATGAAAGAAGAATCCGTAGACTTTTATTTGCAGCAGGGGATATTTGGACATGCTGAAACAAAACCCGATGAACGCAGGATGTTTCTTGGTTCATTAAGGGAACGAGCGCTTCTCGCCCTGACAAAGGGACAGGTATCAAGAAATAAACCGTATCATGAGGTGGAGCAAGTATTGAAGGCCAATCGGCAGGCCTCCCTTCTTTTAAATGGTGAACTGTCCTATGCTTCTTATTCTCAATATGTGAAAATGGCAAATGCCGCTGGATGTTCGTTTAAAGTGGTGAATCATCATGAAGCGCACTCTCCATTTGGTCTTGTCATAGAGATGCCAAGTGCGGTGAATCAGGAGCACATTTATATAGAGGATGAACTGTTTCAAAAAGCTTTTTCTCATGAATCTGTTGAATAGGTTTCCCTAGTGAAATGAATAAGATATAATGATTCAAAAGAGCATATGGGAGAGATGCGGATGGGCAAAGCGTTGATTTGTATTGATTATACAGTTGATTTTGTTGCAGACGATGGAAAACTGACATGCGGAAAGCCTGGACAGGCGATTGAGTCTAAGATCACAGAGATCACTTCTTCATTTATTGATGAAGGCCACTTTGTCGTCTTTGCTGTCGATCATCATGAAGAAGAGGATCCTTATCATCCAGAGACAAAGTTATTTCCGCCCCATAATATTCGCGGAACAGAGGGTATTAAACTTTATGGACAACTAAGTTCACTATTTCACACGTCAAAACATTTAAAATATGTCTACTATATGGAAAAAACAAGATACTCTGCTTTTGCAGGCACTCAATTAGAAATGAAACTGCGCGAGCGCGGCATCACGGAACTTCACTTAGCCGGCGTATGTACCGATATTTGTGTACTTCATACAGCTGTTGATGCGTACAATAAAGGCTTTGAACTTGTGATTCACCAAAATGCTGTGGCGAGTTTTAATGAAGCGGGGCACGAGTGGGCACTTTCTCACTTTGAGCAGTCGCTTGGTGCGAAAGTGGTTAAGTAAGGGAAGGAGAATGGAAGTTGGAGCATCGGTTTAATGACGACAGTTTATCACTACATACAGATCTTTATCAAATTAACATGGCAGAAACGTATTGGAGAGACGGCATACATGAGAAGAAGGCAGTCTTTGAACTCTTCTTTAGAAAGCTTCCATTTGACAATGGCTTCGCTGTATTTGCTGGCTTAGAAAAAGCGATTGAATATTTATCGGACTTTTCCTTCACTGAAAGCGATCTCGCGTATTTAAAAGATGAACTTGGTTATAAAAGCGATTTCATTGACTATTTAAGCGGATTGTCCTTTACAGGTACACTTCATTCAATGCGAGAAGGGGAAATTGTCTTTGCGAATGAACCGATTATGCGCATCGAGGCAACGCTTGTTGAAGCTCAGTTAATCGAAACGGCATTGCTCAATATCGTGAATTTCCAGACGCTGATTGCAACAAAAGCAGCTCGGATTAAAGGAATCATTGAAGATGAGACAGCATTAGAATTCGGAACAAGACGGGCACATGAAATGGATGCGGCGATGTGGGGAGCAAGAGCGGCACTCATCGGCGGCTTCCAAGCAACAAGTAATGTTCGTGCTGGGAAACGCTTCAACATCCCTGTATCAGGAACACATGCTCACGCACTTGTACAAGCATACCGTGATGAATATACAGCATTTAAAAAATATGCTGAAACACATACAGACTGTGTCTTTTTAGTCGATACGTATGATACTGTCAGATCAGGTATTCCGAATGCGATTAAGGTAGCGAAAGAATTTGGAGACAAAATCAACTTCATTGGTGTCAGACTTGATAGCGGGGACCTTGCATACTTGTCTAAAAAAGCTAGAACAATGCTGGATGAAGCAGGATTCCATGATGCAAAAGTCATTGCATCAAGCGATCTTGATGAACACACCATTATGAATTTAAAGGCACAGGGCGCCAAAATTGATGTGTGGGGTGTTGGGACAAAACTTATCACAGCATTCGATCAGCCAGCTCTCGGTGCAGTGTATAAGCTGGTGTCCATTGAAGAAAACGGCAAAATGAATGATACCATCAAAATTTCATCCAACCCAGAGAAAGTGACAACACCAGGCCGTAAACGGGTGTACCGCATTATCAATCAATTGAATCATCATTCTGAAGGTGACTACATTGCACTTGAAGAGGAAGATGTTCATAGTGAGGATAAACTAAAAATGTTCCATCCCGTGCATACATTTATTAGTAAATTCGTGACAAACTTTGTGGCGAAAGATCTTCACGTCCCGATTTTTGAACAAGGTAAACTTGTCTATGACAATCCGGATATTCAAACGATTCAAGCCTACGTGCAGGACAGTCTTGGACTCTTCTGGGAGGAATACAAACGAATCAGCAAACCAGAAGAATATCCAGTCGATTTGAGTCAAAAATGCTGGGATAATAAAATGCAGTTTATCCATGATGTGAAAAATAAAATCAAAAAAGAGCTTTATGAAAGCGAATGATTAGAAGAAAGGGAGATCATCAAGCCAGATGGTCTCTTTTTTTTATTTTGACCGATTGAAAATGAACTAAAAGCGCAATCATTTGGTATACTGAAAGCACATCTTGTTTGTCATGGCATAAAGGAGGATTGGAGCAGTTGAGGGTGTTTGTTGCGAGACAGCCTATTTTTAACAGAAAAGAACAAGTCGTATCATATGAGCTGCTTTATAGAGATAGTGAAACCAATACATATAGCGCTGAAGACGGTGATCAAGCGACAACGGACCTCATTATTAACAGTTTTCTAAATATCGGCATCGAAACACTGACAGAAGGAAAACGATGCTACATTAATTTCACCGAAAGCTTGCTTTCATCTGATCTGCTCACCTATTTTGATCCGCATCAGCTTGTGATCGAGATATTAGAAAATGTACCGATTACCCCGGCACTTATTATGAGATGTAAGCAGTTAAAAAAATGGGGATATACGATTGCACTTGATGATTTCTTTCTAAACGGAACACATTATAGTGACAAGCTGCTTGAGGAACTCCTCTATTGCATTGATATTTTAAAAATTGACTTTCTGAAAACGACAACGCAAGAACGAAGAGCTATTCTGAATACGTATAAAAAGTATCGCCTTCGATTTCTAGCAGAAAAAGTAGAAACGAGAAGAGAATATGAAGAAGCGCTAGAAGCGGGCTTCCACCTGTTTCAAGGGTATTTCTTTAGTGAGCCGCATGTGATATCAGGACGAGCATTATCGACCAGCTTCCATGCGTACCATCAGCTTTTAAATGAGTTAAGCAAGGACCAGCCGAATATCCAGACCGTGACTCATTTTATTGAAAGTGACCTTTCGCTATCATATCAATTATTAAAAATGCTGAATTCAGGCGGCATGAGACGTCTATATCAAATTAAGAGTATCCGGCAGGCGATTATCCTACTTGGATTTAATGAAATTCGGCGCTGGATCTTTATCCTTTCATTTAAAGAACTGAATGTCCAAGCTAACTCAAGCCAAAAAGAAATTATCAAAATGTCATTCATTCGTGCCAAAACGTGTGAACTGATTGCCTATCGGACTGAGCGGGAGCACCCTGCCTCTTATATGCTGACAGGCATGTTTTCTCTCATTGATACACTAGTCAGGGCAGATATCACAGAACTTGTGAAGGAGCTGCCGCTTTCTGATGAAGTTGGCGAGGCACTGCTTGGCTATGAAAATGATTATTCTTTTGTGCTAGGTGTGGCCAAACGTATTGAACGAAATGAATGGGATGATGAAATGTTCGATGGAAATCTCCCGAAACAGGAAGCCTATGGCTGTTATATAGAAGCCATTGAATGGTGCCATAAAATGTTTGAATCTTAAGAAAAGCCGCTCGCGTGAGAGCGGCTTTTTCTTTGTCATGCCCACTGTAAAAGAAGGAAAAGTCTGCTGGAGGCAAGAGACAAGTAGATTCGAATGCCTTCTGGACTAAAGCGGATATCAATACCGCTTTTCACCCCGATTTGCTTCAGCATTCGGATGACACTTGTCGAATCAGAGCGCTCAGCAGCCTCCATGATGCGCTGCGCAAACGGAAGGGAGCTGGAAATTTGCTGCGTGATGAGTGAAGCATCAGCAACGAGACGGGCTGATTCCTTTGCAGCTCGTTGAAATGAGTGGGCATCAACTGGAGGAAAAGTCATTGGCGTGCGCGGCGGGTATGCGCTGCTCATTGCGGGAACCTGCAAAGCAGGATAAGGTACATAGTAAAACACATGGTCACCTCTTCTCTCATTGGCGTGAAATTGGACGGATATCTGTTCTAAATGTATGTAGAAAATCAGAATAAAGAATCAAAATGATCTTTCTATCTTTGTAATTCCAGCATAAAAATAGGTACTTTTGCGGTCAATTTCGGTGAATGTCGCCAAAAAATTGCGGTGTCCACAATAGCGTCTGTCGTCTGACCTATGACACGCAAAACCGAAGATATAGAGGGGATCGTACGTTCTGTTAGGAGAGAAGTGTGACGAATGATGCCTATTTCTGTCGCAAAAATGACGCAATTCCCTTGAAATTGAGATAAAAGTATGATTTGAAAAGTCAGAAAATGATGAAAAAAGACCTATTGAATTTTGCGGTATCGCGCACACGTTTTGTGCATACTTTTCGGTGAAAAAATACTCAATTACATTTACACTGTTAGTAACAGATCAAATACTTATGACCCAATCACCATACACAAATACATTGATCTTCCAAAAAAGGAGAGTGGAATCGATGGAAAAGTATGAAATCGAAGAACTTAAACAATTATTATGGAAACTTGAAAACGAAATCAGAGAAACAACGGCTTCTCTTCATAACATTAACAAAAGCATTGATCAATACGACAAATATGAATATGTGAAAATTTCTTAAAGACTTGATAATCATCAAGTCTTTTTTTTATCCAAATACATACAAAAAAAGGATATATTATTATATAATTGTTAAATAGCGATGTCAGTGGACATTTGCTCATGTCTTTTTAGTAAAATAAAAGGCGAAAGGGTGAGGTACAAGATCGAGTATGCTAAACTATCTAGAGAATACAAAAATCAAGCAGAATATGTCTGATTTTATTCAACATGCAGTCAGGCAGAATGATTTACAAAAGCTGCTTCTGAAATTTACAGATAGAAAAAAAGAATTTCCTCTTGGTCAACTGGCTTACCAGCATTATGAGGCATTTGGCGGACAAGACAAGCAAGCGATTACAAAACTGGCAGCGGGGATTGAACTTCTCATTTTATCTGCCGATATATTAGATGATATTGAAGATCAGGACAATGACTCGTATCCTTGGATGAACGTCGACCAAGGAGTGGCCATCAATGCATCTACGTATTTGTATACGGTGAGTATCCAATTCATCACATCTATATGTGAAAATAATTCTCAACTAATAGAGAAATTGTTCCATTTCATCAAAATGTCAATGGAAGGGCAGCACGAGGATTTGCGTCATTTGCATGGAACAGAAGAAGAGTGTGTAGAGGTTTTAAGGAAAAAATCAGGATCTTTAACAGCTCTTTCTAGCGTACTGGGTGTTTATTTAGCGACAGGAAAAATAAACGCCACTGTGGAATCTTATTCGATATATTATGGTGTTGCTGAACAGATCAGTAACGATTTTTTTGCGTTATTTTCAAAATCAAACGGAGATTTTCAAAAAAAACAAACGCTGGCATTCAGTTATTTAAAAAGACGTTTTAACGATGCCAGTCAAGAGCTTCTTTCCTTCTTTTCTAATCGGCTGGATGAGTCTGAGCAAAAGCCGTTTCAACTGAAGCAGAAGTTACTTGAAGCTGGTTTGACTCAGTACATGGTATCGATGAGAGAGATTATGCTGTTAAAAATGAAGCGAGGAATGGAACAACTTGATTTACCTGGGAAGAAGAAGGAACAATTATGTGCATTTATGACAAAGGAGGGCAATGGTTGAACATTCAAAATGTTATTGCATATTTAGTGAAAAATCCTGGTGTTGTGAATGAATTGGACTTAGGGAATGCAAGTTTAATTCACACAGATGAGCAAACCATGAAAGTAATTATTCAAGGCATTAAAAAAGGGCAAATGTCTGCAGATTATATATGGTACTATAAATGATACTATTCATTTAAAAAATGATTTAAAAGTTCTCCAGTTAAGGATGTTTTATACATGAAGATAACTTATACGAAACTATCTGCTTTTTTGGTTTTTCTGTCTTTTTTATTTGTGATCTATGTTTCATATATTTATGTATTTGATATTTTTAATGGAGCACGTGTAGCGGAGAACAAGAACGGTCAAGCAGAAGTTGTCAAAGTTGAATATCTTTCTTTAGCCTACACATCAGGATTAGAAGAAGGAGATATTATACTTAAAATCAATGGGGAACCTGCTAACAACAAAGATCATTTGATCAATGGTGAGCTTAGGAATGTGCAAAGAATTGATATTCAAAGAGGCAACCAAATGATCACTCTAAAAAATAAGACATTGATTGGTCAAGAAAGTTTATTTGTCTATTTAATTCCTCTTATCCTGTATTCAATTTGTTTATTTTGTATCTTCTTTATCATTCGAATTAACAAAGAGGCCCAACGAAAATCGGCATTCCTTTTAATTTTATTTTTATTAACGATTTGTATCGGATATCTTAGTGCAGGTACTTCAGGTATTGGTGATAGATTTAGCCATTATGTCATCACATTTTGTTTATCAAGTGTATTTATCTTTTATATTCATTTCATTTATCAATATTTCAAAGAGTTTGACCTGCATTTAACGACTCAAAAAACGATTCGCTTTTTATATAGCCTTCCTATAATTAATCTAGTAATAGAGTTAATTGTTCCAATTGATTCGGTGATAGCCAGATACATGCCAAGTTTAAATCTTTTATTCTTTTTCGCTTCTATTATCATGTCATTCAAAGTGATTATCAATGGAATGCGGAAATATAAAGAGACAGAGCAGGGGTCTGTTTTAAAGTTTTTTGTCATGATAAATATCATAGCATTTTGTCCATTTATCTTTTTATTTGCAATTCCATATGTTTTGTTTCGTATTTATGTCGTAGATCCCTTTTTCTTAACTTCTTTTGTCTTGCTCATTCCTTTTTCACTCGTGTATCAATTCATGACGAACAAACTTTACAATATGGATTTTTTGATTAGTAGACTGAAATACTATGGATTTCTTGCCATTACACCGACCATTTTTGTTGTTGTCACGTTTTATATTCTGCAAAAACCAGAAGATTTGAAGTACACACTGAAGCTCGCAATAATTACCTATACACTCATGCTGGCTGTTTTCTATTTCAAAGAAATTCTAGATTTCCGTTTTCGTCTGAAGCGTTTTTCAGAGAAGCATAATTACCAGGACAGCGTGTTTAAATTCACGCAGCTTATTCGTGAGGCATCATCACTTCATCAAGTGCTGTATCATTTGAAATACACCATTTTAGAAGTGCTTGTTGTGAATAAAGCCTTTGTGCTTGAGGTGAAGGCTGACGGACAAATTATTGAAATTGATGAATCAACAAATGATAGTAAGCTATGGAAAGAATACGTGGATCAATTTCAAGATATTTTAGGTGAAGTTGGTAAAATCATCGAGCTTGATAAAGGGTTTATGATGAAAATTGGCGAGCGGGGCGGTCACTCGTTTATGATTTGCTGCTTATCCAATATACAGACACCGAAATTGACACGCGATGAGATTTCTTGGTTGAAAACATTGGCATTTTACACCAGTGTCAGTTTAGAAAATGTCGTCAAAATCGAAGAGTTGATGGAGCATCTTGACGATTTGAAACAGCGTGAGGCCAATCCTGCGTGGCTGAAGAAAATCATGTTTGCTATGGAAGAGAAGCAGCGTTCAGATTTAGCGAGAGATCTTCATGATTCCGTACTCCAGGACTTGATATCACTAAAAAGGCAGTCGGAGATGTTTTTAACGAATTTCCAAAGCAATCAATGCCCGACATCTATTGAAAATTCGCTTATCTCATGGAACGATCAAATGTCTAAAGTGATTCAAACGACGAGAGAAACATGTCATGAGCTTCGGCCTCAGCTGCTGTATGATTTAGGTTTAGTAAAGGCGATATCGAAGCTAACTTCTCAAATTCAGGAGGAAGCACCGTTTCATATTAGGCTGAATACGACACGCTTTGATAAAGAATTGGACATTGATATTGATTCACAGCTGAATATTTACCGCATTGTTCAGGAACTGTTATCTAATGCCCTGAAGCACTCTAAGGCCACTCAAGTGTTAGTTATGCTAATTTGTATTAAAGATCAGGTTGTTCTTCACTATGAGGATGATGGAGTCGGTTTTGATGCAAGTCATCTTGATCAGCACACAATGAGCATGGGGCTTTCGGGAATTAGAGAACGAGTGAAAGCATTAAATGGAAAGCTTCAAATTCACACAGCCCCGGGGAAAGGGCTCAAGGTGAAAATTGAAATGGAATTGTAACCATTTATTAAGGATTAAGACTTGGCATCAGCCAAGTCTTTTATATAAAATGGAAGTGAGTGATTTAAAGGGAGGAAGACATGAAGAAGATATTGGTCATTGATGATCATCCGGCTGTCATGGAAGGGACAAAAAGCATATTAGAATCAGACCAGCAGCTATCAGTCGATTGTTTAAGTCCTGATGCAGAAGCCGCCTTTTTAAAGACGCATGACTTTTCCATCTATGATGTGATTTTAATGGATTTAAATCTCGGGGATATCAATGGAATGGACATAGCGAAACAAATTTTAGAAACCAACCATCAAGTGAAAATTATCATTTATACAGGGTATGAAGTAGATGATTATTTTGAAGAGGCTATTCGGGCTGGATTACACGGTGCAATTAGTAAAACAGAGACGAAAGACAAAATTATTGAATACATACACCGGACATTGCAAGGAGAAGTTGTCATTCAGCTGTCCTATTTAAAGAAATTAATTTCACAGCAGCAAGAAAAGCCAGAACAGGCGCAGCAGACTGACCACGATCTCTTAACGGAACGGGAGTGTTTGATCCTTAGAGAAGTGGAAAAAGGATACACGAACCAGGAGATTGCCGATGTGCTTCATTTGAGCAAACGGTCAATTGAGTACAGTTTGACATCCATCTTTAATAAGCTGAATGTTGGATCTCGTACAGAAGCGGTGTTAATTGCCAAGTCTGAAAGTGTGCTGTAAACGTGTGAAGGGAGAGGGCCTTAATGAATGTGAGCGGATCAAATACACTGCTTGAGGCACTAGGCATTGAAATAGTAGAGTGCAATGAATCACGATGCGTTGCAACAATGCCAGTCGATCACAGAACAAAACAGCCATTTGGACTGCTGCACGGAGGAGCATCTGCTGCTCTAGCAGAAACAGTGGCGAGCATGGGGGCTGCGGCTCATTTAGACTTAACGCAGCAAGTTTGCTCAGGTATTGAAATCAATGCCAATCATTTAAAATCTGTACGCGATGGAGTTGTGACAGCGACAGCTGTTCCTGTGCATGTAGGACGGCGTACAATGGTATTTCAAATCGATATAAAAGATGATCGAGACCGGCACATCTGTACGTCAAGATGCACACTTGCTGTCATTGATCGCATATAAAAAAGCTCCCGGTGCAGCGGAAGCTTTTTTTATATGCACGTTGAGCGATAAAAAAAGAATGGCCTAACATGTCAGGCCATTTTTTTTCGCTGTTTATAAATAAGAATCTTCTTTCCGCTTAATCACAAAGTTACGGAAACCGCCATAATCATCTTGGACACTGCGTTTGTCGAGCTTAACACCAGTATTGTAGGCGGCTCTTCCGATTAAGTGTGCGCCGACTGGTGCTGTCAGGAAGATGAATACGATGCCGAGAAGGATTTTTGCAGAAATAACGCCTGCAAGAAACCATTCATGAAAAAACACACCTACTAAAATCAGAACAACGCCAAGTGTCGATGCTTTTGATGCAGCATGCATACGTGTGTAAACATCCGGCAGGCGAAGGACACCAATGGCTGAAATCAAACAGAGGATAGCGCCTAGCAGGATAAAGAAAATGACGATGGCTTTAGCGATGACGATCATTTTCAATCACTTCCCCTTTCTCAAGGAATTTGGAAAAAGCGACAGTACCGATAAAGGCAAGGATACCGAGCAGTAAAATAATCTCAAAGAATGCAGTGGTTTTCAGTAAAATTGAAACGATGGCTGTCATCCCAATTAAATTGATTCCTATCGCATCAAGCGCACTCACACGATCAGGAATAGACGGACCTTTGATCACTCGTATCACAAAAAGCAAGGTAGACAGCGCAAGAATGCCAAGTGAAATTTGCAAAATGAGTTCCATTACTTACCGCTCACCTCCTGAATCGCTTTTTCAAATGAAACCCGGATATCGTGAATGGCTTTTTCAGCATCTTCAATATCCATCGCATGAATGTATAAAATGGAACGATCGTCGGAAATATCAATCACTAGTGTACCTGGTGTCAATGTAATCATATTAGCCAGTATGGTGATTTCCCAATCTGTTTTCAAATCCGTACGAAAGGCGAAAATACCGGGCTTAATCTTGAGCTTTGGAGATAATACGGTCTTTAATACACTTAAATTGGCAAGAAGCAGCTCGCGAATAAAAATGATGATAAGCTTGAAAATCGCATAAAGGGCATAGCCGTAAAAACGCTGCGGGAAAAATCGACGCAGCATAAAAATGGCGATCATCCCTAATGCAAACCCTGATACAAAGTCTGCGGCTCTGTATGTATCATTCATAAACATCCATGTAAAGGCGAGGAGAGCGTTTAGTAATATTTGAAAGGCCATGTTCATCTACTCCTTCAGCACAGCTTGAATATATTTTTCTGGTGTAGAGAGCATTTCCGCTGCTTGATTGATATAAGGGGCAATGAACTCTGTCCCTAACCCAATGGCGAGCGATAAGACGACAAGCAGTACGCCAGGGTACACCATTCCTTTAATTGACGGCTTTCTTCTTCGCATATCCTGTTCCTCGCCCCAAAATGCGGACATGAAAATCTTCATAATAGAGTAGAGGACAAGAAGACTTGACAGTAAGACCAGGATAGAAAACGTCATGTGTCCAGCAGAAAATCCACCTTCCACAATTTTTAGTTTCCCAACAAAGCCGCTCAGCGGCGGAATTCCTGCAAGCGATAAAGCCGATATGAAAAACATCCATCCCAATAGAGGCTGGGATTGAATCAGTCCGCCCATTTTTTTCAGTTGGTTTGTGCCAGCGTATACAAAGAGGGCACCTGCCAGCATAAATAAAGCCCCTTTGATCACCATGTCGTGAATAAGATAATAAATGGCTCCTTGGAGTGATGCAGGTGTGTTGGCTGCAAATCCAAACAAAATGACCCCAACTGCTGTGACAATGTTATAAATCACGATCTTCTGCACATCAGAATAGGCGATCGAGCCAATCACACCGAATATCACCGTCAGTGCGGCAAGCCACGCCATGAGTGTATGGGTGAAGCCTGTATCATGTATAAAAATTAATGTAAAGACTCTGGCAATCGCATATAAGCCAACCTTTGTGAGCAAAGCCCCAAAAAGAGCTGAAATCGCTGCTGGCGGCGCATGATACGATCCTGGCAGCCAGAAATAAAGCGGGAAGATCCCAGCTTTTAAGCCGAATACAATGAGGAACAGGATGGAAATAACAGTGATTAACCCTGTTTGCCCTGATTCAGCTATTTTCACACTTAAATCAGCCATATTGAGCGTACCCGTCACTGCATATAAACAGGCAACTCCGACAATAAATAATGCCGACGAGATGATATTAAACACAATATATTTGAGTGATTCACGAAGCTGAGGCTTTGACCCGCCTAATACAATGAGCATATAAGATGCCATCAGCAGTAATTCAAAGAAGACAAACAGGTTGAATATATCTCCCGTTAAAAAGGCTCCGCTCACGCCAGCTAACAAAAACTGCACGCCAGAATAATAGAAGAGCCGCTCTCTTTCTTTCCCAATCGTTTGAAAGGAGAAGAGGACTGTCACAAGCCCGACAACGGAAGCGGTCAGCACAAGGAGTGCAGCAAATTGATCGGCCACAAGGGCAATCCCAAATGGCGCTTTCCAGCCGCCTAAATAAAGGGTTTGTATCCCATTTGTGAAAATCGTTTGAACCAAATATGCATTACATATAATGGCTGAGAGAGATGCCAAGACACTAAAAACTCTTGACAGCATGATGTTTTTATTCATAAAGATCAATAGTGTAGCAGCTAGTAATGGAATTAAAATAGGCAGGATCACGAGATTATTCATGCTGATCATTTCCTCTCATTTGATCCATGTCATCTGTTCGCAGCTCTTGGAAGGCTCGGAAGGCCATGACAAGTAATAAGGATGTCACACCAAAAGCAATGACAATGGCTGTTAAAATTAATGCTTGCGGCAATGGATCTACATAGGATGTGAGCCCCTCTTTTAGAACGGGAGGCGCTCCCTTTTTTAAGCCGCCCATTGTTAAAAGAAGCAAGTGGACGCCGTGACTCAAAACAGCAGTACCGACGATGACCCGCAGAAGGCTTTTTGACAGCATCAAATAGGTCGCCGCCATAAAAATAATTCCGACGATAATAGACATTAGAAATTCCATTATTCCTTCTCTCCAATCATTTGAATAATGGTCATGGTGACACCAACAACGACCAAATACACCCCGATATCAAACAGGACGGCTGTCGCTAGTTCTGTTTTTCCTAAAAACGGTAATTGGAAATAATCAAATGCATGTGATAGAAAAGGTGCACCGAATAGAAAGGATCCCATACCTGTCAGGATCGCAACGAGCAAACCGGCTCCAGCTACATAAATAAAGTCAAAAGGCAAAATGCGTCTTACTGTTTTCAGATCATAGGCTAAAAGCAGAAGAACGACAGCCGCAGAACTCATCAGGCCGCCGATGAATCCGCCGCCAGGATTGTTATGCCCCGCAAGAAATAGGTGAAGGGAGAAGAGCAAGATGATGAATGCTGTGATTTTTGTTGTGACTTGCAAAAGCATATCATTCGTATCAATCTTTCTCATCGCCGCACACCTCTCTTCCGTTTTGCTTGTGTTTTTAATAACCCATAAATACCAAGTGCCGCAATGGCGAGCACAGTAATTTCAAAAAGGGTATCAAAGCCCCTGAAATCGACAAGAATGACATTGACAATATTGTCACCGCCAGCAAGTTTGTAGCTGTTTTCAATAAAGTAAGTTGAGATGGTATCAAGTGACTGCTGACTTGTGGAAGCGAAAGCTAGACAAGTGACAACAACCCCAACACCTAATGAAATGATGAAATTGGTCATTTTGAATCTTCTCGTTTTTTGCTTTAAGCTCAGCTTCGGCAAATGATAGAAGCAAAGCAAAAACAGTGCGACAGAAATCGTTTCAATAATCAGCTGCGTCAGCGCAAGGTCAGGTGCTCTGAAAATCACGAAGAATAATGACAGCGTGTAGCCCATGACACCTAGAGCAATAATAGCTGTTAATCGTGAGCTTGCGAATACTGTTGCAATCGTCGCCGCCACCATCACAAGTGAAAGAATCACCTCATACGTGCCAATTGAGGCAGCCTGATCTGTTTGAAATGAAAAGGCCTGCTGATAAAACATCACGCCGCCAATGACGATAATCATGAACCCAAACACATAGACAAGATAGTCACGAAGAAAACCAGTCATATAACTGTTTGTCAGGCGGTATGACCCTTTTTCCAAACCGATAAGAGAGCGGTCGTATAAAGCGTTAAATGACCATTTTTCCTTAAAGATGTTGTACATTGGACGCCATTTTGAAAGCGTCAAGTAGCCGATTGTTCCGAGTACAACAACACCTATTGTCATATAGAGCTCTGGCTGGAAGCCATGCCATGCTTCAATCTTCACAGAAAAACGGCTTCCTGTTTCAATCGCTTCAGGAATGATCGCCGCAATTGCGGGTTCGATGACAGAATAGGCAAGAATATTAGGGAAAAAGAAGAAGGTGACCACAAGTGCAGCGAGAATGATTGGCGGAATGAGCATGCCGATCGGTGCTTCATGCGGTTTTTTCTCCAATTGGTCTATATTCAGACGGCCTCTAAAAGTTTTAAAGAGGAGCATCATACTATAAATGAACGTAAAGACACTAGCGAGCCAAGCAAGTGCTGGGATGATAGCACCCCATGTTGAAACGTCCGTAAAGCTGATGTCAGAAATTCGTATCATACTTGTGAAAAATAGCTCTTTACTTAAGAAACCGTTAAATGGCGGTAATCCGGCCATTGAAAATGTACCGATTAACGTAATTGTGAAGGTAATCGGCATGATCGTCATTAATCCGCCTAATTTTCGAATGTCACGAGTTCCTGTTTCATGATCGATAATACCAGCTGCCATAAAGAGACTTCCTTTAAACGTAGCATGGTTAATGAGGTGAAAAATAGCTGCAAGAATGGCTGCGCCAAAAAAGGCAGGATTGTTTTCATGAATCGCAGCTGAGCCGACGCCAAGCATGAGCATAATCATGCCGAGCTGACTCACCGTCGAATAGGCCAGAATGGCTTTCAAATCGTTTTGCCGGACGGCGTGGAATGATCCCCAGAATAATGTGACAAGTCCAACGATGGAAATGGTCCAGAACCATACCTCTGATATAGCAAAGATTGGACTGAAGCGGGCAACAAGATAAATACCGGCTTTCACCATCGTAGCAGAATGCAGATAACTGCTCACAGGGGTCGGTGCTTCCATTGCATCTGGCAGCCAGATATAGAATGGGAACTGCGCTGATTTCGTAAAGGCACCTAGTAAGATTAGGATCATGGCAGGGATAAAGTAAGGTGATGCCATAATGAACTGAAGCTGATTGACTGCTTCACGAATACTGAATGAATCAGTAATCAGGTAAATGAGGATGAAGCCACCAAGCATAGCTAATCCGCCAAAAACAGTAATAAGCAGTGATTTCGTTGCTCCATACCTAGAGCGCTCACGCTTATACCAATACCCAATTAAGAGGAAGGAAGAGATACTCGTTAACTCCCAAAACAAGTATAGAACCACCATGTTGTCAGAAAGAACGACACCCAGCATCGCGGTCATAAACATGAGCAAATACGTGTAGAAAGAGCCAAGCTGTTCTTTTTCCTTTGATAAGTAGAAAATACTGTACAGTACCACAAGTGCACCGATACCTGTAATTAATAAAGCAAATAACAGGCTGAGACCATCGACATACACAGTGAAATTCATCCCTAAAGATGGAATCCATTCAGCCTGTGAGAAAAGCGTTCGTCCATTCGAAGTGATATGTAACATTTGGATGAAATAGGTAAATAAAAGAATCGGCAAGATGAGAACAAACCATCCTGTATGTATACGCTTCACATATTTGTAAAGGAAAGGTACAACAAAAGCGAGTAAAAAAGGTGATAGGATGGCGAAGTGAATAAGCTGCAAGAAAATGAACCTCCTTTGATCAATATAAATTCACGTTCTAAAGAACTGGTAATTAAAATTATAGCGTAAATACAGCCATAGTGCATTGGTTTGAAACGATTTCAAGCAAACTGTATTTGTTTTAGGTTCTTTTGACCACAAAAATAATTTTATCAAAAATGACACTCATTGTATATTGTTTTGTTTTTCGTACATGCTTTTCTTAAAGGAGCTGATCAAATGAAACGAAAGATCGCCATCAGCTTAAGCCTATTCTGCACGATTTTAGGAGGAGCATTCTTGATTGACCGAAATGATCAAAAAAGGTGGCAGGCCGGGAGTGAATGGCCTCTGTTTTCTGAGCATCTTCTTCACATGAGCTATCAAGAAACCAAGCTGTATCCTTTTCAGCCCAGGGAATATTTACGAATTGTATTAGCTGATGAATAAGAGATCCTATAGGAGAAAAGAAATATAAAAAAGCATGAGCCCATGTGAGAGCTCATGCTTTTTATGTGTGGTAGTTTAACTAAACATTCTGAGTAAGATCGTTGCACAGATAACAGTTGCTGCTCCGCCAAGTCGTGTAGATACTTGTGCGAAAGGCATAAGACCCATTCTTCCAGAAGCTGAAAGAATGGCAACATCACCAGTACCGCCAAGTCCGCTGTGACAGCCAGTGACAATAGCAGATTCTACTGGATACATGTTCATTAGTTTTCCAACGAAGTAACCAGAACCAACCATTGCGAGTACAACAGCGATACATACGCATACGAATGGAATTGAGATGACAGTTGCTACATCATCAAGTGGAATGTATAGAATACCAAGACCAACCATTAGCGGCCATGTAAAACTTCTTGATACAAACTTGTAGAACTGCTGTGAGCCATTTTGAAGATGCTGAGGCATCACGTTTAAGTATTTGATTAAAGCAGCAAGAACAATCATTAAGATTGGACCTGGAATATGAACGAAGCTTTCTAACAAACCACCAAAGATGAAGGTTGTACAAGCAACGAGTACACCAGCACCCATTAAACCGAAATCAACTTTTGCATCCATATCCGGCTGCTCGAAAATTTCGTTTGCTTCTTTAGATTTCACAAGACGGCCATTCCCGTTCAGTTCAGGACGTTTCTCACCAAGCTTCTTCATTGCGCCAGCACAGATAATGGCAATGACGTTCCCAATGACAGCCGCAGGGATTAATTGAGAAATTAATGACTCTGCTGATACACCAAGAATTTGTGAATAAGCGATAGATAATGGCAAAATCCCTTCTCCAACACCACCGGCAATAATCGGTACAATAATAAAGAAGAATGAATGATGCGGTGTGTAACCAACTAAAAGGCCGACAAGGATACCAGCACTCACAGCTGCAATTGTACCTGCAACTAGAGGGACAAACATACGAATAAGGCCTTGTACTAAAACAGTTCGCTGCATGCCAAGAATACTTCCTACTACAAGAGCAGAAATATAGAAGTAAAGGAAGTTCGACGTTTTCATAAGAGACGTAACCGCTTCCAATGAGTTCGGATTTAGAACATTAAAAAAGACCAGGAACGATGGTACGAATAAAGAAAGAATCGCCGGTCCACCAATATCTTTTAAGATTGGAATACGTTGTCCTACATCTCCAAGGAAAATCCCCAAAATCATAATAACAGCGAAACCACCAAGCATATTTGCTGGAATTTTATTAAAATAAGCGGCAGTTAAAATAATCGCTGCAAGTACTAAATACACAGGTAGATCAATAACACCAATTTTCCAAGACATGATCTTACGGAAAACGCTTTTATTATTGTCAGAATCGTCTGTAATCGATTTCAATTGTTGTGCATTAGCCACATAAACACCCCCAAATGCTATTTGTCTCAATTGTAGAAGATTCTGTGACACTCATCTATTTATTAAACTAAAATAAGTGTAATAAAAGTAAAATAAACAGGAGTTTTTGAGTTTTTTATCATACAAAAATCCCCTGAAGATAGTTTGTCCTTCAGGGGATTGATCATACATCGTATTTATCGTTTTCCTTTTAAATAAGGTGTACCAAGTGCTTTCGGTGCATCGGCACGTCCGATGAAGCCAGTAAGTGCTAAAATGGTGAGCACATATGGTGCTATGAGCATATAAACATTCGGTATATCTTGGAACAGCGGCAGGAGAGAACCAATGATGCTTAAGCTTTGAGCAAATCCAAAGAATAAAGCAGCTCCCATTGCGCCAAATGGATGCCATTTACCGAATACAAGCGCAGCTAGTGCGATAAAGCCTTGTCCAGTAATGGTGGCATGGGAGAAATCAAGCGCGATCGTTGAGGCATAAACAGCCCCGCCCAGACCGCCAAACAGTCCACTAATGAAGACAGCGATATAACGCATCCGGTACACTTTGATTCCCATTGTATCTGCTGCCATTGGATGCTCTCCGACTGCACGAAGACGAAGACCAAATGGCATTTTAAATAAAACAAACCATGCAACAACCGCAAGGGCTAAAGCAAGTATGGACGTATAATAAACATCTTTAAAGAAAATATCACCAATGATCGGAATGTCACTTAAAAGGGGAATATCTCCTTTATAGAAAGGTTCTGTAATTTTATCAGTTTGTGCTTTTCCGTAAATCAGTTTTACGACAAACAGTGTAGCGCCAAGTGCCAGCATGTTAATGGCCACACCACTGACCGTTTGATCAGCTCGGAATGTAATGGTCGCAACTGCATGAATCAGTGAGAACAATCCGCCAACGGCCATTCCAACGAGAAGCCCAAGCCACGGGGTCAAGGCTCCAAACGTATCAGCAAAAAATAAGTTAAAGATAATACTGGAAAATGCTCCGACGACCATCAAACCTTCAAGACCGATATTGACAACACCTGATCTTTCTGAAAAGACGCCTCCAAGAGCGGTTAAAATAAGTGGTGCAGCATAAACAAGTGTAGCTGGGACGATGATTTCAAGTATTTGCAGAAATCCCACTTATTTTCCCCCCTTTTTCTTCATTTGTTGAATCACAAGACGAATAATATAGCTTGAGGCGACGAAAAGAATGATGATCGCAATGACAATATCAACAACCTCAGTCGGTACGCCTGATTCAAGCGGCATATTTAATGCACCGACCTTCAGTCCACCAAGCAATAATGCAGCAAGGACAACACCAACAGCCGTATTTCCACCTAATAAAGCGACAGCAATTCCATCAAAACCTACGCCTGTAAACGAGCCTTTAATAGAGGCATATTCAAATGTACCAAGGCCTTCCATAGCGCCTGCAAGACCTGCAAAAGCACCTGAAATGAGCATCGCATAAATGATATTGCGGCGAACGTTCATGCCAGCATACTGTGATGCCTGCTGATTCATTCCAACAGCCCGTAACTCAAACCCTTTAGAAGTTTTTTGAATAATGATCCACATCACGACCGCCGCAATAATGGCAACAAAAATACCGTTATGCATCCGGGAGAAATCAGTGATCTGCTCAAAAAATCCAGAGCGAAGCGAGGCAGTGGCATCGATTTTATCTGTTTTATCTTTATTATCTGTTAAGACATTTGAGATTAAATAGTTTGTGACATGAAGGGCAATGTAGTTCATCATGATGGTGACGATGACCTCATGCACATAAAAACGAGCTTTTAAAAATCCGGGAATAAAGCCCCATAGAGCACCTGCAGCAGCTGCGGTGATGAGTGCAAGCGGCAGATGAATATACATAGGTGCATGGACAGTTGTTCCAATCCATACAGCAGCTACCCAGCCAACAAGCATTTGACCTTCGACACCGATATTAAACAGGCCTGTCCGAAATGCAAAGGCAACAGCAAGACCTGATAAAATATAAGGTGTCACTTGCCTGATGGTTTCTCCCATATAATAGGTTTCACCGAAAACGCCATTCCAAAGGGCGCCATAGCCTTCGATGACACTATAACCGCTTGCCAGCATAATAATGGCCCCAACCAAAAGACCAAGTACAATGGCTATAAGCGGAATCAGCAGATTTGTTAAGCGATTAGACATTTGCTTTCTTCCCCACTTCCTGTTGCGTACTTCCAGCCATTAATAGGCCAAGCTCTTGCTCTGTTGTTTCTTTTGGATCAACAATGGCCACAATGCTGCCTTCGAAAATGACAGCGATCTTATCACTAACATTGATAATTTCATCAAGCTCAAAGGAGATGAGCAAAACAGCTTTGCCAGAGTCTCTTTGCTCAATGAGACGTTTATGAACAAATTCAATCGCACCAACATCAAGTCCTCGTGTCGGCTGAGCGGCGATTAATAAATCAGGATTACGGTCCACTTCACGGCCGATAATGGCTTTTTGCTGGTTACCGCCTGACAAGGCGCGCGCTTCTGTATATTCACTCGGTGTTCTGACGTCATACTCCGCAATGATTCGTTTTGCCTTTTGATAAATATTCTTCATATTCAATAAGCCGAATTTTGAATAAGGACGCTGATAATACGTTTGTAAGGAAATGTTTTCTCCAATTGAAAAATCGAGTACAAGTCCATGTTTATGACGGTCCTGAGGAATATGTCCAATCCCAGATTCGGTCACTTTACGAGGCGGGAGATTTTGAATGGCTTTCCCGTTTAGCATGATCGTGCCAGATTCTGATTTTTTTAGACCGGTAATGGCTTCAATTAATTCAGACTGGCCATTGCCGTCTACCCCAGCAATTCCAACAATTTCGCCAGCCTTTACTGAGAGGTTTAACTGTTTGACCGCTTCAATTCCTCTGGCGTCTTTTACTGTGAGGTCTTGAATTTGAAGAACTTCCTCAGCAGGAGAAGCAGCTTTTTTGTCTGTTTTAAATGACACTTCACGACCAACCATGAGGCTTGCAAGTTCGTCTTTATTTGTGTTTTCCACATCAAGTGTACGAATACCTTGACCTTTTCGGATAATGGTCACGCGATGACAGGCATCCATAATTTCTTTCAGCTTATGGGTGATTAAAATAATGGATTTGCCTTCATTGATTAAGTTTTTCATGATTTGTATGAGTTCTTTGATTTCTTGAGGTGTTAAAACGGCCGTTGGTTCGTCGAAGATCAAAATGTCAGCGCCGCGGTAAAGTGTTTTTAAGATTTCTGCACGCTGCTGCATACCGACAGAGATGTCAGATACTTTTGCGGCAGGATCTATTTTTAAACCATAGCGGTCAGAAAGCTCTTGTACTTGCTGTATGGCTTGCTCTTTGTCAATCTTTCCAAACTTCTTTGGCTCTTTACCTAAAATGATGTTTTCAGCGACAGTAAAGGTATCGACAAGCATAAAGTGCTGATGCACCATTCCGATGCCTAAATCACTAGCATCATTTGGACTAGAGATGGTCACGGGTTTTCCGTGTACCTTGATTTCACCTTTTTCAGGCTGGTACAGTCCGAAAAGCACGTTCATGAGCGTTGATTTTCCAGCGCCGTTTTCACCAAGCAGCGCATGAATTTCGCCCTTTTTTAGCTGCAGCGTAATGTTGTCGTTTGCTACAATGCCAGGGAATTCTTTGCGTATATTCAACATTTCAATGACATAATCCACAGGTTTAACCGCTCCTTTTTTAGGGTGCTGATGAAGATAAAAACTAGCAAAAGAAAAGCTGCAAAACGAGGCTGCAGCTTTTCTTTTACCACCTTTTACGAATAAAGAGGAGGTAAAGGAGAGGCAAGGGGATAAGGCGCGCTTATCCCGATGCTCAAATTAAGCTTTAAAATCTTTTAATTCATCACGTGTTGCAGGGATTTTGATTTCGCCCTTGATGATTTTTTGTTTCCATTCTTCCACTTTCTTTAATACATCTTTATCAAGGTTTTCCTTAGATGGAGAGATGTCAAGAGCGCCTTCTTTCAGACCGTATGTGATCACTTCGCCGCCAGGGAACTTACCATCTTTTGCTTTTGTTGTTAAGTCTTGTACCGCTGTGTCTACTTTCTTAACCATAGAAGTAAGGGTGACACTTTGTTTTGTTCCAGGTACTTTTCCTTCGTCATACTGGTCTTTATCTACACCGATGACCCAAACTTTACGGTTAGGATCTGCTTTTTTCAGGTTTTTCGCTTCTGTGAAGACACCAGTTCCAGTGCCGCCAGCAGCATGATAGATGATGTCGACGCCAGATTTGTACATGCTTTCAGCTGTTGCTTTACCGATGTCAGCCTTATCGAATGCACCAGCATATTTCACTTCAACTTTTGCTTTTGGGTTCGCTGCTTCAACACCTGCGCGGAAACCGACTTCGAATTTTCTGACTAATTCGGAATCAACGCCGCCGACAAAACCAATTTTGTTTGATTTTGTTGTAAGAGCAGCCGCAACACCCACAAGGAATGATCCTTCGTTTTCGTTAAACACGATGCTGGCCACGTTGTCTTTTTTCACGACTGCATCAACGATAGCAAAGTGGTTTTTCTTACGTTGATCCGCAATTTCAGATATAGCATCTTCCATTAAGAAACCAATTCCGTAAATCAGATCGAATTTCTCACGAGCAAGTGTGTTTAAGTTTGTTGTATAGTCAGCATCTGATTTAGATTGTAAGTAATCAAAGCCGTTTTTACCTTTTTTTAGATTGTTGTCTTTCCCAAAAGCTTGTAAACCTTCCCAAGCTGATTGGTTAAACGATTTGTCATCGACACCACCGACATCAGTTACCATTGCAACAGTGAATTGATCTTTATCTTTTTTGCTTTCACCGCTGTTTGAGCCAGAGTTGCCGCATGCTCCAAGGATGGTTCCTGCTGCTACGACTAAGGACAATGCTAGTCCAATTTTGCGCTTCTTCAAAACATAACCCCCTATAAAATTTAAAAGTTTCAGAAAAGTCTCGCGAAAAAAGACCGATCTATCTCTTCTCACCCTAAAGAGGGTATTTTATCCTGCTTTCTCATGAAACTTATGGAGGGCAGGAGAGAAGATGTAAGACATCAGACTTATATCTCGTTGAACTAATCAATCATAATTTATCATTTCCCATCGAATAAATAAATAGAAATTTGTTTTATTTTTAAAAAAATGTTAAATGGCTTTATTTGATGTCTTTTTATCTGCCGAAATATGATATAATGCCGCTTTTGTGATGTGCTCTATTACAGTAGAACCACTGATATCAAGGGGTTTGTTACATCGTATGCCATAAAAAAACATCTGGCCTTTCGTGAAGGTCAGATGTAACATTTTAAAGATATTGCTGAATCAAATTCATATTGCTCGTGTTCAGTTTATATTGGAAAACAGGACGTCCAATTGTCCCATAAGCCATTTCAACATCCACCACTTCGATGTCCTCAAGGAATTTCAAATATTTTCTAATGGAGACTTGAGAGATTTCTGTATGATTGGCTAGGTCTTCGGTCGTGAAAGCCTGCTGACCAAATGATTGAATGCTTGTCCATATGAGTTTGAGTGTGCTTTTGGTCAGGCCTTTTGGCAGGAGGACTTTTTCCGCCTCTGCTTTTTTATGAAAAAGCTTCGCATCTAAATCATTTTGCGAAATGCTGTTCATGGATTGATACAGGGCGTGTTTCCGTTTATACTCTGCCAGTGCTGATTGGAATCGTTCGAACTCAAAAGGTTTGATTAAATAATCAACCGCTCCGTTTCGCATCGTTTGCTGAACAACGTCCACTTCATTTGCAGCCGAAATGACAATGACATCAACGGCATGATTTTGCTGGCGAATTTCTGTTAGTAATGCCAGCCCATTTTGACCTGGCATATAAATATCGAGCAGTACGAGGTGAATGACTTCTGTTTTTAACACTTCAAGTGCTTGCTGAAAAGAGGTGGCAATCCCCTTTAACTCAAAGCCATCGATTTGGGTCAGGTAGCGTTTGTTCAGCTCCCCAACCATTGGATCATCTTCTACTATTAACACATTAATCATGTGAATCCTCCTTTTGTTTATACGGAATGCGGAGACTAAAGGTCGTTCCTTCTCCTTTTTCACTCGTGACAATCATATGTCCATTCAATTTCTTGATGCTTTGGTCAACGAAGTAGAGTCCGAAACCTCGGTCTTCTCCTTTAGTTGAAAAGCCTTGATCAAACATGATGTCTTGTTCTTCTTTTGTGAGACCAACACCTGTGTCCGTGATTTCAATGTGAAGCTGCTCCTGAACGTATCTGAAGGAGATCGAGATGTTTTTCGTCTCAGTATGTGAAACCGCATCGAGTGCATTATTTAACAGGTTGCCAATCACGGTAATGAGGTCATGCGTCACTGCCGGGTCCTCCGTATTTGGCACTTGTGTGCTGCAAATAACCTCCAAGGAAGCGCCTTGTTCCCTGATATAGCTTTGTTTTCCTAGTAAAAATCCTGCTAAAACAGAGTTTTTCACATGGTTGATGATTTCATTTGTTTCCGTTTGCTGATAAATGGCAATATCTTTGATGTAGGTACCAAGGTCATCGTAGTTTTTGAGCTGGACCAAACCTAAAATGACATGAAGCTTGTTCATAAATTCATGTGACTGGGCACGGAGGGCATTCGCATACATTTTGACCCCGCTAAGCTGCTCAGCCAGGTGTTTGACTTCTGTTTTGTCACGGAAGGTGGCGATGGCCCCGACAATCTCATCATTTACTGTAATTGGTACTTCATTAAAAACGAGCTCCAGTCCATTCATTCTCACGTCACGATCAAGCAGCGGCTTGCGTGTTTCAATGACCTGTTTTAAGCCGCTTGAAGGGAGGAGAGTTTGAACATCTTGTTCTCTAGGGTCAACCATAATGCCCATATTATGAAAGAGTCGTTTTGCCTCTGCATTGGCCAGCTTGATTTTACCGCGCTGATCGACGGCAAGAATCCCTTCTTTTGTTGATTCTAGCATGGCACTTCGTTCTTTTAGCAATGTGGCAATCTCATCCGGCTCAAGTCCAAACATAATCTTCTTCACTTTTCTTGCCACAATGAGTGCCCCGATGATGCCAGATAGGAGGCTGAGTGATGTGACGAAGTAGAGTGGAAGTAAGCTTTGATGAATAATCAAGTCAATTTCCTTTAACGTAATCCCTACGGCTACAGCCCCGAGCTGCTTACCATTTTGATCATAAACAGGAACAAAAGCACGCATGGATCTGCCGAGTGTTCCAGAAGCCGTACTAATATGTTCTTTTCCCTGTAATGCTGCTTTTTCATCACCGCCGGCAAACCGTTTCCCAATCTTATGCGGATTCGGGTGTGTTTTGCGGATACCTTTCATATCCATGACGACAACGAATTCGGTTTTGGTGATTTGCTGAACATTTGTTGTATATTTTCGTAATGCTGAATATGAATGATCTTCTAATGATTGTGCTGTGATCGGTGCCTCTGCGACCATTTTGGCAGTAGACAGAGCAATGTCACGCTCCTGCTGATGAATGTTCTTGGCTGTTTCCGACCATATCGTAAAGAATGTGATACAAAGGGAGATCAGGACAACGATACACACAAAGATCGTCAGCCGTGTTTGCAGTCTTAAAGTTTTTTTCACGAGTATACCCCTAACGCACGATTTTTTCGTAACAGTAATACTTTAACGGGAAAATGTAAGTTTGTGAAGGAATGTACGTGCAAAATCATAAATTTGATTTTGCTGTCAGTTTACTTTGAAAGCATCTTGTCAATCCGTTTTAAGTGAGCCATAATAAATGTGAGCTTATGAGAAAGGAACTATTTATGAAAAATACATATTTGACTGGATATTTTCCGCTGATTTCAATCTTACTATTCAGCTCTGCTTTTTCGATTTTTACAGTAGGTATCACAACTGATTTCTTGACTCAAGCAGGTATTTTAAAAGGAATGCTGGAATTTTTCTCAGAACAGGGCATCCGTCTTGCTCTTTTTGCCGCTTTTGCACTTGTTTATTTTATGATCTTATCTGCCTTAAAACTGATTGCAGATACGGTATTAGAGCTGGCGTTACTCTTTTTCGCTAAGGACCCTGAAGGGGAGAACTTAAAGAAAATTCGGATTGCATCCGTTGTTTATTTATTTGCCAGCTTGCTTGCATTTCTGTTGACGCAGCAGCTCATTCTGCTAGTCGGACTTTTTGCATTAGCAAGTCTTGTCTATTTTATCTGGGTTGTGGTTCGCATTTATCAATCGCTTAATATGCTGAATTTGATTGGGTTTATGATGTTTATTCTGCTGTTTTGGGCGACGTTTTTGATCGGTATTTTGTACTTATTTATTAAGCTTTATAACAGTGTGATGGCAAGTCTGCCTTCGTAAGCAGACAAAGAAAGCATCCTCCTATCATTGGAGGATGCTTTTTTTTATGAAAGAAACCGCTTTTGAATATCGGGTGTAGGCATCATACAAGATGTTTTTTGACCAAACCATTTGTAGCGATTTTTTGCAATCAGCTCATAAAACCAATCACGGATTGGTCGCGGTATGGCAAGGAGTAAAAAGCTCCATCTGTAGATCCCTTTTAAATGCCGCGCGGCTTTTAAGATGCCTGTTGACTTCGTATAAAGGGTTCCTTTTTCAATATAAATGAATGAATTGAACTCTTCTAAAGGCAAACCGTTTTCCTTTAAAATACGCTGTCCTGTATCTGATTGTAATGAAGCAAACATCATCCGTTCTTTCGGATCGCGCTTAATCACAAATTGAACAGCGCCGCTGCACACGTTGCAGACACCGTCAAATAAAATTAAATGGGATGGATGTGTTGAATGCATCGCAATCAAACCTCCTGTTTATCTGGCGTATTGCATCGTATTTTTCCAAATACGTAAGTGCGGGCTTGAACGATAAATCGATTCAACCGTTCCTCTATCTCTTCCGACCCAGACACCCATTGTGTACTGATCTGTCAGTCCCACAAACCAAATATCTTTGTAGTCATTGGATGTCCCTGTTTTACCACCGATATAAGGGGCATTGAAATTCGCTTTTTTCCCTGTTCCACTTTTTACAACGGAGGAAAGCAGCTTACGCATCGTTTCATTTGTCCGCTGAGAATATACTTGCTTTGGCGACTCTTTCCACTTGTAAAGGGTCTTGCCGTTTAAGTCTGTCACTTTTGTGATCGAATGACTTTGTGTGTAGGCTCCTTGGTTGCCAAAAACGGTGTACGCATCTGTTATTTCTAGCGGTGAGAAGCCTTTCGTAAATCCGCCAAGTGCAGAAGGAAGGCGGTAATCATCTGCTACGATATGCTCGAATGAGAACTTCTCTAAATAGCTGAAGCCTTTTTTGACACCTACTGTATCCAGCATTCGGATCGCAGGGGTATTGTAAGAATTTTTAAAGGCTGTTTCAAGTGTGACTGTTCCATACGTTTTATGATTATAGTTCTGCGGGCAGTATCCGCTGCTGCAAAACTTGCCAGCACTGATGGTGCTTGAAGCTGTTGCGCCGGTTTGATCAATATAAGGCGCATAGTCTAAAAGCGGCTTAATCGCAGAACCAGGCTGTCTTTGCGCTTGATAAGCATAGTTAAAATCAAATTTCTTATAATTTTTCCCGCCAGCAAGTGCAACAATTTGATGCGTTTCATGATTAATGACGGCTGATCCACCTTCGACCCCTTGGTAAGGCAATTGAGCATTGAGCTGATAGACAGCTCTTTGCTGTAAGGAAGGGTCAAGCGCCGTATAAATCTTCACGCCATCCTGGAGCAGAGCACTGACCTTTTCAGATAATTCTTTTTGAATGGCCTTTTTTGTTTCAGCCGTTTTGGCCTTCTTCAATCGTTTTGTAAAGCCCTCCTGATCAGACACAAGATCGGTAAACTCTTCATTGGCATATGTCACATAGTCAGGATAAAGGTTTTTCTTTTCACTTAAGGATAGGCTGATTTTTTCTTTAACGGCTTTTTTGTATTGCTTTTTGGTGATGACGCCATCTTTCTTCAAAATACCAAGCAGCCGTTCTTGGCGTTTCTTTGTGTGCTTGAACTGTTTTAATGGGTCATACAGTGTTGGGTTGTTTGGAATAGCAGAGATAAATGCCATTTGTGCGAGTGTTAAAGAACTAAGCGGCTTATCAAAATAGTAATTAGCCGCAGAACCGACACCGTAAACACCATTACTGAAATAAATCGTATTTAAATAGCTTTCGAGAATTTCATCTTTCGAGAATTTCCGCTCAAGTTCATAGGAATAGAGCAGCTCTGTAAACTTTCGGCTGAACGAACGTTCATGGCTTAAATATAAGTTGCGGGACAGCTGCTGTGTGATTGTACTCGCACCTTGGCTGATGCCATGGTTTTTGACGTTTGCAGCAAGGGCACGAACCACCCCCATAAAGTCAATTCCTTTATGGTCATAAAAGTTGCGGTCCTCTGAACGAAGGAACAGCTCCTTCACAGGTTCAGGGATTTTATCGTATTTCACAAACACTCGGTTCTCATCGTTTGAGACGATCTCGGAGATGAGAGAACCATCCCGGTCATACATATAACTGTTTTGGGAAAAATCTATCTTTTCCAGCTTGATTTTTTGATCAAGCACTTCGTTAACAGGCTTTACACTTGCAGCTTCTTCCTTTGATAGATAAAAAGTCAGAGCAAATAATGGGATGAGGGCAGCAAGTAATAACCAACCAATGATTGCACGAAACATGAGGTCACTCACTTTCTTCAATTTTCTAGCCATATCGTACCATTCTTTTGCGAATACGAGAAGGTTATTTTTAGAAAAGAATGGGCGTGAAGTCTAGTGAATAAGGCTTTTCTGCAAGAAAAAAAGAGTGTCTGAAGATGATCAGACACTCCTTTCCTTTGTCTTCGCATGCGAGCGGACCGCCCATAAAAATAACGCGCCAAACAGAAAAATGCCGGCAGTGACATAAAAGACAGCTGGAATCCCGTAATGACTCGCCACAATGCCGCCGATTACCGGACCGACGACATTCCCAAGAAAGCGGAAGCTGACATTGTATCCGAGCACTTCACCTTGCATAGAAGCAGGTGCTTTGATCCGAATATACGCTGTCGTACATGGAATAATGCCGCCAAGTGCCATGCCGTATAGGAAACGGAAAATGACTAACATCACGTACGAATCCGCCATCGCTTGCGGGATGAATAAAATAGAAGAGAGGATGAGAAGGGCTAGCAGCACCTTGTCATGACCAATTCGATCTCCGAGATCTCCCCATTTTCGCGTAAACAGCAAATTGCCAAGTCCAGTTGCAGAAAATGCAAGCCCCGCATAAAAAGCGAGATTGACAGGACCATGTAAATCATGAATGTATAAAGCCAAAAGCGGCTGAATGCTAAAGTTCCCTACTTGTGTAATAAACGTTAAAAGCATCGTGACTATAAGTAAAGGCTGTTTGAAAATGTGAAAGAGTACATCCTTCCGTGAGTAAGAAACACGCTTTGCTTCTTTTGACCGGATTGGCTGTTCCTTCACTCCGAAGATAATCACAATAGCCGACACATAAATGACAGCCGCTGTGAGGAAAAACGTATAAATAAATCCGACGCTGTCTGCCATGAATCCACCCATTAATGGGCCAAACAATCCTCCGGCGACATTACTCATCTGCATCGTTCCAAGGGTTTTACCGGCTGTTGCCTTTTCGGTCTGTGCAGAAATCAGTGCCATGGAAGTCGAGATAAAGCCTGTGACAAGCCCCATGAAGAGCCTTAATGCGAATAGCTGATACACGGTGTGCACAAGCCCCATTAATAGAATGCTTGTGGCGATGCCAATACCGTTAATTAATAATATCTTTTTATAGCCATGCCTGTCGCCAATCCGCCCCCAAATCGGAGAGATCAGGAAGGCCGTTAAAAACGTGACCCCAAAGACATAGCCGCTCCATCTTTGAACAAATTCATTTGAATAGCTGCTATCAAGAGATTCTATGTAAAGTGATAAAAAAGGGACGATCATTGTAATGCTCGCAGATACAAAAAAGTTCACAAACCACATGATGTACAAGTTTTTCTTCCTGTTTGTGATAGAGACCACCTTCTTTATTTATTTCGTGTTCCTTAATAATTATAAAGGAAAATAAACGATCTTTCATCAGATGAATAGGTTGGGCGTAGTGAATCTGCATTATTTTCACGAAAATGAAGTGATTTCAAGGTCCACCTTAATATAATGGTATGAGAATGAAAACTGACGAAAAAGTGAGGTGAAACTGGTGGAACAGAAGACGGTGCTTGTGGTCGATTTTGAATTTACGATGCCTGATGGAAAATATCATCCACAAAACTTTTTTCCTGAAATTATTGAAGCTGGGGTAGTGAAAGCAGCAGATGAAACGATCATAGACACATTCTCCAGCTACGTCAAACCGAAAAAGTTCCCCAAGCTGACGAAGCGCTGTAAATCATTCCTCGGAATTACGCAGGAGGATGTAGAGAGCGGGATTTCATTTGAGGTGTTTATCGAGAAGCTCGTGACTCTTGATGGGGGAGAGAATTGTGAGATTATTACGTGGGGCAACATGGACATGAAGGTATTGAAGCAAAATTGTATGCTGAATCATATTAGCTTTCCTTTTAAGGGGAAGCTGAGGGATCTTGCCTTTGAATATAAAACCTTTTTTGGTGACCGCACACTGACAGGGCTTCGAAAAGCGGCAAAGGAATACGGCAGTGAAGGAGCTGGTAAGCATCATAAAGCACTCGATGATGCCATGACGACTTATCAGCTGTTAACCCTTTTTGAAAAAGACAGAGCCTATGTGGAAAATCCGCAAACAACCAAAATTGGTGAGCTGATCGATTTCTCGCATTTTTTTGATTCGGCTGATTAGCGGACGTCTTCTGGAAAATAATCTTTCTCAAGAGAAGATAGGCACGCTCTTGATTTTTCAGCCCATTTGGAATCATCCGCATGGAGTGCTTGTTTCAATTTATCTACAGCTTCTTTCAGTGACTCTTCATAATCAGGTATATCGCCATCATAAGGCTTCACCATATGATGAGGGATATTGGTCTGTTCTCTATAGGCCAAAGCCCGCCTCTCCTGGAAAAAAGGCACGTCTGCTTCTTTCGGATGATGCAGGTCGCCTTGAGTGGGATGTGTCAGAACGGCTTTTACTTGAACGAGATAGGTCGATGGTTTTACTGCTGTCACTTCCCCAACGTATACACCTGTTTTATAAAAACCTTTCACAACTTGTCCAATTTGAATGTCTGTCATGTGAAATTCCTCCATTTCCTTCTCATAGGAAGGTATTTCATTTCTTTTAGCCAATATAGTGAAGTAAACGAGCAAAAGGGGGAATGGCGAGATGTCATTCATCGTACTTTTTCTACTATATTTTCCTGAAGATAAAAGGGAGTACATCCCGGCGGCGATCACCACGGTGATTTTCTTTATTGCTGCGTTTATTTGTTTTCGTCTCATCGTGCGTGCGTCTAAAAAGCAGGAGCGGATAGATGAAAAAAGAACAAAAAAAATGGATTAATCATTTTCTTCTTGTATCTTCAGGAAATTTTACGGTAACGGTTGTTCCAGACTGCAGCGAGCTTTTGAAACGAATGGTTCCATGGTGATTTTCAATAATTGAAAAAGTCACTGTCAGCCCAAGCCCAGTTCCTTTGTTTTTCAAGGTGTAATACGGTTCGCCAAGCTTTTTCATTTGGCTTTCTGTCATACCTACACCATTATCAACGAAATAAAGGCAGATTTTATGATTTTCTTTCGAAGCAAAAAGTTCAACCTTTCCTTCATGTTCGGGAGCTGCTTCTATCGCATTTTTGATTAAATTAATCATGACTTGCTTGATCTTCGTTACGTCACCTTGAATGTATAAGTCAGGTTCAATGGATTGATGAATCGTGACCGATTTAAAATTCGCATAGGATGTCATCAGTGATGCACATTCCTCAAGTAATTTAGATAGATTGAGTGATTCAATTTGATAATAGTTTTGTTTTGCGATGTCAAGATAACTCGTGATAATGTCCTGCGCCCGGTCTAATTCGGATAGAACAAGATTTTTATAATCTTTATTGGCAGGCGGCTCTTTTGTATGATCACTCGAAAAGAGCAATTGAATAAACCCTCTCACAACTGTCAGCGGATTGCGTACTTCATGGGCGACACTTGCAGCAAGTTCACTTACAATGGTCAGTTTTTCTGACTGGACAAGCTGTGTTCTCATTTCCGCATTTTCTTTAACGAATTCAATGGAATAGATACTGAGCAAAAGAAAGAATATGTAGTAAAGAGTTGAGAAAAATAACTCAAGGAGCTTTTGCTGCATAATAAAAGCTGGGCTGTATTCCAGTAAGCTGACCGCAAGCAGTCCAATGTAGATAAAGAATCCTTTGGATAAACCGATAAGCACTCCGTAAAAAAGCTTATTTGGCTTCGAATATTGATGCCATTTTCGGTAGAACAGGAATGGGATGAAAAAGTAAATTGGGACAACAATGAGTCCAATCCATAAGAAAGAGCCATACATCACGAATTTGACAATGATGCTTATCAAGATGGCAACGCTCCCCGCCATGTATCCTCCGTATAAAATAGCAAGTACAAGGGGAATGGATTGAAGCCCAGTCTGCAAATCTAAAATCGAACCAACTGGATACATAATACATAGTGCTGAAGAGATGGATGCGAATACTGTGATGAGCAGTTTATTCGTTTTTGGGAAATGAGCAGGGGTCCGGCTTAACCATAGCGCATGATATAAAAAGATTGGAAATAGAATAAAAGATACATGGAGCAGAAAATCCTTGAACATTTCCATTTAAATGCTCTCCTCGTAAATAATAGTAATTCCTCTCATTATATCATTTCATGTACAAAGTAGATATGATAAAAGGAGGGTTTTTTTCTTTAAAAAGAACACCCGTTAGGATGTTCTTTCTACCGTATAGATCTTATTCAGCTGATGGCGTGAACGCTTGATGAAGACGTTTCAGTCCTTCTTTGACTGTTGAAGCAGGACAGCCGAGATTCATCCGAATAAAGCCGTCTCCTTCGTGTCCGTACACGTGGCCAAGCTCTAGGATCACTTTCCCTTTTTTTAGCAGATTCCGCTTTAATTCCGCTCGACTGAATTGATAATCCTGAATGTCCAGCCACAATAAATAAGAAGCATCTGGTTTCATATAACGCATATTTGGAAGATATTCGTCAATATAGTCCATCGCCATCTTCATATTGCCTTCGAGATAAAGAACAAGGGCATCAAGCCACTTATCCCCGTGACGGTATGCTGCTTCCATCGCTGGAATTGCAAATGCATTCAGTTTGGACAGTCCATTTCTTTGCAATTCATTGGTGAAAAGGGTTCTTTTTTCTTCATCTGAAATGATAATAGCAGATGCCTGCAGACCCGCTAGATTAAAGGTTTTACTCGGCGCAATACACGTTACCGTGATATGTGCAATGTCGTCAGAAAGGCTGGCGAAGGGAACATGCTGCTTCCCATAAAGCATCAAATCAGAATGAATCTCATCTGAAACGACTGTGACTCCATGCTTCACACAGAGGTCTCCAACTCGCTTTAATTCCTCTTTTGTCCACGCTCTTCCAGACGGATTATGCGGATGGCATAGGAACATGAGCTTTGCTTGTGGTCTGCTCAGTTTTTTCTCTAAATCATCAAAATCCATCATATAACGGTTGTTTTCTATTTTTAAAGGATTGGTTGAGACTGTACGTCCATTTCGCTCAATCATTTGATAAAAAGGTGTATACACTGGTGACTGTATAACTACTTCGTCATGCGGTGCTGTAAAGGCTTGAACAGCAAAACTAAGGGCCGTTACGATTCCTGGTGTAAAAGTGACCGCTTCTGTCTGAATGGTCCATCCGTGTCTTCTTTTGAGCCATCCAGCTACTGCCTGCTGCGTATCCTGATCTTGAAATGCATAGCCAAATACACCATGGTCTAATCGCTCTTTCAATGCATCAAGGACGACCTGCGGCGCTTTAAAATCCATATCGGCCACCCACATCGGGAGGGCATCCGTTGTCAGGAACAAAGACTCTGCTTGATCCCATTTCACTGATTTTGAACCTTTACGTATGATCTGTTCGTCGAAATTCATGAAACCCACCTCTAGCTGTTTTTCAACCATTCTTGGTTGTGCTAAAATAAACATCACAAAATTTATTATAAGCGGTGATACCGATGAAAGATAGTCAAGCTGTAGAAGAGATGATTCAATTCATTAAGGCATGGGACCCTTTTCTTTATGGAGAGGATTTTTATGAAACGGAGCCTGCTGACGTCATCAGTGCATTATACGACGCAGAAGACCCGTTATCTTTAGCAAAAGAGATTCAAGCCATCTACCATCACTCATTTGAACAGCTTCTTCCGATAGAGAGCTGTCAGCAAACAGCGAATCAGCTTTTTGTCTTGCGAGACAGCAGCTCCTGTTCACGCTAAGACAGGCTGAAATGTCCGATTTGATCAGACACAAAGACCGGATTTTCCTCAGGAATGAGGTGCCCGGTTTTTTTTAATGCATGTAAGGTCGAATTCGGCAGATCTTTGTGCAGTCTTTCGCCTATTTGAATGGGAACGATTCGATCTTCCTCGCCCCAAATGAGCAGCACAGGTGTTTCCATTTTCTTCAAAATGTCCGAGGTTAAATCTCCTTCCCGGTGCCGAATCAAACGAAATATTCCCCGAAAGATTTGATCATCTGAAAACGGTTTTAAATATCCGTCGACCATCTCTTGATCAATGATGGAGTGATCATGCACAACGGCAGTTAAATTTTTCATAATGCCCTGCTTTAAAAGCTTTCTTTTTAGATACAGATAAAAATAAGGAATATATGTGCTGTAAACAAGTGATCTTTTTGATTTATTCAAATATCCAGAGCTGCACAAAAGAACCGCCTTTTCAAATAGGTCCGGCCGCTCAGTAGCAGCGTATAAGGCAATCTGTCCTCCCATTGAATGGCCTACTAGAATCGCATGCTGAATCTGTAAATAACCAGCTAGCTCAATAATAATTTTTCCCATGTTGCGATAGCTGTAAATAAACGTATTCGACTTCTCAGACTGTCCAAATGGCGGCAGATCTATTGCAATTAAATTGAAGTCCTGTTTCAAAAGCGGGATGAGTTTTCGATAGCTGAAGGTGGAAGAGAAGAGACCGTGAATTAAGATCAATGTCTTCTTGCCCTCATTTGGATAGTGCTCGTAATAGATATCTAAACCGAATGTACTTTTCATATAAGCTGGCTGAACAATGTCCACATTCTTCACTCCGATACTTGATACTCTCTCTGTTAGGTGACTGTATTGTACCCTAAAAAGTGGATTTTAAGCTATCATTAGAATCTTTTCCCTGCTTAGCATAATGGGAAAAACGTGCTATAATGTTCAGAAGATTTTTTAAAACTAGCTTTTATAATCTGAGGTGTGAAATCAAATGAAACTAACAGAAAAAGAAACTGAAATATTAGAGATTTTAGATGAAAACAGCCGCGCCGATTTAAATACAATTGCAAAAATGGCAGGCGTGACAACAGAAGAAGCCGAAGCCATCATTCAAAAACTTGAAGATCAAAAAGTCATTATTGATTATTCAACTATGATTGACTGGCGAAAAGTGGATGGCCATGAAGGCGTTACAGCAATGATTGATGTAAAAGTGACACCAAAAAGAGGCGTCGGATTTGACGAAATTGCTGAACGGATTTATCGGTTTCAGGAAGTGGAATCTGTCTATCTCATGTCAGGTGTTTATGATCTTTCCGTTGTGATCCGCGGAAGATCAATGTCTGATATTGCACGCTTCGTATCTGAAAAATTATCGACACTTGATTCCGTTGTTTCAACAACTACCCACTTTATTTTGAAAAGATATAAACATGATGGGAAAGTGTTTGAAACAGGAGACGATGACAAAAGAATCGTGGTGTCTCCTTAAATGAAAAAGTCTTATTTATCTGAAACGGTACAAAGCATTCAGCCGTCAGGTATTCGGAAATTCTTTGATTTGGCTGCCACAATGGAGGGAGTTATCTCCCTTGGTGTCGGTGAGCCGGATTTCGTGACAGCTTGGAATGTCAGAGAAGCAAGTATTATGTCATTAGAACAAGGACTGACCTCCTATACGGCGAATGCAGGTTTAATCTCTTTGCGAAAAGAACTGAGCCACTATTTATATAAGCGGTTTCACATTGACTACAGTCCAGAAGAAGAGCTCATTATCACAGTTGGTGGAAGCCAGGCACTTGATTTGGCCTTTCGTGCGATTTTAAACAGCGGGGATGAAGTGATCATTCCAGAGCCTTGTTTCGTAGCATACGGGGCGCTTACGACACTTGCAGGCGGAGTGCCTGTCTATTTAAGTACATCCGCTGAAAAAGATTTCAAAGCGGATTCTGCTGATCTTCGCACAAAGCTGACGCCGAAGACAAAAGCCATTTTGCTTTGCTCGCCATCAAATCCAACGGGGTCTGTTTATTCAAAGGAAGAGCTTGAAGATATTGCTCAATTTGCGAAAGAGCATGACCTGCTCATTATTACGGATGAGATTTATGCAGAGCTGACATACGATGAAGCTTTTACAAGCGTGGCGGCTATTCAGGATATGAAAGAAAGAACGATCTTGATTTCAGGCTTTTCTAAAGGGTTTGCCATGACGGGCTGGCGCTTAGGATATGTGGCAGCACCACCTGTACTGCGCGATGCCATGCTGAAAATACATCAATATTCTATGATGTGCGCGCCGGCGATGGCACAATATGCGGCAGAAGAAGCATTAAAAAATGGGCTTGAAGATGTAGAGAAAATGAAGAAAAGCTATAGAAGACGCCGTAATTTGTTTGTCGGCTCCCTGAATGAACTAGGCCTCACATGCCACCAGCCAAACGGAGCATTTTACGCGTTCCCATCGATTAAAAGCACAGGCATGACATCAGAACAATTTGCTGAGGAGCTGCTCCTAAGTGAAAAAGTCGCTGTTGTTCCTGGGAATGTATTCGGACCGAGCGGTGAGGGTCATATTCGCTGTTCATACGCTTCATCACTTGATCATCTTCAGGAATCACTTTCAAGAATTCAGCGCTTTTTGCAGGCTCGACAAGTGAAGGAAGAAGCATCAGCCATTTTAAAATAAAAAAAGGCATCAATCCAAATGGACTCATGCCTCACAAATTAGGGGGGAATACTAGAAAGCATTCTTGTTTTCAGGTATTCCCCCTTTTAATCTAATCTAAACCCATTTAAAAAATATTTTGCGTAACTGCCCGTTCTGTGATATAGTTTTTAATTGCGTATAAACGAATATTAAAACATTTATTTAGGAGTTGTTATCATGGCGACAAAGTTTGAAGTAGGCAGTGTTTACACTGGTAAAGTAACAGGATTACAAGCGTATGGTGCGTTTGTTGCATTAGATGAAGAAACTCAAGGACTTGTGCATATTTCTGAAGTAACACATGGCTTTGTAAAAGACATCAACGAGCACCTTTCAATTGGTGACGAAGTACAAGTAAAAGTTCTTTCTGTTGATGAAAATGCAGGTAAAATCAGCCTTTCTATCCGTGCGACACAAGAAGCACCTGAAAGAAAAGAAAGCAAACCAAAGAAACAAAGACCACAGCAAGTGAAAGAAGAAGCTGCTGCACCACAAGGTTTCAATACGCTTAAAGATAAACTTGAAGAGTGGATTGAGCAATCAAACCGTAAAGACCTTATCAAGAAATAATAAAAAAGCACCGCTTCAAACGGTGCCTTAGATTGTTGACAAAGGGCTAAAATGATCTTTATTTTAGCCCTTTGTCTTTTTTTCAGCGTGATAGAAAACCTTTGAAGTCTAGGAAGGGCGAGCACTGGAGCGGAGCGAATTTAGAAATCGTGAGCACCAGCGCGCAGACCTGACAAAGAATGCGAGGGTTTGTCTACACGCTGAGGCTGCCTCATGTAGGCAGCCTTTTTTATGTCCTTTTATTTAACGAACCTCTGGATTCGGCTCGTCACGGCGAACAGCTTCTTCGCTTGGCTTGAACAACAGACCAAGGTTGACAAGACCTGCAATTCCAACAAGACCATAAATAATACGTGATAATGCAGAACCTTGTCCGCCAAAGATCGCTGCTACTAAGTCAAATTGAAAAAAGCCGATTAGTCCCCAGTTAATAGCACCGATAATCGTGAGCACGAGGGCAATACGCTGAATAGCACTCATCGTGATTCCTCCTTTCGCTACAGCATCAATACATTTATATTTTGCAGATTTTTAGCCAAACTATGCGTAAGAAAATGGATGAAAGCAAATTACTTTACTTTTGGAATGAATGAGGCGCATAATGTAGCGCGAGGAGGAGATCACATGGATCGATTTACTTATTGGAACCCAACGAAATTAATTTTTGGAAAGGGAGAAGTATCAGCCCTTTCAGATGAACTCAAACACTACGGAAAAAACGTATTACTTGTATATGGTGGAGGCAGTATTAAACGAAACGGCCTTTATGACCAAGTTGTCAGCATCCTAAAAGAATCAGGAGCTGCCATCACTGAACTTGCTGGCGTAGAGCCAAACCCGCGCTTAACAACAGTAAGAAAAGGGGTCGAGCTTTGCAAAGAGAACGATATTGATTTTATTTTGGCAGTTGGCGGCGGCAGTGTCATTGATGCGACAAAAGCAATCGCTGCTGGTGCGAAGTACGATGGAGATGCTTGGGATATCGTGACACGTAAGCACGTCCCAATGGAAGCTATTCCGTTCGGTACTGTGTTGACACTTGCCGCAACAGGCTCTGAAATGAACTCTGGATCAGTTATCACAAACTGGGAAACAAATGAGAAGTATGGCTGGGGAAGTCCAGCAGTTTTCCCGAAATTCTCTATTCTGGATCCAGTCAACACATTCACTGTGCCTAAAAACCATACGATTTATGGCATGGTTGACATGATGTCACATGTGTTCGAACAATATTTCCATCACACAGAAAATACACCTTACCAAGATCGTATGTGTGAAGGACTTCTTCGCACTGTCATTGAAACGGCACCGAAGTTGATCAACGATCTAGAGAACTACGAGCTGCGTGAAACGATTTTATTCACTGGCACAATTGCGCTTAATGGAATGCTTTCAATGGGGGCACGTGGTGACTGGGCATCTCATAACATTGAGCACGCAGTATCTGCTGTCTATGATATTCCTCATGCAGGCGGACTTGCGATCTTGTTCCCGAACTGGATGAAACATGTGATTCAAGAAAACCCAGGCCGTTTTAAACAATTAGCGGTGCGTGTATTTGATGTAGATCCTGCGGGCAAAACAGATGAAGAAGTCGGCTTAGAAGGAATCGACAAGCTGTCAGCTTTCTGGACAAGTCTTGGTGCGCCAAGCCGTTTAGCGGATTATGATATCAACGATGAGAAAATTGATTTAATTGCAGACCGTGCAATGGCACGCGGTGAATTTGGTCAATTTAAAAAGCTAAACAAAGAAGATGTTTTAGCCATTCTGAACGCTTCTTTATAATTGAACAACAAAAGATAGCTGCTTACGGGCAGTTATCTTTTTTTGAGTTCATCGTGTACATATGTTACAGTAGTCTTTCATGTTTTTGGATATATTCGTTTTAAGGAGATGTAGAACAGATGGAGAATTTTATTTACTATAATCCAACAAAATTGATGTTTGGAAAAGGACAGCTAGAAGGACTCAAAAGCGAACTCGCTCGTTATGGAAAACGAGTGTTACTTGTATATGGCGGAGGCAGCATTAAGAAAAATGGTCTTTATGACAATGTCATCCGTGCGTTAAATGAAGCAGATGCAGAAGTGTTTGAGCTGTCTGGCGTTGAACCAAACCCGCGCCTCACAACAGTAAAAAAGGGAATCGATATCTGCCAAAAGGAGAACATTGATTTCTTATTAGCCGTTGGCGGCGGGAGTGTGATCGACTGTACAAAAGCGATTGCAGCCGGAGCAGAGTATGACGGTGATGTGTGGGATATTATTTCAAAGAAAACAACAGCTCAAAAAGCACTGCCGTTTGGCACAGTGCTGACACTTGCAGCAACTGGTTCAGAAATGAACCCGGACTCTGTCATCACAAACTGGGAAACGAATGAAAAATATGTGTGGGGCAGCTCTGTCACTCACCCTGCTTTTTCGATTCTAGATCCTGAGCATACGTATTCTGTGCCAGAAAACCAGACAGTGTATGGTATGGTCGATATGATGAGCCACGTTTTTGAGCAATACTTCCATAATGTAAAAAACACGCCTTTACAGGACCGGATGTGTTTTGCTGTTCTTCAAACGGTCATCGAGACAGCACCAAAACTTCTGGAGGACTTACAAAACTATGAGCATCGTGAAACCATTCTTTATGCAGGAACGATTGCTTTAAATGGCACGCTGCAAATGGGTTACTTTGGCGACTGGGCGTCCCATACGATTGAGCATGCTGTATCGGCTGTCTATGACATTCCGCATGCAGGCGGGCTTGCTATCCTCTTCCCAAACTGGATGCGCCACACACTCGATCATAATGTCGAACGCTTTAAAAACCTTATGTTGAACATGTTTGACATCGAAACAGAAGGAAAGTCAGATCGTGACATCGCATTAGAAGGAATCGACAAATTGTCAGCGTTCTGGACAAGCCTTGGTGCACCAAGCCGTTTAGCTGATTATGACATTGGTGAGGATCAGCTGGACAAAATTGCTGACATTGCAGCAAAAGAAATGGAATATGGTGGTTTTGGAAACTTTATGAAACTTAACCGTGATGACATTCTATCGATTTTGAAAGCTTCTTTATAATTCAGATTGCCGCTTCTCCGAATGAGAAGCGGCTTTTTGCTATGCCAGTGACGATCACTTGATTTCAAAAGCTAGTTCCGCTAAAGTGAAAGGGACAGAACTAACGTAATGGAGGGCTTACAAGCGATGACACATATTCAATTTGACTACTCGAAAGCGTTACCTTTCTTTCAAGAACATGAGCTTACATATTTAAAAGATTTTGTGAAGGTGGCCCATCATAATATTCATGAACAAACGGGTGCAGGCAGTGACTATTTAGGCTGGGTGGACTTGCCGAAGCAATATGACCGCGAAGAATTTGCCCGCATTAAAAAAAGTGCAGATAAAATTAAGTCTGACTCTGATGTCCTGCTTGTTGTTGGAATCGGCGGGTCATATCTAGGTGCACGTGCGGCGATTGAGTTTTTGAACCATTCTTTCTATAACACTTTGCCAAAAGGCAAGCGCAAGACACCACAAATTATTTTTATTGGAAACAACATCAGTTCTTCTTATTTAACAGATGTGATGGATCTATTGGAAGATGCAGATTTCTCCATTAATGTGATTTCAAAATCTGGTACAACAACAGAGCCAGCCATTGCGTTCCGCATCTTTAAAAAGCTCCTTATTGAAAAATACGGTGCTGAAGAAGCGAAAAAACGTATTTATGCGACAACTGACAAGGCACGCGGTGCACTGAAAACATTAGCAACTGAAGAAGGCTATGAATCATTTATCATCCCTGATGATGTAGGTGGACGCTATTCTGTATTAACAGCAGTCGGTCTTTTGCCAATCGCTGTGAGCGGTGCAGACATTGATCAGATGATGGAAGGTGCGGCAAAAGCAAGCGAAGACTTCGCTTCATCTGAGCTTTCTGAAAATGCGGCTTACCAATATGCAGTCGTCCGCAATGTCCTTTACAATAAAGGCAGAACGATTGAAATGCTGATCAACTATGAGCCAGGCCTGCAATATTTCGCAGAATGGTGGAAGCAATTATTTGGTGAAAGTGAAGGGAAAGATGAAAAAGGAATCTATCCTTCATCAGCTAACTTCTCAACAGATCTTCATTCACTTGGCCAATATGTTCAAGAAGGAAGAAGAGATTTGTTCGAAACAATCGTCAATGTAGACAAGCCTCGACATGAGCTTGTGATTGAAGCAGAAGAGCAAGACCTTGATGGCTTGAACTATCTGGCAGGAAAAACGGTTGATTTCGTCAATAAAAAAGCATTTGAAGGAACAATGCTTGCCCATACTGATGGAAAAGTACCGAATCTTATCGTGACAATTCCTGAGATGGATGCTTATACATTCGGATACCTTGTGTACTTCTTTGAGAAAGCATGTGCGATGTCTGGATATTTACTAGGCGTCAATCCATTCGATCAGCCTGGAGTAGAAGCGTATAAAGTGAATATGTTTGCTTTACTAGGCAAACCGGGCTTCGAAGAGAAAAAAGCAGAGCTTGAAAGCCGTTTAAAACAATCATAAGACGAAAAAGCACACCTTTACATAAAGGTGTGCCTTTTTTGTTTTCTTCAGGTTCCTGTGCAAGCTTTCCTATGTTCTGTACATAGAATAATAAATGGAGGAGGGTGAAAAATGAGGACGAATCATGTCTATATTCATGATATTTCGGGCCAGGCAATCGTGAACTTTGGCAATGTCGGACGCATTTGTTCTAAGAGTGTTACGAAGGAAACAGCAGGTTCCGGCAGCGATAACGAGACGAATCAATCAACCAATCAAAGCTTATTTGATGCCGCGTTTACAAACAATGTACAAATCGCGAGAGGAAATGTATGAATTCCTCTCTTTAACGAACCCTAATAAAAAAGGAGGGTTTCGTATGATTCATGTACCATCCAGGCTGCCTGGTGAAAGCTTTTCACTTTACCATTTAGAAGAAACGATGAAGCCGCTCGGTTATGTCATTAATGGGAACTGGGATTATGATCACGGGTATTTTGATTATAAAATTGATAACCGTGATGGCTATACCTTTCTCAGAGTTCCTTTTACAGCCGAGAAAGGCCAGCTGGATCAGCCAGGTGTTGTGGTGAAAATGGGACATCCATTTCTCTTAAAGCATGTATACCAAGACAAGTTAGATGATCATGCGATGGTTGGAAATGTGGGCGCATCCTTTAACCAATTCCAAGAACCAAAAGAGAAAGATGGAGATGTATCAAAGGCTTATGCTGAGATTGGCTTTTCGCTCGTCAAGGAATTAGAAGACGCACTGCTTTAAAGGCTGATCAGTTCATCCTCTGGATGAAGCTCATAGCCAAAGGGAGGATTCATCATGGGTCCTTCTTTTTTTTGTACGCCAACGATGATCACATGATGCTCTAAAAAGTGATGGAGCGCTGTTAAGAAGGTTTCTCCGGCTAATGAAGCTGGTACAGGTATGATCGTGACGTGTTTATGCAACGTCATATGTCGTTTTTTCTTAATCGCCGTAAGCTGTTCCTTTATTAGAAAATGTTCAACCATTAAATGATTGACAGCATCAGAGGTATGAATGACTTGGTTGGCGCCAGCACGCTCGGCATTTTTCACGTAACGATCTGTTAAAATTTCAATTAAACAATATAGCGAAGGGTTTAAGCCTTTTGCAGCAAGTAAGGTTAAGACACTCTGCATATCGGCTGTCACTTCATTTTCATGCTGATCTGCGGTAATCATCAGTGCATCTGCACCGGTAATATTGGCTTTACGGAGTGTGCCGTCTTCGGTCCCATGTCCTTTAATAAAATGAACATTTTCCAAAAGAGGCCCCTCTTTCAAGGAGTCATCAATCAGCACAATCGGCATGGCTGGATCAATCGTTTGAAACGACTGAAGCAGTTTGTTCGTCTTCTCATTCCAGCCGACGATAATCAGGTGTCCTTCCCCCTTAAAGGCTACCTTGCCCTCAACATAATGGTGCTGCTTGCTGAACACAGCGGCGGCAAGTGTGGCGAAATAAGCGGTGACAAAGCTGGCTCCGATAAAAATGAGTGCCATACCCGCCACCTGCCCTGGCATGGTTTGCGGCACAAAATCACCGTAGCCAACCGTAGAGACTGTAATGAGCGCCCACCAGATCCCATCAAAGATCGTATGATACTGCTTCGGTTCTAGTAAAACGATTAATTGTCCAAAAAAAAGAAGCAAGAAACAAATGATAATAGCAATTCGAAGATAAAGCGGCCACCTTAGCCAAGCGATAAAGATACGGTTTGATTTCATCGGACTCTTCCTTTCAGGAGAATGCTAATGTCAGTATGCCCGATTGAGGAAAGATTTTTTCATCTTCGTCATGTATTGAAATAGAACCCATATCTTAAAATAAGGGAGAAGAAGGAGGGAATTCGAATGTCGTTCGTTCAAAAGACCGTACTTCTTTTTATTGGTGTGCACTTTTTATCATCAGCTGTCATCTTACTCGTGTTTGATTTAAATGCTGTGAATCATTTTATAAATGATTTTTCATGGCTGCACTTTTTTCAAGACCTTTATGGTACAGTGACCTTTTATACAGCTTGCTTAGGTGTGTTCTTCTTTTTCATTGGTGCGGTCATTCCCCTGAAAAAGACCTAGTGCTTTTTGCTGTACATGGTACATAAAAGTCATTAAAATTGTAAATAAATATATAAAATAAAAAGGAAGCTGATGAGCATGCTGTTTTTTTATTTTTTAACATTTGCCGCATTGGGATTATCATTTTGGGCACAATTTAAAGTGAAGAATAATTTTGAAAAGTATTCAAAGGTGGAAGCATCCAGTATGAAAACAGGTGCTGAAACCGCTCGATATATTTTAGATCGCAACGGGTTATACGATGTGCCCGTTGAACCGGTAAGAGGAACTTTGACTGATCATTACGACCCGACGCAGCGTGTGGTTCGTTTATCTGAACCTGTGTACTACGGCCACTCCATTTCGGCCATTTCAGTCGCATCACACGAGGTTGGACATGCCTTGCAGCATCAGGAATCCTATGGTGCGCTTGTTTTGAGACATAAGATCTTTCCTGTCGTGAACTTTGCATCTGGTGTTGCTCCGCTTCTTTTCCTTGGTGGAATTTTGCTCAGCAGCCTTAACTTAATCGGGCTTGGGATCATTTTGTTCTCAGCAGCTGTATTCTTTCAGCTTGTGACATTGCCTGTCGAGTTTAATGCAAGTTCTCGTGCAAAGGATATCATTGTTTCAGAAGGAATCATTAGAAGCAGTGAAGAAAGAGGCGTGAACAAGGTGTTAAATGCTGCAGCTCTTACGTATGTAGCAGCAGCCCTTGTCTCCCTGTTTGAATTGCTCCGTTTTGTAATGATCTTCCTAAATGGCCGTAATGATTAATTGATGCCAGAGGAGGTGAGCCCTTACCAGTGTTAGGTAAGGGTTTTTTTGTACATTTTAAACGTATTTTTAGTCATATTACTCATTGCTGCGACAGCATTTTTTGTTGTCACTGAATTTGCGATTGTGAAAATTAGAGGCTCTAAAATCAACCAGCTGATTGAAAGCGGTGATAAAAGGGCCATCCATGTTCAAAAGCTGATATCAAATCTGGACGAATATTTGTCCGCCTGCCAACTTGGAATTACCATCACAGCTTTAGGATTAGGGTGGCTGGGTGAGCCGACGGTGGAGCATTTTCTGCATCCGCTTTTTGAAAAAATCGGGCTTCATTCCGCATTAACTGACATCCTTTCGTTTATCATCGCATTTGTGATCATTACGTTTTTACATGTTGTTGTTGGAGAACTCGCGCCTAAAACAATTGCCATTCAAAAGGCAGAGGCCGTCAGCCTTGTGACAGCAAAACCACTCATCTTTTTCTATAAAGTCATGTACCCGTTTATTAAAGCATTAAATGGGGCTGCTCGAAGCATCGTGAAATTATTTGGTTATCATTCTGTCAAAGAACATGAAGTGGCGATCAGTGAGGAAGAATTGCGACTCATTTTATCTGAAAGCTATGAGAAGGGTGAGATTAACCAATCTGAGTACAAATATGTGAATAAAATCTTTGAATTTGATAACCGAGTGGCGAGAGAGATCATGATCCCGCGTACAGAAATTTCAGCTATAGAGATTGAACAGACCTTAGAAGATGTGACTCATTATATGCTGAACGAAAGGTACACACGCTACCCTGTTATTAAAGAGGACAAAGATCATGTGATTGGAGTTATTAATAGCAAAGATGTATTTAAGGCGAGCTTCCTAAATCAAGATGTATCTATTGAAGACTTAATGCGTCCGGTGATCCGGGTCATTGAAAGCACCCCTGTTCAAGAATTGCTCATTTTGATGCAAAAGGAACGAATTCATATGTCAGTGCTCGTAGACGAATACGGAGGTACAGCGGGACTAGTCACAGTAGAGGACATATTAGAGGAAATTGTCGGAGAGATTCGAGATGAATATGATCAGGATGAAACACCTCACATCGTGAAAAAAGGGGATTTCCATTATGTGATGGATGGGAAAGCGTTAATTGACGAAGTAAATGATTTATTGGATTTAGCCATTGAGAATGATGATGTTGATACAATTGCAGGCTGGATGATGACGCATAAATTTGATTTTGACATTGGAGATACGATTGAAGCAGAAGGCTGTGAATTTACGATCATTGATGCTGAAGACCACCATATTCGAACCATTGAAGTCAAAAAGGTTCACTTTTCTTAAAAACCTCGTACTGCTTGACGAGGTTTTTTTGCTTGGTAAACTTTAGGTAAGAAGATTTGTTTCACATAAAAAGGGTATGAATTTATAGAAACGTCAAAAAGGGGCAGTTCATATGAAAAAAATCAACGTACAAACAGACAGACGCGATGACATGATCGACGTCACACACGAGGTTCTCCAATATGTCAGGGAAACAGGCATACAAAACGGAACTGTCATCGTCTATTGTCCACATACGACAGCAGGGATCACCATTAATGAAAATGCGGATCCAGATGTGAAACGGGATATGCTTCGCCGGCTTGATGAAGTCTTCCCGTGGGAACATCCAAAGGACCGCCATATGGAAGGAAATACGGCAGCACATATGAAAGCGAGTTATATGGGGGCGTCTCAGCATGTTCTCATTCATGATGGAGATCTTGTACTTGGCACGTGGCAGGGAATCTATTTCTGTGAGTTTGACGGGCCGAGACATCGTCATTTTTATGTACAAGTGTCGTCAAACGAATAAGAAATGGGGGAAATAAATGGGGGATATCAAAAAATTACTGCAGATTGAACATGGAATCATCCAAGCGCCAATGGCAGGAGGAGCTGTGACACCGCAGCTGGCATCCGCTGTTTCGGAATACGGAGGGCTTGGCAGCCTGGCAAGTGGATATGTGCAGCCTGACCATTTAAGACAGCAGATTAGGGAAGTCAAACAACTGACATCTCGCCTGTTCCAGGTCAATGTGTTTGTACCAGAGCCAATTCCAGAAGTGAAAAAAGAGGATGTGGCATTTTGGGAAAAGAGACTGCCTGCACGTCCGTCAGCAGATAGGATGCCAAGCGAAGAAGAATTGTGGGATGATTTTGAACAAAAAATCAACATTCTTCTGGAAGAAGACGTTCCGATTGTTTCCTTTACATTCGCCTGTCCAAAAGAACAAACGATTCACCGCTTAAAACAAAAGGGAACCTTTTTAATCGGAACGGCCACAACAAAAGAGGAAGCACTTCTTTTAGAGGAAAAAGGAATGGATGCCATTGTTCTGCAAGGAAGTGAAGCAGGGGGGCATCGCGGCACATTTTTACGGGCAAAAGGAGACGCACTGATGGGACTGATCAGTCTGATCTCTGATGTCAAACCGCTCTGCCGCGTGCCATTGATTGCCGCCGGAGGCATCACGGACCGAGCAGGTGTGAAAGCAGTGCTGGCGCTTGGAGCAGATGCGGTTCAAATCGGCACAAGGTTTTTAGCCAGCCAGGAAAGTGCTGCGGCAGAGGTATACAAGAAGGCCATTTTACAGGCAGAAGGCAGTGAAACAAGGGTGACAAGGCTTTTTTCTGGGAAAAGAGCGAGAGGTATTGTGAATCAGTGGATGGAGGATGAAAGGCTGCATGAAGATAGGGTTCTTCCTTATCCAGTTCAGCATGTATGGACAACACCGATGCGAAAAGCAGCCGCTGCCGGCGGTAAACCTGAACAAATGGCTCTGTGGGCAGGACAGGGCGTTGGACGTATTCACTCGATTTTAACCGTTGAAGACATCATGCACGAACTGACGCAGATATAAAATCATGACGGGTGGTGTGACAGGATGGACATCTTAAAACATTCCTACCGAAAAAAAGGTCAGATTGAATTCTGGTTTGATGATTTTCCTCATTCTCCTGCCGTCCTTACGCCCATTCGTCACTACTATTTTGTTCGATACGTGAAGTGGAGCAGGCACGATCCACCGGTCACAAGAAAAGATTTAGAAGAAATGGAGATCCTTGCGAACACGATGCTTGGCACACTCCCAAATTATCGTAAACGCATGGCATACAAAAGCCCCTTGTCATAACCAATAGACAAGAGGCTTTTTTTAGCTGCCAAACATTTGCCTGAGATAAATCACATCCATCCGGGTAGTCTGCGGTAATAAATAAGCGGATTGAACTGCACCTGGCCGTCTTCGCTTATTCAGTTTGTCGATAATTTCTGCCGCTGTTAAAATTCCAAGCCCATGACCGTAATATTGATCTTCTCCTAAGTAAATCACATTTTCCCCGCGCCATTGCGACTGCTGATAGCTAAACTCTGGATTTTCGAAATATAAGCAATCCCCATAGATAAAATCATTTCCGCGCTCTGTATAAATTGACAAAGTATCATAGTGCCAGTCATACAGTGTTAAACTGCGAAGTCTTCGGTTAAACTTCTCCTCTCCTACTGTTTGCAAGACCCCCATATAAAACACAATGACAATCGCGGTTGCGCATTCAAATGCATATTTTGAACCATTTTCAAAAATGTCTTTAATGCCTCTAGATGGCTCCACTTGATAGCGCAGCTCTAGTGCTCCTGCTTCCGATACACGCCAAAACGCATCATTTGCACGCGATCTTTGAAAGATGGCAAATGAGGCACCGCTTTTATTCAAATCTCTTGCAGCATTCATAATGTTCGATCTTAAAGTGACCTCAAATAACAAATCAGATGCTTGCCTATAGCGGAACGTACCATTCGAGGCCTGTAACTGCATCAAAATGATCCGCTTTTGTCCTTCTAGCTGAAACGATGCCAGCTGCTCATTAGTCACTGGCTGTCCTGAAAGGATAATCATATGAAAAGCGCCCCCTTTAGTATTAGCGTATGCAGGGTGCTTGGGCAAGGAATCAATTTGTGAAAATAAACAAAAAGTCATCCTTTTTATTTGAAAAACATGAAAATAATATCAAGCCGTCCGATATATAAAATAACGTTTAAAAGGAGGAAAAACATGAAAAGTGTCATAAAATGGTTGAAAAAACCATCGATTTCTAAAAGATTGATTATTTCATTCACACTTGTTCTCGTCTTGCCCATTATTACACTCAGTACGATTTCATATCAGATTGCCAAAGAAGAACTAGATCATGAAATCATGTACGGAGCAAATGCAAGAGTCAATGAACTGAATGACATGATCGAGCAAAAGCTTTCGAATAAGGAAAATGCGGTGAAACTTTTTACTGAAACATCTACTGCTGCAGACTTTAAAAAGAAAAACCAGGACGAACTGTATGAGCATCTTGAGATATACAGCAAAATCAATGAAGAAGATGTGGTTGGTTTTTATGCAGCAAGTAAAAATCGTGATTTCATTCAGTTTCCTAAAGTAGACATGCCAAAAGGCTATGATCCAACAACACGCGATTGGTATCAGCAAGCAATGCAGAATGAAAAAGGAGAGCCAGTTGTCACCAATCCATACATTTCTGCTACAACAAACGGCATGGTAGTCACGATTGCCCAGCGCCTGAAGGACGGGTCGGGAGCGATCGGAATTGACATTGATGTGCAAGACATTGTAGATAAAATAAAAGATATTAAAATTGGACGAGAAGGATATCCAATTATTGCAAATAAAAATAAACAAATTGTAGCCCATCCAGAAGAAAAATCAGGATCTAAGGTCACAGAAAATATTTCATCTATCCTTTACAGCGGCAAAGAAGGAACATCAACTTATGAGAATAAAGGAGAACAAAAACGTATCGTTTTTGTAACAAATGATTTAACAGGTTGGAAAATTGCTGGAACGATGTTTGTATCAGAAACAGAAGAAGCAGCACAGCCAGTTTGGAATTCTGCCATTATTCTTTTAATTTCTTCATTTATCCTTGGTGGTGTCGCTATCTTCTTCATCGTTCGCTCGATCACAATTGGACTGAGAAGGCTTGTTGATTTCTCAGAAAAAGTGAGTGAAGGGGATTTAACAGAAACCCTCGAAACGAAATCGAAGGATGAAATAGGAGATCTCACAAGAAGTTTCAGCAAGATGAGTGAATCTCTTCGTGACGTCATTCGCGCTGTACAGCAATCTGTCGACAATGTGGCTTCGGCTTCAGAGGAGCTGACGGCAAGTGCCAGTCAAACGAGTCAAGCAACAGAGCATATCACGATGTCGATTGAACAATTTTCAAATGGAAATGAAGCACAAAACGAGAAAGTCGAATCTAGTACGAATCAGCTTGTGGCAATGAACGAAGGATTACAAGATATGTCACAAACCTCATCTGAAGTAGCTGCTGTCTCACTTCAATCAACAGAGGCGGCTGGTCAAGGCGGGCGAATTGTTGAAAGCACAGCGAGCCAAATGAAACATATTGATACATCCGTACAAGAAGCAGAACAGGTCATGAAAGAATTAGAATACAAGTCTAAAGATATTACGAGTATTTTAAATGTCATTAACGGCATTGCGGATCAAACAAACTTACTTGCGCTTAATGCAGCAATCGAAGCAGCAAGAGCAGGTGAATCAGGACGCGGCTTCTCCGTCGTTGCCGAAGAAGTGCGAAAACTAGCTGTCCAATCCGCAGATTCAGCGAAAGAAATTGAGAAGCTTATCCAAGAAATTGTGTTAGAAATTGCTAAATCTCAAGATATGTTCAAAGCAGTCAATCGAGAAGTAAACGCAGGGCTTGGTATGACAGAAGAAGCTAAAGAAAGCTTCCAGCATATTTATGAGGCAGCAGAAGGAATGTCGAAAAAACTGTCACAATTAAACGATACAGCAATTGACCTATCAAGCGGTTCAAAGCTTGTTTCACAAGCGATGCAGGAGATGCGCCAAGTCTCAAGAGAAAGCGCAGCAAACATTCAGGACATTGCGGCTTCAGCAGAAGAGCAGCTAGCATCTATGGAAGAAATCACGTCTTCTTCTGTAACACTTGCCAACATGGCAGAGGAGCTAAAAGAGCTCACAAGTCAATTTAAAATTAATTAAATAATGATGAAAAAATATCCAGAATTGTCTGGGTATTTTTTTTATTTTTAAACGTCATTTCCAGTCTCTAAAAATACACCTTTCATCCGATATTAACTTTAGAGAAGTAAAGGGGGAAAGTTAAAATGGGAAAAATGATCCAATGGTTCAAAAAACCATCCATTTCAAAAAAATTAATCATTGCCTTCTTGGTAGTTCTTATCCTGCCGACCGTGGCACTGACAATTAGTGCGTTTTTTACATCAAAGACAGAGCTAGACAAACAGATTATGGGCAGTGCGATGAGTCAGGTCAATGCATTTGATACCTTAATCAATGAGAATATTGGAAACAAATCAGATGCTGTGACACTGTTCTCAGATTCACTCAAAGCGTCTAATCTTCAAGAAAAAAATAGAAATGCGACCATTAAAGAATTACAGCAATTTGGAAAAATTAATGAAAAAGATGTTTCTGCGATCTATGCAGGCTCTGAAAAGGGATTGTTTATGCAATACCCAGTTCAAAAGATGCCAGATGGCTACGATCCAAGAGAACGTCCTTGGTATCAAGAGGCATTGAAAGCAGAAAACGGCAAACAAGTCATCACAAAACCATATGTAGCAGCATCCACAGGCAAAATGGTGATCACAATTGCCCAAAAGATGAAAGATGGTTCAGGAGTCATTGGTCTTGATATGGAAATTGACAGCCTGCTCCAAAAACTAAAAGAAATCAAAATTGGGCAAAAAGGCTATGCTTTCATGATGGAGAAAGATCAAACGGTTTTAGCAGATCCAACCCAAAAGTCAGGAAGTCAGGTCAATGAAAATCTGGCCAGTATTATTTATAAAAACAAAGAAGGAAGCGGCAGCTATACCCTCAAAGGAACAGATAAAAAGGTTGCATATGTCACCAATGAATTAACCGGCTGGAAAATTGGTGGAACGATGCTCGTATCTGAAGTAGAAGAAGCGGCAAAGCCCGTTTTCAATACTGCCATTATCGTATTCAGTGTCACACTCATTGTAGCAGGAACCCTTATTTTCTTTATCGTCCGCTCTATTTCAAAAAGATTATCCAATCTTGCCCGTTTCTCGAAAAAAGTCAGCGATGGTGATTTGCGCGATAAGCTGCAGATCCAGTCAGATGACGAAATTGGACAAGTTGGTAAAGGCTTTAATACGATGATTGATTCATTGAGATCCCTCATTGGAGCCGTCCAAACTTCAGTTGAAAATGTCGCATCTTCATCAGAAGAACTGACTGCCAGTGCAGGACAGACAAGTAAAGCAACTGAGCATATTACACTAGCCATTGAACAATTCTCCAGCGGAAATGAAAGCCAAAATGATAAAGTCGAATTGAGCTCAGTCGAGTTAGAGGAAATGAACCGTGGTCTTCAAAATATGAATGAATCGGCTGAATCTATTACGGCTTCATCGATCAAATCAACAGATATCGCAGGAGAAGGCGGACAGCTTGTTGAAAAAACGGCTTCTCAAATGAATGTCATTGATCAGTCCGTGAAAAAAGCAGAGAACGTCATCAGGGCGCTTGAAAATAAATCTAAAAACATTACCCAAATTCTCGGTGTCATCAATGGAATTGCCGATCAAACGAATTTACTTGCACTAAATGCAGCAATTGAGGCAGCAAGAGCTGGTGAATCTGGCAGAGGATTCTCTGTTGTAGCAGAAGAAGTAAGAAAACTTGCGGTTCAATCTGCTAACTCGGCAAAAGAAATTGAGAATTTGATCAATGAAATTGTGCAAGACATCGACGTATCCCAGGAAGTATTCACTGCGGTGAATCGAGAAGTTCAATCAGGCCTAAGCTTCACTGAACAAACGAAAGGAAGCTTCCACAATATTTTCGACATGACAAAAGAAATTTCTAACCAGCTTCAAACAATGAATCAAACCGTTGTCCAGCTTTCAAAAGGCTCTGCACATGTGTCAGAGGCTGTTCGTGAGATCGCAGACGTATCACGTGAAAGCTCAGCAAATATTCAAGACATTGCTGCTTCAGCAGAAGAACAGCTGGCATCAATGGAAGAGATCAGCTCGTCCTCTGCCACACTCTCTTCGATGGCAGAAGAATTACGCGATTTAATTAGCAAGTTTAAAGTTGAATAGACATGAAGAAAAGAGCCTCCAACTAGAGGCTCTTTTTATTTATTGAATAAAAAGAAATGGGTAATTGTGCTTATTTTTTGGGTTTTTTGAACATTATTCCTTGAAAAATAATTCATATTACCTAAGAATAGAAGAGAAAGACCACAAATCATAAATCAAAAGGAGTAGAGTCATGAAAAAAATCAACTTTTTTAAGCACTTTACGATGTCGAAGAAATTAATTACTGCATTTTTAGCGATTCTCCTAGTGCCAATTCTCGTATTGGCTGCATTTTCTTATGAAGTGGCATCAAAGTCTCTTAATGATGAGATTATGTCTAGTGCTGCAAATGGTGTTCAACAATTAAACGAACTCATTAATAAAGATATACAGCCTAAAATTGACATTGTTTCATACTTATCAAAATCGGTTAAAAAGGATGAATTGACTGCTAAAAACAAAGATTTACTCAAAGTGAAATTAGAGCAATTATCGGAAACAGATGACGATGTAGTAGAAGTATTTGTTGCAGATCAAAATGGTAAACTAACTGAATATTCCGAGATACACAAAGATAATGCAAAGAGCGCAAAAAATGAACCATGGTTTCAGCAATCGATGGGAGATAAGAAACTCATTATTTCAGACCCTTTTACAAGTAAGTCATCTGATGACCTGCTCATCACAATATCAGAACAATTAGCGGATGGATCTGGTGTGATTGGGGTGAATGTACGATTAAATACGGTTGTGAAAGATACAAACAGCATCAAAATTGGTCAAGAAGGCTATGCGTTTGTCGCCACCTCAGATCAGCGTTATGTTGCCCATAAAACCGATAAGGCTGGAACAAAGCTGACTGGTGACTTCATCTCGAAACTGTATGATAAAAAAGAAGGCAGCTTTGAATATGAATACAATGGCCAGCCGAAGCAAATGTTTTTTGACACAAATGAAGCAACAGGCTGGAAGGTTGCTGGAACGATGTATGTGAATGAAGTAAAAGAAGCCGCACAGCCAGTGCTCGACTTAACAATGATCATCCTTGCGGCTGCGATTGTCATTGGCGGAATCGCGGTTTATTTTATTATTAAATCGATTCGAAAGCCACTGATAGAGCTCTCTGAATCGGCTGAGAAAATCAGTCAAGGTGATTTGACCCAGCATATTGAAGTTCGTACGCACGATGAAATTGGTAAACTTGCACAAAGCTTTAACGACATGTCAGCAAAGCTGAAACAAGTCATTCAAGCTGTTCAAAATTCGATTGAAAATGTGGCTGCTTCGTCTGAAGAGTTAACGGCAAGTGCAGGACAGACAACTCAAGCGACCGAGCATATCACATCCTCTATTGAACAGTTCTCAAACAGCACTGAACATCAAAATGATATGATCGAAAAAAGCTCAGTCCAGTTAAACGAAATGGATCGCAGCCTATCGCATATGGTCGACACGACCTCTCATATGATGGAATCGTCGATCGAATCGAGCAAAACCGCTCAGGCTGGAGGAGAACTCGTTCAAAAAACAGCAGGTCAAATGCAAACCATTGAGCAGGCAGTAAAAGAAGCAGAGCTTGTCATTGCAGGCTTAGAGCAGAAATCAAAGGATATTACAAATATTCTGGGAGTCATCAACGGTATTGCGGATCAAACGAATCTCCTTGCTTTAAATGCTGCCATCGAAGCTGCACGAGCAGGTGAAGCAGGCAGAGGCTTCTCTGTTGTCGCAGAAGAAGTTCGCAAGCTGGCAGAGCAGTCAGGAAGCTCTTCAAAAGAAATTGAAAGCCTGACGAACGAAATTGTGGAGGAAATAGAAAAATCGCAGAAAATGTTTAAACAAGTAGCAGGGGAAGTACAGTCTGGATTAAACATTACAGATGAAACAAAAGTGAGCTTTGAGAAAATCACTGATAAAACATCAGAAATGACAGAACAAATGAAACAAATGAACGGATCAGCCAAAGAGCTATCACATGGCTCAAATGATATTTCTCATGCGGTGAATCAAATCAAAGAGCTCTCAAGAGAAAGCTCAGCAGGCTTCCAAGATATTGCAGCTTCAGCAGAAGAGCAGCTTGCATCTATGGAAGAGATCAGTTCTTCCTCTGCCACTTTATCTCAGATGGCAGAAGAACTAAGAGAGCTCATTAAACAATTTAAAATGTAAGAGAGTAGCGAAACACCTGACGCCAAAACGTCAGGTGTTTCAGCGTGTAGACAAACCCTCGCATTCGGTGTCAGGTCTGCGCTCCGGTGCTCACGAATGTCAAATTCGCTCCGCTCCTGTGCTCGTCCTTCCTAGGACTGCAAAGGTTTTCTATCACACTGAAAAGAAGACAAAGGGCTAAAATCAAGAACATTTTAGCCCTTTGTCAACAATCTTAAACACCTGACGCCAAAACGTCAGGTGTTTTTCCATTCAATGCATATAAATTGGGTAATTTGGACTTATTTAGACTTTAATAAGTTAAAAAAGTAAAGAACCTAGTAGTACTTCCGATATATATACTATCTTACTAAAAGGAGTTTTCTTTTTTATGAAATTCATACAGTATTTCAGAAAGCCATCTATATCAAAAAAGCTCGTATTCTCTTTCTTATTTATTCTTTTATGCCCAATCATCGTATTGGCATTCTCTTCATATCATACGGCAAGCACCTCCTTAAATGATCAAATTATGCAAAGCGCAAAGGAAAATGTAGAGCAGCTAGATAAAAATATTACGAAGGTTGTAAAAGTGAAAACAGACGCAGCCGATTTCTTTAGCAAATGGATCACGGAGAAAAAGCTCAAGCAAAAAGGCACGACCGATATTCAAGGACGCTTTGAGCAGTTCATGAGTATGAATGATGACACAGAAGGTATTTTTGTCGCTTCAAGTGACGGCAAAGTGTTTTCAAGATATCCTAATCAAAAAATGCCTGCCGATTATGTCGCAACTGAGCGGGATTGGTATAAAGACGGCTGGGCGAAAAACGGCGAGCTGTCTATTTCAGCTCCATATGCAACGGCATCAACCGGTACGCTGGTGGTGACGATTTCTAAAAAACTAGAGGATGGATCAGGCGTCATCGCGATGAACCTAGACATTGCGAATCTAGTAAAAGAGTCCAATAGCATTAACATTGGGAAACAAGGCTATGCTTTTATTGGAAGTCCGGACCGCACATATGTGGCACATCCAAAGAAAAAAGCAGGAACGAAATTATCTGGTGAATGGTTAGAAAAAATGTACTCACAAGATGACGGATCTATGAGTTATATGTTTGAAGGGAAAGAAAAGCAAATGGAGTTCACGACAAACAAGGCGACTGGCTGGAAGATTGTCGGGACGATGTTTGTCAGTGAAGTAGAAGAAGCTGCACAGCCAGTTTTTAATATGGCCGCCATCATTTTAGCCGGCGCGCTTATCATTGGCGGGATTCTGATCTTCTTTATCATCCGTTCCATTACAAAACCACTTTCCACTCTTGTCTCTTCTTCGAAGAAGATCAGTCAGGGAGATTTGACAGAAAAAATTGATGTCCGATCACAAGATGAAATTGGACAGCTTGGCACAAGCTTTAATGAAATGAGTGAGTCTCTAAGAGATGTCATTCAAGCTGTACAAACATCTGTTGAGAATGTCGCTTCATCATCTGAAGAACTGACGGCAAGTGCAGGTCAAACAACAAAAGCAACTGAACATATTACATCGTCTATTGAAACATTCTCAAACGGCAATGAAAATCAAAGTGAAATGGTGGAGCAAAGCGCAGTTCATTTAAAACAAATGAATGAAGGACTGAACGAAGTTGCCGAAACGTCTGATGTCATCACAGCGTCATCTGTTCAATCAAAAACAGTTGCAGAAACAGGCGGTCAACTTGTGGAGCAAACTGTCGGCCAAATGAAGACGATTGACCATTCAGTGAAAGAAGCTGAAGGCGTGATCAACGGACTCGAGCATAAATCAAAAGATATCACAAACATCCTAGGCGTGATTAACGGCATAGCGGATCAAACGAATTTACTTGCACTAAATGCCGCTATTGAAGCAGCACGCGCAGGCGAGTCAGGCAGAGGCTTCTCTGTTGTTGCGGAAGAAGTGCGTAAACTAGCGGTTCAATCATCAGATTCAGCAAAAGAGATTGAAAAGCTTGTGAATGAAATCGTTTCGGAAATTGAAACATCTCAAAATATGTTCAAAGCAGTGAATGAAGAAGTAAAGAACGGTCTTACTATTACAGATCAAACGAAAGAAAGCTTCTCACAAATAAATGAGCAAACAGCGGAAATTGCAGCGAGAATGAATGAAATGAATACAACAGTGCGCGAGCTGTCGAAAGGTTCTGAGCAAATTTCTAAAGCAGTGAATGAAATTGCAGATGTATCAAGAGAGAGTTCAGCAAGCATCCAAGATATCGCAGCTTCAGCAGAAGAACAGCTTGCTTCAATGGAAGAGATTAGTTCTTCATCCACGACTCTTTCCCAAATGGCGGAAGAATTACGCGATTTAATTAAAAAATTCAAGATCAGCGAATAAGGTCAAGTGGTTCTCCTCGAGGGGAACCGCTTTTCTTTTTAAGAGTTCATCTCGTACAATAGAGGAAATTGAAAAAAGAGGAGAGATAGTATGCGTTTATTAGATAAGAAGGTCATTGCGTTTGTCAGTGATGATTTTGAAGATTTAGAGCTGTGGTATCCGGTTCTGCGTTTAAGAGAAGAAGGGGCGACTGTCCATCTTGTAGGTGAAAAAGCAAATCATGAGTACATCGGGAAGTATGGTGTGCCGGCGGTATCTGATGCAGATTTTTATTCCATTCAAGCTGATGATTATGATGCTGTGCTTGTCCCTGGCGGATGGGCGCCTGATAAACTGCGCCGCTATCCAGAAGTATTAGACATCGTCCGTACATTTGATGCGAAGGCAAAACCAATCGGGCAGATTTGCCATGCCGGCTGGGTGCTGATTTCAGCAGGAATCCTGAAAGGCAGACAAGTGACAAGTACACCTGGTATTAAAGATGATATGACAAATGCCGGTGCGGACTGGTTCGATGAGGCGGTCGTCACAGATGGCCACCTCATCTCCAGCAGACGTCCGCCGGACCTTCCGCCGTATGTAAAAGCATTTGCGGATGTGTTAGCGGCAAAATAAGCGACTGACATGAAACGTAAAAAACAAAGGGCGAATTCAAAAATAATTCGCCCTTGTTCATCATTTCATGACCTATACATTTTGTCTGTCGGCAGGATACATCACGCCCATTTGTCTTCTTGCTTCGTCCATGACGGACATGGTTTGAACAGATAACGCAAATGTATTGACCGGAGACTGCCCCATTCCCTGCTGAATACACTCAATAAAATGTTTGATTTCATAAGACATAGCTGGCTGATCATCTTTGAGCGAGATGTCAGTTTGATGTCCATCACGGTCATGTATCGTGATTCGTGAAGGCCGGTGGAATTGATCAATCACCATCGTGGCATCCTCGCCTTGAATTTCAGCGGATAAATGAGACGTTGAAATTTTAGAATGAAAAAGAAGTGCTTGATGCCCGTCATACTGTAAAAGGACTGAACCATTTCCATCCACACCAGAAGAAAGCTTATAGCCTCTCGCGGTGATTTGATTCGGCAGACCAAATAAGGATATGACTGGGTAAACGAGGTATACCCCGATATCCATTAACGAACCATTGGATAACTCCGGTTTAAAGGCATTTGGAAGCTCGCCGTTTCGATAGGCATCGTATCTTGAGGAATATTTACAGTAATGCGCGACCACTTGCCTGATAGGTCCAAGCTGATCAAGGTGCTGTTTGATTTGCAGAAAGTTTGGCAGAAATGTCGTTTTCATCGCTTCCATCAAACACACTTGATGTTTTTTTGCTGCGGCAATCATTTCTTCCACTTCTTTTCGATGAGAGGCGAATGGTTTTTCGCATAAAACATGCTTTTGATGCTCCATCATCAACATGGCTTGCTCTTTATGAAGGGCATTTGGACTCGCAATATACACGGCATCGAACGTATCACTTTCCGCCATTTGTTGTAAGTTCGTAAAAACCGTCTCAATCCCGTATTTTTCGGCAAAGGCCTGTCCTTTTTCAGCGGATCGTGAATAGACGGCTGTACATGTAAAGTCAGCGATTCCTTCACCAGCTTGTAAGAACCGATCTGTAATCCAGTTCGTTCCGATGACAGCAAATCGAATCATGTGATTCCCTCCTTCTGCTTTCCTCTGATTATACATGCTTTGAAAGCGTTTGTATGAAAGAATATTCTTTTTATTGAAAAGCGGATGAAACCTTTATATAGGCTGATGCGTCTTACATAAAGGATATAAATGTACGAAAAGTGGGTAGTTTCTTCCTTCTTCGGGTAATACTCAGGATAGAAGGGAGAGGAGGAAACATGAAGCGCGTCCTGCATATAGGAAGTACATACACCTTTGCGCTTTTATTCATAGTTGCTGGTATTTTTCATGTAATAGAGCCGGGCGGCTTTGCTCGCATGATGCCAGGCTGGCCATTTCCATATGTAATGGTCTATGTGACTGCATGTCTTGAATGGCTGCTGGCCGTGCTGCTGCTTTTGCCGAATCCTAGATTTGCAGCGGCAAAATTCATTGCTGTCTATCTTGTACTCATTTTCCCGGCAAACTTATTTGCTGCACGTGAGGGAATACCATTTCCAGGTCAAGAAAATACAGAACAAGCTTTGCTATGGATAAGACTTATTGGACAGCCGATTCTCATTATATGGGCGATGTCTATTGCAAAATGGGAAAAAAAGCTGAAACAATGATCACCATATCATGATCAAGTAGTGTACAATTTACTCATAAAATAGCCCGTGTTTGGAGGAACGATATGAATTCTATGCAAATGTGGAGCAGTCGATTTAGAAAATTTTTTCTTGATAACAAGTTTGTTCTCTTTTTACTCGTCCTGCTATTAATCGGATTGAATATCCTTGTTTTCATGAAAACATCATTTATTTTCACACCGCTCATTGTACTCGTCAAAACCATTGCCTTACCGATTATTTTAACGGGGGTCGTGTATTATTTATTAAATCCAATTGTCAACTTGTTAGAGAAAGCAAGAATCAAGCGGATCTATTCCATTTTGCTTTTATATCTTGTCATTATTGGGATTATTACAGTGACCATCGTGTCTATTATTCCTTTTTTACAAGCTCAAACCATGAGTCTATTTCATAATCTTCCGAAATACGTCGATACAGTAGAAGAACAAATTAGACAATTAACGGGAAGTAACTTTATTAATCAAGTGCAAAAAACGATGAACTTTAATGTGTCTGAATTGGTAAGTAAAGCATCTAGTCAAGCGACGAAGATTTTGGAAAGCACCTTTACCGGTGTAGGAACATTCTTAGGGGCGCTCACAGAAGTTATCATCTCGATCGTGACGGTGCCGTTCATTCTGTTTTATCTATTAAAAGACGGCAAAAAGCTGCCTGACTATTTCTTGAAATTCATTCCAAATAAAATGAGAGAACATACACATATCGTGCTTCACGAAATGAACCACCGGCTGAGCTCGTATATTCGCGGACAGATTATTGTCAGCTTCTGTATCGGTGTTCTTCTGTTAATCGGTTATATGATCATTGGACTTGACTATGCGTTGCTGCTTGCTATCATTGCGGCATGTACAAGCGTAGTACCTTACCTTGGGCCAACAATTGCGATTACACCAGCGATTGTGATTGCACTTGTGACGTCACCAGTGATGCTTTTAAAACTCATTATTGTCTGGACAGTGGTTCAGCTCATTGAAGGTAAATTTATTTCGCCTCAGGTGATGGGGAAAAACCTTCATATTCACCCAATTACGATTATTTTTGTTCTATTAACAGCTGGTAAATTGTTCAGCGTCATCGGCATCATTGTCGCTATTCCGACGTATGCCGTTCTGAAGGTTATCACAACCCACCTGTTTGATTGGTTTAAAATGCGGTCCAATTTGTATAAAGAAGAAAAGGTTTGATGTCATAATCTTTTTTTGAAAAAAATATAGTATCATAAAGACGAGCTTTCGATAAAGGAAGCTTGTCTTTATGTGGACATAGATGTTTGGCGTGTTCAAAAGATCAGAATTGAAAGGAAAGAAAATCATGAATCTATGGGATTTATTCGTGGCACTGGTTTTAGGAATTGTCGAAGGATTAACAGAGTACGCACCTGTTTCATCTACAGGTCACATGATCATTGTCGATGATCTTTGGCTAAAATCAAAGGAAATTATTACGCCAGAAGCGGCTAATACATTTAAAGTCGTGATTCAGTTAGGCTCTATTTTAGCTGTCATGATCGTGTTTAAAGATCGTATTTTAAACTTATTGGGCTTAAAGAAAAATATCACCGAAGAACAAAAGCGCAGCGGGCATAAGCTGACCATCGCCCAAATTGCTGTTGGACTTGTTCCAGCCGTCATTTTAGGATTCTTATTTGAAGATTATATTGATAAATACTTATTTGACGTCAGAACGGTCGCTGTCGGTTTGATTTTAGGGGCAGTGCTGATGCTTGTCGCTGACTGGATCAATAAACGGAAAACAGAAACAAGCTCTGTCGATAACATGACGTACAGACAGGCGCTTTATATTGGACTGTTTCAATGTTTGGCATTATGGCCAGGCTTCTCGCGCTCAGGTTCGACGATCGCAGGCGGGGTTATTCTTGGTTTGAATCACCGTGCTGCGGCAGACTTTACATTTATCATGGCGATGCCAATTATGGCGGGAGCAAGCTTGTTAACCCTTGTGAAAAATGCTGAATATTTAACAACAGACATGCTGCCATTCTTTATCGTCGGCTTTGTGAGTGCGTTTGTTGTGGCTCTCTTTGTTGTTCGATTCTTCCTAAAACTGATCAATAAAATCAAACTGGTGCCTTTTGCGATATACCGAATTATCCTAGGTGTGATTTTATTTATCCTGTTCATGTAATATGTAAACTACTCTTTATAAAAGAGTAGTTTTTTTGTTATTTCGCCTAATTAAACAGTAAAAACACCCTCTTAATTGGTAGAATAAGAATTTTTTTCATAAATTAGTGTTTAAGAGACAGAGAAAGGGGTAGTACATAAACATACCAATTAAAGGAGGAGTTAGAAAATATGAGAAAAACAAGTAAAATGTTTGTTGGTTCTGTCATCGCCACGTCAATGATTGCTGCCCCTCTATCTCTTACGACTTTTGGTCAAACGGCTGAAGCTGCTACAACAACAGGTGTTGATGGAAGTGTCTCAATTGATCCAGTAGCCATTGCCGATAAAATTGAACAAGCAGTAAAATCATCTCAAAATCGTGATGGATTCGTAAAAAACGCGGCATACAGTGCGTTCTATGAAGCAGGTCAAAACTACAACGTAGTTGTCCAAAATTTAAGCCAAGATCACGACTTTAGCGGTCTGAACAATGTTGTCTACTATGATAGTGTTGAATATGACGGTATTACGTTTGGTATTTGGGTATTTGAAGATGGTACGTTTGTCAACAATGGTGACGGTGGATATATTAACTGGACGTTTGTTGGCAGCTTTGACCGAGAAGATGGAAGCGGAACTGTCGATTTTCATAAAAGATTCTAATCTTAGAAGTCTGCCGGTGAATCGGCAGACTTTTTTATAACGCACATTCTTCTATTTCAAACCCTAAATCTTCAATGATGTGATGATCCGTTTGAACTTGCTGGCCTTTTGTTGTTAAATAATCACCAACGAAAATCGAATTTGCCGCATAAAGTGCGAGTGGCTGGAGTGTCCGTAAATTAAACTCTCTGCCTCCGGATACCCGAATTTCCTTTGTTGGATTGACAAATCTCATCATTGCCAGCACTTTCAATGCTTTGATCGGATGTGTCCGTTCTTGATGCTCAAGCGGTGTTCCTTCAATGGCATGAAGAAAGTTGACTGGAATTGAATCCGCATCAAGTGCTCTAAGCGCAAAAGCCATTTCAACGATTTGCTGATTGGTTTCACCCATTCCAATAATGACCCCTGAGCAAGGTGACATGCCAGACTGTTTGACCTGCTCAATGGTCGACACGCGGTCATCGTATGTATGAGTTGTCGTAATGTGATCATGATGATCGTGATGTGTATTGATATTGTGATTATACCGATGAACACCCGCTTCCTTCAGCCGCTTCGCTTTGTCTTCATTTAATAACCCAAGACAGGCACACACCTTCAAAGGCATCGTTTCAGTGATTTCCTTTACTGCTGCTGTAACTTCATCTAATTCCCTATGAGAAGGCGCTCTCCCGCTTGCCACAATACAATAAGTCCCGGCTTTTCTTTTGAGAGCCTCACGCGCCCCTGCCACAATGGTTTTTTGATCAAGCATTGTATATCTTTCAACCGGTGCTTTTGAAATCATCGACTGTGAACAATATCCACAGTTCTCAGGGCAATATCCACTTTTTGCGTTGAAAATCATATTTAATTTCACCTTTTTTTGAAAAAAATGAAATCGTACTTGATAGGCTGCATGCATAATAGGTAACAATTCACTATCGTCAGCTTCAAGAATGTCTAAAGCCTCTTGCACCGTAATCGGTTCATTTTTCATGGCCTTCTCCGCTATCGCTTCCCAAGATAAAGACAGTTGCTCTTTCATCATTAATGCCTCCCTTATTATGTTAACTTATTTTTATTGAAAGTTAACATAATGGAGAGGTGTTGGCAATCACGAATCAAATGAAACCAACTTTAAACATCAAAAGGCGATGACTCCATGTCATCGCCTTCAGATATGTAAAGCTAGATTGCTTATCGAACCGTAATATAGTTAATGACAAGCTCGCCTTGTGAATTATAGTAAGAAACGGTTACTGAACCGCGTTGTACGGCACGAATCCAAGTGAAGTTTGGAGCCGTTTGATCTAATTGAATCGCATACGTTGCACCCGACACAGAAATTTGGCTTGCTGGAAGAGAGACGGCGATTGAAGAACCTACAGAAAGCGTACGGTTCACTGTAATTACTTTATTCATAATAGGAGCTTTTGCTATGACTGGTTCTTTTGGCTGTGCAGCTGCATGAGCACCTTCAGTTTGGGAGAACGTAAGAGCACCTAAAGCAGCTAAAGACAATGTACAGACTTTCATGATTTTTTTCATCGGTAACACTCCTTTTTTTGGTATATACATATATTAATATTAATAGAATTATATGTCAATTGAAATGTGTGAAAAAAGAGTAATTATGGTGAAAATTGTCACATATTATGTCGGGAAAGACATATATTTAAAAAAACACATGATTTTTTATTCATATGCTCTTTCTTTTTTAAGGGAAAAAAGAGGTATAAAAAAAGCTGGGTTCATCCCAGCAACGTAAAGCAGATGAAAGAGTGATTACTGGTCGTCTCGCTGTTTTGGCTGACGGCCTTTTTGCTTCTCTTTCTCTCTAATGTAGTTAATAAAATCGATGGTTTGTCTTCGTGCTTCTTCGGAAAAATCTGAGGCGGCTTTAAACGCAATTTGCAAATCAGGATCGTCTGCAAGATCGTCATCGTGTCTGCCTTTGTCCTTACCTGTGAGAAGATAATCGGTTGAGACCCCATATAACTCAGCAATTTTCACAATCATTTCACCGTCGGGCTTTCTCAAGCCATATTCCCAGTTTGCATAAGTGGACATCGCCTTTAATCCGAGTTTTTTAGCAACTGTTGACTTGCTCCATCCATGCTTCTCTCTTAATTCAGTTAAAATCTTCCCAGTCAAATTATCCATCAGAAACACCTTTTTTCATGTTATGAGTAAATTTTATCATGAATTACACGGAAAAGATAAATAAATACACAAAAAGAATAAAAATATGGTTGACTTACTCGTTTTGTGTATATTATCATAATGAATATAACTTACACATATTGAGTAAGAGGTGGAAAGATGAAACTTGAAAATTTACGAGAAGAGCGCATATTGCAAGGAAAAACACAAACCTATATGGCGAAAAAATTAGGTTATAAGTACACAAGCGGCTATGCGAATATAGAGATGGGCAGAACGAAGCCAAGCTTAGAAATAGCAAAGCATATTGCAGATCTGCTAAATACCGGTGTTCAAGAGCTTTTTTTTGGTCAGAAGTTACACAATAAGAGTAATTATCTAGAAGAAGATCAGTTCTTAGAAAAGGAGAGACGAGCAGAATGAATATTGAACATCCAATGGTGACACAGATGAGTAACTTTGGTTATCCAAAAAGCTACTGGTCATATGACATGAAACGATATGGATACCAAACAGAAATTGATGACAGTTTGGAGGGATCTGAAGAAGATGAGACATCAGCTGATGTTTGATGCTAGAAAAGAAGCGCAGCTTTGTTTAGACCAAGCTGGCGGCTGGATCGCCTTTTTTCAACAGAAACCGATGTTTGTTTTTGCCACAGCAGAAGAGAAAGAGACATATATGACCCTCCTGAAAGCTAAATCGATGACAATAAAGGAGGAATCAGGGCGACGTGAAACGATGGAAGCAAATCATGACATTTTTGAAATGCTTGCTCAAAGCGAGTAAAAACGAACAAGACATCCGCCAGTGGGCAGAGGATGACGGGAGATCATAACATGGTCATCCATTTAATCATTGAACATGAACATTTGTTAACAAAAGAGACATTGATGAAAAGAATACGATCGGCTGCAAAAGTACAATGCCCGCAAAAATTAGAAGGCGCACTATCACTTGAAATTCGTTTATTTGATCACATGCCGCTTAACATTGCTGACTGCCAAAAAAAGCGTACATACGCAGAAAAAGGGTTGATACGCCCGATACATGTCAGCATCTTACAGCCAAGTCTACAGCATATTCAAGAAGCACTTCATTCTATAGCTGATCAAGTCCCTCTGCAGATTGTCGATTTAAGAGTTTCCCAGTTTTATAGTATGTGTGAAAGAGTTGAAATCATTATCAATACGGTAGGTAGTGGCACGAGGCCATCACCAAAAAAGGAGACAAGCATATGAACGAGCCAAAACAACTATTCATTCAAGATAACCAAACATTTGTCGGTGAGATGGAAAAAGGAAAAATTCAAGTCATCGTGTTAGATGGAAATGTAGGAACGGCTTATCAAATGGATGTACCTGAACATGGAAAAACCATTATTCAAACGGCAAAAGGTCATTTTGCAAGAGTAGATCACGAGATTGGTTTTAAAATCAGCTAACTGACTAAACACATCAAATCATAATACGTCCAAGACGGAAAGCCTGCGGACACTGATCAAGACCCTGTTAAAAGGGGACCTGATTGGTGTCCGTTTTTTATTTTCTTAAAAAAGGGAGAGAGCGAATATGCAAGATTTACTCATTGAATATAAAAGAGCCTTAAAGAATGCTAGAAAACAATATGAACCATTTAAAGAAAAAGAAGAACATCAGCTGTCCGTTCAAGACAAGCATGATAAAAAAATGATCGCCAGTATGGTGAGCGATCTAGAATACGTAGTAGAATGGCTACAAATCGGAAGAGAGCCAGGTGCGCGCAGAGGGTTAGACAGACGTTCAGTCTATCAGCGAACCATTCTTGCAAATCCAGAAGTGTTAGAGGCTTTATCACATGAATATACCCTTATTCAAGAGAAAGAAAGAGAAGTCAGTGAGAGAGACAAAAAACGAATTGATGAAGCTTTGTCTGTTTTAACAGATCGAGAAAAGGATGTATTCTTTATGCACACAACACAAGGATTATCGTTTAGCGAGATTGCGGTCATGCTGGATGTCAAAAAAGGAACTGTGCAAAAACATATGGAAAGAGCGCGGACGAAGATGTCCAAAAAAGTACAAGAACGCCTATTCAGAGCTGCTGAATAGGCGTTTTTTCTATCCAAAATAAATCAGCTAAAGCTTGTCTTACAGTTGCCACCTATAGTTAGAAAGACCAAACGAATGTTTGCTAGCCCTACACAAATGATTCCTTCAAAGGGAATCATTCGAATTAAAAGGAGGCGGCAGGTGAATGTAAATGAAAGATAAACGGATAGAGGCCAAGCAGGATTATATGAAGGGGATGACGTACCAGCAAATTGCTGATCATTACAATGTCTCGATCCATACCGTCAAATCGTGGAAAAGGCGATACGGATGGCAAAGACAAAAAACTTCGTCAAAGCAAGCACACTCAATCTTCAATCAATTTCTTTCAGATGAAACGATTGAAATCATGGAGAAAATGGATGGACGCACATCGCTTGATTTAATCTGGGATCAAATTCAAATTCAATATGCAGCCATTATTCGGGCGCAGCGAATCATGTATGTAGCAGATCAAGAGGACATGATCAAAGAGTTGAAAAAGGCGGCATACATGCCTTCTTCATTAGAAGAAACAGGAGAAGGCATTCAGCCAGAACTAGACATCACCTCAGAAGAATATTCGTTTCAATTTTCATGGGATCGGCATGCGACGTTTCTAAATGCACAATCCCGTGCAATGGGTGAACTCAGGCGTTTAATAAAACAGTTTGAAGAGCTCGCACATGCGAAGGATGAACGAAGATTAAGGCTGAAACAAATTGAACTGACGATCGAAAAAACAAAAAAAGCAGTGCGTGAAGAAAAAGAGGAAGATCTTCAAATCATGATCAAGCGAAAAGAGGACGACTCATGACGCCATTGATTGAAAAAGAAGTCAATCCTCACTTTGAACACTTTCTATTCGATTGGAATCAAAAGTTTCAATTTTTAGTTGGAGGCTATGGCTCCTCTAAAAGCTATCACATTGCTTTAAAGCTCGTCTTAAAGCTGCTGGAAGAAAAGCGGACAGCACTTGTCATTCGAGACGTGTATGATACGCACCGCGAATCAACCTTTTCTTTATTACAAGAGATCGTCAGCGACCTCGGCATCGACCATGTGGTGAAGTGCCGAAGTTCGCCGCTTGCACTGACGTTTCGAAACGGCAGCAGCATCTTATTTAAAGGGCTGGACAAACCTGAAAAATTGAAATCAATCAACAACATCTCGATCATTTGGATTGAGGAATGTTCAGAGGTTTCTTATGAAGGATTTAAAGAGCTGCTTGGAAGGCTAAGGCATCCATCCTTACCGCTTTATATGATGTTATCGACCAATCCTGTTGGTCAGGATAATTGGACGTATAGACATTTTTTTCGAGATGAACAGCTGAAGCGTTTTGTTTTAGATGATGAAACCTTATACAAAAAGCGAACCGTTGTTATCAAGGATACGTATTACCATCACTCCACGGCAGAAGATAATCTATTCCTTCCTAAAAGCTACGTGAAGCAGCTGGATGAGCTGAAAGAGTATGATCCAGACCTCTATCGCATTGCGAGGAAGGGATATTTCGGCATTAATGGCACAAAGGTTTTTCCTCAGTTTGAGGTGAGAAGCCATTCTGATGTATTAGAAGCCATTCAGCAGATTGACAGACCGCTGAAACGAGCAGGCATGGATTTTGGATTTGTTGAATCATACAATGCGCTCATTCGGCTAGCTGTCGATCATGAAAAAAAGTACTTATATATTTATTGGGAATATTACGACCGCGGGAAAACAGATGATGAAACAGCCCTTGACTTGAAAGAGTTCATTGAATCAAAAGAACTGATTAAAGCCGATGCAGCCGAACCTAAAACCATTCACTATTTTCGGCAGCGCGGCTTTCAAATGGTGGCGGCACATAAGTTCCAAGGCTCACGTTTACAGTATACAAAAAAGATCAAACGGTTTAAGAAAATTATTTGTTCTGATGCATGTCCATATACCATCTATGAACTTCAATCACTAACCTATAAGGCAGATAAGGATGGACGTCTAGAGGAAGATGAATTTCAAATCGATCCACACACATTATCAGCCATCTGGTATGCGCTGGATGATTATGAAGTGACAGATTTGAAACAGACTGCCTCGGAGCGTGTCCGTCCAAACAGAGAGAGGAGGTCCATACAATGAAACAATTGAAAGCAACCATTATGAAGGCAAACATGTCTGATCATACAAAACAAATGTATGCAGATGAATTTTCCTACGAAAAGGATGACATTGTTCCCCCGCCTTACAATATTAATGAATTAAAAAGTATGGCAGAATATTCAACCATTCTTCAGCAATGTATTGATGCGTATAAGACCAATATTTTAGGCTTTGGTTTTGGTGTAGAATATGCCTTTGACTTTAATGCAGAAGGCGTGAAACCGGCAAAAAAGAAGGCAGCAGAGAAGGAATGGACAAGACTTGAAGAGTTTACGAAATACATGAACTATGATGAGTCTGCTGATGTGGTGCTTGGCTATGTCATCGAAGACCGGGAGAAAACAGGGAATGGTTTTTTAGAAGTTCTCCGAGATGGCCAGGGAAAGCCGGCAGGAATCGAGTATTTAGATGCGCTCCATATCCGCATTTGCAAGCTGAGTGAGCCAGTCGACGTCGAGTTTCGGTATACAGAAAACGGCGAATTGAAAACAATGAATCGAAAGAAGCGATTCCGTAAATATGTGCAGGTGATCAATGAAAAGAAAGTCTTCTTCAAGGAGTATGGTGATCCCCGCATTTTACATTGTGAAACAGGCAAATACGATGACACCACCCCAGAGCCGCTGCGTGCAACAGAAGTGATTCATTTTAAAATCGGCAGTGGAACGTATGGGATTCCCCGCTGGATTGGCAACATCGTCAATATGTATGGGGCACGCAAGGCAGAAGAACTGAACTACCTTTATTTTAAACAAGGGCGGCACGTACCTGGTGCCATCATTGTCGAAAATGGAATGCTGTCTGAGTCATCCTATCAGCAGCTTCAAGATTATATGGACGATATTGAAGGCTCTGATCATGCACATAAGTTTCTATTGCTTGAAGTCGAAGGTCTCCCGACGGAAAAAGGGTTAACTGGAGAAGAAGATGTTTCAAATGTCAAAGTGAACTTCAAATCCTTAGCAGAGATCTTGCAAGAAGATGCACTCTTTTTAGAATACGATGAAAAAACAAGAAACAAAATCCGCTCTGCTTTTCGACTGCCGCCTATTTATACAGGTGAGTCTCAAGACTATAACAAAGCGACAGCCGATACGGCGCGGAAAACAACAGAAGAACAGGTATTTCAGCCTGAACGGCATCTCATCACAGGGAAACTCAATACCCTTTTCCTGCCGGATCTTGATATTTGGCATGTCCGTTTCCTATTAAATGGTCCTGACTTTAGAGACCCATTAGAGATTGCCAAGGTTCTGACACCATTTATTCAGGCTGGGGCAGTGTCACCAAACGATTTGCGAGATCTGGCGGGACGTATCCTTGGGAAAACGTTAGAGGAATGGCCGGAGGATCTCTATCACAGACCTTTAGAAAGCCGCATGACATCAGCTGAACAACAGCCTCAACGAGAGCCAGATCAGTTGAAAGAATAAACCGAAGCGCGTGCGCTTTTTTGAAAGGGGGTGAACATATGCCAAGAGAATTAAAAAACGCAAAAATTACGCATGTTTCCTACGTGGACAGAGCCGCAAACAAAAAGAAATTCTTTTTGATGAAGGCAAAGAAAAGCCAGCCTGACTTTCAAAAAGAGGTGAGTGTGCTGACAAAGGCAGAAGATGCTCATCGCCTTGTGTATGGTGTCGTGTATGAACCGAATACACCTGATGCACACCAAGACTTTATGTCTGCCAAAGAAATTGAAAGAGCAGCACATGGTTTTATGCAAGATGCCCGCCACATTGACAAGCAGCATGATTTTCAACATGGTGTTGGAGAAGTGGTTGAATCATACATTGCACCAGCTGATTTTGAAGTAGGCGGTGAGCTGATTCGAAAAGGATCTTGGGTGCTTGTAACAAAGGCTTCTCAAGAGATTTGGGATCAAATTCAGAAAGGTCACATTACAGGATATTCAATGGCAGGAACGGCGGACATCGTAGCAATAGAAGAACAAGATCAGCTCCTATCTCAAAGCACGAATGAGAGAGGGCTTTTTTCTTTGCTGAAAAATTTCTTTTTGAAAGAGGAAGGTGCAAACATGTCACAACAATTTTGGAGCGTTTTAGACCACCTGCTGGAAACCTTACAGTCAAGTGATGGTGATGAGGCGGGTGTAAGATCAGCGCTTGAGCAATTGCTGCCAATCGTGCAGGAGATTTTGAAGACAGAAGATGTGCTTCAAACGATTGGTGAAAGGCCAGCCTCCGTACAAAAACAAGACGCCGCTTTGACGACGGAGCAAGTACGAGAGCTTGAAAAAGCAAAAATGGCCATCGAAAACGTCTTACAGCATGCTGAACAGCAGGAAACAGATCAAACTGGAGAAGAACCTGTCCAAAAGGTGCTTGAGCAAGCCGTAGCACCAATTCGTCATCAGCTTTCTTCTTTAGAGAAATCAGCCAGCAGAGAAAAAGCTGCGCTTGAGCAAGTGCTTCAGCAGCAGCTTTTGCCTATTTCAGAGCGGATTCACATGCTTGAAAAAGCGCGCGGCATGTCAAAACAAACAATCCACGATACACAAAACGACAGTACAAAGCCCATATGGGATGGCTTACTATAAGCCTAAATAAGGAGGAAATAGTGTGAGAAATCAAGAGTTGATTCGCAAGGCCGAAATGACACTTGCCAGCTTAAAAACCGGCGGTCTCATGAACGCAACCCAATCCAACACATTCATTAGAATGATGCAAAATACACCAACCGTTTTAAATGATGCACGTATCATTCCAATGGAAAGTGATTCACAAAAAATCGAAAAAATCGGCTTTGGCCAGCGTATTTTGCGCCCAGCAGAAGAAGGCAAAGCGCTTGATGCGAAAGACCGTGTTGTCCCAGCGACAAGCACTGTCCAGCTAAATGCGAAAGAGGTCATCGCAGAGATCCACATGACCTACGACAGCATTGAAAACAATATTGAGAAAGACGGCATTCAGCAGACGATTATGCAAATGCTCGCTGAACGAGCAGCCGTTGACATTGAAGAGCTCATCGTCAATGGCGATACGACTTCAGCAGATCCATTTCTAGCTCAAATGGATGGCGTGAGAAAACAAGCAGTATCTCATATCGTAGATGCAAATGGAGCGGAAATCAGCCGCCAAATGTTTAAGCAAGCTTATAAAGCGATGCCGTCAAAATATTTACGCGTTCCTCAGGATTTCCGTTTCTACACATCCCCAAGCTTAGAAGTTGAATGGAAGGATCAAGTAGCAAACCGTCAGACGGGCCTTGGAGATGCGGCCATTCAAGGCGGACTTTCTTCTGCATTCGGTGTGCCGGTCAAAGGTCTTGCCAATATGCAGCCATATGACGAAGCGGGAACAGATGTATCAGATATTTTGCTGACACATCCTAAAAATATTATCGTAGGTTTCTCTCGAAATATTCGAATTGAAGTAGAAAAAGATATTCGCAGCCGTAAATTTATTATTGTCCTCACAGCGAAGCTAGACAGCAAATTTGAGGAAGAGGATGCTGTAGCAAAAGTGATGAAAGTGAAAGAGTAGGTGACGGCAGACCATGATCATTTCTGCTGAAGAACTGCAGGCCTATTCTGTATTTGATCGTGTGAAAAATCGATCTGTAGAAAGACTGACAGCAGATATTATCGAAGCAGAAGCTGCGGTATTTCAGATCGTAGGTCACGATTTCTCAAGCGAAAAATATCAGCCTCTCCCTGAAAAAGCAAGAATCGCATTATTAAAAATGGCCCAATATTTTGCCATGCTGAATGATGACGAATCTATGATGAAAGGCTTTACGTCAGAGAAAATGGGCGATTATTCATATGCAAAGGCAGCTGATCAAGTGAAAGGCAGACCCTATGTATATGCCTTGCTAGTAGATTACATTGAACCAACATTAACTGCCGGCAGTGCCAAACTAAAGGTGAGATCATTATGAGCTATCAATCTCTATTAACAGATCGCTGTGATCTTTTTCACCTTGAACATAAGGAGTCTGCCCGCGGGAAATTTGGAATTCCAGCTGATGATTTACAAATGACACTTTCCTATCCCGACGCTCCCAGCCTGACCGATCTAGCTTGTTATGTCATAGAAAAGAACCAGTCACTTGTGCAAGAAGAGCCGAATACAGTCATTTATCAATCCTATCTTGTCCATTTTCCTTTAGGAAGTGATATTCGCTTGCATGACAAAATGGTGTGGAATGGCGTGTCACTCAAATTACAGCAGCCTAAAAAAGTGAAAAATCATCACATCGAAGTGATGGCAGTCAGGAAGGAAAATCTATGAAAATTGATGGACTTGACCGGCTGATTTCACAACTGCAGACAGCGTGTGGTGGCGGTTTAAAGGCAGAATATCAAGATTGGTTGGAGGACATGGGCCTGCAGTTTTTAGACATCATTCAGGATGAATTAATCAAGGAGAATGCTGTTGATACAGGACGGCTTCTAAGATCCTTTACACAAGGCGACAAGGAGAATCTTTTTTTCCTTTCAAAAGGCGGTCTCACACTTGAAGTGGGAACGCAGCTTGAATATGCCTCCTATGTCAATGACGGACATGCCACTTCTTCAAGTGGAGAGCGAAGATGGGTGCCTGGCAGATGGACTGGCAGCCGCTTTGAATATGATCCGAATGCAAGTACAGGAATGATGCTTGCCTCTCAATGGATTGAAGGCAATGGCTACTGGGATCATGCTGTCATGCTCTATGAGAAAATGTTTGAACAGTCGCTGGATCGAAAGCTGCAAAGCTGGTTCGATCGACATTTTGGGAGGTGATGGAATGAATCAAGAAGTCGGGGCAATCATGCATTATATCTACACACACTTTCCTGTGACAATGTATGATCGTCTTTTGCCAGAACGCTTTCAAGTGCCATCTGTTTATGTGCCGCCTGTGACAGTGATCAGTGGTCCAGATACGGTTTCTACCTTTATGAAATCTTATTCGCTACAAGTGAAAGTCTTTCATATTGATACAGAAAAAGCACATGATGCGGCAGAAACAATCGTTGATGCATTGCTTGCTGATCGTCAAATCATTCAGATGATGAGTGAAGACGGAGAGGTGCTTGATGATTATGTCCGCATAAAAAGAGTGGAAACAAGAATGATAGATCAAGGCGTAGCAGCGATTGTCCTGACATGGGATAGCAGCTATTGGTACAACCGGGACAAACAGGCAAGCCTTGAAGATATCAACTTTTCAGATGGGGTGATCAAACGTGAGCAAGACTAAAAATGCACAGCCCGCTCAAACAGCCGGCGAAGAAAAAGAATTTGGCTTTTCATTTGAAGCCTTAAAGGAGCACAGCAAGGATCTTTTTGGGGTCAAACCAGAAATCCTTGAAGGCGCTCTTTTTTATATAAAAGATCAACCAATTACAAAAACAGAAGCAAAAAAGCACATTGATGCTTTTTTGTCCAAGGAGGTTTAAAGGATGAACGGAGGCACTTTTACACCAGGTACAGAGAAAAAGCGTCCTGGCATTTACTTTAATTTTAAAACAACAGCAGAGCAACGAATTACTTTAGGTGACCGAGGTACGGTGGCACTTCCTCTTGTGATGAGCTGGGGAGAACCAAAAACCTTTATTTCCGTTTCAAATATGGAAGACTTAAATAAGAAGGTTGGACTTAACATTGATGATAAGTCACTTCTTCTTTTCCGTGAAGCAAAGAAAAAAGCGCAAACGGTCTTGCTTTACCGCTTAAATGAAGGGGAGCCGGCTAAAGCCGAAATTGCTGAAAACTTTGTGGTCACAGCAAATTATGGCGGCCTAAAAGGAAATGAGATCACAGTACAAGTGGCAGAAAATGTACTTGATAGCACAAAGCGCGATGTTATCACTTATCTGGGAACAGATATTGTGGACAAACAGGTTGTCACTGATGTCAAAGATCTTGTGAAAAACAAGTACGTTCAATTTTCTGGTGAAGGTGAAGCAGTCATCACAGCTGGTGTGGCACTAAGCGGCGGGAAAAACGGCGTGGCAAGTGTTGCAGATTATACAGCTTTCCTAGAAGCAGCAGAAACAGAATACTTCGATGTCATTGCCCTTCCAGTCGATAATAGTGAGCAATTAAAAGCAACCTTCGCTTCATTTATCGATCGTTTACGTGATAAGCAAGGACGTAAGGTGCAAGGGGTTGTGGCTAATTACGCAGCTGATCAAGAAGGAATCATCAATGTGACAAGCGGTGTTGTACTCGAAGATGGAACAGAACTAACACCTGCTCAAACAACAGCATGGGTCGCAGGTGCAAGTGCCGGAGCAAACTTCAATCAGTCACTCACCTTTGTTGAATACGAAGGAGCAGTCGATACATTAGAACGCCTTGACAATGATCAAGTAGAATACCGATTATCACAAGGGGAGTTCATTTTCACCTTTGATGCGAGAGATCGCACGGTGAGTGTTGAAAAAGATATTAACTCCTTGACAAGCTTCACAGCTGAAAAGAACCAGCAAATGGCGAAAAACAAAATCATTCGTGTGCTTGATGCGATCAACAATGATTTAACTTTCGAATTAAAAAATCTGATTAAATTACGCAAAGCCAATGGCAATGACATTCCAGCATCAGATGATGGTGTGCAGCTTGTGAAAACACTGATTACCCAGTATCTCACACAGCTTCAAGATGGCAGCGGCATTACAGGCTTTAACTCAGAAACAGATATCGTGATCGGCCTCAATGAAGATCGTGATGGATTTATCATCGATTTAGCGGTTCAACCAGTAGATGCAGCAGAAAAATTCTATTTCAATGTGGAGGTGAAGTAAGATGGCTTTTAAAGCGCAAAATACAATTTCAGGTAAAGAAGGTCGTCTTTTCTTAGAAGGTGAGGAGCTTGCATTTATCAAAACCTTCGAAGCAAACGTGGAGAAAAACAAATCAGAAGTGAACGTCATGGGCCGCCGAATGACTGGCCATAAAACAACGGGAGCAAACGGAACAGGAACGGCAACCTTTTATAAAGTTACATCTCGTTTCGTTCAATTGATGCTCAATTACGTGAAAAAAGGAGAAGATCCATATTTCACTCTTCAAGCTGTCATTGACGATAAATCATCAGGCCGTGGCACTGAGCGTGTGACATTATTTGATGTCAACTTTGATTCAGCTAAAATCGCTGGATTGGATGTTGATTCAGAGGCGCTTGAAGAAGAAGTTCCTTTCACGTTTGAAGACTTTGATCTTCCTGAGAAGCTGAAGAATACTTTCTAAGAAAAGTGGAGGAAATCAGCTAATTAATTAGCAAATTAAAAACTGAATATGCTATAATGCAGTTGTAATACAGCCGTCTTGAAGCCGTCTAAATTTCGTCTGGCAACGTCTTGTATTCGATTCATTAAAATATGTTTACATGCAAAGCTATTTGCATACAATAAAAAAAGCCAGGATGCTCTAACATCCCGGCAATGTACAATGAGGCCCTCAAAGGGGCTGGCTAATCAATTTAGATAGTTTTTAGGATAGACTTCCCCTTCAACCGTCCAAAGCTCAAGGGGAGTCTATTTTTTGTTTATATACGTCAACAAAGTAAGGATAAACATCCCGAATAAAAACATGAGGGAAATCGCTTCAAATGTTGACATATGCATCACCCCCTTCCTATCGGGGATGAGCCAGACGCCCTTGAGCAAGCCATTCAATTGTACAATTAAAATTATACATGAAAAGATTGGAAAGCACATTCAAAAAATGGATGTGCTTTTTTGCATTCAAAAAAACATAACAAAGGGAGTTTTTAAACATGAGTGAAAAACAAACATTTGATCTTTCATTTTTTATGCCAGGACAAACAGTAGAAGCGGAAGAAGTCAAAGTACCGATTTCTAAGCGTTTTGTTGATAAAAAAGGGAATGTCATTCCTTTTGTCTTTAAAGCTATTACAACTGAACGTATTGATGAACTGGAAAAAGAAAACACAACCTTCAAAAATGTCAAAGGCAGAGGACGTGTGAAAGACTTAGACAGCCAGCGCTTCTACGCACGTATTGCAATTGAATCGACGATTTACCCAGATTTCCGTTCAAAGGAATTAAGAGAAGCCTACAGCACACAAGATCCAGTTGAAGTAGCAAAACGTGTCCTGTCAGTTGGCGGTGAATATGCGAACTGGTTAAACAAAGCAATCGAAATCAACGGATTCGAAGATGAAATTGAAGATTTAGAAGAAGCAGCAAAAAACTAATAAAAGATGGGGATAAAGAAGCCGTGTTTTTATATTACGCGATGCACGAACTTCACTACTCCCCATCTGAACTCCTTGATTTATACGAATCACCAAGACCATTCAAAGCATTCCTTTTCGGACTGATCAGCTACAAACTAGACATGCTAGAAAAAGAAGCAAAGAAAGGAGGTAAGTAAATGGCGAAACTTACAGCACGATTTGAATTAGAAGACCGGGTGTCGAAAAAGCTATTACGCATTCAAAAACGGTTTCAAACGTTTGAGAAGCAGCTCAAACCATTTAGAAAACCGGTGAAAATAAGCCTAGAAATGGATGAAAAGAAGCTGAGAAATCTCACCTTATCGCTCCGGAAAATTTCAGCTGTTTCCATGACGCTGGATCAGGGAATCTATCGTGATCTAAAATCATTAAAAAATCAGTTAAATATGTTACCGAATCATATGGTCATATCCATTCAAGCAAAGGGACTGGATGTCATTAAATCCAGCATAGATCGTTTGAAACAAGTGGGGACAAGTCCCATGATGATGACGTTTAAATTGAACGATCAATTATCAGGTAAAATATCATCAATCAAAAAATCAATCCTTCAGCTCATCAACAGAACGTACTATATGAGATTAAACATGGTTGACCAAGCCACCGCAGCAATTCAACGAATCAAAAAGACACTCAAAAGCTTGACGATGTCCAAACACGAAATCAGAGTGTCTGTTCAAGACAATGCAAAAAGTAAGCTGAAAAAACGAGATCAGGCAGAGTCTGTTGTGAAAGAAAAAACCATAAAAAAAGAGCCTGAGGCTGCTAGTCCGTCAGCTAAAACGGATGAACCTAAACAGAGTTTGCTACAGAACTTTGCCAATAAAGGATTAAATGAAATTCAAAAATATGCAGGTGACGTTGCAGACAAAGTGAAGGAAAAATTGAGTCCTAGAAAGTTTTGGGATGAAAAAGCACTTCCTTGGGTTGAAAATAAAATAGAAGAGTACAAACAAGATGTGATCGGAAGAATTAAAGAGAAGATTAAATTTAATCCTGAAGAAAAACTAGATCAATGGGTGAAGACTGGATTAGATCGCCTCTTTGGTACAAGTGATCAATCAAGCGAAAATAGCAGTACCACTCCGGCACCAACAACAGCGCCAACAACAGCGCCAACAACAGCTCCGACAACTGCACCAACATCAACACCATCTAATTCGGCACCTAAAACGCAGCCTAAGCCGAGAGGTGGAAAAGGTTTGTTTCGCAGTAGTTGTTGCCCTTGTTGTGCAAGAGGTATAAGCAGCCGAGGATCGACTAAAGCGAGAAATGGCCGTTCACCGAGACGACCAACAAATCCAAATGCCACATCAAGAACCGAAATGAATAGAAGGTCTCCAAGTAAATTAGGGAAACTGAAAACAAATGCAGGTAAGTTATTTGGAAAAATCCCTAGTGGACTAAAGAAAGGTGCGGGTATCGCAGCTTCAGTTGGTGGCCTTACGGGTCTAATGAAAGGTGGCAAGGGGTTAAGTGGACTAGGGGATGCGGTGAAAAATATCGGTAAAGGGAGCGGCAAATTATTAAAGAAAGTACCTATTCTAGGTGGTTTACTTAGTGCAACAAATTTAATCGGTATGAAAAAAGAGAATGCTGGTGAAAAGATCGGTACGACTGGAGGCGGTATCGCCGGCGGGATGGCAGGTGCAGCAGCAGGTGCAGCCATTGGAAGCGTAGTTCCAGGAGTAGGTACAGCTATCGGTGGTCTAGTAGGCGGCATCGCTGGAAGTATGGGCGGCGAATCTATCGGTGAAACGATCGGAAAATGGTTTGATGGCGGCGGATTTGAAAAGATTCGCCAAAAAGCCATTGAAATCAAAGACCAAATTGTTGAAGTTTGGTCAACAGTTGCGACTTGGTTCTCAGAAAATGTCTGGACACCATTAAGCAGCACGGTTGTCACAGTAGCAACGACCATCTGGTCAAGCCTAGTCAATGCCTGGACGTGGATCCAAGAAACATTCAGTACAGTTGCAGGGTGGTTTATTGAAAACGTCTGGACACCGTTAAGCGGTACAGTCGTTACGGTAGCAGCGACCATCTGGTCAAGCCTAGTCAATGCCTGGACGTGGATTCAAGAAACATTCAGTACAGTCGCAGGGTGGTTTATTGAAAACGTCTGGACACCGTTAAGCAGCACAGTCGTTACGGTAGCAACGACCATCTGGTCAAGCCTAGTCAATGCCTGGACATGGATTCAAGAAACATTCAGTACAGTCGCAGGGTGGTTTATCGAAAACGTCTGGACGCCACTAAGCAGCACAGTCGTTACAGTCGCTACAGGAATTTGGACGGCATTATCAAATGCATGGAAAAAAATACAATCAATCTTTGGAGTTGTATCGACATGGTTTATGGAGAATGTGTGGAATCCACTTGTAGATACGGTAGGAACCATTAAAGACAGTTTCGGGGAAAAGTTTGAAGAAGCGTATAAAGTCGTGACAGATATATGGGATGGATTATCCAAATGGTTTAAAGATAATATTCAGACACCGATCGTAAAAGTGGCAGGTGCCATAAGTGATGGATTTTCTGCAGCATTTGGCTGGGTAAAAAAGATTTTTGACAAAGCAGGCGGTATTGTAGATGTAGTAATAAATTGGGTCGTTGGGAAGAAAAAACCTGATAATAATGCCACAGGCGGCTATATCACTCAGCCAACCTTATCATGGGTCGGTGAAGCAGGTAACGAATTTGTCATTCCAACTCAAAATAACCGAGGACGCGGAAAGATGCTGCTGGCACAGGCAGCTTCTCAACTTGGAATGTCTGTTGTACCAAGCGGAGCGGCAGGAAATTCAGTGTCAAGCTCTCCAGCTCCTACAGCAGTAGCTGCATCATCTTCTGTCGGTTCAATAGACGGATCGGTCTCGGTGACGGGGGACATTCAAGCCTCCAGCATTGGCGAGCAATTTAATAACGATTTTGAACAGGGGTTAAATCGTAAAGTAATCTCCCTTGATCAATGGAAACAAAAGAATATTCAGCAGCCGTTTGGTCAATTGACATCAGACTCAGGAAAGTATGGTCAACAAACGGTTTCAGCTTTTGCAAATGGTCAGCAGATGACACCAACAGGTACAGCCAGCTTCTTGCAAAGTCGTGTAAAAACACCATACCAACAAGTCATGACCGCATCACCAACTTGGGGTTCTGGAACGGTTAGTGGTTTTGCAGCAGGCCAAAATGCCACATCAATTGGCACGAGCCAATACGTAGATCAACACATCAAACAACCATTCCTGCAAGCAAAACAAGAATCACCAAGCTGGGGTTCAGGAATGATTGACGCCTTTAATAACGGCATGCGTTCCAAAGGAAGCGAAGTCACGCAAGCGGCCAAAGAAATGGCGAAGAAAGTAGAACAGGCGTTTAGAGAGGAATTAGACATTCATTCCCCTTCACGCGTCATGATGAGTCTTGGGAAATTTGCATCAATTGGTGTCGTCAAAGGGCTCGACTCAGTTGATGTGAAAAAGTTTGCTGAAAATCAAGCTGGTTCATTAATCGGTGCCTTCAGCGGTATGGGAGCTTCAGGGCTTAATATTAAACAATGGCTCATGGCGGCCATCATGGCAACTGGCACATCTATGAGCTGGCTTCCAGGTCTGATGACCATCGCGCAGCATGAGTCACGTGGAAATCCGAGAGCGATCAACTTATGGGATTCCAATGCCAAAAAGGGAACACCTTCTAAAGGTTTAATGCAAACCATTGGAACGACGTTTAACGCCAATAAAGGCAAGGGCATGAATGACATTTGGAACCCAATTCATAATGCCGTAGCAGCCATTAACTACATTAAGGGCAGATATGGAACAGTCTTCAACACGCCGGGATTACGAAGTATGAGAAGAGGCGGCCCTTATAAAGGCTACGCAAATGGCGGATTGATTACTCAAGAGCAGGTGGCTAGAGTCGGTGAAGGAAACAAACGTGAATGGATTATTCCCGAGGAAAGAGGCATTCGCGGAAGGTATTTATTGACGCAGGCAGCTAAGGCACTTGGGATGCAAGTATATGATCCATCAAATGCATCTGCTCCTTTACCAGAAGCACAGATGCAGCAAGTCACCTCAGCTCAGTCAACAGGCAGTACAACATCATCGTCAGGTAATAAACAAATCACGATTCAATTCAATGGAGATCAGCATTTCCATAATGGACAAGATCAACAATCGCTAGTCGAAAAAATTAAACAAATGCTTGTAGATGAACTTGAAGTAGAGCTTCATACAGGAACGAAGGGGGTCGTGATTGATGGGTAAATCAGTGTATCAATTGTGGATTTCCCAAGGAAAGGACAAGTTGCGATTCCCTGTCCTTCCATCCGAACTCGAAATCACAAATAACGTACAAAATGAAACGGTAAAGGTCGCTTCTTTTGGAGAACTGACTTTTATTGACGTACCATCGGCTAAACAAGTATCATTCACCTCATTATTTCCTAAGAAATATTCGCCGATTGCTGAATATAAAAGTATTCCATCACCAGAGAATGCAATCGCGAAAATTGAACGAATGATGCGTTCTAAGAAATCCGTGCGGTTGATTGTAACTGGGACAAAAATCAATATGACGTGCAGCATTGAAAGCTTCACCCACAAGGAAGGGTCATATGATATTGGAGATCGTGAATTTACGATCGAGTTAAAAGAATATAAAACCGCATCTCCTAGGAAAATCAAACGGAAGAAAAAAGCAAAACAAACGAAAAAGAAACGGCCTTCAAAAACACCACCAAAAATGTACACCGTCAAAAAAGGGGATACGCTATGGGCCATTTCTGGCAGGTTTTATGGCGACAGTACAAAATGGCGGCGTATTTGGAATGCCAATAAGTTAGCGATGATTAAACGTAGCAGACGTAATATTAAGCAGCCGGGGCATTGGATTTTCCCTGGACAAAGGTTAAAAATACCACAATAGGGGGGCTGGCATTGATCGAGCTTTTTGCCATCAGAAGCGGCACCATGTATGAGCTTGTCACAGAGAGTGTGACACTTCAGGGGCAAAGGTATCAAGCCCCTCGCTCAATTCAGGCAAATATTATCACAAAGCAAGGCAGTCAAACTTATTACCGTGTCTCGGAAGGGGACACGGTTCTTTTTAAATGGAAAGGAAAAGAGCTTTTTAGAGGCATCGTTTTTTCCCGGACACCTGTTGAAGGGAAGATGACTTTTACCGCATACGATATGCTTCAATATTTGGTGAAAAACCAAGATGTCTATGTTTTTTCAAATCAAAGAGCAGATCAAATCTTAAGGCGGATTGGAGCTGACTTTCAAATTCCAATGACCTCAATCGCCAATACAGGACATGTCATCAAATCACTAGTCTTTAAAAATGATACGAGCCTGTATGACATGATATTGAAAGCATTGAAAGAAACGAAGCGGCAGACGGGAAGAAACTATCAAATCTATTCTGCTAAAGGCAAGATGGGGCTGAGAGCCTGGCCTGATCCAGAGGACGTATGGGTCATTGAATCAGGCGTCAATCTCATCAGCTATCAATACAGCACCTCGATTGAAGAGACAGCCACTCGTGTTAAGATGCGTACGTCTGCTGATGAACAGGGGAAGAATAAGAAAAAAGGGAGTAAATCCGAGATTGTTGTGGTCGAACAGGATAAAGCCGGTCAGAATAAATACGGTATTTTACAGCATGTTGAGACAGTCACGGGGCAAATTAACCAGCCGCAGCTGCAAAAGAGAGCAAAAGTACGGCTGGCAGAGAAAAAAGGCGTCAAACAAGAAGTCAAAAGCATCCAAGCGCTAGGAATTCCTGAGCTGCAAAGCGGTCTCCCAATCTATTTGAAAATTCCTGAAATCAACGTAAAAAAAACTTACTGGATCGATCAAGACAAACATGAATTCAGTGGGGTGAAACACACCATGACAATTGATGTTGTTGAGAAAAATTCAATGCCAAAGGGTGATCAAGCGTGAGATTAAGTGAAGCGATTAAACGATTGGCAGTGAATGCAGTAGACGCAGAATCTCCAATCGATCTTGTCATTGGAGAAGTCACGGCGGTTTCCCCGCTGAGCATCCGATTAAATGAGAATCATAAGCTGACCATTCCAGAAGAATTACTGATTTGGCCGAAGCGCTTAAATAAGGGTGAGGATGATGAGCTGAAAAGAGGAGACAGTATTATGGTGCTTGCAATGGCAGGAGGACAGTCCTTTTACATCATCGACAAATTGTAAGGGAGGTGATGAACGTGGCACTTTCACCAGAGGAAGAAATCGAGGAAGTAGAAGAAGACGAAGAGGTTGAAACCTCGACGACGTATCGAATAGATTTTGAAACTGGCAGACTGACAGGCGAAACCATCTCAGGTATTGAAGCAATCCGGCAATTTATTTATATGACACTTAGGACAGAGCGGTATGCACATCCTATCTACAGTCACGACATTGGCACTGAAATTCAGGAGCTGTTGACGGATACAGAAGCCACGGATGAATACAAAGAAATGGAGATTCCAAGGCTGCTAGAGGAGGCACTGCTCGTTGACGAGCGGATTGATCATATTGAAGAGTTAGAGGTCACAAAGCAAAATGACTCGTTTCATGTCAAATTAGCTATTGTCACAGATGAGGGAACATTAGAAATAGAGGAGGTGATGGAGGGCGATGTTTGAGGAACAGACGTACGAAGCATTAATGGAAAGAATGCTGGACAGACTGCCAGATGATATAGATAAAAGAGAAAACAGCGTGATTTGGAATGCCTTGGCACCTGCTGCCGCTGAACTGGCCCAATCCTATATTTGGCTTGATCAAGTGTTTGAGCTGGTCTTTGCAGATACAGCACAAGGAGAGTTTCTAGATCGGCGGGCTGCTGAAGTAGGAATTGAAAGAAAACCAGCCACTAAAGCGGTTTGGTCAGCGGCCATTCAGCCAGAAAATATCAATATTCCAGCTGGCTCACGTTTTTTTATTGAAGACGTTTATTTCCAATATTCGAAGGATGGCACGCTAGAATGCGAGACACCTGGTAAAGCAGGCAATGTTCAATTAACAGATCAGCCGCTGCTGTCACTTGATACAATTCCAGGACTTGAATCGATTACGATGAAAGAACTGGTCATACCTGGTCAAGAGGAGGAAGATGACGCTTCATTATACGATCGATATTTAATACGTGCGAGGCGAGAGGCTGTCAGTGCCAACAGGGCGCATTATAAAAAATGGGCTGAGGAAGTAGCTGGTGTTGGCAGAGCGAAAGTGTTCCCGCTTTGGAACGGAGAAGGGACGGTCAAAATCGTCATCACAGATGGCAATCTAGATGTTGCATCAGACCTTCTTGTCAAAAGGGTACAGGAATATATCGACCCAGTGCCAGGTGAAGGAGAAGGACAAGCGCCTATCGGTTCAAAAGCAACCGTTGAAAGCGCCAAATGGCTGGATATCGACATAGAAGTGGCTGTCGAACTTCAAATGGACTGGACCCTTGAAGGAGCTCAGAAAGAAATAGAAGAAAAGGTCAAGACGTTGTTGAAATCAATCGCATTTGAAAAGAGTACCATTCGAATGTCCGCCTTAAATGATATTCTGTATCATTCAGAAAGTGTGTCAGATTATGCAGATGTGTTATTGAATGGCGAGTCGAAAAACTTAGTATTACAGGACATTGAGATTCCGCGTCTTAGGCAGGTGAAGGTTATTGAGCAAACAGGATGAAATGAAAAACTATTTGCCGCCATATTTTACAGAAATTTATGAAGTGGATCACCTGCTCAAGACAGAGGCACCGGAATTTGAGCAATTGGACGAATCCATTTTCGACTTAACGGATCAGTTCTTTCCTTTAACAGCGACATGGGGATTGAATAGATGGGAAAGAATGCTGAAGGTGCAGCGGGAATCAGATGATTCAATTGAACTGCGCAGGGCACGCTTACTCAATATGATGTCAAATATTCCGCCAATCACGTATCTTTCATTAGAGAAATCAGTTAATCGCTTTCTTAAAAATCCAAGTGCTGTCATCCGTCTCACAACCAATCGTTATCACTTCGCCTTACGTGTGAACCTTGATGATCTGCAAAACACGAGATATATTGTAGAAATTCTTGAAACGTTAAAGCCTGCTCACTTGGCTTATACGTTCACGGCTTTTCATCATACCGACGTACATGAAAAAAATGATCATCACGTGAGGCTCACACTGCGAAGCAGGGTGGGTTTTTTCGATCATATCCCGATTTTACTCAATGGTGAATTTGTCTTAAATGGTACGTTTTATCTCAGTGGAACACGAGGTACAACGGATGTGCCTGCTCGTTTTCGGCATTCATTAAACATGAGACTGCGGCTTCAACATCAGTCAGAAACAGCACAGCGCATGAACTATGTCATGACTGGAGCGGTACATGAAACGAAGCAAGGAGCGGCATTGACTTTACGCACAAAAAATCATCTTCAGCATCAAACCAAAAAGAAGATGACATTCCGTCTGCCAGTACATGTCCAAACTGAGCAGGGTGGAAGCTTACTAATCAAGGACCATTACTGGATTCTTGATGGATCTGTTCCGCTGGACGGATCAAAAATGCTCGCAGCAACTTCTAAAAAAATAGATTTATAAGGAGGATCACAATGGCTGATCAATTAACCGTAACAACACTGTATGCACGTCAACAAATGGCAAAGGCAAGAGCAGAAGGAACAAAACTCACAAAAGTCGTCAAAATGGCATTTGGAAATGGGGGAACGAAGGATGGAAAACCGATCTCACTAGACGGCACTGAACAAAAACTCAAAAAAGAACTAGTCCAAAAAAATATTGATTCATTTACTTTCATGGAACCAGCAAAAATCCGCTACACCTGCACGATTGCCGAAGGAGAACTGGCAGGAGAAGTGATCAACGAACTAGCACTTGTCGACGAAGACGGCAAATTCACCGCCATCCGCACCATGACAGACAAACAAAAAGACGGCGACATCGAATTTGTTTTTGAGATTGATGATATTTATTAATGGGGGGGAAATGAAGTGGACATAAAATCACCTTTACCGTTTGAAACCACTGACAAAGCCCATGCCAACTTGTTTAATCAGATGGTCGACACACTTGTAGAGAATGACAATGCGCTTAGTAAACAAATTGCAGGTATCACAAATGAAAGCTTTTTCAAGCTAACAGGGGATCAAGCCATTCAAGATGCGACAATCAGCGGCGAGGAATATCCAATAGGGATTACATTCATGGATATTGGTCAAGCCAATGATACGGGATACCCTACAAGATTCGGCTTTGTGAAAAATGAAAAATATAGTAACTTTCGATTTGTTCAATATTACTATGGGACAGGAAACGAAGCAGGAAGTTATTTTGATAGCACAGGTACGTGGTGTCGTCACTGGTGGACAGGATCGGGTTGGACCGACTGGCATAAGCTCTCTGGGTTCTGTCATGCCAATATAGGTACAACTGGGAAGCAGTTATTAACCAAAGGAGAGTATCAAAAAGTTCTTTTTAATCGAAAAATAAAAGACAGTCATAACAATTTTGATATCAAAAATAATCGCTTTATCTGTCCTGAAAACGGAATGTATTCAGTGAATGCAGGTGTGTATATTGAAAGCTTTCAACGGTATGCCAACTTTGAATTATCGATCTATTTAAATGGAAAAAGATATAAAAATATTTCACATCAAAGACAAAGTCCGACAAGCCCATCTGATACGTTGAGTTTTAGTATGGGACTTTATGGTTCTGCCAATGTACCGGCTAATAAAGGGGATTATTTAGAAATTTATATGTATGCAGGATATGACGGAGACGTTAGTCGTTATATATCAGATAACTCAGGCTGGTACAACTATTTTGACATTACAGAAGTAGGCGGCCGAAATTTCCCGAGAGTATAGGAGGGTTCTGATGATTTTATATGAAGCTATTAAGTATAAATACCCTGATGCGGATCCGCAAAAGGATTTTGAACTGAGAAATGACGGCGACGGTTCATATATAAGTGAGTGGTATCTAGACGTGCCAAAGCCAATGGTAGAAGAATTAAAAAAATGGTGGGAAGAATCACAAGCCAACCCGAGGTATCAACCACCTCTTCCACTAGATTATCTAGCGCAAGAAGTAGCAAAAGAAAAACTGATGAGAAAACAGATAGAACATCAATGTGATCTTCTATCAAACGAACTAAAAGCGCTAAAAAATGAGATCCTTTTCATTAAAGGAGAGAGTGAATCATGAATTATTGGGTCATGGCATTATATTTTCAATGGGCGACACCTGAGCTAGTCAAACAAGCAATTGAACTGGGGGATTGTTCAATGGAAGATCTAAATGAAGGATATGAGCAAAGGATGCTCACTTTAGAGCAGCTGAAAGAGATTGAACCAAATGTTAAGGCAAGGGAGTGAAGAGCGATTGGATATCAAAGAACCAAAACCTTTTGAAGTGAATGATAAAGCGCATGCAGATCTGTTTAATGACATGGTCAACGTACTACTTGAAAATGATACTGGACTAGTAGAACAACTCTTAAAACATACAAATGATGTGAGAATACATGCATCTGAAATAGAAAAGGAGAAATGGAATGAATCACAGAGTTATAAGATTACAGCCGATAATGGAAGTCAGCTAATCAATATTCCAGCCAATGCTAGAATTTTTGACGCAATTAAAGGAAAAGGAACATGTACATTTTATGCAGCTGCGGGTGTGGAAGATTCTCCTTCCCTATCGAATGTCTCGATAAGAGGCATGCAGACGGTAGGGGAGGAGGGTAGTGGAACTGGCTTTGCGATTGATCGTTCAGGTAATGCATATTCTTTCTATTATCATACCGGTGATACGTCGATTACATGGACAAAGCTGCCTACAGATAGCGATAGGGCCAGATGGGATAACGGTCAATTAGTAAAAATCACACAAGATAATGGAAAGCCCATTTATCATGGATTTGCTAGCGAAACAGACTATAACACCCTCACTCAGACAGGAATGTACCTCATTTATAACCAAGGTATAAACGGTCCATCATCCTTTAATCGAGTGTTTTTGTTGGTCATGAGTTATGGCACTACATTAGTGCAAATAGCATATGAATCTGTATATGGGAAGAACACATACTTTAGAGTTCTTAAACACAATGCAGAATCATGGACACCATGGGAGAAGCAAATCACACTATCAGATTTATTGGAAGGTTCGTGGGAAACGCCTAAAGAGATTAAAAGCAATTGGAAGGAATATGACCCTATTAATTTGCCAGTAAAATATCGCAAGAATCTTCTAGGTGAAGTTGAGATAGTAGGAGCTGTAAAAGGTGGGACATTAGGAAATAATGCAGTGTTTAATTTGCCTGAAGAATATCGGCCGAAACAGGCAATGCATTTTGTAGGAGTCGCTTCAAGTATAGGGACTCCAGGAGTCCCGCAATTCCATCGTACCCTAATAGATAAAGAGGGTAATGTATGTGTGCAATCATCTTCAAATAACGCCAATCCTACTGAGTTTATTACATTTGGTTTTAAGTTCAGCACAAGATGAAGCTAACAAAACCAATATTTATAGCTGAAATATAAAAGGAGAATGATCATGGAAATAAAGACACCTCGCTCTTTTAAAGTCAGTGACAAAGCCCATGCAGATCTGTTTAATGACATGATCAAGGTTATTCTTGAAAATGATGTTGGACTATTGGATGAAATCAATCAACACAAAAATGATGCTGCATCTCATGCATCTGTAACAGAAAAGCAGAAATGGAATCAATCTCAGTTATATAAAATGACAAATGATAATGGGGCCCAGTTGGTGAATATCCCTGCTGGTGGCAGCATTTATAACGGGATTAAATCGTTAGGTGCCTGCTCGTTCTATGCTCCGGGAGGTTCTGGAGTAGTCGATTCTCCTGCTATAGGTAATGCTGCATTAAGAGGCTTTCAGCTTGTAGGTCAAAATAATATTGGCGTAGGAATCGCGATTGACACATCAGGCAATGCATTTTGTTTTTCCTATCATGTGAATGACGTCGGAATTAACTGGCTCCAATTGCCGTCACAAAATGAAAAAAACAAATGGGACGCAGGACAACTATCTAAAATCACTGCTGACGATGGAAAAGCTTATGAAAGAATTAATGCAAACGATCCTAGTATTTTAGATAAACTTATCAAATTACCGGGCGTGCATTCTTGGTATATTCATGAAGCACACCCCGATCTGCCTACAAAAAGTTCTATGAGGGCTTTATCAGTCTTTAGTGAAAATACCTATGGCTGGATCATTGGGACGAATAATACAGGCGATGTATACATCAATCGATCGACGACAGATGTTACCGGTACTCAGCAAGAATGGAGCGGCTGGAAGAGGTTGAACGAGCACCCATTATTGAGAGCAAATGGAAATAGAATGCTGATATCTACTGGTACAGATATACTCACTCTGCCCTCTGGTTTTTATTATGTCTCTGGAACGAATGCAGTAAATATGCCATCAACGACCGATGCTTCTTGGTTTAATGTAGATATTTTAGAAACGGGAAATAACCGCAAAACATTTCATGTGAGTCGAAGCTATGATAACAGCCATTGGTATGGAACTACTCATACAGATGGAATCTTCAGGGGCTGGAAACAGCTAGTGACAAATGCTGAGTTTGAAAATGTCACGTGGCTTAGTGTTACCTTAGACAAAAGTTCATCTATAGGGGATAGACCGGTTGAATATGTGAAATGGGGAAATTTGTTGTTGCTTAGAGGTCATCTAAAAGCAAATAGAGAAATCATCTGTGGACGGATTCCAGCCGAAGGTTTACCAGAGAAAGGTCTTGTGGTGTCAGTTCCCGTATCAGGTACAACCGGTCATAGTAAATTACTTATATATAATACAGGAGAGCTAAAGCTAACTGGTTTACTCGCAGCGAATGAAAGTGCGGTAACTGGCTACTATTTAGACACGGTCGTCCCATTAAATTAAGGAAGTGATAGTATGATACAAGTCTATGAATACAATCATCAATATGAATTGGTCAGACCTATAGAAGTGTTTGAGAGGGATGATGCAGGAAATTATATCATTCCAGATCAATGTACAACAATTGCACCACCCAATAATCCTTCTTTTTATAAAGCTGCATTTGATGTAGAAAAACAACAATGGTATGAATCAGCGACACAGGAGTATATAGATAGCCTAAAACCAGCCCCACTCCCGCCAAGTGATATAGAACTTTTAAAGAAACAAAACGCTTTATTATCAAAACAATTAACGCAGCTATTTGCTATTTTTAAAGGAGCTGAATCAGAATGATGTTTCCAACTGTAGCAGATATCAAACAATTTTGGGATTGGCAGTGTTACGGCCCAGAGGACATTGCATTTTATGTAAGCATCGGCTGGATCTCGGCAGAAGACTATCAAGAGATAACAGGAGACAAATACGAAGCCTAATGGCTTTATTTTTTTGCCGGAAAGAAGGTGATTCCAATGGAAGTAGATGTCGTACAAAACTTAATGACACAAGGCCCATTTGCCGTTCTCTTTTGCTGGATTCTGTTTTATGTTCTCAACACAACGAAGGAACGAGAAAATAAGCTCAATGCACAAATCGAGGCACAAAATGAAGTGTTAGCCAAGTTTAGTGAAAAGTATGACGTCGTGATCGACAAACTCGACAAAATAGAACGAAATTTAAAATAGGAGGAAAGATCATGAAAACATTCGACAAAGGCACTGTGATTCGCACAGTGCTTCTTTTTATTGCTCTGATCAATCAAACGCTTGTCATGTTTGGACAGACGGTGCTGCCGATTAGTGAGGAGCAAGTACAAACCGCAGGTGAAGCACTTTATGTGGCAGGTTCTACGATTTTTACTATGGTCACAGCCGTTATCGCTTGGTTTAAAAACAATTATGTGACCTACAAAGGCCAATTACAAAAAGATGCTCTGAAACAAAGAGGGCTAACAAAATAATACTTGAAGGAGAAACGACATGGTGAAAATCATTCAAGCATTGATCCCAAAACAACATCGCAACAGACCAGGAAACACGATGAAGCCGCTCTATATTACGGTGCATAATACGTCAAACAGTGCAAAAGGTGCTAATGCGGCCAGTCATGCAGCGTTTGTTGCACGTTCAAGTACCGGTGTCAGCTGGCATTACACTGTAGATGATCAGGTGATTTATCAGCATTTACCGTTAAACGAAAACGGCTGGCACGCAGGGGATGGCAGAGGCACCGGCAATATGAAGTCAATTGGAATTGAAATTTGTGAAAATGCAGACGGTAACTTTGAACAAGCAGTCGAAAATGCCCAATGGCTCATTCGCAAGCTGATAGGAGATTTGGGGATTCCTTTATCAAATGTAGTGCCTCATAAACATTGGAGCGGGAAAGAGTGTCCAAGGAAACTTCTCGGACGATGGGATCAGTTTAAAGCTGGCATAGCCACAGCGCATACCGGCAGCAAAAGCACAAGAAAACCAGTTCAGGCAGAAAGCTTGAGCCACAAAGCACCCGTTTCCAAACAGAAATCGTCAAACCTGCCATCTGGCATTTTAAAAGTAACCAAGCCCTTAACAAAAGGCCCTCAAGTCACTGCTGTGCAAAAAGCCTTATCATCCCTCTATTTTTACCCAGACAAAGGGGCAAAAAACAACGGGATTGACGGTTATTATGGACCGAAAACAGCGAATGCAGTCAAGCGGTTTCAGCTCATGAACGGCTTAGCGGCAGACGGAATTTACGGACCGAAGACGAAGAACAAAATCGAACAATTGCTGAAGAAGTGACGATCTATAAAAAGTGCTATCAGCAAGTGAGGAAATGCTTCCTTGCTGATAGCTAACAAAAAATGACATCATGTGTGATATAATCAACCAAATCACTATCATGAGAGGAGAGAAAAATGAAAAAAGAACTGTTCCAAATCATCATGCTGTCAGCGTTACTCATCTATTTCATTTATCACGGAATGACGAGCGATTTTCCTGTGTCCTATACAATCATTCTCATCCTAACTTATCTTTCTGTGATTACATACCGCATCATAAATTGATTAAGAATACGAAAAAACAAAGAACAAGCATAAGAGATATGTACATAAAAAAACCATCCTTGATTTCTCAAGAATGGTTTTTCGTATGGAGCATAGCGGGATCGAACCGCTGACCTCTACGCTGCCAGCGTAGCGCTCTCCCAGCTGAGCTAATGCCCCGAGGTATGACGACATAATTTATTATAATCAATCCTCCTGTGAAATTCAAGCTGTAAAACGTAAACACATCGCCTATTTTTCCTTCTGCTCAATTGGAATATAGTCAAAGATTTCGCCAGAATGAACAGAATGGGCTAATCGTCTCAACCAGTCATAATAGGCTTTTGAGCTTTCAAGCTGCTCAATGAGCTGCTGCGCTTCCACTCTTACATGTTCCTCCAGCTGATCATCATGCGCCACCTCTTGAAGCCGCTCCTGCGCTTCTTCAATTGCTGCTAAATTGACCTCGACCTCACGTTCCCATTTTTGAGGAAAGAAGTTCGTGAAAAACTTAAAAAAGTCTTTTTCCGCAACAAAACTGTGTTTTCTTCGGCCTCGGTGAAACGTTTTTTTGACAATATTCATGTCTTGCAGCTTTTTCACACCCGTACTCATACTCGGCTTACTCATTTGCAGCTCTTCACGCATTTCATCCAGTGTCATTTCCTCATTTAAATACATCGTCCCATATAGAATACCTGCACTTCGCGTAATACCATAGAGATCCATCGTTTCAGCTATGGAATCAATGACTAGATCTTTAGCAGCTAAAATACGATCTTCTGCTTGCGGCTGTTGTTCCTGCTTTTTCATTTTGTCCCTGCTTTCTATTAAGAGAATTCAATCCGTTCAAAAAAATCTTTATGGACTATATGTTAACGAAAGAATACAAAAAGTCAAAATAAATGAAGCATATCTCCCCTTTGACAGAAAAATTTGAACATGATAAGTTAATTATGTTCAAAACGTTAAATTTTTATTTAACAAACTTACCAAAGAGAATCAGAGGAGGTTCCTTCTATGAGTCAAACACTATTTATAGACGGACAATGGGTTGGCGCTAAAAGTACCGACACGCGGGATATCATCAATCCGTTCAATCAAGAAGTGATCGCGACAGTCAGCGAAGGATCTAGAAATGACGCGCAGCTAGCCATTAAAGCAGCGAGAAAAGCCTTCGATCAAGGGGAATGGGCAAACATGCCTGGACTTGAAAGAGGAAATATTGTGTTTAAGATAGCTGAATTGATTAGACGTGATCTTGATGAACTAGCCACATTGGAATCACTTGATACAGGCAAAACTTTAGAGGAAAGCAAGGCAGATATGGATGATATTGCGAACGTGTTCCAATATTACGCAGGATTGGCTGATAAAGATGGCGGGGAAATCATTGCATCGCCAATTCCAAACTCGAAAAGTGAATTAATCAGAGAGCCTGTCGGTGTATGCGGACAAATCACTCCTTGGAACTATCCATTGCTTCAAGCAAGCTGGAAAATCGCTCCGGCTCTTGCGGCGGGAAATACAATCGTTCTAAAGCCAAGTGAAATCACACCACTCACCACGATAAAAGTATTTAAACTCATGGAAGAAGCGGGCGTTCCGGCAGGCGTTGCAAATCTAGTGCTTGGACCTGGGGCAACAGTTGGAGATGAGCTTGCTGTGAATGATCAAGTAGATCTGATTTCATTTACAGGCGGTATTGAAACAGGTAAGAAAATTATGCAGGGAGCCAGCGGTAATGTGAAAAAAATAGCCCTTGAGCTTGGCGGAAAGAATCCAAATATTGTGTTTCAAGATGCTGATTTAGACGTAGCGGTTGACCAGGCAATGAATGCTGTGTTTTTCCATGCAGGGCAAGTGTGTTCAGCGGGGGCACGTTTGCTGGTGGAAGAATCCATTCATGATGAATTTTTAGAAGAACTGGTGAAGCGTACGAAAAAAATCAAGCTAGGCAACGGCTTTGATGAAGACACCCAGAGCGGGCCGCTCATCTCAGCTGAGCATCGAGAAAAAGTAGAAAAATACGTCAGCATCGGTTTAGAAGAAGGCGCTAGGTTAGAGACAGGTGGAAAAAGACCTGATGCAGAGGAGCTGCAAAATGGGTTCTTCTACTTGCCGACCATTTTCTCAGGCTGCACGTCAGATATGCGGATTGTGCAGGAAGAAGTCTTTGGACCTGTCCTGACAGTCGAATCCTTCCGTACAGAGGAAGAAGTCATCAAGCTGGCAAATGATACGATTTATGGATTAGCAGGAGCTGTGTGGTCTTCTGATATCAGCAAAGCCGAAAGAGTGGCTCGGCAATTAAGATTAGGCACGGCTTGGATCAATGATTTCCATCCTTATTTTGCTCAAGCACCTTGGGGTGGCTATAAGCAATCAGGCATTGGGCGTGAATTAGGACGCACGGGACTTGAGGAATATACCGAGCTGAAGCATTTATATCGAAATACAAAACCTGAAGCAGTTCATTGGTTTAAATAAAAATTACGCATTTGGAGGAGATTCTATATGACACTAAATATGAAAATTGAAAGCATGCAGAAATTCCATACATTTGAAATTCCGACTGTCATCAAACACGGCATTGGTGCAGTGAAACATGTCGGGGAAGAAGTAAAAGCATACGGCGTTTCAAAGGTATTGCTTGTAACAGACCCCGGCATTTATCAAGCGGGCGTGGTGGACCCCGTAATTGCTTCATTAAAAGAAGCGCAAATTGATGTTGTTCTATTTAATAAAGTAGAGCCAAATCCGCCAGTCCGTCTAGTGAACGAAGGATCTGCTTTATATGAAAAAGAAGGCTGTAATGGATTAGTCGCAGTAGGTGGCGGCAGCTCAATGGATACAGCCAAGGCAATTGGAGTAGAGGCGACTCATGAAGGCTCAGTTCTTAATTACGAAGCGGCAGAGGGGAAAAAACCGCTTGAAAACAGAATCCCGCCTTTAACCACTATTCCGACAACAGCTGGTACAGGTTCAGAAGTGACGCAATGGGCAGTCATTACTGATGAAGAAAGAGAATTCAAATTCAATACAGGTGGTCCTCTTATTGCAGCTCATCTTACAGTGATTGACCCAGAGCTTCATGTATCCATGCCGCCTCATGTGACAGCAATGACTGGAATTGACGCGCTTGCTCACGCGATTGAATGCTATACGATGAAATTTGCTCAGCCGATTACAGATGCGGTAGCACTCATGGCCATTGAATATGCAGCTCATTATATTCGCCGTGCCTTTGCTGATGGTGAGGACTTGGAAGCCAGATATGGAATGGCACAAGCTGCGATGCTTGCCGGGCTTTCTTATGGAAGTGAATCAGCTGGCGCTGCACATGCGATGAGCCAAACACTCGGAGGCATTATTCCTGTCGCACACGGTCAGTGTGTTGCAGCGATGATGGGACCAGTGATGGAATATAACTGGAAAGGGTATCCGGAAAAATTCGCACGAATTGCGCAAGCGTTTGGGGTTGATACAAGCAGAATGACAACAGAGGAAGCAGCCAAAGCAGCCGTGAACTGGATGTATGATTTAGTAGAAGATTTAGAAATTCCTTCATTAGAAGAACAAGGTGTATCAAAAGATATGATTGACCGTTTATCTAAAGAAGCGATGAAAGATCCGCAAACAGTTGGAAACCCAAGAGATCTAAACGAAAAAGCGTACAAATGGATTTATGCGCGCTGCTTTGAGTTAACACCTAAAACAGTGTAACAATGAAAAAAGGCTCCCTAAAGGGAGTCCTTTTTATGTTTTATAGTTGTTCTTTAATTTCTTTGATTTGATGAATATGGCGTTTTTCATGTGCGCCGATAAAATCAAGATATTGCTTAAGGGATAGCTCTTTAAACACAGGGTGTGCAATGACGCGTTTGAAATCTTCCTCAGTAAATGTTGATAAAATTTGATTGAGCTGCTCACGAGCTGTATCGAGCTCATCCTTTAAATGTGTAGGTGTCACATGCTTGTGCTCAGGCGCAACAATACTAGGCGCAGTGGCTTTTTTCGAACGATCCTCTGCCATTTCCACCGGCTTTGGTTCATATTCTTTGATCGGTGCTTTTTTCCCCTCAGCAGCTAGATGTTTTGCTGCAACTAGGTCCATTTTCTTTAAATGATCTGCTACCTCTTGAATACTCCAAGTATCATCAGATAATTTTTGGTTCAATTGTTCTTCGCTCAAACCTTGCAGCTCGTGCCACAATTCTTGTCTTGCTTCATGTAATAAACTCATTTTCTTCATCACCTCAAGATCAAATTTTAACATAAGGGTACATGACAATCATTCTTGAGCTATCCGAAAATCCCTTTGAAGAATTGTGATGAAATATGAAACCTTTACAAAAGTGGTTCGTATTACCTGTTACAAGGAATACATTGGAGGTGAGTATGATCTAAATGAAACAACAGATGTTCATTTCATGAAGAAAGGGTGAGGAAGATGGATGTGTTTGGGCTGCCTCTTCAGACGCTGTATTTATACATATTGATGATATCAGGAATCCTGACACTTGTTTTCGTCTTTTTCGGCGATGTATTTGATGGATGGTTTGAAGCGATCCCTGTTCCATTCCTTCAACCAACATTGATCCTCGCATTTCTTACCTTTTTCTCGGCTGGAGGGTTTATCTCTGAAAAAACAGCAATTGTAGGAAGTGGACTTGGCGCACTATTATCTGCCATCCTCGCAGTGATCCTTGTGACCTGTTTGAATGTATTTGTATTAGTCCCGCTTTCCTCTGCTGAAGAATCTCTCTCTTATACGGAGGCCGATTTAAAAGGAAGAACTGGGGAGATCATTGTATCTGTTCCAAAAGACGGGTTTGGAGAAGTGCTGTTAATCAGTAACAGCGGGAAAATCTCAAAGCCAGCTGTCAGCTTCGACCAAGAGGAGATTCCATATGGAACCCGTGTGCTAGTTGTCGAAGTGAACAAAGGCGTCTTATCTGTTATACCAAATGAAGAAATCTAGGAGGGAATGCTATGCCAGGAACAACTATTTTAGTGATCATTGGAATTGTGCTTGTCATTCTTATTGCACTTATTGGTGTATTTGTTTCTAAATATCGGACAGCAGGTCCAGATGAAGCATTAATCGTGACAGGAAGTTATCTAGGAAGTAAAAATGTCCACGTGGACGAAGGTGGAAACAAGATTAAGATTGTAAGAGGCGGCGGTACCTTTGTTCTTCCAGTCTTTCAACAAGCAGAGCCGCTCAGCTTACTATCTAGCAAGCTAGATGTTTCAACCCCTGAAGTCTATACCGAACAAGGTGTACCGGTCATGGCGGATGGAACGGCCATCATAAAAATTGGTGGATCGATTGAAGAAATTGCTACTGCTGCAGAGCAATTTTTAGGTAAAACAAAAGAAGATCGTGAAAACGAAGCGAGAGAAGTATTAGAAGGTCACCTCCGTTCCATCTTAGGGTCAATGACAGTTGAAGAGATTTATAAAAACAGAGAAAAATTTTCACAAGAAGTACAACGCGTTGCTTCTCAAGATTTAGCGAAAATGGGTCTAGTCATTGTCTCGTTTACGATCAAAGATGTTCGTGATAAAAATGGCTACTTAGAATCTCTAGGTAAACCAAGAATTGCCCAAGTAAAACGCGATGCAGATATTGCAACAGCTGAAGCAGATAAAGAAACACGGATCAAACGTGCCGAAGCAGATAAAGATGCGAAGAAATCTGAGCTTGAGCGTGCTACTGAAATCGCTGAAGCAGAAAAGATTAATGAACTGAAAAGAGCAGAATTCAGACGTGAACAGGATACAGCGAAAGCAAGTGCTGACCAAGCGTACGATTTAGAAACCGCTCGTAACCGCCAGCACGTAACTGAACAAGAAATGCAAGTCAAAATCATTGAGCGTCAGAAACAAATTGAATTAGAAGAAAAAGAGATTCAGCGTCGTGAACGTCAATACGATTCTGAAGTGAAAAAGAAAGCAGATGCGGACCGTTATGCTGTTGAGCAGTCGGCTGCGGCAGAAAAAGCGAAACGTCTCGCAGAAGCAGATGCGAAGAAATATAGCATTGAAGCAATGGCCAAAGCAGAAGCTGAGAAAGTTCGTATAGACGGGCTTGCCAAAGCGGAAGCGGATCGTGCGAAAGGGGAAACAGAAGCAGACGTCATTAGACTAAAAGGACTTGCAGAAGCCGAAGCGAAAGAGAAAATTGCGGAAGCATTCGAACAGTATGGTCAGGCAGCGATCCTTGATATGATTGTCAAGATGCTTCCTGAATATGCGAAGCAAGTATCTGCACCACTTTCTAACATTGATAAAATTACTGTTGTGGATACAGGCGGTAACGGTGAAGGCAGCGGTGCCAATAAAGTTACAGGCTATGCCACAAATCTCATGTCTAGTCTTCAAGAGAGTCTGAAAGCATCCTCTGGAATTGATGTGAAAGAAATTATTGAGAATTTTTCTGGCAAAGGCAATGTGAAGCAAAGCATTCAAGAACTAACAAATGAAATCAAACAACCAAGAAAAATCGAAAAAGCTGATCATCAAATAGAACAATAAAATCAAATGACACCTTCCACCAGAAGGTGTCACTTTTTTATAGAAGAAGGTTTAACCATTGAAAGATGTGCTGACAAAACGCTAGTCATTGAATTCTATGTAATAGAAATTTATCATAATGAAGATAAGGTGGAAAAAGCTAAAAGGAGTGGAGCGGATGAAGGTGAGACATGCTGTACATCAAGATATTCCAAAAATCGCCGAGATTCATGTGAAAAGCTGGCAGACTACCTATCAAGGGATTATTTCGCAGGAGTATTTAGATGGTTTAACCATTGAAGATCGGGAAGAGAGCTGGAGAAAAAGATCGCTTGAAGGCACGTTTGTCGCAGAAGATGAGGATGGCGTATTTGGTTTTGCCACTTTCGGAAAACAACGTGACGAACGCTATTCTACATATGATGGAGAGCTATATGCCATCTATTTATTCCAACAGAAACAGAAATCAGGGGCGGGTATTGCTCTAATGGAAAAAGGAGTGGAATATTTAATAGAAAAGGGTTATCAGAATATGCTGCTATGGGTGTTTGAACAAAATTCGGCGAAACAATTTTATCAAAAACTTCAACCTAGTTTTGTCGTTACCAGCCAGTTCGAGCTGGCTGGCGAGAACCATAATGAAATAGGGTATGGATGGGAGTTGTCTAGATTGAATAACCATGTAAAACGAATTAAATCGTCAGCTTCCAGTAATAATGAGAGAAAAAAGTGAAAAGTACAGCAAGCAACATGTAAGAAATAAACGGTGAAGCTTCTACTTTTCCTTTCACACCTGCTATTTTTAAAGCTTCATAGAAACCTGCCAAGAAATAAGCCAGACTGAGAATATAACAGCAAAGCATAATGGAGTAAGGGCTCATTGTCGTACCTCCAGCATGAAATCTTCTATTATTAATAGATTCCATAGAGCAGCAAATTATGCATAAAAAAATAACCAGCTGTCATCAGCCGGTTATTTTTGATGAGGAAAAACCAAACGGGATGCACTTGGAATGAGTATACAAAGAACAATACTGCAAATAATAAATGAAGGAACCATATATGTGCTGTTATAAATTAAAGAGTAGACCCATCCTGGTGTTCCTTTCGGTGCATATTGAGAAAAGAAAACGACGCCAGAAATAAAGAACGTCAGCAGCCTGAAGAAACTAGCAACAAAAACAGCTAAGGTAATATAGAAAAATTGCTGCTTTCGCTTTTGATCCTGAATGGCTTTTTTGATCAATCCAGAAAACAAGCCGCTTAAAGAAATAACAACAGATGCAACGAAGTAATCGAGGAATCCTTGAACAGGTGTAGCGATGATCGGGCTATTCATCAGCTGAAGACCTGCGATTAACACACCGATGATAAATCCGGTAGATATCCCCCATCTAATAGACATGAGAATAACGGGAATCATAATCAGAGCAAGAGATCCGCCATTCGGCATTCTTAAAAAGAGACCTGATAAGTAATCTAATACAAGTGCAAGTGAAGTCATAATCGCGATTTCCATCAGTCGTACCAATTGATTTGATTGCTGCATAAAAAAATCTCCTTTTTCATGAATTGAGCAAGGAGAGACCGTGTAAGGATGAGTATGTTATTCATAGAAAAACATATCGATTTGAATACACCATATGTATCCAAGTGATTCCACATTCCTACTTCAGTATTAACTGACAGGTTCAAAGGGTCAGAACAACGAATGTTCACTCTCAGCACAAAGCTCCCCCTGCGGTTATTTAGTTTCAATCTAATATAAATATACTAAAGACCTGCAGGATCAACAATAGACAATTCCCGAGATGAGCAGCATTTGTATCGATATATAGGAAGAGATAAGGAAAAATAAATTATTTAGAAAAAATACTTGTTTCTTCTTTCAAAAGGTGTTATATTTGTATTCGCCGCTGAAACAGCGCGGTTGATAAATAACATTAAGAAAAAAGTTGTTGACTTTATCTTGATAGAATGTTATATTAATAAAGTCGCCTCTGAGAGACGGCGGAGATGATCTTTGAAAACTAAACAAGACAAAACGTACCTGTTAATTCGAGTTTTTATAAAAAAATCCTATGATACTTCATAGGTAGTCAGTCAAACGCTGACGAGGCAGGAAATGATCACATGCTAAGTTCACTACATCGTGTAGTAGCAACGCATGTGTGATATGCATCCTGCATACCTCGGAGAGTTTGATCCTGGCTCAGGACGAACGCTGGCGGCGTGCCTAATACATGCAAGTCGAGCGGACAGAAGGGAG